>JACKDR010000039.1 GCA_020633495.1 Kofleriaceae bacterium | reverse complement strand
ACCCGTGACAGGTCGCGCAGCTCTCGACGCCAGCCGCGGTGGTCATGACGACCGCGTGGGCGATCGCGTCGACGGAGTTGTGGCAGCCGTTGCAGGCGGCGGCGGCGGGCCCGTAGGAGAAGGTCTCGGACACGACGCGGGTGTCGCAGTAGTCGTCGGCGTCGGCGGCCGGGTCCTCGGTGCAGGACAGGACCGCGTCGTACGTCGGCAGCCGGTTGGTGCCGGGCAGCGGCAGGGTGTAGCTGGTGCCCTCGTGGCACTTCACGCAGTCGTTGCGCTGGCTGGGGTAGCGCACCTCGCCGAAGTCGACCTGCGTGCCGGCCGGGTTGGTCCGGCTCGGCGGCGGGTAGGCGCCGAGCACGTACGACTGCTCGAGGTCCTCGCCCATGTGGATGCCGTGGATCATCATCTGGAGGCTGACGCTGTGGGCGTAGGCGTCCTGGCCCTCGAGGCGGGCGATGCGATCGTCGTTGTAGTTGGTCGGGTTGTGGCACATCACGCAGTAGTCGGGGTTGGTGCGCGAGCCGCCGTGCGCGGCGAGCTTGGCGTGGCAGGAGTCGCACTTGGCGACCGAGACCACGGTGCGGCGCGGCACCGCGGTGGCGTCGGTGACCGCGAACGCCTTGATCGGGTTGACCATCGCGTACGCCGAGCCGCCGTTGTTGCCCTCGAGGCCGACGGTGTAGCTGCCGGTGGCGTTGGCCGGGATCGCGGCGGCCGCCGGGGCGGTCCAGACGAACTCACCCGCGACCGAGCCGGGCGCCAGATCGGCGGTGGAGATCGTGGCCTGCCAGTAGGTCGAGTAGTCGGTGTTGGGACCGGCGAAGGTGGCGCGGAACGAGCTGAGCGGCGTGCTGATCACGTCGTACGGCGCGCCGTTGACGCTGACCGTGAAGGTCACGACCGGGCGCTGGCCCGGGCCGGTGTTGGTGACCGAGGTGATCTCGACCGTCGGGGTGCCATTGTTGGCCTCGTAGCCGGCCGGGTTGTGCACCGACGACACCGGGTACAGGCCGGGCGCGTCCGCCGGGTGGCAGATCGCGCAGGTCGCGTCGGTCTGGACGCCGCCGGTGTGGGTCGGGGTGGTGCCCTCGAAGGTCGTGGTGTCGTGGCACGAGGTGCACGCGGCGATCGTCGGCTTGGTCTTCCACAGGTCGGCCTGGGCCGCGCCCTGGTGGCAGGTCGTGCACAGCTCGATCGGCCGCGGGAACGCGACGGTGGAGAAGTCGTGGTTGGCGTTGCCGATCCAGTAGGAGCCGCCGGCCAGGACGCTGGGCAGCTCGTCGCCGCGGTGGATCTTGTGGATCATCACCTTCATGTCGACGGTGTTGCCGCTGTTGGGATCGTCGCTCTGCGGCTGGTGGCAGAGGATGCACATCTTGATCTGCTTGCGCTGACCGCCGTGCAGGGCCAGGTTGTCGTGGCACTGCGCGCAGGCCGCGTCGGAGACCACGTCGCGCAGCACGGTCGGGGTGCCGCCGCCGACCAGGAAGCTCATGACGTCGTCGTCGCCGTAGCGGGTCGTGCCGATCGTGCGGCGCGAGTAGACGCCGACGGTCTGGGTCTCGGTGGGATCCTCGACGACGATCGGGTTGACGAAGGTGTAGCGGTAGGTGCCCTGCGCGACGCCGATCTCCTCGAAGGTGCCGGTGTTCTCGCCGGTCGCCTGGATCGCGGTGGTGCCGCCGCCGGTGACGGTGCGGGTCAGGTACGACGTGTACTGCAGGGCGTTGCCGTTGCCGTCCTGCGCCAGGTGCGCGATCACGAAGCCGAGGCTGACGGTGCCCTCGGTGTACGTGCCGGTCCGATCGAGCGGGATGCCGTCCTCGTCGGTGATCTTGACCTCGACGGTCGCGGTGCCGTCGGCGGCGATCGACGCGTCGAGGATCGTCGTGATCAGCCCGGGGCCGGTCAGGTAGGTGCCACGGCCGGGATCACCGGGGTCGCCGGGATCGCCGGGGTCACCGGGCTGGCCCGGATCGCCGGGCTGGCCCGGATCGCCGGGCTGGCCCGGATCGCCGGGGTCGCCCTGCGGCCCTTGCGGGCCAGCGGGTCCCTCACAGGCAGCGAGCGCCATCGCGGCGGTCGCGAACAGGACTCGGAGAGTGGTGGGAGCTGGCATACGCATGGGGACGATCCTTTCGCCGTGGCCTATCAGCACGTGCCGTGCCTCCCGAACCCTCACGTATGGCGCCCGGGACGCGCAAGTTCTGCGTCCCGCGTTTGCCGGGCCCGGAAGTGGCGCAAGCCGTGCGGAGCGCCCGGTGGCCCAAGACCGCTGAATCAGGTGCAGGCCGAGCGCCGCTCGCCGCTCCCGGGTCACCGCCCGGGGGTGACCCGGGGCCCGTGCTAGCGTTGCGCGGTGCCGCGTCGTCCGATCGCTCCCGCGCCGGCCGCCACTCCCGCGCCGGCGGCCGCGGCGATCGCGGCCGCGGTGGTCGCGCACTACCGACAGGTCAAGCGCGACCTGCCGTGGCGGCGGACCCGCGACCCGTACGCGATCTGGGTCTCCGAGATCATGCTGCAGCAGACCCGGGTCGCGACCGTGATCCCGTACTGGGAGCGGTGGATGGCGCGGTTCCCGACCGTGCAGGCGCTCGCCGCGGCGCCGCTCGACGACGTCCTGTCGGCGTGGGCCGGGCTCGGCTACTACTCGCGCGCGCGCAACCTGCACCGCGGCGCCCGCGAGGTCGCGACCCGCTGGGGCGGCGCCCTGCCCCGCGACGCCGCCGCGCTGCGCGAGGTGCCGGGCATCGGCGCCTACACCGCCGGCGCGGTGGCGTCGATCGCCTTCGGCGAGCGCGCGCCGCTGGTCGACGGCAACGTCGCGCGCGTGCTGGCCCGCGCGTTCGCGGTCGACGACGACATCAAGTCGACCGCCGGCCAGCGCCGGCTGTGGGCCCTGGCCGGCGCGCTGATGACGGCGCTGCCCGCCGACGCCGCGCCCGGCGATCTCAACCAGGGCCTGATGGAGCTGGGCGCGACCGCGTGCGCGCCGCGCGCGCCGGCCTGCGCGGCCTGCCCGCTCGACGCGCTGTGCGAGGCGCGCGCCCAGGGCCGCCAGGACGCGCTGCCGGTGGTGCCGTCGCGGCGCGGCGTCGACGCGCTGCCGGTGATCGCCACGGTCGCGCTGTGGATCGAGCGCGACCGGCGGATCGTGCTGGCGCGGCGCCGCCCCGAGGGCCTGTACGGCGGCCTGTGGGAGCTGCCGGCGGGCGCCGACCTCGCCGGCGCCTGCGTCGCCGCCGGCCTGCGCATCACCGCCGAGCCGCCGGCCTTCGTCGAGGAGCAGATCCTCAGCCACCGCCGCCTGCGGGTCGAGGTCGTGCCGGCGCGGCCGGCGCGCGGCGCCCGCCTTGTGGCCCCCCGCGATCCGATGTACGACGCCGTGTCGTGGCACCCGATCGACGACGCCGCGCGCGGCGTGGTCGGCGTGTCGAGCCTCACCCAGGCGATCGTCCGTCGCCTCGCCGACCCCAGGAAGTCCCCATGGAGCGCAACCCCGACGCCACCGCCCTCTTCACCGAGGGCTACCAGAAGATCCTCGAAGGCCTCGGGGTCCTCGGCTACGACATCACCGACGACAACTTCAAGGACACCGCGGCGCGCGCGGCGAAGGGCTTCCACGAGCTCGTCCACGACCACCACCAGGTGAACGCCGAGATCGACGAGCTCCTGGCCAAGACCTTCCCCGCCAAGTACGGCGAGATGGTCATCTCGCGCGGCAACACCGCGTTCGGCGTGTGCCCGCACCACCTGCTGCCGGTCATCTACCGGATCTCGCTGGCCTACATCCCGACCCGCAAGGTCCTCGGGCTGTCCAAGCTGTCGCGGCTGGCCCGCCTGATGGCGCGCGGCCCGACGCTGCAGGAGGACCTGACCCACGAGCTCGCCCAGGTCCTGCACGAGAACCTCGACAGCCAGGGCTCGGCGGTCTTCGTCGAGGGCCTGCACCTGTGCATGGCGGCGCGCGGCGTCGGTGCCCACGAGGCCCGGCTGGTGACCAGCGCCGTGCGCGGCGTCTTCCTCGAGCTGGCGACCCGCGAGGAGTTCATCAAGCTCGTGACCACCAGCGCCCAGAGCATCCTGTAGCCGGCGCGCGGTCGCGGCACGCCGGGCCGCGGCGGGCGCTTCGCGCGCGCCGCGGCGCTCAGCCGCGGATCCGCTCGAGCAGCTCGGCGGCGGCGCGCTGGCCCGCCGAGATCGCGCCGTCGAAGTAGCCGACCCACGCGGTCGCGCTCTCGGTGCCGGCGAAGTGGATCCGCCCGGCCGGCTCGCGCAGCGCCGCGGCGTGCTCGGCGAGGACGCCCGGCGCCATGACGCCGACGTAGCAGCCGCCGCTGTACGGCTCGGCCAGCCAGTCCTGATCGACGTACTGATCCGGATGTCCGGCCGCCGGACCGAACAGCCGGACCAGGTCGGCGAGCACCGCGGCGCGCCGGGCCTCGGCCGGCTGGCGCGACCACCGCCGGGCGGCGTCGCCGATCACGAACGCGACCAGCGCGGCCTGGCGGCCGTCGTGCGAGCTGTCATCGAAGGTGGCGCGGACGACGCCGTCGGAGGTGATCGCCTCGCCGGACAGGCCGGCGTCGCGCCAGAACGGCCGCGGGTAGGTCGCCAGGCACTTGATCACCGAGCCCATCGGCATGTCGCGCTCGACCCGGGCCCGCGCCGCGGTGCGCGCCGCGCCGAGGTCGACCCGGGCCGACAGCGCCGGCGGGATCGCGACGATCGCGTAGCGGGCGCGCACCGGGCCGCGGCTGGTCCGCAGCGTGACGCCGCGGCCGTCCTGCTCGATCGCGCCGATCGCGACGTCGAGGTGGACCGCGGCGCCGAGGTCGCGGGCCATGCGGATCGACAGCGCCTGGGCGCCCTCGACGAACCGCCGCTCCTGGGCGCCGCCGCGGACCTCGGTGAGCTTGATCAGGCCGCCGCCGGCACGCAGGTAGTACAGGAAGTACAGGAACGAGATCTCGTGCGGCTCGGCGGCGAACACCATCTCGGTGGCGATCGTCAGCAGGTCGCGGGCGCCGGCGCGGCGGATCGAGCCGACGTAGTCGGCGACGGTCATGCGGTCCCAGATCGTCGCCTTGCGGTGGCGGCCGGGCGCGTCGAGCGCGATCTGGCGGGCCAGGCGCTCGAGCTGGGCGATCCGCAGCACCGCCTCGGCGCGGTCGAGCACCGGCACCTTGGGCAGGAAGCCCCGGTAGCTGGCGACCTCGCCGCCCCGCATGATCAGGCGGCGGCCGTGGGCGTACTGCGGGAACGTGTGGACCCCGAGCTCCTCGGCCAGCCGGGCGACGTGGTCCTGGGTCGGCCCGATCCACTGGCCGCCGAGATCGAGGACGTCGCGCCCGACCTTCCGCGACAGCGTGCGGCCGCCGACCCGATCGCGCGCCTCGAGCACCGCGACGTCGACGCCGGTGGCGGCGAGCGCGCGCGCCGCGGACAGGCCCGACAGCCCGGCGCCGACGATCGCGACGTCGATCTCTCGGGACAGCAGCGCCACGACGCGACGCTACCAGCGGGCCCCGGCGAAGGAAACGGCGAGCGCGCTTCACGCGCGACGGCCTCCCTCACCCGGGCGCGGTGAGTCACACTGCGGCCATGAAGCTCTTCGGCACCACCACCTCGCCGTACGTCCGCCGGGTCCGGATCGCGGCGCTCGAGGCCGACGTCCCCTTCGACCTGGTCGACACCGCGACCCCCGACGGCCAGGCGGCCCTGCGGCTGGTGTCGCCGATCTGGAAGGTGCCGGTGATCGAGGTCGACGGCCGGATCCTGTTCGACTCGCGCACGATCTGCGACTGGATCGTCACGACCCACGGCTGGGGCGGCCTGGCCGCCCCCGGCGATCGCTGGCACGCCGCCAACCTGCTCAACGCGATCGACGGCGCCCTCGACAGCGCGATCCAGGTGTTCTACCGGCGCCGCGACGGCCACGACGTCGCCGCCATGCCGTTCGCGCAGCGCCAGCGCGCCCGCATCGACGCGATCTTCGACTGGCTCGACGGCGAGCACCGCGCCGGCCGGTTCGGCGACGGCGCCGCGCTCGGCCTCGCCGAGATGTCGCTGGCGTGCACCCTCGACTGGATGGACTTCCGCGACACCTACCAGACCGCGGGCCTGTTCACCGAGCTGCGCGCCGAGCTGGCGACCCGGCCCAGCGTCGCCGCGACGATGCCGCACGCGTGACGCGGTCACGGTCGCGGCGCCGCGGCGCGCAGCGGCCTGGTAGGCTCGACGACGGTGACCTTCCGCGACGATCACGAGGCCGCGCTGCACCGGGTGACCGCCCTGGAGCGCGAGCTGGCCGAGACCAAGGCCAAGCTGGCCGAGGCCGAGGCCGAGGCCGACCGCGCCGAGGCCGACCGCGCCGCCGCCGTCGATCGCGCCGCCGGCCGCGCTGCCGCCGCCGACCGCGCCGCCGCCGACCGCGCCGCCGCCGACCGCGCCGAGGCCGAGCGCGCCGCCGCCGCCGACCGCGCCGCCGCCGCCGCGCGCCGGGCGCCGAAGGTCCCGGCCGAGCGCCTCGTCCCCGGCCGCCGGACCGAGCACGGGGTCACGGTCCACATCACCAGCGCGGGCATGACCCTGTCGTGGTCGGCCTGGGACGTCGGCAACTTCGTCTCGACGATGCTGCTGTACCCGCTGCCGGCGTTCGCGCTGCTGGTGCTGGGCGTGTGGGTCGTGCGCGGCGGGCCGGCGACGCTGCCGTACGGCCTGGCGCCGTCGTGGTTCGCGGCGGCGTGCGCGGTCGCGGCGTGGAACGCCGCCGCGCTGCTGGGCAACCGCGGCAACCGGATCACCGTCGACGCCGACGCGATCACCGCGCGCCAGGGCGTGGTGCCGTGGCCGGTGGCGTGGCGCCGTCGTCGGGTGCCGCGGGCGAAGCTCGCCGCCTTCGACGTCGACGCCGACTGGGCGCCCGACACCGACACCACCGTGTACAAGGTGCGGGCCCTCGGCGCCCACCGGCCGATCGTCCTCACCGGCGCGCTCGCCGACCAGGCCCGGGCCCGGCTGATCGCCGGCGAGCTGGCCCGCGCCACCGGCACGAAGGTGGCGTAGCGCGCGACGAAAGATCGTCCCGGTCGACGGTCGCGCCGCCGCTACGCCCGCGCCGCCGGGCGACGCGCGATCGCCTCGACGTGGACGCCGCCGCGCGGCCGCAGCGTGACCAGCGGCTCGGGCTCGATGTCGGCGGGCTGCATCAGACGGAACCGCCACCGCTGCGCCAGGGTCGCGACGATGAGGTGGGCCTCCTGCAGCGCGAAGTGGTTGCCGATGCAGATCCGCGGGCCGGCGCCGAACGGCATGTAGTGGTAGCGGGGCCGGGCCCGCTTGGCCGCCTCGGTGAAGCGATCGGGGCGGAACACGGCCGGCTCCGGCCACAGGTCGGGGCGGCGGTGGATGCCGCGGATCGTCACCATCACGACCTCGCGCGGCTGCACCTCGACCGGGCCGATCCGCACCGGCCGGGTCGCCATCCGCGCGGTCACGTACGCCGGCGGGTACAGCCGCATCGCCTCCTCGATCACCTGCAGCGCCCACGGCAGCCGCGGCAGGTCGGCCACCGTCGGGGTCCGGCCGCCCAGCACCTGGTCGACCTCGGCGCACAGGCGATCGTACGCGGTCGGGTGCTGGCTCAGGAGGTACCAGGTCCACGCCAGCGCGTTGGCGGTGGTCTCGTGGCCGGCCAGCATCAGCGTCATGATCTCGTCGCGGACGTCCCGATCGGTCATGCCGCCGCCGTCGTCGTCGCGGGCCTCGAGCAGCATCGACATGACGTCGCCGCGATCGCCGGGCGCGGCGCGGCGCTCGGCGATGATCCGGAAGACGACGTCGTCGAGGCGCGCCACCGCCGCCGCCATGCGCTTGTTCGACGGCAGCGGCCAGGTCATCGGCAGCGGCAGGCTGAGCCGGTCGATCATGAACTCCATGCCCTCGGTGAGCGCCTCGCCGACCACCGCGGCGTCGCCGCCGATGTCGGCGTCGAACAGGGTGCGGCCGACGATCGCCAGGGTCAGGTGCATCATCTCGGCGGCGACGTCGAGGCCCTGGCCGTCGCGCCAGCTCGCCGCCATGCGCTCGGTGAGGCCGGCCATGACGTCGCCGTAGGCGGCGATGCGCTTCGGCGCGAACGCCGGCGCCAGCAGCTTGCGCTCGCGGCGGTGGCGATCGCCCTCGGCGGTGAGCAGGCCGTCGCCGAGCAGGGCGCGACCGTAGGTGGCCAGCCCGGGCGCCTTGACGAAGGCGTCCTGGTTGTCGACCAGCAGCGCCGGCACCAGCTCGGGCGAGCTGATGCAGTAGACGTGACGGGTCAGCATCGGGAACCGCACGATGTCGCCGGTGCGCGCGCACTCGTCGTGCAGGCCCAGGCGATCGCGCCGGAAATCGAGCAGCTTGCCGACCACCGGCAGGCCTCGCAGCTCGCCGAACCGCACGGGACCGGGGACGGGGGCGGCGGCGGGCGAGGACGGCGCGGGGTGCATGCCCCGAGTCTGGCCCGCGAACCACCACGGTGTCACGCCACGAACCGGCTTCGCCGGTTGCCGAGCGGGCGCGCCGCGGCGACACTCGGCGTTCCCGCATGCGCCGCGGCACCGACCTCGACGCGGCCATCACCGTCCTTCGCGAGGGTGGGCTGGTCGCCTTCCCCACCGAGACCGTCTACGGCCTCGGCGCCGACGCGTCGTCGGACGCCGCGGTCGCGCGCATCTTCGCGGCCAAGGGGCGGCCCGTCGATCACCCGCTGATCGTCCACCTCGGCCCCGGCGCGCCGCTGGCCGGCTGGGCGGCCGAGGTGCCGGCGGCGGCCCAGCTGCTGGCCGACCGGTTCTGGCCCGGGCCGCTGACGCTGATCGTGCCGCGCGGCCCCCAGGTCGCCGCCGCGGTCACCGGCGACCGCGACACCGTCGGGCTGCGCGTCCCGGATCACCCGCTGGCCCGCGCGCTGCTCGGTCGCTTCGGCGGCGGCGTCGCCGCGCCCAGCGCCAACCGGTTCGGCGGCCTCAGCCCGACCACCGCGGACCACGTCGTCGCCGACCTCGGCGACGTCGTCGACTACGTCCTCGACGGCGGCCCCTGCGAGGTCGGCGTCGAGTCGACGATCGTCGACGTGACGTCGCGACCGCCGGCGCTGCTGCGGCCCGGCGGCGTGTCGCGCGAGGCGCTCGAGGCGGTGCTCGGCGTCCGCCTGGCGGCGCCGACCGCGGCGTCGCCGCAGGTCCCCGGCTCGCTGCCGTCGCACTACGCGCCGCGGGCCCGGCTGATCGCGGTCGCGCCCGGCGAGCTGGCCGCCGCGCTCCGCGACGTCGGCGCGCCGCACCTCGGCGTCCTGGCCACCGCGTCGACCCTGGCCGCCGCGACCCTGCCGGCCGGGGTCCAGCGCCTGGCCCTGCCCGACGACCTCGCCGCCGCCGCGCGCCGCCTGTACGCGGCGCTGCGCGAGCTCGACGCCGCCGGCGTCGACGTCATCGTCGCCGCGCTCCCCGACGAGGTCGGGCTGGGCGCGGCCATCGCCGACCGCCTGCGCCGCGCCGCGGGCCCCCGCGACCCAGGGACGTCATGACCTCCAGCGATCCGTCCGACACCCCCCCGCCGCCGCCCGGTGCTCCGCTGGTCGGCATCATCATGGGCTCGAAGAGCGACTGGGCCACGATGCGCCTGGCCAGCGAGGTGCTGACCGAGCTCGGCGTGCCCCACGAGCGCCGCGTCGTGTCGGCGCACCGCACGCCGGACCTGCTCTTCGACTACGCCTCGACCGCCGAGGCCCGCGGCCTGCACGTCATCATCGCCGGCGCCGGCGGCGCCGCCCACCTGCCCGGCATGACCGCGGCCAAGACCGCGCTGCCGGTGCTGGGCGTGCCGGTGCAGTCGCGGACCCTGTCGGGCATGGACTCGCTCCTGTCGATCGTCCAGATGCCGCGCGGCGTCCCGGTCGGCACGCTGGCGATCGGCGAGGCCGGCGCGGTCAACGCCGGCCTGCTGGCGGCGGCGATCGTCGCCCGCCTCGACGACGGCGTCCGGACCCGGCTGGCCGCGTACCGCGCCGCGCAGACCGCGCGGGTGCTGGCGGAGCCGCTGTCGTGAGCGTGCGTCGCGCCGGCGCCGGGCCGCTGTTGCCCGGCAGCACGCTGGGGGTCCTCGGCGGCGGCCAGCTCGGCCGCATGATGGGCCTGGCGGCGCGCCGCATGGGCTACCGGATCGTCGTCCTCGATCCCGACGCCCGCTGCCCCACCGGCCAGGTCGCCGACGAGGTCGTGATCGGCGGCCTCACCGACGAGGAGGCCGCGCTCGAGCTGGCCGGGCTGGTCGACGTGATCACGCTCGACACCGAGCACGTCCCCGCCGATCTGCTCGACCGGCTCGAGGAGGTCGTGCCGGTGCGGCCGCGCGCCAGCGTGCTGCGCACGATCCAGGATCGCCAGACCCAGAAGACGTTCCTCGACGGCCTCGGCCTGCCGCAGACCCGGTGGGCGCCGATCACCGACGACGCCGGCCTCGACGCCGCGATCGCCGAGGTCGGGCTGCCGGCGATCCTCAAGGTCCGGCGCGCCGGCTACGACGGCAAGGGCCAGGTCCGGATCGAGCGCGCCGAGGACGCCGCGGCGGCGTGGGACCGGGTCGGCAAGCGCCCGGCGGTGCTCGAGCGGGTCGTCGACTTCGTCCGCGAGGTCTCGGTGGTGCTGGCGCGCGGCCTCGACGGCGCGATCGCGATCTACCCGATCGCCGAGAACGTGCACCGGCGCCACATCCTGCACACGACCCGGGCGCCGGCGCCGATGCCGGCCGAGCGCCAGGCCCGCGCCGAGGCCATCGCGCGCCGCATCGCCGACGACCTCGGCCACGTCGGCGTCATGGCGGTCGAGCTGTTCGAGCTCGCCGACGGCGCGCTGCTGGTCAACGAGATCGCGCCGCGGACCCACAACAGCGGCCACTACACCTACGGCGCGGCGGCGACGTCGCAGTTCGAGCAGCACATCCGCGCGGTGTGCGGCTTGCCGCTGGGCGATCCGCGGCCGCTGTCGGGCGCGGTCATGCTCAACCTCATCGGCGAGCTGTGGCGCGACGGCGACCCGCCGTGGCAGCACGTCCTGGCCCGCCCCGAGGCGCGCCTGCACCTGTACGGCAAGCTCGCGCCGGCGCCGGGCCGCAAGATGGGCCACGTGCTGCTGCTCGACGACGACACCGATCGCGCGCTCGGCGTCGCCGAGGAGCTGCTCGCGGCGCTGACGCCGGCGTGACCGCGGCCGCGGGCGGCGGCGCGCGGGGCCGCCCCCCGGGCGCCGGTGCCGGCCTCTGCCAGCGGCACCCGTGGTAACTTGCGGCCGCGAATGCCGACCTTGCTCTACTGCGATGTCGACGGTGTGGACCGGTCCTTCGAGCTGGGCGATCAGCCCGCGCTGATCGGGCGCGCCGCGGAGTGCACGATCCGGAGCGACGACCCGCGGATGTCGCGGCAGCACGCCCGGTTCTTCGTCGAGGGCGGCGCGTGCTGGGTCGAGGACCTGGGCAGCGCCAACGGCGTGTGGGTCGGCAACCAGCGCGTCCACCAGGCCGCGGTGCCGCCCGGCGAGATCGTCGTGGTCGGCAGCCTGCTGGTCCAGGTGGTCGATCCGGCGGTGCCGGCGCAGCCGGCCGGTGGCGTCCACATGCAGCTGGCCCAGTGGCTGGCGATGGAGCGCAAGGCGCGCGCCGAGGTGATCGAGGAGCGCGACGCGTTCGCCCGCCGGGTCGGCGAGCTGCACGCGACGATGGCCGCCGGCGGCGACGCCGGCGACGGCGCCGGCGCGGCCCAGCTGGCGCAGGAGCGCGACGAGGCGCTGAGCCGCGCCGCCGCGCTCGAGCACGCGCTCGGCGCGGTCCAGGACGAGCTCGCCGCGATGCAGGCGCGGGTCGGCGAGCTGCAGGCCGAGCACGACCGCATGCTCGAGGACGCCGACAAGACCTCGACCGACATGACCGGCCTGCAGCAGGCGATGCTCAAGCTCGACGAGCTGTCGGCGGAGCGCGAGCGGCTGCTGCGCGACTCGACCGCCGTGCTCGCCGCCCGCGACCAGGCCGAGGCCGCGCTGGCCGCGGCCCAGAAGCAGGCCGCCGACGCCGAGGCCCGCGCCGCGTCGCTCGACAAGCAGCTGGGCGACGCCAACGAGGCGCTGCTGGTGGTCGAGACCACCGCGGGCGTGTTCGCGGCCGAGAAGCTGGCCGCCGCCGACCGGCGCGTCGGCGAGCTCGAGGAGCGGATCGGCGAGCTGACCGGCAAGCTCGCCGAGGCCGGCGCCGGCGCCAGCGCCACCGCGAGCGCCGAGCAGGAGGCCCAGCTGCGCAAGGCGCGCGAGCAGGCCGCCGCCGCCGAGACCCGCGCGGTCGAGGCCGGCCGGCGCGCCGCCGACGCCGAGCAGCAGCTCGCCGACGCCGACCAGCAGCTCGCGGCCACCGCGCGGCAGGTCGCCGACGCCGAGAAGCTGGCCGCCGACGCCGACCGCAAGGCCGGCGAGCTGGGCGCGCAGGTCGCCGAGCTGACCCGCAAGCTGGCCGCCGCCGAGCAGCAGGGCGCCGCCGCCGTCGAGCAGGCCGCCGCCGCCGCGGGGAAGCAGGCCGGCGACGCCGACAAGCGGATCGCGGCCGCCGAGCAGAAGGCGGCCGACGCCGCCAGGCAGCTCGCCGACCTGAAGCAGCAGCTCGCCGATCTGAAGCAGCAGCTCGCCGCCGCCACCAGGCAGGCCGCCGACGCCGCCAAGCAGGCCGCCGACAACGACAAGAAGGCCGCCACCGCCGCCAAGCAGGCCGCCGACAGCGACAAGCAGGCCGCCGACGCCGCCAAGCAGGCCACCGACGCCGCCAAGCAGCTCGCCGCCGCCCAGCAGCAGCTCGCCGACCTGAAGCAGCAGCTCGCCGACGCCACCAAGCAGGCCGCCGACGCCGCCAAGCAGGCCGCCGACGCCGACAAGCGCGCCGCCGACGCCGCCAAGCAGGCCGCCGACGCCGCCGCCAGGCAGGCCGGCGACGCCGGCGCCGTCGTCGCCGACGCCCAGAAGAAGGTCGCCGAGGCCGACAAGCGCACCGCCGAGGCCGCCGGCCGCGCCGACAAGCTGCAGGCCGAGCTGTCCGCGACGCTGGCGCGCACCGAGTCGCTCACCGCCAAGGTCGAGACCGCCGATCTCGCGATCGCCAAGGCGTCGGCGCTGCAGCGCCAGTACGACGAGGCGCTGTACCGGCTGTCGATGGCGGAGAAGGACCTGGCCGCGGCCAAGGCGCGCGAGCAGAAGTCGAACGACAAGTCCGACGCCGCCACCGCGGCCCGGCTCGCCGACGCCGACGCCGCCACCGCGGAGGCGACCCGGCGCGCCGCCGACGCCGAGAAGAAGGCGCGTGACCTCGAGACCCGGGTCGCGTCGCTGGAGCGCGACCTCACCGCCGCCCGTCACGCCGTCGAGGACGCCCAGCAGGCCGCCGGCCGTGCCGGCGACCTCGGCCGCGAGGCCGCCGACGCCGCGCAGCGCGCGACCGCGCTCGAGCGCGACCTCGCCGCCGCCCGCGATCAGCTCGCCGAGCACAACGCGGCCGCGAAGGCCGAGCTCGCCGCCGCCCGCGACCAGGCCGCCAAGGACCTCGCCGCCGCCGCCCGCGACCAGGCCGCCAGGACCTCGCCGCCGCCCGCGATCAGGCCACGCAGCAGGCCGCCGCCGCCCAGGCCGAGGTCGCCGCCGCCGGCGATCAGGCGGCCAAGGACCTCGCCGCCGCCCGCGATCAGGCCGCGCAGCGAGCCGCCGCCGCCCAGGCCGAGGTCGCCGCGCGCTGCGCGACCAGCTCGCCGCCGCCCAGGGCGCGGCGTCGGCCGCGGCGTCGTCGGGCGCCGACGCCACCGCGGCGCTGCAACGCGATCTCGCCGCCGCCCGCGCCGACGCCGAGGCGTCCGCCGCCGACCTCGCCACCGCCACCGCCGCCCTCGCCGCCGCCCGCGACGAGCTGGCCGCGGCCCGGGCCGCGACCGCCGAGCTCGACGCGCTGCGCGCCGACGCCGCCGAGGCCGCGACGCTGCGCGACCGCGTCGCCGAGCTCTCGAGCGCAACGCCGAGGGCATCGCCGATCGCGCGCGCGACGCCGAGCGCCGCGCCGCCGACGCCGAGGCCCGCCTCGACGAGCTCGGCGCCCAGGGCGACGACGCCCGCCGCGCCGTCGCCGACGCCGAGGCCCGCGCCGCCGCCGCCGAGGAGGCCGCCGCCGCCGCGCGCGATCAGGTCGCCGCCAACGAGGACGAGCGGCGTCGCCTGCGCGAGGCCGAGGATCAGGTCATCGAGCTGCAGGAGCGGCTGAGCTCGCTCGAGCGCGACCTCGCGCGCGCCAACGAGGCCGCCGCCGCCGCGCCCGCCGCCGGCAACGGCAGCGGCACCCTGCCCGACGGCTTCGGTCAGCACCTGTCGTCGCTGCAGGACAGCATCGACTCGCTGCGCGCCAACATGCGCGCCGCGTCCGACGAGACCGCGGTCATGGATCAGACCGACTCGGTGCAGGTCATCACCTCGGCGCTGACCCAGGCCACCGAGGAGATCGAGCGCGCCCGCGACGCCCTGCGCGCGCTCGACGAGATCGTCGCGCCGTAGCGGCGGGCGCTACGCCCGCGCGACCGGCCGACCGCCGCGCTGGTCCATCAGGAAGACCAGGTAGCGCTCGGGGAGCTCGGACAGCTCCATCGGGGTGGCGCAGTCGCCGCAGCTCTGCGGCGGCACGCTGAGGCCGCCGGTGCGCAGCACGGTCACCGAGTCGACCAGGACCTCGCGCTCGGCGCCGCAGGTCGGGCACTCGTACGGGGCCATGAACGACTCGACCTGGGCGCGGCCGCGGAAGTTCGAGATCAGGTTCAGCTGGGTGACGCTCGCCGGCGAGCACGCCACCAGCGACACCCGGCAGCGGCGATCCAGGTGACGCATCAGCTCGATCCACTCGCGGACGCCGGTCGAGCTGATCCGGCGCACGCCCGACAGATCGAACGACACCTCGCCGGAGAGCTCGGTCAGCGGCCGCAGATCCGCGTTCTCATCGAGGACGCCATTGAGCGCGACGATGGTGCGGAGCCCGACCTTGAGGACCTGCCAGCGCAGCACGCCCCCTTCATCGCCCCGACGGCGGGATGTGTCAAGTCCGAGGACGACGCGCGAAGATCGCGCGGGCGGCTTGCCGCACCCGTTTTCGCGGCAAAATGCAGCCATGTCGGAAAACGCCCTCGTGCCGGCGGCGCCCCGCTTCGGCAGCCACGGTCGGATCCTCCACGTCGATCTCGGCGAGCAGCGCCACTGGGTCGAGCACGTCGAGGAAGCGGTGTACCGGCAGTTCCTCGGCGGCTACGGCCTCGGCGCCTGGCTGATGTGGAAGCATTACCCGGCGGGCACCGACGCGCTGGCGCCCGAGGCGTGCTTCGCGATCTGCTCGGGGCTGCTCACGGGCGTCAAGACCCCGTTCTCGGGCCGCATCCAGATCGTCGGCAAGTCACCGCTGACCGGCACCTGGGCCGACTCCAACTCGGGCGGCAGCGTCGCCGCCCACCTGCGCGCCGCCGGCTACGACGCGCTGGTCGTGCGCGGCAAGGCCGCCGCGCCGACGCTGCTGGTGATCCAGGACGACGAGGTCCGCTTCGAGCCCGCCGGCGAGCTGTGGGGCAAGCAGGTGCCCGAGACCTTCGACGATCTGAAGGCCCGCTTCGGCGGCAAGCGCGACGTCGGCGTGTCGGCGATCGGCCCGGCCGGCGAGCGCGGCGCCCGCATCGCGTCGGTGATGAACGACCGCTACCACGCGTTCGGGCGCCAGGGCTTCGGCGCGGTCTACGGCAGCAAGCAGCTCAAGGCGATCGTCGTCGGCGGCTCCGGCGAGGTGCCGGTCCACGACGAGCGCGCGTTCCGCGCCCTGTGCAAGCAGATCACCGACGACTACCGCCGCGACGTCGGCTGGTTCATGCGCCTGTTCGCGTGGGTCGCCAAGCCCAAGAAGTGGCTGTCGTGGATGTACCGGCTGATGCCGCGGCGGCGCATGAAGATCACCGCGCCGGTGCGGGCGATGCGCCAGCTGTGGTCGCAGCGCGGCACCACCGCGGCGGTCAGCCTGTCGGTCGAGAACGGCGACGCCCCGGTCAAGAACTGGAAGGGCGTCGGCTCGCGCGACTTCCCGCTGCGCACCCACTCGAGCAAGCTCGACGGCAAGGAGGTCGATCGCTACATCACCAAGAAGCTGTCGTGCGGCGACTGCCCGATGCCGTGCAAGGGCATCGTCAAGGTCAAGGCCCGCGGCCTCAGCGACGTCCGGCGACCGGACTACGAGACCATCGTCGGCTTCGGCGCCAACCTGCTCAACGACGACCTCGAGCTGGTCACCGCCTGCCACGACGCCTGCAACCGCTACGGCATCGACGCGGTCAGCTCGTCGGCGACGCTGGCGTGGGCGTGCGAGGCGGTCGAGCGCGGCGATCTCACCGTCGACGACCTCGACGGCGTCGACCTGCGCTGGGGCAACGGCGAGGCCGCGCTGGCGCTGACGATCAAGATGGGCGAGCGCGACGGCTGCGGCGCCTGGCTCGCCGACGGCGTCCAGCGCGCGGCGGCGCACCTCGGCAAGGGCAGCGACGCCTACGCGGTCCACGTCCACGGCCAGGAGCCGGCCTACCACGACCCGCGGTTCACCTCGCTGATGGGCGTGACGTACATCGGCGATCCGACGCCGGGCCGCCACACCGCCGGCTCGGCGTCGTGGAACGAGACCTTCGGCGTCGGCTTCACGCTGCCGGCTGCGGTCGACAAGAAGACCTGGAACGTGTCGTGGAAGGAGGACGCCGGCAAGGGCGCCGCCCAGGCCCACTTCTCCAACGCGCACCAGGCGATGAACGGCCTGGGCCTGTGCATGTTCACGATGCTGACCGGCAACCTGCCGTGGGCCGACCTGGTCAACGCGCTCACCGGCTGGGGCGTCACCGACGACGAGCTGCTGGTGTGCGGCGAGCGCATCCAGAACCTGCGCGCCGCGTTCAACCGGCGCGAGGGCCTGCGCCCCGCCGACTTCACCGCGCACCCGCGGATGATGGGCGAGGGCGACGGCAACCTGACCGCCGGCCCGCTCAAGGGCGTGCGGGTCGCCCTGCCGGTGCTGCGCGACGACTACTACCGCGCGATGACCTGGGACCCCACGACCGGCGACGTCTCGGCGACGCGCGCCCGCGAGCTCGGCATCGACGGCCTGCTCGAAGGCTTCGTCGGGTCCTGACGTGGGCCTGTTCGACCGCCTGCGCGGCGACCGCGGCCCGCGCGTCCAGGTCCAGGTGCTGATCCGGGGCCGGATCGGCGACGGCTGGTTCGACCTCGACGAGACCGTCAAGCTGGCCCCGGGGACGACCCTGGGCCAGCTGCTCGACCGGCCGGACCACGTCGGCCAGGCCCTGCGCGAGGCGGTCACGCACTCGCCGCACCTGGCCCACACGCTGATGCTCAACGGCGACCGCTGTCCGGTCGCCGAGCACGCCGACCGGGTCCTGGTCGACGGCGACCAGCTCTACCTGCTGGCGCCGCTGGCCGGCGGCTGACCGCCCGGCCACGCGTAGGCTGAGGCCGGTTCGTCAGGCCGCCTTGGCCTGGGCCACGATGCCCTCGAGGTCGAGCTCGATGTCGACCTTCTCGCCGACCAGGACGCCGCCCAGCTCCAGGGCCTGGTTCCAGTTCAGGCCGTAGTCGGTACGGTTGATCCGGGTCTTCGCGGCGTAGCCGACGCGCTCGTTGCCCCACGGATCCTTGGACTTGCCGAGATCCTCGACCTCGAGGGTGACCTCGTGGGTGGTCCCACGGATGGTCAGATCGCCCACGACCCGGGCGACCTGGCCGCCCTCGACCTCGACCTTGCGGCTCTTGAAGGTCATGGTGGGGTGCTGCTCGGCGTCGAAGAAGTCGGCCGAGCGGAGGTGGGCGTCGCGCTTCTCCTCCTTGGTGTCGACGCTGGCGACCTGGATGGTGACCTCGACCGAGGACTTGGCGAGATCGTCCTCGTCGAGCTGGATCGTGCCCTCCCAGGTGCCGAACGTGCCGCGGACCTTGGAGATCATGAGGTGCCGGACGCTGAAGCCGACGTGGGAGTGCGAGGTGTCGATCGAGACGGTGCGAGTGGCCATGAGTAGCTCCTTTTGTTGTCCCCACCTTGGCCCTCGCAGGCCGCACCCGGTAGATCGGCTGTGTGGACGCAGCGTTCCGGGGGGTGGACAACCGCGGCCCGGTAAGTAGGCTGGACCTCCCACATGGTGATCGACGGCCCGACCATCACGCTGTCCTCGGCGCACGCCGCCGAGGAAGGTCCGGCCCAGCTGCGCGTGCTGCGGGTCGTGCACGCGCCGTGGTCGGGGCGGTGGCCCCAGGTGGTGCTGCTGCGGCAGCGGATCGAGATCGGGCGCCTCGGCGGCCCGGCCGGGCCGCTCGCGCTCGACGACCGCGAGGTGTCACGCCTGCACGCCGTGGTCGAGCCGAACCCCGACGATCCCGACGGCCACCGCATCGTCGACCAGGGCAGCCGCAACGGCACGTTCGTCGACGGTCGTCGCATCGAGGCCGCGACGCTGCGGCCCGGCACCGTGGTCCGCGTCGGCAAGACCTTGATGGTCTACCTCGAGGTCGATCGCCCGGACCTGCTGCCGCGCGCGCCCGACACGCCGCGCCTGCTCGGCCGCAGCGAGCCGATGCGACGGCTGCGCGCCGAGCTCGCGATGGTCGCGCCGCGCAGCCTGCCGGTGCTGCTGCTCGGCGAGACCGGCGCGGGCAAGGAGCTGGTCGCCGAGGAGATCCACCGGCAGAGCGGCCGCACCGGCCCGTTCGTCGCGGTCAACTGCGCCGCGCTGCCCGAGGCGCTCGCCGAGAGCGAGCTGTTCGGCCACGTCCAGGGCGCGTTCACCGGCGCCCAGCGCAAGCACGACGGCGTCTTCGGCGCCGCCCGCGACGGCACGCTGTTCCTCGACGAGGTCGGCGAGTGCCCGCCGACGGTGCAGGCCAAGCTGCTGCGCGCCCTCGCCACCGGCGAGGTCCGCCCGGTCGGCGCCTCCGACGCCCAGCAGGTCGACGTCCGCATCGTCGCCGCGACCCACCGCAACCTCGAGGACGAGCTCGGCCGCGACGGCTTCCGCGCCGACCTGTTCTCGCGCCTGCAGGGCTGGGTGCAGCGGGTGCCGCCGCTGCGCGATCGCAAGGACGACATCCTGATGCTGGCCCAGGTGTTCCTGGGCCGGGTCGCGCCCGGGCTGGCGCTGTCGACCAACGCCTCCGAGGCGCTGCTGGTCCACGGCTGGCCGTTCAACGTGCGCGAGCTCGAGCAGACCATCTCGGCCGCCGGCGTGCGGGCGGCGGCGGCGGGCGGCCGGGTCCGCTGCGAGCACCTGCCGGCGCCGCTGACCGCGGCGCTCGGCGAGCGCGCCGGCGATCGCGAGGCGCCCGGCGTCGAGCCGGCGCCGGCGCTGCAGGTGCCGCGCGACGAGGTCCCGGATCGCGAGGCGCTGCTCGAGGTCGCGTCGCACTTCGGCGGCAACGTCGCCCAGATCGCCGACTACTTCGGCAAGGACCGCAAGCAGATCTACCGGTGGGCCGAGCGGCTCGAGGTCGAGCTGGCGCTGTTCCGCAAGTAGCGGGGCTCTCCTCGCGGTGGACGTGGCCCCCGGTCCGCGCGACCCTGGATCCATGTCCCGCCGCGCCACCGCCGCCGCCACCGCCCGCGCCGCCGCCACCGTCGCCGTCGTCGTCGCCGCGGCCGCGCTGGCCGCGTGCGTCCCCGAGCCCGCCGCGACCACGTCGCAGCAGGCGCCGGTCATCGGCGGCACGCCGACCACCGACGGCGAGTACCCGGCGGTCGGGGCGCTGTGGCTCGGCTTCGGCGTCGGGTGCACCGGCACGCTGATCCGCCCCGACGTCGTGCTCACCGCGGCGCACTGCCTCGACCCGGCGTTCATCGGCGACGAGATCCCGGGCTTCACGCTCGACGGCGATCCCAACGCCGGCGTCCCCGTCGTCGTGCCCGGCCGCGCCACCGCGCGCCACGAGCTGTTCCAGCTCGACGTCGAGCTGCAGCCGGGGCCGCAGCAGTTCTACGACGTCGGCCTGGTGTTCCTGGCGCAGCCGATCACGACGGTCGAGCCGATGACGATGGCGACCCCGGCCGAGGCGGCCGCGGCGCTGGCGCCGGGGCTCGCGATCGAGCTGGTCGGCTACGGCATCACCGACGAGCAGACCGGCGCCGCCGGGATCAAGACCAGCGCGGTCGCCGACCTGGTCACCTTCAGCGACTCGGAGCTGCAGATCTCGACCCCGGGGCAGCCGCAGAACTGCAACGGCGACTCGGGCGGCCCCGGCATCGCCGACCTCGGCGCCGGGCCGCGGCTGGTCGGCATCGTGTCGCGCTCGGCCGACGTCCAGCCCGGCTGCGCCGCCGGCGGCATCGACACCCGGGTCGACTACTACCTGGGCTGGATCGAGGACCGCGTCGACGGCCCGTGCCCGAGCGGCTGCACCGACGCCGGCGCGCCCGACGCCGCGCCCGACGCCGCTGGTCCCGACGCCGGGCCCGCACCCGACGCGAGCGACCCGGGCGTCGACGGCGACGGCGCCGGCTGCTGCAGCGCCGGCGACGGCAGCGCCAGCGGCGCCGGCAGCGCGCTCCTGCTGGCCGCGCTGGTGCTCGGCCGGATGCGGCGGCGGCGGGCGGCGGCGCGCTAGACTGGATCGGATGCAGCTTCCGCGCGCGTCTTCGCTGGCCGCCCTCGCGATCATCCTGCTCAGGTGCAGCTGCCGGCCGGCGCCGACCCCAGCGCCGCCGCCGCCGCGGCCAGGGCCGCCGCAGCCGGCGGCCAGCTCGCCACCGCCGGGCTCGGCGCCGTCGCCAGCCGAGCTGGCGCTGCTCGAGCATGGCGACCGCCTGCGCGGCGCCCGCGGCGTCGTCGACGTCCGCGTCGCCCCCGGCCGCGACCACCTCGTCGTCGAGCTGTGCGCCGCCGAGGCCGGCGCCGGCCTCGCCGTCACCAGCGTGCCGGTGCCGATCGAGACCGAGATCGCGCCGCCCGGCTCGGCGACCTCGCGCGGCGACGCCTGCGGCTGCGGCCAGGACGGCGTCTACTACGACGACGGCGCCTGGATGCCGTCGGACTGCAACGAGTGCCGGTGCGAGAACGGCCACGCCGGCGCCTGCACGCTGGTCGCCTGCGAGGTCGCCATCCTCGACAAGATCTACTTCGCGCACGGCGACGCCGAGGTCGCGACCGCGGCGGCGCCGGTGATCGCCGGGATCGCCGGCGCGCTGCAGGACCACCCGCGGCTACGGCTGCGCATCATCGGCCACGCCGCGAAGAACGAGCGCCACGGCGACCCGCTGTCGGCGCGCGCGCGCCGCCGCCGTGCGCGACGCGCTGGTCGCCGCCGGGATCGCCGCCGATCGGCTCGAGGTCACCAGCGTCGGCACCGGCCGGCCGGCGTCGGCCAGCGACGACGAGGCCAACCGACGGGTCGAGTTCGAGGTCGTCGAGTGACGGCGCGCGCCGTCAGGCTCGCCGTCACGGCGGCGCTCAGGCTCAGGCTCAGGCTCAGGCTCGGCTGCAGCGGCGCCGCGCCGCCGCCGCTCAGGCCCGCGCGGCCCGACGACGCCGGCGTCGCGCCCGCGCCGCCCACCGACGCAGCCGCGCCGGCCGCGCCGGCCACCGACGCCGGCGTCGCGGTCGCGCCGTGCGGCGCCGGCAAGACCGGCCACGCCGTCATCGAGGCCTGCGATCCGTACCTCCGCGACTACGTCTTCTTCGGCGCCGGCTCGGCGACGCCGGCGCCGGGCAGCAGCGTCCTGCTCGACGTCGTCGCCGACGTCCTCGCCGAGCGCCCGGCCCTGCGGCTCCGCGTCGTCGGCCACGCCGCCCGCGGCGAGCGCCACGCCGACAGCCTGTCGCGGGCGCGCGCCGACGCGGTCCACGACGAGCTGGTGGCGCGCGGCGTCGATCCGGCGCGGCTCGAGCCGGTGGGCGCCGGTGACGCGCGCCCGCTCAGCGACGACGAGCCGGCGCGCAACCGCCGCGTCGAGCTCGAGGTCGTCGAGTGAGCGCCGCCGCTACCGTCCGAACCACCACGCCAGCGCCGCGATCACGGTCAGGAGCGTCGCCGCGGCCGCCGCGGCCGCCGCGATCCGCGCGATCGACCACGGCGCGCGGCCGATCACGCGGCCGGCGTCCTGGCCGCTGACCACCGCGCGGTACAGCCGGCCGCGGTACCGGTAGGCCAGCACGTACGCGGGCAGCGCGACGCGGCGGGTCCGCAGGTCGCGCAGCACCAGCTCGACGTGGACGTTGCGGCGCCGACGCCCGGGCATCAGCTCCGCCGACACCCGCGCCGCCGCGGTCGCCTGCGCCGCCGCGAGGACCCGCTCGCGCGCCGCCGAGCGCTGGACCTCGAACTGCTCGACCACGCCGTCGTCGGCGGCGGGCGCGTCGACGCCGCCGTCGCCGAGGTCGTAGCTGCCGATCAGCGCCCGGGTCTCGTCGTCGCGCAGCGCCCGCGACGCCGGCACCGCCAGCTCGGCGAAGGTCATCTCGGTCTGCCCGGCCCACGGCGCCCACCGCGCCTCGTGGGCGCCGGCGTCGGAGTCGCCGGTCCAGCTGACCCGGGCCCGGGCGTCGAACACCCACGCCGGCCACCAGGTCAGGCGCAGCTCGTCGATCCGCGACCGGTCGCGCAGATCGCCGGGCCGGAACCAGCCCAGCGAGCCCTGCCAGCGCCCCAGCGCCGCCCGCGCCGCGGCGGCGTCGACCGACGCGCGCGCGAACCACGCCGCCTGCTCGGGCGGATCGGGCAGCTCCTCGACCGCGGTGGCGGCGCCGCAGAAGCCGCACGTCGGGGCGCCGACCCGGGCGTCGTAGGCCAGCGCCGCGGCGCACGTCCCGCACCGCGCCACCAGCACGCGGGTGCGCGCGTTGCCGTCGGGCGGCGCGACCAGCACCAGCGCGCACACCGGGCAGCGGACGTCACCGACCTCGATCGTCGCGCCGCACCGCGCGCACGGCGCCAGCGCCGGCGTCAGCGTCGCCGCCACGGTCACGACCGCAGCTCCAGGTACAGCACGAGCAGCCCCATCAGCGCGAACAGGGTCGCCCACCCCGCGATCTTCCAGCCGCTCACCGGCGCCTTGCCGCCGGTCTGGCCGGTCTGGCCGTTGATCACCAGCCGCACCGGCGGCCGGTCCGCGCGCCACTTGCAGGTCAGGATCCACACCGGCACCAGCACCAGGTCGAGCTCGACGTGATCGAGCTGGGTGCCGATGCGCAGCGTGCGCCAGCGATCGCCGGGCAGGAAGTCGCCGACCCGGCGCCGGGCGTGCGCCTCGGCGCCGCGGCGCGCCAGCTGCTCGCACTCGTCGCGGGACAGCGACGGGTCCTCGCACGCCCAGCCGGCGACCAGCTCGGGGCGGTAGCGGCGCAGCGCGCGCAGGTCGAACGGCTGCACCGCCTCGAGCTCGGCGTTGGCGACGCCGCGCGACGCGGTGACGAAGACGTCGCGCAGCCAGTACGCGTGCTCGCCCTCGAGCGGGAACCACTCGGTCTCGGTGCGGGTCCGGGTCTCGGTGACCCGCTTGCCGTCCTCGTCGACGGTCGTGTACTCCTCCTCGACCTGGTAGTCCTCGCCGACCTCCGCGGTCCACCGCGACGTCGCGCTCGCGCCGTAGAGGTAGGCCGGCAGGTAGACCGCGCGCAGGTCGTCGACCGGGGCGTGGCGCAGGGCCTCGGGCGCGAGGTACTGGCGGTGCAGGTGCCGGCGCGCCGCGGCCTCGGCGGCGTCGCGGGTCAGCGTGAAGCCGACGGTGAACGTCGGCAGCGGCCGGTCGGGCGCGGCCGGGCGCTCGACGATCGTCGCGGTCGCGCAGTACGGGCAGGTCCCGGTGCGGGCGACGCCGTGCAGCTCGAGCACGGCGCCGCAGGTGTCGCAGCCGACCCGCGTCGAGCGCGGCGACTCGTCCTGGGCGCGGCTGGCCTTGAGGGTCGGGTGGGTCGGGACGTCCACGGCAAGGATCTCGACGCCCGAGACGGCGCCGCGTTCTGAGCGTACCGGGAGTGGCGGGCCGCGGGGGCGCGATCCGGCGGCAGGTCACGCGACGCCGCGCCTCGAGGACCTGGAGCGCGGCGGGCCCACCTGCGCCCACCTCCGCCCGGCGCGCCGGCGCGCCGTCGCGCCGCCCCGTCGCTACGGCGATGCCGCGTCGCCGGCCGCGTCCACCGGCGGCACGTCGAGGCGCCCCGACGGCGGCGCCGCCGTGCGCGCGGCGTCGAGGCGGGCCCGCTCGCGCTCGATCTGCTCGACCTTGGCGTCGATGTCGGCGATCAGGCCGCGCTTCTTGCGGTAGTCGACGTGGGGCTCGCGGACGCGCCGCGACAGATCGTCGGCGGCGCGCAGGAACTCGTCGCGCTCGCGCATCCGCCGGGCCAGGATGTCACGGCCCTCGATCGAGTCGTCGACCAGGTACGGGGTCAGGACGATCAGCAGGTTCGACTTCTGGCGCACCTTCTTGGTCGAGCGGAACAGGAAGCCGACCACCGGCAGATCGCCGAGCAGCGGGATCCCGGTGACGGTGTCCTCGACCCGCTCGTCGACCAGGCCACCGAGCACGACGCTCTCCTGATCGTGGAGCACGACCGAGGTCTCGAGCGAGCGCTCCTTCCAGGTCGGGCCGAGGTCGTCGCCGAAGTTCTCGGTGCCGAGCTGCGAGCTGTCGAGCTTGATCTCGAGGCGGACCGAGTCGTCGCGGCCACCGTCGCCGTCCTCGGCGTCGGCCGCGGGCGCGACGTGCGGCGTGATCTCCAGGCTCAGCGCGATCTTCTGGCGCTCGATGTTGGGCGACAGCACCGCGCCGGTGGTGGTGGTGCCGCCGCTCGAGCTCTTGTACGGGATGTTGGAGCCGACCGAGATCTTCGCGGCCTGGTTGTCGAGCGTCAGCAGGTGCGGCGACGCCAGGACGTCGAGCCGGCTGGTGTGGGTCTGGGCCTGGATCAGGAGGCCGAGCGACGGGATCGACGTCCCGAACAGCTCGGTCGAGCCCGACAGCGCCGAGCCCAGGACGCCGCCGACCACGCCGCCGGCGTTCAGCGAGTCCGCGGGCACCACCGTCGACAGGCCGTCGCTCTGCATGCCGCCGATCCAGGTGTTGCCGTCGCCGTCCTGGCTGCCCAGGTGCCACGACGCGCCGAGCTGGCGGGTGCCGCCGGCCTCGACCTCGAGCACCAGCGCCTCGATGTAGACCTGGCGGCGCGGCCGATCCATCTCGGCGACCAGCGCGCGCAGCGCGGCGGCGTCGCGCGCCGACGCCAGCACCAGCAGCGAGCTCGACGCCTCGTCGGCGGCGACCCGGACCTCGCCGGTCGGGGTCAGGCGATCGCCGCCGCCGCCACCACCGCCGCGCGCCGCGCCGCCGGCCGTCGTCGCGCCGCCGCCGAGCAGCCCCTGCAGGGTCGCGGCGACCTCGGCCGGCCTGGCGTGGGCGAGCCGGATCAGCTGCAGCTGCGCGGCGGCGCCGGTGTCGACGTCGAGCGCGTCGGTGAGCGCCTTGACCCGCACGTAGTCACCGGCGCTGCCGGCCAGGAACAGCGCGTTGGTGCGGGCGTCGGCGATCAGCCGCATCGCGGGCGCGGCGCCGGCACCGGCGGCGCCGCCCTTGCCGGCCGCGGCGGCGCCGGTCCCGAGCAGCTGCTCGACCGTCGTCACCACCGCGGTGGCGTCGACGTGGGCCAGCGGGATCGCGTACAGCGCCTCGGCGTCGCCGGGGCGGTCGAGCTCGGTGACCAGCGTTCGCATCCGCGCGACGTGGGCGGCGTCGTCGGTGATGAGGATCGCGCCCAGGCCGCCCAGGGCGCTGACCGCGCCGTGCTGGGACTTGACCAGCTCGAGCGCGGCGCGCAGATCGTCGACCGCGACGTGGGCCGGCCGCAGCAGCAGGCGCACGACGTCGCCGCCGCCGTCGGGGAAGCTCTTGCGGATCGCCAGCGCCTCCTCCTTGGCCCGCGCGCTCTCGACGATCTCGAGCACCTTGCCCTTGGCGACCACCGACAGGCCCATGCCGTGCAGCGCGGCCTGGAACAGCGACCACGCCTCGGCCGGCGACAGCGAGCCCGGCGTCAGCATCGTCACCTTGCCCGAGCGCGCGGTCGCCAGCGACGACGCGTAGAGGAACTTCTTGCACGAGAAGCCCATCGCCCAGGTCACCAGGTCCTCGAGCCCGACCTCGGGGTGGAAGTTGACGTTGAGCTCGCCCTTGGCCTTGCCGCAGCTGTACAGCACGGCGTCCTCCGACAGCGGATCGACCTCGCGGTCGGCGTGGGCGGGCGGCGCCGCCGCGACCAGGATCACGGCGGCGCCCAGGACGGCGGCGAGCGCGGCGGCGCGACGGCGCGCGCGCGTGGCGGGGTGGCAGGCGGCGAGCGTGGCGGGCATGGCGCCGCAGGCTTCAAGCGCCGTGCCGCCCGCCAAGTCCGCGAGGTCGCGAGGCCGCCGCCGCGCGATCGGCTCGACGCTGCCAGGATGGCGCGCCCGGCTTGCCAGCGCGGTGCCGGGCTGGCAGCGGCGCGTGCCGGGTCCCGGCGATCTCTGCTAGGTTCCGGCGTTCCCATGAAGGCTGCCCAGGTCCGCTCCACGTTCCTCGACTTCTTCGCGTCGCACGGCCACGAGATCGTCGGCTCGGCCTCGCTGGTGCCGAACAACGACCCGACGTTGCTGTTCACCAACGCCGGCATGAACCAGTTCAAGGACGTCTTCACCGGCGCCGAGAGCCGGGCCTACAAGCGCGCCACGACCTCGCAGAAGTGCGTGCGCGCCGGCGGCAAGCACAACGATCTCGAGGAGGTCGGCCGCACGCCGCGCCACCACACGTTCTTCGAGATGCTGGGCAACTTCTCGTTCGGCGACTACTTCAAGGAGGACGCGATCGCGTGGGCCTGGGATCTGCTGACCCGGGTGCTGGGCATCGACGCCTCGCGCATGGTGGTCACCGTGTTCGGCGGCGACCGCGAGCTCGGCATCGGCCCCGACGACGAGGCCCGCGACATCTGGAAGCGCGTCACCGGCCTGGGCGACGACCGCGTCATCGGCCTGGGCAAGAAGGACAACTTCTGGATGATGGGCGACACCGGGCCCATGGGCCCGTGCTCGGAGATCCACTACTTCATCGACGGTCCGCCGCCGGCGTGGCCGACCACCGATCCGGCGACCTGGCAGGGCTGGCTCGAGATCTGGAACCTGGTGTTCATGCAGTTCGAGCGCAAGGTCAAGGACGGCCCGCTCGACCGCCTGCCGGCGCCGTCGATCGACACCGGCGCCGGCCTCGAGCGCGTGACCTCGGTGGTCCAGGGCGTCAAGTCCAACTACGACACCGACCTGTTCACCGGCATCCTGGCCGAGGCCGCGGACGTCGCCGGCGTCCGCTACGGCACCGACCCCGAGCGCGACACCTCGCTGCGGGTCATCGCCGACCACGCGCGGGCGTCGGCGTTCCTGATCGCCGACGGCGTGTTCCCCGACAAGGCCCAGCGCGAGTACACGCTGCGGCGCATCTTCCGGCGCGCGGTGCGGCACGGCAAGCGCATCGGCATCACCGAGCCGTTCATGCACCGGGTGTGCGGCCGCGTCGTCGCCGAGATGGGCGCGACCTTCCCCGAGCTGATCGAGCGCCACCGCGTCATCACCGAGGTCACGCTGGAGGAGGAGAAGCGGTTCCGCGCCACCCTCGACCGCGGCCTCGAGCTGCTCGAGGACGAGTTCGGCCGCATGCAGGGCGCCGGCACCAAGGTCGTCCCGGGCAAGGCGGTGTTCACGCTGTACGACACCTTCGGCTTCCCGGTCGACCTGACCCGGACGATCGCCGAGGAGCGTAGCTTCGAGGTCGACGAGGCCGGGTTCGAGGCCGAGATGAAGGCGGCGGCGGAGCGCAGCCGCTTCGCCGGCTCCGACCAGGAGGCGGTGTCGACGATCTACAAGGAGCTCGCCTCCGAGCTCGGCGCCACCCGCTTCCTCGGCTACGACGGCCGCGGCACCCACGGCGACGGCACGGTCCGCGCGCTGGTCGTCGACGGCGCCCGCACCGGCGAGGCCGGCCCCGGCACCACGGTCGGCGTCGTCCTCGATCAGACCTGCTTCTACGCCGAGTCCGGCGGCCAGACCGGCGACACCGGCGAGCTCACCACCGACGGCGGCGCCCGGATCCGCGTCGACGACACCCGCAAGCCGGCCGGCGACATGTTCGTGCTGACCGGCGAGGTCGTCGCCGGCACCGTCGCGGTCGGCGATCGCGTCCACCAGCAGGTCGACGACGACCGCCGCGAGCAGATCCGCGCCAACCACTCCGCCACCCACCTCTTGCAGCTCGCGCTCAAGCAGGTGCTCGGCAACCACGTCGCCCAGAAGGGCTCGCTGGTCGCGCCCGACCGGCTGCGCTTCGACTTCTCGCACTTCTCGCCGATGACCCCCGAGCAGATCCGCGACGTCGAGGACCGGGTCAACGCCGAGGTCCGCAAGAACCTCGACTCGCAGATCGACGTCCTGCCGATCGAGGCCGCCCGCCAGCGCGGCGCGGTCGCGATGTTCGGCGAGAAGTACGGCGACACGGTCCGGGTCGTCCAGATCGGCGGCGAGTCGCTGGAGTTCTGCGGCGGCACCCACGTCCGCCGCGCCGGCGACATCGGCCTGTTCAAGATCCTGTCCGAGTCCGGCGTCGCCCAGGGCGTGCGCCGCATCGAGGCGGTGACCGGGGTCGGCGCCATGGCCTACCTGCGCCGGCTCGAGGACGAGCTCGGCCACGCCGGCGAGCGCCTGCGCGCCCAGCCGTTCGAGGTTGCCAGCCGGGTCGAGGGCCTGCAGGGCTCGCTGCGCGCGCTCGAGAAGGAGGTCGACAAGCTCAAGCAGCGACTCGCCTCGGGCGCCGGCGGCCGCGACCTGCTCGGCGAGGTCGTCACGATCAAGGGCATCAAGGTCCTGGCGGCGTCGACCGAGGTCGACGACGTCAAGGTGCTGCGCGAGACCGGCGACACCCTGCGCGACAAGCTCGGCTCCGGCGTCCTGCTGCTGGCCGGGGTCGGCGGCCCCGACAAGGTCGCGCTGATCGCGATGGTCACCAAGGACCTCACGGGCAAGGTCCACGCCGGCAAGCTGCTCGGCGCGGTCGCCGAGGCCCTCGGCGGGCGCGGCGGCGGCAAGCCCGACATGGCCCAGGGCGGCGGCAAGGACGCCAGCCGGGTCCCCGAGGCCCTCGACGTGGCCCGGCGCTGGGTCGAAGACCACGCCTGACCACACCGCCCACACCGCGCCCGCGACGCCGTCGCGGGCCGCGAACCGCGCGCCTGACGCCAGACGATCGCTGGCGATTTGACGGGCGGCGCGCCGGGGTCCGATAATCGGTCGCCGCGCATGGCCGACGATCCCCGCAAACCGGCCAGCGCCCCGGTGTCGCTGCGCATCAAGGTGCGCTTCAACGACCTCGAGGCGTTCGTCGATCGCTTCGCGCCGTACGTGGGACGCGCCGGCCTGTTCCTGCGCCACAAGGCGCCCAAGCCGGTGGGCACCGAGGTCCGCTTCGAGCTGCGGCTGGCCAGCGACCAGCCGGTGATGGTCGGCATGGGCGTGGTGCGGTGGTCGCGCGAGGTGGACCCCGAGCGTCCCCATCGGCCCCCCGGCATGGCGATCGAGTTCACGCGCGTCACCAAGGACAGCCGCGAGGTGATCCTGCGCATCCTCGAGCTGCGCCGCCGCCTCGGCATGAAGGACGGCCCGCGCGGCCTGCCGGATCCGCCCGACGACGACTCGATCCCGACCACCGCGGCGTCGGCGTCGGCGATCGCCGCCGAGACCCGCGCCGCCTCGCCGGCCGCGCCCGAGCGCCCGCGCCGCGCCACCGCCGCGCCCGAGCGCCCGCGCCGCGCCACCGCCGCGCCCGCCGCGGCCGCCGGCCCCGTGCCGACGCCCGCCGCCGCGCCACCGCCCGCGCCCGAGCCGGCGCCCCGGCCCGTGCCCGTCGCTGCCACGCCGCCGCCGCCGGAGCCGCCGCCGGAGCCGCCGCCGCCTTCGCCGGTGGCGCTGCCCACCGCGCTCGAGCCCCACGCGCCGCGGATCCGACGCCCGGCGCCGGCGGAGCTGATCGCCGCCGCCTCGGCTGGTGACAGCGGCCTCGCCGACGCCTTCGACGAGGCCGACATCGCCGAGGCCGACGTGCGCGGCGTGCTGGCGCGGGCGCGCAGCCTGGTCGGCGGCGACGCCGAGCGCGAGCTCGCCGGCCTGCTCGACGACGCCGCGGCCCCGATCGAGGTCACGATCGAGGAGGCGTCGGCGCGCCTCGCCCAGCTGCTCGGCACCGCGCCGATCCCGGTCCGCAGCCATGGCCGGGGCGACGACTCGGTGCCGGTGACCGCGCGCCCCGGGTTCGCACCGCCGCCCCCGGTGGCCACCGTCGCGGCCGCGGCCGGCTCGATCCACGGCGACTTCCTCGGCGCCGGCGCCGGCGACGACGACGCCGACCTCGACGACGACGGACCGATCACCGCGGTCGAGCCCCAGGTGATCGCGTCGGCCCAGGCGCCGGCGCCCGGTGCGGACGTCGCCGCGCCCGACGGCGAGCCGCCGACCCGCCCGACGATGCCGCCCGCCGCGGACGACGCCGCGGTCGCCGCGGCTGCCACCGGTGCGGACGACGACGACCGCACCACCGCGGACGACGACGATGACGCCACCGCCGACCGCGACGCCGCGCCGGTCGTCACCGCCACGGGCCGCCCCGAGGAGTCGACCCGCGTCGTCAACCTCGAAGGCCTCGCCGCCGCGACCGCGGCGCCAGCCGAGGGGCCCACCCGGGTGGTCAGCCTCGAGGCGCTGGCCGCCACCACCGCGGTGCGAGATCCCGACGAGCGTACCCGCGTCGTGCCCGCGCCCGGCGAGGCGTCCGACGACGAGCGCACCCACGTGGTCGACGCGGCGCAGCTGCGCCGGCGCGACGAGGACAGCGAGGACGGCCTCGACTTCGATCGCGGCGAGCCCGTGCCGCGCGACTTCGCCGAGGCCGAGGCCGACGTCGACACCAGGTCCAGCGCCGCCCCGGCGTCGGCCTGGAGCCAGGCGCGGCCGCCGACGCCGGCGCCGCCGCGCAAGCAGCGCCGCACCACGCCGCCGCCGCCGCCCCGCGGCCGCCGCCCCGCCCCGACACCCTGCCCGGCGACGCCGGCGCCGCGGTGGTGATCCCCGACGAGGCGCCCCGAACTCGAGCGGCTCGATCGACATCACCGACCTGGTCGCCGAGCTCGAGGCCGAGAGCGCGCCGCCGGTGCCCCGGCGCGCGCCGCCGCCCGGCGGCGGCGAGGATATCGGCGGCGAGGCGCTCGACGCCGCCGGCCTGCTCGCCACCAACCTCGACGGCTACCGGCGCCGCGCGCCGGAGGGGCCGTTCCCCGACCTCGCCAGCTTCGCCGATCCGCCGGCGGCGCCCGCGCGCCGCGACCGCGCCGACCTCGACGCCGCGCTGGCCGCCCTCGACGCCGCCGACGCCGAGCTCGACGGCGACGAGCTGCACGAGGAGCGCACCAGCTTCGATCGCCCGGGCTCGCACTCGGGCAAGAGCGGGGTCGCGCCGGCGCCCGAGCGACCACCGCTGCCGGACGAGCCCGACGACGACCTCGATCTCGAGATCGAGATCTCGCTCGACGACGACTGAGAGGTTGTGATCTTTTCGGGCGGTCCGGATCGACATCCGGACCGCCGGTTGATCTGCTCTCGGCATGAGCCAGCGTGATCTGTTCGACCAGGACGGCGGAACCTCGAACCCTGCCGGGGTAGAGCGTCGGCGCGGAAAGCCGCGGCTACGGACCGTGTTGCGTGAGCAGCTGGGCCTGGAGGTGGTCGACCTCGACACGCTGATCCCGGAGGACCATCCGGCCCGGACGCTGTGGGCGGCGGTGGAGCAGCTGGACCTGACGCTGTTCTACGAGCCGATCGAGGCCCGTGAAGGGGTCGCCGGGCGGTCGGCGACGGACCCGAAGATGCTGGTGTGCCTGTGGCTGTACGCCACCGCGGACGGGGTGGCGTCGGCGCGGGAGCTCGACGAGCTGTGCGTGCGGCACGCCGCGTACAAGTGGATCTGCGGCGGCGTGAGCGTGAACCACAACTTGCTGGCGAAGTTCCGAGTGGGGCACGAGCGAGCGCTGGACGAGTTGCTCACGGAGGTGCTCGGCAAGCTGATGGCGGCGGGGCTGGTGACGCTACGCCGCGTGGCGCACGACGGAATGCGCGTGCGGGCGTCTGCCGGGGCGGCGTCGTTCCGGCGGAAGCTTCGGTTGAAGGACTACGTCAAGGCGGCGCGCAAGCATCTCGCGGCGCTCAAGGCGGAGGCCGCGGCTCCCGGGCACCGCGATCGCCACGAGGCGGCGCAGCTGCGCGGCGCCGAGGACCGTCGACGGCGCGTCGAAGAGGCGCTGGCGAAGATGCCCGAGGCGGAAGCGATCAAGCGTCGACAGAACGACCCGAAGGACCGCAAGAAAGAGCCGCGCGTGTCGACGACGGACCCGCAGGCGCGGGTGATGAAGATGGGAGATGGCGGGTTTCGGCCCGCGTACAATCTGCAGATCTCGACCGACGTCGATAGCCGACTCATCGTCGGCGTGGGCGTGAGTACGGCGGGCAGCGACGCGCGCCTGGCGCGACCGGCCCTCGACGACATCGAGCGCCGCACCGGCGACCTGCCCGAGGAGCTGTTGATCGACGGCGGCTTCGTGTCGATCGAGCAGATCGACGCCGCCGAGGGCCGCGGCGTGACCGTGTTCGCACCGGTACCCACACCGCGCAAATCGACCGCGGATCCGCACGCGCGCAAGAAAGAGGACACCGACCGGACGGCCGCGTGGCGAGCGCGGATGGAAACCGACGAGGCCAAGGGATCTACAAGCAGCGCGCAGCGACCGCGGAGACCACGAACGCTGACCTCCGCTGCCGCCGCGGGCTGGACCGACTGCTGGTTCGCGGGCCCCACAAGGTCACCAGCGTCCTGCTGTGGGGCGCCCTCGCCTACAACCTGCTCCGGGTGCCGCTGGCCACTCTGCTCGGGTAGTCACCACGACCCTCGTGGGCACCGTGGCGGCGAAGCGCCGCCGGCGGACCACCGGTCGCGCGCTCGCCCGTGCCATCCGATCGATAGGATTACAGGCTCTGAGCCGAGCGTCTGCGCGAGGCGGTCTCGGTGCAGGCGCTGCGAGCCCGTCTGCGGGCGAACGAGCCGATCGACAGAGCGTGTGAGGATGAAATCCTCACACGCGCTGAGCCGAGCGTCTGCGCGAGGCGGTCTCGGTGCAGGCGCTGCGAGGCCGTCTGCGGGCGAGCGAGCCGATCGACAGAGCGTGTGAGGATGAAATCCTCACACGCGCTGAGCCGCGCGTCCGCGCGCGGCGACCTCGGGGCAGGCGCGGCGAGCCCGGGCGCGCGAGCGGGGCCCGCGCCCGCCGACGCGCGCGCGCAACGCGCGCTTCGTCGCACCGCGCGGCGGCGCCGCCGGCGCGCCCGCCTCGCGCGCGCCGGTGGTAGCTTGTCCTTGCCATGTCGCTACGCACCATCGTCGTCGGGGTCGACTTCTCGAGCGAGTCGGAGCTGGGGTGCCGCCAGGCGCTCGCGATCGCGCGCCGCAGCGGCGCGCGGATCGTCCTGGTCCACGCCGCCGCGATCCCCGACCCGGCGGTCGGCCTGCCCGACTCGATGCGCGGCACCGCCGACGCGTACCTGCACGTGCTGCGCGATCGGGTCACGGCCGACCAGCACGCCCTCGCCGAGCTCAACGCGCGCTTCGCCGGCCAGGGCGCCGAGATCTCGCAGGTCGTCGTCGACGGCTTCGCCGACGACGCCATCCCGGCGGCGGCGCGCGAGCTGGGCGCCGACCTGCTCGTCGTCGGCTCTCGCGGCCGGCGCGGCCTGTCGCGCCTGCTGCTCGGCAGCGTCGCCGAGCGCATCGTCCGCGCCGCCGAGGTCCCGGTGCTGATCGCGCGCGGCGCCGCCGACGCCGCCGACGGCGGCTTCCGCCGCATCCTGGTCGCCACCGACTTCTCGCCCGCCGGCGAGCCCGCGCTCGACGTCGCCTTCGACGTCGCCGCCGAGGGCGCGACGATCGACCTGGTCCACTGGTGGCAGGTGCCGTCGCTGTCGCGCGCCCACGCCGCCGAGGAGGTCGACGCCACGGTCGCCGAGATCCGCGCCGGCGTGATCGAGCACGGGCGGCGCCGCGCCGAGGAGTCGATCGCGCTGCGCGACGACGCCAGCGTGACGATCGCCTGGCACCTGCGCGAGGGCGATCCCCAGGACGGCATCCAGGACTGGGCCACCGGCCACGACAACGACCTGATCGTCGTCGGCAGCCACGGCCGGCGCGGCCTGCGCCGGCTGATCCTCGGCAGCACCGCCGAAGCCACGGTCCGCCACGCGACGTGCTCGGTGCTGGTGGCCCGGGCCCGTCCCGACGACGACGCCGCGACGCCGCCGCACGACACGCCGTCGTGAAAGAACCACGAGCGCTACCGCGCGCCGGGCGTCGGCGCGTCGAGCGCGCGCCGGACCCGGAGCCGCAGCTCGAGCGCCGAGAACGGCTTGCCGATCAGATCGCGCCCGGCCTCGACGACGTCGTCGTGGACCACGGTCGCGTCGGCGTAGCCCGTCATGTAGAGGACCCGGAGATCGGGGCGGCGGCGCCGCAGCGCCTCGACCAGCGCGGGACCGTCGAGCCCGGGCATGACGACGTCGGTGAGCACGAGGTGGATCGCGCCGGCGTGGCGCGCCGCGACGTCGAGCGCCGCGGTGCCGGAGGACGCGGCCAGCACGGCGTAGCCGGCCCGGCTCAGGATCCGCGTGGTGACCCGACGGATCGCCTCGGAGTCCTCGACCAGCAGGATCGTCTCGGTGCCGCCGAACTCGGTCGACGACGGGGCCGGCCGCGGCACGGCGACCGTCGACGACGTCACCCGCGGCAGCAGGACCCGGAACGTCGAGCCGGCGCCGACCTCGCTGGTGACCTCGACGGCGCCGCCGACCTGGCCGACGATGCCATAGACCATCGCGAGCCCCAGGCCGGTCCCCTTGCCGGGGGCCTTGGTCGTGAAGAACGGCTCGAAGATCCGCTCGCGCGTGGCCTCGTCCATGCCCTCGCCGGTATCGGCGACGGCGAGCTCGACGTAGGCGCCCGGCGCGACCCCGGGGTATCGGCCGGCCTCCTCGCGATCGAGGTCGACGTCGGCGGTGGTGATCGTCAGCCGACCGCCGCGCGGCATGGCGTCGCGCGCGTTGACCACGAGGTTGAGCAGGACCTGCTCGAGGTGACCGGCGTCGGCCATGACCAGGCCGCCGGCGCCCGCCGCCAGGTCATGCACCACCTCGATCGCCTCGCCCAGCAGGCGCCGGACCAGCCGCTCGACGCCGGCCACCACGCCGTTGACGTCGACCGGCTCGCGGCGCGTCACCCGCTGGCGCGAGAACGTGAGCAGCTGCCGGGTCAACGCGGTGGCGCTGTCGCTGGCCTTCTTGATCTCCAGCAGGTCGTCGCGCACCGCGGCGTCCGCGGGCAGGCTATCGAGGACGTACTCGGTGCAGCTGAGGATCACCGTCAGCAGGTTGTTGAAGTCGTGGGCGACGCCACCGGCGAGCGCGCCGATCGCCTCCATCTTCTGGGCCTGGCGGAGCTGGTGCTCGAGCGCCTCGCGATCGCGCAGCGCGTGGACCCGCGTGGTGACGTCGGTGGCGATGCCGAGGAAGCCGCGGACGCGGCCCTGCGGACCGCGCAGCGGCGAGAAGTGGTTGTCGAAGACGACCCCCGCGAGCTCGGTGCGCCCGGTCAGGGACTCGCCGGCGAAGACCCGCCGCAGCACGTCTCGGCCGGTGATCACCTGGCCCGAGGCCTCGGTGACGGGGAGGTCGCCGAACAGCTCGTGCGCGGATCGCCCGACGTTGTCGCCGCGCTGCATCCCGACCCGGGCCAGGGCCTGGCCCTCGTGCAGCGTGAAGATGCCGCGCTCGTCGGTGGCGAAGATCGAGATCGGGGCGCCCTCGATCACCGCGCGCAGGTGCTCCTCCGCCCGCCGCGCCTGCTGCTCGACCTCCTTGCGGCCCTCGGCGTAGCGCATCGCCCGCCGCAGCTGGTCGGCGGTGATCTCGCCCTTGATCAGGAAGTCCTGGGCGCCGGCCTTGAGGGCGTCGAGCGCGAGGCGCTCGTCGTCGTTGCCAGTCAGCACCACCACCGGCAGGCTCGGCGCCGCGGCGATCACCGCGATCGCGGTGGCCAGGCCGTCGCTGTCGGGCAGGCCGAGATCGGTGAGGACGAGGCGATGCTCGGTGGCGCCGATCGCCTCGAGCGCGGCCGCCAGATCCGTGACGTGCTCGACCGGCGCCGCGTCGGGGAGCTCGCGCAGCAGCTCTCGGATCATCCGGGCGTCCCCCGGGTTGTCCTCGACCAGCAAGATCCTGGCGGCGGCGTCGGTCACGTCGCTACCCCACTCCAAACGGCGGCAGCCTGACGATCGTGAGCCAGAACGCCTCGATCGAGCGCACGACCTTGAGGAACTGCCCCAGGTCCAGCGGTTTGGTGATGTAGCAGTTGGCGTGCAGATCGTAGGAGCGCAGCACGTCGGCTTCGTCCTCGGAGACGGTCAGGATGACCACCGGGATCTGTCGCAGGTCCTCGCTCTGCTTGATCGCCGCCAGGACCTCGCGCCCGTCCATGCCGGGCAGGTTGAGATCGAGCAGGACCAGGTCGGGACGCGGCGCGGCGCCGTGGGGTGGCTCGCGGCGCAGGAACCGCATCGCGTCGACGCCGTCGACGACGTGGTGGAGCCGGTTGCGCAGCTTGCTCTCGGCGAGCGCCTCGCGCGCCAGGCGGGCGTCGCCCGCGCTGTCCTCGACCAGCAAGATCTCGATCGGCGTGACGCGGTCGTCGGTCATCGTGGCTCACTTTCGCGCGGGCCGCCGGCCGTCGCCGGCAGCGTGAACTTGAAGGTCGCGCCGCGATCGAGCGCGGACTCGACCCAGATCCGGCCGCCGTGACGCTCGACGATCCGCTTGCACAGGGCCAGGCCGATCCCGGTGCCGGGGTAGGCGTCCTGGGTGTGGAGCCGCCGGAAGATCGTGAAGATCCGGTCGAAGAACCGCGGATCGATGCCGATGCCCTCGTCGCGGACCGCGACCTCCCAGGCGCCGGCGACGCGGCGACAGCCGACGTGGATCCGCGGCGGCTCGTCGGGACGACGGAACTTGATCGCGTTGGCCACGAGGTTCTGGAACAGCTGGGTGAGCTGGCCGGCATCGGCGGGCAGGTGCGGCAGCGGCTCCTGGGTCACGACCGCCGCCGACGCGTCGATCGCGGCCTGCAGGTTGGCCAGCGCGCCGCGCAGCGCCGCGCCCGCGTCGACGTCGCCCAGCGGCCGGCCTCGGGTCGTCACCCGCGAGTACGCGAGCAGATCCTGGATCAGGCGCTGCATGCGGGTCGCGCCGTCGACGGCGAAGCCGATGAAGTCGTGGGCGTCCTGATCGAGGGCGTCGCCGTAGCGCCGCGCCAGCAGCTGGGTGTAGCTCGACACCATGCGGAGCGGCTCCTGCAGGTCGTGCGACGCGACGTAGGCGAACTGCTCGAGCTCGCGGTTCGACCGCTCGAGCTCCTGCATCGCGCGCTTGCGGACCGTGATGTCGGCGACGATGCCCTCGATCGCGACCGGCGCGCCGGCGTCGTCGTGCACGACCACCGTCCGTTCGTCGATCCACTTGACCGTGCCGTCCTTGGCGATGATCTGCAGGTCGTGCCCGGTGCGACGCGCGGTGACCGACGACGGATCCCACAGGGCCCGCCGCACGGCGCGGGCGTCGGGGTGGACGCACGTCGACAGCAGCGTCGGCGTCGCGTAGATCTCGGCGGGCGTGTAGCCGAGGATGCGCTCGACGACCGGGCTGACGTACTCGACCCGGTGGTCGGGCAGCGAGACCCGGTAGATCATGTCGGGCGCGTGCTCGGCGATGCGCCGGAACCGCGCCTCGCTGGCCCGCAGCGCGGCGTCGGCGAGGTTGCGCGCGGTGACGTCGCGCCCGATCGACCAGATGGAGTCGACGGCGCCGTCCGCGCCGCGCCGCGGCAGCAGCGTCCACGACAGGTCGCGCACGACGCCGTCGGCACCGACCACGCGGTTGTCGAGGACGGCGGTGCGGACGCGCTCGTCGTCCCAGCGCGCGAACGCGGCGCGGGTCCGGGCGACGTCGTCGGGGTGGAGCGACGCGAACATGCTGCGCCCGACCAGGTCGGCCATCGGGCGGCCGAGCGCCCGCTCGGCCGCCTGGTTGACGTAGCGATAGGCGCCGGCGGCGTCGACGATCGTCACGACGTCCTCGGTGTTGTCGAGGAAGGTCCGGTACGCCTCCTCGGCCTCGCGCAGCGCGAGGCGCTGGGTGCGGGCCTCGGTGACGTCGATGACGTGGGTGATGAAGTAGCGCGGGGCGCCGGCGGCGTCGCGCTGCAGCCGGACCGACACCTGGGTCCACACGACGCCCCCGGTCCGGGTGAGATACCGCTTCTCGAAGGTCGCGGTGTCGATCGTCCCGGCGAGCAGCTGGGCCGCGCGGTCCTGGCTGATCGCGACGTCGCCGGGATGGGTCAGCGTGGCGAACCGCGCCGCCATCAGCTCGTCCGCGGTGTAGCCGACCATCGCGCAGAACGCCGGGTTGACGCGGAGCAGCGTGCCGTCCGGCGCCGTGATGGTCTTGCCGATCGGCGCGTTGTCGAAGAACAGCCGGAAGCGATCCTCGGCCTCCTGGAGGGCGGCGAGCTGTCGCCGCAGGTCCTGGTTCTCGCGCGCGAGATCTGGTGATGGCTCGGTGTCCATGTCCCCTGCCGCCCCACCATGACGACCGGTGGCCGACCCGGACAGCATACCAGAGCGATCCGGAGCTGGCGCCCCGGCTCCGGGAGGTGCAATTCACGGAGGGCGTCACGCGTTGAGCCGGTCATGCGCCGCCGCTCCCCGCCAGCCCGCGTCGTCGCGCTCGTCGTCGCGCTGGGGTGGACGTTCGGGTGCCGCGCCGGGGCGCCGGCCCCTGGCTCGGGCACGCCCACGCCGGCGGGGCCCGCGGCCGTCGCGGGGGCAGCGCCCCCGGTGCCCGCACCCACGCCCGCGTCCGCCGTCACCGCGCCGACCTGGGACCGGCCGTCGTGCTTCGCCTACGCGCCCGACACCGACACCTACGCGTGCGCCGACTGGTCGCTGGGCGCCGACTCGGTCGACGGCGTGCTCGACGCGATGGACTTCGAGCGCTACGCGCCGCGGCCCGGCGTCGCGTGGCTCGGCCACAAGGCGATCGCCGTGGTCGGCGCCATCAGCGACAGCGTGCCGATCGCTCGCAAGGAGTACGACGACGGCGCCGACGTGGTCCACGCCGAGGCGTTCGACCACGCCGCGCGACGGCTCGCCGCTGCGGGCTTCGACGCACCGGTGACCGTGACGCGCCCGCTGCCGTCGGACGCGTGGGTCGCGATCGGCGGCGCGTGGCTGCGGTTCACCACGCGCGAGCACATGGGCGACGCCAGCGAGCACGCGGTCGGCCGGCTCGAGCTGCGCTGCGACGATCCGGCGGCGGCACCCGACGCCGCGGCGATCGACCTGCACCACGACCAGGGCGCCCGCGCCACCGCGTTCGCGGCCGAAGGTGCGACCGCCGTCGCGGTCGGCATCGTCGAGTGGAGCGGCGGCGAGGGATCGTCGTACCTGTCGACCGACTACGTCCACGTCGACGTCGCGGCGCGGTGCCCGCCGCCGCCCGGCGGCTGACGACCGCGCCACGGCCGCCATCGCCGCGGCGCCGCGGCCGCGCTATGCTCACCGCGATGCACCTGCCGCCCCGGCGGTCCCGGCTCTCGAGCTACGTCGCGGTGGCGCTCGCCGCCGCGATCGTGGTCGCCGGCGCCGCCACGGGACGCGCGATCGCGGCGGGCGGGCGTGACGACGTCGGCGCCATCACGGTCGCCGACACGACGGCGGCGCCGCCCGCCGAGCCAGGCACCCGCGCGGCGCACGCCTGCCGGACCCTGGCCGCGGCGCTCGTGCCGCTGGTCTCGGTCGCGACCGCGCCCGTCGCGCTCGCGGCACCGGCACGGCGCGCCGTCGCGACCACGGTCGCGACCGTCCCGCTGCCGCGGCGCGATCGGGCGCCCGCGGTCCGCGGCGCCCGCGCGCCACCGGCCACCTGATCGATCCGCCGTTCGATCGATCCGCCGCGCCGCGCGGTGCGCCACGACCTGCGTCGTCGGGCGCCCGCGGGCGTGACGCCACTCGTCCACGCCTCGTCCGTCGCCGGCCCACGGGGCCGGCAGGAGTCTGTCATGTCCCGTCCCATGCATCGCCCGAACCCGGGCACGCGGCGCCGCGGCGCCGCCTCCGATCCGACCGTGACCACCGCCGCCACCGATCCCGCCGGTCAGGTCGCCACCGACCCGGCCGACGCCGCCGATGACGACGACGCGCCCACCCGGCCGCTGAGCCGGCGTGACCGCACCCGCACCGTGCTGATCGCCGGCGCGGTCTACGCCGCGGTCGCGCTGCTGATGGCGTACCAGATGTACTGCTGAGCCCGCCGCGCGGTGCTAGACCCGGCGGGTCAGCTCCTGGTACAGGCTGACGAACGGCAGCTCGACCGGCTGCCGCAGCTGGGCGAAGGCGCGGCCGCACGCGGCCTGGAAGTCGAGGAATTCCTCGGCGCGCCACCGCGGCACCAGGTCGCGCAGGCGCGCCAGCAGCACCGAGCCGAGCGCGTGGCGGCGCGGGAAGCCGTACTGCAGCGGCACCACGACGCCGTCGGCCTCGACCACCAGCGGCGACACCAGCGACGCCAGCGGCGCGTCGACGACGTCGGCGGGCCGGCGCGGCTCGACCGCGGCGAGGTCGGCGCGATCGACGATGTCGACGTGCACGGTCATGCGCCCGGCGTAGACCCGGCGCAGGTGCGCGGCCGCGACCCAGGTCGCGGCGTTGACCGCGGGGCCGGGCGCGGCGCCGGCCAGGCGCAGCACCGCGCGGCCGGCCTCCTCGAGCGCGTGGATCTGCAGCACCGACGCGCCGCGCTCGGCGGCGAACCGCGCCACCCACGGCAGCTCCGGCGCGCTGTCGCGGCTCATCGTGAAGATCACGCCGAACGGCAGGCCGGCGGCGACGACGTGCTCGAGCCCGGCCTCGAGCAGCGCGAACGCGCCGGCGCGGCCGCGCATGCGATCGTGGGTGGCGGGCGCGCCGTCGACGCTGACCACCAGCAGGCCGACCCGCCCGACCAGTCGCTCGACCCGGGCCTCGGTCAGGACCGTGCCGTTGCTGACCACGGTCGTGGCCATCCCCGCCGCGGCGGCGGCGTCGAGCAACTCGGGCAGCGCACGGTACAGCAGCGGCTCGCCGCCCGAGACGCTGACGACGTTGTAGCCCTCGGCGGCGGCGTCGTCGATCAGCGGCGCCAGGACCTCGAGGGGCAGCTCGGCTCGCAGGCTCGGCCCCGACATCGAGTAGCAGTGCAGACACTCCAGGTTGCAGCGTCGGGTCGGGTGGAGCTGCACCACCCGCGCCTGCGAGCCGGTCAAGATCACGGCGACCTCAACCGATCCGGTTGCTCATGCCCTTGACCCGCACGAGCACGTCGTGAGGCACCGGGATCCCGAGGGGGAAGACCTCGATGATGCCGTGGTGCCGCACGACGAAGTCGAGGAAGCCGTCGAGCCGCTTCGGCGGCCACTTGAACTTGACGCCGGTGCCACACCAGTCGCCGTCCCACGGATCCTGCGCCGCCGACACCACCTCGCCCTCGGCCTCGCGCACGGCCCGGGCGAACCCGGCGAGCGTGTCCTTGGTCATCGGCTTGCGCGCCTCCATCAGCAGCGCCACGATCCGCTCCTCACCATCGTCCTTCGACATCGTCGTCCTCCACGCGCGAGCGTCGTCGAGCCCCGTGCCCGACGTCCTCGCTCGCGACCCGACGGCACGCTAGCAACTCCGCGGCGCGCGCGCTTCCTCCTGCGCGGGTGACCACGGCGGCGACGCGCATGGTGGGCGCGCCCACACGATCGTCCTCGGGCGCGGCGCGCGACGCGACGTGGTCCTCGCCGCGCGCGCACGCCGAGATCGCGACCGGTGAGCCCGATCACGGGAGCGGCCTTGATGGCGTCGAGGCTCGCGCTATCCTCGGCGCGTGCTTCCGGTGACCCTCGCCACCGCCAGTCACGACGACCTCGACGGCCTGGTCACGCTGCTGCGCGCCTGCGTCGCCGACGGCGCGTCGGTGGGCTGGGTGGCGACGCCGTCGCCGGCGGACGCGCGCGCGTTCTGGCGCGGCTGCCTGGCCGAGCAGGGCGCCGGCCGGCGCCGCGTCGTGGTCGCGCGCGACGGCGATCGCGTCGTCGGCACCGGCCAGCTGATCCCGGCGCCGCTGCCCAACGGCCGTCACCGCGCCGAGATCGCCAAGCTGCTGGTCGCGCCGCAGGCGCGCCGCCGCGGCATCGCCCGCGCCGTGATGACCGCGCTCGAGGACGCGGCGCGCGACGACGGCCGCCGCCTGCTGATCCTCGACACCGCGAGCGCCGCGGCGGCGCGGCTCTACGAGGTCACCGGCTGGACCCGCCTCGGCGACGTCCCCGGCTACGCGCTCGACACCCGCGGCGTCGCCGAGCCGACAACGATCTTCTTCAAGCAGCTGCGCGACGCCTGAGCGCGGCATCCGCGGCATCCGCGGCATCCGCGGCATCCGCGGCGCACGGCGCCCGTCACGGCGTCAGGTCGTAGGGCACGGTGCGGTAGGTCGCGATCACGACGTCGTAGCTGCCGCCGCCGAGGCGCGCGGTGGTGCGGCGCAGGCCGTAGAGCCGGATCGAGCCGACGCCGTCCGGGCGGCCGTCGAAGCCCGCGGTCGGGACCGCCGCGGCCTGCCCCGGATCGAGGCGGCACGCGTTCTGGCCGCCGACCACGACCAGGACCTCGTCGGCGTCGGTGATCGTCGCGTCGATCGCGCACGGGGTCGCGCGCGAGCACGCCAGCGGCTCGCTGGCGATGGCGATCGCCGGCAAGGTCCCGAACGCGAGCGCGCCCGGGCCGCCGATCGCCTCGGTCCCGGCGCCGGCGGTGAGGGTCAACGGCACGTCGACGTACGCGCCCGGCACGCCGTCGTCGAGGCCGTAGTAGTAGCCCTCCGGCGCCGCCGGCCCGGTGAGCGGTAGCGAGCCCAGGCCACCGCCCAGGGTCAGGTTGCCGCCCGCGACGACGCTGCTGAAGTTGTCGAACGGCGGCGACGTCACCGTCGCGCACGCGCCGACCGTCAGGCCCAGGCCGGTGCCGACCTCGGGGTAGTACGCGGCGAACGTCGCGGCGGGATCCGCGACGCCCGGGGCCCAGGCGTGGAAGTAGGCCTCGACGCTGTCGGGCACGCCGCCGTTGATGAGCCGGAGCACGACGGAGGTGAAGCCCTCGACGGTGACCGGCGCGGCGTCGGCGGCGACGCCGGCGTCGTCGATCCGGGCGTCGGGGCCGGCGACCGGCGCGTCCTGGTACGGCGTCGGATCGGCGCCGCAGCCGGCGAGCGCGACCGAGGCCGCCGCGGCGGGCACCAGCGACGCGAGCGTGGCGGTGAGGCGGGCGCGCGGACGCGACGTCGTCATCGTACCCTCGTGGATACTACGGACCGCGCCGCCGCCGGTGGCCGATCGTTCAGCGCCCGAGGCCGGGCAGCGCCAGCCGCGGGATGACCTTGGCGGGGTCGCCGCCGGTCTCCTCCCAGATCGCGATCATCTCGTCGGCCTGGGTCCGGCCGGTCTCGGCGATCTGCTCGACCGGCGCCAGCAGCGGCACCGCGGTCGGCGCGACCCGGGTCAGCCCGGCGCGGGCGATCGTGACCAGCTCGCGCGCCAGCTCGCCGATCGTGCGGTCGCCGACCCGGGTCGCCAGGCCGGTGCGCGGCACGTCGTCGGACAGCTGCTCGCGCTCGGCGGCGGTCAGCCCGGCGGTCAGCGCGGTGGCCGCGGCGCACGCGTCGGCGTCGTAGAGCAGGCCGCGGCACAGCGGCGCCAGCGCGGCGATCATCTCGAGCGAGCCGCAGTCGCAGCCGCGGACCTCGAGGTAGGTCTTCATCCGGGCCTCGGGGAACAGCGTCGACAGGTGCAGGCCCCAGTCGGCTCGGGTCGCGCGCATGCCGTCGAGGCCCTCGGTCATGAACCGACGGAAGGTCAGGTTCTCGACGGTGCGGTAGGTGCCGCCCCGGTACAGGAAGTACATCGGGACGTCGAGCGCCCACTCGGCGTAGGCCCGGAAGATGTCGCCGTCGTCGAAGACGAACGGCAGCAGGCCGGCGCGATCGCGATCGGTGTCGCGCCAGATCCGCGACCGCCAGCTCTGCCAGCCGCTGACCTTGCCGTCGACGATCGGCGAGTTGGCGTACAGCGCCGTGAGGATCGGCGTGACCGCGAACAGGCAGCGCAGCTTGGCGAGGGCGTCGTCGCCGTCGGCGTAGTCGAGGTTGACCTGCACCGTGGCGGTCCGCAGCATCATGTCCAGGCCCAGCGTCCCGACCTTGGGCATGTAGCCGCGCATGACGTCGTAGCGGAGCTTGGGCATCCACGGCACGTCGGCGCGACCGCCGAACGGCCGCAGCCCGGCCGACAGCCAGGCCAGCCCGAGGTCGCCGGAGATCGTGCCGAGGGTGGCGACGTGGCCGCGCAGGTAGGCGACGAAGCTGCGGTCGTCGTCGAGCGGCGGCCCGGCCAGCTCGAGCTGGCCGCCGGGCTCGATCGTGATCTGCGAGTCGGTGCAGGTCAGCGCGATCGTGTTGCCGGCCTCGATCACCGGCTGCCAGCCGCGCGCCGCGAACCGCGCCAGGACCGCGCCGATGCCGTCGGGGCCGTCGTAGGGCGGCGCCGAGCCGACCGCGCCGTGGGTGGGCCGGGCCCGGACCCCGATCAGCTCGTGCTCGGTGCCGACCCGCCACGCCGCGCGTGGCTTGCTGGCGTCACGGAAGTGCGCGACCAGCTCGTCGATCGAGGTCAGGGGAACAGCATCCGATTCGTCGACGAGGTGCACGGGGCCTGCCTGGTAGGTCCCACACTCTAGTGTCGGGTGGTTGCGGGCGCAAGCGACGCGGCGCGGCGCCAGATCGGCCGTCGGCGGCGCCGCTACGGCGCGTGCCAGATCAGCTGGACGCCGCCGCGCGTGCTCGACAGCCGCAGCGCGACCGAGTCGACGCCCGGGCCGAAGATGCGATCGGTGCGCGGGAACCGTGCCACGTACGCCTGCGAGAAGTCCCCGAAGCTGGGGAACTCGGAGCGGATGATGTTCTCGGGGCGCTTGTCGCGCTTGACCTCGATCGGCGGGATCTCGTTGCCGTCGGCGTCGACCAGCCACAGCCGCCACACCGAGCGATCGCCGCGCTCGAGATCGTTCTCGCGGCGATCCCAGGTCACGAGGATGATCTCGACCTCGACCGCGGCGGCGTCGGCGTCGTGCTCGCGACGCTCGAGGTCGGCCTGGGCCTGGGCGCCGAGGCTGCCGGTGCGGACGCGGCGAGCCAGCCACGCCGCGCGCCACTCGGGGCTCTTGAGGGTGGCGTGGATCTTGGCGACCAGCTGGTACTCGGCGCGGATGCTGGCGGCGCGGGTCCAGGCCCGGGTGACGCGCTTGTAGTCGCCGCCCTGCGCCGGCCACGCCCCGGTCAGCGACACCGGGCGCGGGGTCCGCGCGCACGCCGCGACCAGCGCGACGATCAGCGCCAGGCCGGCGATCCGCGCGGCGTGGCGCGCCCGGGCGATGGCGACGACGGCGCGCACTACGGCAGGAAGTCCTTGCGGGTGAACAGGGCGGTCAGCGGCGCCTGGGCCTCGACCGCCTCGCGCCCGCCCTCGAGCCGGTCGACCAGCGCGACGACGTGGACGACGTCGAAGCCGGCGCCCCGCGCCCGCTCGATCGCGCGCAGCGTCGACGCGCCGGTGGTGACGACGTCCTCGACGATCACGACCGGCGCGCCGTCCTCGAGGCGGCGGCCGCGCTCGACCCACTGGTTGGTGCCGTGGCCCTTGGGCTCCTTGCGGACCAGGAACGCGTGCAGCGGCCGGCCGGCGAGGAAGCTCATCGTCGCGATCGCCGACGCGATCGGATCGGCGCCGAGGGTCAGGCCGCCGACCGCGCGGGCCTGCGGGGCGATCGCCTCGATCACGGTGCGGCCGACCTGACCGACCAGGAAGTGGCCCTCGGCGTCGAGCGTGACCTGCTTGCAGTCGACGTAGAAGTTGGACTTGAGGCCCGACGACAGCGTGACCTCGCGCTCCTCGAACGACAGCGTCCGCAGCAACTCGAGCAGCCGCTGACGCTGCTGGGTGAACAAGGGATGGGCGGACAGCGCTTCGAGAGCCGACATGAGCGGCGCCACTCTAGATCACTTCGATGGCTTGCTGGGGCCGCCGGGCTTGCGGCCCCACAGGCGCTCCCAGAACGTCGGCGGCTGGTAGCCGGCGTCGAGATCGTCGAACGAGTCGTGGGGCCGGGGCTTGTGCTGCTCGACCGCGTGGCCGGCCTGGAAGAAGGCCTCCTCGTCCTCGCTGAACGCGTGGACCGCCGCGGTCGCGCCCCGGCTGGCGTCGTCGCGGACCTCGCGGATCTCGGCGCTGGTCGCGGGGTCGCGGGCGTCGAGGTCGGGCGCGGTGCTCGCCGGCGCGGTCGGCGCGCGCGTCGATTCGCGGGTGGCGACCTGGGCGATCGCGACGTGGGCGGCGGCCAGGTCCTCGACGAGGATCGACGGCTCGGACGCCGCGGGCGTCGGCGCCGCGCTCGACGTGACCGCCGCGACCTCACCGCTGACGGCGTCGACGTGCGCGGCGTCGGGCGCCGCCGCCTCGATCGCCGCCTCGGCCACTGCCGCCGCCGCGGTCGGCTCGGCCACCGCCGGCTCGACCGCGTCCACCGGCGCCGCCGCCTCGACCGCGTCCACCGGCGCCGCCGCCTCGACCGCGTCCACCGGCGGAGCTGCCTCGACCGCCGGCGCCGCCGCCGCCGCCGCCTCGACCACCGGCGCCGCCGCCGCCGCCGCCTCGACCGGCGCCGCCGCCTCCGCCGCCTCGACCGGCGCCGCCGCCTCCGCCGCCGCCGGCGAGGGCGCCGCCGCCACCGCGTCCTGGGCCTGGCGGTACGCGGCCTCCACGCGTCGCCGTCGCCGCCGCCGTCGCCGCCGTCAGCGCCCGCCGCGACCGTCGGCACCGGCGCGGTGTCGACCGACGCGTCCGCGGGCGCGGTCTCGTCCACGCTCGGCGCCACCGCGACCGGCGCGGCCTGGTCGGCGACCGGCTCGGCGTCGGCCGCGCGCAGCGCCACTGGCTCGGTCGGCTCGATGGGCGCGGTCGCGTCGGCCGCGCCCGGCTCGCTGTCGGCCGGGCCTCGGCGGCCGCGTCGGCGCCCGCCGGCGGCTCGGCCGCGGGCTCGGGCCCGAGGTCGACCGTCACCGACGGCTCGCTGCCGGGGAACATCTGGGTGCGCTCGCCGGGATCGGTCAGCGCCTCGAGGCCCTCGCGGCCCTCGCGGCGGGCCGCGATCGCGCCGCCCAGCTTCTCGAGATCGATCTCGCCGGAGGCCGCCGACGACGGCACCACCCCGGTGATCGCGCTGGCGTCGACCGTCGACGATCGCGGCACCAGCGCCGCCCAGTCGACGTCCTGCTGCGACCGCGCCGGCGGCGCCGCGCCGGGCTTGCCGCCGCGCCCGCCCTTGCCGCGCTTGCGCTTTTTGTTGCCGCCCTTGCCGACCGGCACCGTGACCTGGTCGGACTCGCCCAGGGTCATGGCCCGATCGATCACGGCGTCGCGCGGCTCGTCGCCGACCAGCCACTCGTCGACCGCGAGCACCGCGCGCAGCGCCGCCTTGGCGCGCTGGACGTGGACCCGGCGCAGCAGCCCGGACTCGACCGCGCGCTGCGCGACCCGCAGGGTCTCGAAGACCCGGAACGAGCTGTCCTCGAGGACGTCGGCCAGGGTGCGGTTGCCGTCGAACAGCCGCAGTACCCCGTGGACCTCGGTCGGCAGGCGCTTGGCCATCGCCTGGATCTTCTGGACGTCCTGCTCGAAGACCGCCGACGGCGACAGACCGCCGGCCAGCTCGCGGACGTCGTGCAGGAACCGGCCGGCCTGGGCCAGGACCTCGTCGTGGGACAGCGGCAGCTGCTGGCGGCGCACCACCGGCTCGTGGCGCCACTCGAAGTGGGCCTCGGTCCACAGCATCAGCTGGTGCAGCGCGGCCTGGCCGTTGAGCACGCCCATGTGGGCGGAGGTGACCTCGCCCTCGAAGATGCGGATCTCGCCGCGGCGCAGCCCACGCACCAGCGTGACCACGCCGGAGCGCCCGGTCGCGGCCAGGGCCCGCACCAGGTAGAAGACGCCGTAGCAGTCGCCGAGATCGCCGGTGACGACGGTGCGGTGGCCGCGCTTGCGCCCGGCCAGCAGCCGGCCGACCACGACGACGTCGCGGACGTACGCCGGCTCGAGCAGGACCTCGTCGGCGCCGGCCTTCCAGGCCTCGCCGCGGCCGACGCCGTTGCCGACGTAGAGCACCGGCGCGTCGGGGCCGCGCGCGCTGGCCGCGGCCAGGCCGGCGATCAGCGTGCGCGCCGCGGCGGCGTCGTCGGCGCCGGCGATGACCAGGCCGACGTCGGCGTCGAGGGCGACGCCGGCGACCGCGCCGGCGTCGACGGTGACCACGGAGGCGCCTTCACGCTCGAAGCCGAGGCGAACCGCGGCGACCGAGCGTGGATCCTGCTGGGCGACCACGACTTTGGAAATCGACGACATGACGGCGAAAACCGGCCTGGAGTATAACCAGGACGCCGGGTACCCACACGGTTTTCGTCCACACGGATCCGTGGTACTTCGCCGGCTCGGTCCAGCGCCCGTGATCATCCTCGAGATCCTTCAAGGCACCTCACCCCGCTCGCTGTACGAGCTCCGTGACGCGATCGTCACGCTGGGGCGATCGCCGACCAACAAGATCGTCCTCACCGACTACCACCTGTCGGGTGAGCACGCCCAGATCGTCCGCGAGGGCGAGGCCTACGTCTTCCGCGACCTGCGCTCGACCAACGGCTCGGTGGTCGAGCGCGCCGGCCAGCGCCTCGCGGTCGACGCCACCCGGCGCCACGAGCTCGGCCTCGAGCACGGCGACGTGCTGCGCCTCGGCGATCCCCGCAACCCGGTCACGATCCGCGTGCGCGTGCCCAAGCTCGAGCCCGGCGCCGAGGACGATCTCGGCGAGCGCCTGATCGCGTCGCGCTCGATCGTCGACCTGCCCGCGGTCACCGACCAGCTCGAGCACGACCCCGCCGGCGCGCTGCGGGTCTACAAGGCGCTGCAGAAGCTGGGCGGCCGGCTCGACCAGGCGTCGACGGTCGAGGCCTGCGTCGAGGCCACCTTCGAGCTGCTGCCCCGCGCCACCCACGTCGCCGTGCTGATGCGCGCCGCCGACGACAAGGATCGCTTCGTGCTCGCGATGTCGCGCGAGCGCCTGCCCGGCGGCGCGACCCGCGACCTGCGGGCGTCGACCAACGAGGGCCCGGATCCGGTGCGGGCGTCGCGGACGATCCTGCGCCGGGTCCTGTCCGACCGCGCCGCGCTGCTCACCGCCAACGCCAGCGAGGAGCTGTCGAGCTCGGAGTCGATCCTGGGCGGCCAGATCCTGTCGATGATCGCGGTGCCGCTGTGGCGCGGCGACGAGATCATCGGGCTGATCCAGGCCGACAACCGCCGCTCCGCCGGCATGTTCGACGAGCCCGACCTCGAGGTCGCGCTGCTGCTCGGCTCGCAGGCGGCGCTCGCGATCGACAACGCCAGCCTGGTGTCGCGGCTGCGGGTCGCCGAGGAGCGGCTGCGCGGTGAGAACGTCTACCTCAAGAAGCGCGACGAGAAGATGCGCTTCGAGAACATCATCGGCGACTCGCCGGCGATGGCCGCGGTGCTCGGCCAGCTCGAGAAGGTGATCGACACCCGC
>JACKDR010000038.1 GCA_020633495.1 Kofleriaceae bacterium | reverse complement strand
GGCAGGTGGTCGCCCCGGCCCCGCCCTCGTGCGACGGATCCGCGCGGAAGTCGGCGAGGTGGACACCGGCACCGCGCTTGCTTCACCGGCGAGCCCCCCCGGTGCCGCTTCCCTGTGGAGGAGCGGATGCAGAAGCTCGTGCTGTCCTCGATCGTGGTCGCGCTCGCCGGCGTGACGCTCTCGGCATGTACCGTCGGCGATCCCGACCCCGATGGTGACGCGGTGGCCGGCGCCGGCCTCGGCGACGAACCCGGCGACGGCGTGCCCGGCTCGATCCCGCTGCGCGTATGCGCCGACGGCGCGACGCTGACCGGTGTCGACGTCAGCTTCTACCAGGGCGCGATCGACTGGGCCCGGGCACGAGACGCCGGGGTCGCGTTCGCGTTCATCCGGGTCTCCGACGGCCTGAGCTATCCAGACGGCCGCTTTGCCAGCAACTGGGCCGCGGCCCGCGCCGCGGGCGTCACCCGCGGCGCCTACCAGTTCTTCCGGCCGGGCAGCGACGCGGTCGCCCAGGCCGACCTGCTGATCGACGCGATCGGCGCGCTGGCGCCCGGCGATCTGCCGCCGGTCATCGACGTCGAGGCGACCAGCGGGTTGTCGGCGGCGACGATCGTCGCGCGCATCGGCCAGTGGGTCGACCGGATCGAGGCCCGCCTCGGGGTCACGCCGATCGTCTACACCGGCAAGTACTTCTGGCAGGACAGCGTCGGCGCCTCGGCGGCGTTCGTCGATCACCCGCTGTGGGTCGCGCAGTACACGTCGGCGTGCCCCGACCTGCCGACGCCCTGGACCCGCTGGACGTTCTGGCAGTCCTCCGACGCCGGCACCATCGCCGGCATCCCCGGCGGGGTCGACGTCGATCGCTTCAACGGCAGCCGCGCCGATCTCGACCGCCTGACCGTCGGCGGCGCGCTGGCGCCGATCGAGGTCTACTGGGCGCGCCGCGGCGACGGCGCCTACGATCTGCGGGCGCTTGCGCCCGCGGCGGTGACCCGGGTCGCGTACGTCGTCGACGGCTATCCCGTCGGCAGCGCGACCCGCGCCGACGGAAGCAACTTCCCGGCCAGCTACCAGTTCTCGCTCGAGGGCGACGCGCGGCAGTTCGAGGTTCGCGGCTACGACGGCAGCGGCCGCCAGGTCGGGCTGGGGGTCGGCCTGATGGACGTCACCGCCGGCACCGCGGTCTACATCAAGCAGATGGGCGCGGCGCTGTACGAGATCGGCCTCGAGCGCGCGCCCGCCGGGGTCGCGGCCGTCGAGGTCCGCGCCGACGGCTACCTCCTGACCGACGCGGTCACCGGGCGACCGAGATCGACCCGCGGCGCGGTGCGCGCGACGTTCCAGCAGCTGGGCCGCCGCGATTTCCGGATCACCACCTTCGACGCCGATGGCTCGGTGCGAGGCCACCTGTACCGGACCTTCACGCTGCGCTAGGGGCGATCCCGATCCACGGCCTCCCCTGGACATCTCGTTCCCTCCGCCCCTCGCTTCGCTGAGCCGACGCCCCGCGCGGCGCGCGGCGTCGGGTTCCCGCTCGGTCCGGGCCAGGCAGCGACCGAATGGCTCGGGCGGCGGACGGCGCGCGGCGGTCAGCGCAACGCGACCCCGAAGACCACCAGCGGCGTCTTCGCCCCCTCCTTGGCCCAGACCGCGCCGACGGTGCCGCCGTACAGCGTCACGAACGCGCCCTTCTTGAGGCCAGCCTCGAAGCGCGCGCTCACCGTCGTCGGCTTCGGCGCGCTGTCGTAGGTGCTCCACTTGTCGTGGACGCAGACCTGCGCGTAGTAGACGTGGCCGCTGTCGTCGATCCGATCGACGCGGTTGGTCGCCTTCCACACGGTGCACTCGAGCACCTTGACCATCTGCTTGGCGAACGTGATGGTCGTGCCGCCGTCGCCGCGAACGACCTTGGTGACGACACCTTCGAACGTCCCGGCGAAGCCAGCCCCGCCGCGCCACGGTCGGAAGGTCCGCTCGAACTGCAGCGACGCCGTGCGGTCGTCGAACTCGACGCCCGCCGCCAGGAACTCGGTCTGCGTCGCCGTCCGCGGGCCGCGGGCCCCCGAGCGGAACTCCAGCTCGGCGCCGAACAGCGCGGCGACCGCGTCGTCCCCGCCGAGAGAGCGCGCGCAGATGCCGCGGGCGTTGGCTGCCAGGTAGACGTCCTCGTCGTCGAGCAGGATCGACGCCACCTTGGCCAGGTACGGCCGGGAGGTCGTGCCGACGACGCCGTCGAGGCGCTTGGCCGGGATCGCGCCGACCGCGTGGGCGAGGGCCTGCCAGGTGGTCTCGTCGCAGCCCTCGTAGGCGCGGCGCGAGTCGCTCGCCCACGCGTCGTCGAGCGCCAGCGCGAGCGCCTGCAGCTCGTCGTCGGTCGGTCGCGCCGCCCAGCGCTTGCGGACCTGGGCACCGAGCTTCAAGAGCGTCGCGTACGCGGGATCGGCGTCGGCCAGCTTCTTGATCGCCGCGACCCGCTCCGGGATGCGCTGCCGGATCTTGTCCATCTCCAGTCGCATCGCGATCCGCTGGTAGCCCGAGCGCGCGGTGGCGCCGCCGAGCTCGTCGACGACGCGCGCCGGGTCGAGCGCCTCGAGATCGGGGGCACAGATCAGCCACTGGCCGACCTTGTCGCTGTCCAGTCGGCGACGTCGGCCCAGTCGGCCTCGCTCAGCAGCAGCCGCTTCGACCAGGTGGCGCGCACCGCCTCGAGCTGCTTGTGCTGGGCCACGACGTCGTCGTCGGGGTTGCACAGGTGCCCGACGAGATCGTGGAGCGGTGTACGGACATCAGACTCTCCAGGTTCGAAACACTCACACTCCAGACCTCCTCCACGATACGGCACCTCGCCGTGAACCTCGCCGACGCGGCGGCGGCAACGCCTGGCAAGGCGCGTCGCGTCCCGTCACCGAGCCGCGAACACCGCCCGTTGCCGCGCAGGACCTCGGCGCCGGCCATCGTCGACCATCGACCATGCTCGTGGGCCTCGCCCCGTCGCGGGCACCCACCGATGGCGCCGTGACCGGACGGCGCCCTCACCGCCCGATCCAGCGCAGCACCTCGGCGCCATCGCCCTGGGCGGTGATCAGCGGGCCGTCGGCGCGGACCTCGGCGACCTCGGCGAGCGCGGTGGCGAGGCCCGCGAACTGGCGGCCGCCGACGCCGACGCGCACCGGCTCGGCGGCCTTGAGCTCGAGGGCGTAGGTCGTGCGCCGGCGCGGCGCCGACATGTCGATCGCGAGGAAGTCGCCGCAGAAGTGGCGCTGGTTGCAGCGGTACAGCCACAGGTTGCGGCGGCGCTCCAGCAGGACGCGCGCAAACTCGAGCTCGGGGCCGCTCAGCGCGAACTGCTCGCGCAGCCGCCAGCCCACCGACCACGAGCACGCCAGCTGGGTCACCAGCAGCTGCTCGAGCCGGAACCGCGCCGCGGCCGCGAACGGCAGGCGCAGCGTCGACGGCGGCGTCACGGCGCGTCCTCGCCGTCGCGGCGGCGACGCATCGCGAGCAGGCGACGGCGGCGGCGCGCCAGCGAGATCCGGGTCAGCGTGTGGCCGACGCCCATGGTCACCAGGCCGAGCACCGCGATGGTCAGGCTGCGCGCCCGGTTGAGCAGGGTCATGAACAGACCGTGCGCGCCCGACGCGCCGAGGGCGTCGAACAGGGCGTAGTTGCTGCCGTCGGCGACGCCGAGGCCGAGCGGCACGACCGCGGCGATCCAGCCGATCAGCACGCCGCACGACACCACCGCGACGAACAGGGTCGCGGTGACGTGGACGTCGATCGCGCGCAGCACGATCACCAGCGTGCCCCACGCGATCAGCCGCGACGCGCCGACGAAGACCAGGCCGATCCGGGTGCCCTCGCTGCGCGCCGCCTGCAGCTCGCGGATGTGGCCGTCGATCTCGGCGAGGCGGTCGCGCCACGACCGCGCCCGCGCCGCGGAGATGACGCGCAGCCCGCGCAGCGTGCCGACCAGGCTCCCGACCGCGCCGCGGTGGACCAGGACCCCGAGGCCGGCCATCAGCGGGACCAGCACGGCGAGCCCGATCCAGATCAGGACCTGGAGGTCGTGGGGCAGATCGGCGATCAGCAGGGTCAAGGGCACGCCGAGGACGACGATCGTCACCGACAGGTAGAAGCTGGCCAGGTCGGCGAGGACGATCGCCGACACGACGCGCGCGCGCGGCGCGTGGCTGACCAGCATCGTGACCTTGGTGGCCTCGCCGAGCGCGCCGCCCGGGGTGAGGATGTTGACGGCGCGGCCGCTGGCCTGCGCCGCCAGCACCCGCCAGAACGACACCATCCGGGCCTCGGGCCGCATGAAGGCGTGGACCGCGGCGGCGTCGCACGCCATCGCGGCGACGTCGAGCGCGACGATCAGCGGGAACCAGCCGCCGGCGTCGCGCAGCACCGCGCGCGCCCGGTCGAGGCCGAGATCGTGGACCATCCACGCCAGCAGCCCGAGGCCGATCACCAGCACCGCGACGTTGAAGACGTGGCTGGCCAGGTGCCGATCGACGGTGGGCAGGCTGGCCGGCGCGGCCGCGCCGGCGTCGTCGTGCGCGGGGGTGGTCATGCCCGGGCCCCAGCGTCGCCGGCCGGCGCCGCCGGCGCAAGCCGGGGCGCCCGCGGTCACGGCGCCGACGGGCCGGTCGCGAAGATGCGGAACACCCGCGGCGGCGCGTCGAGGAACCCGACCGGGACGACGTAGCCCAGCGCGGTCGCCCCCTCGGCGTAGGCGCAGGCGCCGGCGAACCGGGTCGGCGACGCCACCAGCGCGCGCACCGGGACGACCCGGCCGAGGGCGTCGCGGCGCACCGCGCCGGCGTCGGGATCGTCGACCGGGATGACCAGGCAGCCCTCGTAGCCGGCGCCGCCGTGCGACGGGGTCGCCGCCAGGTACTCGACGCCGCCGGCGTAGAACAGATCGGCGGCGTTGACGGTGCGGGTCGCGTCGGCGTCGAGGCACGCGGCGTCGTCGGCGTCGAGCAGATCGCTGACGAAGCGCCAGCTGGCGGCGTGGTCGTCCGAGCGCAAGAGGACGATCCGGATCCGCGGCGTCGCGCCGTCGAGGTAGACGCAGCCGAGCGCGAGATCGATCGACGACGTCCCGCCCGCCGGCGCCGGGCGCCACAACGCGCCGGGCTCGGTCAGCGCGACGCAGTCGGCGGTGCCCGCCAGCGCCGAGGCGTTGGTGACGACGCCGGCCGACGACACCGCCGCCGGCGAGTCCCAGCCGATCAGCGGCGCCGGCGCCGTCCACGGCCCCTCGGGGGCGGCCGCGGTCTGCAGCGTGATCGTGCCGTAGCGGTAGTGCAGCGTGTCGTCGGACTCGACCAGGTAGCGGTGCGCGAGCAGCTTCCAGCGCCGGGTCGGATCGGGATCGTCGGGGTCGATGATCAGGGACGACACCTCGCTGATGAACGCGCCGGTGCAGGTACCGCCGGGGCACTCGACGGTGTCGGCGGTGGTGATCGTCGCCGCCTGCGGCGCGTTGACCTCGACGACGAAGGTCCAGGACGCGCCGGCGTCGCCGGACAGCGCGATCCGGGTCCGGATCGAGTGCTGGTCCGGCACGCTCGAGTAGCTCATCGCGCCGCCCGGCGCGCCGTCCGGGTACACCAGCGACGGATCGAAGATCCCCATCGTCGAGCCGGGGTCGCCGATCACGGTCACCTCGGTCGCGGTGCCGGTGGCCAGCGCGGTGACCTCGGGGCACGCCGACGGCGCGCCGTCGACGGCCGCATCGGGAGCGCCGGAGCCGTCGGGCGCGGCGTCGGGGGCGGCGTCATCACCCGCGTCGGCGGTGTCGCCGCCGCCGCCGCAGGCGCCGCAGGCCACCAGGGCGCAGAGGGCGGCGACGACCGCGAGCGACGTGGGCTTCATGGTCCCGGGACACAGCAACCGACGTGCCGCGCGCAGGTCGGCGAGATCGCTGTCGGCGCCGGCGCCGGGTGTGGCCAGATCCGACGCTCGTCGCACCGCGACCGTGGCGCCGCGCGACGCCGCCGCTCAGTGCCCCTTCCACAGATACAGCGTGACGCCGGCGCCGACGTAGGGCACCGAGTGCAGGCCGGCGTCGACGTAGACGCTGAGGAAGCGGAACGGTCGCAGCTCGGCGCCGACCAGGAGGTTGACCACCGGCAGCACCGGCGGGATGTCGGCCGGGACGTCGACGTCGACCGCGTTGGGATCGATCATGCAGTCCTGCTGCAGCCGGTCGCTGGTGCAGATCGCGTCGGTCTTGCGGGCCTCGCCGCGGACCACGCCGAAGCCGAGGCCGGCGCCGTAGCGCAGGGCCAGGATCTTGTGCAGCGACAGCCGCCCGACCACCGTGAAGTCGGCGGTGAACCACTGCAGCTGGTGGAACTCCATGTAGTCGACGTCGCCCGCGGTGGTCGCGGTGCCGCTCTTCTTGAGGTAGTAGCCGTCGACGCCGTCGAGGGGATCGAAGCCGAGGCCGATCACCAGCTCGAGCTGCTTGCCGCGGCGGGTGAAGGTGATGCCGCCGCCGTCCTGGGTCGCGCCGCCGGGGCTGTCGTCGACGAACAGCTTCTGCAGCCCGCGCGACACGTGGCCGCGGTGGGCCTGGACGCCGACGCCCCAGTCGACGGGGCTGCTGTCGTCATCGTCGGCGAGGGCCCGGCTCGCCGGGATCGTGAGCGCCATCGCGAGGCAGACGGCGAGCGTGCGAGGTACGGCTGGGTGCGGCATCGGCTCCTCCGGGGGCGAGACGTCGGGCGTGCAGGTCGTTGGGCTGTACGGGGGTTGCACAGCCCCGGTGCCGAGCGCCCGCCTCGACCGCCCCTTGCGGTCGTGCGGGCCTCGCCCCGGGCAGGTTGCAAGCCGTGCGCCGCGGCGACGATACCATCGCGGCACGCGAGCACGCACGCGCCGGCGCTATGCTGGTGCGAGGAGGAGCCACCATGCGACATGTCCACACCCTACCCCTGGCGCTCGCGATCGTCCTCGGTCTCGGGGTCGGCCTCGGCCTCGGCCTCGGCGCCTGCGGCAAGGACAAGGCGAAGGCGACGCCCGGCGCCGACCTCTCGGTCGACGAGCTCACCAAGATCAAGGCCGAGTGCGACGCGTGCGAGGACCGCGCGTGCGCCGAGGTCATCGACCGTCGCATGGAGGCCATGCTCGCCGGCGTCAGCGACGCCAAGTCGCTGGGCACCGAGCAGCTCGCGCTAGCCACCGACATCGCGCGCTGCGTGACCTCGTTCGGCATCGACTGACCCGCGTCCGAAGGCGTCGCGTCCGGGTCGCGCCCGCGGCCGCGCCGCGGTAGATCGGGGCCATGTCGCCCCGCCACCTGATCGCCCTGGCCCTGGCCCTGTCCCTGGCCTGCGGCGGCAAGAGCAAGCCCGTGCCCCCTCCCCCGCCCCCACCCGCGCCGGTCGCGCTGGCCTCGCTCACCGAGGGCCAGCAGACCCACGGCTTCACCGCCACCGCGGTCTACCTCGACGACACCGACCAGCCGATGGGCGCCCGCTTCGTCCACCAGGGCACCGGGTTCGTCTTCGACTACCTGCGCATCGAGTCGGCGCCGCAGGGCTTCATCTGGGTCAACAGCTTCCCGACCTCGGATCAGGGCGAGCCCCACACCCAGGAGCACCTGCTGCTGGGCAAGGGCAACCGCGGCCGCGCCTTCGGCAGCAAGCAGGCGATGTCGCTGGCCGAGTCGTCGGCGTTCACGATGCAGTGGCGGACCTGCTACCACTTCCACACCGTCGCCGGCCACGACGTCTTCTGGGACGTCTTCGACGACCAGCTCGACGCGCTGATCAACCCGGACTACACCGACGAGGAGATCCGGCGCGAGGTCCGCAACTTCGGCGTCAGCAAGAACGACGACGGCACGCTGCGGCTCGAGGAGAAGGGCACGGTCTACAACGAGATGGTCCGGTCCTACGAGCAGCCCGACCGCCTGCTGTGGGAACAGGCCGGCCACATGGTCTGGGGACCTCGTCATCCGCTGGCGATGTCACAGGGTGGCGAGCCCGCCGCGATCCGCACGATGACGCCCGACGACATCCGCACGTTCCACCGCGACCACTACTACCTCGGCAACATGGGCATGATCGGCGCGTTCCCGGGCTCGATGGAGCTGGGCGACGTCCTCGACCACACCGGCGCGATCCTCGATCGGCTCGCCGGCCGCACCGGCCACGCCATGACCGTCGCCGACCTGCCGCCCGCCGCCGGCGCCGCGCCGGGCGCCACCGCGGTGGTCGACTACCCGTCCGCCGACGCCACCCAGGCCAGCCCGATGATGCTGGTGTGGCCGGCGACCCGCGACCTCGACCTGACCGAGCGCACGCTGATGACGCTGTTCCTCGACGCGGTCGCCGGGGACGAGAGCACCAACCTCTACGGCGCGCTGGTCGACGGCAAGACGCGCACCCTCGACACCGGCGCCACCGCGGTGTGGAGCTACGTCTCGACCGACCTGGGCCAGCCGGTCTACGTCGGCCTCGAGGGCGTCGCCGCCGCCCACCTCACCGAGGCCGACGAGGCCGCGGTGCGCAAGGTGGTCCACGACGAGCTGGCGCGGATCGCGGCGCTGCCCGACGACGCCCCCGAGCTGAAGACCCTGGCCGCCCGGGTGTCGAGCCGGCTGACCAGCCAGCGCCGCGCCCTCGCCAAGTTCCTCAACTCGCCCCCCGCCTTCGGCTTCCGCGGCACCGGCTCCGAGTGGATGGGCCAGCTGCTCGATCTCGAGCGCGTCGACGGCTTCCAGAAGTCGCTGACGCTGCGGCCGCAGCTGGCCGCGATCGAGCAGGTGCTCGCCGCCGGCGGCAACCCGTGGCGCAGCCGTCTCGAGGCGTGGGGCCTGCTCGACGCGCCGTACGTCGTCGCCGCGCGGCCCAGCCCCGAGCTGCGGATCACGCTCGATCGCGAGCGCAAGGACCGCGCGACCGCCGAGCTGGCGCGCCTGGCCAAGGCCGCGGGCACCGACGACACCGCCAAGGTGCTGCGCGACTTCGCCGCCGCCTACGACGCCGAGACCGCGAAGCTGGAGCAGGCCGCGCGCGGCCAGACGATGCCGCCGTTCATCGACTCGCCGCCGATGACCCGCGATGACGAGCTGCGCTACGACCAGGCCGAGCTGCCCGGGAAGGTGCCGCTGGTGACCTCGCGCTTCGACAGCATGACGTCGAGCACGGCCGGGGTCGCGTTCCGGGTCGACGCGGTCGCCGAGGCCGACCTGCCGTACCTGGCGATGCTGCCGACCCTGCTCGTCGACGCCGGCCTGTTCGAGGACGGCCAGGCGACACCGTCGGAGCAGGTCAAGGAGGCGCTGCGCCGCGAGGTCCTCGGCCTGTCGTTCGGCTACGACGCCAACCCGAGCACCGGCCGGATCGAGCTGCTGGCGCGCGGCGCCGGCAACGACCTCGACGAGAGCCGCCGCGCCCTGACCTGGATGCGCCGGCTGCTGGCCAGCCCCGACTGGCGGCGCGCCAACCTGCCGCGCCTGCGCGACGCGGTGGCGCAGCAGCTCACGACGCTGCGCAAGACGATGCAGGGCCGTGAGGAGGACTGGGTCGAGGACCCGGCGACCGCGTACTGGCGCCAGCGCTGGCCCCAGTACCTCCACACCCAGAGCTTCCTGACCCAGGCCCACGACGTCCACCGGCTGCGCTGGATGCTCGCCGATCCCGGCGACGCCGCGGTCACCGCCGAGGTCACCCGCGCGCTGCGCGCCGCGGCGGCCGCCGGCGCCACGCTCGACCGGGCGCACCTGGGCCAGCTCGCCGCCGCCCTCGCCGCGCCGCCGGCGAAGCCCGACAAGGCCATCGTCCGCTACCTGCCGGTGGCGGCGAAGACCTCGGCCGCGGCGCGTGCGCTGCTGGTCGACGCCGGCCACGACCTCGCCGCGCTGCTCGCCGATCTGCCCGACGACGCCCTCGCCGCCGACTGGGCCTACCTGTGCAAGGAGATGGCGACCGATCTCGAGGCCGGCGCCGACGCCGCGCTCGCCGGGCTCGACCGGGTGCGCCGCGCCGTGTTCGCCGCCGGCAACGCGCGGGCGTGGATGGTGGGCTCCACCGCCAGCACCGAGGTGCTGCGCGGCGAGCTGACCACGCTGGTCGCCGGCCTCGATCAGGCCGCGCCGGCGCGCCCGCGCTACGGCGACGCCGCCACCATCGACGACCGCGTCCGCGGCCGGGTCCCGGGCGCGACGCCGCGCTTCGTCGGCCTGGTCAACCCGTCGACCTCGAGCGGCGTCTTCGTAAACTCGGCGCCCGGCGCGTCGTTCGCCGACGACACCGACGACGCCCTGCTCGACTACCTGGCCGGCAACCTCTACACCGGTCACGGCGGCCACAGCATCTTCATGAAGACCTGGGCCGCCGGCCTGGCCTACTCCAACGGCCTGCGCCCGAGCGTCAGCCTGGGCCGGATCCGCTACTACGCCGAGCGCTGCCCCGAGCTGCCGCAGACCCTGAGCTTCGTGATCGGCGAGCTGCGCCGCGCCGAGGTCGATCCCGCCCTCGCCGACTACGCGATCGCCGAGGCCTTCAGCTCGCGGGTCGCCGCCAGCTACGAGCGCCGCGCCCAGGGCATCGCCGACGATCTCGCCGACGGCGTCGCGCCCGACACGGTGCGACGCTTCCGTGACCACCTGCTGCGGCTGCGCGGCCGCGACGGCCTGGGCGCGGAGCTGTTCCGGCGCATGGAGGGCGTCTACGGCAAGGTCCTGCCCGGCTACGGCCCGGCGTCGGCGTCGGTCGCCGACGCCGTCTACTTCGTGATCGGCCCCGACGCCCAGCTCGACGCCTGGGCCCGGTACCTGGCGACCGCCGAGGGCGACGACGGCGTGCTGTACCGGCTGTACCCGCGCGACTTCTGGGTGACCGCGGCGGTGAAGTAGCCGGACCCCAGCTTGCTCCGCAGGCGGCGGCGCGCCATCCTGGCCCGGTGAGCCGTCGCGCCGTCGCCCTCGTCGCCAGCCTCGGCGCCCTCGCCGTGATCGCGGCGCTGGGCGCGTGCACGCCGTCGTACATCAAGTCGCAGCGCAAGGCGCTGGGCAGCGCGCTGCCGGCGACGCTGGAGGCCCGCAAGCAGTGGGACGGCGAGCCGCGGATCGCGCGGGTCCGGGTCTACGCCGACGCCGACTACCGGGCCCAGCACCTGCACTGGAAGCAGACCTTCGGGGACCAGCTCGACTACGCCAACCAGATGCTGGTGCCGATGCTCGGCGTCCGGCTCGAGGCCGAGTACCTCGAGTGGGACCGCCGGGCCCCCGACGCGTCGCTGCGCGACGATCTGCAGGTGCTGTCCCAGCTCGACCCCGGCGACGACGTCGCGTTCGTGATCGGCCTGACCTCGGCGCTGCCGCTGGTGTCGGCGACGATGGACGAGCTCGGCGTCGCCGAGCTGCTGGGCCCGCACCTGATGCTGCGCGGCTACGCCGACCTCGAGGAGCGCAAGGCGTTCGCCCGCGCCTTCCCCGACCTCGACCAGGCCGAGCGCGACGAGGTCCACGACGCCCGCCGCCGCCACAAGGAGACCGTCGTGCTGGTCCACGAGCTGGCCCACAGCCTCGGCGCCATCCACGAGACCGACCCGGCGTGGCTGCTGCACCCGTCGTACTCGGCGCAGCAGACCGGGATCAGCGATCGCAACCGCGAGCTGATGATGATCGCGATCGAGGACCGGCTCAAGCCGGCCGACGCCCGCGATCCGCGCGGCACCTACGGCCGCATCCTCGACGCGATCGAGCGCGAGGACTGGGGCGGCTGGGACGCCGACGAGAAGGCGGCGATGGTCGCCGGCCTGCGCGCCGACATCGCCGCGATCGACGCCGGGCTCACCGCGTCGCCGGTGCCGGCCGCGGCGCTGGCGCAGTACCAGCACGCCGAGAAGCTGGCCCGGGCGGCGCGCTTCGACGAGGCCCTCGCCGAGCTCGACCCGATCATCGCCGCGTACCCGGCCAACGCGCAGATCCGGCTGCTGGCCTGCCAGATCCAGCTGGCGGCGCGCGGCCCCAAGGACGAGCAGGCGGCGCAGGTGTGCGAGCGCGCCGCCGAGCTGGCCCCGGCCGACCCCGGGCCGTACATCGCGATCGCGACCTCGCTGCTCGGCGCCGGCGACGTCCCCGCCGCGCTGGCCCAGCTCGACCTCGCCAAGGCGCGCATCTCCAACCTCACCGAGGGCCGCGGCGACGCGTGGCTGCAGCTCGCCGCGATCTACCAGGGCCTGGGCAGCCTGACCTGGACCGAGGACGCGATCGCGCAGAGCGGCGTCGCCGATCACCCGATCGCGCGCTGGGCCGCCAGCACCCGGGCCCGCTACGGCGTCCCGCGCGACGGCAAGAAGTTCAAGATCGCGCCCGACAACGAGGCCGCGCTGGTCGCGGCGGTCCGCGAGATCCTCGATCTGGTCTACGCCAGCAAGCTCGACGCCGCCGAGCGGGCCGCGCGCAAGGCCGAGAAGACCTGGCCCGGCGCGCCCGGGCTGCTGGCGGCGCGCTGCGACCTGGCGATGCGCCGCAAGCACGAGGCCGAGGCCAAGAAGCTGTGCCGGCGCGCCATCAGCGCCTACGACGGCACCGCCTGGGCCCACTACCTGCTCGGCATCCTCATCATGCGCAGCCCCAGCCAGACCCCGGCCGGCATCGACGAGCTGCGCGCCGCGATCGCGGTCGATCCCGACCTCGGCCAGGCCTGGCGGGCCCTGGCCAAGGCCTACGACCGGATCAAGGACGACGCCGCCCTCGACGAGCTCCGCAAGGGCTACCTCGAGCGGTTCGGCCAGGCCCTGCCGCCCTGACGCGCGGTCGCGACGCCGCGCTATCATCGCCCCGCGTGTCCTTCTTCAAGCGCCTGTTCTCGTCGGACTACCGCGCCGCGGTCGCCGCCGAGGCCGCCGGGAACGTCGAGCTCGCCGCCGAGCGCTACGGGCTCGCCGGCGATCGCGCGGCCGCGGTCCGCATGCACCTGGCGCGGGCCCGGCGCGCGCCCGACCGCACCGCCGAGATCGCGGCGCTGCACGACGCGCTGCACTGGTCCGACGACGATCCCGAGCTGGCCGCCGCCGCCGCCGCCGCGCTGGGCCGCGCCCTGTACGCGCGCGCGGTCGCCGAGGGCATCGCCACCGCGCGCGACCGCGAGCGGGTCCGCGAGGCCGCGGCGCTCTTGACCCGCGGCGGCGACCACGGCACCGCCGGCGACGCGTGGGAGGCCATCGGCGACCACCAGGCGGCGGCCGCCGCGTACAGCGCCGCCGGCATGGTCGAGAAGGTCGAGGCCGCGCTGGCCGCCGACGGCGAGCGCCACGAGGCCGAGCGGACCCGCCGCGACGCCTTCGCCGACTACGAGACCAGCCTGCGGCTGGGCCGGCGCGACGACGCCCGGGCAGCGCTGCAGCGCTGCGTCGGCGCCGCCGGCGACGACGCCGGCGACTACCGGCGGCTGCTCGACGATCTCGAGGCCCGGCTGATCACCGGCGGCCGGCTGCAGCTGGGCCGGCGCCGCGGCGGCACGATCGTCGTGTGCGCGGTGCCGGTGATCGCGCTCGGCCGCGACGCGCTGTGCGACCTGGTGCTGCGCACCGCGGGCGTGTCGCGCCGCCACGCCGAGATCGAGGTCGGCGCCGTCGACGACGGCGCGCGGTTCATGCTGCGCGACGCCGGGTCGCGCAACGGCACCCGGATCGGCGGCCTGCCGATCGCCGGGCGGGTGCCGCTGGCCGGCACCGGCGAGCTCGGCCTCGGCGACGATCTGCGCGTCGCCTACGCCACCGTCGGTGACGACGCCGCCGACCACCACCGCCCGGTCGCGCTGCACCTCACCGTCGCCAGCGGCGTCGACCGCGGCGTCCAGCTGCTCGCCGGCGCCGACGGCGAGCGCCTCGCCCTCGACCCGGTCGGCGTCGCCGCCGACGTCGTCTTCGCCGACGGCCGGCCCTGGATCGGCCAGGGCCGCGCCCGCGACCTGGTCGTCGCCGGCGAGCGGGTCGGCAGCGGCCGGGTCCAGCTGATCCGCGGCGACGTCGTCACGATCGACGGCGAGGAGCTCGACGTCACGTGACCGACCGGCCCGGCTTCTTCCGCCGCCTGTTCGGGCGCGGCCGCGCGCCCGCCGCTCTCGCCGAGCCGCCGCGCGCCGAGCCGGTCCACCTCGGGCCCGAGGAGGAGACCTGGCTGTCGCAGCTGGTCGCCGACGTCGGCGAGGGCCGGCGCCTCGACCAGCTGGCGTCGCCGGAGGTGTTCGCCCAGGTCGACGCGCTGTGGAAGAGCGGCCACGAGCGGCTGGCGCTCGAGTGGCTGCGCAAGCTGATCGCGATCCCCGACGCGCCGGCCGCCGCGGTCGCGACGCTGCGGGCGCGCCTGGTCGAGCTCCACGAGCTGCGGGTCGAGCTCGACGAGGCCCTGCCCCACCTCGAGGCCCTCACCGCCGACCCCGCGCACGCGCTGCGCGCCCACTTCCTGCTCGGCGAGCACTACCGCCGCCGCGGCGACGACGCCCGCGCGCTGCGCCACTACGAGGCGGTGCTCGCGCTCGACGTCGACTACCCCAACGTCCGGGCCCGGGTCGATCGGCTGCGCGCCGCGCGCGGCGTCGGCGCGCCCACCGCCGGCGAGACGATCGCCGGGGTCGAGGTCGCGGGCGTCCACGCCGGCCAGCGCTACCGCCTGGTCCGCGAGCTCGGCCGCGGCGCCACCGGCGTGGTCTACCTGGCCCGCGACCTCGAGCTCGAGCGCGACGTCGCGATCAAGCTGCTGCACCCGCACGTCGCCGGCGCCCGCAGCGCCGACGCGCTGGCGCGGTTCTTCCACGAGGCCCGGGTCACGGCGTCGCTGCGCCACCCCAACATCGTCGCGGTGCTCGATCTCGACGAGGACGCGCGCCGCATCGTCATGGAGCTCGCCGCCGGCGGCACGCTGCGCGACGTGGTCCGCGAGCGCGGCCCGCGCAACCTGCGCCGCGCGCTCGAGCGCCACACCCAGGTGCTGTCGGCGCTGTCGGCGGCGCACCGCCGCGGCATCGTCCACCTCGATCTCAAGCCCGCGAACCTGATGTTCCGCCGCGACGCCGACCTGCCCGGCGCCGAGGTCATGCTCGGCGACTTCGGGATCGCCCACCTGCCCGACGTCGCCGGCGCCACCGGCGCCGCCGCCGCCGAGAGCCGGCGCCCCGCCGAGGCCGCGGGCACGCTGGCGTACATGTCGCCCGAGCAGCGCGCCGGGGTCCAGGCGCCGCCGTGCGACGTCTACGCCACCGCGGTCGTGCTGTTCGAGATGCTGACCGGACGGTACCCGTGGCCGCGCGAGACCCTCTTGACCGGGACGCGACGCCGCGGCGACTTCCGTCTGCCCGACGACGTCGAGGCCCCGGCGGTGCTGCGCGATCAGGTCCAGGCCCACCTCGACGCCCTCGGCGATCCCGATCCGGCGCAGCGGCCGACCGCCGACGCCGCGCTCGCGGTCGCCCAGGGCCTACGCCAGGCCGCGATCGCGCGCGACGGCTAGGGACCGCCCCTCGACCGGCGCGTCGCACCCGCGGCGACGACGCCTCGGCCGCCGCCCGCCGGTCAGCGCGCGTCACGTCGCACCCGTGACCTCGCGGCCTCGCCCGCGGCGGCGCCGGCCAACGGCGATGATCGGCCGCGCCTTGGGGCCACGGCGGCGCGGCTGCTAGCACCGAAGGCATGGATCGCCGCTGCCTCGCCGCGGTCGCCGCGGTCGCCGCGGTCGCCGCGGTCGCCGCGCTCGCACCGGCGGTGGCGCACGCCCAGCCCACCGGCACCGCCGCCGACGACGACGACGACGACGACGACGACGCCACGACGGCGGCCCCACCGCTCGCCGCCGGCGCGCCGGGCGTCCGCGGCCGCGTCGTCGACGCGATCACCCGCGAGCCGCTGTACGGCGCCACGGTGGTGGTCACGCCGCGCGCGCCGGGCGCGGCCGCCGGCGCCGCCGCGCCCCCGGTCGACGCGGTCGCGATCACCGAGGCCGACGGCACGTTCGCGATCGCCGTCGACCGCGCCGGGCCCGCCGAGGTCACGGTGTACTTCGCCGACGCCTCGCGCGCCCAGCGCGTCACGATCGCCGACGCCGCGGTCGCGCCGGGCGGCACCTGGCTCGGCGACCTCGCGATCGACGTCGTCGAGGAGCCGCTGGGCTGCGTCTTCTGGGACCTGCCGACCGCCTACGATCGCGCCGGCCCGCTGCTCGGCGTCGCGCTGACCCCGGCCGACGTCCACGGCTCGCGCACGTTCACCACCGCCGACGCGCCGGCGCTGTGGCTGCTGCGGCCACCGTCGACGCAGCGGCTCGACGGCGGGCGCCGCCTCGCCGGCGCCCCCGCGCTGTCGCTGGCGCTGATCGACGGCGCCGAGCTGCACGGCCGCGACGACGGCGATCGCCCCGTGCTCGGCGCCAGCACGCTCGACGTCGCGTCGCGCTCGGGCAGCAACGTCCGCCAGGCCGCGGCGCGGATCGCCGCGGTCGCCGGCGACGGCGGCGGCGAGGTCGCGGCCACCGTGCGCGGACCGCTACGCCGCGACCGTGCCTGGTACGCCGGCGGCGCCGACCTCCGGGTCACCGGCGACGGCGTCACCGGCCAGGGCCTGGCCCGGGTCGACGTCGCGCCGCGCCTCGACGATCAGCTCGCGGTCACCGCGCTGGTGACGACGCTGGGCTGGCCGGGGACCGCGCACCCGCCGGCGCTCGCCGGCACGCCGTCGGGCGCGGTGCCGCGGCTGGTCGCGCCACCGCGGGCCCGCATCGTCGATCGCTGGCTCGACGGCCGGTGGCGGGGCCGGCGCGGCGACGGCCGCTGGACCCTCGAGGCCGGGGTGTCGAGCGAGGCGCGGCGCGGGCCCGACGACGCCCGCGACACCACCCGCACCGCCGCGCGCGCGATCGCGATCCGCCACCTGCGCGCCCGCGGCTGGCACCGGGTCCGCGCTGGCGCCGAGGTCGGCGGCGGCGACGGCCCGGCTGGCCACCACGCCGACGGCGAGGCCTGGCTCGCCGATCGCTGGCAGCCGACCTACCGGCTCACGATCGACGCCGGCGTCGACGCCGCGTGGCGGCGGACCGCCGCGGCCGCGACGACGCTGGTCGCGCCCCACGCGTCGCTGCGCCTCGACGGTTTCGGACCGTCGCGGCTGTACTTCGTCGACGCCTCGCGCCGCGCCGAGCTCGACGACGCCCCCGCCGGCGCGGCGGCGTCCGACGACGACGCCGCCGCACCGTGGACCGAGCTGACCGCCGGCACGCTGCGCGCGCTCGGCGACGACGCCGTGATCGGCGGCGCCTGGCGCGCCCGCCTGCGCGGCGACGCCAGCCCGGACGGCGACGACCACGCGGTGCTGGCGTGGCTGGCCTGGAGCCCCGGCGCCTGGCCCCACGACGTCCACGCCGCGCTCGCGGTCGAGGTGCCGGTCGACGGCGCCGCGCCGACTGCGCTGGCGGCGCTGCGCTACCACCGCGACGGCGGCGCGCTGGCCGGCTGGAGCGCGGCGATCGCCGCGCGCACCGCGGCCGACGGCGACACCGCCGGGCTCACGATCGGCTGGCGCGGCGACGCCAGCGGCGCCGGCGCCGACGAGCTGCGCGTCGACGCCGAGGCCTGGGCCGCGACCGACGACGGCCCCGCCCTGCGGATCGCGCTCGGCGTCAGCTGGTAGCGGGCGCGCGACGCGCGGCCACTAGAGCGCATCTCACAACCGGGTCGCGCCGCACGCTTCGCTCACGCCGAGCGGAGCCCGAGCGAAGCCGCGAGGGCGCAGTCGAGGCGGGGGGCAGCGGCCGGAACCCCGTCGGCGATGGCGGACCGTCTCGGCGCCCGCCCCCTCGACTTCGGGGTCGCGGCTCCGCCGCTCCCCCTCCGCTCGGGGTGAGCGAGGTTGTGAGATGCGCTCTAGTCCTGGCGCGGCGCGAACGCCGGCGCCGCGGTCGGCGCGGCCTGGCCGTAGCGCTTGCGCACCCACGCCACCAGCGCCGGGCCGTCGCCGGCCAGCTCGAGCGCCTTCTCGCAGATCTCGATGACGTGGTCGGGGAAGTCCTTGCCGGTGACCCAGCGGACGTAGCCGGCGTCGTTGCGGGCGACCACGTGCAACGCCAGGTTGGCGTGCTTGCCGAACGTCATGACGACGTCGCCGGCCTCGTTCCACTGCAGGTGCCGCGACGGCCCGACCCAGCTCGAGCGGTTGGGCGGCCGCAGCCGGCCGTCGGGGTCGCACGCGCCGGCCAGGGCGTTCCAGTCGCGGCCGTCGAGGCCGAACGCGCGGACCATGCCGGACAGCACGCGGCCGGTGGCCGCGACGTCGGCGCTGGCGGTGTGCGCCGCCGCGAACGACTCGCCGACGAACCGCTGGTGGGCGTTCTGCAGGCTGCGCGGCTCGAACTGCTGCCACAGCCGGAACGCGTCGACGATGGTCTTGCCGGTCAGATCGATCGGCGGCCGGCCCAGGCGCTCGAACTCGGCCTGGATCATCTCGATGTCGAACGCGAGGTTGTAGCCGACCAGGACCTTGGCCTCGGCGAACACCTGGGTGATCTCGTCGGCCAGCGCCGCGAACGGCGGCGCGTCCTCGAGGTCCTCCATCGAGATGCCGTGCACCGCCTGGGCGCCGGCCGAGATCGGCACGCTGGGGCAGCATCGCCAGACCCGGCTGCGCGCGTCGGGGCCCAGGCCGTTCTGCACGCACAGCTCGATCACCTGGTCGCGGCGGCGGTCCGTGCCGGTGGTCTCGACGTCGAAGACGACGACGCCATCGTCGACGAGGCCGGTCTGGGGGACGGCCTCGGAGCCGGTCTCGGCGGTGACCTCGGCGGCGACCTCCGAGGTCACCAGGAGCGGGAGCTGCGAGGATTGGGTGTGCAAGGCTGGGCCAGGCTAAGGACCCCGTCTGACATGCAGGACGGCCTCGCCCGGCCGATCCCGCCCGGCCCGGATCCCAAGTGATCGAGATTCCTTAGCTCTGCATGGTCTCGCCGCGGAGATCGTCCTGCGACACCTCGCGGAGCAGATCCTCGGCCCGCGCCACGGGCTCGCCGCCGCGCCCGCCGATGCCCCACGGCAGCGCGGCGGTGAGGCGCCGGGCCCGGTCGCGCAGCGCGTCCGGCAGGGCGCCGGCGAGCGCCAGCTCGAGGGCGTGGACCAGCTCGCTGGCGGTCGCGAAGCGGTCGGCGGGCCGCTTGGCCAGGGCGATCGCCAGGACGTCGTCGACGACGCCGGGCACGTCGACCAGCTCCGACGGACGCGGCGGCATGCCGTAGACCACGCGGTAGAGGATCTGCGGCACCTCGCTGCCCGAGAACGGCGGCCGCCCGGTCAGCGCGCGGTACGCCAGCGTGCCCAGCGCGAAGATGTCGGCGAGCTGATCGACGTCGAGGCCGCGCGCCTGCTCCGGGGACATGTACGACGGCGTCCCGATGGCCTGGCCGCGGGTCAGCGAGCTGTCGACGTCGACCAGCCGCGACACGCCGAAGTCGAGGATCTTCCAGACCACCTCGCCGTCGCGCTCGGCGCGGAACAGGTTCTGCGGCTTGAGGTCGCGGTGGACGATCCCGGCGGCGTGGGCGGCGTCGAGGCCGCGGCCGACCTCGCGCAGCATCGTCAGCAGCGACTCGGGCGGCAGCCGGCGCTGCTTGCGCAGGATCCACGCCAGGTCGCGGCCCTCGAGCAGCTCCATCGCGATGAACGGCACCGGCGCGTCGTCGCTGCCGACCTCGAGGACGCGGACCACGTTGGGGACGTCGATCGAGCCGGCGATGCGGGCCTCGCGCAGGAACCGCCGCACGCTGTCGGGATCGCGCGCGCTGTCGCGGGTCAGCAGCTTGACCGCGCCGCGCTGCCCGGTCTCGAGGTGGCGCGCCTCGTAGACGTCGCCCATCGCGCCGCGCCCGCACAGCACGCCGAGCCGCCAGCCGCCGAGCTGCTGCTCGGTGAAGCGACCGGGGCCGCCGACCTCGAGGACGCGCTCGAGCTCGCGGCGCGCCTCCTCGAGCAGCGCCTCGCGCTGGGCGATCGCCCGGGTCGACTCCTCGAGCCGGCGCGCCGAGTCGACGATCGCGCGGTTGGTCGCGCGCGCCAGCAGGAACGTCAACAGGAACACGACCTGGACCAGGCCCACCGCGACCAGCTTGTGGCGGACGCTGACGTCGTCCGCCGGCAGCACGCCGCGGTCGGCGATCAGCTCGAAGGTCTCGGCGAGCATGACGCCGACGTGGATCGCCGCGGTGCCGGCGAACATCGCGATCGCGACCCGGCGATCGCGCTGCAGGCCGAAGAAGAACACCCCCATGATCGTCACCAGCGGCGCCGGCGAGAAGAAGCCGAAGGTGTAGATGCCCATCGTGCCGCCGATCATGCAGGCGCCGCCGAGCAGGCCGATGTCGAAGCTGGTCAGCACGCCGCGCCGGGCGCGCGGCAGCGTGCGCAGCGCCGCCGCCACGCAGATCACGACGCCGGCGACCACGAACGCCAGCTGCACGGTGCCGAGGTTGAGCAGCGGCAGCGCCGCCAGCACCGCCGCCGACAGCGCCAGCACCAGCCACACGAAGCCGCGCAGCGCCGCGACCTCGCGGGCGCGCATGGCGTCGTCGACGCCGCCCGACGCGACCGCCGCCTGGCGGGCCGCGACCGGCGCGGGCACCGCGACCTGCGTCCCCAGCGTCTCGGTGCCGACCGCCAGGGGACCGTTCCAGGTCGCCTGTTCGTCGGTCGTGGTGGAGAGCTCGCGGTCCACGAAAGGGGGATCTCGGTGCGGACAGGTCGTCGGAGGTGGGTGACGTTGCCGAAACCGGCGACGGCGTGGAAGATACTCGCCATGTCGTCTGCGCGCACCGCGAAAGTCGTCGCCGCGATCTGGCTCGCGCTGGCAGGGTGCAAGGTGAAGGACCCTCCCCCCATCGAAGGCAAGTGGATCGATGACTTCGAGCGCGATGACGCCGGTTCCAACTACTACGAGACCGGCGGCGGCTTCCGGGTCGCCGACGGCGCCCTCAACGCCCGGGGCGCCCACAACAAGCCGCTGTGGCTGCGCAAGAAGCTGCCCCGGGACGTCCAGATCGAGCTGACCGCCTGGTCGAACTCGTCCGACGGCGACATCAAGGTCGAGGTCTTCGGCGACGGCCGCAGCTACGACCCCGACGGCAACCGCTACATGGCCACCGGCTACGTCTTCATCATGGGCGGCTGGCACAACGCCAAGTCGATCATCGCCCGCATGGACGAGCACGGCGAGGTCGGCAAGGACATCGTCGAGCGCACCCAGCCGCGGGTCGAGCCCGGCAAGCGCTACCGGTGGAAGATCACGCGCCGCGGCAAGCTGATCGAGTGGACGGTCGACGGCCAGCCGTTCCTGCGCTTCGACGATCCGCAGCCGCTCACCGGCGCCGGCCACGAGTACTTCTGCTTCAACAACTGGGAGTCGGACTCGTGGTTCGACGACCTGGTGATCACGCCGCTCTGATCCCACGGATCTCGCGGGATTGACGCCGCCTCGGGGTCGGCCGGGGGGCAGGATCCGCTACAATCCGAGGCACGGAGACGCGGGCTCCCCCATGGAGCAGTTCGGTAAATACACGCTGCTGCGGAAGATCGGCACCGGGGGCATGGCCGAGGTCTTCCTGGCCCGCACCGCCGTGGCCCAGGGCCTCGCCAAGACCCTGGTGATCAAGAAGATCCACCCGGCCTACGCCCGCTCGCGCCAGTTCGTCGCGATGTTCGTCGACGAGGCCAAGATCGCGCTCGGCCTCAACCACCCCAGCATCGTCCAGGTCTTCGACTTCGGCGCGGTCGGCGACACCTACTTCCTGGCCATGGAGCTGGTCGAGGGCCTCGACCTGCTGCGGCTGCTGCAGGCGGGCGCCGCCCAGAAGCGCCGCGTCCCCCACGGCCTCGCCGCGTACGTCGTCCAGCAGGTCGCCAAGGGCCTCGACTACGCCCACCGCAAGGCCGACGAGTTCGGCGAGCCGCTCGGCATCGTCCACCGCGACATCTCGCCCCAGAACATCCTGCTGTCGTGGGACGGCAGCGTGAAGATCGTCGACTTCGGCATCGCCCGCGCCCGCGACGTCCACGAGGACGAGGGCGTCATCAAGGGCAAGTTCGCGTACATGTCGCCCGAGCAGGCGCGCGGCGAGCCGGTCGACCCGCGCTCGGACGTGTTCTCGGCCGGCATCGTCCTCTACGAGCTGGTGTGCGCGCGGCCGCTGTTCCCGGGCAAGGGCAAGGAGGCGCTCGAGCTGGTCAAGGCCGGCGCGATCCCGCGGCCGCGCGACTTCGCGCCCGACATCTCCGACGCGCTCGAGCGCACGATCCTGCGCGCGCTGGCGTTCCACAAGGACGACCGCTTCCAGACCGCGCGCGATCTGCAGAACGAGCTGGGCCGGTTCCAGCTCGACTACTCGCGGACCTCGGGCGAGCTGGTCGACTCCGGCGCGCTCGCCCAGTTCCTGTCGACGGTGGTGCCCGCCGAGCAGCGGGCGCCGATCCGCGTCCCGATCGCGCCCGCCGCCGCCGACTCGGAGCCGGCGTCGATCCGCGGCCTGTCGTCGGGCTCGCTGGCGCTGCCCGGCGACGGCGGCGACGGCGGCGAGCCCCGGACCTCGACCGGCCGCGACGCCCGCGAGGTCCGCGAGCGCAAGTACGTCTTCGTCGTCGAGGGCGTCATCCGCGGCCTGCCCGATCTCGAGCGCCGGCTCGGCGCCGACGGCGCGCGCCGCGTCGTCGACGCGTTCCTCGAGGTCGCGCGCGACGTCGCCTACAAGCTCGACGCCCTGGTCGACACCCCGCGCGGCGGCACCCGCAGCGGCCTGGTCGGCGGCGACGGCGAGCCGCGCGACGCGCTGCGCCTGGTGGTCGGCCTGCCGATCGCCGCCGAGGACGACGCCACCCGCGTGATCCGCCTGGCGCTGGCCCTGGTCGACGCCCTCGACGGCATCGGCTCCGACGTCGAGCCCGAGCTGCGGCTCGCGGTCGGCATCCAGCGCGGCGTCGCGGTGGTGACCCGCACGGCGCGGCGCGGCGCCCGCCTCGAGTACGAGCTCGAGGCCTCGACCACCGGGTTCGCCGAGCGGCTGGCGCGCCAGGCCCGCGGCGCCGAGATCCTGGTCGGCGGCCGGGTCTTCCGCGCCGCCCGCGCCGACTGGACCTTCGAGGCCCTGGCCGCGATCGACCTGCCCACCGAGGACACCGCGTCGGGGCCGCCGACCGACGACGACACCCAGCCGGGGACCCGGCGGGCCCGGGTCTACCGGCTGCGCGGCCCCAAGGAGCGGGCCCAGCGGCTGCGCGAGCGCGCCCGCGCCGACGCCAAGCGCCTGATCGGCCGCGAGCTCGAGCTCAAGGCCCTGCGCGACGTCTACCGCGACGTCCTGGTGACCCGGCGCAAGCGCCACGTCCTGCTGGTCGGCGACACCGGCGTCGGCAAGCGCACGCTCGTGACCTCGTTCCTGGCGGCGGTGCCGCGTGACGAGGCGATCGTGATCCGGACCTCGACCCGGGTCGGCACCGCGATGACCCCGTACGGCGTGATCGCCGATCTCGCCCGCGACGTCCTCGGCCTCGCCGAGGGCGCCGAGCCGCACGAGGTCCAGCGCCGGATGGAGCGCGCGCTGCCGCTGATCTTCGCCGGCGAGGAGGACAGCCGCGAGGCCCGCGGCGCGATGGTCGCGCTCGGCCTGCTGCTCGGGGTCCGGCCGCCCGGCGGCGAGGACATCGACGCCGAGGAGCGCCGCCAGCGCATCCTGCAGCTGACGCTGCGGGTCGAGCAGCGGCTGCAGGTCGACAAGCCGCTGATCGTCATCGGCGAGGACGTCCACTGGTGCGACCAGGAGACCCTCGAGCTGTTCCTCGAGCTGCTCAAGGTGCCGACCGGCCGACCCATCTTCGGCCTGGTCACGTCGCGGCCCGACCGCCGCGTGCTCGAGGCGGCGCGGGTCGCCGGCGCCGAGATGATCCACCTCGACGAGCTCGACGCCGACGCCCGGGTCCGGCTGGTCACCGACCGCTTCGTCCCCGGCCACGACGTCGACGACCTCGCCACCCAGGTGGTGGCGCGCGCCGGCGGCAACCCGTTCTTCATCAACGAGATGCTCGACGCGCTGATCGAGCGCGGCATCGTCGTCGCCGAGCCCGACGACGCCGACCACCCGGGCCTGCTCCGCTGGGTCAAGCGCGACGCCGGCGTGCCGACGCCGTCGTCGATCGAGGACCTGCTGGCGACCCGCTTCGACCGGCTGCCCGCCGACGAGAAGGCGACGCTGCTGGCGGCGGCGGTGCTCGGCCGCATGGTCGCGGTGCCGGCGGTCGCGGCGCTGCTGGGCCGCCCGGCCCGCTACGAGCTCGACGAGCTGGTCAAGCGCGGCCTGCTCGCGGTCGCCGAGGGCGACCACTACCGGTTCAAGAACGACATGACGATGACCGTGGCCTACGGCCTGGTCCCCGCCGACGAGCGCACCCGCCTGCACCGGATCGCCGCCGCCCGCATCGCCGGCGCCGCCGGCTACCGCGCCGGCCAGGACGACGCCGTGATCGCGCGCCACCTCGAGCTCGCCGGCGACGCGATCGCCGCCGCCGATCGCTACCTGCGCGCCGCCGCCCACGCCATCGACGTCGGCGGCAACGCCGACGCCTACCGGCAGCTGGCCCGCGCCCTCAAGCTGCTGCCGGCCGACGACCACGCGCGCCGGTTCGCGGCCCACCGCCAGCGCTCGGAGATCATGCAGCGGCTGGCGCGCCGGCCCCAGCAGCTGCGCGAGCTGCACCAGATGCGCAAGGAGGCCGAGTCGCTCGGCGACCCGCGCAAGCAGGCCGCCGCCCACGCCGCGCTGGCCCAGTTCTACATCGACGTCGGCAAGGCGCCGGCGGCGGCGCGCGCGGTGGCGCCGGCGCTGCAGCTGGCCCGCGACGCCGGCGATCGCCTCGCCGAGGCCGACGCCCTGCGGCTGCGGTCGTCGATCGCGCGGCTCGCCGGCAACAACGAGGAGTCGCTGCGGCTCGGCGAGCAGGCGCTGGCGCTGTGCGGCGACGGCAACGGCGGCGAGCGCGACGCCCTGAGCGCGCGGGCGCTGATCCTCAACAACCTGGGCACGACGCTGTGGAACATGGGCCGGCTCGAGGCCGCGATCGAGCACTACGCCGAGGCGCTGATCATCTACCGCGCGCTCGGCATGCCGCGGCTCGAGGCCCGCGCGCTCAACAACATGGGCATCGTCTTCGCCGCGCTCGGCGAGTTCGAGGAGGCGCTCGCCCACTACAAGAGCTCGCTCAAGATCGATCAGCAGCTCGGCGATCGCTCCGGCATCTCGCTCAAGCTCGGCAACATCGGCCAGGCCTACGCCGACGTCGGCGACGTCGCGCGCGCCGACAGCTACCTGGCCAAGGCGATCAAGCTGGCCGAGCAGAGCGGCGACAACTCGACCCTGTGCGACGCGGTGATCAGCCACGGCCAGGCCAAGCTGGTGCGCGGCGACAGCCGCGCCGGCCTGGCCCTGCTCGAGCGCGGCCTCGAGCTCGCCACCGCCAACCGCGAGCGCTACCAGGAGATCCGCGCCCTCGAGTACATCGCCTTCGGGCAGCTGCAGGCCGGCGATCCGCCGGGCGGCGCGCTGGAGCTGGCGCGCTCGGCGACCGAGCTGGCGCGCCGCATGCCGATGATCATCGGCGTGATCTACGGCCTCGCCGCGCAGGGCCTGGCGCAGTCGCGCCTCGGCGACCACGCCGCCGCGATCGCCGCCACCGGCGAGGCGGTGGCGCTGCAGGACGCCCAGACCCGCCCCGAGGGCGCCGAGCACATCCTGTGCTGGCACGCCCGGGTGCTCGCCGCCGCCGGGCGCCGCGACGACGCCGTGGCCGCCGCGCGCCGCGCCCAGGCCGAGGTCGACGTCAAGCTGAGCCGCCTGCAGGACGAGGAGCTGCGGCGCATCTACCTGGGCTCGCGGACGCCAGCCGAGATCCGCGCGATCCTGGGGACCTGAGGCCGCGGGCCTGCGACTCGCTGCCCGGGTGCGCCGGTGCCGGCGATCTGGCATGGTTGCGCGCCGTGCCCGCCCCGACCCCGACCTCGACCGCGCCGCGCCCCACCGCCCGGACCTGGGCGATCGCCGTCGCCGCCTGCGCCCTGGTCGCCGCGGCCGGCGCCGCCGGCGCCTGGTACTTCTGGCACCCGGCGCGGCCCGCGCCCCTGCCCGACTACGGCGAGGTGCCGACCTTCGCGCTCCCCGATCAGACCGGCGGCGTCCTCGACGACGGCTGGCTGCGCGGCCACGTCACGATCGTCGACTTCGTCTTCACCCGCTGCGACACGATCTGCCCGGTGCTGTCGATGAAGATGGAGCGGCTCGCCGCCACCACCGACGACGTCGGCGCCGACGTCCGGCTGCTCAGCTTCTCGGTCGATCCGGCGTACGACACGCCCGAGGTCCTGGCGACCTACGCCGCCCACTACCACGCCGACCCGGCGCGCTGGCGCTTCGTCACCGGCGAGTACGACGCGGTCAAGGCGATGATCGAGGGCGCGCTCATGACCGCGATGGAGGATCGCGGCGTCCGTCCCACCGGCGCGCCCGACATCAAGCACGGCGGCAACTTCCTGCTGATCGATCGCGACCTGCACATCCGCGGCACCTACGACTCCAACGACGCCGACCGCCTGGCGGCGCTGGCGCGCGACGTCCGCCGCCTGGTCGCGGCGCCGGCGACGGCGACGCGCTGACCGCGCGCCCGGGTCCGGACGCGAAACGGCCCGGCGGCGGAAGGATCCCGCGGCCGGGCCGGGCGCCGTCGAGGCGACGTCGCCTACGCGTACTGCTGGCAGGCGTTGCAGTAGTAGCGCTGGTACTGCGCCACGTAGGTCAGCTGGCCCTGGCAGCGCGGGCACGCCGACGGCGCGGCCATCGCCTGGCCGGGCGCGGGCGCGGCGCCCATGGGCGCCGCGGCGTAGCCGCCGGGCGCGGCGCCGGCGGGCGCCCCCTGCTTGATGATCGGGCCGAGCATCTGCTTGAGCACGAAGCCGGCGCCGATCAACCCGATGATGGAGACGATGCCCGAGTAGCCGATGCTCGCGCCTTTCCCGATCTTCTCGTCGACCAGCAACCGAACCAGGAAATAGGAGTGCGTGAAGGAGGCGGCGCCGATGGCCCCGTACAAGGGCTTGAGCGGCACCTTGTGGGTGTTCCGGCTCAGCGCCAGGCCACCCGCCGCGCCCGCCGCGCCGATCGCGCCCAGACCCGCGATCAAGCCGAGATAGCCGAACAGCTTGATGTCCCCCGGGGCGCGTTTCATCATCTTGTCGCCCCAGCCCATGCTGATGCACTGGCCCTCGCTGCAAAGCTTCGCGCCCGTAAGCCCGACGCCCACTGACATCCGACGCTCGTCAGCCCCGACCCAGCTCTTGGTGAACGTCCCGATCGCGATCAGGAGCGCGCACACGCACAAGATGATGCCCGGGACCTGGGCCGGGTTGGGCGCGGCGGCGGGCCCCTGCTGTCCCATCGGCGGCTGTCCCATCGGCGGCTGTCCCATCGGCGGCTGCTGTCCTGGCGGCGTCGGCTGCATCTTTCTTTCCCCCTGAGATGTGAGGCGTCGAATGTACCAGCGCGGCGCCGCCCCCCGGGCCCGCGCCGCGGCCCAATTTCGCGGCGGTGCGATCCTTGCTGCCGCACCCCCGGCACGGGACACTGGCCGCGGGTGCTCACGACCCTCGACATCGTCCGCCTCGCCGTCGGCATCCTGGTCCTGTACTGGGGCGCCGAGTGGCTGATCCGGGGCTCGGCGACGCTGGCGCGGTTCCTCGGCGTCAAGCCGCTGGTGATCGGCCTCACGGTGGTCGCCTACGGCACCTCGGCGCCCGAGCTCGCGGTGTCCACCGAGGCCGCGGTCAACCACGCCCAGCCGATCGCCCTCGGCAACGTCATCGGCTCGTGCGCCGCCAACATCAGCCTCATCCTCGGCCTGACCGCGCTGATCGCGCCGCCGACCATCGACGCCCGCATCATCCGCCGCGAGGTGCCGATCCTGCTCGGCTCGGCGGTGGCGGTGCCGATCATGCTGCGCGACGGCGTCATCAGCAGCAACGAGGGCCTGATCCTGATCCTGTGCGCGGCGCTGTTCACGATCGTCACGCTGACGGTGTCGTCGCGCGAGGACGCCGACGACGACACGGTGGGCGCCGCCCGCTCCGCCGAGGACGCCGGCGCCAGCCTGGGCGGCCGGGTCCGACCCCGCGGCAACCCGGTGGTCGCGATGATCATGAGCGCGGCCGGGCTCGGCCTGCTGGTCCTCGGCAGCGACCTGTTCGTGCAGGGCGCGCGCGGCATCGGCGGCGCGCTCGGCATGAGCGAGCGCATGCTCGGGCTGACGATCATCACGCTCGGCACCTCGCTGCCCGAGCTGATCGCGTCGCTGGTCGCCGCGACCCGGGGTCAGTCGGCGCTCGCGGTCGGATCGGTGATCGGGTCCAACCTGCTCAACGTCTTCCTCGTGCTCGGCGTCGTCGCCTACCTGAGGCCGATCCACATCGGCGAGCGCATGCACGTCGTCGATCTGGTCGGCCTGGTGGCGATCACCGTGCTCGGCGTGATCTTCATGCGCGGCTCGCGCCGGATCAGCCGCGTCGAGGGCGCGATCCTCGTGGTCGCCTACGCCGGGTTCATCACGGCGGCTGGCCTGCTCTGAAGGTCAGCGCGACCTGGACCTGGGTGGGCGCGGCCTGGCGCGGGCGCGGCAGCGTCGCCGCGGCGATCGCGTCGCGCACGCAGGCCTCGAGCTCGGGCGCGACGCCGCGGGCGACGACGTCGGCGGGCTTGCCGTCGGCGCCGATCGCGAAGGCGAGCGCGACGTCGCCGGCGGCGTCGGCGTGGTCGACCAGGTGGTCGCGATAGCACCGCAGCATGCGGCTCTGGTAGCGGCGCAGGTAGCGGCGCAGGATCGTGGGATCGTAGGGGCCGTCGAGGCGCGCCGGCCCGATCCGCAGCTGCGGCGCCTGGCCGATCGGCGGCTCCCAGCTGACCAGGCGCATCGTCGTCACGCCCGCGGCCGCCAGCGCGTCGAGCATCGCGACCAGCGCGCCGACCCGCGCCGCGTCGTGGACGACGACGGTCGCGGCGGTGCCGCCGGTCGACGCCGCGGTCGCCCGATCGAGCGCCGCCGCGAGCGCGGCGGCGTCGGGGCGATCGCCGTCGAGCGCGGCGCGCCCGTACGGCTCGCCGAGCGGCGTCGCCACGACCACCGCGGCGACGTCGACGTCGACCGTCATCGTGACGCCGAGGTCCCAGGACGCGCCCGGCCCCCAGCCGGGATCGAAGCCGCCGAGCACGATCGGCAGGATCGCCACCTCGCCGGCGACGTCGACCGCGATCGCGCCGCCGGTGCCGGTGGCGGCCGCGACCTCGATGAGCCGGAGCGCGCCGCCGTCGGCCGCCGCGAGCACCAGCGGCTGCTCGGGCGCGGCCGACCGGACCTGGCCGGCGACGAAGAAGCGCGGCGGCGGGGCGGGCGTCGGCGTGCCGCCGCCGAACAGCCCGATCTGCCCGGTCGCGAGGTCGCGGGACACCCGGCCGTAGCCTGCGCCGCTGTTGCCGCGCGCGCCGTCGACCAGGGCGCCGGGCCCGTCGAGGCTGACGCCCATCGGGAGCTCGTCGGCGTCGGCGTCGTCAGCGGCGGCGACCGCGCCGGCCCTGGCGGCCTCGGGAGGCGCGGCCGACGCCATCTTGGGCCCGGGCAGCGCGCGCAGCGCCGCGGCGAGATCCTCGATCTGGGCCACCGGCTCCGCCGGTGAGCGCTCCAGCGTCGCGCCGCCGGGGCCGAGCCGCGCCGCCGGGAACCGGCCGATCGTGATCGCGCCGGCGCCGTCGATCGCGACGTAGGTGGAGAGCTCGACCGGCGGACCGGCGTGCGCCGCCGACGGCAGCGTCCCCGGCGCGCCGCCGACGGCGGGTCGCAGCGGCAGCCACAGCGCCGCCGCGGCGTCGACCATCGCGGCGCGGGCCGGGTCGCGCGCGGCGTCGACCTGATCGGCGAGGTACTGGCCGGCGACCCACGCCGCCAGCCAGTCGGTGCCGATCCCGGCGGCGCCGTCGACGTCGAGGCCGATCGCGCCCGGCCCACACGCCGCCGCCAGCGCCGCCACCGGCGGTCCGGACGCCGCCGCCGCCCGGGTCCGGGCCTCGGCGGTGCACAGCGACGGGCACGCCGTCACCGCCGCGGCGCGCGCGGCGGCGTCGTCGCCGGCCTCGGCGAACCGCTGCAGGCACGCGCACGGCGGCCCGCACGCCGCCGCGGTGGCCTCGGCGAGCGCGGCCAGCCGCGGCCCGGCGGCCTCGACCGCGTGCACGGCGCGGTACGCCGCGGCGAGCGCGTCGGCGGCGGCGCGCTGGCCGCCGACGATCCGCCGTCGGTCCGGCGCCGTGCCCTTGCAGCTCGCGGCGGCCGCGACCAGCGCGGTCGCCACGACGATCCCCCAGCGTGTCGCCATGGCTCCTCCCCGGCGCGATCGGCGCCGGTCGGTCGAGCCTATCACCCGCGCGCGTCGGCGACGCCGAGGTAGCGCAGCACCAGGGCGCAGGCCTCGTGGCGCAGCGGATCGCGCGCGGCCGCCGCCACGTGCAGCGACGCGTGGATCAGCGCCTCGACCGCCTCGACCACGACGAACGCCGCGGCGTCGAGGTCGCGGACCCGGATCTCGGCGGCGTGGCCGTCGAGGAAGCCGCGCACGACCTCGGTCGCGCGGCGGTTGATCTCGCGCATGTGGTCCTTGCGGCCGATGCGCGGCACCTGCTCGTGCAGGACCCGGTGCAGCCGCGGCTCGACGCCGTGGGCCGCCCACAGCGCGTCGATGACCCGCGGCACCGCCTCGGCCAGCGGCCGCGCGCCGACCTCCTCGGTCTCGGCGACGAACGCCGCCCACATCGCGGCGGAGTGGCGATCGATCAGCGCCGTGACGATCGCCTCCTTGGCGGGGAAGTACTGGTAGAGCGAGCCGACGCTGACCCCGGCGACCTCGGCGATCCGGTTGGTCGACGCGCCGTCGTAGCCGTGCTGGACCAGAACACGAGCGGCGGCGGTCAGGATGGCCTCGACGGTGTCGCGGGAGCGCTGCTGGCTCGGCTGCTTCCGCGCGGTTACGCGGCCCGCGGCGGCCTTGCGGGGCGGCTTCGAACGCGAGTTGAGAACACGAGTATTCGCTCGCATTATCGGAGCATGCGTTCCCCGCTCCTCTACGTCAAGCTGGCCCGCTCGTTCGTCCGCCTGGTCCGCGACCCCGACCGCCTCGACGAGGTCTTCGTCATCGCCGACGGCCTGCAGGGCACCGAGGCGGTCGACGCCATGATCGACCACGCCCGGCGCGACCCGCAGGGCAGCCGCGCGCTCGACGACCGGCCGCGGGTCGCGATCGACCTGCCCCGGCTGCGCGCGATGCCCGACGGCACGCTCGGCCGCGAGACCGCGCGATTCCTCGACGATCGCGGCCTCGATCCGACCGACATCCCGCAGCGCGACGCCACCGATCCGGCCAGCTTCGTCCGCGCCCACCTCTACGAGACCCACGACCTCTGGCACGTCGTCACCGGCTTCCACACCGACGTCGCCGGCGAGATCGGGCTGCAGGCGTTCTACCTGGCGCAGCTGCCGGCGCGCCTGGCGCCGATGCTGATCTCGATCGCCATGCTCAACACGTTCCTGATGAGCTTCGACGACCGCGACGCCCGCATGGAGGCGATCACCCGCGGCTGGCAGCTCGGCCGCGCCGCGCAGCAGCTGTTCGGCCTGCGCTGGGCCGAGCTGTGGTCGACGCCGCTGGTCGAGGTCCGGGCCCGGCTCGGCCTGCCCCCCGGCGGCGTCGGCGACGGCGTCGGCCCGTCGACGACGGCGCGCGCCGCGGCCTGATACCGTCGGGGCGTGGCCCGCGATCCGCTCGCCGACGCCAGCAAGCGCCTGTCGTGGCTGCTCCGCCACGGCGCGCGCGAGGCCGGGCTCGCGATGGACGCCGCGGGCTGGGCCGCGATCGACGACGTGCTCGCGCTCACGCCCATCGACCGCGCCACCCTCGAGCAGGTCGTCGCCACCAGCGACAAGGGGCGCCTCGCCATCGCCGGCGCCCGGATCCGTGCGGTCCAGGGCCACTCGCTGGCCGGCACGCCGGTGACGCTCGACGCCCTCGAGGCGAGCTGGACCGTCGTGACCGACGACGCCCCGATCTTCCACGGCACCCGCCTCGCCGTGCTGGGGCCCATCGAGCGCGACGGCCTGGTGCCAGGCGCGCGCACCCACGTTCACCTCGCCGAGTCGCCCGACGCCCGCGCCGGCAAGCGCGCCCAGGTCGACGTCCTGCTCGAGGTCGCCCCCGCGGCCCTGCGCGCCGCCGGGATCGCCCTGCACCGCGCGCCCAACGGCGTGGTCCTCGCTCGCAGGGTGCCTCCCGTGTGCATCAGGCGCCTCCATCCGCGCACCCGCCGCGCGGCCCGCGACCTGCCACTTCTCCCATGGTTCCAGCGACTTGAAGGTGAGGTCCGTGGACCCTCCGGGTGAGATGAACCATACGCAGGGCGCGTGAGCGTGTGCTAGCCCCCTTGTGTGGTGGCACCGGGCGGCAATTGGCTAGAAGGGTTGCATGAAGCTGCACGCCGCCATCGGAACCGCGCTGATGCTGGGCCTGGTCGCCGGGCCTGGGATCGCCCTTGCCGAAGACGCCACGCCGACCCCGTCGGCACCCACGACGAGCTACACCCGCGACTACATCCAGATCGATCCGTCGCAGGCCGACGTGACACCGTTCGACCAGGTGATGGAGGGTGGCCAGATCAACAGCCACACCATCTACCTGAACAACTGTCGCGCCAACAACGGCTGCAACATCGCGCCGGGCGGCGAGGACTCGACGTACAGCGCCAACGGGTACGACGGTCGGTCGAGCATCATCAACGGCAACGTTCACATCTCGGCGCTGGCGTCGAACGTGAACTGGGCGCAGGTGATGCAGTGCGTGCGCGACACGTACGCGCCGTTCAATATCAACATCACCGACGTCGACCCCGGCACCGCGCCCCACTGGGAGAACATCGTCGCCGGCAGCCCGACCGAGGCCGGCTTCCAGAACGGCGTCGGCGGCGTGTCACCGTTCACGTGCGGCATCATCAACAACTCGATCACCTACAGCTTCGCGAACATCTACGGCGGCAGCATCGTCGACATCTGCTGGACCGTGGCGCAGGAGACCGCGCACTCCTGGGGCCTCGATCACGAGTTCCTCAAGGAGGACCCGATGACCTACCTCGACGGCTCGAGCCTGCCGGGTGGGTACAAGCGGTTCCAGAACCAGAACGTGTCGTGCGGCGAGTACCAGGCTCGCAACTGCCAGTGCGGCGGCTCGACCCAGAACAGCTACACCTGGATCCAGGGCCTGTTCGGCTCGTCGACCCCGACCCCGCCGGTCGTCCAGATCACCGAGCCGGCCGCCGGCGCCCAGGTCGAGCCGGGCTTCGTCGTCCGCGCGACCATCACCGACGACAACGGAGTCGCCTCGGCGACCCTGCAGATCGACGGCAACACGATCCAGACCTCGACGACCCCGCCGTTCATCTTCAACGCGCCGGGTGACCTGGCCGAGGGCACCCACCGCGTCACCGTGACCGCCACCGACAGCCAGGGCACCCCCGGCTCGTCGTTCGTCGACGTCAACATCGGCCCGCCGTGCGAGACCCCGGCCGACTGCGCCGACCAGGGCGACAACCTGACCTGCGTCGGCGGCCGCTGCGTCCCCGGCGAGGGTAGCCCGGGCGGCCTCGGCACCGAGTGCACCGACGGCACCCAGTGCTACTCCGGCCAGTGCGCCTCGGACGGCACCAACAGCTACTGCGTCGAGACCTGCACCATCGGCGGCAGCGACTGCCCGGGCGGCTTCACCTGCCTCAACGCCGGCGGCAACGGCGTGTGCTGGCCGGGTGGCGACGGCGGCGGCGGCGGCTGCAGCGCCGACGGCTCGTCGTCGTCGGGCGCGCCCATCGCCTTGGGCATCGCGCTCGCCGGCCTGCTCACCATCCGCCGCCGCAAGGCCAAGGCCTAGGTCGAGCTGACCCATCGTTGTACGCGGGCCGGGTGAACCGCCCGCAAACGCGCCCCGGAAGCCCCCCTTCCGGGGCGTGTGCTTTTTCGGCGAACACCTCGGCGACCTTCACCGCACCCCGGCCGAGGTACGCATCGCCGACGGCGACCTCGTCAGGGCACCAGCCTCGTGCGCAAGGTGCCCGCGCTCCACTTGGTACGCAGCGCGGCGCCCCCTTGAGGGTTTACGGTGCCCGAGCTGGTGTTGAACCTCGCCTGCCCGATGGCCCCGCCTCCGCCGCCACCCCATCCATTCGCGTTCGCGGCGTAGCCGGTGTAAGGAGGTGCCTCCTCGGTGCCGCCGCCACCGCCGTTCGCCGCACCTGATAGTGCGGTACCTCCGGGCGCATATCCTGCCGCGACCCCGCCGTCACTCCCGTTGAGGGTGGACCCGATCCCACCGGCCGAGCCGCCTCCACCCTTGGTGGAAACGACGACCGCCCCGCCTTCGAACCGAACTTGAGGCGCCTCGAGAAGCACGCTGCCCCCGGAGCCGCCTCCGCCGCCGCCGCGCGCGCCGGTCGACGAACAGCCCTCGACGCCGATCTGCGCGGACACCCCGCCTCCCCCGCTCGCGTCGATCACACCGGTCGTGGTCAGCCCGATCTCGGTGCGGCTCACGATCTGCACCGCACCACCGCCGCCACCATTGCCGCTCGTACAGCTGCTCCCCACGAGGCGCGAGCGACCGCCCGGACATCCTCCCCGCAGCGGATCAAGATCGTTGTCGACCAGCTTCGAGCCCGCCCCGCCACCGGCCGACGCGCCGTTGTTCGACGTTCCGCCTGGCGCGCCGTCGTCACCGTTGCCGGCGCCACCTGCGCCCCCCGGAAAGGTCGCCGCGGTCGCATCGTGGCCATCACAGGTTCCCGATCCTCCTCCCGGGCCATCGAGTTGCAGGTCTGCAGAGACGTCGAGCGTTCCGGTGAGCGAGACCGCGCCATTCGAGACGATGATGAGTCCCCGACCTCCGGAGACCTTCGTCGTCCCGGTGACCGACAGGCTCTTGACCATGAAGACCCTGTTGTCGCCGGCCAGATCGGCGTTCGGCACCACCACCGAGACGGCGCCGTCGAAGACGACGCCCGTGTCGGTGTCGATGGTCGAGCCCTCGCCCAGCACCAACGCCGGCGCGTCGGGATCCGTCCGCGCCTGATCGAGGTACATCGCGACGCCGTTGCTCGGGTCGACATCGCGGCACTTGGCGACCGTGCCATCGCAGCCCAGCGGGCAGTCCATCTCGAACGCTACCGTGCCGTCGGCCCCGCAGTCGACGTAGTGGTCGTTGCTGCACGTCGTCGTGCTCGCCGTGCACGCCGGCGCCGCATCGGGCTCGGCATCGATGGGCGTCGCGTCTCGCAGATCCGCGTCCGGCTTGACGTCCGCCGGGGGATCGAAACAGCCCGTCACCGGCAACGCCGCGAGGACCGAGAACAGCAGCCAGCACCTGGTCATGAATACGCTCCCTCTGATGAAACTACCCGGCCATTGTCGACGACGACGCCTGGCGGTTGCCCGAAAAACGCGCGTCAGTGACCAGGATCCCGCACCTGCCACAGCCGCGACGACTGCTCGACGGCCCACGCCATCACCTTCGCCGCCTCCCTTGAACCGGCGGCCTCGAACGACCAGCGGCCCTCGAGCTCCCCGCGGCCCGGGTTGACCACCAGCTCGCCGGAGGCCCCCGGCTCGAGGTCACCGCGGAACGGACGCGCTTCGCCGCGCGGCAGCCCGCCCCAGACCGTCGCGATGTGGATCTGCCAGGGCCGATCGCGGCGGATCGTCATGCGCTGGACCCGCGGCACCCGCAGCATCACCAGCAGCGGCAGCCACCACGGCAGCTGGCTGGCCAGGGCCCAGCGCGCCACGAAGGCGAGCGGGAGGACCAGCAGCCAGAGCACGGCGCGTTCGAAGTCGACCAGCCACAGCCGCGCCTCCTCGAGGGTCTCGCGCCGGCTCCACACCGACATCTTGAAGGGCTCCGCCATCCGGCTGGCCATGTTATCGCGACCGCCGGGCTCCCTCGGTCGCCACGAACCGGCCGGGGATCGCGACGGCGCGGCCTGCTGCGGCGGCCCGCGTGGCCGCCAGGCGCATCAGGGCGCGCGCCGAGCTGATCGCCCGGTAGGGCCCGAGCGCGTGACGCCCCGCGCTGGCCAGCGTCACCCATGCGTCACCGTCGTCGGACTCGATGCGCTCGAGGTCGCGCCAGGGGACGACCCGGTGATGGACCACGAAGCCGTCGCGGCTCAGGTGCAGCGCGCCGAACGAGAACACCCGGCCGGCGTCGAGCGCCGCCTGCGCGCGCTGCCGGATCGGCTCGCTGGTCTCCGCCTCGATCGTCGCGATCAGCTCGCGGATGCCGTGGATGCCGTGGTCGAGCCGGATCCGCGGCGCGTCGTCGACCTGGAGCAGGAGCGTGTCGCGGATCCGGGTGCCGGCGCGGGTCTTCAGATCGAGCAGGCACACCTGGAGGTCGCCGATCTGGGTCCAGCGCACCGAACGCTCGCCGCGCCGCGAGCGCACCACCACGCCGTGCTCGTGGACGTCGACCGACACCGCCGCGGCCCGCCGGGCGATCAACCCCAACGCGACCACCGCGCAGATCGCGGCGCCGCCGACCACCGTGCCAGGCGTGCCGTGGAGGAGTCCGCCGACGATCAGGATCGCGGCGAGGCCGCCGAGGCCGAGCGTCTCGATCGGATGGGTCACCAGCAGCCGCCCTACCGACGCCGGTCCGTAGGTGTTGCGGAGACGGCCGAGCCCGGGGTCGGGGCTCGTAGCCAGCGTCGCGAGGCTCGGCGGGGAAGCCATGTTGGTCACGGCGACGCTATCGTACCGCCGACCGACGGGTTGCCTCGGCCCTCGACGAGCACGCCCGCCCCGCCGGTTCGACACCCACAGCGCGTGCGCACGCTCGCTGGCCGCGGCGATTCACACCCACCGGGTGATCGGGCCGGCGTAGCGAACGCCCGCAACCGGCGCCGTGCACGGTCGACATCCAGACCGTGCCCACCGGCAGCCGTGGCGAACGTCGCGCCCACCACATCCGTTTCAACACGCTTGGTCGATCGCGCTGGCTTGGGCGCGCACGGATGTTCCGGGTCGAGGCTGGGGGCGTCCGACCTGAGGAACGCTAATGGCCCCAAATGAAGACGAGCTAGCGTTCTGGTTTGATGAACGACGGGGTGCGACCGAGGCCGAGTTGGACACCGCGGAGCGCTACGTCGGGTACGTCCTTCCGAAGCCGTTTCGGGACTTACTCAGGCGCCAGAACGGTGGCGTATCCAACTTCGCGGGCTACGAGGTCGAGGGCCGCTACTACCCGATGCTGCCTATCCTCGGTGTCGACCCTGACGCCGCCGCTGGGACGCTGATGCGGGCACACGATGTACGCGTCCATTTCGGAGTTCCGGACGGCGTCGTGGTCATCGCAGCGCAGGGCAGCGCATGGTGGGGTCTCGACTACAACACGAAGCGTGACTGCCCATCCGTGGTCTATCGCGCCGACGAGGGAGTCGCGCCCGTGGAGGTAGCGCTCAGCTTCGAAGCGTTCCTCTCTCACCTTACGGAGTAGTCGGATCAGACCAGGATGATCTTCGTGCCGGCGACGATCCCGGTCGCGCTGCCGCTGTCGCTCGCCTACAACGAGCCCCAGACCATCGACGATCTCGTGACCCGCTGGGAGCGCGGCACGCTGACCCCGGGCAAGGCCGTCCTCACGCTGGCCTTGGTCGGCCTCGATCTGCTGCCGCTGGTCGGCCGTGCGCCCGTGTTCAGGAACGCGCGACGTGCCTTCGCCGTCCTCGAGGGCTTCCAGGTCGCCGGCCAGGTCGTGGTGATGACCCTGCAGGCACAGCAGACCATGCAGGACCTCCGCGACCAGGACATCGCGAGCATGGCCGACTCTCGTGAGCGGGCCCCTCTGTGCCAACGTGACGGAGACAGCGACCCCGGTCGGAATTATCGTCGAGGGCGAGCAGGGAACCGGTCACGATGCTGGCGTCCGCCCTCCGCGCGAGGGAAGCGCCGCTGCAGTCAGGGAGGCGGCGCGCTCGAGCACACCCTCGCCGTCGCCCGCGTCACCCGAGAAGCCGAAGCGCAGGACCTTCACCGCGGAGCACGGTCTGGGCCGAGTGGATCCGCGCTCCTGACGGCACCGTGAAGAGGACGCTCCCATGACGACCACACTGCCCGTGATGACGACGTCGAACACCTGGCACCGCGACCGAGGGCTGGCGCGATGGGCCTTCGCATCGACGTCACGCAGCGCCCATGCCAGCGAAGGCCTGATCGCCCATGTCGTGGCCGTCGCGTCCTGTGTGGCGCCCTTCGCTGACATCGCGTCCGTGTCCTGGTCGACGGGTGCCAAGGGCGAGGACAGCCTGGTGCGAACGTTCGAGTCGGTACCGTCCGAGGCTGCCATCATCGAGGGAGCCGGCGCACTTGACGACATCACGGGGGCCACGCTGGAACTTGACCTCCGGTGTATTTCCAGCGACGGAGCCCTTCGTCGCGTCGAAGATGGCGCCTCGCTGGAGATCGAACGCACGTCTGACGGCACCGTTGTGACCACGTTCGTGCTCAACGTGGACCTGTTCGTTCCCCTGACATGGGGCACCGTTCGGCAGAACGGCGAGCTCGCATCGACGAACGCACCACGGCTGAACGCATTCCTCGAGCGTCTCTCCGCGGCGAGCGGCGGCGTACTGAGCTACTTCGACACCGACGAGTACACGGGCCAGCTCACAGAGATCGGCGTAGCAGGCGCGGTGTAGACCTGTCCACCGATCGGCATCGCGCCAGGCAAGCGGTCGGTGGCGAGATCGAGGGCGCAACGAACCTCCAGCCTGCGGTCCCGGGCACGGGTGGACCGATCATCGGGATCCCAGACTGGGTGCCGGCCCGCTTCGAAGACATCGATCTCGTCTTCGAGGAAGGCTCTGTGCAGGATCTCGTGGCGAACAAGATTCCGTACGGAGCCAACGTCGACTGGTCAAGAAGCGCACGTGGCGCCGCGAAGGTCGTTGGGCCAGGGGGTACGCTTCGGATTCACATCTGGGGCGCGAGCCCAGAAGAGCTGGGGGCTATCGCGGAGGAGTTCCGGGCCGCTGGTTTCCATGACGTCAGCACGTCGTTCAACCAGCTCATCGAAGGCGTCCGATAGGAGAACTGAGATGGAGTACAGAGAAACTCGACGAGGCGCCCAGTTCGCGCTCCTCCATGGCGCGGAGGAGCGTGCCTCCTGGTGTGTCGCCGTGGAAATTCGGAGATGCGGGGCGACGGGGGCCCGGTGAGGCGGTTCAGCTCCTGGCGGCGGCTTGTGCCGTCGCTTCGCCGCTGTTCCCTGCCACGGTGGCCGAGAACCTCGATCGCCTGCTCTCCGACGGCACACCGGGGCGTCCTCCGCAGCTCTCCTATGCGGGTGCGGTCGCATTCGAAGACGGGTCGGTACACGTGTGCACGGCGGGCTCGCTGCGGGTTCACCACGTGCGACAGGGCGTTGTGGTCGATGCGACGGGGCACCACATCTGGCGGGACGATCGCGACGCGAAGCCCGGAGGGGTCAGGCCCCTTCCAACCATGCCCAGTCGCTGGCTCGGCGCCGGGAGCCCATTGCCACCCGAACAGCGGCGCTGGGCCGCCGGTCGTGACGACCAGATCGTGATCTGTTCCGAGGAGTTGCACGGGTACCGCGCTCCGGAGGCCTACTGGCAACAGGTCGAGGACTGTCTTCGTTCGGGTGAGGGGGCTCCCCGGTATGAGGGCGTCCTCGCGGCTGCACTGGGATGACGGTCCCGAAGGCGGCCCCTCCTCTGGAGCAGGCTGCATGAGCGTCTTCCTACCTCGAGACATCGACTGGGGCGTGGCCAACTGGGTTTCGTTCGGCTTCCTCGCCGACGCCTTGCTACACCTCGACCAAGCACCCAACCTCGCTGAGCTATCCGGTTCTGCCTCGACGCAGAAGTGGACACCTTAGACCTGCGCGACGCGGGTGATGTCGAGCTCACCGAGCTCAAGAACCTCGCATCTAGGGTTCTGGAGCACACACGCAACGCCGGCCCATCGGGATTCAGCGATCCGACGATGCACCCAACATACGTGGCCAAGGTCGAGGAGCTAGCCACCGCGGTTCGGCGCGCCCACGGCACGGGCACGGGGCAGTGACGTAGGGCGCAAGGCCTTCCGGTCCGAGGCCGCCCGAGCCAACCTGCCCGGCGAGACCGGGCAATTGGAACTCCAGCTTCGCAGTGACGAAGCGGCCGACATCTCGCTCGAAGAACTCGATCGTCAAGTGCGCGACTTCAACGCAACCACGAGCCGCTCTCTCGACCGTGTGGCAATCTACCGCGACGGCACGGTGTGGGCCGAGTGGATCCGCGCTCCTGACGGCACCGTGAAGAGGACGCTCCCATGACGACCACACTGCCCGTGATGACGACGTCGAACACCTGGCACCGCGACCGAGGGCTGGCGCGATGGGCCTTCGCATCGACGTCGCGCAGCGCCCATGCCAGCGAAGGACTGATCGCCCATGTCGTGGCCGTCGCGTCCTGTGTGGCGCCCTTCGCTGACATTGCTTCCGTGTCCTGGTCGACGGGTGCCAAGGGCGAGGACAGCCTGGTGCGATCGTTCGAGTCGGTACCGTCCGAGGCTGCCATCATCGAGGGAGCCGGCGCACTTGACGACATCACGGGGGCCACGCTGGAACTTGACCTCCGGTGTATTTCCAGCGACGGAGCCCTTCGTCGCGTCGAAGATGGCGCCTCGCTGGAGATCGAACGCACGTCTGACGGCACCGTGGTGACCACGTTCGTGCTCAACGTGGACCTGTTCGTTCCCCTGACATGGGGCACCGTTCGGCAGAACGGCGAGCTCGCATCGACGAACGCACCACGGCTGAACGCATTCCTCGAGCGTCTCTCCGCGGCGAGCGGCGGCGTACTGAGCTACTTCGACACCGACGAGTACACGGGCCAGCTCACAGAGATCGGCGTGGCAGGCGCGGTGTAGACCTGTCCACCGATCGGCATCGCGCCAGGCAAGCGGTCGGCCTTGCCCGAGCGTCTCTACTTGCAGATTGCAGGCGCCGGTCGCAGGGCCCGGCCAGTCCGGATCGTGGTGGAGCCGTGCCCGCCCGGATATCCCCTTCGAGATCACCGGAGGCGAGTTCCTATGATGAAGAACTACTGGGTGCAGACGGACAAGCCGTTCGCCACATGGGTGATGGACCTCGAGTCGATCGAGAACGCACCGGAGAGGCTCGTGGCGTTGGTTCTACGGGTTCTCCAACTCGGAGAAGAACATGGCGTCTACCAGTGCAGCAGTTCGACCAGCGAGGAGATCGGCAACCACCTCCAGGCGCGTTGGAGCCAAGATCGCACCGTGGAGTTCTTCCGTTGGCGTGCCCATGACGCCTTCGGCGCGCACCTGTCTTGGTTCGATCGAGCCGGCGAGCTGACGGACGGTCCTGTCGGTGACCTCGGGAAGCTCTCGCGCGTGCTCGAGCCGACTCCGGACTCGATCTTCCGCATCTGGAAGGAGATGGGTGTACCTCCGCTCGAGGTCTATGGTGGCCGGATCGAGTACCAGGGCACGCCGCTTACCCCCACGGCGCGCGGGAGGGCCAGGGCCGCAGTCTTCTTGCACTCGGACATCTGGTTCCCATTCGTCGCTGGCAGCGCCCATCCGTGGGCCGACGGCCAGCACTGGTTCGACAATCGGGAGCTGGCGTCGCGGCACACGCCCCGCCTGAACCGTTTTCTCGCAGCGGCCCAGGAGCTGGTGATCCTCTCCGGCGGCATGTGGGAGTTGCTCGACGACGACTGCAACCCGCGATACCTCCCATGGATCGGGCCGGACGGGATCCAGCTCGACGGCCCGGTTCCGGAGCTTATGCCACCGGGCGCCGAGGACGTGACGTGGCCGGACGAGTGACGCTGGGTGCCGTGCAGCTCCGGTTCCTGTGCGCGATGGGGCTGACCTTCGAGCAGGAGAAGCTCGACTCGCCGGCGAGTCCGCCCGCGCCGCCCGCGAAGTCGGCGACGACGCCACCGCCGAGGTTCTCGACCAGGCCCACGCCGACGAGATCGGCCACGTCCGGTTCGCCTGGCGGTGGCTGGAGACCCTGGCGCCGGACGCCGACCCCTGGGACACCTACCGCGCCCACGTCGAGTTCCCGCTGGGCCCGGCGCGCGCCCGCGGCCGCGACCTCGACGTCGAGGCCCGGCGCGCCGCCGGCATCTCCGACGACTTCATCGCCCGGCTCGACTCTTCAGCTACGGAGGCGTCGAGGTTCCGGGACTTCACGCGGGAGAGCGAAGAGACTGCCATCGGCGAGGTGGAAGGACGGCCGAGCTGGCCGAGGCAGCCGCGGCTGCGCGCCGCGGCGACCGCGTAGCTCTCGGGGGAAGACCACTCACCGCTGGGGATCCACTTTCGCAGCACCGGGGAAGCCGTTCGAGATCCTCGGTGGAGAACTTCTGTGATGAAGAACCACTGGATCCAGACGGACCAGCCCATCGCAACATGGCTCATGGATCTGCGACGGCTCGTCGACGCACCGGACGACTTGCTGGCGCTGGTGTTGCGCGTCCTCGAACTCGGGAACGAATACCAAGTCTACCGATGCAGCAGCTCCGACGCCGAGGACGTTGCGACCTACACCCGGCGACGCTGGCGCGAGGACCACGTCCTCGAACTCTTCAGGCGACGCGCAGGTGACACGTCCAGTGCTCGAATGTCCTGGTTCGATCGCGACGGCAACGTGGTAGACGGGCACGTTGACGATCTGGCAAGGCTGAGGCGCCAGCTCGAGCCCACAGCTGAGTCGATGCCCCGGGGCTTTCGCACGCTTGGAGAACCGCCCGTACGGTTCTTCGGGCTCCGCATCGAGTACGAAGGTGCCCCTTCGGTGCCCGCTCGCAGGGACGCGGAGGTCGCAGTTTACTTGCACTCGGATATCTGGTTTCCCTTCGTCCACGGGGCTGAACACCCTTGGGCCGACTACAAACGCTGGTTTGACAACCGCGAGCTGGCGCTACAGCACACGCCCCGGCTCAACCGCTTCCTCGGGGAACTTCGAGCGCTGGTCACCCTCGCCGGTGGAGCCTGGAAGGTGGACGATTCTGAGTGTCATCCGCGATACCGCCAGTGGATCGGACCGGACGGGATCCAGCTCGACGGCCCGGTTCCGGAGCTCATGCCACCGGGCGCCGAGGACGTGACGTGGCCGGACTCGTGACGCTGGCTGCATAGGGGGGCCCCGTGCTGTGGTCGGCGTCTCCCTGCAGGGACCGCCATCGACTCAGGTGGTCGCGACGCAAGCGGCCGCGGAGGCCCTCGCCGCGACCGCCCCGGATCGGGCATGGTTGGGCCGTGCACGCCCGCGCCTACGCCCGCGCCCTGCTCGACGCCGAGACGCTCGAGGGCAAGCTCGCGCCGCCGCCGGCGGGGCTGGAGCTCGACGACGACGGGCCGCCGGAGCTGGTGGCGGCACCGCGGCGGCCGGCGTCGCTGCAGATCACGCACCACCGCAAGGTCTCGGTGCCGCCGATCCAGGGCATGCGGGATCCGGCGCAGCGCGCCCGCATCATCCACGCGCTCGCCAACCACGAGCTGCAGGCGGTCGAGCTGTTCGCGTGGGCGGTGCTCGCCTTCCCCGACGCGCCGCGGCCGTTCCGCGCCGGGCTGATCGGCATCATCGCCGACGAGCAGCGCCACTTCGCGCTGTACGCGGCGCGGCTGGCCGCGCACGGCGTCGGGTTCGGCGATCACCCGGTGACCGGGCACTTCTGGAACCGGCTGCCGTCGCCGCCGTCGCCGCTGCGGTTCCTGTGCGCGATGGGGCTGACCTTCGAGCAGGCCAACCTCGACTTCGCCGGCGAGTACGCCCGCGCCGCCCGCGAGGTCGGCGACGACGCCACCGCCGAGGTCCTCGACCAGGTCCACGCCGACGAGATCGGCCACGTCCGCTTCGCGTGGCGCTGGGTCGAGACCCTGGCGCCCGACGCCGACCCCTGGGACACCTACCGCGCCCACGTCGAGTTCCCGCTGGGCCCGGCGCGGGCGCGCGGCCGTGACCTCGACGTCGAGGCCCGGCGCGCCGCCGGTATCTCCGACGACTTCATCGCCCGGCTCGAGGCGATCGACCCCAGGCGCCCGGGCGGCGGCCCGCGGTGATGCCGCGCCGGCTGGTCGCCAACCTCGACTGCGAGGTCGAGTGGACCGGCGGCCCGGCGCTGCCGGCGCCGGTGCGCGCGATGATCGCCGGGCTCGGCACGCTGCTGCGCGGGCTCGCGCTCGACGACGGCGACGTGGTCGAGGTGATCGCGCCGGTGGCGGCGGCGCGGCTGCCCGAGGTCGCGGCGCCCCGGGTGACGCTGGCGGTGCGCGGCGCCCCGGCCGCGACGTCCGGCGAACCGGACACCGCGTGCGCGGCGTGGGGCGCGACCGCGGCCCGCCGCGCCCCGGCCGGGTCCACCGCCGCGCCCGCCACCGCCGTCGCCACGACGCCGGCGACCGCCGCGGCGTGGCACCCTGGCCGCCGGCGACGCCGTCGCGATCGCTCGCGCCGGCAACGACCGCCGGCTCGCCGCCGCCGTCGCCGCCACGCTGGGCGCCGCGCTCGACGGCGCCACCGCGGTCACCGACCTCGCCGCTGTCGACGACGCGATCGCCGCCGCCGCCGCCGCCAGCGCCACCGGCGCGTGGGTCGCCAAGGCCGCGATCTGCGCCGCCGGCCGCGACCAGGTCCGCCGCCGCGGCGCCGCGATCGATCCGCCGACCCGCGCCCGCCTCGCCCGCCTGCTGGCCCGCGCTGGCGCTGGTGGTCGAGCCGTGGCTCGACCGGGTCGGCGACCTCGGCCAGGTCGGCGTCGTCGGCGCCGCCGGCGCGGGCGCGCGGTTGCCGGCGCCTCGCCTGCACAGCGACGACGGCGGCGGCTTCGCCGGGGTCGCGATCAGCACCGACGATCCGCTGGTCGCCGCCCACGCCGACGCCGTCGCCGAGGCCGCCCGCGCCGCCGGCGCCGCGCTGGCCGCGCTCGGGCACCGCGGCCCGTTCGGCGTCGACGCCCTGGTCCACCGCGTCGGCGGCGCGCCCCGGCTGCGCCCGCTGGTCGAGATCAACGCGCGCATGACCTTCGGCCTGGTCGGCCACGCCTGGGCCGAGCGGCTCGGCCCGGGCACGCTGGCGATCGGCCGCGGCGCCCCGCCGGTTGACGCGGTCGCGCTGCTGCTGCCCGGCGATGGCGCCCCGACCGCGGCGTGGTTCACCCGCGCCGCGTGAGCGGCCGCGCCCGCGCTACGGCGCGACCGGGTGATCGATCGCGAGCGCGACCACCGGCGACAGCCGGGGCGTGGCGTCGCCGGGGCGGCGCAGCTGGCCGCCCTGGCCGTGGAACGCCGGGAACGGGTTGGCGGGATCCATCACCGCGACGACGACGTCGCCGCGCCGGGTCAGGAACAGCACCGGCTGCGGCTGCTGCGCGTCGTCGGGGCGCGGCACCTTGATCGACACGCCGCTGGGCCCGCGGGCCTCGATGATCGCGCCGGCGCGATCGGCCTCGGGCACCAGGTGGACGATGCGCCACGCCCGGCGCTCGGCGTCGTGGAAGTCGGGCTCGACGGCGCGCAGCCGCGCGGCGGTCAACGGCGGCGCGTCGCGGCCGTCGATCGTCACCGCGATCTGCAGGTCGTCGGGCACCTCGACCGCGGGCGGCGGCGGGGTCTTGGGCGCCCGCTTGGCCTCGCTCTCCTCGCCGGCGCGCGAGCACCCGACCGCGGCGACCGCCGCGATCAGCACGACGACGGCGATCAGCGTGCGGCGCATGGCGCGATCATACCGCAGCCGCCCGCTACTGGCAGACCGTCGCCTCGAGCACCCAGGTGTCGAAGAAGAAGTTGGTGTTGAGCGTCGAGTCGGTGCTCGACTCGGCGTAGACGCGGATCGTCTGGCCCGCGTAGTTGCCGGTGGGCGTCAGCACGAACGACGTCCACGCGGTGCCGTTGTCGACGTTGGACCACTGCACCAGCTGCTCGAGCAGCGCGCCCGCCGACGACCGGATCTGCAGGCGCACGGTGTCGAACGCGCTGGTGCCGGTCTCCTCGGTGCCGATCCAGCGCTTGCCGCGCAGGTTGAGGCCGGTCGCCCCCGCCGGGATCGCGACGGTCTGGTACAGGCTGTCGGTGGCGCTGAGGAAGCCGCCCATCCACACGCTGTACGGCGTGGTGTCGGCGGTGACCGCGGGGACGTCGATCAGCGGGTAGGCGGCGTCGAACGGCACCTGGACCCAGCCGGTGCCCTGCGGCGACGCGTCGAAGCTGGGGTTGGTCAGCAGCTGGACGGTCTGGACGGTGCAGTTGGCGTCGATCGGCAGGCCGTCGATCGGCATCGCGTCGATCGGCAGGCCGTCGATCGGCATCGCGTCGATCGCGGCGCCGTCGATCGGCATCGCGTCGATCGCGGCGCCGTCGATCGGCATCGCGTCGATCGGGGAGGCGTCGATCGACGGCGCGTCGATCGACACCGTCGCGTCCGGGCGGTCGCCGACCGTGGCATCCGGATCGCCGGCCTGGCCGGACGCGCAGGCGACCAGCCCGGGCACCGCCAGGGCCACGGCGACGGACAGGAGAGAGCTACCGGACGGGCGCGCCATCGCGGCGATCGTGGCAGAACCGCCCGGAGACCACAACGAATGGCTGCTGGCCCGTGATCGCAGCCGCAGCCGCCCGGGCGCCTCGCCGGTGTGACGAAAATCCGCGGTCGCGCCGAGGCTGGGGAGGGGAGCCCGCAAGTTGAAGACGGGGTGCCTCGGCGCGACCGCAGGAAGCTCAATGACCGCCTCGGACCTCCCCGGGCCGGACCCCGGTACCTGTTTCAAACCGGCTTCGAGGAGGTCCTCAGCGGCGAGACGAAACCTAGTCGAAGCCTGCTCAATGTTGCAAGTGGAACTTTCTACTTTCTTCAACGTGGCGCCGCGCACACCCCGGCGCGGCGCCGGGCCACCGGCGCCCGGGGTAGCCTCGCGGCCATGCACGCCATCCGCGTCCACGAGCCCGGCGGGCCCGAGCGGCTGCAGCTCGACGAGCTGTCGACCCCGGCGCCCGGCCCCGGCCAGGCCCTGGTCCGGGTCGACTTCGCCGGGGTCAACTACATCGACGTCTACCACCGGACCGGCCTGTACCCGCTGCCCCGCCCGATCGCGCTCGGCCGCGAGGGCGCCGGCGTGGTCGAGGCGGTCGGCGCCGGCGCCGCGCTGGTGCCGGGCACCCGGGTGGCGTGGACCAGCGTCGCCGGCTCGTACGCGACCCACGTCATCGCGCCGGCCGAGCAGCTGGTGCCGGTGCCCGACACGCTCGACAGCCGCGCCGCCGCCGCGCTGATGCTGCAGGGCCTGACCGCGCACTACCTGACGCGCTCGACGTTCCCGCTCGCCGCCGGGCACACCTGCCTGGTCCACGCCGCCGCCGGCGGTGCCGGCCTGCTGATCGTGCAGCTCGCGCGCCGCGCCGGCGCCACCGTGATCGGCACGGTGTCGACCGAGGCCAAGGCGGCGCGCGCCCGCGCCGCCGGCTGTCACCACGTCATCCGCTACACCGAGGTCGACTTCGCCGACGAGGCGCGCCGCCTCACCGACGGTCGCGGCGTCGACGTCGTCTACGACGCGGTCGGGCGCACGACCTTCCTGCGCGGCCTCGACGCGCTGCGGCCGCGCGGCATGATGGTGCTGTTCGGCCAGGCCTCGGGCCCGGTCGAGCCCTTCGATCTGCAGCTGCTCAACCGCAAGGGCTCGCTGTTCGTGACCCGGCCGACGCTGTTCGACCACGTCGCCACCCGCGACGAGCTGCGGGCGCGCGCCGGCGACGTCCTCGGCTGGGCGGCGCGCGGCGAGCTCGCGGTCACGATCGATCGCGTCGTGCCGCTGGCGGCCGCCGCCGACGCGCACCGCGCGCTCGAGGCGCGCGCGACGATCGGCAAGGTCCTCCTCGACGCCACCACCACCACCGCTGCCTGATCTCGTCGTGCCGGGGGTCGGACTCGAACCGACACTCCGCGAGGGAAGGGGCTTTTGAGACCCCCGAGTCTACCATTTCTCCACCCCGGCTCGGAGCGCCCATCCTGATCGGCGATCCGCGTGTTGTCAACCGTCGCCGTCGACGCCGCCGTCGGGGTCGAGCTCGGCCAGCGCGTCGGCGAGCTCGCCGCGGGCGTGGTGGTCGCCCTTGGCGCCGGCGGCGCCGAGCCCGGCGCGCAAGACCTTCACGGCGCCGGCGCGATCGCCGAGCGCGACCAGCACGTTGCCGGCCTGCAGGTAGGCCGGCACGTAGTCGGGGAAGCCGTCGAGCAGCTCGACGAACGCGGCGCGCGCCTCGTCGAGGCGGCCCTGGCTCTTGTACTCCATGGCCAGCCCGTAGCGCGGGAACGGGTCCGCGGGGCTGCGGGCGATGAACGACTGAAACGTGCTGATCCGGTCCACGGCGGCCAATGTAGCCTGGGTCCGGCGCCCGGCCGAGCCTCCGTGCTACAAGGAGAGAGGTGCCCCGTCCCTTCGTCCGATACGTCGGCGTCGACCTCGGAGGCGCGCGTGGCAAGACCACCGCGGTCGCCCGGCTGTCGCGCCGCGCCGACGGGACCGTCCAGGTCGACGACGTCTCGACCCGCTGCCACGGCGAGCCGTGGCGGGACGACACCCTCGCCGACCAGCTCGCCGCGGTCGGCGCCGACGCGGTGGTCGCGATCGACGCCCCGCTGACCGCGCCGGCGTGCGCCCGCTGCGTCGTGCCGGCGTGCCCGGGCGTCGACGCCTGCGTCGATCCCGCGGTGGCGTGGCTGCGCGACGAGGGCCGCGCGCTCGGCGAGGCCGAGCAGGAGTCGGCGCTGGCCGGCCGCGGCGCCGCGATGCGCGCGGTGACGTCGCGACGTTCGCGGTCGTCGCGCTCGGGCCCGCGGCTGTTGCCGTACGCGCACCGCGCCACCGAGGTGGTCGCGTGCTTCGAGCAGGGGCTGTTGCCGGCGACCGCGCTGGGCTCGTCGGTCGGCCAGGTCGCGGCGCGCGCGCACCACCTCGTGCGTCGCCTCGCCGGCGCCGGGCTGGCCCTGCACGAGCGCCTGATCGAGGTGTCGCCGCAGGCGACCGTGGCCGCGCTGCTGGGGCCGCGGCTGGCGCGCGGCTACAAGCGCGACGCCGATCCGTGGGAGACCCGGGCGACGATCCTCGAGGCGATGCCGGACCTGGTGTTCGCGCCGCAGAGCCGGCTGGCCCGCGAGGACACGCTGCAGAACGATCACTGCTTCGAGGCCCTGCTCGCCGGCTACACCGCGTACCTGTGGGCGCGCGACGACTGGCAGCGGCCGCCGGCGTGGCGCGACGCGCTGGCCAGCGACGGCTGGATCTTCACGCCGCCGCGGCGCGCCTGATCGCGTCGGGCCCGCGCCCGACGCGGGCGCGACGGCTACTCGTCCTCGTCGTGATCGCGATCGCGGTCGCGGTCGTGATCCGCGGGATCGGCGCCGCCGTCGGCGCCGCCGCGGTGCAGGGCCTCGGCGCTGCGCGCCCGCAGGAACTCGAGGAACGCGATCGCGCTCGGCAGATCGATCGCGGGGATCGTCTCGATCAGCTCGCGGGCCTGACGACGCAGCGCCTCGCCGGGCGCCTCGGTGCCGTGGACGACCGGCTTGCCGGCCACCACCGGCAGCTCGGCGGGCGGCTGGACCTGGCCCCACGGCGGCGCGTTGGTGGTCGCGATGCCGTTGGCCTCGAGCCAGTTGTGGATGTGCCAGTGCAGCAGGTCGGCTCGGTACGTGAACCAACGCTCGCGCTCCGACGGGTACGCGATCAGCACGTCCTTGAAGCGGCGGAACGCGCCCTTGCCGTCGATGGAGATGATCAGGCGCTCGCGCAGCGGCTCGTCGCTGACCGAGCCGACGAAGCGCTCCATCCAGCGGTACTGCTCGCGCGACGACGCCGGCTCGATGCGCAGGAAGTTGCGGATGTTGGCGGACACCTGCTGGCGCCGCATCGGCGCCTCGGGGTCGCCCGCGACGATCGTCACGATCTGGCCGGTGGTCAGGTCGAGGAAGCTCTCGGTGTCCGAGGCGTTGCGCTCGACGGCGATCTCGAGGGCGTCCCAGTCGAGCTCGACGCTGACCGGATCACGCGGTGCGGCCGGGCCGGGGGATGTGATGGGTCTCAGGCTCATGGGCGGTGGCCAAAACGCTCGCGGTCTTGAGAGGATAGAGGCGCATCGAGGGGTTTGCAACCGAGCTTGACACCACGCCCCCGTCCGTTAGTATCGACCGCCTTTCTCCGGAGCAAAGTACCCAAGATGGCCCGCGTTACCGTCGAAGACTGCCTCGAGCTCGTCCCCAACCGCTTCGCGCTGGTCGTCCTGGCCGCCGAGCGGGCCCGCCAGCTGTCGCGCGGCGCCTCGCCGCTGGTCGACTGCGACAACAAGCCGGCGGTCACGTCGCTGCGCGAGATCGCGACCGGCTCGGTCAAGTTCCGCGAGGGCGTGAAGGACACCGTGACCGAGTACATCGAGGAGC
>JACKDR010000037.1 GCA_020633495.1 Kofleriaceae bacterium | reverse complement strand
TGCCGGCGCGCCGGACGTCGGTCCCGCCGACGCCGACGCCGACGCCGACGCCGTCGCGGCGCTGCGCGGCGAGGTCGAGGCCCTCGAGCGCGACGTCGTCGCCCGGGCGGCGCGCGAGCGCGAGCTGTCGCGCCTGGCCTACGACCTGTCGCCCGAGGTCGCGCTGCGCGCGCTGCTGCTGGCGCTGCTGCTCGGCCTCGGCGTCATGGTCGTCGGCCTCGTGGTCGCGACCCGCGCCGGCGCGCTGGGCCGCGCGACGACGCAGGTCTCGGGCGGCTACGTGGTCGTCGGCGCCGGCCTGCTCGGGATCGTCGGCGCGATCGTCCTCGGCTTCTGGCGCGCGCTGTCGGCGAACGCCCTGGCCCGGCGCCAGGTCGTGGTCGCCATCGTCACCGCCGTGCTGATCCTGGCCGAGCGCGCGATCGCCTGGCGCGACGGCGCCAGCTACGCCGCGTGCGCGACCCAGGAGTACGTCGTGATCGGCCTGGCCGCGACCGTGACCGCGATCTTCGCCGCGCGCATCTGGCTGGTGGTCGCGGCGATCGCCGGCGCCTGCGCGCTGCTGCTCCAGCTCTGGCCCGGTCGGGTGATGATCATCTCCCAGGCCGGCCTGGCGCTGTTCGCGGTCACCCTCGCGCTCGGCGCGTGGCGGGCCGGGCGCCGCCGCTCACAGCAGCTTGATGCACTGGCGACCGACCACCGGGAAGATCGGGCAGACCTTCCCTGAGGTGTCGACGTCGAGGCCGGCGAGGTCGACGCACGCCGCCGGGCTGACGCAGGCGCGGCCGTAGACCATCGCGCGGGCGCCGGTGTCGGCGATGGACAGCACGGTCTTGCCTTTGAGCACCACCAGATCGAGGCTGATCTCGCCCGACAGCCGGGCGTGACCGTTGGCGGCGCTGCCCGAGACCGCGAAGCGCGAGCCCAGGAAGTCGACGTGGGCGTCGATCACCGCGCCGCGCGTCGACACCGCGACGTGGGCGCCGGCGAGCTCGAGCCCGAACGGCGACAGCGTGCCGCGGCCCTCGAGCGCGACCTCGCCGTCGGCGCGCACCGTGCCGGCCACCGCGATCGAGCCGAGGCCGGGCAGGGCCAGCGCGCCGCGCACGGTGACGCCGCCGGTGCCGAGCGTGACCTCGGCGCCGGCCAGGCGCAGCCCGGCGATCGTCAGGTCGGCCCGCCCGGTGAGCGCGAAGCCACGCGGCCCGGCCTCGCCGTGGACGTCGACGCCGCCGAGGCCGGCCGGCAGCTCGACGCGCAGCTGGGCGTGGATGCCCGCCGGATCGAGCGCGATGCGGACGTGCTCGGTGGCGTAGCCGAGCACTCGGACGTCGCCGGTGAGCTCGAGGCCGAAGTCGCGCGGGCCGCGGTAGTGACCGGTCAGCTCGCCGCGGTTCGGCGCCAGCGGCGCCAGCGGCGTGCCGTCGAAGACGCCGCCGGTCTCGCCGGCGAGCGCGACCGCGCCGCTGCGGGCGTCGAAGTACAGCGACGCCGAGCCGACCTCGAGCGCGAGGCCGAAGCCGTCGTGGCCGAAGCCGACCGAGACCGCGCCCGAGGCCAGCAGCGCGAAGTCGCGGTCGTCGCCGTCGAGCACCGTGACGCCGTCGTCGTCGGCGTCGAGATCGATCAGCAGCTCGCCGCGCACGGTCAGCGGCAGGTCGGGCACCGGCACCGTGGCCGAGGCCAGGATGTGCCCGGTGAGCCGGGGCGCGCCCGGCGGCAGGGCGGTGGTGGGCGCGCCGATGCGGCCGGCGAGCGAGAAGCCGAACGCGCCCTCGAGCTCGAGCTCGGGCAGCGACAGCCGGCCGGCGAGGTAGACCATCGGCTCCTGTGGATCGATGACCACCTCCGCGGCGCCGCCCGGGGTCTGCAGCGACAGCTTGCCGAAGCTGGCGGTGAAGCCGTCCTGGTACGACAGCGACAGGTAGTAGTGGCGCGGGTCGGCGCGCAGCGGGTGACCGCCGAGATCGATCGTGCCGAGCTGGCTGCCCAGCGCGAACCGGACGTGGGCGCGGCGGCCCTCGGCGTGCACGCCAGCCTGGGCCAGCAGGCCCAGCGCGGGCAGCGCGACGGTGGCGTCGCCCTCGATCGAGACCGGCGACGACGTCACGCACAGGGTGGCGTCGTCGAAGGGGATCGCGCCGGTGGCGGTGACCAGGCGCATCGTGCCGCCGGCGATGCACTGCCGGTCGCCGTCGGCGACCCACGGCCCCTCGAGCACCATCGGCGGGGCGCCGGGGTCCAGGGACGCGATGGTCAGGCGGTCGCCGTCGAGGACCGGGGCCGGGACCCGCAGCGGCCGGGCGTGCAGGCGGATGCAGCCGGAGGCCGCGAGCGCGAGGGCGATCGAGGCGGCGGTGGCGAGTGGGGCGATCGAGGCAGGGCGGGTCATGACCGGATACGCGCCGAACCGGCGCGGATCTGATCATCGAAGCAGCAACCCCTGGAAACTGCTGCGATCTGGCCGCGGGCCGGCGGGCGCTCCTCCAGGGTACCCGGGGTTCGCCGTCCCCGGGCCGGCAAACGCCCCGGGCCCCGCCGCGGCCCGGTCAGTGCGCCAGCCGCGGCGGCTCGGCGGCCCGGCCGGCGGCGAAGCGCAGGCGGCCGTCCTGCAGCGTGGTGTCGCGCAGCGTGATCGCGAGCGCCTCGCCGAGCGTGTCGACCGGGGTGACGGTCAGCCGGTCGCGGACGTCGGCCGGCAGGTCGTCGAGGTCGGCGGCGTTGTCGCGCGGGATCACGAAGCGCTCGATGCCGGCGCGCACCGCGCCCAGGATCTTCTCCTTGAGGCCGCCGATGGGCAGGACCCGGCCCGACAGCGTGATCTCGCCGGTCATCGCGATGTCGTGGCGCGCCGGGCGGCCCGACAGCGCCGACACGATCGCGGTCGCCATCGCGATGCCCGCCGACGGCCCGTCCTTGGGGATCGCGCCGGCCGGGACGTGGATGTGGACGTCGCGCTCGAAGACGTGGTCGTCGATCGACAGCCACGCCGCGTTGGCCCGCGCGAACGTCCACGCCGCCCGCGCCGACTCGCGCATGACGTCGCCGAGCTGGCCGGTGAGGATCAGCTCGCCCTTGCCGCGCATCGGCGCGGCCTCGATGAACATGATGTCGCCGCCCGCCGGCGTGTAGTACATGCCGGTCGCGGTGCCGACGCGATCCTCGCGGTTGGCCTTCTCGGGGTGGACCCGCGGCCGACCCAGCAGCGGTCGGACGTCGTCGCGGTCGAGGGTGGCGTGCTCGATCTCGCGGGCGGCGATGCGCCGCGTGACCTTGCGGGCCAGCCGGCCCAGCTCGCGCTCGAGCTGGCGGACGCCGGCCTCGCGGGTGTAGCCGGTGATGACCTCGCGGATCGCGTCGTCGGTGAGGGTCAGCTGCGCCGGCGCCAGGCCGTTGTCGACGAGCTGGCGGCCGACCAGGTAGTCGCGGGCGATCGCTAGCTTCTCGCGCTCGGTGTAGCCGGCGAAGTCGACGACCTCCATGCGGTCGAGCAGCGGGCCCGGGATGTTCTGCACGAAGTTGGCGGTGGCGATGAACATCACCTCCGACAGATCGAACGGCACGCCCAGGTAGTGATCGGTGAACGAGTCGTTCTGCGCCGGGTCCAGGACCTCGAGCAGCGCGCTCGCCGGATCGCCCTGGTGCGAGACGCCGAGCTTGTCGATCTCGTCGAGCAGGAACACCGGGTTGCGGCTGCCGGCCTGCTTCATGCCGTTGATGATCCGGCCGGGCAGCGCGCCGATGTAGGTCCGGCGGTGGCCGCGGATGTCGGCCTCGTCGCGGGCGCCGCCCAGCGAGATGCGCACGTAGGTGCGGCCCATCGCGCGGGCGATCGACTTCGCGATCGAGGTCTTGCCGACGCCGGGCGGGCCGCTGAACAGGAGGATGCGGCCCTTCTTCTGCCGGCCCTGCGACAGCTGGTGCACGGCGAGGAACTCGAGCACGCGATCCTTGACCTCGCCGAGGCCGTGGTGGTCCTCGTCGAGGATCTTCGCGGCGGCGGCGACGTCGAGCAGCTCCTCGGTCCGGGTGCCCCACGGCAGCTCCGCGATGGTCTCGAGGTAGGTGCGGATCACCTGCGACTCCATCGACTCGCGACCGACGCGGCTCAGCCGCGCCCACTCGCGGTTGACCTCCTTGCGGGTCACGTCCTCGAGCGGCAGCGCGTCGAGCCGGGCCTTGAGGTCGGCGAGCGCGTCGTCGCCGCCGTCGTCGCCCTCGCCGAGCTCCTTCTGGATCGCCCGCAGCTGCTCGCGCAGGTAGACCTCGCGCTGGCGACCGCCGAGCTCCTCCTTGACCCGGGACTGGATGTCCGCCTGCGCCGACAGGACGTCGAGCTGGCGCTGGACCAGCACGACGACCCGGCGCAGCCGGTCCTCGATCGCGAAGGCCTCGAGCAGCTCCTGGCGCTCGGCGACCGGGGCGTCGAGGTAGCCCGCGACCAGATCGGCGAGCTGCCCGGGGTCGGTGATCTGCTGCAGCATCTGCTCGACCGCGTCCTCGGGCACGCCGCGCTTGCGGGCGAGCTCGGCGGCGCGGTCGCGGACCTCGCGGTGCAGCGCGACGAACGTCGGATCCTTGGCGTCGAGCGGCGGCGGCTCGGTGGCCGGCGCCACGGTCGCGACCAGGTAGCCGTCCTGGGCGGTGACGCGGACCGCGATGCCGCGGGCCTGGCCCTCGAGGACCAGCCGGGCGCCGCCGAGCCCGCGCTGCAGCGACCCGACGGTGGCGACCGTCCCGATCGTGTACAGGCCGTCGGGGTCGATGTCCTCGCCGTCGTCGCGCTGGGCGACGACGAAGACGTGGTGGTCCGGATCGCGCAGCGCCGCCTCGATGGCCCGCAGGGTCTGGGGCCGGGCGGCCGAGATGGGCAGGCTCATCCCGGGGAACAGGACGCCGGTGCGCATGGCGACGATGGGCAGGTGCTTGGACATCGCCCATCGAGGTGGGCACGCCGCGGCGCCCGGGCAACCTGCCCGAAAGTCGTGCCGCGGCGGCGGCCTGCCCGGCGCGTCCCGCGCATCCTCCCCGACCGGCCAGGTGGCGGCCGGGCCGGCGGCGCTCAGGTCAGCGCGTCGAGCCAGGCCTCGGCGGGGCCGCGGCGCAGCATGCCGCCGAGATCGAACAGCGACAGCTCGTCGACCCCGGCCGCGACCGCGACCTCGACGTCGCGGCGCAGCTCGGCGACGTCGCGGTAGCACGGCTCGTCGCCGAACGCGCCGGTGCCGATCGTGCCCAGCGACAGCGCGGCCTGGTCGCCGAAGCGGCGCCGGGCCAGCCGGGCGCACACCCCGAGCAGGGCCTCGGCGCGGCGCCGGGTCACCAGGCCGCGCGACCAGCCCTCGAACAGCGACGTGTAGGCCATGACGCTGTGGCGATCGACGGGCAGATCGGTGGCCGGCGTGCCGAGGACGCGCTGCATCCACTGGCCGCGCTCGGCGACCAGCACCGGGACCAGCGCGCTGGTGACCCGGCGCTCGGCGCGCCACCGCGTCACCGCCGCGACGTAGGCGGCGCGCGCCGCGGCGTAGGCGCGCGGCGACGGCGTCTGCCGGAAGGTCGGGCGCCCGGTCTTCCAGCCGGTCATCCGGCGCAGCGGCGGCTCGAGATCGAGGATCAGCTCGTCGGCGCCGGGCGCGCGCGCCAGCACCGCGTCGGCGAACGCGACGAAGCGGGCGCACGACTGGACGCTGGCCCAGCGACCGTCGGCGTCGGCCAGCATCGGCCACACCCCGACGAAGACGCCGGCGTCGCGCAGCCGCGCCACCACCGCGCCGACGTCGTCGAGCTGCCACGGCCGCACCGCCAGCAGCAGATCGACCCGGTAGCGCGCCAGGAGCGTCGCGACCGCGGGCGCCACCACCTCGTCGAACGACAGCGTCTCGCACCACACGCGTCGTCGCACGAGGCGATAGTATCGTCGGCGATGAAGATTCTCTACGGCGTGGTCGGGGAAGGCATGGGCCACGCGATGCGGTCCCGGGTCGTGCTCGAGCACCTGCTCGCCGCCGGCCACACCGTCGAGATCATGGCGTCGGGCCGGGCCTCCGAGTTCCTCGGCAAGCGCTTCGCCGACGTCAACCGGATCCACGGCCTGCACATGATCCTCGAGGAGAACCGGGTCCGCCGCGGCAAGACCCTGTGGTCCAACGTGCTCGGCGGCGTGCGCGGGCTGCCCGGCAACATCAAGGCGTACTTCGAGCTGATCGGCGAGCTCGAGCCCGAGGTCGTGATCAGCGACTTCGAGTCGTGGACCTACCTCTACGGCAAGAACCACCGCCTGCCGATCCTGTCGATCGACAACATGCAGCTGATCCACCGCTGCGAGCTGCCCGCCGACGTCATCGAGGATCACCGGGTCGCGTTCCAGCTGACCAAGACGTTCATCAAGGCCAAGCTGCCGTTCTGCGACGCCTACTACGTCACCTCGTTCGCGCGGCCGCCGGTGCGCAAGCCCGACACCTGGCTGTTCCCGCCGATCCTGCGGCCCGAGATCCTCGCCGCGCGCCCCGCCGACGGCGACCACCTGCTGGTCTACCAGTCGGGCCCCAACGAGGCGCTGGCCGCGGCGCTGGCCCGGACCGGGATCGAGGCCCGCATCTACGGCATGCGCCCGGGCGACCCCGGGGAGGCCCGCGACGGCGCCCTGTGGTACCGGCCGTTCTCCGAGGCCAGCTTCATCGACGACCTCGCCACCTGCCGCGGCGTCATCGCGGCCGGCGGCTTCACGCTGATGGGCGAGGCGGTGTACCTGCACAAGCCGATGCTGTCGGTGCCGCTGACCGGGCAGTTCGAGCAGGTGCTCAACGCTCGCTTCCTCGAGCGCGAGGGCTACGGCATGGCCGCCGACGATCTCGACGATCCGTCGGTGCTGCCGCGCTTCCTCGAGCGGCTGCCGGGGTGCGCCGCGGCGCTCGCGGCGTACCACCAGGACGGCAACCGCGAGATCCTGGCCGCGGTCGACGGCTTCCTGGCGCGGGTCGCGGCCGGGCACGGCTGAAGCCGCCGGTCCGGGCGGCCGCGACGACGCGTCCAGCCCGCCGCGCCCCGCGGTGCCCTATGATCGGGGGCCGCCCGCCGCGGCCCGCGCCCCCCCGTGACGCGCGCACTCACCGAGAGAAGACCGATGCCCGAGCCCCTCCGCGTCCAGCTGTTCACCGACGTCCTGTGCTTCTTCGCCTACGCCGCGGACGTCCGGTTCGAGAAGATCGTCGAGGACTTCGGCGACCAGGTCGCGATCGAGCACCACTTCATCAACATCTACGGCGACGTGCGCCGGCGCCTCGCGCGCAGCGGCAAGTCCAACTCCGAGTACGGCGCGACCGTGCGCGAGTTCGCCGATCGCTTCCCCCACGTCCAGGTCCACCCGGACATCTTCCGCAAGAACGTCCCCGCCAGCTGCGTGCCGTGCCACCTGTTCCTGTCGGCGGTCAAGCTGCTCGAGGAGCGCGGCGAGCTGCCCGACGGCCCGGCGTTCCGCAAGCTGACCTGGGCGATGCGCGAGGCGTTCTTCCGGGACCTCGTCGACGTGTCGCGTCGCTCCGAGCAGCTCGCCCTGGCCGAGCGCTTCGCGCTGCCCATCGACGCGATCGTCGCGGTCATCGACAGCGGCGAGGCGTTCGCCGAGATCGCCCACGACATGCAGGTCCAGCGCGACCTCAACGTCCCGGTCAGCCCGGCGCTGGTGCTCAACGAGGGCCGGCAGCTGCTCAACGGCAACGTCGGCTACCGCGTCATCGAGGCCAACATCCGCGAGCTGCTCAACCGCGACGGCGTCGGCGCCAGCTGGTGCTGACGCCGGGGCGGCGCGGTCGCGTCATGGCGCCCGCGGCACCGCGCGCAGCTCGTCCCACAGCGCCCCGACCAGCTTCGGCGTGCCGTCGGCGCGCGCCAGGCCGAGGTGGTCGAACACCGGCGTGCCGAAGATGCCGGCGAAGTCGCCGTCGAAGGGCAGGCCGTAGACGATGCCGACCAGGTCGACCTGGGACGCGACGTCGATCAGGCGACAGACGTAGTCGACCTGCGCCTGCTCGGTCGCGGTCGCGACCAGCGTGCTGTCGCTGGGCCAGCCGGTCTCGCTGACGAGGAGCGGGACGTCGAGCCGGTCGGTGAGGTCGGTCAGGTACGTCGCCGGGACGTCGGCGGGGCGGTCCATGCCGAGCCACGGGTAGGCGCTGACCGCGAGGAAGTCGACCTTGCCCGCGAACATCGACAGCACGTCGAAGTGCGCGGTCAGGGTCTGGCCGGTCAGCTCGGCGTCGCCGCGCATGTAGTCGAGCTGGATGCCGGCGCCGACCTGCACCGACGGATCCGCGGCCTTGATCGCGTCGTAGGTGGCGCGGTGCACCGCGACCAGCGCCGCGAAGGCGGGGGCGCTGGCCACGTACCAGCGGTTCGACTCGATCCCCAGCGACAGGTAGCGCGGGTGGTAGGCGTCGACGATCGCCAGGGCGGCGGCCTGGAACGCCGCCGCGTGGGTCTGCCAGTAGGTGTCGAGCTCGCCCGGCGCGACCGCGCCCGGCTCGGCGCCGATCGCCGCGTAGACCGTGACGCCGTCGGACGCGGTCCAGGCGAACGCCAGCGCCACCGTCAGCGGGACGCCGTCGGCGTCGGGGTCGACGTCCCAGCCGCTCTGGACGCCGAACAGCTCGCCGTAGCCAGGCAGGCTGTCGATGAAGGCGGTGAGCAGCGCGCCGTCGGCGAGGCGATCCGGATGCAGCGCGAACGCGATGCCCAGGTCGAACGGCCGCGACGCCATCGGCGTGCCGCACGGTGCGGCGACCGCGGGGCCGTCGCCCGCCGGCGCGTCGACCGGCGCCGGCGCGTCGGGGCGCGTCGCGTCGGGCGTCGCCGGGTCGCCACCGCACGCCACCAGGATCAACACCAGGACCGCCCAGCCGTCGCGCATGGCCCATGATGGCACGGCGACGACGGCGCCGGTTCAGCGAACGACGACGTGCCGGGTCGCGCGCTGGCCGAGGTAGGTCGCCTCGAGCGTGTAGGTCCCGGGGCCGGGCGCCATCCACTGCGCGCTGTCCGGCCCCGGGCAACCGAGCAGCGGCATGTCGCTGCAGTGCGCGGGCTGCAGGTCGCCGCCGGTAGCCGACCACCCGATCTGATCGTCGTCGATCAGCGACAGCCCGGTGCCGTCCGCGGCGTAGGCGCGGACGGTGTAGTAGACGCCGGTGTGCGGGGCGATCTCGTCGGGGCCCTCGATGGCGACGCGCGCCAGCGGCGCGACGCCGACGCCCTCGCGGTCGCCGTCCTCGCAGACGACCTCGCCGTGACCGGGGCTGGCGCCGTGGACCCGGCCGCGGTCGTCCAGCGTGGTCGCGCCGGTCGCCGCGGTGGCGCGGCAGGTGCCGATCGTCCCGGCGAAGCCGACCGCGACGTGGAAGTTGTTGGTCGGCCCGCACGCGGCGGCGAGCAGCGCCAACGCCGTCGAGGCGGCGGCGGCGAGCGAGGCGCGGAGCGCGAGGCGGGACACGGCGGCATCGTAGCGCGGCGCGCGTCGGTCCCGGCTGGCAGCGGCTGGCATCGCGGCGGCGGCGGCGGCGCGGTCGCCTCAGCATCAGTGGGTGTGATGACGTCCTCCTCAGCGACGCGTCGACGGTTGCGCGTCGACGTCGCGCCGCGCCGCCAGGCACAGCCAGGCGCGCGCGCGTCGGTCGCCCTGGACCCGGAAGTCGACGGCGCGCAAGAGCCGCAGCTCCAGCACCGGCTCGATCGCGTCGAGGATGTCGCGGGCGCTGCGTCGCGGCGGCCCGACGTCGCGGGGCGGGCCCTCGGTGCTGCCGAGGAGGCTGAGCCAGGCGCCGCCGGGCGCCAGCGCCGCGGCGACCCGCGCCGCGAACCGCGCCCGGTCCGCCGGCTCGTCGAAGACGTGGAAGCAGCCGCGGTCGAAGACCAGGTCGAACGGCGGGCTCGGCGGCTCGGCGGCCAGGAAGTCGAGCACCTCGAAGCGGCAGCGCGTCGCCGCGGCCGCGGTCGCCTTGGCGCGGGCGCGCTCGATCGCCCGCGGCGCCACGTCGATGGCGACGACGTCGTGGCCGTGGGCGGCGAGCCACAGCGCGTTGGTGCCGGTGCCGCAGCCGATCTCGAGGGCGCGCCCGGCGGGCAGCGCGCCGGTGATCGCCATCGCGACCAGGTGCTCGTCGGGCTCGCCGGTGTCCCAGGGCAGATCGTCGGCGGCGTAGTGGGCGTTCCAGTCGGCGTGCGTCATCGGGGGCTCCTGCGTGGATCGGGGGATCCTAGCGCCTCGGGCCGGGATGGCAGCCCCCCGGGGGCGCCGTCGGGCCGGGGCGGCAGATGGTCGCCGGCGATCCCGCCGGCGGCCGCGGTACCATCGCGCGGTGACCGACGACGGCGACCCAGCGACCGCGACCGCGGCGCCGTCGCGTCCCGACGGCGACGACGGCACGCCGGTGACCGCGGCCGAGGGCGCGGTGCGACCGCGGCGCGGCGGCGCCACGCTGGCGCCGGGCACCCGGGTCGGACGCTACGTCATCCAGCAGGAGCTGGCCCGCGGCGGCATGGGCGTCGTCTACCGCGCCCACGACCCCGAGCTCGATCGCGACGTCGCGGTCAAGCTGGTGCGCGTGCGCGCCGGCAAGGCGCCGCGGGCGCGGGCCCGCGAGCGGTTGCTGCGCGAGGCCCAGGCGATGGCGCAGCTGTCGCACCCCAACGTCATCGCGGTCCACGACGTCGGCACCTTCGGGCACGACGTCTTCCTCGCGATGGAGCTGGTCGACGGCGTGTCGCTGCGCGCGTGGGCGCGCGAGCGGGCCCGGCCCTGGCGCGACACCGTCGACGTCCTGCTCGGCGCCGGCCGCGGCCTCGCCGCCGCCCACGCCGCCGGCATGGTGCATCGCGACTTCAAGCCGGACAACGTCATGATCGGCCGCGACGGCCGGGTCCGGGTCGTCGACTTCGGCCTGGCGCGGGCGACGTCGCCCGGCGGCGACACCACCGAGCCGGGGTCCGACGTCACCGAGCCCGACGACGGCGCCGACGACGGCGCCGACGACGGCGCTGACGACGTCGCCGACGACGGCGCCGACGACGGCGCTGACGACGGCGCTGACGACGTCGCCGACGCACCCGCCCGCCGCGGCGACGATCCGGTGCTGTCGGGGACCCTCGATCCGGACCTCGCGATCACCGTCGACGCCGGGGTCAGCGCCGGCCGCATGTTCGACGGCACCACCGTCGACGCCGACGGCGGCGCGTGCCTCGCGGCCGCGGCCGCGGCCACCGCGCCCGGCGCGCCCGGCCCCGGCAGCCACGAGCGGCTGCGCCACGCCGTCACCGCCGCCGGCGGCGTCGTCGGCACGCCCGGGTACATGTCGCCCGAGCAGCACCGCGGCGGCGGCCTCGACGCGCTCGGCGACCAGTTCAGCTTCTGCGTCACCGCGTGGGAGGCGCTGTGCGGCCAGCGCCCGTTCGCCGGCCACACCCTGCCGGAGCTGCGCGCGGCCAAGGAGCGGGGCGCGATCCGCCGCAGCGACGGCGAGCGCCGGGTGCCGGCGCGGATCCGTCGCCTGCGGCGCCGCGGCCGGGCCGCGGCGCCGCGCGACCGGTTCCCGTCGATGGACGCGCTCTTGCGCGCGCTCGTTCGCGCGCTCGGGGCGCCGCGGCGGTGGGCGGCGGTCGCGGCCGGCGCGGCGACGGTGGCCGGCGTCGCCGCGGTGGTGGCGTGGCGGACGGCGGCGCCGCCGGCGCCGTGCGGCGCGCCGCCGCGCGCCTGGCCGGGGTCTGGGACGCCGAGCTGGCCGCGCGGGTCGACGCCGGCTTCCGCGCCACCGGTCGGCCCCACGCCGCCGAGACCGCGCGCCTCGTCGACGACGCGCTGCGGGCCTACGCCGCGGGCTGGGTCGCGATGCGCACCGACTCGTGCGAGGCGACCCACGTTCGCCACGATCAATCGGCCGAGCTCCTCGATCTGCGGACCCGGTGCCTCGACCGCCGCCTCGACGCCGCGCGGGCGCTGACGACCGCGCTGGCGCACGCGCCCGACGGCGACGTCGTCGACCACGCGGTCGAGGCCGTCCTCGCGCTGCCGGCGCTCGAGCGGTGCGCCGACGTCGTCGCGCTGCGCGACGAGGTGCCGTTGCCCGAGGCCGCCGCCGCGCGCGCCGCGATCGCGCCGCTGCGGGCCCGGCTCGACGAGGCCGTCGCGCTGACCGCGATCGCCCGCTACGGCGACGCCCGCGCCATCGTCGACGAGGTCGTGCCCGCGGCCCGGGCCACCGGCTTCGCCCCGGTGCTGGCCGAGAGCCTGGCGGCGCTCGCCGATCTGCAGGCCCAGGCCGGCGACGGCGACGGCGCGGCCGCGACCTTGCGCGAGCTGGCGCGGGTCGCCGGCGTCGCCCACGACGACCGGCGGGTCGCGAGCGCGCTGATCGACCTGGCCTGGGTCACCGGCCACCTGCTGGCGCACCCCGACGAGGCCTTCGCGATGATCGTCGCCGCCGACGCCGCGGTGGCGCGCGCCGGCGACCCGCTGGCGCTGCGCAGCGTGCTGGCGGCGCGGCGGGGCGTGCTGCTCGGCGAGCAGGGCACGTACGACGAGGCGGTGTCGACCCTGCGCGACGCGCTGGCGCTGCGCGAGCAGGAGCTCGGCCCCGACCACGTCGAGGTCGCGGCCGTGCTCAACAACCTCGGCGAGGTCTACCGCGACATGGGCCGCTTCGACGACGCCCAGGTGGCGTTCCGCCGGGCCCTGGCGATCGCCGAGCGGGGGCTGGGCCCCGAGCACCCCAACGTCGCCGCGCTGCTCAACAACCTGGGCTCGGCGCTGTGGTCGCAGGGCCGGTTCGAGGAGGCCGAGCCGATGGTCCGACGCTCGCTGGCGCTCGACGAGGCGACCTTCGGCCCCGACCATCCGCGCATCGCGGTCTCGCTGCTGAACCTGGGCGGGTTCCTCAACGCCCAGGGGCGCACCGCCGAGGCCCGCACCTACCTCGAGCGCGCCCTCGCGATCCAGCGCCGGGTCCTGGCCCCGGATCATCCGCAGCTGGCGATGTCGCTGCACAACCTCGGCGGCGTCGCGTTCTCCGAGCACGACTACGCCGCCGCCCTGGGCTACTTCCAGGACGCGCTCGGCATCTTCGAGCGCGCGCTGTCCGCCGATCACCCCAACCTGGTCTACCCGCTGGTCGGCATCGGCGACGCGCTGGTGGCGCTCGAGCGCGCGCCCGAGGCGGTGCCGTACTACCTGCGCGCCCTCGCGATCCAGGATCACGGCCTCGGCGACGCCGATCCCGACGCCGCGTACCCGCTGACCAGCCTGGGCGCGGCCTACCTCGACCTCCACCGCGCCGCCGAGGCCCGGCCGCTGCTCGAGCGCGCGGTGGCGATCCGGACCACGCACCCGGGTGATCCGGAGGATCTGGCGCGGACGCAGTTCCTGCTGGCCCGGGCGCTGTGGGACGGCGGCGGCGACCGGGCGCGGGCGCGCGCCCTCGCCACCGAGGCGCGCGACGGCTACGACCACATCGACACCGCCGATCTCGAGATCCGCGATCAGATCCGGGCGTGGGTCGCGAGCCACGGCGCGCGGCCCCAGGCGCCGTGAGCGGCGGGGCGCGGCGTCGCGCCGCCGGCGCGCCCGCCCGTGCTACCACCGCGCCGTGACCGGCCTGATCCGCAGCCACCCCGCGTTCGCGCCGTGGTCGTTCGATCGCGCGGCCCTGGTCGCGCGCGGCCGCGCCGCGCACGCCGGCTACCGCGACGCCCGGCCGTTCCCGCACGTCGTGATCGACGGCCTGCTCGGCGACGCCTGCTCGGCGGCGCTGGCGCGCGCGTTCCCGCCGCCGTCGCACCCGCGGTGGAAGCGCCGCGACCACGTCGAGCAGCGGGCCCGCCTCGGCCAGCTGCAGCGCGCCGGCTTCGAGGACGTCGCGATCGAGCTGCGCTGGCTGCTCGCCGAGCTGACCGGCCTGGCGTTCCTCGACTTCCTCGGCGCGGTCACCGGGCGACGCGACCTCATCGCCGACCCGCACTTCACCGGCGCCGGGCCGCTGGCCACCCTGCCGGGCGGCCACCTCGCGCTCCACGCCGACTTCAACCGCGACAGCGCGCGCCACCTCGATCGGGTCGTCACCGCGCTGTACTACCTGCCGACGACCTGGGACGACGCCTGGGGCGGCGCGCTCGAGCTGTGGGACCGCGCGCGCACCCGCCGCGAGGTCGCGATCGCGCCGCGGCGCGATCGCCTGGTGGTCATGGCGCACGGCGACGACCACTGGCACGGCCACCCGACACCGCTGGCGTGCCCCGCGGGCCACGTCCGCCAGGTCGTCGCCGCGTACTACTACGCGGCGCGCGCCGTCCCCGGCGATGACGACGGCGCCCACGGCGCGATCTGGGCGTAGCCGCGCCTCGAACTCCCGGTGTCGATGACGTGCCGGCGCCGACAAGTTCGTCCTCGAACGTGTTTACGAGCGCGGGGTGGCCCCGCTATAAGCGGCGGACCCATGACCCTGCGTCCTTTTCTGATCTCCTTCGTGGTGGCCCCGCTGGGGGTGCTCGCGGCCTGCGGTGACAACAACTCGGCGCCGCCCGACGCATCGGTGGACGACGCCGCGGTCCAGCCCGACGGCGACACCGCCGCCGCGTGCGGCGCCCCGGTCGCGACGATCGACAGCTACCCGGGCAGCTACACCGGCACGGTGATCGGCGCCGGCGCCGATCTCGAGGTCGCGGACATGGTCTGCACCGTGACCGGGCCGTACTTCGCTCCGGACGGCGAGGACCTCGTCATCGAGCTCGACGGCCTCACCGTCGGCCAGGCGTATGGCGTGAACCTGGAGTCGCCCAACGACGTCGGCTACTACGTCCTCACCGCCTGCGACGCCGACACCGGGGTCGACCTGACCGCGTGCGCGGCGTTCCTCGACACCACCGCGATGGGCGAGCAGGGCGCCTTCACCGCGACCACCACCACCGCGTGGCTGGTGATCGACACCTTCAACGAGACGCTGACCGTCGGCGACTTCACCGTGGCCGTCACCGAGGCCGAGTGCGCCACCGCCGCCGACTGCAGCGGCGACGACCACGCGTGCGTCGGCGGCGTCTGCGTGGGCTGCGCCACCGACGCCGATTGCACGGACGCGGCGGCGCCGCTGTGCGACCCCAGCAGCCACACCTGCCTCGGCGGCTACGACAGCTGCACCGGCGACGACGCGCGCGACGACGCGCCCGCCGACGACGTCATGTCGGCCGCCACCGCGCTGACCCCGCCCACCGACACGACGATCACCACCGCCGACGGCGCGATCTGCAGCCTGCCGGCCGGCGAGCGCGACTGGTTCGTGCTGTCGATCGCCGACGCCGGCCCCTACGCGTTCGGGCTGACGATGGACGACGTGACCACCGACATCGACCTCTACGTCCACGACGCCAGCGGCACGGTCGTCGCGTCGGGGCTCCACCTCGCCGGCATCCCCGAGGCCTTCACCGTCGACCTCGCGGCCGCCGACTACTACGTCGAGGTCAAGCTGTACGCCCCGATGAACAGCGCGCCCGCGGTCGGCTACCAGCTCACCGTGAGCATCCCCGAGTGCGCGACCTCGTTCGACTGCACCGACGCGGCGACGCCGGTGTGCGACGCTGCCGGCGCGTGCGTCGCCGCGACCGCGACCTGCACCACCGACGACGCCGGCGACACCACCGGCGGCACCAGCGACGACGGCCCGGCCGGCGCCCGCGATCTCACCGCCGCGGTGGGCGTGGCGTCGACGCTCGCCGACCAGAGCGTGTGCAGCGTCGCCGGCGAGCTCGACTTCTACGCGGTGACCGTCGCGCAGGGCGAGGGCCTCGACCTCAGCCTGGCGTGGGCCGACACCACGGCCGACCTCGATCTCGCCGTGCTCGACGCCAACGGCGCCGCCTACGGCTTCTCGTTCTGGAACAACCCCGAGACGGTGTCGCTCGACCACCTGGCCGCCGGCACCTACTACGTGCGGGTCATGCAGTTCTCGCAGACGCCCGGGCCGACCCCGGTGACGTACGCGATCACCGCGACCCGGACCGCGGCCGCGCTGTGCACCACCGCGGCCGACTGCGACGACGTCTACGCCACCCAGCTGTTCCGCGGCGCCTGCGACGCCGGCGCCTGCACCTTCATCACCTCGACCGGCGGCCAGGCCGGCACCGCCTGCGACTCGCCGTCGGACTGCGCCTCGGGCTTCTGCTCGTACATCCCGTTCGAGTCCGACGCCGCCCGCAGCGTCTGCACCGTGGCGTGCACGGGCGACGCCGACTGCACCTCGATCGCCGCCGACCTGCGCTGCGCGGTCAGCACGACGTTCCAGCCGATCTGCCTGCCGAGCTGCACCGACGATCTGTCGTGCGGCGCCAACACCAACAGCTCGATGCTCGACAGCGGCCAGCCCTGGGACTACTTCGTGTGCACGCCGGGCACCGGCGCCTGCACGCTGTGAGGGCGGCGCCGCGCCGGTAGCGGCGCCGCGGCGGCGGTCAGGCCGTCACGGCGACGTCGGGTCGGCCGCGGCCAGCACGTCGCGCGCCGCGGCGGCGGCGTCGGGCGGGACCTTCGCGCCCAGCCAGCCGCGCGCGACGTCGTCGGCGCCCGGGGCGCCCAGCGCGGCGGCGCAGCGCAGCGCCGAGATCTCGAGCGCCGTCGGCGTCGCCGCCGCGGCGACCACGCGCAGCACCTCGCCGGCGCCGGGCGTGGCGCGCCGGTGGCACAGGTCGTCGACCAGCAGCTGCGCCAGGCTCGCCTTGTCGATGAAGCAGCCGTCCACCGTCTCGACCTCGGTCCGGTCGCGGAACAGCGGCATGACGGCGGCCAGGTCGGCGGCGAGCGCGTCGACGACGTGGTAGGCGGCGTAGGTCCGCACCACCGGCGCCTCGTGTCGCAGCAGCGCCACCAGGTCGTCGTGGCTGGCCCGTTGCGCGATCTGTTGCCACTGCTCCCAGGTCGAGCTCGGCTTGCCCGCGAATCCGACGAAGCGGCCCTCGTACGACCGCGCGGCCGCCAGCCGGTCGACGGCGTCGGCGAGGCCGGCGTCGGCGATCAGCGCCGCGGTCGGCTCGAGGACCAGGTCGGGCAGGGTGGTCGGCAGCGGCGGGGCAGGCGCGGGCGCCGCGGCGAGCGCGGCCGCGTCCACCGGCACGGGCGTCGGTCCGGTCGCGGCCGCGGCCGCGTCGCGTCCGGCCGCGCCGCGGTCGGGAGCCGCCGGTGCCGACGACGGCGCGGGCGTGTCGCAGGCGGCGCCGGCGACGAGCCCCGCGAGCAGCGCGAGCGTGGAGGTGGGGGAGGGGATCCGCATCGGGTGGTCGGGCACCCGCGGGCGCGCCCCGATGATGCCGGCGCCGCGGCGCCGCTGTCATCGCCGCGCCGGGGCTGCGAGCGGTAGAGCGCGGCACGTCCTGGCAACCGCGGCGCCCGCGTCGTCGGCGGCAGCGCCGTGGCATGATCGCGGCCATGGCCATCGATCCGGCGACCGATCCGTGGAAGGGCTTCAACCTCTTCGAGAATCGTCGCGAGATCCACCAGGACCTCTACCCGATCATCAACCGGATCCGCGACACCGCGCCGGTGTGGAAGACGCCGATCGGCATCTGGATCGTCAGCCGCTACGACGACGTCGAGCGCCTGCTCAAGCACACCGCCGCCGGCGTCCGCACCCGCGCCGGCGTCCTGCCGTCGATGCGGCCGCGACCGCCCGATCACCCGCGCGACGTCTTCATGCTGTCGAACGATCCGCCGGTGCACACCCGGCTGCGCCGGCTGGTCCAGCAGGCGTTCACGCCGCGGGCGCTGCAGGGCATCGCCGCCACCGTCGAGCGCGTCGTCGCCGAGTGCCTCGACGCCATCGCCGACCGCGACGAGGTCGATCTGGTCGAGGCCCTGGCGCTGCCGGTGCCGTCGATCGTCATCTGCGAGATGATGGGCGTGCCGCAGGAGGACCGCGCCCGGTTCACCCGGTGGACCGCCGAGGCGACCCACGACCTGCAGCTCTTGCCGCCGCCGGAGCTGGCCGCGCGCGCCGACGCCGCCAGCTTCGCGCTCGCCGCCTACTTCCGCGACCTGATCGCGCGCCGCCGCGACGACCTGCGCGACGACATCCTCAGCGGCCTCATCGGCGCCGCGCAGGACGGCGGCCTGACCGAGCCCGAGCTGGTGTCGCAGGCGATCGGCCTCTTGATCGCGGGCTTCGAGACCACGATCGGCGGCATCGCCCTCGGCGTCCGCACCCTGCTGCGCCACCCCGACCAGCTGGCGCGGCTGCGCGCCGAGCCGGCGCTGATCAAGCCGGCGGTCGAGGAGTGCCTGCGCTACGACACCTCGATCCCGATGACGCTGCGGCTGCTCCACGAGGAGGCCGAGTTCGGCGGCGAGCGCCTGCCCGTCGACACCGCCGTGGTCGGGCTGATCGCGGCGGCGCAGCGCGACCCGGCGGCGTACCCGGATCCCGACACCTTCGACATCACGCGCGACGGCCGCCCGATCCTCGCGTTCGGCGGCGGCATCCACCACTGCCTCGGCGCGCACCTGGCGCGCATGGAGATGCAGACCGCGATCCTGGCGCTGGTGCAGCGCTTCGACGACCTGCAGCTCGTCGGCGACGAGCTCGAGCTCGGCCGATCGCTGTTCCGCGTCCCCGAGCGGATGCTCTTGCGCCGCGGCTGACGGCGTCGGCCGCGCCCCGCGTCGGCGGCGTCGGCGGCCCGACCGTTGCCACGATCTGCCACGCGCGAGGTGGCGCCGCGCCGCGATCGTCGCGTGTCGCGCCCGCGCAGCGTGCTAGTGTCGGCACGACGCGGCGTTTCGCCGCGGCGAGCGTGGGAGTCGAGTCGATGTATCCGCAGTCCGTCGTTGCCCGTGATCCCGTCGCGGCCACCGTCGCCGAGGCGACCGGGACGATCGAGAAGATCGAGGCGATCGAGCGCACCTACCAGTCCGGCCGCTACCTCACCGCGTATCGCGCGCTGCAGGACGCCGGCCTGATGGCCGTCGGCCCCGCCACGCCGCTGGACCACGCGCTGCTGGTGGCCCGGGTGCGACGCGCGTGCGGCGCGAGCCGCGGCGGCCGCAAGCTGGTGCTCGACACCTGGCGTCGCCACCGTCGCCACCCGCGCGCCGCGATCCACGCGATCCACGAGCTGGCCCAGGCCGGGCCGCTGGCCGCGCTGGACGCCATGGACCGGATCGGCCCGCTGGTCGGCGCCACCGCCGAGGACGAGGCCGACTGGCTGTGCGCGCGGGCGCTGTGGCTCGGCGGGCTCCGCGACTTCCTCGCCGCCGACGCGGCGTGGCGGGCCGCGCGCGACCGCCACGTCGGCGCCTGGCTGTGGTCGGTGCGCGCGATGATCGACCTCGACCGCGACCGCCCCGACGCCGCCCTCGACGCGATCGCCGAGGCCCGCGCGCTGCACCCGTGGTACCGGCCGGCGATCGACGTCGCCGGCCGCGCGCTGCTGCGCGCCCGCCGCGCCGCCGAGGCCCGCGCGCTCCTCGCCGAGGCCTCCCGGCACGTCGAGGCGCTCAGCGTCGAGCTGGCGCTGGCCACCCGCCACCGCGAGGCCGGCGACCTCGACGCCGCCGCCGCGACCCTGCTGCGCGCGGTCGCGGTCGCGCCGGCGATGGAGCGCGACCTCCACGACCTGCTGTGCCACGCGCTCGGCCACGTCCACTACCTGCGCGGCGACGCGGCGCTCGCCGCCGACCTGCTGCGCCGCATCGACGACGACCGGGTCCGCGCCGACGCCGCGCGCATCGCGGCGGGTACCGGCGTGCGCCGCCTGCTGCCGGTGCCGCACGTGCCCCAGGACCACCACACCTGCGCGCCGGCGACGCTGACCGCGATCGCCGAGCACTGGGGCGCGGCGGTGTCGCACGCCGAGCTCGCCGAGCAGATCTGCCACGACGGCACCCCGGCGGGCAGCGAGCGGCGCTGGGCGGAGGAGCGCGGCTTCGTCTCCCGGCAGCTCACGGTCACCTGGGACGCGGCCCGCGCGCTGATCGACGCCGGCGTGCCGATCGCGCTGACCACGTCGTACACGGTGGGCGGCCACCTCCAGCCGGTGGCCGGCTACGACGAGCGCCGCCGCACGCTGCTGATCGTCGAGCCCGGCGCCACCGGGCTGGTCGAGGCCGACTGGGACCGGCTCGCCGCCGACCAGGCGCCGTTCGGTCCGCGCGGCATGGTCTTCGTCCCGGCGGCCGAGGCGCACCGGCTCGACGGCGTCGAGCTGCCCGACGCCGCGCGCTACGACCACCTCTTCGCGATCGAGGTCGCGCTGCAGCGCCACGATCGCGCCGCGGCGCAGGCCGCGTACGACGCGCTGGTCGCGGCCGCGCCGGCGGGTCACTACCTGCGCCACCAGGCCCGGCGCGCCCTCGCCAGCTACGACGGCGACGCGCGGGGCGCGCTGGCCTGGGTCGAGGGCCTGCGCGCGAGCTTCCCCGACCACGCGTTCCTGCGGCTGGTCGAGCTCACCTCGCGCCGCGGCCACGAGGCCGACGAGGTGCGTGCGGCGCTGGTGGCGACGCTGCAGGTCGAGCACCGTGACGACGCCGCGATCCAGGTGGCGTGCGCGCGCTTCCTCGCCGGCGTCGGCGATGTCGCGGCCGCGATGGCGTGCGCGCGGCGCGCGCTGCGGGTCGCGCCCCAGCACGCGCCCGCCTACCGGTGCCTGGCCGATCTCACGTGGGGCGAGGGCGACCGCGGCCGCGCCACCGCGCTGTACCGCGCGGCCTCGTGCCTGGCCGAGGGCGACGAGGGCGCGGCGTGGAGCTACTTCAGCGCCGCGCTGATCGCCGGCGAGGTCGAGGCCGCGCTCGCCCACCTGCGCGACCGCGTCGAGCGCATGGCGGCGCGATCGGGCGGTCCGGCCCAGACCCTGTGCGAGGTCCACACCGCGATCGGCCGCGCCACCGAGGGCCTGGCCCTGCTCGAGCAGGCGATCGCCGCGCACCCCGACGACGGCGACCTGCAGCTGGTCGCGGCCGAGCAGCACCGGCTGGCCGGCGATCTCGCCGGCGCCGCCGCGCGCCTCGCCGCCGCGCGCGGCAAGGTCCCCGAGCCGGTGTGGCGCCGCGGCGCCGCGGTGCTGGCGGCGCAGCGCGGCGCGCTGGCCGAGGCGATCGCGCTGCGCCGCGCGCTCACCGAGGACGATCCGCTCGACGTCGGCAGCCCGCGCGCGTACGTCGACCTGCTCGAGCGCACCGGCGCGGCCGACGTCGCCCGCGCCCACGCGGTCGCGGCCAGCGCGGCGCACCCGTTCCACATCCCGCTGGCCGAGCTCGCCGCCGACGCGCTGCGCCGCCACGACCGGGGCGCGGCGCGCGATCACCTCGAGGCGTTCGTGGCGCGGCAGCCGCGCAGCGCCTGGGCCCTGCGCCGGCTCGCCGATCACCACGCGGTCGCGGGCGACCTGGTCGCGGCGCGCGCGATGCTCGAGCGGGCGCGCGCGTGCGCCGACGATCGGGCGTGGATCGACGCCGCCGAGGCGGCGCTGTGCGTCCGCGAGGGCCACCGCGATCGCGCGATCGCGTGCCTGCGCGCCGCGATCGCGCGCGACGTCGACGCCGCCGGCGCGGTCCACGATCTGCTCGAGCTCGCCGGCGACGCCGCCGAGGCGACCCGGCTGCTCGACGAGGTCGACGCCGCGCTGACCCGGCAGGGCTCGTCGGGGACGGGCCTGCTGGCCTACGCCGAGGGCCTGCGACGCTGGGTCGATCGGCCGACCGCGCTGGCCCGGTTGCGCGCGCTGCGGCGCGCCCGCGGCCACCAGTGGCACGCGTGGGCCGCCGAGATCGACGCGCTCGCCGACGCCGGCCGCCTCGACGACGCCGCGGTGGTCGCCCGCGAGGCCACCGAGCGCTTCGGCCACGAGCCGCGCCCGTGGCGCCACCTCGCCGCGGTCGAGCTCGCGCGCGATCGCGCCGACGCGGCGCGGGCGGCGCTGACGCGCGGCGTCGAGCTCCACCCGCACGCCACCGACCTGGTGCGCAAGCTGGTCGAGGTCGAGGTCGCCGCCGGCGAGGTCGACGTGGCGCGGGCGCGGCTCGCGCGCGCGATCGCCGAGGATCCGCTGGAGGCCCGCAACCACGGCTTCCTGGCCCTCGCGCTCGACAAGGGTGGCGACCGTGCCGGCGCCCGCGACGCGCTGGGGCGGGCGCTCGCGCTCGAGCCCGACTACGCGTGGGCGTGGGACCAGCTCCTCGAGTGGAGCGACGACGCCGCCCCGGTGCTGGCGCGGGCGCGCGAGGCGGTGGCGGCGGCCGCCACCGCGGTCGAGCCGCGCCTGGTGCTGGCCAACCACGACAGCGATCTGGCGCTCGCCGACCGGCTCGCGCTGTTCGACGACGCGAGCCGGATCGCGCCCGAGCGCGCCGACATCTGGGATCACAAGGTCGTGCTGCTGGCCCACCACGAGCGCTGGGACGAGGCGCTGGCGGCGTGCCGGCCCGCGTTCTGGGGGGACGTGCCGCCGGTGTCGCTGCGGGGGCGGGCGGCGTGGCTGCGCTACCAGCGCGGCTGGCGCGACGCCGCGATCGCCGACATGATCGAGGTCGTCCGGCTGACCCCCAGCTACGGGTGGGGCATCGAGCAGGTCATCGAGTGGGGCTACGCCGCCGGCACGCCGATCGCGGTGCTCGAGCGCCTGGTCGCGGCGGCGCCGCGCTCGGCCCGCGCCCACGCCGCGCTCGGCGAGGCCCGGCGGGTCGCCGGCGACACCTCCGGCGCCGAGGCCAGCCTGCGTCGCGCGCTCGATCTCGACGCCACCGACCGGCTGGCGCGCCTGGCCCTGTTCGACATCGTCTTCGACAACGGTGACCACGCCGCCGCCGCGCCGCTGCTCGAGCTGCTCGACCGCGACGATCCGTTCGTGATCGCGCGGCGGATCCAGCTGGCCGCCGCGGCGGGGCGCCGCGACGACGCCGATCGCGAGCTGACCCGCATGCTGGTGGACCTCGAGGTCGACAACCGCGAGGCGGTGCGCGACGCGGTCGTGGGCTACAGCCAGGCCGGGCTGCGCGTCGAGGTCGAGGGCGTGCTCGGCGCGCTGCTGCGCCGCCCCGACGCGCCGGGCGCGGTCGGCGTGGCGTGGTGGAACCACGTCGGCCGCTTCGCGTCGTTCGGGCGCTGGCGCCTGCTGCGGCGCCTGCCGCACTCGCGCGCCGCCCGGGTCGTCCTGGAGCAGCACGTCGGCGCGCTGCTCGCCAGCGACCGGGTGTCTCACCTGCTCGGGTTCGCGCTGTTCAACTACCGGCGCGCCCGGCGCTGGCCGGCGCTGTGGGGCGTGGTCGGCTGGGCGCTGGTCCAGCGCGGCCATTACTGGCTGGCGGAGCGGTGGATGGGCGATCACGATCGCCAGGACGGCCTGGCCGGGTGGATGCTCGGCCACCTGGCGCGCGCGCTGATCGGTCGCGGCGATCTCGCCCAGGCGGCGCGGGTGTGCCGTCGCGCGCTCGCGCTGCCGCGCGACGGCATGACCGGGCGCATCCGCCTGCTGCTGGCGCCGATGATCGCGCTCGACAACCCGGGCGACGCGCGCCGCGAGGTCGCCGCGGCGCGCACCGGCGAGCTCGACGGCGACAGCCGGTTCCTCGCCGCCGTCACCGACGCGCTGGTCGTCTACGCGCAGCGGCCCGACGGCGATCCGGGGCGCCGCGACGACCTGACCCGCACGCTGGCCGAGCTGTGGGCGCGGCCCGGAGACCGGCCCAGCTACATCGCCCGGCGCCTCTACGACCACGTCGTCGAGCGCCTGACGCGGGTGCTCGGCCGCGACGGCGAGGCGTGGCGCGGGCAGCTGCGGCGGCTGCCGTTCGGGTTCTGACGGTCGGCTGCAGCCGACAGCGCCGCGCCCCTGCCGCGCGCCCCGGATCCGCGGTACCACCGGGCATGGCCCCGACGCCCCGACGCGCCACCGCGACCCTCGAGCGCGGCGCCGACGGCGGCCTCCGCGTCGCGGTGGTCGCCGACACCCACTCGCGGCCGCACCCGGCGGTCGCCGCCCAGCTCGCCGCCGCCGCGCCCGACGCGATCCTCCACGCCGGCGACATCGGCGACCGCGCCGTGCTCACCGCGCTCGAGGCGATCGCGCCGGTGTACGCGGTGCGCGGCAACATCGACGCCCGCGAGCGCGATCTGCCCGACGTCCTGGTCCTCGACGTCCCCGGCGCGCTGCGGATCTACCTGACCCACATCGCGGTCGCCGGGCCGCGCCTGCGCGCCGACGTCGCCCGGGCCGCCCGCGCCGACGGCGCCGCGCTGGTGGTGTGCGGTCACTCGCACGTGCCGTTCATCGCCGAGGAACGCGGCGTCACCGTCTTCAACCCGGGCTCGATCGGGCCGCGCCGCTTCGCGCTGCCGATCGTCTACGGCACCATCGTGCTCGCCGACGGCCGGGTCCGGCTCGCCCACGTCGACGCCGAGACCGGCCAGCCGTGGCGGCCGCCGCCGGCGCCGGGCGCGGCCCGCATCGCCTGATCGGCGGCGCGCACGGGCGCGAGGGCGGGGCCGGGTCACCCGCGCTTGCGCGGCGACCTTCAGTTGCGGAGGATCGAGGCATGCGTCCGCGCCGCTCACCGCTCGCCGTCGTCGTCTCCGCCGGCGTCGTTGTCGTCGCCGTCGTCGCGAGCGCCGCCGGCTGCGGCAAGCGCAAGGGCGCCGAGCCGAGCCACCGATGCGGCGAGGTCGGCGGCTGGCACGCCTGCGTCGACGGAGTGTTGCAGGACGGGGACCACGTCCGCGCCTCGTTCACGCTGACCCAGCCCGGCGCGACCGCGGGAGCCACGGACCTCGAGTTCGCGCTGTGGACCGCCGATCGGCAACGCCAGCAGATCGACCACGAGGCCAGCCAGGATCTCGCGTACGCGGGCCACGACACCTGCGACCGCCTGGTGCCGACGGCCAAGGAGGCCACCTGCGTCGCGGTGTTCCGCGCCCCGCACGGCGTCGACGGCATGCACGCCGAGGTCTCCGACTACGAGGGCCATCAGGCGCGGCTGTCGCTGCGGCCGGGCGCGCGCTGACCTGGCCAACCGCGATCGACCGGCTCGGTGTCGCCTGGTACCGGAACACGACGCCGCCAGCGTCGCGGCCGAGGTAGACGATCGAGCCGTCGTCGATGTCGCTGGTGCAGATCCGGCGCAGGGCCGCAGCGGACGGGGAGATCCGAGGTTGCGACCGCTGCATCTCCGCCCACACTGTCGGTGGAGGTATGCGATGGGATATGCAATCACGGGTAAGGACCTCGAAGGACTGAGCGAAGATCAGCAAGCCGCCATCATGGAGTCGTTGCTGCTCGCGGTGGCGGCGGATCGCAAGGCGACCGCCGACGAGGCCAAGCTGTTCGAGGACGAGCTCAACGCCATCCCCTGGACGCTCGCGCCGGACAAGGTGATGAAGATGGTGATGGCGGCGCGCGACCGCGTCTTCGCGCGCAAGACGCCGGCCGAGGCGACGTCGCTGGTCCAGCAGATCGGCGAGCGCCTGACCGATCCGTCGCTGCGGACCAAGGTCTACCACGCGGTCGCGACGATCATGCTCACCGACCACGACATCACCGATCGCGAGCAGCAGATCATGAAGGCCTACGGCGCGGCGTTCGGGCTCGAGCGCGGCGACATCGAGGCGATCGAGGCCGACCTCGGCGCCGACCTGCCGTCGCCGAGCTGAGCGCGACCAGGGCCCCGGCGCCCCGCGGTCGCCGCCGCGGCGCCGAGAAAACCGCACGACCGGCTCACCCGATCCGGGGGCGACCGTCCTCCGTCTCGACATGCGGTCCGGTTCGCTCCTGCTCGCGGCCCTGGCCGTCGCCACCGCCTGTCAGCCCGCGGCGGACGACGCCGTCGGCGGCGACGCGGCGCTCGGCCCCGACGCCGGCGCCGCCGCGCCCGACGCTGGTCCCGGCCCCGACGCGCCGCCCGGGCCGGTCCTGTCGTGCGGCGGGGCCGCGCTCTGCGACGGCTTCGAGACCGGCGCCGGCGCGGCCCCCGATCCGTCGCGCTGGACCGTGGCCACGCCGGACTGCAGCGGCGACGGCGTCGTCGCCGTCGATCCGGCGGTCGCCCACGGCGGCGCGCGCTCGCTGCGGGTCACCGCCAGCGGCGGTTACTGCAACCACGTCTTCGTCGCGAGCACGACCTCGCTCGCGACGTGGACCGGCCCGATCTACGGCCGCTTCTTCGTCCGCCTCGACGACGCGCTCGGCGACGGCCACGTCACCTTCCTGGCCATGGCCGACGATGGCGACGGCGCCGACCTGCGCATGGGCGGCCAGAGCCGGATCCTCATGTGGAACCGCGAGCGCGACGACGCGACCTTGCCCGGGCTGTCGCCGGCCGGGATCGGGCTGAGCACCGCGCCGGCGCCGGGCGCCTGGACCTGCGTCGAGCTCGAGATCGACGGCGCCGCCGGCACCCTGCGCACCTGGGTCGACGGCGCCGAGGTGGCCGGCCTCGTCGTCGACGGCGCCGCGACCCCCGACGTCGACCGCCAGTGGCTGAACGGCGGGGCCTGGCGCCCGCAGCTGACCGATCTCCGCCTCGGCTGGGAGAGCTACGGCGGCCAGGCCATGACGCTCTGGTTCGACGACGTCGCCTTCGGCGGCGCGCGGATCCCGTGCGACGCGCGGTGAACCTCCCGGCGGGGCGGGGCGCGGCGCGGCGGGCGCGGTCAGCGGGGCAGCGCGATCACCGTGGTCGCGAGGTCGCCGGCGCCGGCGCCGGCGTGGGCGAGCAGCAGCTGGCCCTGGGACCACATCAGCGCGGGCGCCGTCGCGTCGGCGCCGTGCCACAGCTCGGTCAGGGCGCCCTTGGCGTCGACGCGCGCGACGTGCGCGCCGTCGGCCGCGACGTAGGCGAGGGCGAGCTGGCGATCGCCGGCGCCGACCAGCGTCGCGGTGGTGTCTGCGCGGGCGCCCGGCAGCGTCGTCGTCCACTTGAGGCGCCCCGAGTCCGCGACCACCCAGCGCAGGCGGATCGCGTCGTCGCGGTCCCGGGTCACGAAGCCGCAGCCCTTGCGGAGGCAGCCGACCGCGAGCAGTGTCGCGCGCGAGATCGCCGGGGGCAGCCGCGGCGCCAGCGGGCTGCAGCGCTTGCGGTCGCAGAAGTTCATCGACAGGTCGCCGCCGCGCTCGCGCCAGAACAGGACGATCTGATCGTCGCCGGAGGCGACCGCGCACCAGGTGAGGTCGGTGGCGGTGGCCGCCGGTGCGGTGGCCACGCGCGCCGTGGCGGTGGCGTCGGCGACGCCGGCGCCGTCGCGGAACGTCGGGCCGAAGACGATCCACACCCGGCCGTCGCGCTCGCGCCAGCCGACGCCCCAGCGTCGATCGTTGCTGGCGGTGCCGTCGCACATCCGCTCGACGCGCGTGCCGAAGTGGTACGGCTCGCCGAGGGCGCCGTCGTCGACGCCGGCGACCGCGATCCTGGCGCCGTCCCGCCACACCACGCCGACGTGGTCGGACGCGCCGATCGCGCGCGACTCGGCGGGCAGGGCCAGGCGCACCGGGGCCGCGGCGTGGCCGTCGCGATCGATCGCGACGACCCGCCGGGCGCCGGCCGGGCCGTCGAGGGCGACGAACCCGCCGGCGCGGACCGCGAGCTGGGGCGGCGCGACGTGCGGCGCTCCGGGGCGTCGCGGCGCGTCGCCGCCCGCGCACCACCAGACCGAGACCGCCAGCACTCCTAGGATCCACACGCTGCGAGTCCGCACGTGCCGAGTCTAGCCCGGTGGCGGCGGCGGCGGGTCACATCGGCGGCGGGCTGGCTCGACCTGCGGCCATGTCCCCGTCCCCGTCCTCGTCCTCGTCCTCGACCGCGCCCCCGTCCCGGGCTCGACGGGCGACCCCGCGCGGCGATGCCGGGGCGGTGCCCGGCCTGCTCGCGCGCTTGACCGCAGGGTCGCCCGCGGCCCGTCGCGCGGCGCTCGACGAGCTGGCGCCGTACCTGATCGAGGACGGCGATCGCAACCACGCCACCGTCGCCGCGATCCCGTCGCTGGTCGCCGCGGCGACCCGGCTGCGCGGCGCCGAGCGCGTCGAGGTCGTGCGCCTGCTCGGCTACCTGGCGGTCGCCGATCCGGTCGCGGCCGCGGCGCAGCACCTGGCGCCGATCGCCGGCCGCGGCGACCGCGGCGCCGGGGTCTGGCACCGCGCCAGCGCGATCGACACCGCCTGCTACCGGGCCGTCGAGGCGGCGACGCCGGCGCTCGCCCGGCTGCTCGACGATCGCGACGAGGCCAGCCGCGCCGCCGCGCTCGGGCTGCTCGCGGTGGTCCCGCCGGTCGGCGCCGACGCCGTCGAGGCGGCGCTGGCCGATCCGAGCCCGCGGGTCCGCGGCCTGGCGCGCGTCGCGCTGGCCCGGTGGGGCCCGCTACCGGGCGGCGCCGCTCGACGTCGCTCGCCTGCAGCCGGGGCGTGGTCGCGTCCCGGCCGTCGAGGTGGTGCTGTCCGCCGGCGCGCGCCTGCTCGCGAGCCCGACCTCGGCGCGCTGGCGCGAGCTGTGCGCCGCGGTCGCGGCGGTGCCGGGCCTGCGCCTCGCGGCCCGCGAGGTCGCGGCGCTGCCGGTCGGGTTCCGGGACGTCGTCGGCTGGGCGCTGCGCGTCCTGGCCGGCGCCGACGCCGCGGCGGTCGCGGATCCCGACGCGCTGACGACGCTGCTGGACGACGGCGCCGCCGGCCGCGGCGAGGTCCCGGAGGGCGTGCTGACCACGCTGGTCGCCGCGGTGTTCCCGCCCGGGCGATCGCGCGGCGCCGCCACCGTCGACGAGCTGAGCCCGATCGAGCGCGGCGTCCTGCGCCTACTCGCGGACGCCGACCCCTACGACGAGGCCCCGTTCGCGGCGGTGGTCGCCGCCGGCCTGCCGACGTCGTGGCTCGACGACTACGCGGTGTCCCGCGTCCGCGCCGTGCGCAGCTACCTCGGCGTCGAGCCGCCGGACGGCTACCGCGTCGTCGTCGCCGGCACCGTCGCCGGGCGACGGGTGGCGTGGCCGGCGTTCCGCTGGGCCCACCGGGTGATCGCGGGCGAGGTGCCGGCGACCGCCTTCGGCGCCGCCGTCGGCGCGGCGCCGCGCGCGACCCGGATCGCGATCGCGACCGCGCTGTCGGTGCCTCCCGCCGACCTGGCGGCGGCCCCGGGCTACGACCGCCGCCGCCTCCACGCCGTCCTGGTCGACGCGCTCGACGTCGATCGCGCGACCCGCGTCGCCGCGGTGGCCCGCCTGGGCGACCCCGACGTCGAGTTGGCCGGCGGCGCCGCCCTGCCGCTCTTGGCGATCGCGGCGGCGGTCGCGCCCGACGACATCGACGGCGACGCCGCCGGGTACCGCCTGGGCATGCCGCGGCTCCCCGGCACCGTCGAGGTCGTCCGCGAGGTGGTGGGCGCGCTGCGCGGCGCGGCCCTGGCCGGCGCGCTCGATCGGCTCGGCACCGACGAGCCGGAGGCCGCGGAGCCCGGCGACGGTCGCGACGACGATGAGGACGACGACGACGGCCCCGGCGACATCGACGGCTGGGACGTGCTCGATCTCGCCGAGGACCGCGAGGACCGCGCGGCGCGCGCGGTCGCGGCGATCCGGACGTGGGACGATCCGCCGGCGGCGGCGGCCGCGGCGCGCGTGCTGCAGGCGCTGCGCGGACTGTGTCCGGAGGTCGTCCCGGTGATCGCCCGCGCGCTCGCGGACGGGGCGCGCCCGTGGGACGGCGTGCTGCGCGCCGTCACCGCCACCGCGGCGCGGCGTCGCCCCGCCAAGCTGGCGCCGCGGCGGATGCGCCGGGGGCCAGCGGCCAGGTAGCGTCGGCGCGTCCGTTCACTCGCCGGCGGGCGTGGCGTTCGCGGCCGTCGCCGTCGGGGCGCCGCGCAGCGCCAGCACCGCGGCCAGGCCCTCGTCGCAGGTCGGCCGGATCTGCGACGGCGGCAGCACGAAGCCGGCGCCGCCGCGGGGCCGCAGCTCGACCGTGTACGACAGCGCGCCCGCGACGCCGTACATCCAGTCGGTCATGATGCCGGACGCCGGGTACAGCTCGACCGCGCGCATCAGCCGGTAGCGCTCGCCGTGGGCGGCGAACAGCGCCGACGCGACGCGGTCGCCGACCGCGGCGAACCGCGCCTGATCCTCGGTCGGCGTGGCGCGGTGGCCCCACGGGTACAGCACGAGCTGGCCGTAGGCGTGGAAGTCGAGGTGCAGCGCGATCTGCTCGCGCCGCGCCAGGTCGCGCAGCGCCGCGGTCTCGGGCTCGGAGAACGCGTGGGTGCCGCGGTACACCTCCGACCGCTTGAAGCCGCTGGAGCCGTCGCCGCCCCAGCCGACGCCGAAGTTGCGGTTGAGGTCGACGCCGTGGCCGTCGCGGCGGTTCTTGCGCCAGTAGCGGTCGCCGGCCCAGGCGTGCTGGTAGCCGTCGGGGTTGGCGACCGGCACGACCCACAGATCGGTGTGATCGACGAAGTCCCGGATCGCGGGGTCGCGGTCGTAGTCGCGCACCAGCCGGTCGGCGACGCAGGTCGTGACCATCGCGCTGATCCACTCGCGCGCGTGCAGCGTGCCGTCGATCAGCATCGGCGTGGCGTCGGGCGCGGCGCCGCCGACGTGGAGCGCCCAGATCGTGCGGCCGTCGAGGGTGCTGCCGATGCCGTGCACGGACGCCCGCGCCGGCGCCAGCTCCGCGAGCTCGTGCAGGTGGGTCGCGATCGCCCGGTAGTCGCGGTAGTCGGCGAACCAGTCGGTCGGCCGCGCCGCCGCCGGGGCGCGCAGCCGCGCCGCCTCGGCGCGCGCGGCGGCGTCGATGTCGGGCACCAGCACCTGCCAGGTGACGCCGCGGGCGCGCAGCCCGGGCAAGGCGTCCGCGGCGACGACCACGTCGAGGGGCAGCGCGGGGCCCCGCGCCTCGCTCCAGACGTCGAGCGCGATCGCCTCGGCGGCGGCGCACGCGGCCGCGTCCGTGCACGCGACGCGGATCGCGACCCGGGTCGGCGTCGAGGGCGGCGCCGCCGGCCGCAGGGCCTCGACGGTGACGGCGGTGGCGGTGGCGGTCACCGCGAGCAGCCCGAGCGCGGCGGCGAGCCACCGGCGCGACGGGACGCGGAGCCCGCCGAAGATCGAGCGGGCGCGGACGGCGACGTGGCGCGGCACGTGGTCAGCGTACGGCGCCGGCCGGCCCGGGCCCAGCGAAATGGACGCGCCGCGGCGCCGCGCGGTCGTCCCCCTGCCGGGCGCGACCGGCTGCTAGGATCGGGCGATGCCCACCCGCGCGCCCGGTGTCGTCGGTGTCCTCGCCGTCGTCACGCTCGCCGCGGGCGGCGCGCTGGCCGCGCCGGCGTGCTCGTTCGCGTTCGTGACCGCGCCCGACGACGCCATGCTGACCCGGCGCGCGCCGATGACGTGCACGACGTCGCGGACGCTGCCGGTCGCCGACGCCGTCATCGGCGCCGCGCTGGGCGCGCTGGTGTTCGGCGCGACCTACGCCGCGATCGACGACGCCAACGCCGACTGCACCGGCGGCGCCTGCTACCACCCGTGGAAGCCCGCGCTGCTCGGCACCTTCCTCGTGGTGTCGCCGTGGTGGATCAGCGCCGCCGTCGGCGTGTCCGACACCCGGCAGTGCCGGAAGGCGCGTGCGCAGATCGCGCCGGCGTCGGTCGGTGTGGGTGCCGGCGGCCGTGATCCGCGCGCACTGTGGTGAGAACGCGCGTTGACGGGCTCGCGTCTCGTCACGCAGTTGCGCCGCACCGGTCCTGGCACCGTCGTTGCTGTTACGGTGGAGCGGGGAGTCAGGGGGACTCGCCGTCAAGGAGGCTCCATGCGCAGCTTGTCCGTGGTCCTGGTGTGTCTCGTGTCGTCGTCGTCGGTCGCGCTCGCGGATCCTGACCCGGGGGCGCCACCGGCGACCGGGCTCCGCAACGGCTTCTCGCTGTCCGCCGGCCAGGAGTCCGGCGGTGATCGCGACCTGTCGGCGACGCTGTTCGGCGTCGACTGGCGCATCGGCTGACGCGTCAGCGAGCCGATCTCGGTCTACCTGCACTCGCACACGTCGTTCGGTAGCGGCAAGGAGGGCAATGGCGCGTCGGGTTTCACCGGCAACTTCGCGACCGCGCTGGTCGGCGAGTACAAGCTGCCGATGGGCGTGTTCGTCGGCGCCGGCGGCGGCTACGGCGTCCTCAACAACCCCAGCGGCGCCCTGCTCGAGGCGCGCGTCGGCTACTACCCGTTCAAGACCCACGCGGCGGGCAAGGTGCGTCGGCTCAACGTCGCGCTCGACTACCGCGCCTACTTCGCCAACCAGGGCTACGGCACGGTCAGCCACATCGCGCTGTCGCTCGGGTACGACCGGTTCTGATGCGGACCGTGGCCGCGGTGGCGGTGGCGGCCGCGCTGGTCGCGATCGGCGGCCGCGCCGGAGGGGCGCGCGCCGACGCGACGCCCGGCGCGGCGGCGTCCGACGACCCGCCGATCCGCGTCGACGTCGGCCTGACCGGGTCGATCGTCGGCGTCAGCGATCGCAACGGCACCGGCTTCGTCGCCGAGATCAAGGCCGGCGTCGCCGACCACGTCGCCGTCGGCGGGCGCGTCGAGCTCGCCGTGATGTTCGGGGGCCAGGTCGGCGACGAGGACCTGCCGTTCGGGATGGCGGCCGCCGGCCTGGTCAAGGGAGAGTACCTGGTGGGCGGCGGCGGGGTGCGGCCGTTCGCCGGGCTGGGCGCCGGCGTCTACGCGATCGCGGCGTACACGATCGTGAGCGACCCCGCCGGCGCGAGCGGCGTCTCGACCACGACGGGGCGCTACTTCGGGGTCGCGCCGCAGCTGGGCGTCGATCTCGGGCGCGTCCGCGTCGCCGCCACCTACAACGCGATCGTCGGCACCAGCGTCGAGTACCAGCAGACCAGCGGCGGCGTCACCCACCGCGAGACGTTCTCGCAGCGCTACCTGTCGCTGGAGCTGTCGTTCCGGTTCGGCGGCACGCCGGCGCCGGCGGCGCGGTGACCGGCGCCGCGGCGCGCCCGGTGGTGCGGCAGGTCTTGGACGTCCGGGGCCGTCGCCGGCGGCGGCGGGGGCGGGGCAAGCCGACGGCGCACGCCGGCGCGGCCGGTTCTGATATCGTCGCAGATGTGAAGCTCCTGTGGCTGCTGGGTGCCGTCGTCGCGTTCCTGGGCTGTGCTGACCCCGATCCGGGTCCCCCCACGGGAGACTGCCCGGCCAACGCGGTTACCAACGCCGCCCACCGCGGCACCGGGGTCAACACCGCAGACAACCCGTTCCCCGAGAACACGCTCGAGGCGTTCGCCCAGGGCAAGGTCGAGGGCGCGCAGATGATCGAGCTCGACGTCGTCCACTCGCTCGACGGCGCCTTGATGGTGATCCACGACCCGACCGTGGACCGCACGACCGACGGCACCGGCTGCGTCGGCGACCTCACCGAGGCCGAGCTGAAGCAGCTCGACGCCGCGGTCGGCACCCCGCTCGAGGGCACCGGCGTCACGATCCCGACCCTCGACGAGGTCCTGGCGTCGACCGACCTCGGCGTCAACATCGAGATCAAGGTCCACACCGGCAGCTGCTCGACCACCGACCGCGCCCGGGCCGCGGCCGACGTCGTCGCCGCGATCCACGCCGACACCACCGGTCGTCGCTTCGTCGTGAGCTCGTTCGACGCCGACGTGCTCAGCGACGTCCAGGATCTCGATCCGTCGCTCTACCTCGGCCTGCTCACGCTGGTGCCGGACGACGCCGCCCTGGCCGAGAGCCGCGGCTTCGACTCGCTGAACGTGCTGTCGGTCAACGTCCGCGACGCCGTCGACGCCGACGCGATCCGCGCCCATGGCCTCGACGTCGTGGTCTGGACCGAGAACGATCCGGTCAACATCGACAACCACTTCACGACCGGGGTCGACATGATCATCACCGACGAGCCGGACCGCGTCGAGGCCGGGCGCGTCGCGTGGTGCGAGCGTAACGGCTACTGAGCGCGGGCGCGGGAACGTGCCGTCGGAAACCAGCGCGACGGAAGGAGACCGGGATGATCGGAGACCTGATCAAGAAGGCGTCAGGGCTCGCCGGCAAGGCGGGCGATCTGGGCGAGCTCAAGGACGACGTCGTCCTGCTCAAGAACGAGGCGGTCGAGATCATGAAGGAGATCGAGGAGCTCCAGAAGATCGCCGCGTCGCTGATGCAGCGCCAGAAGAAGGTGATGGAGGCGATCGGCCGCATCAAGGGCTTCGCCGACGGTGGCTCGCAGAACCTCGTCGCCGGCATCCCCAAGTAGGCGCCGGCGTGGTCGCGGCTCAGGGGCAGGACGGGTTGGCCGCCACGCCGTCGAGCGCGTACTTGCGGATCAGGTAGCACTCGACCGCCTCGCGCTGCGGCGCCGTCAGCGCGTCCTTGTAGACGACGAGCTCGGCGTGCTTGTTCGGCGCGAAGAAGTTGACGTTGCTGTTGCCGTCGGGGCTGCGGCCACCGATCAGATAGCGCTCCATCGTGAGCGTCGCGTCGGTGTAGGCGTCGCTGCCGCCGAGCGTCCCGTTGACGTAGATCGAGCCCGTGCCGCCGCCGTAGGTCAACGTGTCGAGCTGCCAGCCGGTGGCCAGCGGGGCCGTCGCGCTCAGCCCGCCGGTCAGGTTCGTCAGGGTCGCCGCGCCGTCCTGTCCGGCGACGGTGTACGTGAGCCCGAGCTCGTAGTCGTGGCCGAGGATCGGGGCCATCGCGTAGATCGCGATGTTGTCCGAGGTCTGATCGGGGATCTCGGCGACGAGGAAGACCGTGTACGTGCTCGAGGACAGCGTGTCGGCGGGCCCCTCGAGGTACTGGCCGACGCCGTCGAACTCGACGTAGGGCAGGCCGCCGGGGCCTCCGGTGGCGCGGTACGTCGGCTGCTGAGACTCGGTGGGCTGGACCGCGTCCAGCCCACCGGCGCTGGAGTCCGGCCAGGCGGGGAGCGAGCTGCCATCGGTGGCGCTGATCCCGTCGCCGCGCAGCCAGACGACCGCGGCGGGGGTGAAGTTCTCGGGGCCGTTGCAGTCGACGACGACGTCGGTGACGTCGGCGCCGCTCACCGTGCCGGTCCCCGCCACCACGGAGCAGTAGTCCAGCGAGCCCGTCGGTTGCTGGGCGACCGTGACCGCGTAGGTGCTCGCGTCGTCGAGCGCCGTCGTGAACACGAACGCGCCGTCGGCGGAGACGACGAGGTCGTCGCCATCGTTGTTGCGGAGCAGGAGCCCGGTGCCGTCGAGGCCGGTGACCGTCCCGCCGATCGTGTGCGTGGCGGTGGCGTCCGGGGGCGCGGCGTCGGGGGCGGCGGCGTCGGGGGCGGCGGCGTCGGCCGTCGCGGTGGCGTCGGGGGCGGCGGCGTCGCTGGTGCCGCCGCCGCCGTTGTCGCCGCACGCCGAGGTCACCAGGAGGGTTCCGGTCACGCAGACAGCTAGGAGCTTCACTCGGAGACGCTAACACACAGGTCGGTGGCGGGGACCATCGCGCGGCCGCTCGCCGGTGGCGCGCGACTGCCGGGGAGGTGTGCACCGGCGCGTGGCCGCGTCGGGGGGTGGCGTGGTGGGGCCGCCGCGTCGCCACATCCCGCGCGCCGGCGGCGCTCGCGGCGACGTTCCCGGTCTAGACTGGGCACCCCGATGGCCGACGACGAGCACCCCCGGCACGAGCGCGCGGGCACGGTCACGGACGCGCTCCAGCACCTGCGGATGGCGCTCGTCGTCATCCGGACCCACCCCGACGACATCGCGGCGCGCCGGCGGCTGCGTGCGATCGCGGCCGAGGAGCAGCTGTGGGCGCCGCTGGCCGCGCTGCTGGACGAGGAGGTCGCGGGCGGCGTCGACGATCCGCGAGTGGAGGCCGCGCTCCTCGAGGAGCTGGCCGGCGCCCACGAGCTGCTCGACGAGCCGGTGGAGGCGATCGCGGCGATGGAGGCGCTGGTCGCGCGGGCCCCCGACGACGTCGACCATCACGAGCGGCTCGCCGCGCTGTACCGCCAGGTCGGGGCGTGGAACCGGGCCGCCGAGGCGCTCGAGCAGGTGGGACGGCTGGCGACCGAGGACCGGGCGGTGGCGGCGCTGCACGAGGCCGCGCGCCTGCACCGCGATCACGACCACCTCGAGCGCGCCGCCGAGGTCTACCGCGTGATCGTGGCGCGGCGGCCGGACGACCTCGGCACCTGGCGCGCCCTCGACGACGTGCTGGCGGAGCTGGGGCGCTGGCACGACGTCGCCGAGGTCCGGGGCGAGCGCGCGGCGCGCGCCGCCAGCGGCTTCGAGACGGCGGCGCTGCTGCGAGCGCAGGCGCGCGCCCTGGCCGAGGCCGGCGACGATCCGGCGGCGGCGCGGGTCGTCGCCCGCGCGTCGACCCACGCGCCCGACGTCGTCAGCGATCTCGTCGATCAGGCCGAGGTCCTCGCCCAGGGCGGGCGGGGCCAGGAGGCGGCGGCGATCCTGCGGGCGCGGATCGCCGAGGCGCGGCGCGACGCGGCGTCGCCCGAGGACGTCGCCGCGCTGCGGTGGCGGCTGGCCGAGGTGCTCGAGGACGTCTGCGACGACCCCGCGGCGGCCGCCGCGGTCGTCGACGAGCTCCTGACCGAGGCGCCGACGCACCTGCCGGCGCTCGAGCGCGTCGCGGCGCGAGCCGCGACCGATCCGGATCCGCAGGTGCACGCCGCCGCGCTGCTCCGGTACGCCGCCGCGCTGCCCGACGCCGCCGGGCGCGCCGCGGTCATGGCGGCGGCCGCGCGCCGGCTCCGCGCCGCCGGCGACATCACCTCCGCGGTGCGGACGCTCGAGCACGCGGCCGCGCTCGTCGACGATGACGCCGAGCTGCAGCGCGAGCTGGCCGACATCCGGCGTGCGACCGTGGTCGCGGCCGCCGCGGCCGACGTCCAGGCCGGCGACGTCGCCGGCGCCGAGCGCCGGCTGCGCGAGCTCCTGGCGGCGCAACCGCACCACGTCGACGCCAGCCTCGCGCTCGCCGGGCTGCTGGTGGGCGGCGGGCGCGCGGCGGCCGCGGCGACGCACCTGCGCGACGCGCTCGCGGCCGCGCCGGCGGACGCGGCGCCGGCGGAGACCGCGCGCCTCGTCCATCGCCTGGCGCAGGTGACGGCGGCGCTCGGCGACGCCGACGACAGCCACCAGCTCCTCCACGAGGCGCACCGCCTCGATCGCGGCTCCTTCGAGGTCACGCTGGCGCTCGGCGAGAGCTGCTTCGCCCGCCGGCTGTGGCGCCAGGCCGCGCTCCACCTCGCGGCGGCGGCGGCGCGCCCCCGAGGCCGCGCGGCACGCCCCGGCGGTCGCCGCCGGCCTGGTCCACGCGGCGCAGGCCGAGATCCGCGCGCTGCGCCCGGGCAACGCCGCGCGCCACTACGAGGCCGCGGTCGAGCTCGATCCGGCGTGCGCGCCGGCGTGGCACGCGCTGGCCCAGCTCGCCACCGAGGCCGGCGACCTCGAGCGGGCGGCCGCGTGCCTCGAGCGCGAGGCCGCGGCCACCACCGACGGCGCCGCGCGGCTCCGCCTGTTCGACGCGCTCGGCGACATGGCGCGCGACGTGCTCGGCGACGCCGCGCGCGCCGAGCGCTGCTGGCAGCAGGTCGCGGACGCCGGCGACGCCCACGTCCTCGACAAGCTGCTGGCGCTGCAGCGGCGTCGCGGCGCCACGGTCGAGCGCGCCGACACGTGCGAGCGACGCGCCCGGCTGTGCGCCGACGACGACGCGCGGCGTGCGCTGCTGATCGAGGCCGGCGCGGCGCTGCTGGCCGGCGACGCGATCCCGCGGGCGGTCGCCCTCGCCGACGAGATGATCGCGGCGTTCCCGCGCGACCCCGACGTCATCCTGTGCGCGACCACGATCGCGCTGGTCGCCGGGGACGGGCGGCGCGCCGCGACCTGGGCGCGGCGCCTGATGCACCCCGGGCGCGCCGAGGACGCGCGGGCCGGCCTCGAGCTGGTGGCCGCGATCGGCGCGCCGCTGTCGCTCGACGACGAGCGGTTCCTCGCCGCCCATCCGCCGCGGCGGATGGCGTCCGACGAGGCCTACGCGGCGGCGCTCGACGACGGCGACCGGCGCGAGCTGATCGACGACGCCGCCGACCGCCCGCTGCGCGACGTCCTCGCGCTGCTCGCCGAGGCGCTGCCGCTGGTGTGCCCGACGCCGACGGCGGCGCTGGCCGCGGCCGGGCTCGGCGACGCCGTGCGCGTGACCGCGACGAACGAGACCGCCGCGGCCGCGATGTACCCGCAGATCGCCCGGGCCCTCGGCGGGCCGCCGACGCTGCTGTACACGTCGGCGGCGATCGACGACGAGCTGACGCTGCTGTGCGCGTCGCCGCCGGTGGTCGTGATCGGGCGCGGCCTGGCGTCGATGCGCGCCTCGACCCGCGCCGACGGCCGGCTGGCCAGCGACGCGCCGCTGCGCTTCCAGCTCGGCCGTGTCGTCGAGCGATCGCGGCCGCACCGGCTGTTCGCCGCGCTGCCCGACGGCGGCCTGGCGCGGCTCGTCGCCGGGCTGCAGCACGGCTTCGGACCGTCGCCCGTCGCGGACGCCGCGCCGGAGGTCGTCGCCGAGGCGCAGCGCCTGCGGACCCGGCTGTCGGTGGCGCTGCGGCAGCGGCTGGCGGAGCGGCTCGCCGTGATCCCGCCGGCGCGGCTCGACCCGCACACCTACGCCGCCGCGTGCGAGCGCGCCGCCGACCGCGCCGGGCTGCTGGTGTGCGGCGACGTCGGCGTCGCCATCGAGCTCGCCGGCGGTGCGCGCCACGCGTCGCACCTGGTCCGCCTGGCGGCGTCGCGGCGGTACCTGGCCGCGCGCCAGAAGCTGCGCGGGGCGTAGCGGCGGCCGACCTCTGCGCCGGCGCGATGGCCGCGCGGTCGCGCGCGCGCCGCCCGGTGGGTCGGGTATCGTGGCGTGGCCGTCAGCCCGCGAGGAGCACCATGTCAGCCGCCGTCTCTGTCGGGGACAACGTCCTGTTCTTCCCCAAAGCCTACTTCAATGCCGGCCTCACCAACGCCGAGGTCTGCGTCGTGTGCACCCGGGCCTACGTGTTCGTCTTGCCCAAGAAGGACTTCACGCACTACCTCGTCGCGATGCGGACGCGCAAGTACGACCACTTCGGCGACGGCAAGCCCGTCGCGGAGGGCGTCGCGCACCTGCTCGCTGAGCCCGGGCTCACCGTCTCGGACCTCGAGGAGCGCCTGATCGAGCTGCTCGGCGCCGACCAGCCCGACCGCGTCATCGAGATCGCGGCGCTCAAGTCGTTCAAGACCATCCTCTTCGGCCCGCTGTCCCAGGCCCGCATCCGCCACGCGTCCGGCGGCGCCCCCCGCGTCATCTCTTGCAAGGGCAAGGGCGCGATGAAGCAGTTCAAGGCGTTCTACGCGTAGCGACCCCGCCCCGGGGTTGATTCCGCACCGGGGTCGTAGCGACCCCGCCCCGGGGTTAGCGACCCCGCCCCGGGGTTGATTCCGGGTTGATTCCCCACCGGGGTTGATTCCGCGACGCGACGCCCTCACCGCACCGCGACGCCCGCACCGGGGCTGACTCCGGGGACGTCGCACCGGGTTGACTCCCTGGGGGGGCGCACCGGGGTTGATTCGGTGGACGCTCCGGGGGGGTGATTCGCGGCGTGCCGTCAGTGGCGTTGGACAGTGTCCGATCTACGGCCGCTCCGTCCGACGGACGGCCGAGAACGTCCGGTGGACGGACACGGGGCGTGTCAGGTCGGCTACTTACGCGTGGCACGAGGCGTGCTGTTCAGGGGCGGCATGTCGTTGCCCCGTCAGGTCATCCCGGACAGCTTCTACATGCTCACTCGCCGCTGCGCGCAGCGGCAGTTCCTGCTCCGCCCTGACGGTGTCACCAACGACACGTTCCTGTACTGCCTGGCGGAGGCGGCGCAACGCTTCAACATCGACGTGCTCTTGCCGTCCGTGATGTCGAACCACCACCACACGGTGGTCTACGATCGTTGCGGGACGATCGTCGAGTTCATGGCGCACTTCCACAAGATGTGCGCCAAGGCGCAGAACGCGCATCGTGGGCGCTGGGAGAACCTGTGGTCGACGGAGCCGCCCTGCCTCGTGAGGCTGCTGGAACCGTCCGACGTCATGGACAAGCTCGTCTATGCCGCGACGAACCCGGTCAAGGACGGGCTGGTCGAGCGGGTTCACCACTGGCCCGGCGTCAACGGTCTATCGGCGCTGCTCAACGACCGGCCGATGGTCATTCGTCGCCCCCGCCAGTTCTTCCGCGAGGGTGGCCCGATGCCGGAGACGGTCTGTCTCGAGCTCGTGATTCCACCGGCGCTCGGGGACGCCGCGGCGTTTCGCGAGGAGCTCCGGCGCCGGGTGGCGACCGAGGAGATCCGGATCGCGGATGCTCGTCGTAGCTCCGGCCGACGCGTTCTTGGTCGCCGCGCGGTCCTGCGTCAGGACTGGAGGGCCTGTCCGTCGACGGATGCGCCGCGGCGGGGGATCCGTCCGCGCATCGCGGCTCGCAGCCGGTGGGCGCGCGTCGAGGCGCTGCAGCGATGCTCCGAGTTCCTTGCCGACTACAAGGTTGCCCACGCTGCATGGCGTGCTGGGGCCCCGGTCCCGTTCCCGTACGGAACGTACTGGTTGGCGCGTTTTGCATGCGTGCCCGTCGCGCCTCCTCCTGAACGTTGACGCCAGCAGCGGCTGCGATCCAGAGCCTCTCGGGAAGGCTCCGTCGCGGCGTGGCGTAGCGCGCGACTCGGCGCGCCACTGGCGTTGAAGTTGTGTCGTGCACCCGTTCGGCACCGCCGGGTGACGGCGAGGCGCCCGGTCCGACCTTCCCGCTGAGCGTCTCCCCTCGCGCGCGCGCGCGCGGAACCAACCCCGGTGCGGGGTGCTGGGCGCTGCCCGGTGCGCGGGATCAGCCCCAGTGGGCGCTGTGCGCGGTGGGCGCTGTGCGCAATCACCCCCGGTGGGGCGCTGGTGAGGCGCTGGCGGAATCAACCCCGGTGGGGCGCTGGGGGCGCTGCGGTGGGGCGCTGGCGGTATCAACCCCGGTGGGGCGGTGGCGCGGTGGGGTGGCGGAATCAACCCCGGTGGGGCGGTGGGCGCGCGCGCGGAATCAACCCCAGTGGGCGCTGTGCGCGGTGGGCGCTGTGCGCAATCACCCCCGGTGGGGCGCTGGTGGGGCGCTGGCGCTGGCGGAATCAACCCCGGTGGGGCGCTGGGCGCTGTGGCGGAATCAACCCCGGTGGGGCGCTGGGTGGGGAGCTGGGGTGGCAGGTGCTGGCGGAATCAACCCCGGTGGGGCGCTCTGCGGTGGGGCGCTCTGGCTGGACCCGCGCGGCGTACGGCTCGCTGGCGGAATCAACCCCGGTGGGGCGGTGTGGCCACGCGCCCGCGCGCGCCTCATCGCGCCGGCGCGTCGGCGCACGCGGCGAGGGTGGCGGCGATGGCGCGGCGCTGCGGGTGGTCGGCGGGGACCCGCGCGGCGTAGAGGGCGGCCGCGGCGGAGAGGAGGCCGCGGCCCTCGGTGCGCTCGGCGGCGTCGCCGCGGCAGAGGACCTCGCCGAGGCCGAGGGTCGGGCCGGCCAGGCCGAAGTCGTCGGGGGCGTTGTTGCGACGGGCCAGCGCCAGGGCCTCGCGGTACAGGCGCACGGCCTCGCCGCGGTCGCCGCTGCGGTCGACGATCTCGGCGTAGCTGGCCAGCGACGCCGACGTGTACGGATGGTCGTCGCCGTACAGGCGGCGCATCATCTCGTACGCCTCGCGCATCAGCGGCAGGGCCTCGTCGACGCGGTCGAGCGCGACGAGGTCCTTGGCCAGCCCGCCCAGGCTCGCCGCCACCTCGGCCTCGCCGTCGGGGTAGAGCCGCCGCCGCATCGCCAGCCCCTCGCGGTAGAGCGGCTCGGCCGCCGCGGGGTCGCCCTTCTGCTGGACGAGCCGCGCCAGGTGGTTGAGGCTGTGCGCGACGTCGGCGTTGTCGCCCGGGTACAGCGTGCGCCGCACCTCGAGCGCCTCGCGGTAGAACGGCTCGGCGTCGTCGTAGCGGCCGAGGTGGCGCAGCGCGTCGCCGAGGTCGACGTCCAGCGCCGCGGTCATCGGGTGGACCTCGCCGTTGCCGGCGATCGACGCCGCGACCGCCTCCCGCGCCACCGGCTCGGCGAGCGCGTCGTCGCCGCGCACCAGGTACAGCACCTCGACCGCGCCCAGCGCGGTCGCGAGGTCCGCCGGCCCGACGCCCCGCGCCCGGTAGGTGGCGAGCGCGTGCTCGGCGAGCGCCAGCGCCTCGTCGTAGGCGCCGGTGTCGTGCAGCACCGCCGACAGGTCGAGCTGTGCCGCCGCCGCGTCCAGGCTGTCCGCCCCGGCGCCCGCCTCGGTGAGCGCCAGCGCCTCGCGCATCGCCGCCTCGGCGTCGTCGAGCTGGTCCTCCTGGTGGAGCGCCTCGCCCAGGACGCGCAGGCGCTCGGCCACGACCGCGGCGTCGCCGCGCCGCCGCGCCCCGGCGAGCGCGACCCGGGCCAGGCGCTCGGCGTCGGCGTAGCTGCCGAGGCTGTTGTGGACCTCGGCCAGCACCTGCTGCAGGTGCTCCTGCTCCACCGGGTACGCGGCGAGGCCGTCGTCGACGTGGCGCTCGGCGCGCCGCAGCAGCTCGCTCGCCGCCAGCGGCGCGCCTCGCACCTCGCTGGGATCGACGACGGTGAGCATGCCGGCGGCGACGTCCGAGACCGCCCGGGCCCGCGCCGCCTCGGCCCGCGCCCGGTCGCGCTCGTCGGCGAGCCGCCGGGTGTAGAACCCGACCAGCAGCGCGATCGCCACCGTCACCAGCGCCGCGACCGCGGTGGCCGCGGTGTGGCGGCGCACGAACCGGCCGGCGACGTAGCGCCAGGTCCGGCGCCGCGCCTCGACCGGGCGGTGGCTCAGCGCGCGCTCGAGGTCGTCGGCCAGCGCCGCCACCGACGGGTAGCGGTCCTCGGGCGCCGGCGCCATCGCGCGCCGGCAGATCGCGTCGAGGTCGGCCGAGCCCAGCGACGGCGGCACCGTCACGCGCAGCATCCGGGCCCGCGCCGCGAGGTCGCCGTCGTGGGCCGGGTGGGGCAGGGTGCCCGCGAGCACGCGGTACAGCAGCACGCCCAGCGAGAACACGTCGGCGGCGGTCGACGGCGCCTGGCCGTCGAGCACCTCGGGCGCCGCGTAGGTCGGCGTCAGCGCGGTCGGCGGGCCGGCGTCGTCGTCCTCGAGCGCGGTCGCGATGCCGAAGTCGAGGAGCTTGACCTCGCCGTCGGCGGTGACCAGGACGTTGTCCGGCTTGAGGTCGCAGTGCACGGTGCGCCGGGCGTGGGCGTGGGCGACCGCGTGGCACACCGCGATCACCAGCGCGATCCGGCGCGCGCGCGGCAGGTCGCGCTCGGCGCAGTGCTGGTCGAGCGGCACGCCGTCGACGTACTCCATGACCAGGTAGGGCCGGCCGTCGTCGGTGAGGCCGCCGCCGAACATCGTCGCGATGGCGGGGTGGCGCAGCCGGGCCAGGATGCGGCGCTCCTCGGTGAAGCGCCGGGTCACCGCCGCCGACACCAGGTCGCGGCGGACCAGCTTGATCGCGACCTTCTGGTCGAAGTCGCCGGCGTCGCGCTCGGCGAGGTAGACGTCGCCCATGCCCCCCGAGCCCAGCAGCTCGGTGAGCCGGTAGTCGCCGGCGCGCTGGCCGACCCGGCTGGTCGCCGCCGCGCTCAGCCGCTCGAGCCAGTGCGGCGACAGCACCGGGGGATCCCCGGTCTGGCGATCCGCGGCGACGAGGGCGTCGAGCTCGGCCAGCACCTCGCCGTCGTCGACGCCACGTTCCTGCAGCCACGTCGCGCGCGCGGCGTCGTCGAGGTCCGCGACCTCGTCGAACAGCTCGCGGACCAGCGCGGCGCGCTGCCGGTCGCCGTCGTTCATCCCGCCTCCAGGGCCCGGGTCAGCCAGGCCCGGGCGAACCGCCAGTCGCGCCGCACCGTCGGCACCGCGACGTCGAGCGCGCCCGCGATCTCGGCGTCGGTCAGGCCGCCGAAGATCCGGCACACCACGACCCGCGCCGGTCGCGGGTGCGCGGTCGCCAGCCGCTCGAGCAGGCCGTCGATGGCGAGGACGTCGGCGAACGACGCCGCGCCGCCGCCGCCGGCCCCGGCGCCGGCCTCCTCGTCGAACGTCAGCACGCGGTCGCCGCCGCCGCGCTTGAGGGCGCGCCGCGCCACCGCGTGGTCGACCAGGATGCGCCGCATCGCGAGCGCGGCGACCGACAGGAAGTGGGCGCGGCTCGCGAAGGTGGCGCGGGTCTGGTCGACCAGGTGGAGGTACGCCTCGTGGACCAGCACCGTCGGGCTCACCGTGTGGCCGGGGCGCTCGCGCGCCAGCTGGGCGCCGGCGATGCGGTGCAGCTGCTCGTAGACGAGGGTGAAGACGCGGTCGTAGACCGTGCCGTCGCCGCCCGCGAGCTCGCCGAGCAGCTCGGTGACGCTGGCATCGGCGCCCATCGTCCGCAGTGTACGTCCCATCCTCGCCCCGCGCGACCCGCAGCGCCGGCGCCCGCCGCGATCACGGCGCGCCCTGCCGGTCGACCCAGTAGCTCACCACCTCGAACTGCGGCGCCTGGGGATCGCCGTAGTTGTAGACGTAGGTGAACAGGCCGGCGCTGTAGAGGTTGTCGGCGAAGTGATCGCCGTCGATGGCGCCGATGCTGCCGCGGTAGATCGTCGACGAGCTGGTCCCCCAGGACAGCCCGGCGCCGACGCTGCCGCCGATGGTCTCGCCGACGCCGACGCCGCCGCCGGTCACGGCCAGCTCGGCCTCGAAGGAGATCTCGGCGCCGGCGCGGTACTCGGTCGACTCCGTGAACGCGATCTCGGTCGTGGTCTCGCCGCCGCCCTGGCCGACGGTGATCGGCCGGCTCGACTTGAGGCCCGCGCCCAGCAGGTGGTCGACGAGGTCGCCGAGGGGCTCGCCGGCGAGGTCGACCAGCTCGCCCAGCGGGCCGAGCCGGGCCCGGCCGCCGGTGTCGATGAGCACGTCGGCGTCGTCCTCGGTGGGGTAGCTGTCGAGCTGGCCCGGGGTATGGAAGAAGACGTTGGGCCCGACCTGGAAGCTGCCCGGCGCGACGTGGGCGTTGTAGAAGGTGCGCTCGACCTGCAGCGTCACCGGCGCGCGCGGCAGGTTGACGGTCACGGTCGTGCCGACCAGCTCGGGGTCCGGGTGGGCGACGATCGTGTAGGTGTACTGGTCGAGCGGCACGGTCGTGAAGATGACGGTGTCCTCGAGCGGCCCGGTCGTGTACTCGACGGTCTCCTCGAGCTGGTAGGCCCGGCTCGCCGAGAACGACGCCGACGCGGTGACGCTGGCCTTGCCCTCGGCGCCGATGCCGAGGAACGGGTCCTTGGCCTCGAACGAGATGAACTCGCCGGCGGACACCGTGACGGTGGCGTCGGCGCCGCCGGTTGCCGCCTGCGACAGCCCGTAGGAGGTCGTGCAGGCGTCGAGGTGCTGGCCGATGCCCTCGGCGCAGGGCGCCGCGGCCACCGCCGCGATGATCACCGGCTCGGTGAAGACGAAGCGGTGGGTCGCCGCCGAGTACTTCAGCACGGCGCCGTCGTCGTCGACGTTGACCGGCAGGACGATCGGGAAGATCCGGTCCTGGAAGTTGGAGCGCTGGGTCGGCAGCGTCAGCTCCTGGCGGAAGACCGCGGTGTCGAGGTCGGGGCCGTCGAGCCCCCACACCACCACCCGCGGCTGGTGCTGGGCGTAGATCAGCAGCTCGTCGCGACCGTTGCCGTCGATGTCGGCGACCGTCATCGCCGTGGTCGACGGCACCAGCGCCGAGCCGCCGCGACCGTCGGCGCCGGCGAGCACGGCCGGATCGATCGTGTAGCGCTCGGTCAGGGCGCCGCCCCGCAGGTCGTCGAAGACGGCCAGGTTGGCCTGGATCTCGTCGACGCCGTCGCCGTCGACGTCGAGCGTGTTGACGAAGACGTGGCGGGCCGCCAGGTTCACGGTGATCTCGTCGCACCCGCTCGACGGCGCGTAGCGCCGCGTCTCGGACTTTTGCGCGATCGGCGCCAGCGGCGCCGGCGCGTCGCCGGCGTCGTCGAGCACCAGGTAGACGTGGCGCGGCGCGTAGCAGCTGCGCGTCGTCAGCTCGGTGAGGCCGCCCAGGACCACCTCGCCCTTGCCGTCGGCGTCGACGTCGCCGATCGCGACGTCGGCGACCACCGCGGTGAAGCTGCCGCCGTCGAGGACGCGCAGCGCGGCGTCGGTGATCAGCGGGGCGAACCCGGCGCTGGCGTCGTCGAGCACGGTGTAGGCGCTGGCGCCGCCGTTGCCCTCCTCGTTGAAGACGATCGCGAGCTCGTCGCCGCGGTCGCGGTCGAGGTTGCCGGCCGCCAGCTCCAGCGACGACGCGCCGCCCGCCACCGCCGGCAGGGTCAGGGTCGCGCCGTCGATCGGCGCGAAGCGGCCGGCGGCGTCGACGTCGAGCACGTAGACCCGCCCGCCGGCCGGGCTGGTGACGCCGAGGACCAGCTCGTCCTCGCCGTCGCCGTCGACGTCGGCGGCCTCGAGCGCGACGTCGCGGGCGTCGGCCACGGTCACGACCGGCTGCGGCGCGGCGGCGCCGACCCGCTCGACGAAGACGACGCCGGCGTCGGCGGGGTCCGAGGTGTCGAGGTAGGCGACCACCGGGCGGGCCTGGCCGGCGCCGTCGAGATCCGCGGCGGCGGCGGCGCGGGTCGACTGGCCCGACGGGTTGGGCGACGTGGCGTCGGTCTCCCAGGTCGCGCCGGGCGGCACCGCGTCCAGGACGGTGGTGCCGAGCGCGCCGGAGGCGTCGTCCGACAGCGCGACCGTGACGGCGTGGTTGGGCAGCAGCGCGCCGGGGCCGGTCGGGGTCGGCGGCGCGATCTGCATGCCGACCAGGAACAGCTCGGCGCTGACGCCCACCGCCTTGGTCTCGCCCAGCGGCGCGTAGCTCTCGGGCAGCGGGGCGCCGCCGACGTCGTGGCGGGGCGCGTCGTCGGCGGGGACGCCGAGGCAGGCGAGGGCCTCGTCCTGGTTGGTGGCGACGCAGTCGTCGCCGGAGGGGCCGGCGCAGCCGGCGGTCCCGGCGAGCGTGAGCGAGGCGAGCGCGGCGGCCGCGCGGAGGAAGCGATGGCAGGTCATGGAGTGTCCTTTCAGAGGGGTTCGCGCGAACCGGGCGCCGCCGCGATCACGAAATCGACCGGGCGCCGCCAGGTGCGTGAGATCAGCGGGGGATCACGGCGACAGCGGCGCGCACGACGCCAGCACCGGGTCGTCCAGGCGGGGCTCGTCGAGCAGCACGTTGTCGTGCTCGGAGGTCCGCTCCGACGCCCCGATCGTGAGGTTGCGGTAGTTGCTGTTGAACACCAGGTTGAAGCGGACCTCGGCGTCGCGGATCAGCTCGCCGTTCTCCGACTGCAGCTCGATGCCGTGATCGGCGCGGCCGACGACGTTGTGCTCGATGACCAGATCGGCGCCGCCGTCGACGTAGATGCCGTCGGACGACTCGTCGCCGGCGGGGTAGGCGCAGTTGCCGCGGGTGCAGTACGGCCAGTAGTTCGACGCGTCGAGCACGACGTTGTCGGCGACCAGGCCGTCCGTGGTGGTCTCGACCGGGCTCCGCTCGTAGCCGATGATGTCGATCGCGATGTTGTCGACGTCGTGGACGTAGTTGCGCGTGACCCGGAAGCCCTCGACCAGCCCGTTGACCACGACGACCTCGCTCGAGCCCGCGTAGACGTCGTGGACCTCGTTGCCGTCGATCGTCAGCGCCGCGATGCGGTAGCCCTCCGCCTGCGCGATGATGCCGTGGCCGTCGTAGGCGCACGACGGCGCGTCGATGACGCCGGGGCCGATGTCGTGGACGAGGTTGCTCAGGATCTGGACGTGGGCGAGGTCGCCGGCGCTGGGCTCGACGTCGATGCCGTAGGTGTCGGCGAGCCCGGCCCGCTGGTGGTCCGCGATCTCGAGGCCGGCCACCACCACCCAGCTGGCGTCGACCTCGATGACCGCGTCGCTGTCGGGATCGCCGACCACCCGCGGCCGCGTCCCGGGCATCGCGGCGAACACGACCCAGGCGCCGTCGCGGCCGCCGCGGGCCAGCCGCACGCCGCCCTGGTAGTCGCCGCTGGCGTCGATCCACACGGTCGTGTCGGGCTCGACCACCTCGGCGGCGTGGTGCAGCGTCTGCCACGGCGCGGCCGCGGAGCCGTCGTTGCCGTCGTCGCCGGTCGCCGCCGACACGTAGCGCGCCGCGGCGGTGGCGGGCAGCGTCGGCGGCGCGGCCGCGCGCGCCGCGCCGAGGGCCCGGAACGCGGCGTCGTCCCAGGTCGCGGCGTCGACCGGATCGATGCGATCCGCGGGCGCCACGTAGGGGGTGTCGAAGGGGACCGGATCGCGGCCGGCGTCGGGACCGCCGCCGGGGTCATCGCCCCCGGTGCACGCGGCGGCGGCGGTCGCGACCAGCCCGAGGCTGGCGATCGAGGCGAGGACACGAGCGAAGGAGGGCGTCATGTCCAGGTACGCCGCGGATCGCGCCGCGTGCGATCATCGAATCGACCGGTCGCCGTCGCGGTCCGCGCCGCGCGGGCCGCGGCGCCGGGGCGCCGCCGTGCGATCTCGCGAGGTTGTGCGGTCGCCGGGCGTCCCGTGTAGGCTGCCTGGGTGACGCGCCGCCTCCGCATCGCCGTGATCGGCCACGTCGAGCACGTCACGCTGGGCCGGGTCCCGGCGATCCCGCAGGCCGGCGACATCACCCACCTCGAGGCGCCGGTGACCATCGCCGGCGGTGGCGGCGGCGTCGCGTTCTGGCAGCTGGTCGCCAGCGACGCCGAGGTCCACCTGTTCACCGCGCTCGGCGACGACGACGCCGCGGCGTTCGTCGCCGACCAGCTCGCCGGCGCCGCCGCCACCGTGCACGCCGCGCGGCGCCGCGCCGCCCACACCCGCGACCTCGTCATGATCGATCCGTCCGGCGAGCGCACGATCGCGGTGGTCGGTCAGCCGCTGCACCCGCGGGCCGACGATCCGCTGCCGTGGGACCTGCTGGGCGAGCTCGACGCCGTCTACTTCACCGCCGATGACGCCGCGATCCTGGCCCGGGCGCGCGCCGCCCGCCTGCTGATCGCGACGGCGCGCCGGCAGCCGGCGATCGCCGCCGCCGGCGTGCGCCTCGACGCCGTCGTCGGCAGCCGCTCGGATCCCCGCGAGGTCAGCACGCTGGCCGACTACGCGCCGCCGCCCGCGGCGCTGATCATGACCGACGGCCCGCGCGGCGGCGTCGTCCACACCGCGGGCGCGGCCGTAGCGTTCGCGGCGCCGCCGACGATCGTGCGCGGCGGCGCGTACGGCGCCGGCGACAGCTTCGCCGGCGCCTTCGTCTACCACCCGCCGCCGGCGCCACGCCCGTCGCGGCGGCGACCCGGGCCGCGGCCCACGGCGCCGCGGTCCTGGCGAGCATCGACCCGCTCGCCGCCCAGCGGCCGCTGCCCGGGGCCGGCGCGCGCCCGGCCCGGTGAGGCGCGTCCGGGCCGCGGCTGGGGCACAATCGGCCGATGCAGATCAGGTTGCCCCGCGGCCTCGAGCTCCGGCGGGCCCGGCCCGGCGACGCCGCCGGCGTCGGCGCGCTCGTCGAGCAGCTCGGCTACGCCAGCGACGGTCGCGGCTTCACCGAGACCTTCACGCAGGTCGTCCGCCACCCCGAGGCGGCGGTGTTCGTCATCGCCGAGGGCGTCCGCGTCGTCGGCTACGTCGCGGTCTCGCACCGGCCGCAGATCCACCTCGGCGGCCGGCTCGCGACGATCGACGAGCTCGCGGTCGACGCCGATCACCGCGGCCAGGGGCTGGGCTCGTTCCTGCTCGACCAGGCGCTCGAGCTCGCCCGCGGCCTCGGCTGCGTCCGCATCGAGGTGTCGACCCGCCGCAGCCGCGACAGCTACGCGCGCGGCTTCTACGTGCGCCACGGCTTCGTCGAGGCCGACTCGGCGCTGCTGCGCCAGCCGTAGCCCGCCGACGTCGCCCGCGCGCCGGCGCGGCTCGCCGGCGCGTGCGACCGTGACCAGCCCGCGAGGTGATGAGATGACCAGGACGAAGCCGCCGAAGCGAACCACTCCTCGACCGCCGATCGCCACCAGCCGGATCGCCTGGGCGCCGTGGGCGCACGGCGCGCGGTTCGGCGGCCGGGTCCGGGTCCTGTCGAGCACGCGCGCGGGCGCCCACGTCGGCGTCTTGATCGAGGAGCTGCCGCCGGGCAAGCAGTCGTGCCCGGCGCACTACCACCTGTCGGAGGAGGAGCACATCTACGTCCTCGACGGCGAGGTCACGCTGCGCCTCGGCGACGCCCGCCACCGGATGAAGGCGGGCGACTTCGTGTCGTTCCCCGCCGGCCAGGCCGCCGGGCACTGTCTGATCAACGACGGCGATCGCGTGGCCCGCTACCTGGTGGTCGGCGAGAGCCTGCCGCACGACGTCTGCGTCTACACCGACACCGACAAGGTCAACGTGCGCGCCCTCGGCGAGATCTACGATCGCGGCGCCCGCCGCGACTACTGGGAAGGCGAACCCGGCGACGCACCGGCGCCGGAGCCGGTGCGTCGCCGGACCGCCAAGAAGGGGCCGCGGCGGCGTCGCTAGGCGACGCGGCGCGCTCAGTACACCCGCTGGCGCGCGATGACGCGCTGGTTGCCGTCGGTGTCGGTGGCGACGACCTCGACGACGTGGCCGCAGTCGCTGGGCGGCAGCGCGCTGGCGTCGAAGCTGCCGCCGTAGCCGACCGTGCCGGCGGCGCAGCGCGGGTAGCCGGGCCAGACCCGGCACACGTCGGGGCGGCTCTCGCCGTAGGCGAGCGCGATCGGCGCGCCGCCGTCGACGACCAGGTGCACGGCCGCGACGCCGCGGTTGTCGAGCGCCCAGCCGTGGACCGCGACCACGCCGCTGACGTCGGCGCCGGCGGCCGGGACGTCGAGGCTGCCGAACGGCGCCAGGTGCGCGGTGAGCCATGCCGCCTCGGTCGCGACCGTCGCCAGCGACCCGAGGATCAGGTAGGCGCGGGCCCGGACCTGGCCGTGGCCGGGCAGGGCGAACCCGAACATCGCGCGCACGTTGTTGAAGTGGGGGTCGTCGGCCTGCCAGGCCTGGAACGAGGGGTTGCCGTTCTCGTAGAAGATGCCGACGCCGTAGTCGTGGGCGGCGTTCTGGAAGGTCACCCAGCCGCTGGCGCTGGTGAAGTTGCGGTAGCGGAACGTGCCGCCGCCGGCCTGATCGATCGCGATCTGGTGCTGCGTGGAGTCGAACAGCGCGGCGAGGTCGGGGGTGCCCTGGCGGCCGAACGCGGCGTAGACGGTCGGGAACTCCTGGATCGCGCTGCCGTGGTCGAGGTCGGCGAGGTTGGTGACCGCGTAGCTGAGCTCGACGGTGTTGCTGCGGACGAAGCGGACCCGCTGCACGACCTCGACGTCGCCGCGCCGGCGATCGACCGCGGGGTTGCCGCACGCCGCCGAGCTGCAGTCCTGGCGGTCCCAGTTGGGGTTCCAGAACAGCGGCGTGGTCGTGGTCGTGATCGCGCCGTCGGCCAGGACCACCGCGTCGGTGCCCGAGCCGTGGTTGCAGCGGTTGCCGCCCTGGACCGGGTTCCAGCCCAGGTAGGTCATCTCCTGCGGGCACGGCGTCGGCGGGTTGCCGGTCGCGCAGGACGAGCTCCACGCGCAGCCCTGGTACCAGCGGTCGGGATCGTAGAGCGCGATCTGGACCTCGCGGCCGGTGTCGGCGCCGTCGATCGCGTTGCTGCGGTTGCCGCCGGGCGAGCCGTCGGCCTCGCCGAAGAACACGATCGAGCCGCCCCAGTCGCGGCGGGTGCCGAGCTTGATCGTGCCGGCCTGGTTGAAGACGTAGTCGTCGGCGAAGCCGTCGGCGGTGGTCGACGCGGTCACGTTGGTCGTGGCCTCGAACGCCAGCGCCGCGTCGTCGACCGGCGCCAGCGCCGGGCACCCGGGGGCGCACGCCGGCGCCGCCGCGCAGTCGGCGTCGTCGCAGTCGGTGCGACCGTCGCCGTCGTTGTCGAGGCCGTCGCCGCAGCAGGTCTCGCCGGCGATCGGATCGCCGCAGGCGCAGCCGGGGCCGGTGCACCCGCCGCCGCCGTC
>JACKDR010000036.1 GCA_020633495.1 Kofleriaceae bacterium | reverse complement strand
CGCAGCTGGCGCTGAACGCGGCGTGGACGCCGGTATTCTTCGGGCTCGAGGCGACCGGCGCGGCGCTGGCGGTGATCGCGGCGCTGCTGGTCGCGATCGTCGCCACGATCGCGGTGTTCGCGCGGCAGCGGCGCGCCGCGGCGGCGCTGCTGGTGCCGTACCTGGCCTGGGTCGGCTTCGCCACCGCGCTCAACGGCGCGATCTGGTACCTGAACTAGCGGCGCCGCCGCGGGTCACGCCGGCTGGACGTCGACGCGCAGCCGGCCACCCTCGCGCCAGGCCGTGACCGACCACGGCCGGCAGCACACCTCGCAGTCCTCGACGAAGGTGCCGGCGGTGTCGGGGTCGACGTAGAGCCGCACCTTCTCCCGGCAGTACGGGCAGCGGACGGTGACGGTGTCCTCGCTCACGTCTTCGAGCGTGAGTCATCGGCCGGCGGTTGTCACGTGCGCGCGGGGCTTGCGGCGCGGCGCCTCGCACCCTATCAAGGCGCATGGGGTTCGACGCCTGGTGGGTACCGGACGTGCCGCTCGACGACGGCGAGCAGGTGACGCTGGAGATCCTCGCCAACCACACCGTGTCGCGGTGGCGCGCCGTCGGCGGCAAGCTCGCGCTCACCGACCGGCGGCTGCGGTTCCGTCCCAACCGGGTCGATCGCTCGCTCGGCGGCGAGGTCTGGAGCGTGCCGCTCGATCAGATCGCCGACGTCGGCCGCCAGCCGCGGACCTGGAACCTGTTCGACGGCGGCCTGCGGACCCGCCTGCGGGTCACCACGCGCGACGGCGCCGCCCACCTGTTCGTCGTCAACCGCCTGGGCCGCGTCGTCGACGCGATCGCCGCCGCGCGGGGCGGCTTGCCCGTATGATCGCCGCAGGAGCGCCTGGATGCCCAAGAAGCTGACGATGATGGACGCGGTCTTCCTCGCCGGGGAGAGCCGCGAGTCGATGATGCACGTCGGCGCGCTGTTCCCGTTCACGCCGCCGGCCGACGCCGCGCCCGGGTTCCTGCGCGCGCTCACCGACGAGCTGCGGGCGTCGGCCAGGGTGTGCGCGCCGTGGAACCTCAAGCTGCGGTTCCCCGAGCTGCTCAAGAACCCGCTGCAGAGCTGGGTCGAGGACGACGACTTCGACATCGACTACCACGTGCGCCGCTCGGCGCTGCCGTCGCCGGGCGACGAGCGCGAGCTGGGCATCCTGGTGTCGCGGCTGCACGGCGCGTCGATCGACTTCCACCGGCCGCCCTGGGAGCTGCACATCATCGAGGGGCTCGAGGGCGGTCGGTTCGCGCTGTACTTCAAGATCCACCACGCCCTGGTCGACGGCTACACCGGCATGAAGATGCTGGCGGCGACGCTGTCGACCGATCCCGCGGACCGCAGCACGCCGATGTTCTTCGCCCAGCCGCCGCGGCCGCGGCGGTCGCGCGACGAGGATCACGACGACGACGCCCGGCCGGAGCCCGACGACGACGCCGCGGTGCCCACCCTCGACGCCCTGTTCGAGGCGGCGCGCGAGCAGGCCGGCGCGGCGCGGGTCGCCGGCCGCGCGCTGATGAACGTGGTGCGCTCGGTGCGCGCCGGCGATCACCAGCTGGTGGCGCCGATGCAGGCGCCGCGCACGATCTTCAACCGGCGGATCAGCCGCAACCGCCGCTTCGCCACCCAGCAGTACGCGATCGACCGGCTGCGCCGGGTCGCCCACGCCGTCGGGGGCACCGTCAACGACGCCTGCCTGGCGCTATGCGGCGCGGCGCTGCGCCGCTACCTGCTCGAGCTCGACGCCCTGCCCGACGAGCCGCTGATCGCGATGCTGCCGGTCAACGTGCGGCCCAAGGACGATCCCGGCGGCGGCAACGCGGTCGGCTCGATCCTGGCGTCGCTGGCCACCGACCTCGAGGATCCGGTCGAGCGGCTGCACGCGATCGTCGCGTCGACCCACCGCGCCAAGGAGCAGCTGCGCGGCATGTCGAAGAACGCGATCCTCCAGTACAGCGCGATGATGATGGCGCCGCTGAGCCTGCAGCAGCTGACCTTCACCGCCGGGCGGATGCGGCCGGCGTTCAACCTGGTCATCTCCAACGTGCCGGGGCCGACCCAGCCGCTGTACTTCCGCGGCGCCCGCATGGAGGCGCTGTACCCGCTGTCGATCCCGTTCCACGGCTACGGCCTCAACATCACGATCAACGGCTACATCGACACGTTGAACTTCGGCTTCACCGGCTGCCGGGTCGGCCTGCCCCACCTGCAGCGGCTCGCGGTCTACGCCGGCGACGCCCTCGAGGAGTTGGAGGCCGCCCTGCCCGACGCCGCCGCGGCGACGCCGGCGTGATCGCGATCGTCGACGTCCACTACGACGACGCCGCCGGCACCGCGGCGGCCGGCGCGGTGGTCGCGGCCGCGTGGACCGACGCCGACGCCCGCGCGACCCACCGGGTGGTCGTGCCGCTGGCCGCGCCGTACGTGCCCGGCCAGCTGTACCGGCGCGAGCTACCGCCGCTGCTCGCGGTCCTGGCCGAGCTCGCCGACCCGCTCGAGGTGGTGGTCGTCGACGGCCACGCCTGGCTGGGGCCGGACCGCCCGGGGCTCGGCGTCCACCTCCACCGCGCCCTCGACGGACGGGTCGCGGTGGTCGGCGTCGCCAAGAACGAGTTCGTCGGCGCGCCGGCCCGCCCGCTGGTGCGCGGCGATGGCGCCCGGCCCTTGTGGATCAGCGCGGTCGGGCTCACCGACGACGACGCGGCGGCGCGGATCGCGTCGATGCACGGCCCGCACCGGCTGCCGACGCTGCTGGTCCAGGCCGACCACGTCGCCCGCGGCCTGCCCTGAGATCGGCCAGCCCGGGGCTTGCCTGGCGGGGCGTCCGCTCCTAGGTTCCCGCCGTGACCCCACGCCGCGTCCTCACCCGCCACGCCCGTCGCGCCGTCCTCGGCGCCGCCCTCGTCGCCGGTGGCTGCACGTTCCAGCCCGCGGATCCGCCGTCGGGCGGGCCCGCGACCGCGGTGCGCGGCGACGAGATCATCGGCGGCGGCCCGGCCGCCGACGACGACGCGGTCGTGCTGCTGGCGTCGTTCCCGACGGACCGCTCGGTGCTCGCGACCTGCTCGGCGGTCGCGATCTCGCCGACGGTGCTGTTGACCGCGGCCCACTGCGTCGACGCCGGCACCCACCCCGGCTACATCTTCGGCGCCTTCCTCGGCGCCGACGCCTCGGCGTACCCGACGCTGGTCGAGCTCGAGCCGCACCTGGTCGCGATCACCGAGGTCCACGCCCACCCGTCGTACGCGACGACGGCGCCGTACCCCGCCGACATCGGCGTCGCGATCCTGGCCGAGCCGCTGACCGGGGTCACGCCGGTCGGCATCCGCCGCACCGCCCTGACCGCCGCCGACGTCGGCCAGCCGGCGCGCATCGTCGGCTACGGTCAGGCCGTGGTCGGGACGCCGTCGTCGACGCGGCGCCAGGCCACGACCGTGATCGACGGCCTCGATCCCGACGACACGGTCCGGGTCGGCGACGCCACCCACCTCACCTGCGTCGGCGACTCCGGCGGCCCGGCCCTCTACGACGGCGGCGCCGGCGAGGTCGTCATCGGCATCGACTCGTACGCCGACAACGGCAACTGCGACCTGCCGGCCCACTTCCGCCGCACCGACGTCTACCAGGCGTTCCTCGACCAGTACACCGGCGACGCCCCTGACCCCGGCCCCGACGCCGGCGCCGGCGGCGCGATCGACGCCGCGCCCGGCGGCGGCGGCGGCACCGACGACGGCGGCGGCTGCGCGGCCGGCGGCCGCGGCAGCGCGGCGTGGCTGCCGCTGGCGGCGGCGCTGGGCCTGGCGGCGCGACGGCGCCGCCGTCACGCGCGGCGCTGAGCGCGAGCCGAACGGCGCGCCCGCCCCGCCGCGGTCACCACATCGTGCCGCCGCGACCGAGCGGGCCGCCGATCAGCGACATCGTGTGGCCGACGCGGTCGCCGTGGTGGCGGGAGCAGAACCAGGTCTCGCCGGCGGTGTCGCGGCGGATCTTCACGCAGTCCGGACACTGCGCGTCCTGGCTGCCGCGCTCGCGCGGCGGATGGACCACCAGCACCGGGCAGTCGGCGGCGACCACGACGGTGTCGGCGACCGAGCCGACGCGGCGCAGCCGGCGCCGGCCGTGCGAGTGGCCGAAGCGGCCGACCACCAGCAGGTCGGCCTCGACCTCGGCGGCGAGGTCGACGAGCTGCTCGTCGGGGCGGCCGCGCCGCACGTACAGGCGCACCGCCCAGCGATCCTTGGCGTCGTCGGGCATGGCGTCCTCGAGGACGCGCTGCGCCAGCCCGAACAGCTTGGTGCGGGCGTCGGCCTCGACCTCGGCGAGGGCCGCTTCGGTGGGGTGCCGCCACACGCCGTGGTCGTCGGACACCGCCGTGAGCAGGTGCAGGGTCGGGTGGTCGTGCCGGGCCGCCTGGTCGGCGGCGTGCAACAGCACCGTCGGCGCGTACTCGGAAAGGTCGACGCCGACCACGATCTGGAAGCGACGGCTGGTCTCGGACATGGCTGCCTCCGTGTGTGGTGGAAGCGTACCCCTCCCGGTGGCGCCTGGCGCGTGCATCTCGCCGGCGGTCGGGACTTGAGCTAGATTCCGCCGCCATCCATGACGCTGAGCCGTCCGGTTCACCCGTGTCGTCGTTGCGGCGCGTGCTGCGCCGTGTTCCAGGTCAGCTTCTACTGGGCCGAGGCCGAGGCGCGCAGCCTGCCCGACCCGATGCTGGTGCCGGTGGGCCGCCTGCGCCTGGCGATGGCCGGGACCGAGCGCCCGACGCCGCGCTGCGACGCGCTGCTCGGCGACGTCGGCGTCGGCGTCGCGTGCTCGCTGTACGAGCGGAGGCCGTCGCCGTGCCGCGACTTCACCGCGTCGTGGGCGCGCGGCGTCGCCGAGGACGGCTGCGACCGGGCGCGCCTGCGCCACGGCCTGGTGCCGCTCAGCCTCGCCGACTGGGAGGGCGTCGAGCCCGACGAGCCCGACAGCCCGGAGCGTCCCGACGGACCCGAGCCCGGGCCGGATCCCGGGCCGGGCCCCGACGGGCCCGGTGGCCCCGAGCCCCAGCGGCCGCGGGACCCCAAGGTGCCGAACGTGGCCTGAGAGGTATGCGCCGATCGCGGCCGCGCGGTTCGTGGCACGCTGGGGCATGTCCCGTCGCTTCGTCGCGCAGCGCGGCGCCACCCGCGTGGTGTTCGCGGCCGGCGCGTGGGAGCAGGTCGGCACCGAGGCCGCCCGCCTCGGCGTGTCGCGGGTGCTGATCGTCGCGACCCCGGGGCGACGCGCCGCCGCCGAGGCGGTGGCGGCGGCGCTGGGCGCGCGCGCCGCGGGCATCGCGGCGATCGCGGTCGAGCACGTGCCGGTCGAGGTCGCGGCGCGGGCGCGGCGCGCCGCCGACGACGCGCGCGCCGACGCGGTGCTGGCGATCGGCGGCGGCTCGGCGATCGGCCTGGGCAAGGCGGTCGCGCTCGAGGGCCGGGCCCGGCTGATCGCCCTGCCCACCACCTACTCCGGCTCCGAGATGACGTCGATCTGGGGGCTGACCGACGGCGGGGTCAAGCGCACCGGCCGCGACGACCGGGTCCGCGCCCAGCTGGTCCTCTACGACCCGCGCGCCACCGTCGGGCTCCCGGTCGGGACCTCGGCCGACAGCCTGTGGAACGCCGCCGCCCACGCGGTCGAGGCGCTGTGGTTCCCCGACGTCGATCCGATCAGCGAGCTGGTCGCCGAGGAGGCGCTGCGGCTGATCGCGCGGGCGCTGCCGGCGGTGGTGGCGCGCCCCGACGACGTCGCGGCCCGCACCGACGCGCTCGAGGGCGCGTTCCTCGCCGGCGCGACCCTGGCCGACGCCGGCACCGGCCTGCACCACAAGCTGTGCCACGTGCTCGGCGGCATGCTGGGGCTGCCGCACGCCGCGACCCACGCGGCGCTGCTGCCGCACGTCGTGCGGTTCCACCGCGCCGCGGCGCCGCGCGCGATGACGCGGATCGCCCGCGCCCTGGGCGCGGCCGACGCCGCCGACAGGCTGACCGCGCTGGCGGCGCGCTCGCCGCGCCGCGACCTGGCGTCGCTGCTCGGCGCGACGCCGGCGGCGACGATCATCGAGCGCGTGATCGACGCGGTGCTGGCGGCGCCGCCGCCAGGGCCGCGGCCGCTCGACCGCGACGGCCTGCGCGGGCTGCTGACCGCGGCGCTGGCGCCAGGCGGCTGACGGTCACGGCGCGGCGGGCGCGGCCGGCGCCAGCGCCGGCGCGGCGTCGAGGGTGCGCGCGATCAGCGCCGCGAGCTCCTCGAGGTGGGCGCGGGTCTCGGCGTCGCCGCCCTTGGACGCGACCGCGCTGGCGCGCTTGCGCAGCGCCACCAGCTCGGCGCGGGCCAGGGCGCGGGCGTCGGCGGGCAGCTGAGGCGGCGCGCCATGGAAGTGATCGTTCCAGTCGAGGACGCCGCCCGGCGGCGCCGCCGGCGCGTCGGGCTCGCGGGTCAACGCGAGCAGGCGCACCACGTACGCGCGCTGGACGCCGCGCCGGTACGAGTTGACCACCGGATGCGCGCCGTCGAGCTCGGTGAACAGCGCGCGGGTGGTGGTCGCCAGCACCTCGGCGACGGTCAGTGCGTGGCCGTCGGGGTCACGATCGGCGTTGTCGACCAGGCGCTGCAGCCGCGGCGCCGACAGCAGCGAGCCGAGCAGGCCGTCCTGCTGGGCGAGGACGAGGGCGTGGACCGGCAGATCGACCGGGACCTCCTGGCCGTTGATCGTGCCGAGCTGGCGATCGCGACGCGGCGGCGCCAGCGCCAGCACGTCGTCCGGGATCGCGTAGGCGCTGTCGCCGAGGCCCTGCTGCAGAACCAGCGCCAGGGCCCGGCGTTGCGTGGCGGCCGGCACCGGCGTGACCGGCGTGCCGGCGTCGCCCCGGTGCCGGCGCCGCACCTCGGCGCCGCCGACCACCTTGAGCGCGTTGCGCAGCACGGAGGTCCGCGACGCCATCGTCGCGACCAGCGCCTCGCGCACCGGCGCGTACGACTCGCCGTCGGGGATCAGGGCGTCGGCCAGGTACGGCGCGAGCTGATCGAGCAGCGCGACCCGCTGGGTCGCGAAGCCGACGGGATCGTCGCCGAGGTCGAAGGCGCTGCTCCACGGGTCGACCGCCCAGTCGCCGAGCCAGTTGTCCTCGTCGGTGGCGTAGGCGAGCCCGTCGGCGGTCGCCTGGGCGCCGAGGTCCTGGAGCGCGGCCTCCTCGGCGGCGGCGTCGCCGGCCACCGGCGTGTAGCCGTAGCGGATCGCGAGGACGTCGTAGTCGCCAAGGGTCGGGGTCTCGTAGTCACCCTGGGCGACGCCGTCGGGCGCGACGTTGATCGCCGGGTAGTCCATCACCGACGCGGTGAGGCCGTGGACAGCGGTCCAGTCGCGATCGTGGAGCCGCGCCGCGGGCACGTCGGCGGAGCCGTGGAAGTTGTGGCGCAGGCCCAGGGTGTGGCCGACCTCGTGCATGGTCAGCCAGCGGATGATCGGGCCGATCAGGGCGTCGAGGTCGACGCGCGCACCGCCGGCGGCCGCCAGCAGGTTGCCGATCAGCAGGTGCTCGCCCACCACCGAGGGCGCCGCGCAGCCGCCGGCGCGACCGGGCAGCGGCCGGAGCGAGACGCCGTACATGTGGGGCACGTCGGCGATCACGATGACGTCGGCGTTGAGGATCTCGCCGCTGCGCGGATCGATCTGCGAGGGCCCGTAGGCGATGTACCCGGGATCGGACGAGTTGCTCCAGTGGATCGACGAGTAGCGCATGTCGGCGTAGTCGAAGTCGACCGGCGCGTCCTCGACGACGATCGCGTCCTTGATGCCGGCGGCCTCGAAGGCGCGGTTCCACGCCAGGACGCCCTCCTTGACGAACGGTCGGTACGCCTCCGGGATGCTGGGATCGAGGTAGTAGCGGATCGGCTCGACCGGCGGTGACACCGCGGCGGTGGGATCGCGCTTGTCGAGGCGCCGGCGGTGGATCAGGTCGACGTTGTTCTGGACGGTGCGGACGTCGACGTTGTCGAGATCCTGCCGGACCTCGGCGAAGTAGCCGATCCGGTCGTCGCCGTGGCGCGGGGTCATGGGGACGTCGGGGAGCGCGAACAGCGACCAGCGCACGGTCACGCTGATCGCGCGACCGTCGGCGGGCGACGCCGGCACCCGCACCGGGACCTTGGCCGGCGCGTAGGTGAGGGTGGCGTCGATCTCGAGGTTGCGAGGGAAGCCACGCACCCGCTCGACGAAGCTGCGCGCGCGATCGAGGGGCATCGCGGTGTCGGGTGTGGCGGCGTGAAACTGCAGCAGGCTATCGACCAGCTCGGGCGGCTCGGTGAGCCACCAGTCGGTGGCGTCGACGAGGACGGCGCCGTCCGCGCCCTCGCTGACCACGGGCATCGCGGCGAGCACCGAATCGCCGGGATCCCGCGCCGCGGCGATCGCGCCGGCGCCGCCGGTGTCGGCCCACGCCACCGGATCGCGGCGGACCACGTAGACCTTGCCACCGACCCGGCGTAGCTGGATCAGCTCGGTGTCGCCGAGCGCGGTGCCGTCGATCACGTAGCCGACACCGGTGCCACGGCTGAGCGACGGGATCAGGCCGAGGTCGTGATCGAGGTCGGCGGCGTGGAGCTCGAGCAGCGGCGCGCCGTCCTCGCGGAGGTGGACCGGGATCAGGCCGTCGATGCGCTCGGTGTCGGCCAGCGCCTCGGCCCACGGCTTGAGGCCACCGTCGGTCGGCGGCGACGGCGCGACCGGCGGAGGCCGATCGTGGCACCCCGTGCACGACGCCGCGACCATGAAGACCCCCAGGACGCTGCCGAGCTTCATGGCGGGAGTCTAGATCGGGGCCGGTCAGGCCAGGTAGCGGTAGAGCGAGCGGACGCTGATGCCGAGGGACGCGGCCGCGGCGTCACGATCACCGCCGTGGCGAGCCAGGACGGCGGCGATGTAGCGGGCGACGTAGGCGTCGCGGGCGTCGGCGAGGGTGCGATCGAGGTCACCGAGCCCGGGGTCGTCGTCCGGGGCGGCGGACGACGACGGCGCGGGGGCGGCGCCGGACGCGAGCAAGCTCGACGACGCGGACGCGACGGAGGCGGTCGGCGCCGCGGCCACGGCGCCGTCGAGCGCGAGATCGGCGACGGTGATCTCGACGCCGTCGCACAGCACCGCGGCGCGCCGCATGATCGCGCGCAGCTCGCGGACGTTGCCCGGCCAGGCGTGGCCGCGCAGGCGCGCCTCCGCCGACGGCGCCAGCCGGTGCAGCGGCTGGCCCAGCTCGCGCTCGGCCTGGCGCAGGAACAGCCGGGCCAGCAGGACGACGTCGTCGTCGCGGTCGCGCAGCGGCGGCAGCGTGACCTCGACCTCGCGGATGCGGAACAGCAGGTCCTGGCGGAACCGGCCCGCCGCGACCTCGGCGTCGAGGTCCTTGTGGGTCGCGGCGACCAGCCGGAAGTCGACCGCGCGGGCCTCGAGCTCGCCGAGCCGGGTCACCTCGCGCTCCTGCAGCACCCGCAAGAGCGCCGCCTGCATCGGCATCGGCATGTCGCCGATCTCGTCGAGGAACAGCGTCGAGCCGTCGGCGGCCTCGATACGGCCGGGGCGCGCCGCGACCGCGCCGGTGAAGGCGCCGCGGGCGTGGCCGAACAGCTCGGCCTCGAGCAGCCCGGCCGGCACCGCCGAGCAGTTGAGCGCGATCAGCGGCCGCGACGCCCGCGGCCCCGACGCGTGCAGCGCGCGCGCCGCGACCTCCTTGCCGGTGCCGGTCTCGCCGCCGATCAGGATCGACAGGTCGCTGGCCGCGACCCGCTCGAGCAGGCGTCGGACCTCGACGATCGCGGGGTGCTCGCCGACCACGCCGTCGGCGCCGGCGACGCCGGGGGCGCGGCGCAGCTGGGCCAGGAACGGCACCGCCATGCCGGCGAGCACGGCCAGCTCGCGGGCCGCGACCTCCGACAGCGGCGCGCCGGGGCCGCGCCGGCCCACGTAGAGGGCGCCGAGGACGCGGTCGCCCACCGCCATCGGCACGCAGATCACCGAGCGCAGCGCCAGCGCCACCACCGACGGTACGGCGGCCCAGCGGGCGTCGCCGGGCGCGTCGCCGACGCACACCGACGCGCCGCGATCGAGGACGTCGCGGACGATCGTGTCCGACAGCAGCTGCTCGGCGCCGGCCAGCGGCGCGCCGCGGCCGTCGAGCGCGACCGCGATCCGCCAGCCGCCGGCCTCGTCGACGATCGCGGCGCCGGTGTCGGCGCCGAGCGCGGCCAGGACGCCGGCGACCAGCAGCCGGAGCGCCTCGTCGGGCCCCGACGCGCCGGTCAGCGCCGCCGCGATCGCGCCGACGTCGAGCGGGTCGTCGCCGCCGCGGGCGGTCAGCGCCACCGAGACCTCGCCGAGGTCGACGTGGTCGCCGGGGCCGAGCAGGTGCTCGGCGCCGCCGTCGACCAGGCGCAGCGCGACCTGGTCGCCGCGGCGCTGCGCCACCGCCCACTGCGCCGGCAAGAGCGGCAGCACGACGTCGGCGTGCCGCGACGACCCCAGCGTCGTCAGCAGCGCCCGCACCTCGACCCGCACCGGGACGGTGTTGCGGGCCTGCCGGATCACCAGCTCGAGATCGCGGGTCGCCACCGCCGCAGTCTACGTGCCGCGGCGCGGTCGTGTCACGATGCGGCGTGGCCGCCGAACCCCTGGCCCTGGGCCGCTGGCACCTGCACGAGCGCATCGGCGCCGGGCGGCTGGCCCACGTCCACCGCGCCACCGGCCCCGACGGCGAGGTCGCGATCAAGCTGCTGGCGCCAGGCGCCGACCTCGACGACCCCGCGGCCGAGGCCCGGTTCCGCCACGAGGTCGCGGCGCTGGGCTCGATCCACCACCCCGCGGTGATCGCCCTCGTCGACCACGGCGTCGACGACGACCTCGGCCCGTACCTGGTGACGCCGCTGATTCGCGGCCGCACCCTGCGCAAGCTGATCGCGGCGGGGCCGACCGAGCCGGCGCTGGCGGCGCTGGCCGGGCGCGAGATCGCCGGCGCGCTGGCCGCGATCCACGCCGCCGGCCTGATCCACCGCGACCTCAAGCCCGAGAACGTCATGGTCCGCGACGACGGCAGCGTCGTCGTCCTCGATCTCGGCCTGGCCTGGGCGGCGCACCAGAGCCGCCACACCGAGGAGGGCGCGGTCGCCGGCTCGGTGCCCTACATGGCGCCCGAGCAGATCGAGGGTGGCGCGCCGACCCCCGCCACCGACGTATGGGCGCTGGCGGTCATCCTCTACGAGTGGATCACCGGGGCGCGGCCGTTCGCGCGCGGCCAGGCCGGCGAGGAGGTCGCGGCGATCCTGGCGGCGGCGCGCACGCCGCTGGGCGAGCGCGATCCGCGGGTCGCGCCCGAGCTGGCGGCGCTGATCGACGCGTGCCTGACCCGGGCGCCGGCGCGCCCCGCCAACGGCGCGGCGCTGCACGCGCGGCTCGCCGCGCTGGCCCCGGGCGACGCCGCGGCGGCGCTGCGCGACCCGGCCGGGTTCGCGGCCGCCGAGGCCGCGCGGCAGGCGACCCAGCTCGCCGCCGAGGCCCGGCGCCTGCTCGCCGCCGGCCGCCCGTTCGAGGCCGCGCCGCTGATCGCGCGGGCCGCCCGGCACCGTCCGACGACGCCGACCTGCTCGCGCTCGCCGCCGATCAGGTCGGCCGCGCGCCGCCAGCGCGGCGCATCCGGGTGCCGCTGATGATCGGCGGCGCGCTCGGCATGGCGGCGATCGGCGCCGTCGTCGCGATCGCGCTGACCGGCGGCCGCGGCGCGCCCGCGACGGCGCCGGCGATCGACGCCGGGCCGGCGCCGCTGACCGCCGACGACCTGCCGGCAGCCGTCGCCGCCGACGACACCGCGCTGCGCGGGCTGCTCCCCGAGCCGTACCTGGCGCTGCTGCCGCGGCCGTCGGGCACGTCGCTGGTGTACCTCCACCACTTCGACCGCGAGGACGAGGCCAAGCAGACCGACGACCCCGCGGTCGCGGCGGCGTACGCGCGCGAGCTGCTGTCGATCAACACGTCGCGGCAGGACGGGATGGCGCGGCTGGCGCGGGCGCGGGCGCGCTGGCCCGACGACGCCGCGGTCGCGCTCCTCGACGGCGAGGTCGCGCAGGCGCGCGGCCAGTGGGACGACGCCGACGCCGCGTTCGGCCGCGCGATCGCGCACGATCCCGCCGGCGCGACCGGGGCGGTGACCCGGCGGGCGCGGGCGCTGCGTGCCCACCTGCGGCGGCTGCGGGGCCAGCCGCGCGCGGCGCTGGAGGACGTCGCCGCGGCGCTGGCGATCGAGCCCGACGCGCCCGGCCTGCTCCGCGAGGCGGCGGTGCTTCACCACCTGGCCGGGCGCGACGCCGAGGCCCGGGACCTCGCGGTGCGCGCCACCACCGGCGCGCCCGACGATCCCGAGGCCTGGGTGGCGCGCGCGGCGGTGGAGCCCGACGCCGACGCCTACGCGTCGCTCGGGCAGGCGGTCCGGCTCGACCCCGGGCACGCGGCGGCGTGGAAGCAGCTGTGCCTGGTGGCGACCCGCCTCGACCGGCCGACCGCGGCGGCCGACTGCAAGCAGGCCGAGCAGATCGGCGATCGCGAGGATCCCGCGATCATCCTGGCCCGCGCCGACCTGCTGGAGCGGCGCGGCGATCTGAACGCCGCGGCCGGCCTGCTGATGGTGGCGCCCGGCGCCGACAGCGTGCTGTCGATCGTGCTGCGCCGCATCGACCTGGCCAAGAAGAGCGACGACTGGATGTCGCTGCGGCCCCTGCGCGAGCGGGCGTGCGCCCTCGGCGACACGCCGTCGTGCGACGCCGCCCCCGACGAGGGCGTCCCTGACGTCCTTGTCAATCCGTTCGGCGCGCGTGACAGCGGTGTCAGCGGCGGCGCTGACAGCGGTGTCACCGACGGCGCCGGCCCGTGACCGCGGCGCGCGCGCCCGTGGCGGTTCGCGCCCTTGCGCGCGGCGGCCCGCTGGCACCGCGGCTGCACTGGGGACGGCGGTAACCAAGGAGCCGTGATGAACCGCCTGATCGACCCGCTGCACCCGCTGCTCGTGACCTCGCTGCGCGCCACCCGGCGCGCCTTCTGGATCGTCGCCGCGATCGTCCTGCCCTTCGGGGCGTTCTGCCTGAGCGCGCCGGCGTGGAGCGACGAGGGCACCGGGACCACCGTCGGGGTCATGGCGATCGGGGCGCTGTGCGTGGGCGTCGGCGCGTTCGCGATCAAGATGATCGCGGCGCACTGGGACCTGGACCAGGCGCCGCCGGTGCGGGTGCTGCGCGAGCGCCCCGGCGACATCGTGTGGATCTACGTCCAGGAGATCCAGGCCGGCGCCTACGGCGTGCAGCGCCGGACCTTCAACATCCAGCTGGCGCTGCGCGACGGCAAGACCCTGACCCTGGCGGTCAAGCGCAAACACCGCGACGAGCTGATGGCGCTGCTGCACCAGGCCGCACCCGACGCCGCGCTCGGCTACAGCAAGGCGCTGGCCGCGCGGTACAAGCAGATCAAGCGGGGCGTGACGCCGAGCGCGGCGTGATGCTCGGCGTCGGCGCCGCCGCGGCGGCGAGGACGCCGTCGAGGGCGTCGCGCTCGACGGTCTCGTGGGCCAGCAGCGCCGCGATCAGCGCGTCGAGCTCGGCGCGGTGCGCGGCCAGCGTGGCGACCGCCGAGGCCTCGGCGTCGCCGAGGAGCGCGCGCGACGCCAGCTCGATGGCGTGGACCGTGGCGTCGCTGACCCCGGCGTCGGTGGCGATGCGCCGGCCCAGGAACGGGTGCTCCTCCTCGATCGGGTAGTAGACCGCGCCGAGCGCCTCGCTCATGCCGTAGTGCGCGACCATCTTGGCGGCGAGGCGCGTCGCCTGGCGCAGATCGTCCTCGGCGCCGCTCGACACCTCGCCGAGCACGAGCTGCTCGGCGGCGCGGCCGCCGAGCGCGACGCGCAGGCGCGCTTCGAGCTCGCTGCGGGTCATGAGGTGGCGGTCCTCGGCCGGCGTCTGCTGGGTGACGCCCAGGGCCATGCCGCGCGGCAGGATCGACACCCGGCGCACCGGCTCGGCGTGCGGCGACAGGTGCGCGACCAGGGCGTGGCCGGCCTCGTGGATCGCGACCCGGCGGCGCTCGACGTCGCCGAGCCGGCCCTCGCGGGGATCGCCGAGGACGATCTTGTCGAAGGCCTCGGCGAAGTCGGCCGCGGTGATCGTCGTGGCGTCGCGCCGCGCCGCCGCCAGCGCCGCCTCGTTGGCCAGGTTGGCCAGGTCGGCGCCGGAGAAGCCCGGGGTCCCGGCGGCGAGGGCGTGGAGGTCGACGTCGTCGGCGAGCGGCTTGTTGGCGGTGTGGACCCGGAGGATCTCCTCGCGCGCCGCCAGCTCGGGCAGCGCGACGACGACGCGCCGGTCGAAGCGGCCAGGTCGCAGCAGCGCCTGGTCGAGGACGTCGGGGCGGTTGGTCGCCGCGATCACGATCGTGAGATCGTTGCGCTCGAAGCCGTCCATCTCGGACAGCAGCTGGTTGAGGGTCTGCTCGCGCTCGTCGTGACCGCCGCCGAGGCCGGCGCCGCGGGCACGGCCGACCGCGTCGATCTCGTCGATGAAGACGATCGACGGCGCGTTGCGCTTGGCCTCCTCGAACAGGTCGCGGACGCGGGCGGCGCCGACGCCGACGAACATCTCGATGAACTCGGAGCCGCTGATCGAGTAGAAGGGCACCTTGGCCTCGCCGGCGACGGCGCGCGCGATCAGCGTCTTGCCGGTGCCGGGCGGCCCGATCAACAGGACGCCGCGCGGCACCTTGCCGCCGAGGGCGCGGAAGCGATCGGGCGCGACCAGGAACTGGACGATCTCGCGCAGGTCGCGCTTGGCGGCGCCGAGGCCGGCGACGTCGTCGAAGGTGACGTGGACGGTGGCGGCGTGCTCGAAGCGCTTGCCGCGACGCAGGAAGCCGCCGAGGCCGGCGGTGGGCGACATCGCGGCGCGGCTGCGCCGGGACAGCCACAGCCAGGCGCCGATCAGCACGACCCACGGCAGCAGGCCCAGCAGGATCGTGCCGAGCGTCGTCTGCGCCGGCGCGATCGCGACGATCTGGACGTGGTGGTCGCGGAGCAGCGGCAGCAGGCTGTCGTCGGCGCCGGGCAGGATGGTGCGGAACGTGGTGACCGTGCGATCGCCGTCGGGCTGCGGCGCGGTCAGCTCGCCGTCGATCGCGCCGTTGCGGAACGTGACCTTGGTGACCTTGTCGGCGGCGATCCAGCCGTACGCGGTGGAGTAGTCGACCTCGGGGCGCGTCGGCGTCGACGAGCTGCGCCACAGCCACAGGAGGCCGACGGTCAGCGCCACGGTGGCGACCAGCGCCCAGCGCGCGCGGCGGGGCGACGGCGACGGCGACGGCGACGGCGCGCGCGGATCACCTGGCGACGCGTCGCCGTCGCGACCCGGGGGACGGGGCGACGCCGGGGGCGGCGGTGAGGGCGTCATCGCCAGGCGGCACCTCGGCGTGACGGCCCGGGCTGGAAGCGCGCGGACATGGCGATCGTGCGAGTTGCATCGACCGTACCACCCGTGTCGTCGAGGCCAAGGCGCGCGGCGCCGGGCGGCGGCATGGCTTGCGCGTCTGGTGCAGGCGCCGGCAGCTTCTGCACGGCCGCGGCGGCGGACGCCGGGGGAGCTCCCGGCCGCGGGGCGGCGGGGCCGCGGGCGGTGTAGGCTCGCCCGGTGGACGATGCCGGGCCGACGAGGCCGGACGAGACGGCGCCCGAGGGGCGGTACGAGCTGCGCGGCAAGCTCGGGTCCGGCGGCACCGGCGTGGTCTATCGCGCGTTCGATCGCGTCCGCGGCCGCGAGGTCGCGCTCAAGAGCCTGCGCAACACCGAGGGTCGCGACCTGTTCCGCTTCAAGCGCGAGTTCCGGTCGCTCGCCGACCTCGCGCACCCCAACCTGATCGCGCTCTACGAGCTGTCGACCGCCGGCTCCGACTGGATGTTCACGATGGAGCTGGTCGACGGCCAGCCGTTCACCAGCTGGGTGCGCGGCGCCGGTCACGACCCGACGCTCGACGAGACCCGGCCGGGCGCGTCGGCCGGCTTCGCCGCTGTCGACGAGGCGCGCCTACGCGACGGCCTGGCCCAGCTCGCCGACGGGCTGCTGGCGCTGCACGAGGCCGGCAAGCTGCACCGCGACGTCAAGCCGTCGAACGTCCTGGTCGACGACGCCGGCCGGGTCGTGCTGCTCGACTTCGGCCTGGTCGCCGACGTCGAGCGCAGCGACCGCACGCACGAGCGCGCCGCCGTCGGCACGCCGGCGTTCATGGCGCCGGAGCAGGCCGCCGACCTGCCGCTGTCGGCGGCGGCGGACTGGTACGCGGTCGGCGTGATCCTGTACGAGGCGCTGACCGGGCGGCGCCCGTTCGTCGGCTCGCGGCCGGAGATGCTGCGGCGCAAGCGGGTCGAGGATCCGCCGGCGCCCCGGGCGCTCGATCCGGCGGTGCCCGACGATCTCGACCGGCTGTGCATGGCGCTGCTCGAGCGCCAGCCGGGGCGGCGGCCCGAGGGCCACGCGGTGCTGGCGGCGCTGGGGCGCGCGCCGTCGGCGGCGACCGAGCTGATCGCGCGGCACGCCAACCGGACGCCGTTCGTCGGGCGCGGCGACGAGCTGGGCGCGCTGCGCGAGGCGCTGGCGGCGAGCCGGCGCGGCAGCGTCGTCGAGGTGATCCTCGGGGCGTCGGGCATGGGCAAGAGCTCGCTGATCCGGGCCTTCCTCGACGAGGTCCACGACGACGACCTGGTGGTGCTCGAGGGCCGCTGCTTCGAGCGCGAGACCATGCCGTACAAGACGCTCGACGGCGTCATCGACGAGCTCGCGGCGCACCTGGTGACGTGGCCGCGACGTCCGGCGGGGGTCGGCCCGCGCGATCTCGCGTCGGTGCTGCGGTTGTTCCCGGTGCTGCGGCGGGTGCCGTGGATGGTGGTGCCCACGTTGCCGGGCTCGCTGCCCGCCGATCCAGGCGAGCTGCGACGCCGCGCGCTGGGCGCGCTGCGGATGATCCTGCAGGCGATGGCGGCCGAGAGTCCGGTCGTCGTCGTGATCGACGACCTGCAGTGGGGCGACGTCGACGGCGCGACCGCGCTGGCCGACCTGCTCGACGCCCCCGACGACGCCGAGCAGCCGGGCCTGCTGGTCGTGGTCGGGCACCGCGCCGAGGACGTGGCCGACGGCGCGGCGCTCGCGGTGATGCGACGGCGCCTGGCCGGGCGGCTGCGGGAGCTGTCGCTGAGCGCGCTCGACGAGCGCGACGCGCGGGCGCTGTGGCAGCACCTGACCGGGCACGCCGACGACCAGGCGGTGCACGACGCGGCGGGCAGCCCGCTGCTGCTGGGCGAGATCGCGCAGGCCCAGGTCAGCGGCGCCGGGCGGGTCGCCACCGTCGAGGACGCGGTGCGGTTGCGGATGGCGGCGCTGGCGCCGGACGCGCGGGCGCTGCTCGACGTGGTCGCGGTGGCGGCGCGGCCGCTGCGGCTGGCGGTGGCGCCGCGCGCCGCCGGGATCGCCGACGGCGACGCGGCGCTGCTGGCGTTGCGCGCCGAGCGGCTGGTGCGCGTGCGCGGCGCCGATCCGGTGGTCGAGGCGCGGCACGACCGGATCCGCTCGGCGGTGGTGGCGACGCTGTCGGAGGCGCGGCGGCGCGAGATCCACGCGTCCCTGGCCGAGACCCTGAGCGGCGCCGGGGTCGACGAGCCGGAGCTGATCGACCACTGGCTGGGCGCGGGCGACGGGCTGCGCGCCGCCGAGATCGCCGAGCGCGCCGCCGAGCGCGCCGAGGAGCGGCTCGCGTTCCATCGCGCCGCGGATCTGCTGGGGCTGGCGCTGCTGCGCGCCGAGCTGCCGGATGATCGGCGGTGCGCGCTGCTGGCGCGGCGCGGCGAGGCGCTGGCGGCGATGGGGCGGCTGGTCGAGGCGGCGGTGGAGCTGCGCGGCGCCAGCGCGCTGGCCGCGGGTCGCGAGCGGCGACGGCTGGAGCGGCTCGCGATCGAGAACCTGCTGCGCGCCGGGCAGCTCGACCGCGGGCTCGGCGCGGCGGCGTCGCTGTTGCGCGAGCTGGGGGAGTCGCTGCCGACGCGGCCGGTGGTGGCGTTCCTGACCGAGCGGGCGCGGCTGCGGCTGCGCGGCCTCGCCTTCGTCAGCCGCGCCGAGGGCGAGGTCGACGAGCTGACGCTCGACCGGCTCGACCTCTTGTGGTCGCTGGCCAGCGGCCTGTCGTTCGCGGATCCGCGGCTCGGCGTGGCGATGCACTCGCGCATGCTGCGGCTGGCGCTCGACGCCGGGGAGCCGCGGCGGATCGCGCTGGCGCTGGGGATGGAGCTGGGCTACGTCGCGATCGGCGGGGCGGCGGCGGGGGCGCGGCTCGAGGAGGTGCGGTCGCGGGCCGCCGAGCTGGCGCGGCAGCTCGGGCAGCCCGACGTCGACGGCTTCGTCGCGCTGGGCAGCGGCGCCGGCGCGTACCTGGCGGGGCGGTTCCGCGAGGGCGTGGCGGGGCTCGAGGCGGGGGCGTCGATGATGCGGCAGCTGTCGATGTCGATGCGGTGGCAGCTGGACCTGGCGGACACGCTGCGGGTGGCGGCGCTGTGGTGGCTCGGCGATCTGCGGCGGCTCGCGCAGGTCCACGCCGAGGGGCTGCGGACCGCCGACGAGGGCGGCAGCGTCGACGCGCAGCGCCACCTGCGCTGCTGGCCGGGCAGCGTGGTGCCGCTGATGCGCGGCGAGCCGGGCGAGTCGCGGGCGCAGATCGACGCGGCGCGACCGCCGCGGCGACCGGACGAGCGGTTTCACCTGCACCACTACCACGCGCTGGCGGGGCGCGCGTTCGTGGATCTGTACGAGGGCCAGGGCGGCGAGGCCCACCGGCGCGTCGAGGAGGCGTGGCGCCACGTCGAGCGGTCGGGCGTGATGCGCGTGCAGATCGTCGCGATCGAGGCCCGCTACCTGCGCGGCGCGGCGGCGATCGCGGCGCGCGGCGCCGCGGCGGCGAACCTGGCCCTGGCGTGCGCGGCGCAGATCGACCGGTTCGGGGTCACCCACGGCCGCGCGCTCGCCGAGCTCCTGCGCGGCCTCGTCCTGGCGGCGCGCGACGACCACGCCGCCGCCGCGGCCACCCTGCGCTCCGCGGTGCGCCACGCCGAGGCCGCCGACGCCGGGCTCTTCGCCGCCGCCGCCCGCCGCCGCCTCGGCCTCCTCCTCGGCCGCGACGGCGCCCACCTCGTCACCGCCGCCGACGACTGGCTCCGCAGCCAGGCCGTCACCGACCCCGCCCGCCTCGCGGCCATGCTCGTCCCGCCGCCGGCCGCGTGAGCCGCGCCCCCATACGGGTGTCAGACACCCGTACGGGGGCGACGGTGCACGATGGCGCCGGTCCGCCTCCGGGTGTCAGACACCCGTATCTGGCGCGCCCGCGCGGACGTCTCGACCTCCTCCGGCCGGACCCCGCGCGTCTGACACCCGCTCCCACGGGTGTCAGACACCCGTGGGGATGGCGAACCCTGGCGTCGTACGTCCTACGGGTGTCTGTCAGACACCCGTACGCGGCGCTCGATGGAGGACTCCTCGACCTCCCGCGGCCGTCAGACCGGCACGGGGCGACGTCGCGACCGATGGGACGACGGCCCCGCGTTCGACCGTACGACAGCTGACCGCTCGTCCGCACGACTGGATCCCGGGTGTCAGACACTCGTGTGCTGACGGCGCTGGGCGTCCTCCGCCCCATCGCGGTGGACCTCGGCGAGCGCTACGTCGTCCCCGTCGCGGCGAGTTCGAGCCACGGTGGTCGCGCGCCCTCGGATGGACGTATGAAGGCGAGGTTGGGCGGGAACGAACCGGGCGGGAACTCATCGCGCTCGACGGTCTCGCCGGCTCGCACGCGCGACGAGAGGGCGCGAAACGCCGCGCACAGGCGCCGATAGAAGGATCGATAGGCGCGACGCATCGCCGGATCCGAGGCGTGACACAGCGGCGCGGGAGATCGCGCGGGCTGCGCCGGGCGCGCCAGTGGATCGACGCGCTGCAAGCGCGCGGGCCCCACGACCTGCGGGAGGGCCGTCGCCTCGATGCCCGCGACGAGCGCCACGTGACGAGCGCGCAGCTCGTCGGCTGACAGGTGAGCCCACGGCGGAATAGGCGTGAGCCGCAGCGTGATCTTCCGCGAGAACTCGAGCGGGTGAGAGAGCGCGCGGTAGCGTCGAGCTCGTGTCTCGGCGTCGCGATCGAAGTACACGCCTTCGACCGTCATGTCGCCCAGGAGTGCCGACGTGGACGACGCCCCAGGCCAATCGCGCGGCGAGGCCACGAGCCCCTCCTTGACGCCCTGGCCGATGACGTAGCGGAGGCGCTCGATCACGCCCTTGTCGTCGGTCGTCGGGACCACGCGAGCGCGCCGCGCCCAGAAGGGTCCCCTCCAGCCATGCAGCCGTCCCATCTCGGAGGCGACGCGCCCGTTGACGAAGCCGAGGAAGCGACTGAGACGCGCCCCATCCGAGGAGGACATCATCATGTGGTAGTGGTCGGACTGGTAGTTGAAGGCGTGCAGCGCGACCTCGGGATGCAGCTCGAGACCACGCGCGAGCACCCCGACGATGATCTCGGCCGACCGCGGCCCAGGTCGGAGCAGGAACCGCTCCTGGATCGTGCGACTCGTGATCTCGTAGACCACACCCGGGTAGTAGCAGCGCAGTGGATGCCCCATGCCATCGACCAGAAGCACGCATCGTTCCAGCGCCAAGTCCGCGATCTTCCATCGACAACGTCCGATCGCCGGACAGCTCGTCCGCCATCCGTCCACGATCGTCCGGCGACCGTGCACCCTCCGGGTGTCTGACACCCGGAGAGTACCGACTGACCTTCCGATCTCCGGGTGTCTGACACCCGGATCGGGGGTCGGTAGGATGGGGCATGCGGTTGCGCACGATGGCGGTGGTCGCGGCGCTGGGGATCGGAGGCTGCGGCGGCGGGCGGGCGCCGGCGGTGACGTGTGCGCCGGAGGTGCCGCGGCGGCCGTTTCGGGGCCGGGTCGCGCAGCGGATGGGGGACCCGCACCACGTGACCGGCGACGTGGTGGTCGCGGTCGGCACGGGGTTCGAGGTCGAGGCGCGGCTGCAGTACGGCAAGCTGCGCAAGGATCTGGAGCACGAGGAGGTCGCGCTGGTGGTCGGCGAGGGCGCGTGCGGGCCGTGGTCGGCCCCGGTAACGGCGACGACCGACGACGACGGCCGCGTCAGGTTCGCGCGCCCGGCGCTGGCGCGCCCCGGGACGCAGCGGTTCCACGTCATCGTCCCCGGCGACGGCTCGCGGGCGTCCGGCACGATCCGCGCGGTCGCGCCCGGCACCGGCGCGGTCGTGTTCGACGTCGACGGCACGCTGACCACCGACGACGGCGAGCTGTTCGAGGATCTTCTCGGCGGCGCCGCCGACGTCCGCCCCGGCGCCGTCGACGTCGCCCGCCGCTGGGACGACCTGGGCTACCTGGTGGTCTACGTCACCGGCCGACCGCCCGCGCTCCGCGCCTCGACCGCGCGCTGGCTCGACGACCACGGCTTCCCGCGCGGCCCGCTGCTCACCGCGGACACCTGGGGCGAGGCGCTGCCCACCGCCGGCGGCGTCGGCGCGATGAAGCGCGCCCGCCTCGCCGCCCTCCGCGACGCCGGGCTCGTCTTCGCGGCGGCCTACGGCAACGCCGGCACCGACGTGTGCGCCTACGCCGAGGCCGGCGTCGCGCCCGCCCGCACGTGGATCGTCTTCGACGACGACGGCGAGCTACCGGCGCCGTGCCCGGGCCACGCCGCACCCAACCCGCTGCCCGACTACGTCGCCCACGCCGCGACCCTGCGCGACCACGCCGCCGCGCCGTGACGCCGCGCCGCCCGCCGCCCGCCGCCCGCCGCCCGCGCCCCGTCGGCCACCGGCAGCGCAGCCGCAGCCCCGCGCCACCGCCGCGCCACCTCCGCGGGTCGGGCCGGGCCGCGCCCGGCCCGCCGCCTACTCGCCGCTCTTGGCGGCCGGATCGCGGTACGTCAGCGACGCCTTGGCGTAGCCCCGGTTCATCATCGCGATCACGTCGCGCGAGATGTCCTTCGGGCACGCCGCCTCGCACTCGTAGTGGTTCGTGCAGTTGCCGAACCCGGCGGCGTCCATCGCGTCGACCATCGCCTTGGTCCGCTTCATGCGCTCGGCCTGCCCCTGCGGCAGGAAGTGCATGTGCGCCAGCTTGGCCGCGGTGAACAGCATCGCCGACGAGTTCGGGCACGCCGCCACGCACGCGCCGCAGCCGATGCACGCCGCCGCCTCGAAGGCGCGGTCGGCCTGCTCCTTCGGCACCGGGATCGCGTTGGCGTCCCCCGCCGAGCCGCAGTTGTTCGTGATGAACCCGCCGGCCTGCATGATCGACTCGAACGCGCTGCGGTCGACGACCAGGTCCTTGACCACCGGGAACGACGACGCCCGCCACGGCTCGATGTAGATGGTCTCGCCGTCCTTGAAGTGGCGCATGTGCACCTGGCACGTCGTCGTGCCGGCGAACCCGCCGTGCGGCCGGCCGTTGATGACCAGCGAGCACATGCCGCAGATGCCCTCGCGGCAGTCGGCGTCGAACGCGACCGGCTCCTCGCCGCGCTCGATCAGCTGCTCGTTGAGGATGTCCAGCATCTCGAGGAACGAGGCGTGGCTGCTGACGCCCTTGACGTCGTACTTGACCAGGCCGCCGGCGTCCTTGGCGTCCTTCTGGCGCCAGACGTAGACGGTGAGGTTCAGGGGCTTGTCGCTCATGGCTGGGTCCTCGTCACTTGTAGCTGCGGGTGGCGAGCTTGACGTTCTCGAAGGTGAGCGGCTCGACGTGGCGCGCCGGCGTCTCGCCGTCGCCCCGGTACTCCCACACCGCGGCGTGGCAGAACTTCTCGTCGTCGCGCTTGGCCTCGCCGTCGGCGGTCTGGTGCTCGGTGCGGAAGTGGCCGCCCGCGCTCTCCTCGCGCTCGAGCGCGTCGCGGCACATGACCTCGCCGAACTCGAGGAAGTCGGCGACCCGCCCGGCCTTCTCGAGCGACTGGTTGAAGGTGTCGCGGCCGCCGAGGACCGTGACCTCCTTCCAGAACCGCTCGCGCAGCTCGGGGATCTCCTGGAGCGCCTGCTCGAGGCCCTCCTTGTTGCGGGCCATGCCGCACTTCTCCCACATGATCTGGCCGAGCTCCTTGTGGAAGGAGTCGACCGAGCGCTTGCCCTTGACGTTCATCAGCCGGGCGACCCGCTCGTTGACCTCGGTCTCGCAGCGCTTGAAGTCGGCGCTGCCCGTCGACGCTAGCGACTTCGCCGGCACGCCCGCGAGGTAGTTGCCGAGCGTGTACGGGATGACGAAGTAGCCGTCGGCCAGGCCCTGCATCAGCGCCGACGCGCCGAGCCGGTTGGCGCCGTGGTCGGAGAAGTTGGCCTCGCCGAGGACGAACAGCCCGGGGATCGTCGACTGCAGCTGGTAGTCGACCCACAGCCCGCCCATCGTGTAGTGGACGGCCGGGTAGATGCGCATCGGCACCCGGTACGGGTTCTCGCCGGTGATGCGCTCGTACATGTCGAACAGGTTCCCGTACTTCTCGCGGATCGTGTCCTCGCCATCGCGCTTGATGGCGTCGCGGAAGTCGAGGTAGACGCCGCGGCCGCCGGGCCCGACGCCGCGGCCGTCGTCGCACGCCTCCTTGGCGGCGCGGCTGGCGATGTCGCGCGGGCACAGGTTGCCGAAGCTGGGGTACTTGCGCTCGAGGTAGTAGTCGCGCTTGTCCTCGGCGATCGACCCCGGGTCCTTGCTCGCCGCGGCGACGTCGTCGGCCGACTTGGGCACCCAGACCCGGCCGTCGTTACGCAGCGACTCGCTCATCAGCGTGAGCTTCGACTGGTAGTCGCCCGACACCGGGATGCAGGTCGGGTGGATCTGCGTGTAGCAGGGGTTGGCGAACCCGGCGCCGCGCTTGTACGCGCGGTAGCTCGCGGTCACGTTCGACCCCATCGCGTTGGTCGACAGGTAGAAGACGTTGCCGTAGCCGCCGCTGGCCAGCACCACCGCGTGACCGGCGTACGACTCGATCTTCCCGCTGACCAGGTCGCGCACGACGATGCCCTGGGCCCGGCCGTCGGCGACGACCAGGTCGAGCATCTCGGTGCGGTTGAACATCTTGACCTTGCCGGCCGCGATCTGCCGCGACAGCGCCGCGTAGACGCCGATCAGCAGCTGCTGGCCGGTCTGGCCGCGCGCGTAGAACGTGCGCGACACCTGGGCGCCGCCGAACGAGCGGTTGGCCAGGGTGCCGCCGTACTCGCGCGCGAACGGCACGCCCATCGCGGTGGCCTGGTCGATGATGTTGACCGAGACCTCGGCGAGGCGGTGGACGTTGGCCTCGCGCGACCGGAAGTCGCCGCCCTTGACGGTGTCGTAGAACAGCCGATAGACGCTGTCGCCGTCGTTCTGGTAGTTCTTCGCGGCGTTGATGCCGCCCTGCGCGGCGATCGAGTGGGCGCGGCGCGGGCTGTCCTGGAAGCAGAAGCAGAGGACGTTGTAGCCGAGCTCGGCCAGGGTCGCCGCCGCCGCGCCACCCGCCAGCCCCGAGCCGACGACGATCACCGTGTACTTGCGCTTGTTCGCCGGGTTGACCAGCTTCATCTCGAACTTGGCGTTCGACCACTTCTGATCGATGGGCCCGCTCGGGACGCGTGCGTCGAGGTTCATGTCGCTTCCTGTGTGGCCAGGGTGAGGTGGCGCGTCAGGCGCCGGGCAGCTTGATGACGTGCAGCGCGACGGCGATCGGCGGCGCGATGTAGCCGAGGAACATGATCACCGCCAGCGCGGGCCCGGCCTTGTCGATCAGCCCGTCGTACTTGGGGTGCTTGAGGCCCAGCGACTGGAACGTGCTGGAGATGCCGTGCGCCAGGTGCGGCAGCAGCAGCGCCATCGCCACCAGGTACGAGATCAGGATGCCGGTGTTCTGGAAGCCGCGGACGAACATCGTGTAGGCGTCGTAGCGGCCCTGAGGATCGAGCTTGTGGAAGTACTCGGGCTGGATCTGGCCGAACGTGAAGTGGACCAGGTGGTAGACGATGAAGGCCAGGATCAGCAGGCCCGTCCACGGCATCCACTTGGCCCACGGCCGGGTCCGCACCGTCCGGTAGACCGCGTACTTGACCGGCCGCGCGGCGCGGTTGAGCGACGCCAGCCTGACGCCCGCGCCGATGTGCACGGCGACCAGGAACAGCAGGCCGCCGCGCGCGATCCACTTGAGGGCGCCGAGGCCCTGCAGCGTGTGCGCGTAGTGGTTGTAGGCGTCGCGTCCCGCGAACATGCCCAGGTGACCGAGCATGTGGATGATCGCGAAGAGCAACAGGCCCAGCCCGGTCACCGCCATGACGTGCTTGGCGCCGACCGACGAACGGACGTAGCTGACAAACCAGCTCATCGAAGGATCCTCAGGAGTTGACGCAGGGGCGCGTCGCGCGCGGAGAGTAAGCACAAACGGCCCAAATGGGCAATGCGGCGGCCCCGCGCGGTACGCCGCAGATCGGGTTCAGTCGACTCGATGCTGCAGCGGCTCGCCGCGTCGCACGCGCGCGACGTTGTCGGCCACGATCGCGGCGATGCGGTCGAACGCCTCGGTGGTCGAACCGGCGACGTGCGGCAGCGTCACCACCCGCGGGTGACGCCACAGCGGATCCGTGGGATCCCACGGCTCGTCCCAGAAGACGTCGAGGCCGGCACCTCCGAGTCGCCCCGAGGCCAGCGCGGCCTCGAGCGCGGCGCGGTCGACGATCGGGCCGCGGGCGGCGTTGATCAGCAGCGCGCCGGGGCGCATCGCGGCGAGCGCGGCGTCGTCGATGAGGCCGCGGGTGGCGTCGGTGAGCGGGCAGTGCAGCGTGATCGCGTCGCAGCGGGCCCAGAAGGCGGCGCGCTCGACGGCGGAGGCGTCGCGGCCGAGCCCGACCACGGTCATGCCCAGCGCGGTGGCGCGCGCGGCGACGGCGCGGCCGGTGCGGCCGAGGCCGACGACACCGAGCGTGCGGCCCGCGAGCTCGACGCCGACCGGACCACCGATGGTGGCCGCCGCGAAGCCGGCGCGCGCCTCGGGGACGCGGCGCGCCAGCATCAAGAGGAGCAGCAGCACCGCCTCGGCGACCGCGACCGGGTTGGCGCCGGGGGCGTTGCACACCGGCACGCCGCGGGCGCGCGCGGCGGCGACGTCGATCGCCTCGTAGCCGGCGGCGGGCTGCTGGATCAGCTTCAGCGCCGGCGCGGCGGCGATCACCGCGGCGTCGACACGGGCGTTGGACGGCAGCAGGACGTCCGGCGCGACGGCGCGGACCTCGTCGGCGAGCGGGCGGGCGCGATCCCAGAGCCGCAGCTCGTCGTCGGCGGCGAGGTGGGCGCGGAGGACGTCGACGACATCGACCCAGCCGGAGCCACAGAACAGCAGGCGCACGCCGCAGCCTACACCGTGACCGACCGGCGCGGGCTCGTGGCAGGATGCGCCGCCATGGCGATCGACTCGCTGGTGATCATCGCGCTCGCCGTCACCGCGGCGACCCATGCGGTCGTGCGAAACCGTCGCGAGCGGGCGCGACGGGCGCGCCGGCTGCGGCGGCTGCCCCGGGTCGCGATCGCCGACTTCGTCGAGGGCCAGGCCGCGCGCATCGTGGGCCGGGTGATCGAGCTCGAGACCTTCCCGGCGCCGCTGAGCCGCCGGCCGTGCGTCGCGGCCGAGGCCATCGCGGTTAGCGTCTCGCTCGCGGGCATCGCCGAACGGGCGGTCGGCAAGTCGGCTTCGCTCGTGCGAGATCTGCGCATGGCGCGGTTCCTGGTCGACGACGGCACCGGCATCGCCCTGGTCGAGCCGGAAGGCGCGGAGGCCGTCCTGTCGGCGCGCCGGGTGCTGCGGCGCGACCCTGAGGGCTGGGGCCGGCGCCTCCTGGTGCGCTGTGGCGCCCGCGCCGGCGATGGCTTCCGCTATCACGAGGGCGCGATCGTGCCCGGCGCGACGGTCGCCGTTGGCGGCCATGGGGTCCGCGAGACCGCGGCCGAACTGGAGGAGCGAGCCGAGGACGACGACCTCGCGCTCGACGCCGAGCGCGATCGTGGGGCCGCGGGCGCGGCCCGCGCGGCGGCGCCGACGCGGCCGGGCGCGCCCGGCGGATACCGCGACGGCCCGGCGCTGCGGCTCACGATGCGCAGCTCCGAGCGCGCCCCGCTGCTCGTCGGGGATCTTCGCGCGGCGCTGCGGTGAGCTGGCCCACCGACGGAACTGACCGTTGCAGGCGTGGAACGCCGCGGCTTTGCACCGCCCCTGGGTTGCGCCTAGGATGCGCGTCATGAAGCCGAGCAGCCTCCTGGCCCCGATCGTGTTCTCGCTCCTGGCCGCCGCGTGCGGCTCGAAGTCCAAGCCGGCCGACACCACGATGGGTGGCGGCGGCGGCACCGATACGGCCGGCGGCGGCGACATGCCCGCCGCGGCGAGCTGGGAGCAGATGGATCACGACGCCCGCAAGGCGTACATGAAGGAGACCGTCCTCCCCGAGATGAAGAAGCTGTTCGTCGAGTTCGACGCCGGCGAGTTCGGCAACATGAACTGCAAGACCTGCCACGGCGCCGGCGCCGAGGACGGCAGCTTCGAGATGCCCAATCCCGAGCTGCCGGTCCTGTCGATGGACAAGTTCCAGAACCCCGGCGACGACCAGGCCGCGATGGACTTCATGATGCAGAAGGTGAAGCCCAAGATGGCCGAGCTGCTGGGCATGCCCGAGTACGACGAGGAGCACCCGGACGGCTTCGGCTGCCAGTTCTGCCACACCTTCGAGGGCCAGTAGCCCACCGCCGCGTCCGGACGCGACCGGCCGTGATCGGCCGTCACCGTCCGGGCCGCGGACGCACACGGTGACGGCCAGCCCTTGCCCGCGCTGGAGTTTCGCGCGCCTGCGCGGCGCCGTACGGGTGTCTGACACCCGGAGAGGTCCGAGCGCCGCGCAGTGGTGGCCGGAATCCGGACGTCACGGGCGCCGCGCGCCGGGTGGATCCGCCGCGGCGCGGGCTACCGGCTGCGCGCCGGGGCGGTGCGCGCCGACGCGGCGGCGAGGGCGCCGCGCTCGATGACGATCTCGATGCGGGCGTTCTTGCGCCGGTCGGCGCTGGACACCGGGCGCTGGTCGCCGAAGGCGACCGCGGCGAGGCGGCGCTCGGGGACGCCGTCCTGATCGACGAGGCGCCGCAGCACCGCCAGGGCGCGCGCGCTCGACAGCTCCCAGGCGGTCTCGAAGACGGCGTCGTCCGGCAGCGGCGTGTCGTCGACGTGGCCGTGGATCCAGACCGGCCGGTCACCGGCGTCGGCCAGGACGCCGCCGACGTCGTCGATCAGCTTGCGGCCGCGCGGGGTCAGCACGTCGTCGTCGCCGCGGAACAGCTGCGGGTCGTCGAGCTGGACGGTGAGGCGCGTCGCGGCGTCGTCGATCGCGACGCCGGCCAGATCGCCGAGCGCGGCCCGCAGCTGCTCGGCCAGCACGACCAGCTCGTCGTCGTCGGGCGGCGGCGGCGGCGCGTCGGCGGCGCGCAGCGCGCCCGCGGTCAGCTCGAGGATCCGGCTCTCGGCGGTGGCGGCGCGCTGGTTCGCTGCGGTCAGGCGGTCGCGGACGTCGGCGGCCTCGTCACCGGCGAGCTCGCCGCGCTCCCACAGCCACCACCCCGCGGTGCCGCCGCCGACCATCACGATCGTCAGCAGGACCCACGCGAGCCGGCCGCGGCGGGGCGCGTGCCGGCCGGAGTCGACCAGCGCGGTGTGGTCACCAACGTCGTGAGTCACGCTCGCGGGTAGTGCAAGGTCGGTTCCACGCGCCGGCCGTCCCACCGCCCCGTGATCCCGCGGGCTTGTGAACCGGATACGGGACCATTCGCCCCACCCTCGGGGCGGCGTCCCACGGGGGCACGGCGGCGATCTGCGGTATGGTCCGCCGGCATTTCACCCCACCCGAATCAGAGGAAGCGCATGACCAGACCGATCCGACGCGTCGCGGTGCTGGGCGCCGGTGTGATGGGCAGCGGCATCGCCGCCCACTGCGCCAACGCCGGCCTGCCGGTGCTCCTGCTCGACATCGTCCCGCCCAAGCTCGCCGATGCGGCGAACCAGCCCAAGGCGGCGCGCGACGGCTTCGCCGCAGGCGCCCTGGCCAAGCTCAAGAAGGCCCGGCCGGCCGCGTTCACCCACGTCCGCAACGCCGAGCTCGTCACGATCGGCAACTTCGACGACGACCTCGCCAAGGTCGCCGACTGCGACCTGATCGTCGAGGCCATCATCGAGCGCCTCGACATCAAGCGCGCGCTGTTCGAGAAGCTCGACGCGATGCTGTCGGGCGAGACGATCATCGCGTCGAACACCTCGGGCCTGCGCATCGCCGAGATGATCGAGGGCCGCTCCGAGCGGTTCCGCCGCCACTTCCTGGTCACCCACTTCTTCAACCCGCCCCGCTACATGAAGCTGCTCGAGCTGGTCGCGGGGCCGGACACCGGCGCCGAGGTCAAGGAGCGGATCACGCGCTGGGGCGTCGACGTGCTCGGCAAGGGCATCGTCTGGGCCAAGGACACGCCCAACTTCGTCGCCAACCGCATCGGCACCCACTCGATGATGGCGGTGATCCACCTGATGGGCGAGCTGGGCCTGGCGCCCGAGGACATCGACGCGCTGACCGGCGCGCCGATGGGTCACCCCAAGAGCGCCAGCTTCCGCACCGCCGACCTGGTCGGCCTCGACACGCTGGTCCACGTCGTCGACAACTGCCACGCCAGCCTCACCGCCGACGAGGACCGCGAGGTCTTCACCGTGCCCCCGTACATCCGCGCGATGATCGAGAAGGGCATCCTCGGCGACAAGACCAAGGGTGGCTTCTACAAGAAGCAGGGCAAGGACATCCAGACCCTCGATCCCGCGACCGGCGAGTACCGGCCCAAGGGCGGCGACGAGGCGATCAAGAAGGCCTGCAAGGGCCTGGCGAAGATCGAGGACGTCCACGAGCGCGTCCGCAAGCTGGTCGCCACGCCCGGCGTGGTCGGCGACTTCGCCTGGAAGGCGCTGTCGAAGAGCCTGGCCTACTCGGCGCGCCGGGTCGGCGAGATCTGCGACGACGTCAAGGCGATCGATGACGGCATGAAGTGGGGCTACAACTGGGACCTCGGCCCGTTCGAGATCTGGGACGCCCTCGGCTTCGCCGACACCGTCGACCGCATGGTCAAGGACGGCATCGCGCTGCCGCCGTCGGTGGTCAAGATGCGCGAGAGCGGCGCCAAGGGCTTCTACGTCGACGGCCGCATGTACGACCTCGCCAAGGGCGAGTACGTGCCGGTCGCGGTCGACGCCCGCGAGGTGTCGCTGCCGGCGATGCGCAAGGGCGGCGCCCCGGTGCTCAAGAACGCGGGCGCCGAGGCGTGGGACCTGGGCGACGGCGTCCTCGGCCTGACCCTCAAGACCAAGGCCAACTCGCTCGACGCCGACGCGATCACGATGCTGCACGAGGCGGTCGATCGCGCCGAGGACGGCTGGCGCGGCCTGCTGGTCTACAACCTCGGCGAGCACTTCTGCGTCGGCGCCAACCTGTTCGGCGTCGTCATGGCCGCGCAGCAGAAGCAGTGGGACGCGCTCGGCACGATGGTCAAGAACTACCAGGACGCGACCCAGCGGATGAAGTACGCCGCGGTCCCGGTGGTGGCGGCGCCGTTCGGCATGACGCTGGGCGGCGGCCTCGAGCTGTGCATGGGCTGCGACGCGGTCCAGGCGGCGAGCGAGACCTACGCCGGCCTGGTCGAGGTCGGCGTCGGCCTGATCCCCGGCGGCGCCGGCACGCTCAACATGCTGTGGCGCGCGCTCGAGTCGGTGCCCGACGGCGTCGAGGTCGACACCTACGCCTTCGTCACCCAGGTGTTCAAGAACATCGCGCTGGCGCGGGTCGCGACCTCGGCCGAGGAGGCCAAGGCGTTCGGCTACTTCCGCGGCACCGACGGGGTGTCGTTCGACCGGGCGCGGCAGCTGCACGAGGCCAAGCAGCGGCTGATCGGCCTGGCCGACGCCGGCTACCACGCGCGGGTGCCGCGCGCCCACAAGCTGCCGGGCGCCAGCGGCATCGCGACGCTGCGGATGATGGTCGAGACCCTGGTCGCGGGCGGCTACGCCAGCCCGCACGACGCGGTGATCGCCACCAAGCTCGCCACCGTGCTGTGCGGCGGCGAGGGCGGCGCGACCCACGCCGTGACCGAGCAGGAGGTCCTCGACCTCGAGCGCGAGGCCTTCCTCAGCCTGTGTGGCGAGGCCAAGTCGCAAGAGCGCATGCAGTACATGCTCATGAACAACAAGCCGCTGCGGAACTGACCGCGAGCTCACTGGAGGTATCCGATGAACGACATCGTCATTGCTGAAGCGGTGCGCTCTGCGGTGGGCCGCGCCCACAAGGGTTCGCTGGCACAGAAGAGACCCGACGAGCTGGCCGCGGACGTCATCCGCGGCCTGATGGCCCGCGTGCCGGCGGTCACCCCCGAGATGATCGACGACGTGGTCCTGGGCTGTGCGATGCCCGAGGGCGAGCAGGGCCTCAACGTGGCGCGGCTGATCGCGCTGCTGGCCGGGCTGCCGCAGTCGACCTCGGCGCAGACCATCAACCGGTTCTGCTCGAGCGGCCTGCAGGCGATCGCGACCGCGGCCGGCACGATCGCGACCGGCGCGGCCGACATCCTCGTCGCCGGCGGCGTCGAGTCGATGAGCTACGTGCCGATGACCGGCTTCCACCTGTCGGCGTCGCCGGAGCTGATGGAGACGGTCCCGGCGGCGTACGTGCCGATGGGCATCACCGCCGAGAACGTCGCCAAGAAGTTCGAGATCAGCCGGCAGGCGCAGGACGAGTTCGCCTACGACAGCCAGATGAAGGCCAAGGCGGCGCTCGAGAAGGACGTCTTCAAGGACGAGATCGTGCCGGTCCGCGCGATCCGCTACGACGGCAACCAGAAGGTCGAGACCGAGTTCCTGCGCGACGAGCTGCCGCGCGTGGACACCACGATGGAGTCGCTGGGCAAGCTGCCGGCGTCGTTCTCGATGGGCGGCACGGTGACCGCGGGCAACGCGTCGCCGCTGTCCGACGGCGCGGCCGCGGCGCTGGTGATGAGCCAGGCCAAGGCGTCCGAGCTGGGGATCAAGCCGCTGGGCTGGTTCCGCGCGTTCGCGACCGTGGGCGTCGACCCGGCGATCATGGGCATCGGCCCGGTGCCGGCGGTGCGCAAGCTGCTGGCGCGCACCGGGCTCACGCTCGACCAGATCGATCTGATCGAGATGAACGAGGCGTTCGCGAGCCAGGCCGCGTACTGCAAGAAGGAGCTCGGCATCCCGGACGCCAAGCTCAACGTCAACGGCGGCGCGATCGCGCTCGGCCACCCGCTCGGGTGCACGGGCGCCAAGCTGACGGCGAGCGTCCTGTACGAGCTGCGCCGCCGCGGCGGTCGCTACGGCATCGTCACGATGTGCATCGGTGGCGGTCAGGGCGCGGCCGGCCTGTTCGAGGCCGCCGCCGCCTGAGCGGTTCGACGGCGCCGGTGCCGCGCGGGCCGTCCCGCGCGGCGCGGCGCCTCCCGGCGTCCGGCGCTCGGACGCCCCCCGCCGCGCCCTCCGGGTGTCAGACACCCGGACGTGGGCGCCCGATCGACGGGTGTCAGACACCCGGAGGGAGCCCCGCCGATCGACGGGAGTGAGGCACCCGGAGGGCGCCAGATCCGGGTGTCAGACACCCGGATGTGGTGGCGGAAGTGGCTGGATTTGCTAGGGTCAGCGGCGGCAGGCGGGGGCGCCCGCGCGGATCCAGGTGGCGACCTGGGCGGCGAGGGTGGGATCGGGGGGCTGGCCGAGGGGCATGGGCTGGCCGTGGGGGCCCTGGGTGCCGGCGAGCTTGCGCCACAGCAGGGAGCGGTCGGGGTCGCCGGGAGCGACGCGGAGCTGGTCGGGCCAGGTGGCGCTGGGCACGCCGACGAGCGCGCGGTGGGGGTCGCCGGCGAGGACCAGGCCGCCCTGGGGCGCGGCGTCGCCGTGGCAGGTCAGGCAGCGGGTCGCGAACGCGTTCTCGATCGCGCACGCCGGGCTCGACGCCGGCTCGTGCCACATGCCGCGCGCCATCAGCGCCGCGACGAAGACGATCGCGATCAGGATGCCGAGCTCGGCGAGGTTGAGGACGCGCAGCAGGCCGAGGCGCCGCCGGTCGGGCTGCTCGCCCCGCTTCACGGCGTACCGCCAGCGGATGAACGTCACCATCGGCAGCATCTCGCAGGCCCAGCCCAGCCCGAGCAGCGCCATCTTGACGTGGAACGTGTACTCCTCGAGGTACCAGCCGGTCGGCTTCGCCAGGCCACCGAGCAGCCGCCAGAACCCGGTCCCCATCAGCAGCATCGCGGCGATCCCCGACCAGTTGTCGGCGGCGAAGATGGGCTCGAGCGAGCCGTCGCGCTGCGCCAGCCGCATGGCGCGCTCGCGCGCGGTCACGCTGGCGACCGCGACCGCGACGGCGAGGACGTGCAAGGCGGACGCGATCGCGGGCTCCATGGCGCCCCCCGAGCGTAGCCCAGGGTCGACCTGCTACGCTGGTCGCGTGCACGCCTCGCCGCGCTCCCCGGCCGCGTTCGCCGCGTCTGCGGCGCTCGCGCTGGCGACCGCCGGCGAGGCGGGCGGCTGCGGCGGCCCCCGCGAGGATCCGGTGGCCGGGCGACGACCGCCCGCCGCGACGGACCGAGGCGCAGCGGCGACGGCGCCCGCGACGCCGCCGCCCCCGCCCTTCCACCCGCTCGACGCGGCGCGCCTCGACGCGTTGGCGGCGCTCGACGAGCCGGGGTTCACGGTGGTCCATCGCGACCGGACGGCCACCTCGCTGGTGGTCGCGCTGACCTCGACCGAGACGCCGGTCCGCGCGCTGGTCACGATCGGGCCGTGCCTGCAGTGCCGCGCCATGGACGTCGCGGCCTGGCAGGCCGCGCTGCCCGAGCTGCGCGCGCTCATGCCCGGTGCGCTCGAGGACGACCCCGACAGCCGCTTCGAGCTCGACGCCGTCGAGGTCGCCGGCCGGACCTGCGTCGCGACCTGGGAGCTCGGCGCCGTCGCCTACGGCGACGACATCGAGGCCAGCCACGCCGCCCGCATCTACTGCAACGACGGCGCCGTCGAGCTGACGGTCCGGGTCGACGACGACGACACCCGGCGCGCCGCCAGCGTCGACGACGCCCGCCGCGGCGCGGTCCGCGCCGTCGTCGAGGATCCGGCGCGGCGGCTCGCCGCCCGCTTCGCCGCGGCGATGTGAGCCGGTACCATCGCGCCGTGCGACGCCCCCGCTGCCTGGTCCCCCTGCTCGGCGTCACCGCGGCGCTCGCCGTCACCGGCTGCAAGGACAAGGCGGAGGGCGCCGGCAGCGCCGGCCACACCCGGGCGGCGCCGCCCCGCGCCATCGACGTCGACGCCCTCGCCGCGGTCACCGCCCCCGGCTTCACCTTCTCGACCACGAGCAAGCGACGCGACAAGGTCACCCTCGCCTTCCGGGGCGAGGTCGCCGGCGCCAAGGTCAAGGGCTTGATCGACGTCGGCAAGTGCGTGCCGGCGGACCTGTGCCCGACGCTCGACGTCGACGCGTTCAGGGCCAACAAGGACCTCGAGGGCGTGCTGTCGTCGGCGCTCGCGCACGATCCGCGCACGGTGTTCGAGATCGACCGCGCCGACCTCGGCGGGCGCGAGGTCATCACCGTCTACCGCCTCGGCTTCGTCGAGACCGGCGAGACCACGGTCTCGGACCACGGCCTCGACGTGTGGTGGAACGACGGCACCAACATGCTGATGATCAACATCTACGACGGCGAGGTCGTCCACGCCGACAGCTTCGAGGAGTTCCAGGCCAGGGCGACCCGCCCGGGGTTCGACGCGGCCGCCGCGGCGCTGGTCGAGGCGTTCGACGGCACGCTGTAGCCGCCCGCCCCCGCCGCGCGATCCGGGCGCGTGCCCCCGCCCCGCCCCGCCGCGGTCGGATGTCGCACGGCACGCGCCGCACCGCCGCCGCGCCCCGGCCGCCCCCGTCCCACCGGCTCGCCACGCCGCTGCGGCAACCCGCCTCACCACGCCAGCCCCGACTCCCGACATCGCATCGCCATGCCCGTACCGCCCGGTCGCTCGATCGTCCCCATCACCGTCGTCTCGCGCGAGGAGCACGAGGCGCCCGCGCGCACCTCCACCGGCGAGCGCGCCATGCTCGTCGTCGTCGGCATCATGCTGTTCGTGCTGCTGCTCGCCGTCCTGGTGCTCCCGCACCTCCCGGACGCCTGAAGCGCGCGGTCACGCCACCGCGCCACCGCGCCGCGCCGCGCCGCGCCGCGCGCACCCGCCCGCGCCGCTACCGCTCGCGCTGGCCCGCGGTCGCCGCGCCGCCCGCGGCCTCGTCGCCGACGGACGTGACGTTCGAACGATCGACGCGCAGGGTCGCGCGGACCGGCATCTCGGCGGCCAGCCGCGACGGCCAGCGACCGTGGAAGCTGAGGATGATGCTGTGCCGCGTGTAGTCGAAGACCTGGGTCAGCGCGGTCTCGTCGCCGTTCTGGACGATGAACTGGTAGCGCAGCGTGAACACCGCCGACGGGTTCATCAGGTAGTTGACGGCGGCGTCGGCGGTGGCGACGTCGAAGCTGCTGACCGCGGTGCCGGTGACCGCGTCGATCAGCCGGGTCCGGGCGAAGCCGGCGGTGCCCTGCGCGCTGAGCTTGGGCAGGTTGGGATCGTCGGCTAGCCACGGCAGCGGCAGCCACGCGTTGACCCCGGCCTGGTCGGTGATCGTGTTCTGCGCGATGTACAGGTTGGGCGCCACGCTGCGCCGCAGCTGCAGGCCGGCGTTGCCCCAGTTGGGGAAGTAGCCCAGCTGGACGCCCACCGTCGGCTGCACGACGACCTCGTCGGCGGCGTCGAGCGGCACGATGCTGGTGACGCCGCCGTCGACGACGCTGGTCCAGCGCCGGCTCAGATCGCGCCGCCAGCTCAGCGTCAGCTGCGCGTTCATCTGGTCGGTCGAGGTCTCGTCGGCGACGCCCATGTTGACGCGCGACAGGCTCACGTACGAGGTCGCGACGTTGAGCCCGACGGCGTCGTAGCGCCACGCCCGGTCGAGCCCGAGGCTGCCGCCGACCTCGCGACCCGCGGTCGACGTCATCAGCGTGTCGTCGGAGGTGTCGAACAGCCGGCCCGTGAGCGACTGGGTCACCCGCAGCGGGCGCGTCACCTGGTAGCTGAAGTGCTCGGCGACGTCGACCGAGGTGAAGTCGTTGGTCGCCGACGGCAGCACCGCGACCTGGCCGTTGTCGGCGGTGGTCGTGGTCGTGAACGTGTTGAGCGTCCCCGCCGACGCGGTCGCGGTCGTGCTCGCCTCCGAGCGCGGCGACACCAGGAAGAACGCCCGCCACGCGCCGTGGTACGACAGCGTCCACGCCTCGGTGTGCGACGCGTACCCGGTGCCCTCGATCGCGGCCTCGAGCTGCTGGATCATCCGCGGCCGCTCCCACGTGAACAGCAGGCCGGGCCGCAGCTGGGCGTAGGCGTCACCCTCGCGGGCCGGCGCGCCGACCGTGGTGTCCGACGGCGCCGAGAAGATGTTGTCGGTCCAGCCGGTCTCGAGATCGCCGAGCACGTGCAGGCTGGTGCTGTCGGCCCGCGCCCGCGTCGGCGCCGCGGTCACCACCGCCACCGCCACCGCGCCGACCAGCCCGGCGGCTGCCTTGGATCGCATCGGCATACTCTACTCTGTCACCTCGGCCCGCAACGCCTGCTTGAGGATCTTCCCCGACGGGTTCTTGGGCAGGTCGGCCCGCAGCTCGATCCGCGACGGGATCTTGTACGCGGGGAGGCGATCCTTGAGGAACCGGCCCAGCCCGGCGGCGTCGACCGCGCCGGGTGTGCGCGGCACCACGAACGCGACCAGCCGGTCGCCGAGCAACTCGTCCGCGACGCCGATCACGGCGGCCTCGTGGACGTCCGCGTGCTCGAGGATCGCGTCCTCGATCTCGCGGGCCGCGACCCGGTGACCGCCGACCTTGAGCATGTCCTTGAGGCGCCCGACCAGCCACAGCCGGCCGTCGCCGTCGCGCCGCGCCAGATCGCCGGTGCGGTAGCCGTGCGGACCCAGCGCCCGCGCCGTCTCCTCGGGATCGTTCCAGTAGCCGCGCATGATGTTGGGGCCGCGCGCGTACAGCTCGCCGGCCTCGTCGACCGCGCACTCGGCGCCGTCGGGGCGCCGCACCGTCAGCTCGACGTCGGGGATCGCCCGCCCGATCGCGCCGACGCAGCCGGGCAGCTCGTCGGGCGGCACGTAGGCCAGCCGCGCCGACGCCTCGGTCGCGCCGTACATCACGAACACCCGCTTGCCGGGCAGGATCTCGAGCAGCCGCCGGGTCAGCGCCGGGCTCATACCGCCGCCGGCCTGGGTCACCCAGCGCAGGTCGGTCAGCGCGCGCTCGGCGAGGTTGGAGCGGTTGACCAGGATCGCGAACGTCGACGGCACCCCGGCGAAGCCGGTGCAGCGCTCGCGCTCGAGGGTGTCGAGCGCGACGTTGGGGTACTGGAAGCGGTTCTCGACCACGACCGTGGCGCCGACCGCGACCGCGGTGTTCAGCACGCTCTTGCCGTAGACGTAGTAGAACGGCAGCACCGCCAGCACCCGATCGTCCTCGGTGAGCTCGAGGTAGGCGCAGATCGACCGGACGTTGGCGACCAGGTTGCCGTGGGTCAGCGTCGCGCCGCGCGGCCGCCCGGTCGAGCCCGAGGTGTAGATGATCGAGGCGACGTCGTCGGGCTCGAGCGCGAGGTCGAGCGGCTCGGCCGGCAGCTCGTCGGCGTCGCCCGCCGCCACCAGCCGCAGCCCCAGCGGCGCCGCCTTGCCCAGCGCCGCCATCGCCGGCCCGGCCGCCATCACGATCGCCTCGACCGCGACCTCGCCCAGCCGCGGCGCCGCCTGCACCACCAGGCGCTCGAGCCGGGGCCCGACCACCAGCACGCGAGCGCCGGAGTCGCCCAGGTAGTGCAGCAGCGACGCCGGATCGGCGGCGGTGTTGAGCGGCACCGCGACCGCGCCCGCGGCCAGCGCGCCGTAGTACGCCGCCGCGTACTCGACGCCGTTGTGGGCGAGGATCGCGACCCGATCGCCGCGCGTCACGCCGAGCCCGACCAGCTGGCGCGCGCACCGGTGCGCCGCCGCGGCCAGGCGCGCGTAGCACAGCCGGGTCGCGCCCGGCTCGTGGGTGACCAGGACCTCGCGATCGGGGACGCGCCGCGCGGTGTGCTCGAGCAGCTGGTGGACCAGCCGGATGTCGGGCGCCAGCGCGGTCACGACCGGTCCGCTAGTGGATCTCGTCGACCTCGCCGCACAGCACCGGCGCCAGGTGCATGTAGCGGGTGGTCGCGCGCTTCTGATCGATGTCGCGGTAGACGCGCTCGACCTGCTCGGCGGTGAGCTCCAGCGCGCCCGCGACCTCGGCGGCGGCGACGCCGTGGTTCTTGGCCCACAGGCACAGGTCCATCGGCCGGTACGGCAGCGAGAAGTAGAACTCGTCCTGGCCCTGCGCCAGCGAGTAGGTATCGGTGGTCGGCGCGCGGTTGCAGATCGCCTCGGGGACCCCGAGGTGCCGCGCCATCGCGTAGACCTGGCTCTTGTAGAGGTGCGCGATCGGCTTGATGTCGGCGGCGCCGTCGCCGTTCTTGACGAAGAAGCCCTGATCGTACTCCAGCCGGTTGGGCGTGCCGGTCACCGCGAAGTGCAGGCGATCGGCGTGGTAGTACTCGAGCATCTTGCGGGTGCGCTGCTTGAAGTTGGTGGCGGCGACGATCTGCAGGTACGCCTTGGGCGGCAGCCGCTGCTTGAGGATCTCGCCCGCCGGGGTCTGGACGACCACCGAGTAGACGTTGTAGCTGCCGGCGTCGAGCAGGCCCGGCAGGACGATCTTCGACTTCCAGCCCGGCCCGAACTCCGGGAACACCATGCGGATGGCGTCGTCGCGGCGCTCGTAGCAGCGCAGGCCCTCGAGGATCGGCGTGATGATCTCGACGGTCGAGTCGAAGCCGAAGGTGTCGGACACCGAGCGCGACAGCCCGAGGGTGTCGTCGGACGAGTCCTTCTCCGGCATGTGCAGGCCGTGCACGTGCTTGGGCCCGAGGGCGCGGGCGCACAGCGCCGCCACGCACGAGCTGTCGATGCCACCCGACAGCGCGACGATCACGCCACGACGCTTGAGGTCGTGGCTGACGCCGCGGCGGATCGCCTGACAGATCCGCTCGGCCTCGGCCTCGAGATCGAGATCCAGGACGTCATAGCCGATCGCCATCTCAGCCTCCCTTGGTGCGGACCACGAACGCCGCGATGTTGGCCACCGAGTCGAGGTTCTCCGGCACCAGCTGGTCGTCGGCGACCGCGATGCCATAGGTGCTCTCGAGCCAGGCCACCAGCTCGAGGATGCCGGTCGAGTCGATCAGACCGGTCTCCATGAACGAGGTCGCCGGCGCCGGCGCGTCCGCCGCGCTGCCGAAGAGGAAGTTCTCGACGATGAACGCGGTCACGTCGCGCTCGACGTCCGTGGGGATGAGGGCCATGGGAATCCCGAGGTACCATCGGGCCCCGCGAGGGGTCAAGGCGCGGCGACGGCGCCACCTTGTCGCGCGGGAGCGCGGCGGCTACCGTCGGGCGCCATGGAGACCGTCCAGACCCAGGTGCACGGCCAGCCCATCGTCTACCAGCTCGACGACACCGAGGTCGTCCTCGGCAAGCGCCGCCTCGCCCTCGCCGACGTCGCCCGGGTCCGGCTCGCCCGCTTCGCCGAGATGTGGGCGTGCGAGCTCGAGCTGCGGGACGGTACCCGGGGCACGGTGATCTCCGCCGACGCCGCGAGCCGGGCCCCGTGGGCCCGCCTGGTCGAGCGGCTGCACGCCCGCCTGATCGAGCTGGGTGGCCCGGTGACCTACGTCCGGGGCTCGTGGACGGTCGTCGCGATCACCGCCGCGATCGGCGTGCTGGTCGTCGGGCTCGCGGCCATCCTCCACGCCGGCTGGCTGACCCCGCCGGCGTTCCTCGCCGGCAAGACCCGCGCGATGATGGTCCTGGGCGCCATCTGGGTGGTCGCCGGCCCGCTGTTGACCTGGCGCAGCCGGCCCCGCCCTTACGACCCCCGCGACCTGCCACCCGACCTGGTGCCACGCTAGGATCGGCGCCATGTGCGGCATCGCCGGCATCGTCGACCTCGCCGGGCGGGGCCCCGCGCCCGATCGCGCCGGGCTGACCCGCATGCTCGGCGCGCTGCACCACCGCGGCCCCGACGAGACCGGCCTGTACCGCGACCGCGTGGTCGGGCTGGCCCACACCCGGCTGTCGATCATCGACCTCGCGACCGGCCAGCAGCCGCTGTGCAACGCCGACGGCACGCTGTGGATCGCCTTCAACGGCGAGATCTTCAACTACGTCGAGCTGCGCGAGGAGCTGGTCGCGCGCGGCCACGTCTTCCACACCCGCAGCGACACCGAGGTGATCGTCCACGCCTGGGAGGCGTGGGGCGAGGCCGCGTTCGATCGCTTCAACGGCCAGTGGGCGATCGCGCTGTGGGACCCGGCGCGCCGCCGCCTGGTGCTGTCGCGCGACCGCGTCGGCATCCGGCCGCTGTACTACGCCGAGGCCGGCGGTCGCCTCGCGTTCGGCAGCGAGGTCAAGGCGATCTTCGCCGGCGTCCCGGAGCTGCCGCGCCGCTTCGACGCCGCCGGCCTCGACGAGACCTTCACGTTCTGGACGGTCGTGCCGCCGCGCACCGTCTTCGAGGGCGTCCGCGAGGTCGAGCCCGGCCACGTCCGCGTCTACGACGGCGTCGGCACCGCGGCGTGGTCGGTCGCCGATCACGCGTACTGGCAGCCGAGCTACCCGGGCGACTTCACCGGCTCGCTGGCCGAGGCCACCGAGGCGGTCGCGCACGCGCTCGAGCGCGCCACCGCGCTGCGGATGCTGCGCGCCGACGTCGACGTCGGCAGCTACCTGTCGGGCGGCCTCGACAGCTCGATCATCGCGGCGCACAGCCTGGCCGCCAAGGGCCCCGGCTTCCAGACCTTCAGCCTGCGCTTCGAGGACGCCGAGTACGACGAGGGCGAGTTCCAGCGCGCGATGAGCGCGCACCTGGGCACCCGTCACCACGAGATCGTCGTGTCGCGCGCCGACATCGCGCGGGCGTTCCCCGAGACCTGCCGCCTGGCCGAGCGCCCGATCCTGCGCACCGCGCCGGCGCCGATGTACCTGCTGTCGCGGCTGGTCCACGACCACGGCATCAAGGTCGTGCTCACCGGCGAGGGCGCCGACGAGATGTTCGCCGGCTACGATCTGTTCCGCGAGGCCGCGGTCCGCCGGTTCTGGGCCCGCGCGCCCGGCTCGCAGCTGCGGCCGCGCCTGCTCGACAAGCTGTACCCGTACCTGGCGCGGTCGCCGGTGACCCAGCGCCGCATGGCCCAGGCGTTCTTCGGCCGCGGCCTCGAGCGCTGGCGCGAGCCCGGCTTCGGGCACGACACGCGCTGGCACACCACGGCGGCGATCAAGCGGCTGCTGGCGGCGCCGGTGCGGGCGGCGCGTGGCGCCGACCAGGCGGTGACCGAGCTGCTGGCGACGCTGCCGCCCGAGCTCGTCGGCTGGTCGTACCTGGCGCAGGACCAGTATCTGGAGATACGTACCCTGATGTCGGGGTACCTGCTGTCGGCGCAGGGTGACCGCATGCTGATGGGCAACTCGGTCGAGGGCCGGTTCCCGTTCCTCGATCGCGACGTCATGGCGCTCGCCGGCAGCCTCCCCGACAGCTACAAGCTGCGCGGCCTCGACGAGAAGCACGTGCTCAAGCGGCTGGGCGAGCGCCTGGTCCCCGAGGCGATCCGGCGCCGGCCCAAGCAGCCGTACCGCGCTCCCGACGCGCTGGCGTTCGTCGGGACCGACCGGCCCGGGTGGGTCGACGACCTGATGAGCGCCGAGGTGACCGCGGCCGCCGGGGTCTTCGAGCCCGGCGCGGTCGCCAAGCTGTGGGCGAAATGCACGAGTCGGGCCGACTCGCAGTTCTCGAATACCGACAACATGGCGGTGGTCGCGGTCCTGTCGTCCCACTGGGTGTGGCGGTCGCTGATCGACGGGCTCGACGTCCGGCCGCCGCCGTCGGAGATCCGGACCGTGGTCGAGCGTGAGGTCGCCGGGTCGGCTTGAACGACCTCCGAGCCGCGTGCTTAGAATCCTGACCATGGCCACCCTCGATCACGAGCACACCCTCGGGTTCGTCCACGACGCGCACTCGCTGCACCGCACCGACGGTGACGAGGAGACGGACGTCGACTTCGGCGCCGGCGGCGGCGGTGACGACGACGACGACGGCGGGGGCAACGGCTTCGGCGGTGGCGGCGACGCCGCCGGCGGTGGCGACGACGACGACGATGACGACGACGAGGGCGGCCCCGGGACCGGGGACGCGGACTTCGCGCACGCCGCCCGCGACGACGCGTTCGGCGGCGACGACGGCGGCCTGGTGGCGGCCGAGTCCGAGGAGGAGGAGGAGGACGAGGACGAGGACGAGAAGGACGCGTGGCCGGACACGCTGCTCAACGCCCGCGAGGACGAAGAGGACGAGGACGAGGACGACGACGAGGACGAGGACGAGGACGACGACGACGACGACGAGGACGACGACGACGACGACGACGACGACGAGGAAGAAGAAGGCGACGACGAGGACGACGGCGCGGTCCTGCGCAGCCCGGTGCCCCACGCCGCGCCGCGGACCGCCGCGCGCGACGACGACGAGAGCGACGAGGACGACACCGCCGAGGACGACGAGGACGACGACGGTCCCGTGCTCGGCGCCCGCGTCACCTTCGACGACGACGAGGACGCCGCGGTGGTGACACGTCCAGCGCCTGCCCTGCCGAAGATCCCGGCCCCGGCCAAGCCCGCCGCGCCCAAGCCCGCGCCCGCCAAGGCCGCGCCCAAGGCCGCCAAGCCCGCGCCCGCCAAGCCCGCGCCCAAGGCCGCCAAGCCCGCGCCCGCCAAGCCCGCGCCCAAGAAGGCCGCCCCCAAGAAGGCCGCCCCCAAGAAGGCCGCCCCCGCCAAGAAGGCCGCCCCCAAGGCCGCCAAGCCCGCGCCCAAGAAGGCCGCCCCCAAGAAGGCCGCCCCCAAGAAGGCCGCCCCCGCCAAGAAGACCCCGGCCAAGAAGGCCCCCGCCAAGAAGGCCGCCCCCGCCAAGAAGGCCCCCGCCAAGAAGGCCGCCCCCGCCAAGAAGACCCCCGCCAAGAAGGCCCCCGCCAAGAAGCGCTAGCCGCTGCCGCGCGCGGTCCTCGCGCGCGAAGCCATTGTCGTGAGCGATCCACGGGCGAGCGCCCGCCCCCTCGACTTCGGGGTCGGTGCTCCGCACCTCCCCCTCCGCTCGGGGTGCGCGATCCGAGGGCCGGCGCTCGCCCCATCGACTTCGGGGTCGGTCGGGCCGGCGCCCGCCCTCGACTTCGGGGTCGGTGCTCACCTCCCCTCCGCTCAGGGTGCGCGATCCGAGGGCCGGCGCTCGCCCCATCGACTTCGGGGTCGGTCGGGCCGGCGCCCGCCCTCGACTTCGGGGTCGGTGCTCCGCACCTCCCCCTCCGCTCGGGGTGCGCGATCCGAGGGCCGGCGCTCGCCCCATCGACTTCGGGGTCGGTCGGGCGGCGCCCGCCCCTCGACTTCGGGGTCGGTGCTCCGCACCTCCCCTCCGCTCGGGGGTGCGCGATCCGAGGGCCGGCGCTCGCCCCATCGACTTCAGGGGCCGGTCGGGCCAGCGCCCCCCCTCGACTTCGGGGTCGGTGCTCCGCACCTCCCCCTCCGCTCGGGGTGCGCGATCCGAGGGCCGGCGCTCGCCCCATCGACTTCGGGGTCGGCCGGGGTGAGCGATCCGCTCGCCCGCGCTCGCCCTGCGTCACGCCGGCCCGGGTGACGCGAGCGAGGGGGGGCCTCCGCCGGCGAGTTCCGCAGCGGGCCCGCGCCACCTCGCGACTGCGTCGCCGCCCGCTCCACCACCACCGCCCGCGCTCTCGTCACCGCGAGGACTGTCCGAGCCGGCGGAGGCGCCCCCCGAGCTCGCGGCAGGACCCGGGCCGGCGCGCTCGCGCTCTCCCCAACGCTCGCGCCAGCGCTACCGCTCTGAAAGCGGCCCTACCGGATCGGGCGCGGGCATGGGCACGGGCACGGGCACGGGCCAGCCCCGCATCGGGCACGGGCCAGCCCCGGATCGGCAGCTCGGGCGCGCGCAGCCTAGTGCAGCGGCGCGCCCACGACCTTCGGGATCCGCACGCGCGGCCCGACCCGGAACGAGATCTTCCGCAGCCCGCGGTAGTACTCGCCGTCGATCACCGGCTCGAGCAGCTCGTCGCCCACCGCCTCGAGATCGAGCGACCGGCACGGCCGGTCGAGGATCTGCGAGCCGCGCATCTCCTCGCCGCGCACCATCCGCGGCAGGTTGCGGACGACGCTCATGGGCGACGGCGTCCCGACGATCGCGTTCATCAGGCCGGGCTGGTCGGCCTTGCCGAAGAAGTGCAGCACGTTGCCGAGGTTGATCGACATCGACGCGACGTGGATGCCGGTGAACTCGTCACCCGGCAGCACCATGCCGTCGACGGTGATCTTCGCCCGCGTCGGCGAGAACATGTCGCGCGCGTAGGTCGACAGGAAGCGCGGCATGCCCGGCACCTTGCGCAGCGGCGACAGCGCCACCGGCATCGACGCCAGGGTCCGACCCACGACCTTCATGATCGTGCGCGGGTTGGGATCCGCGTCCTCGTAGTACTTGGCGAAGAAGCGCTGGCCGATGCCGCCGGCCGCGACCGCGAAGCCGTAGGTCCGGAACGGCACGTCGCCGTCGGGACCGGCCTGCACGCCGTCGATGACCATCGAGTCGACCTCGGTGTCCTCGATGCGCTGGCCGCGCTCGATGCGCAGGCGCATGGCGGTGAGCAGCGACTCGGCGTCGCCCTTGATGCCGACGTTGTTGGCGATGAAGTCGATCGTGCCGCCGTTGGTCGGCATCGTCATGGGCAACGTCACCGACTCGCCGGCGAACTCGTCCTCCTGGAGGACCTCCATGCCCATGCGCAGCATCCAGTGCAGCGCGCCGTCACCGCCGTCCGCGACCCAGTAGCGGGCGCGCTTGCGGAGGAAGTCGCGGAGCACCGGCTTGATCGAGTCCACCGAGTCCGTGGAGTGGACCTCACCCATCTCGCCGAGGATCGACTGCAGCCGCCGGGCCCGATCGGGCCGGTGCTTGTTCTTGCGGCTGTTGGGGTTCGTGATGACGCCGATTTGCATGAGCGGTACTCCGGGGAACGGCCCCGGTCAGGAGCAAGAACCGTGCACGCTGACACGGTGCGTAAACCCGCGATCCCAGGTTCGATGACCGACCGGTCATGCCCGGAACCGCGCAGGTCCCTTCGCAGTCGCGGCGTCGCCGCGTAACCCTCGTGGCATCGCGGCGTTGCGCGCCTGGCACCTGACCGGCCGTGCGAAGATCCCGTCATGTCGGCGCGCTGGATCGCCCTGGTCGCCCTGGCCGCCTGCGGCGGGCCCCCACCTGCGCCCCGTCGAACGCCTGTCGAGCCTCCGGCGCCGGCGGTCAAGCGTCCCCACGTCTGGCAACCCTGGGAGCTGGTCATGCAGGGCGACCCGGGGCACGGCGTGCGGCGCGCCCGCCTGGCCCGGCACACCCAGGTCTGGACCTCGGCGGGGGGCGAGCCCACCGGCTCCAGCGGCTGGCGGGCGCCGGACGACACCTCGTACGCGGTCGCCGAGCTGCGCGACGATCGCGTCGAGCTGCTGCTCGACGAGGACCACGCGCGGATGCTGGTCTGGGTGGCGCGCGACGATCTCGCGCGCGCCCTGACTCGCACGATCACGCCCCGGCCCGGGCTCGAGCTGGGGGTCGGCGCGCCGGTGATCGTGCGCGGCCAGGACGGCGACGTCGCCGGCATCGAGGTGCTCGCCGACGACCTGCGCGTGATCACCACCGCCGCGGCCGACGCCATCGACGACGTCTTCGAGGCCGCGCGGCCGCCCGCGACCGCCGCGCGCGACCACGCGTACGACCAGCCGTCGCTCGACGAGCGCGTCGCGATCCGCGCGCGCCCCGACGACGGCGCGGTGATCCTGGCGGCGACCGTCGCCTGGGTCCCGGTCGTCGAGCACGGCCGCGCCGACGGCTGGGTCGAGGTCGAGCGCGCCGGCGTCTACGTCCGCGTCCGCGGCTGGGTCCGGGCCGACCAGGTCCAGACCGGGACGATCGGCGGCACCGGCGGCGGCCATGGCTACGGCTCGTCGCACCGGGTGCCGCTGCCGGTCGGCGACGAGGCCTGCCTCTACGACGCGCCCGACGGCCACCCGATCGGGCTCGAGATCGGCGACTACACCCGGCTGTCGTACCCGGCCGACGCCGACGGCTGGCACTGGGTGATGGTCGACTCGCCGTGGGGCCTGCTCGACGTCGCCGTGCACGATCTCGCGGTCGGCGACGGCGCCGCCGACGCGGCGCCGGTGTGGGCGCGCTGCGGCGACTGACGCTCAGGTGCCGGTGAAGCGGGGCTCGCGCTTGGCGAGCAGCGCGGCGATGCCCTCGGCGGCGTCGGCGGTGCCGACGGTGTGGGCCTGGGCGTAGGCCTCGACGCGAGCGTGGCCGCGCGGATCCCAGTCGAGGCCGCGGTACATCACCTGCTTGGTCATCCGCACCGCCAGCGGCGCCGACGCGGCGATCGCGCGCGCCAGCTCCATCGCGCGCGGCAGGACCTCGTCGGCGTCGACCGCCGCCGACAGGAGGCCGATGCGCTCGGCCTCGGCGCCGTCGATCAGGCGGCCGGTGAACAGCAGCTCGGAGGCGCGCGACACCCCGACCAGCCGGGGCAGCAGGTAGCTGATCGCCATGCCGGGCGCGAGCCCGAGCCGGCAGAAGTTGGCGCCGTACCGGGCGTCGCGGGCGCCGACGCGGACGTCGCACACCAGCGCGAGCCCGAAGCCGCCGCCGATCGTGTGGCCGTTGCAGGCCGCGATCACCGGGACCTCGAGATCGAGCAGCGACAGGAACGGCTCGTACATCGCGTACGACCGCTCGTGGGCGGCGCGCGGCCGCGCGTCGTCGTCGCGCTGCAGCACCGACTTGAAGTCGGCGCCCGCCGAGAAGCACCGCCCGGTGCCGGTGACCACGACGCAGCGCGCGCCGGCGTCGGCCCGCGCCTGCGCCGACGCGGCGGCGAACGCGTCGAGCAGCTCGGGCGTCATGCTGTTGCGGTTGTCGGGGCGATCGAGGGTGATCACCCCGACGGCGTCGTGGAGCTGGTAGCGGACGGCGTCGGACATGCCGCGATCTAACACCACCGCGGCCGGCGACGCGCGCTCACCCGGCCGCGGCCGGCCCGGGCGAGCCCGCGGCCGCGGCGCCGCCGCCGAAACCCACACCGCCGGCGGCCTCGAGGGCGCGCCGGCGGTCGATCATGCGAGCCCAGGGCGGCACGCGCCGCCCGCCGCGCTCAGCTGATCTCGTCGAGGAACTGCTGGGCCTCGCTGAACGCGGGGTCCTCGCGCAGCGCCTTCTTGGCCCACAGCTCGGCCTTGGCGCGGTTGCCGCGGGCGTGCTCGATCTTGGCCTCCCACAAGAGCGCCATCGGCCGGGTCACCGGGTACGGGTTCTCCATCAGCGTGATGGCCCGCAGCGGCTTGAGCGCCAGCTCGTAGTCGCCGGTCTCGGTGGCCAGCTGCGCCAGCTCGGCGGCGACCTCGCCGTTCTTGCGATCGACGTCGAACGCCTTCTTGAGCCACGCCAGGTGGCCGTCCTTGTCGTTCATCAGGGCGCAGACCCGACCCATCCGCTGCTGCAGCACCGCCAGCTCCGGCGACCGCTTCTTGTGGGCGCCGATCGCGGTCTCGAGCGCCTGCGCCGCCTGCTCGACGTGGCCGGCGTTCATCAGCGCGTCGACGTACAGCATCGCCGCGGCCTGATCCTCGGGCTGCAGCTCGCACGCCTTGCGCGCCGGCTCGAGCGCCGCCGCGGCGTCGCCGAGCTGCAACAGCAGCTCGGAGGCGCGCTTGTAGTTGGCGAAACGCAGCGCCGGATCGTCGCCGTGGTCGGCGTCGGCGAGCAGGACGCCGGCCAGCTCGCGGAACGCGCCGGCGGCCTCGTACAGCTCGCGCAGCCGGTCGCGCAGCGGCATCGACGCCGGCTGCTGCTGGTGCACCAGCTCGAGCACCGCCACCGCGTCGCCGGGGCGACCGACCCGACCGGCGGCGTCGGCGACCTGCATCGCGGCGTCGATCTGCTCCTGGCCCTCGACGATGTAGGCCAGGCGGGTGCACGCCGCGATGACGCCGTCCCAGTGCTCGATCGACGCGTCCATGTCGCGCAGCATGTACAGCGGCTCGGGGTCGCGCGGGTCGCGCTCGATCCAGCCGACGACCAGGCCGCGCGCGCGCTCGAGGTCACCGGTCTGGGTCAGCAGCCCGGCCAGCCGCAGGGTCGCGACCCGCTCGGCGTCGAGATCGCCCGCCGCCTCGGCGCGGGCGCGCTGCCGCTCGAGCCCGCCGGCCAGCGCCGAGGCGCTGCGCGCGGGATCGATCGTGTTGGCGCGCTCGAGGTCGGCCACCGCCGCGCCCTCGTCGCCGACCTGCTGGCTCAGGCTGGCCCGCAGCAGCAGCAGATCGACGCTGCCGGCGCCAGTGATCGCCGGCTCGTCGCCGTCGACCGCCTCGCCGATCGCGGTGATCGCCTCGCCCAGCTGGTCCGCCGCGGCCAGCGCCGCCGCCAGCTCGGTGACCAGCTCGGGCGCGCCCGGCCGCCGGGCCCGCGCCTCGCGCAGCACCCGCGCCGCGTCGATCGGCCGGCCCAGGAAGCCGGAGTAGACGCTGGCCGCCTCGCGCAGCTGCGCGACCGCGACCTCGTCGTCGGTGGCGCGCGCCGCGTCGCGAACCTTGAGCTCGGCGAGCTCGGCCCACAGGCTGCGGTCGCGGTACCACTGCTCCAGGCGATCGTGGATCGCGGCGTCGTCGGGCGCCGAGCCGTTGGCCAGCTCGAGCGTCCGCTGCACGCCGGCGTCGTCGCCGGCGGCCTCCCACATCGAGGCCAGCTGCCAGCACAGCTGGGTCGCGGCCTCGGGCGTCTCGACCGCGAGCAGGCGCTCCATCAGCAGCGCGCCTTCGCGCGGATCGTCGCCGTCGCCGAGGTGCGCCACCACCTGGCGCAACAGGTCGCGATCGTCGGGCGCGTGCTCGAGGGCGGTGCGGTAGACCCGCGCCGCCTCCGGGTTGCCCTGGCCGTCGAGCAGCGCGCCCAGGCGGTTGGCGACGTCGACGATCGACGCCCGGTTGCCCCGCTTCTGGGCGTCCTCGAAGCGGCCCCACAGGAAGTCGGCGAGGCCGTCGTTGTCGCCGGTGGCGCGCAGCGTGTCCTCGAGCAGCGCCGCGACCTCGAGGTGATCCGGGTCGTCGAGCAGCGCGTCGCGCAGGACGTCGAGGGCGTCGTGCGGCCGCTGCTGCTCCTCGATCAGGTAGCGGGCGTGGGCCAGGCGCAGCGCGTTGCGCTCGCTCGGCTCGGTGATGTTGGGCAGCGTGCTCGACACCACGTTGGCGAGCCGGTCGGCGTCGCCGAGCTTGCGGTAGAGCGCGATCAGCGGCTCCCACACCGCGCGATCCGCCGGGTTGCGCTCGCGCAGGAACTCGTAGACGTCGGCGGCGAGCGCGCCGTCGCCGGCGGTCGCGGCGTGGCCCGCGACCTCGAGCGCCAGCGGATCGACCTGGTCGGGCTCGGCGATCGGCGCGATCTCGTAGACCAGATCGCGCGCGCCCTCGAGCTGGCCCTGGGCGATCCGCCGCTGGGTCAGCGCGACCACCGCCCACACCGCGCCGGCGACGCCGTCGACGGTCTGGCGCGCGGCCTCGACCGCGCGGACCAGCAGGGCCTCGGCGCGGGCGGGCTGGCCGAGCTCGACGGCGACGTCGACGGCCTCCCGGATCTGCGACGGCGTGGCGTCGGCCAGCCCGGCGCGCTTCTCGAGGAAGTCGAGCAGCAGCTCGCTGTCGCCGCCGTTGCGGGCGACCCGCTCGTACAGCGCCATCACCGCCGGCTCGCTGGCGTCCTGCGTGGTCGCGATCTTGAGGACGCGGCCGGCCTGCGCCCACCGCGGCTCGGCCGCGAACGCGCGCTCGATCAGCCGGATGCCCTGGGCGCGCCGGGTCGGCGTGCCGATGAAGATCTCGGCCAGCCGGTACAGCGCGTCGACCTGTTCGGGCGCCGGCTCGACGCTCTCGGAGCCGGCGAGCTGCAGCATGGCGTCGAGCGCGCGGGCCTGCTCCTCGGTGTCGCCGAGGGCGCCGGCGATGCGCGCCTGCGCGTAGTAGGCCTCGGCGAGCCGCTCGCCCATCATCTCGACCCGCCGGTACATCCCGGCGGCGCCGCGCAGATCGGAGGCGTCCTGCTCGAGCGCCTCGCCCGCCTTCATCAACAGGGTCGCGACCAGGGGCGGATCGGTCTTGCGGCGGAGTCGATCGGCGACGGTGTCGACCGCCTCGATGTAGCGCGGCGTCTGGCCGGCGTCGCGGGCCAGCACCCGGGCGCGGTCGTGGAGATCGAGCCGCTGCGGCGCGTGCTCGAGCGCCTTGAGCACGGCGTCGAGCGCCTCGACGCTACGCCCGGTCGACGCCAGGACCTCGGCGCGATCGGCGTTGAGCCGGGCCAGGCTGGCCGCCTCGGTGGCCAGGCCCAGCCGCATCTCCAGCACGCGCAGCAGCGTGTCGGTCTCGCCGTGGGCGAGCAGGCTGCGGCGCAGCCGGTGGACCTCGGCGTCGCTCTGCACCGCGGCGTCGATCGCGCTCTCGAGCAGCTCGCGCGCCTGATCGTCCTGGCCGTTGGCCTTGGCGATCGCGTGCAGCTCGAACAGGACCTCGCTGGGCCCGACCGTGCCCTCCTCGTCGCCGGGCGGCTGGCGGCGGACCACCAGCAGCAGGGCGCGGTAGGTGCGCTCGGCCTTGTCGAGCTGGCCGGCGGCGCGCGCCATCTCGGCGAGGCCGCGCTGGATCGTCGCGTTGTTGACGTCCATCTTGGCGGCCTTCTCCATCTCGGAGAGGGCCTCGTCGAGCTTGCCCTCGGCCTGGGCGACCCGGGCCAGCTCGACGTGCAGCGCCGCGCGCTCGGGCGAGCGGCGACGACCGAAGTCGTCGATCAGCTCGTTGAGGATCGTGCGGGCGTCGCCGAGGCGGCCGGCGACCCGCAGGCCGGTGGCCAGCTGGGCGCGCAGCTCCTTGTCGCCGGGGTCGACCTCGAGCGCCTTCTCGAGCGCCGGGATCGCCTTGGCCGGGGTGTCGAGCTTGTGGGTGTAGATCGACGCGGCCTCGCGGGCCATGTCGCCGGCGAGCTTCTGGTCGCCGATCACGCCGAGGCTGCGGGTGAGGTGCCGCGCCAGCGGCTCCCACTGGGCGCCGTCGCGGTACAGCTCGGCGAGCAGCTGCCGCAGCTCGACCGCGGGCGCGGCATCGTCGAGGTGGCTCTCGATCGCCGAGATCGCGCGATCGGGGGCGCCGGCCGCGATGTGGGCGCGCGCGGTCTGCAGCACCACGGCGGGTCGCTCGGCGGCGGGCACCGCGCCGAGCAGGCTCTCGTACCAGGGCACCGCGGCGCCGGGCTGGCCGCGATCGACGTAGAGGCGCGCCAGCGCGCGCAGCGACTCCGGCGTCGGGTGCAGCGCGACGACCCGGCGGTGGCCGGCGATCGCGCGCTCGACCTCGTGGGTGTCGTGCTCGGTGACGCCGGCGTAGCGGGCCCACAGCCTGGCGGCGCGGGCGTCGTCGCCGCCCTGCTCGACCAGCGCGGCCTGCTTCTCGAGGACGTCGGCGAGCTGGCCGTGCTGGCCCTTGCCGGCGAGGAACGTCGCGATCGCGTCGACCGAGGCGTCGTGACCGGGGCGGTCGGCGAGGTTGGCGAGCAGCGCCTCGAGGCGACCGCCCTGCTCCTCGACGACGCCGACCAGGCGGCCGATGTCGAGGCGCAGCTCGAGCCGGCGCTCGGGGTCGGTCTCGAGGCCGAGCTGGATCTTGCGCAGGCCGAGCAGCTCGGCGACGCGCCCCTCCTTCTCGAGCAGGCCGCCGAGGCGACCGATGGTCTCGAGGTCGCCGGGCGCGGCGGCCAGGACGCTGCGGTAGGTGTCGATCGCGGCGCCGGTGTCGCCGAGGTCGGCCTCGGCCATCTCGGCGGCGCGGACGCGCAGCTCGCGCCGGGTCGTGTCGTCGAACGGCAGCCGCGCGGCCTCGGTCAAGAGGTCGACCGCGGCGCGGTGCTCGCCGCCGTTGCGGCGCAGCTCGACCAGGCCGTCGAGGGCCCAGCGCACCACCGACTCGGCGGGGCGGCTGGACCGGATCGTCGAGCCGCCGCGCCAGGCCGCGGTCGCGCGGCCGAGCACCAGGCCGAGCAGCTCGACCGAGGCGTCGCGATCGCCGAGGCGGCTCGCGGTGTCGGCGGCCTCGACCAGGACGTCGAGCTCGCGGGCGTCGGCGTCGGCGAGCCGGCGCAGGACGTCGAGCAGGGTCGCGGTCGGCGGCTGCTCGCGCAGCAGCGCGGCCAGCTCGGCCAGCGGCTCGAGGCGGTCGCCGCCGGCGGCCAGCGTGCGCTCGAGCTCGACGATCGCCGCGGCGGCGTCGCTGCGGTGATCGCGGTGCCAGCGGGCCAGCAGGTGGTGGACCTCGGCGGCGACCGCGGCCGACAGCTCGGTCGCCGCGATCGTCGACGCCACCGCCGCGGCGGCGCCGTCGAAGCCGCCCTCGGTCTCGGCGGCGGCCTGGGTCAGCGAGCCCCACAGCTCGGCGTCGTAGCGATCGCGGGCGGCGGTGTAGCCGAGCACCGCGACCGCGGCCTCGTTCCAGCGGCCCAGGCGCGGCGCGATGCGCACGACGCCCTGCACGGCGCGCAGGTTGCCGGGCTGGGTCGCGGCCGCGGCGGCGAAGCCGGCGAGCGCGCCGCCGTCGTCGGCGAGCGGGCCCTCGAGCAGATCGGCGTGGACCAGGCGCAGCCGGGCGGCCTCGTGCGGATCGTCGGCGAGCGCGGCGATCGCGGCGGCGTAGCCGGCGGCGGCGGCCGCGTGATCGCCGGTGGCCCGGGCCAGCTCGGCGAGCTGACCCTCGATGACGCCGTCGCGCGGCGCCAGCGGGAAGGCGTCGGCCAGGTCGCGCAGCGCGCCGGCCTGATCCTGGGTGTGGTCGAGGCGGATCTGCGCGGCCTCGCGCAGCAGGGTCAGCCGGGTCCGCGCGTCGGGCGCCTCGGCGAGGCGTGCCGGCAGGATGTCGAGGAAGCCGGACCAGTCGGCGGTGTCGCGGAAGCTGGCGGCCAGCGCGTCGGCGGCGCCGCGGCGGGTGGTCGGGACCTCGAGCAGCGCCAGCAGGCCCTGGCGGGCGCCGCCGTGGCGGACGTCGATCGCGAGCGCGGCGCGGTAGGAGGTCAGCGCGCGCTCGGGCTCGTCGAGCTGCTCGCGCAGCGCGTCGGCGAGCCGGACCAGGCGGACCGTGGTGCGCACGGTGTCCTGGTGGGCGCTGCGCTCGAGCAGGTCCGCGAACTCCTTCCAGCGCCCGGCGCCGGCCAGCAGATCGGCGAGCGCCCCGACGGTCTCGGGATCCTCGCCGAACTCGGCCATGACCCGCTGCCAGGCGTCGATCGCGGCGGCGGCGTCGTCGAGCTGCTCGGCGTGGACCGACGCGATCCGCATCAGGTCGCTCTTCTTCTGGGCGCGCGTGACCTTGGCCCCGGCGCGCAGCTCGAGCGCGGCGTTGAGCTCGGTCCAGCGGCTGGCGCTCTCGAGCAGCGCGACCAGCGCGTCGATCGCCGACAGATCGGTGGCGTCGTGCTCGATGCGGCGGCGCCACAGCTCGAGCGCGCGGTCGGTCTCGCCGAGGGACTCGGCCAGGCGCGCGGCCTCGCCGAGGACGGCGCGGCGCGCGGCGTCGGCGGTCTCGAGATCGCCGAGCCGGGCCAGGATGTCGAGGCGCTCGCGCTGCCGCTCGGTGCGACCGTAGAGGTCGGCGAGGCGGCGGCACACCAGCAGCGACTCCTTGTCGCCGACGCCCTCCTCGGCGAGGGCGCGCTGGTACAGCTCGGCGGCGCCGGCCGGATCGTCGAGCAGGTCGACGCGGGTGCGGGCGGCCTCGGCCAGCAGCTCGACCCGGCGCGCCACCGTCGTGGCGCCGGGCACCGCGGCGGCGACGCCGGCGGCGTAGCGCGCGTAGTCGTTGGCGCGGCCGGCCAGCTGGCGCAGCTTCTCCTGGGTGACCGACGAGTCGGGCGACAGCGCCAGCAGCGCCGCGTACTGGTCCATCGCGGCGGCGTCGTCGTCGAGCTCGGCCAGGCGGGCGCCGGCCTCCTCGCGCAGCGCCTGGCTGCCGGACGGATCGATCGCGATGACCCGCTCGAGGACGCGGATGACCTCGCGGGGCCGCCCGGTCGAGTCGTAGTGGGCGCGCAGCAGATCGAGGGCGCCCTCGCGGACCGCCGCGTGGGTGTGCGACGCCTCGATGATGCGCTCGAGCAGCTGGCAGGCCTCGGTGTCGTCCTCGGCGGCGCCGAGCAGCGGCCGCACCGCGGCCAGCGCGCGGGCCGCGTCGTGGAGGTTGTCGAGGAAGCAGCCGGCGATGCGGGCGCGGGTCCGCTCGCGATCCTTGCGCGACTGGGTCTCGAGCCGGTTCTCCCACAGCGCGATCAGGTCGGCCCACTTCTCGTGGCGCTCGAGCAGGCGCTCGAGGCTCTGCGACAGCTGGGCGTCGTCGGGGGTCAGCGGCAGCAGCCGCTGCAGGTAGCCGATGGCCATCTCGGGCTGGCCGGCGACGTCCTTGGCGAGCTGCGAGGCCTCGCGCAACAGGCGGATGCTGCGGCCGCGATCCTTGATCGCGTCGAGCGCGCGATCGTAGAGCGCGAACAGCTCGGGCCAGCGCTCGGCCGCGGCGTAGATGACCGACAGCCGCTGCAGCGCGGTCTCGGACTGCGGCGCGCGCGCCAGCACCTTCTGCAGCAGGCCCTCGGCGACCTTCGGATCGTCACCGAACCACTCGTCGCAGAACGACGCGGCGCGAGCGCCGATCATCTCGATGATGTCGGACGCGAGATCATCGACGGCGAGGACGCGCCGGTACAGCGCGATCACGTCGTCGGGCTTCTCGAGGTCGGAGGCGAGACCCTCCACTTCCTCCCACGCGGCGGTCGAGTGCGGAGCGCTCTCGACGGTCTGCACGGCGGCTTCGAGCTCGGCAAGGCTGGCCATGAATCCCCCGGTGCGGTAGCGATGCGCGCCCTTCCCGAGGAGGGTCCCCGCACGCACCCAGCGTGGTCCCCTCGGCGCGTCGAATTCGGCGCTCATCCTATCACGCGCGCTCGTCGGCCAAGGGGCGCGCTCGACGGAAAGCCAATCGCTTTCCAGGGGTTTCGATCCGGGCCATCCGTTCAGGATCGGTCCGGCGCGGGCGCGAGGTAGTCGTCGTCAGTACACGAGCGCCGCCGAGACCAGGACGAACGTCGGCGCCTGGTAGCGGGTGGCGCGGCCCCAGCCGCCGTGGCGGGTCAGCGCGACGCCGTCGGCCTGCTTGGCCCACATCAGATCGGTGAGGTCGCCGCCCTCGATCGCGCCGACGTCGTCGAGCGTGTAGCGGTCGTCGACCTCGAGCACGGTCCGGCGATCGAACGGGTTGGTGACGTCGAGGGCGAGGCGCAGGCGACCGCGGGCGGCGCCGACGTGGACGATCGCCGACGCCACCACCGGCAGGCGGCCGGCGTCGCCGCGCGGCAGCACCGGCGCGCCGGCGCCGTCCAGGGTCGAGCGCGGTCGTCCTGACGACACGGTCAGGCGCGCGCCGGCGGTCAGCGCCCACGGCCCGACGGCGCGCCGGGTCGCGACGTCGCCATAGAACCGGTGCGGGCGGTCGTCGGGCAGCGGGCCCCAGGCGTTGCCGGTGCGGCCGTCGAAGGGCGACGCCACCAGCGCCGCGCCCACCGCCGGATCGTAGGCGCCGTTCCAGCTGCCGAGCTCGCGCCCGTAGACGTAGCCGAGCTGGAGGTGGAGCCGGGCGTCGGGCGCGTTGCCCAGCCACACGATCAGGTCGTGCGAGCCGCGGGTCAGCGGCGCCAGGCCGGCGGCGCCGCCGGTGCCCGGGTTGACCAGCGTGCCGGCGACCTCGTCGACGCCCCGCATCATCCACCGCGACCGCCACGCCGCGCCGACCCGCAGCGCGGCCTCGAAGGCGCGCTCGACGCCGACCACCAGCTCGTCGACCGGGGCCGACTCCAGGTCGGCGGCCACGGCGACGCCGTCGCCCGGGGTCAGGGTGTCGCGATCGCCGATCGGGGTCGCCAGGTGGGTGTAGACGTCGGGCACGCCCGACACGGTCGGGCCGACGCCGACGGGCAAGAGCGGGAAGTAGCGCGCCCACGACACGAACAGGCGGCGGTCGCCGGCGGCGCCGGGGTCGACCGCGACCGCGACCCGGGGCGCCACCTGGTCGCGGAAGCGGACGTCGTGGGCGACCTCCATCGACTCCCAGCGCAGGCCGAGCTGGGCGGTGACGTCGGGCTGGGGCCGCCACGTGTCCTCGAGCCAACCGGCGACGTGGCGGGTCCGGTAGGTGGTCGTGGTGCGATCGAGGAAGCGACACGGCCCCAGCTCGCCGCAGTCGGCGTCGCCGGCGGGGTCGAGCTCGACGAAGCGCGACGTGAAGATCACCGCCTCGGCGAGGCGGCGCTCGATGGCGCCGCCGCTGAAGCGCCGGTGCAGGACCAGCCGGGCGTCCTCGGCGGTGGCGCCGGCGGCGAGGCGATGGCGGCCGTGCCAGCGCAGGGCGTGGGTGACCTCCGCGGTCACGGTCGGGCGATCGCCGGCGAGGTCCTGGGCCAGGCCGACGCCGTCGCGGACGTAGTAGCCGGTGGCGAGCGGGCAGTTGACGAGGCCCGGCAGCGGATCGCCGGTGACGTCGTCGGCGCAGGCGGCGGCGACCGCGGCGTCGGCGGCGAGGTCGGCGGGGGCCGGCACGTAGGCGGTGCCGATCTGCACGGTCTGGTCGGCGGCGCCGACGCCGACCTCGGCGTGGCTGGTGTGCTGCCAGCCGGCGGTGACGTGCACGGCGGTGGCGTCCCACCGCGACGTCCAGTCGACCATGCCGACCAGGACGCGGTCGTCGCGCTGCAGCCGGGTCGCGTCGGCGGTGCCGGCGGCGCCGCGGCGATCGTCGAGGCCGAGCGTGCCGACGCCGGTGACCACGACGGCGTGGCGACCGTGCTGGTAGCCGAGCCGGGCCATCGCACTCGACGTCAAGAGCGAGCCGCCGAGGTGGCGCTCGTCGACGACGTCGGTGGCGAGGACGCCGGCGTCGCGATCGTAGCGGCCGTCGCCGTCGGCGTCGCGCAGGCGCCGCGCGATCCGGGTCGCGCCGGCGCCGCCGAGCGTGGTCTCGAGGCCGGCGACGAACCAGCGGGCGCCGCCCCACAGCGGCCGCGTCCCCGAGGCCATCACCGCGCTGACGCTGGCGGTGCGGGCGGCGTGGGCCTCGAGCGCCAGC
>JACKDR010000035.1 GCA_020633495.1 Kofleriaceae bacterium | reverse complement strand
GACGGGCCGGGGCGGCTGCGGGCCTACGTCGAGCACCGGCTGATGCGCGAGGCCCGGATCGCGGCCGCGCTCGCCGACGCGGGCGTCGCGACCGCGTCGGCGCTGGTCGCGGTCGCCTACGCCGACACGCCGGCGGCGCTGTGGGGCCTGGCCGAGCGGTCGCTGCTGGCGCACCTGGTCAAGCTCGAGCGCGACGGCCGCGCGCGCCGGACCGACGACGGTCGGTGGTCGACCTAGGTCCGAGGCCCGGTGACGACGTCGTCGCGATCACGCGCGAAAGCATCGCGTCCGCCGGTCGCGGCGCTGGTTCCCGTCGGCTATAGTCACGCGCCGTGATCGATCTGCGTCCGTACCGCGCGCTGCACTCGATCCAGCTGGTGCGCGAGACGCTGCGCCGCTGGTGGGGGCTCGAGCTGGCGATCGCCGACAGCAAGGGCTACGTCGTCGATCACGCCGACGGCAAGATCTTCCCGTCGCAGAACGAGCTGTGCCGGCTGGCGCTGTTCTCCAAGGAGGGCTTCCGCCGCTGCAACGAGAGCATCAAGGTCGTGGGCGATCGCCTGCGCACCGGCCGCGGCGGCGGCCCCGGCGAGGCCCCGCAGGCGTTCATCCACCAGTGCCACCTCGGCTTCGACGTCGTCGCGGCGCCGATCTGGGCCGGCCCCGAGCTGGTCGGGTTCCTGTTCACCGGCGGCAGCTGGAAGGAGCTGCCGGGCGCCGGCGGCCGTGCCGAGCTGCTGCGCAAGGTCCGCGAGTTCGCCGCCGTCGAGACCGACGCCGCCGCCCAGCACACCGACGACGTGCCGCGGCTGCCCGAGCCCGAGCTCGAGCGCCTGCGCGACCTGATCGCCTACGGCGCCGCCGAGATCACCAAGGTCCTGGCGTCGCGGACGCCGCGCCCCGAGGTCGCCGGGCCGGTCGACCACCCGTTCACCGACATCGTCGGGCAGAGCCAGGGCGTGCGCGACGTCATCAAGCTGCTCGAGAAGATCGTCCGCAGCGAGTCGACGGTGCTGATCCACGGCGAGAGCGGCACCGGCAAGGAGCTGATCGCGCGCGCGATCCACTACCACGGGCCCCGCGCCAAGCAGCCGTTCGTGGTCCAGAACTGCTCGGCGTTCAACGACAACCTGCTGGAGAGCGCGCTGTTCGGCCACGTCCGCGGCGCCTTCACCGGCGCGGTCAAGGATCAGAAGGGCCTGTTCGAGGTCGCCGACAACGGCACGTTCTTCCTCGACGAGATCGGCGACATGTCGCCGTCGCTGCAGGTCAAGCTGCTGCGCGTCCTGCAGGAGGGCACGTTCACCCCGGTCGGCGGCACCAAGCCGATCAAGGTCGACGTCCGGATCGTCGCGGCCAGCCACAAGGACCTGCAGGCGATGGTGGCGCGCCGCGAGTTCCGCGAGGACCTCTACTACCGGGTCAACGTCCTCAAGGTGACGCTGCCGCCGCTGCGCGAGCGCGTCGCCGACATCCCGGTGCTCGCCGATCACTTCCTGCGCAAGCACTGGACCAGCCGCGGCCACGGCGGCGCGGTGCCGCGCCTGGCCGACGCCACCCTCGACGCGATGGTGCGCTACCAGTGGCCGGGCAACATCCGCGAGCTCGAGAACGAGGTCGAGCGGATGCTCGTGCTCGGCGGCGACGGCCCCGAGATCGGGCCCGAGGTGCTGTCGACCCGGATCCGCGCCGGCGGCGAGCCGGTGGCGCCGCGCGCGGCGCCGACCCTGACCGGCACGCTGCGCGAGGTCATGGAGAGCGTCGAGTCCGACGTCATCCTGCAGGGCCTGATCCGCACCCACTGGAACAAGTCGCAGCTGGCCAAGGAGCTCGGCATCAGCCGCAGCTACCTGATCCAGAAGTGCACCTACTACGGCCTCGAGCGGAAGGACTAGGGGCCGGCTCGACGACCGCGCGACCTGGAGGCGAGGCGAGATGACCGCGACATCACGGAGCCAGCTGAAGTGCCCCACCTGCCGGGGCCCCGTCGAGGCCGCCGCCGGGCGTCGCACCAAGGTCTTCCCGTTCTGCTCGTCGCGGTGCCAGCTGATCGATCTCGGGCGCTGGATCGACGAGGAGTTCCGCATCAGCGAGCCGGCCGACCAGGCCGGCGGCGGCGCCGAGTCGGTCAACCCCGGCGGCGACCGCGAGTAGCGCGGCGGCCGCGGCGTCACGCCACCGGGCGCAGCACCAGCACCGGGCGCTTGCACGCCCGCATCAGCTTGTCGGCGACCGAGCCGACCAGCGCGCGCGAGATGCCGCTGCGGCCGTGCGAGGCGACGACGACGACGTCGGCGCCGAGGCGCTCGGCGGTCTCGGCGATCGTGCGCGCCGGGTCGTCGCCGTGGACGACGTGGGCGCGGGTGGTCACGCCCATGCGCGACGGCGGCGCCAGCTCGAGCAGCTCGGCGACGACCTCGGCGTCCTCGGCGGCGCCCTCGTCCTCGACGACGTGGATCAGGTGGACCTCGCCGCGATCGCCGACCAGCGTGTAGCCGTAGGGCACCGCCAGGTTGCCGAACGCCGAGCGGTCGGTCGCGACCACCGCGACGCGGAACACCGGCACCTCGTCGACCGCCGAGTCCGGCGACAGCGGCACGACCACGACCGACTGCTTGGCGTCGTGGAGGATCAGCGACGACACCGACGACAGCCGGCGCAGGCCGGCCTTGCGGTGGGTGCCGACGACGACGAGGTCGACGTGCTCGGCGTCGGCCAGCTCGAGCATGTGGTCGCCGACGCGGCCGACCCCGAGCCGCGGCCGCACGACGATCTCGCCGGAGCCGGGGACGTCGCCGAGCCGGCGGGTCAGGTCGCGGGTCAAGAGGCGCTCGAGCTCGGGCGTGGCCTCGACCATCGAGGTGTTCTTGAGGCCGTAGCGGCGGTAGGCCTCGTCGGGGAAGTAGACGTGGCCGACGACGACGTCGACCGGGCCGACCCGGCGGATCGACTTGACCAGCTGCAGCGCGCCCTGGCACGCCGCGGAGTCGTCGACGCCGACCAGCACCCGCAGCGCGCGCTCGCCGCGCGCCCACGCCACCAGCGGCTCGGCGTCGCGGACCACCAGCACCGGCACGGTCGCGGCCGCGGCGATGCGCTCCGAGACGCCGCCGAGCCGCCGCAGCGGCGAGTTGCCGTGGCCCTTGGAGGTCACGACCAGGAGCTCGGCGTCCTCGGTCTCGGCGAGGGCGAGCAGGGCGTCGTGGCTGCGGCCGACCAGCACGTCGGTGCGCACCGTGACGTCGGTGCCGGCGGCGAGCCGCGCGGCGTCGGCCTCGAGGCGATCGCGCGCGGTGTCGACCAGCTTGGTCAGCGTCGCGTCGCTGGCGTCGTGGGCGATCTCGTCGTCGAGGACGTGGACCAGGTGGACCTCGCGGTCACCGCGGCGGCTCGCGATCGCGATCGCCGCCCGGAGCGCCTCGTGGGACAGCTCGGAGAGGTCGGTGCCACAGACGATCGGCATGACCGGACTCTACGACGAAGCGCCGGGCGCGTGCTCGCCGGCCCTCGCATAACCGCGGCCGGGCGCGCGGCGGCGCCGCCGGGTCAGGTCAGGTAGGCGATGCGCCGGACCAGCTCGTAGAGCCGGTGCTTGGTGTCGTCGTCGAGCCCGAGGAACCGGATCCCCATGCCGGGCGCGAGGTTGTCGCGCGCGCCGGGCCGGTAGGCGTTGACCCAGATGACCTCGCCCTCGAGCTCGAGCGGCAGGTCGAAGGCCAGCTCGCGGGTGTCGGTGATCTCGAGGTCGAGGTCGAGGTCGAGGTCGGCGTCGCCGTCGCCGTCGCCGTCCTCGCCGTCGCCGTCCCGCTCGGCGTCGGCCAGCAGGGCCTGGAGCTGGCGCCGCGACGGCGGCGGCGGCGGCGTGAAGCGCAGGTTCAGGTGGGTCCCCGACGGCTCCGGCGTGGTCGTGCGGATGAAGATGCCGGTCGCCGACAGGTCGGTGATGTACGCGAAGAGGAAGTTGTCCTCGTGGCGGTAGTCGACCTCGAGGTCGACCAGCACGCGCGGCGCGGCGCGGCGGTCGTCGCCGCCGAGGTCAGCGGCGTCGCCAGCCTCGTGGACCTCGCCGAGGTCCCGGGCCACCGGCGCGCCGGTGTCGTGTCGCTTGGCCTGCGTCATCTCGAGCCGATCTGCGGCCGTCATAGCCCGAGGTCGGATCGCGGCGCAAGCGGGTCGTCACTGCAGGGCGATCGTCCCGATCAGCACCCGGTCGGCGTCGTCCTTGGCGCCCGCCGGGGCCTGCGTGACCTTCATGTTCTTCCAGTTCGGCGCCGAGCCGGTGAAGAACCCGATGCGCGCCTGGTAGTTGCCGGGCTCGAACGTGATGTCGCCGGCCTCGACCTCGAAGGTGTCGACGATGTAGTCGCCCTCCTGCCAGTACGAGGTCGCGCAGCGCTCGCGGATCGGCGCGTGGTCGCCCTGGAACCGCAGGCCCTTGCCGTCGAAGTGGACGAAGATCTTCCACGCGCCCGGCACCGGCTTGAGCACCTTGAAGAACAGCGTCATCGTGAACTTCGACCGGTTCTCGACCGCCTTCGGCATGCTGTAGCCGATCAGCTCGATGCGATCGTCGAAGGTCGCCGAGAACCGGGTCTTGATGCCCTCGGGCTCGCTGCGCAGGATCGCCTTCGACAGCGGGTTCTTGTCGACCGCGCCGTCGACCTTGTTCGACATCAGCAGGAACCGCGCGTTGCTGTCGTCGAGCACGTAGTACGGCTTGCCGGCGAACGCGCGGTGCACCGCGCACAGCTCGCTGCCCGGCACCATCGCGAACGCGCGCTCGGGCCGGTCGAGGAACGCGATCAGGCCGTCGCGGCCCTTGATCGTCTCGTAGTCGCCGTCGGCGTAGTAGCGGGGCGCGTTGCCCATGTCGCCCATGACGCCGAGGACGTCGCCCGAGTGGCGGAGGTCGCGGTAGACCGCGAAGATGTGCTTCGACGACAGCCGCTTGGACAGGCCGCGCTGCCACACCTGGGCCCAGAACACGCCGGTGAGGGCGGCCAGGACGATCGCGACCTCGACGCCGCGGCGGCGCAGCAGCAGCCACAGCGCCTGGGCGCGGCCGACCCGCGGCGGCGTCGCGGCGTCGCGCTGCCAGCGCGGCCGCCACAGCCACAGCCCGGCGGCCAGCGCGCCGCCGTTGCAGATCGCGACGATCAACGGCAGCGACTTGGTCGCCGCCGCCAGCGTCACCTTGATCTGGTCGGCGCCGACCAGCAGCGACGTCAGCTTCTCGGGGAAGCCTTGCAGGTCCTTGCCCAGCACGATCATCCCGAGCAGCGCCCACATGCCGGCCAGCCGCGACTCCATGCGCAGCGCCCGCGCCGCGTCGGCGCCGGCGTCGGGGCCCGCCGCCTCGATCGCGGCGCGGCGCGCCAGCACGCTGTCGAGCCAGATCGCGATCGCCACCGCGCACGCCGGGAAGCCGGCGTAGATCGCGAAGCCGACCTTGCGCTCGAAGATCGTCCCGGTCAGCCAGGCCAGCGCCGCCCACGCCAGGGTGATCCGGCCGGCGTAGCGGCGGTCGTCGCCGACCAGGCCGAGGCTGAGGCCGAGCAGCGCCACCGGCGCCAGCGCGCCCCACGGGAACATGCCGAAGCCCGCGTGCTCGAACATCGAGTCGTAGGTCGAGCGCAGGTCGTCGTCGAAGCGCCACAGCCCGCCCAGCGCCTGCGACCAGCAGTCGCGCGGCACGATGCTCTTGCCGAGGATCTGGCGGCTGTTGGGCACCGGGTTGTGGACGTCGTAGATCTGGACGAACAGCACGATCAGCACGACCGCGACGGCGAGCCGCGCCAGCAGCGCGACCACCGCGGTCGCGGCGTCGTGGCCGCGCAGCCCGGCGGCGTCGCGGTAGGGCCGGACCCGGCCGATCGTCCACGGCCGGCCCCACTCGGTGCGGGCCAGCAGGTGCAGCGGCACCTGGCCGACCAGGCGGGCCAGCGCGCCCAGCGCGACCACGCCGCTGGCGGCCATGCCGACCGCGGCCAGCGCCGGCAGCAATCCGAGGAACGCGCCGCCGCCCCAGAACGCGAGCAGGCCGCCGAGCGCGACCGCGATCGCCGACAGCAGCAGGTCCGGGATCGCCCACGGCCACTTCGCCGGCCGCGACGCCGCGACCAGGCCGTAGACCAGCAGCGACGCGCCGGCCGCGGTGCCGATGTCGGAGGTCAGCTGCCGGCTCTGCAGCACCAGCAGCGGGAACGACGCGCCGATCGCGGCCGCGATCAGCCCGGCGCGCGGGCCGGCGAGGCGGCTGCCCAGGCCGAAGATGGCGAGCAGGCACAGGACGCCCATCGCCGCCACCGGCAGCCGCATGTCGCCCTCGGCCGAGCCGAAGGTCGACGCGCCCCACGCCGCCAGGCGCGGGGTCAGGGTGCGCGGGCCGTCGTCGCCGCGCGCCTCCTTGGGGCAGCCGGCGTTGGGCGGCGGCTTCTTGACCGGCGGCGTGGTGCCCTTGGCCTGGTCGGCGCGCGCCAGCGCGTCGTCCGCGACCTTCATCTCCTGGGGCTCCCACAGCCCGGGCGAGCCCAGGAACGGCACCACGACCAGCAGGCCCAGCAGCAGGGCCCACAGCGGGGCCAGGGCAGGGCGGCGCACGGTGCGGAGCAGGCTCGACAGCGTCACGGAAGCGCCACGGTACGGGCGGCGCGGCCCGGATTCAAGGCGCCCCGGCCGGCCCCGCCGTCGAAATCTTGCCCCCCTGGCGCCGGGCCCGGCACAGTCGCCCCATGACCGGGCCGACCGAGTCGCTGGCGCTCCAGCGGCGTGACGAGCTCGACCGGCTCCACCGGCGGGTCCGGGTCCGTCGCTACCGGAGCCTGCTGCTGCACTGGCTGGGCCGCTGGCTGCGGCCGCCGGCGCGGGCGTCGTTCGCGCCGGTGCCGCGGCCGGGGCCGGGGCAGATCGCGATCACGTTCGGCGGCCACGCCACCGCGCTGATCCGCTACCCCGAGCTGGCGATCGCGTTCGATCCCATGCTCGGGCGCTGGTGCGGCGCGGTGCGGCGCGCGGTCGAGCCCGGGCTGGCGCCCGGCGATCTCGACGACGTCGGCCTGGTGCTGATCAGCCACGCCCACCGCGACCACCTGCACCTGCCGACGCTGGCCCGGCTGCCGCGCGCCGCCACCGTGGTGGTGCCGCAGGGCGCGGGCCGGTTCCTGTCGTCGCTGGGCTTCGCGCGGGTCATCGAGGTCGTGCCCGGCGCCGACTTCGAGCTGCGCGGCGTGACCATCTCGACCTCGCCGCTCAACCACGGCGACGCGCCGCTGGCGCGCGGCCTGTGCTACCTGGTCCGCGGCAGCGGCCCCAGCGTGTTCCTGTGCGGCGACGGCGGCTGGTTCTCGGGCTTCGCCGACGTCGGCGCCCGCCACGAGCCCGACATCGCGCTCCTGCCGATCGGCGGGTTCTGGCCGCGGTCGTTCCGCGACCGTCACATGAGCCCGCTCGACGCCCTGTACGCGTTCGAGGATCTGCGGGCCCGCCTGCTGATCCCGATCCACCACGGCGCGTTCACGATGTCGTACGAGCGCGTCGACGAGCCGCTGCGCTGGCTGCGCGCGCTGGTCGCCGATCGCGGCCTCGACGCCCACGTCCGCATCCTGGCCCCCGGCGAGTCCGAGGTGTTCGTCGCGCCGCGCGGCGCCGAGGTGCGGCGCCCGGCGCTGCGCCTCGACTCCGAGGGCGTCGGCGAGCCGGCGGACGGCGCCGGCGACGGCACCGTCGTCGAGCGGGTCCGCGGCGACCACGCGCGCTCGGTCGACATCATCCTCGACGACAGCGCGCCGGTCGTGCTGGGCGCGCCGCCGGTGTTCGCGGCGCTGCCGTCGCTGTAGCGCGCGGCGCGTCGACCGCGCCGCGCCGTGAACCGCGTTACCCCGCGACCCGCGCGCGCCTTCGGCTACAGTGGCGACGTGCCGTCGTCCGCCGTCCCGCCGCGCCTGTGGTCGCGCGGCCTGGTGATCGTCTCGGCGGTGCTGTTCCTGGGCGCGATGCTGCCCAACATGTTCGTGCTGGCGTCGCGCTACCTGGGCGCGCGCGGCTTCGACGAGCAGGCGATCGGCCAGATCATGGGCACGTTCAACCTGGCGTCGCTGGCCGGGTTCCTGCTCGCGGGCCGGCTCACCGCGCGGGTCGGCCACGGCGTGACCCTGGCGCTGGGCTGCGTCGTGGCGTCGATCGGCGGCGTCGTCTTCGAGGCGTCGACCGGGTTCGCCGGGCTGGCCGCGGCGCGCGGGCTGCAGGGGCTCGGCTTCTCGGCGGTGCTGGTCGGCGCCGCCGCCTACGTCGCCGAGAGCGCGCCGCTGCCGCGCCTGGGCCAGGCGCTCGGCATCGCCGGCGTCCTGACCCTCAGCGCCCAGGCCGCCGGGCCGGCGCTCGGCGAGGCGCTGCGCGACCTCGCCGGCTGGACCTGGGTGTTCCGGGTCGGCGCGATCGCCGGCCTCGGCGGCGCCGTGGTGGCGCTGGCGCTGCCGCCGGTGCGGCGCAGCGACGACGACGGCGACCGCGCGCCGCGCAGCGCCCGCGACGTCCTGGCCGCGACCGCGCTGGCGGCGATCGGGTTCGGCGCGATGTGGACGTTCCTGGCCGACTACGCCCGCCAGGTCCACATCAGCCGCACCACCTACTTCTTCGTGCCCTACGTGCTCGCCGCGGTGTCGACGCGGCTGTTCCTGGGCGCGCTGTCCGACCGGGTCGGCCGCCGCCAGGCCGCGACGCCGGCGCTGGTCGGCCACGCCGCGATCCTGATCGTCATGGTCGTGCTGTCGGCGGCGTGGCAGCTGGTCGTGGTGGGCCTGGTCTACGGCCTGTGCCACGGCATCTACTACCCGACGCTGCAGGCGATGATCGTCGAGCGCGCCGGTGGCCGCCGCAGCCGGGCGATCGCGACCTCGACGTTCGCGTTCGGTGCCGGCGTGCTGATCGCCGCGTTCGGCCTGGGTCCGGTGGCCCGCGCCGCCGGCTACCCGACGATCTACGGCCTGGCGTCGGCCGCGGGCCTGGCCGCCGCGGCGCTGATCGCCCGGTCACCGTGACGCGGCCTCCGGCCGCCGCGCCGTGATAGACATCGACGATGCAGCCCGAGCTGGTCGCCACCGCGGTCGGTCGCCGCACGATCGACGTCGAGTACTACCGCCCCGAGGGCGACGGGCCGTGGCCCGGCGTCCTGCTGCTGCACGAGCTGTTCGGCCTGACCAGCCAGGTCCGCGCCGACGCCCGCCACCTGGCGCGCGAGGGCTTCCTGGTCATGGCGCCCGACCTCTACACCCAGGGGCTGCGCCGCTACTGCATGAAGTTCTTCTTCTCGTCGGACGCGCTGGCCAACCGCGGCGGCGGCGAGCACGTCGCCGAGATCCACCGCCTGCTCGACGTCCTCAAGGCCCACCCCGCGTGCAACGGCCGGCTCGGCATGATCGGCATGTGCCTCACCGGCGGCTTCGTGCTGCAGATGGCGCGGCGCGACGACGTCCTGGCCCCGGTGGTCTTCCACCACTCGTTCGGCCTGCGCGGCAGCGGCCTGCCCGACGCCCAGGCCGCCGAGATCGGCCACGTCGTCCAGGGCCACTTCGGCGGCGACGACAAGGTGCTGTGCCCGCGCAGCCGGGTCGAGGCCCTGTCACGCCAGCTCGGCGACCGCCTCGACGCCCACGTCTACCCGGGGGTCGGCCACGGCCTGCGCAGCCAGTTCCGCCACACCCCCCAGGCCGACGAGGCGTGGGCGACCACGCTGCGGTTTTTCCACGAGCACCTGAGCTGATCGCCGGGACGTGCTATCTCGACGGCTCCCGCCATGACCTCCGCCGTACCGCCCCCCGACGTCTCGATCGTCATCCCCGTCTACAACGAGGAGGGCATCCTCCGCGAGGCGATCACCGCGCTGCGCCACGGCCTGGTCCAGCTGCGCGCCGAGCTCGAGAACCCGGACCTGCGCTTCGAGGTCATCATCGCCGAGAACGGCTCGCGCGACGGCACCGTCGAGGCCGCCGAGCACCTCGCCGCCGAGGCCCACGCCGACGGCGTCGAGGTCCGCTGCTTCTCGCTGGGCGAGCCCAACTACGGCAAGGCGCTGCGCCGCGGCATCCTCGAGGCCCGCGGCGCCTGGGTCATCTGCGACGAGATCGACCTGTGCGACACCGACTTCCACCGCCGCGCCCTCGAGCTCCTGCGCCACGGCGACTGCGACTTCGTCGTCGGCAGCAAGGCGATGAAGGGGGCCAGCGATCAGCGGCCGCTGTTCCGCCGCGCCGCGACCCGGGTCATCAACGGCATGCTGCGGGTCGCGCTCGACTTCCGCGGCACCGACACCCACGGCCTCAAGGCCTTCGATCGCGATCGGGTCCTGCCGGTGGTCGAGGCCTGCGTCATCGACCGCGACCTGTTCGCGTCGGAGCTGGTGATCCGCGCCGGCCGCGACGGCCTGCACGTCGTCGAGATCCCGATCCGCCTGGCCGAGAAGCGGCCGCCGGCGATCAACCTGGTCAAGCGGGTGCCGCGGGTGCTGTCGGGGCTGGCGCGCCTGACCTGGGTCATCCGCATGGGCGGCAAGCCGTGAGGCCGCGCGCGAGCCGACGATGACGACCCGCTACCTCGCGGTGTCGATCGACGTCGATCCGGTGCCCTGCTACTACCGGATCTACGGCCTGGGCGAGCCGCCCGAGGAGCTGCGCGACCTGGTGATGCGGCGCTGCGTGCCGCGGTTCGCCGAGGTCCTGGCCCGCCGCGGCGTCGCCGCCACGTTCTTCATCGTCGGCGCCGACGTCGACGTCCACGTCCTCGGCGGCCGCGCCCGCGCCGCCCGCGCCCTGCTCGGCGATCTGGTCGCGGCCGGTCACGAGCTGGGCAACCACAGCCACGGCCACCCGTACGAGATGGCCCGGCTGGGCGCCGACGACGTCGCCCGCGAGATCGGCGCGTGCGACGCGCTGCTGCGCGAGATCACCGGGCGGCCGACCGCCGGGTTCCGCGCGCCCGGCTACGATCTGTCGACGACGATGCTCGCCGAGCTGGCGCGGCGCGGCTACGCCTACGACTCGTCGATCTTCCCGGCGCCCGGCTACTACGCGGCCAAGGCCGCGGTGATGGCGGCGCTGGCGGCGGTCGGCCAGCCGTCGGGCGCGGTCATGACCGATCCGCGGGCGCTGGCGGCGCCGCCCGCGCCGTACCGGCCGGCGATGGCGGCGCCGTGGCGGCGCGGCCAGGCGCCGCTGGTCGAGCTGCCGATCGCGGTGACGCCGTGGGCCCGGATCCCGGCGATCGGCACCTCGCTGCTGCTGGCGCCGCCGTGGGCGCGGCGCGCCACGGTCGCGGCGATGCGCGGGCGCCGGTTCTTCAACTTCGAGCTCCACGGCATGGACCTCGCCGACGCCGAGGCCGACGGCATCCCCGGCGAGCTGGTGGCCCGCCAGGCCGACCTGCGGCGTCCGCTCGCCGACAAGCTCGCCGCCTTCGAGGCGGTGCTCGATCAGGCGCTGGCGCACTTCGAGCCGGTGACCCTGCGCGACGCCGCGTCGTGGGTCCACCGCGAGATCTGCTAGCGCCGCGCGCGCCGTCCCCTCGTGGACGACATCCATATCGACGTGTCATTTAGTAAATGACAGTGCTATAAGGATGTCATGCGCGGCGACCTGGACCTGTACCGGCGAGTGCTGGAGGGACTCCCAGGGGTCCAGTCGTTTCGGTATGCGAAACAAGGGCGCGGCCCGGACGTGCGCGCACGGCTCGAGACCGAGGCGGGCGATCGCGAGGTCGTGGTCCGGATCTTCCGTAGCCACCTCACCGCGCAGACCGCCCACCACATCGTGTCGACCGCGGCCGCCAGCACCGAGCCTGTCGTGATCTTCGCGCCCCACGTCGGGGCCGGCCTGGCCGCCCTCCTGAGCGAGGCGGGCGTCAACTACGTCGACGTTCACGGTAACTGCCACCTGGTGCTGCCGCCGCTGTTCATCCACGTCGAGGGCAAGACCGGCGCGCGCCGGCCGGGCGCCGGCAAGGGACTCCGGCGCCCGGCCTATCAGGTCCTGTTCGCCTACCTCGCGGAGCCCGACCTGCTCGACGCACCGGTGCGAACCGTCGCCGAGCGCGCGGGGGTCAGTCGCCAGCCAGTCTCGGACCTGCGGCGCCGCTTGCTCGACGACGCGTACCTGCTGGCCACCAAGACGAAGACCCGCTGGAACCCGCGGCGCCGGCAAGACGCTCTCGACCTGTGGCTCCACGGCTACGAGACGATCGTCCGGCCATCGCTCCTGTGGGGGACCTACCGTACCCGGCCCGACGATCCCATGGAGCTCGAACGACAGCTCACGCAGGCGCTCGCCGCAGCGGGCGTCGCCGGGCTCCGGTGGGGCGGGACGGCGGCCGGATTCCGCATCACCGGTCATCACCGTGGACCGCGAACCGTCGCGCACGTGCGCGCCGCGCCCGACGCGGTCGCGCAGCGGATGCACGCGTTGAGCGATCCGCGCGGCAACCTCGTGCTGATGGATGCGTTCGGTACGTTGAACTGGCAGTCGGGCTCGGACACCGTGCATCCGTTGCTCGTGTACTCGGAGACGCTGAGCGAGGGGTCCGAGCGCGCCCGCGAGGCGGCCCGCGAGCTGTACGAGACGCGGATCCGGTCGGCGTGGGAGCCGGAGGCATGACCCTGTCACCCGCACAGATCCAGGCTCTCCGCGAGCTGCGAGCGGTGTGGCCCGACACGCGCATCGTGATCATCGGCGCCACGGCGCTCGCCTTCCATCATCGGCGTCCGTGGTGGAGGACCACGGCGGACCTCGATCTCGCGCTCGCGCTCGAGCTGGACGACGTCCCCGGCCCGCTGGACCGGGCGCCGGGATGGCGCCAGCACGCGCGCCGGGCCCACGAGTTCACCTCGCCGCTGGGGGCGACCATCGATCTGCTGCCGGCGGGGCCGACGGCGCTCGCGCGCGGGCAGATCTGCTGGCCGGACGGCAACGTGATGAGCCTGATCGGGATGGAGCTCGCGTTCGCGCACGCCACGCTCCACACGGTCACCGCCGGGTTCGTCGTGCAGGTCGCCCCGTCGTCGGTGGTCTGCGTATTGAAGATGGCCGCCTACTGCGATCGGCCCACAGAGCGCGAGCGCGATCTCGAGGACATCGCGCACCTGCTCGACGCGTACGTCGACGATGACGACGATCGTCGCTTCGACGAGGGGGCGGGCCGGGACTTCGACCTGGTGCCGGCCTACTTGCTCGGTCGGGACGTCGGTGCCGTCGCCACCAGCGGCGCGCACCGCCGGCTGATCGCGCGCTTCCTCGACCTGGTCGGCGACCCCGACGCCGTCGGGCACTCGTTGATGCAGCGCGCGGGGCCGGACCGTCGACGCACCGACGACACGTTCCTGCGGCGCTGCCTCGACGCGTTCCAGGCCGGGCTCGCCGCGACCGGCGCCGCGACCGGGACGTCGACGTAGGGACGGCGCCGCGCGCCGCGCGCGCCTACCGGCGGCCGCGGTTGGTGATCGCGTCGCGCGCGAGCTGATCGCAGCGCTCGTTCTCGGGCACGCCGGCGTGGCCCTTGACCTTGATCCAGCGGACGTCGGCGAACTCGCCGGCGAGCTTGCGCAGGCGCGCCACCAGCTCGGCGTTGGCCTTGGCCTTCCAGTTCTTGCCGAGCAGGCCGAGCGCGTACGACGAGTCGGAGTGGACCAGCACGCAGCGCTGGCGATCGCGCACCAGCTCGAGGCCGCGCTCGATCGCGACCAGCTCGGCGATGTTGTTGGTGCCCTCGCCGAGGTACTCCGAGGCCTCGCGGCGCTCGCCGTCCTCGACCACGACGACGCCGATGCCGCACGGTCCGGGGTTGCCGGTGCACGCGCCGTCGGTCCACACCGCGATCGCGCCCTCGGGGATCGCGCCGGCGCCGGCGCTGGCGCTGGCGGCGCCGCCGCGCGCCGGCTTGGCGGGACGTTCGGGCGCCGGCTCGCCGGCCTCGAAGTCGACCGCGGCGCCGCTCTGGCGCAGCAGGTTGCGCGCGCCGGCCCGGTAGACCTTGGCGCCCGGCTGGGCCTTGTAGACCACCTCGACGCGACCCGAGGCGTCGGTGACGAGCTCGCCGCGCTCGTCGGCACGGGCCCAGACCTCGGCGTCACGGAGCTTGCAGGGCACCCACGGCATGGCCGCGGACCATACCCCTGCGGACCGCGTCTTGCGAGGGTGGGGCGCCGTGTTACAAACCCACCGACCATGAAGACCACCGGCCGTGTGATCGTGATCCTGTCCCTGGTCCTGGCCACCGCGCTGGTCGGCTGCAAGAAGGACGAGAAGAAGTCGGCGTCGTCCGCGGGCGGCGGCGCCGCCAAGCCCGCCGCCGGCGACGTCCGGCAGGCGCTGGCGATGATCCCGATCGACGCCGACGGCGTCCTCGGCGTCGACCTCGGCGCCCTGCGCAAGAGCGAGCTGTTCAAGAGCTACGAGAAGGACGTCGTCGAGCGGGTCGGCGGCGACCTCGCCGCGTTCAAGCAGGCCTGCGGCTTCGACCCCATGGACAAGGTCCAGCAGGTGGTCGCCGGCGCCAAGGGCAAGCGCGGCTCCGAGGACGTGATCGCGGTGCTGCGCGGCCTGCCCAGGACCGAGATGATGGCGTGCGCCGACAAGGCGTCCAAGGACCCGACGCTGGTCCCCGACACCACCGTCACGATCGACGGCGCCTTCGTGGTCGTGTCGTCGAGCCGCGGCGCGATCGGCCTGACCTTCATCGACGACGCCACGCTGGTCGCCGCCCGCAAGGCCGGCGCCGCGCCCACCAAGGCCGAGATGGACGCGATCGTCGCCGCCAAGGACGGCGACGGCATCACCGGCTCCAAGGGCTTCATGGACATGATCGACGGCCTCGACACGACGCGGTCGGTGTGGTTCGTCCTCAACGGCCACTCGCAGACCATCCGCGACGCCGGCCGCGGCTTCCTCGACTTCGAGGCCGCGTTCGGCACCGTCGACATCACCAGCAGCCTCGACCTCCAGCTGTCGGCGCGGCTCGAGTCCGAGGACGCCGCCAAGGGCATGGCCGACGGCTTCGGTCGCACCCTCGACTCGATGAAGAAGTCGCTGCTCAAGGGCGTGATCACCGACGTCACCGTGGAATCCAAGGGCAAGGACGTGCGTTTGCACGCCAAGATGACCCGCGATCAGCTCACGCAGCTGGCCGACTTCGCCAAGGGCATGCTGGGCAACCTGCTGCGATGACCCGCTGGCGCGTCTCGACCCTGGTCGCGGTGACGGTCGTCGCGACCGTGGCGTCGGGGTGCAACAAGAAGAAGCAGGCGCCGCCGGAGCGCCGGCCGCCGCCCGAGCTGTCGGGGCTGGCCGCGGTCCCGGTGTCGACCCGGGTCCTGATCGGCGCCGATCCCGCGCGCCTCGCCGACTCCGAGATCGTCGCGCGCGCGTTCGGCGACATGCTGGCGCGCGATCCCGATCTCGGCGTCCGCACCCAGCGCCTCGCCGAGGCCTGCGCGCTCGACGTCCGGACCCAGCTGGCGTCGGTCCACGTCGCGCTCACCACCGACGCGCCCGAGCCGCTGCTGGTGGTCACCGGGCGGCTCGCCGAGGCCGACCTCGCCAAGTGCGTGCAGACCACGGTCGGCGCCGGCGGCGGCCAGGTCACCGCGCACCAGGTCGAGGGCCGGACCCTGTACAAGGTGGACGACGCCGGTCGGGTCGTGACCTTCGGCTTCGGCCGGGCCGACACGGTCGTGGTGTCGGCCTCGGAGAAGCTGGTGATCGAGGCGCTGGGACCCGGCCCCAAGGTGCTCGACGACGCCGAGATGAAGGGCCTGATCGACCGGGCCGACGCCCGCGCGCCCCTGTGGGCGGTCGGCAAGGTGGACGGATCCCTGGGCCAGCGCCTGACCCGGCTCACCGGCGGCGCCGTGACCACGCCACCGAAGGCGTTCCTGGCCGCCCTCGACCCGTCGGCGGGCCTGCGGGTCAGCCTGGGCGCGGTGATGGCCACCGTCGACGAGGCCAAGGCCCTGGAATCGCATGTGAACCCGACTCTGGCCCTGGTCGCGATCGCGGCCCAGGCCCGGGGCCTCGGCCAGCTCGCGGCCAAGATCGCGGCGTCGCGGGACGACGACGTGGTCCGGTTCGGCGTCGACCTGACCTCGGACGAGGTCAAGGAGGTGCTGTCTCGGATTGACAGCCGGGGACCGAGTCAGCAGGATGCGTCCCCTGGTTTGGCGCCCGGCGATGCTGGCGCAGCTGAAACCCCGCCGGATGGCGGAGCTCGCGGAGATTGACCATGGCCACCAAGACGACCACCAAGAAGACCGACACCAAGGCTCCCGCCGGCAAGGGCAAGGCCAAGGCCCGCGCCAAGATCAAGGCCAAGAAGCCCGCGCACGGCCCGCTGACCAAGCTCAAGGCGCTGCACGGCTCCAAGGAGAGCCTGGTCAAGAAGCTCGTCGAGCCGCTGGCGCGCGGCGACGAGGACACCGACCAGCTCGAGGGCCGCCTGCTCAAGGCGTCGAACCTGCAGCTGCTCCGCTTGTCGAAGACGGTCGAGAAGGTGCAGCAGAAGTACGGCGGGCGCGCCAAGCTGATCGCGGCGATCGGCGCGGCGACCGGCAAGGCCAAGGACAAGGACTACCTGGCCAAGCTCGACACGCTGACCCTGCCCAAGCTGCTCGACCTCGCGCGCACGGCGCGCGCCTGATCCCGCCGGCGACGTGATCCACGCGGGCGCGCTCCGGCGCGCCGCGGTCACTTCCGGTACGTCACGCACGGCTCCAGCGCCGTGCCGTCGGCGCGCTTCGCGCACGCCTCGACGAAGTCCGGGTAGATGTTCAGCATGACGTAGTGGTGCTCCTTGAGCACCGCGCGCATGCCGTCGTCGACCTTGCAGCGGCGCTTGCCCTTGACGCCGCACGAGATCGCGTAGAGCGGGGCGCCGCCGCCGCCGGTCACCAGGTAGTCGACGCCGCCCTGGCGGCCCCGCTGGTACAGGTGGTCGTGCCCCGACAGCACCAGCGTCGCGTGGTGGCGCGCCATGATCGGGACGTAGGTCTCGGCGGCCTCGCGGTTGCCGCCGTGCGAGCCGCGCGAGTACGGGCCGTCGTGCATCATCACCAGGATCGTGCGCGCGCCCGCGGCCTCGGCGGCGGCGAGGTCGGCGTCGAGCCAGGTCCGCTGCGCCGCCTCGTCGTAGGCGTTGGAGTCGATCACCGCGACGTGGACGTCGCCGGCGTCGAAGCCGTACCAGACCGCCCACGCCGGCCGGTCGTCGGCGGGCAGCGCCGGCAGCGCGAAGATGTCGGCGAAGCGGCGGCGGGCGTCGCCGGTGCGGCCGAGGTCGTGGTTGCCGGGCGCCGCGACGAACGGGATCGTCGCCAGCAGCTCGCCGGCGACCGCGAAGAAGCGATCCCAGTCGCCCTCGTCGCTGCCGCGCAGCACCAGGTCGCCGGTGGCGAGGACCAGGTCGGGATCCTCGGCGCGGATCGCGGCGACCAGCTCGGCGTGGGTCTCGTGGCCGCCGCGGACGTCGCCGTAGACCGCGACCCGCACGACCTGGCCGCGCGCCGGCAGGGTGCGGAACGTCCGCACCGGCGTGGTCGCGCCGGCGGCGAGCACCCGGTAGTGGACGACCCCCGCCGCCGGCAGGCCGTCGAGGTCGATGACGTGGCGGCGCGCGATCCCGGCCGGCGACGCCACCTCGTGACCGAGCGCCTCGGTCGGGCCCCACTCGACGGTCGCGGTGGTCGGCAGGTCGGTCTCGATCAGGATCGACGCGTGGTCGAGGCCGACCCGCTGCAGCACCGGGCCGCGGGTCAGGGCGGCGCCGCGGCGGCCGACCAGCTCGAGATCGAAGCGCGGCGCCACCGATCGTCCCGACGGCCGGACCTCGACCGCGACCAGGTTGTCGCCCAGGCGCAGCAGGCCGGGCGCCACCGGCACGTGGAAGGTCTCCCACTCGGGGCCGCGGACCATGCCGGCCATCTCGCCGGGGCGGGCGGCGGGCGCGACCCGCCGGCGCGCCACCTCGACGCCGTTGAGCCAGACCACGATGCCGTCGCCGTAGCGCGCGCGCACGTCGAGGACCTCGAGGTCGCGCTGCGCCGCGGTCACCGCGAAGCGCGTGGTCGCCCACAGGGCCGCGACCCGGTCGGCGTCGCCGATCGTGGCCAGGTCGCCGAGCCGGGTGGCGCAGTCGCAGCGCTTGGCGTCGCCGAGCGCGAGCGGCGCGGCCGCCTCGACGGCGTCGTCGCGGTTGGCCAGCGGCCAGGCCGGCGGCGGCGCGGCGGCGTCCGGATCGCCGAAGATCGACGTGCCGGCGGCGCGGCGGCCGGCGGCGACGTCGACGTCGCCGAGCACGACCGCGGCGAGCTGGTGGGTGGCGCGCGGCGCGATCGCGAGCGCGACGTCCCAGCGCGAGCCGGCGGCCACCAGCACGTCGCCGCGGGCGACCGCGTCGCTGGCCAGGTCGGCCTCGGCCGCCGCGGCGTCGTCGTCGGGGTCGGCGGCGCCGCCGGTGGCGGCGCCGCCAGTGGCGCCGCCGGTGGCGCCGGTCGTGGTCGCGCCCGCGGCGGTGCCGCGCGCGGCGCCCAGGGCGCCTGCCGTGGCGGCGTCGCCGGCGACGGCCCGGGGCGCGGTGGCGGCGACCGCGGCGGCCGCGGCGGCCAGCGCGACCGCGATCAGCGCCGAGAGCCGCCGCGTCCGGGTCATGCCCTCACTTGACCACGAACGTGGTCGACGTCGCGCCGACGTTGCCGTTGGCGTCGGCGACCCGGATCGCCAGGGTGTGGGTGCCCTTGGTCAGGTCGGCCGGCATCTCGACGACCAGCGTCTCCGACAGGTCGTCGAAGATGCCGTCGCCGGTGGTGCCCAGCTGCCACGGCCCGTCGTCGACCGAGAACGACATCTCGGTGATGACGTTGATGGCGTCGGACGCCTTGGCGGTGGCCTTGGGGTACTGGACCCGCAGGTCGTCGATCGCCGGCCGCGTGTTGTCGATCGCGAACAGCGCCGAGGTCGACGTCGAGGTCAGCGCCCGGTCGGGCGAGTTGGCGGCGGCGTCGGTCGAGGTGACCCGGACCCGGTACCAGCCGTCGGGCACGGCCTCGGTGTTCCACTCCCACTGCGTCGCGGTCAGCGGGGTCTTGCCGGTCGACAGCGGCCGCCAGTCGGCCTCGCCGTCGCGGCGCACCGCCAGCGCGTAGCTGGTGGCGTCGCCGTCGCCGTTGTCGGCCTTCCACTTGATCCGCACCGTCGGCGTCCGCGGCCGCGCCGCGGTGTCCTTGAGCGTCGGCGTCGCCTCGGTGGTGGCGAGCTCGACCTCGACGTCGGTGACCTCGGTCGCGGTGTTCTGCGGCACGTAGTAGGTCGAGACCTGGCGGACCGAGGCGTCATCGCCGCCGAACGAGATCCGGAACTGGACGTAGCGGCCGGGCGGGCTGGCGACCTTGCCACCGACCGTGCCGCCGCCGAGCTTGCCGACGCCGGCCGGCTTCTCCCACTCGCTCCAGCCCGGGCCCGGCTTGGCGGTGTTGCCCGACCGGGTCTCGAGCACGACCTTGCCGGTGGCCTTCCAGGTCAGCCGGCCGAACCGCGACGGGCTCTTGGCGTCGTAGACCTCGCTGACGTAGTTGGCCTTGGACGCCTTGCCGGTGGCGCGGTACAGCGCGGCGCCGTCGTCGGTGCAGAACGCCAGCTTCTTGCCGGGCGCGCCGTCCCAGAACAGCTGCGACACCGCGCGCTCGTCGACGTCGAACGCGGTCGCGACGCTGTCGTCGGTGTCGACCAGGTAGACCCGGCCCTTGTCGGCAGCGCCGGCGTAGACCGCGCCGTCGGGATCGACCGCGATCGAGGTGAAGTAGGTCTGGGTCAGCGCGTGCAGCTGCTCGAGGCGGCCGTCGTCGGCGACCCGGAACAGCGCGCCCTTGCCCTTGCGCGCGCCCTTGCGGCCCAGCTCGGTCGCCGAGTTGTCCTTGTCGGCGCCCGGCGCCGAGCCGACGTCGGGCAGCTTGGGCGCCTGGCCCTTGGGCTGGCCCGGCTTGTCGCTGTCCTGGGTCGCGGTCGCGGTCTTGGTGCCCGGGGTCGGGACCTCGGACAGCTCGTTGGCGGCGACCACGACGCCGCCGCGCATCGGCGCCAGCGCGGTGATCTCGTTGCCGGCGAAGTCGGCCATCGCGCGGGTCTTGCCGGTCCTGGCGTCGAGGCGGAACACCAGCGCGCGCTCGCTGGTGCCCATCCACACCGCGCCGTCGCCGGTGACGGCCAGCGCGGTGACGCGCTTGTCCTCGGTGGCGAAGGCCTCCTTGGCGGTGCCCTTGGTGGCCTTGTAGAGCTTGCCGTCGGGGCCGGTGCCGGCCCAGACCGCGTCGCCGGTGGCGGCCAGCGACCACACCGTCTCGACGCCCTTCATCGACGCGTACGCGGTGGGCTTGCCGCCGGCGAGGTCGAGCTTCCAGATCGTGTCGCCGGGCATCGCGCCGGCGTAGACCGCGCCGTCGGGGGCCTGGGTCAGCGCGACCACGGCGATCGCGCCGTCGATCGTGGCCAGCTTCTTGGAGCCGTCGCCGGTGACCTTGTAGACCGCGCCGTTGTCGTCGGTGCCGACCAGGATCGTGCCGTCGGCCAGCCGCACCGCCGACCACACGCCGGTGCCCTGGAGCTCGGTGCGCTTGGTGTCCCAGCCCGGCTTGACCTCGCCGAGCGAGGTGATGAACGCCGAGGTGGCGTCGCCCTTGTCGAACTGCTGGTAGCTGTCGACGGTCCACGTGGCGGTGACCACGGCGTCGGACGGCGTGGCCACGGCGGCGATCGCGAGCACGGCGATCACGGCCAGGCCGCGGCGGAAGGTCTTCATCGGGTTCCCCTGTTCTGCGCGGTGAAGGTCGAGGCGAGGTGGTGGTGGGCGACGGCGGCGGCGATCACTTCTTGATCGCCGCGACGCGCACCATGATCGAGGCGCCGCCGTTGATGACGCGGGAGGCCGGCGAGGTGGTCCGGGCCATGGGCCGGAACGCCTGGGCCCGCTGCGAGCCGGTGCCCGGGTACAGCTTGTCGAGGGCGCTCGGCGGCAGGTCGCGGACCGCGATGCCGTCGAGCGCGACGCCCTCGTCGGCGGCGTACAGCGTCGCGGCGTAGACGTCGCCGGGCAAGAGCTGGCGGATCGCCGCGATCAGCGTGTCGACGTCGACCGGCGGCGCGGCGTCGAGGCGCGCGGAGTCGCCGGGCACGACCTCGAGCTGGACGACCTGGCCGGCGAGGCTGGTCGGCACCTCGATCGGGATCTTGTCGACGACCTGCTTGCCGCCGTAGGTGTCGAGCACGACCTCGATCATGTGGGTCTTGCCCGGCTGCAGGACGCCGTCGGGGACCCGGATCTCGGCGATGTCGCCGTAGTTGGTGTCGTAGCGGAGGTCGACCTTGACCTCGACGCTGTCGATCGCGACCGGCGCCCACGGGTTGAGCAGCAGCGGCACGACCGCGCGCAGGCCGCGGACGCCGCCGACGATGCCGCCGGCGCCCTCGTTGGAGTAGAGGTAGTCGACGAACTTGATCGGCTTGGCGCCGCGGATGTTGACGGTCGAGTCGATGCGCGCCGTGATGTTGTCGCGGTCGGGCAGGTACAGGCCGATCGCGTTGGCGGCGGCGGCGCCGGTCAGCGACCCGGCCCAGAACCGGTTGTTCCAGACCTCGACGTGGAACTCGTCCTTCTCGGCCTGATCGCCGGTCCCCGACTTGATGTAGATGTCGACCGGGATCATCGGGTGGCGCAGCCGGGTGTCGGCCATGATCATCGACTGCCGGTCCTGGACCAGCGCGCCGGCCTCGTTGATCGGCTGCGCCAGCACGAACGCCGACTGCGCCGACGGCACGACGCCGAGGACCTCGGAGGTCGCGACCGGGGCGTAGGTCTCGCCGGTCTGGAACATCGGGTGACCGAACGCCAGGACGGTGTCGCCGTCGACGTACGACACCGTGCCGGTGGCGGCCGCGGACATGTCGCCGCGGATCAGCTGGACCGCGATCGAGCCACCCATCGTGAAGGTGGTGGGGCCGTCGGCGCTGGGGCCGCCGGTGCCGCCGGCGCGCACCGGGTCCATGCCGTAGGGCTGGAACAGCTGCTCGATCTCCGCGAAGGCCGGCGCCGAGAACCCGGCCAGCGCCAGCGGCACCGAGGCGGTCATGGTCTCGTCGGCGTCGCCCCCGGCGGGCCGCGCCGGCGGCGCGGGCAGGGGCGTCGACAGCAGCCACGGCTCGCGCGGCGCGCCGAGCCGGGCGAACGCGTCGTCGACGGTCCCGGACGCGGTCAGCTGCTTCCACTCGTCCGCGGTGGCGACCTGGATCGGCAGCGTCATGGTCTGCGCCGAGGCGCCGGCCTTCTTGACCGCGGCCTTGGCCTTGCCCTTGGCCTTGCCCTGGGTCTCGACGACGTCTGGCGAGCCGCGCCGCGGCGTCCCCAGGCCCTCCTTCTTCATGGCCTCGATCGGGGTGCAGCCGCCGAGCGGGACCTTGTTGAAGCGGAAGCCGTAGGAGAAGGCGCAGGCGACCTTGCCGTCGATGTACAGGGGGCTCCCCGACATGCCCTGCCAGAAGCCCGACACCTGCATCTTGGGGTCGTCGGACTTGACCAGGATGATGTCGAGCTTGGGCAGGAAGTTCTTGGCGATGCCCACCACCTCGAACTCGAAGCGCTCCGGCGTCGTGCCGGAGAAGGTGGTCATGCCGTAGCCCTTCTGACCTTTCTTCACCTTGGAGAGGGGGAAGATCTCGGGCGCATCTGCGGAAGCGGGCCGGGCCTGCCAGGTCGACACGGCGAGCGCGCACGCGAGGCTGGCCGCGACGGCGACCACCCGGTGGACGTGGTGCATAGACGTCGAGAATACTGGACGGATGCGGGCCGTGCCACCGACCGGGCGCGGTTCACTCGGGTCGGCGTCTCACCGGGTCACACCCCCTGTCACGCTCCAGCGTCCCAGATGTCTCACATCGGGGTCTCACCTACCGTTCCAGGTGTCCCAGGGGGCAGCCTCGGGCACGTCCCGGTGTGACAGGGCAAGGTCTGGCAACCGTGCGCGTGGCCGTCTCTTCACACCTGAGGTGCGAACGGATCCTGTCGCTCACGGGATCACAGGTAGTTGGCAAGCCGGCCACGAGTCACACCGATCCCCGAAAAAACCCGGCACGGAAGCTGCTCTAGCATCGGGGCACCCCACTCCCACCTCACCCCTCGCACTCACGGAGCACCACAGATGAGCAACTACACGGAGACCTGGAAGGGCATCGCGCATTCACTCGGCCGCTCGGAGCGGTGGTGCCGTTACATGGCCCGTAGGACGGCCGATCCCCTGCCGGTGTTCAAGGTCGGCGGCATCGTCCGGCTGAACATGATCGACCTCGAGGACTGGCTGTCCCGCCAGCGCGATCGGTCGCTGGGCCAGGGCCTGGTCAGCCAGCTGTCCGGTAGCTCGCTCGAGCTCGTGGCGTAGCCCATCCGGACCGCCGCGCCCGCGGCGGTCCGTCCCCCCCCATTGGACGCGGCCGGCTCCCTCGTGGTAAGCGGCCCCGCATGTCCGCTCCGCTGTCCCAGCTGAAGGGTCCGATCCGGGCCCTGTTCTCCGACGTCGACGGCACGATGACCACGCAGGGTCGCGTCGAGGGCATCACGTACGTCGCCCTCGAGCGCCTCGGCGAGGCCGGCATCCCGGTCGTGCTGGTCACCGGTCGGCCCGCCGGCTGGGGCCAGGCGTTCATGACCGTGGCGCCGGTCGCCGCGGTCGTCACCGAGAACGGCGGCGTGACCTGGGTCCGCCACGGCAAGCACCTCAAGAAGCTGTACGGGGTGCCGCCGGCGAGCCTGCCCGAGTGGCGCCGCAAGATGAACATCCTCGTCAACGACATCAACGCCAAGGTGCCGGGCGCGCAGCTGTCGCTGGACAGCCGCTACCGCGAGGTCGACCTGGCGATCGACTGGAACGAGGAGGCGTCGCTGAGCCGCGACGAGGCCGAGGAGGTCGTGCAGCTGGCGCGCAAGGCCGGCTTCACGGCGTCGCGGTCGAGCGTGCACGTCAACTTCGGGCCGCCGCACTTCGACAAGCTGTCGGCGTGCCTCGCGGTCCTGACCCAGGTGCTCGACGGCGATCCCGCCGAGCTGGCGCCGTACGTCTTCGTCGGCGACGCGCTCAACGACGCGCCGATGTTCGGCGGCTTCCCGACCTCGGTCGGCGTCGCCAACGTCAAGACCTGGTGGGACGAGCTCGACGCCAAGCCGGCGTACCTGACCGAGCAGCCGGAGGGCGCCGGCCTGCGCGAGGTCATCGACCACGTGCTGTCGCTGCGCTGATTGCGCCCGCCACCGGCCCCCGGTCGGCCGCGCCCGCGGTAGGCTCGTGACCCTCAGCAGCGAGGGGACACGATGAGCTTTCTGCGCAAGATGTTCAGCGGCCGGGTCAAGACTGACGATCCGCGCCGGTACGTGATCGAGACCATGCTGGGCGCGATGGAGGCGGACGGCGAGGTGCTGGACGCCGAGATGGAGACCCTGCAGGGCAACCTCGAGAGCCACGACCTGTTCAGCGGGTTGTCCGGCGAGGAGGTCCAGCGCTTCATCGACCTGGCCGCCGACGCGATCCGCGAGGCCGGCGGCGGCCGCAACCGGGTGCCCGAGATCGCCAAGGGCCTGCCGTCGCGGTCGCAGCGGCTGACCGCGTACGCCATGGCGTGCGAGGTCTGCGTCGCCGATCGCGACCTGGCCGAGGCCGAGATCGACTTCCTCGACAACCTGCAGCACGCCTTCGGGCTCGACGAGGTCGAGGCCAAGGAGCTGTTCGAGGCCGCGCGCAAGCACTCTGGCCTGCTCACGCTCGAGGAGAAGACCGCCAAGATGCGCGCGCTGATGCCGCGCTTCGTCGACTGCATGGCCCTGATGGCCGCGGCCGACGGCGAGGTCCACCACCAGGAGCGCCTCGGCATCCGCGCCGTGCTGCGCAACATCCCGGACATGAGCGTCTTGACCGCGGACGAGCTCGACGAGGCCATCGAGGTCGCGTTCGAGCGGGTCGCCGGCAAGGACGTCAAGACCGAGCTCGACGCCATCGCCAAGGTCATCGCGCTGGCCGCCGACCGCTACTGGACGGTGGTCTACATGATGATCATCGCGCTCGCCGACGGGAAGGGCGACTGGCGCGAGGTCGCGTTCCTCGAGGCCACCAAGCAGACCTTCGAGCTGTCGGACTACCAGATGGACGTCGCGATGGACACCGCGCGGCAGTTCCCGTCGGTCGAGCTCGGCGGCGAGGTCCCCGAGTAGCGCCGGCGCGCCGGCGCCGGCCGGCGGGCGCTCAGTCCGCCAGGAACGCGAAGTAGCGCTCGGGCACGTCGTCGAAGGACAGCTCGCCGCCGCACGCCAGGCAGGTCAGCCGCGGCGGCAGCGGGCCGCCGTCCTGGGCGATGGCCTGGACGTCGAGCAGGCGCATGTCCTCGGTGTCGCACTGCTCGCACACGTACGGCGCCTCGAGGCTCACGACTTCGCCCTCGCCGAGCACCATCGGCACCATCGCCGCCTGGCTGGCGAACGCCACCGAGCAGTGCCGGAAGCGGTAGCGCTTGCCGGCCTGGCCGGCGAGGAACTCGCACCACGCCCGGACCCCGGCGGAGCTGAGGTAGCGGACGCTGGCGGTGTCGAACTCGAGGTCGTCCTCGTCGGTGAGGCGCGCGGTCAGGCCCTCGAAGCGGGTCAGCTCGGTGAAGTCGCCGTGCAGCGTCACGGTGACGCCGCCGCCGTCGCGCGGCTCGACGTCGAACAGCGCGACCTGCTCGAGCAGCATGCGGGTCTTGATGGGCGGCTCGCCCTCGAAGCGCAGGCCCGCGGCGAAGCCGTCGCCGGCGGGGCGGCACCAGGCGACGTGGAGCCGGGTCTCGGGCGAGACGAAGTCGCCCTGGCGCAGCCGCGCCGACGCCAGCGTCTGTAGCGGCAGCGGCGCGTCGGTGATGACGCCGAGGCCGCCGCTGCCGGCGTTGGTGACCTGCGCGACCACCGTGCCCTCGTCGCTGGCGAACGCGATCTCGAGGTCGATGCGGACCCGGCGATCGCGCCGGAACGGCAGCCCGGCGAGGTGCGCGAGGTGGTGGTAGAAGTCGTCGGGGTGGACGGGCAGGGCGAGGACGTCGTCGGCGCCGCTCTCCCACAAGAGGTCGATGTCGGCGCGCGACAGGCGCGGCACGTGGGGCGGCGCGCCGTGGGGCCGGGCCTGGGGCGGCGTCGCCAGCAGGATCACGACGTGGGTCCGCGCCAGCGCCGGGTCCTGCTTGATGCGGCGGCAGGCGTCGTAGCCGGAGCCGCCGGCGAGCTCGGCGTCGACCAGGACGACGTCGGGCTGGACCGCGCGGACCCGCTCGATCAGCTCGTCCTGGTCCGCGGCGACGGCGTACTCGACGCGCAGGCGGGCCAGCGGCGACTGCCCCAGCAGACGGAACACGTCCACATTGTTGCTGGTGACCACCCGGAGGACCGCCGCGTCCATGGCCCCATGGTAACAGATCGCTCATCCCGTGAAGGTGCTGTCCAACCTGCTGACCTTGCTGGCCGAGGGCCCCCCCGTGGCCCTGGCGACCGTCGTCGCGACCGCCGGCTCGACGCCGCGCCACCCCGGCGCGCGCATGGTGGTGGCCGCCGACGGCACCAGCTGGGGCACGATCGGCGGCGGCCGCATCGAGCTCGAGGTCACCGAGGCCGCGCGCGCGGTGGCGGCCGGGGCGCCGCCGGTGCGGGTCCGGCACCACCTGGTCCGCGACCTCGCGATGTGCTGCGGCGGCTCGATGGAGGTCGTGATCGCGCCGGCCGCGCCCAGCGGCGCCGCGATCGCCGAGGTGGTCGCGGCGGCGGCGCGGCGCCAGCCGGTCGTGCTCGAGACCCCGCTCGACGGCGGCGCGCTGCGCGTGGTCGCGGCGAGCCGGGCCGAGGCCGCGGCGTGGCGGCGGCCGCGGATCGAGGGCGACGCCCTGCGCGAGGCCTTCGGGGTGGCCGAGCGGGTGATCGTCTTCGGCGCCGGCCACGTCGGCCGCGCGGTCGGCGCGGCGGCGGCGGCCTGCGACTTCGAGGTCGTGCTGTGCGACGACGGCGACACCGGCGCGCTCGCCGGCGACGCGCCGTGGGCGGCGCGGGTGGTCGACTCGTTCGACGTCGCCGACGTCGAGCGCGCGCTCGGCGGCCTGGGCGCCGGCGACCTGCTGCTGATCGTCACCCGCGATCACGCGGTCGACCAGCGCATCCTCGAGCAGGCCCTGGGCCGCGACGACCTCGACGTCGACTACCTCGGCATGATCGGCAGCCGCGGCAAGGTCGGGCGGTTCCGCAAGCGGCTCGAGGCCAAGGGGCTGCTCGACGGCGAGCGCGGCGCGGCGCGGTGGGCGCGGCTGACCGCGCCGGTCGGCCTCGACCTCGGCGCCGAGACCCCGGCCGAGATCGCGATCGCCGTGGTCGCGCAGCTGGTGGCGCTGCGCCGCCGCGGCGTCGCGACCGCCGGCGGCTGGGGCCGCGCCGAGCCGGGCGAGGCGCCGGCGGCTGGGCGTCGCGACGCCGCGGCGGCCGGGGCGTCGGCTGCGTCCGGGCGCCGCGGTCGACGACGTCGCGGGCGCGCGCGCCGGCGCTGGTGGTGCTCGCGGCCGGGCGCGGCGAGCGCCTCGGCGGCGTCGCCAAGGCGCTGCTGCCCGCCGGCGATCGGACCTTCCTGGGCGCGATCGTCGCCGCGGCGCGCGCCGCCGGGGTCGCGCCCGCCGACGCCGTCGTCGTGGTCGGCGCGCCGTACGGCGAGGCGGTCGGCGCCGAGGCGGCGCGGCTCGGCGCCACGGTCGTCACCAACCTGGCGCCGCGCGCGCGGCATGGGCTCGTCGGTGGCCGAGGGTTCGCCTGGCTCGACGCGCGGTGGGCGTCCGACGCCCACGGCCACGCCCTGCTGTGGCCCGTGGATCACCCCGGCGTCGCCGCCGCGACGGTGCGGCGCCTGCTCGCCACCGCGGCCGCCCACCCCGACGCCGCGATCGTCGCGCCCCGCCACGGCGGCCGCGGCGGCCACCCGGTGGTGATCGCCCGCGCGGTGTGGCCGGCGCTGGTCGCGGCGGCGGCCGCCGCCGAGGGCGCGCGCTCGGTGCTGCGCGATCCGCGGTGGCGCCGCGTCGACGTCGACGTCGACGATCCGGGCGTGATCCGGGACGTCGACACGCCCGAGGCGGTCGACGGGCCGTGGTAGCACTGACGAGATGACGGCGCCCGCCCCTCGATGCTCCCGGGTGCGCACCCGCGCGGGCGCCGCGGCGGCGGTGGCGCTGGCGACCGCCGCGCTGGTCGGGCTCGGCGCCGGGGCCTGCGGCGGCCGCAAGGATCACGGCCCGGTCGAGCCGCCCGGCGATCCCGATCCCGGCCGCGAGGCCAACGTCCGCGCCATCCTGCTGCGCGAGCTCGAGATCGAGGTCCTCGAGGGCTACGACCAGCCGACCTTCGAGACCGCGGCGCCCGCCACCGCGGTCAGCGGTCGGGTCGGCGCCGTCCACATCGGGGTCGGCCCCGACGACATCGCCGCCGGCGGCGTGACCTCGGTCGATCGCTGGCCGCTGCTGCCGGTCGACGAGATCGGCGGCCGCCTCGACGAGGCCGAGTCCAAGCGCCTGCAGCTCCACCTCAGCGAGGACCTGTCGGCGGCGTGGATCGCCGACGAGATCAGCTACCGCGTGCCGGGCTGCCTGGGCCGCGACGGCCGCTACAAGGTCGCGGTGGTGCCGCTGCGCTACACCGGCCTGTTCGTGCGCGACGGCGAGCGCTGGGTCGAGGTCCTCGAGCACGTCTCGTACCCGCAGCGCATCGGCGAGCTGGTCGACGACGCCGAGGGCATGATCGGCAAGAAGCTGCGCATCGGCCGCGATCCGCGGCCGGCCGTGCAGCAGCCGCTCGACGTGGTCAAGCGCGCGATCTCCGCCGACCTGCCCGAGTCGGAGCGCGCCCGCCTGTACGCCTCCGACCCGGGGGCGCTGGCGATGTGGCCGGATCCCGAGCAGGAGCTGCACGGCAGCGCCGTGCTCAGCGCCGCCAGCCTGGCCCGCTCGTTCGACGCCAGCAAGATCTCGCTCGAGACGTTCCGGGTCGGCATGTCGCCGGATCCCGACGGCGGCGTTGGCCCCGGCACGGTGGCGTGGGTGGCCGCGACCCTGCGGGTCGACGCCCGCCGCGTCGAGGGCACCAAGATGGAGCCGGTGACGCTGCGCCTGCGCGGCACGTTCGTCCTCGAGGATCGCGATCAGCCCGACGGCACCCGCGCCTGGCAGATCGTCCAGGCCCACGTCTCGGCGCCGGTCGACGACGAGGCCCTGGTCGGCACCGTGCGCGGCAGCGAGGCCTCGACCGAGGCGACCCTGCCGTGGCAGCGGCCCTGCGAGGGCCAGTGGACCCGGTAGTTGGCCGCGGCTAGCCGCCGTCAGCCGGGCGGCGGCGGCGGCGGGCCGTCGGGATCGAAGATGCGATGGCGGCGGAAGCCGCCGTCGCCGCCGACGACCAGCGCGGCGCCGAGCGCGACCATGGCGCCGGCGACGCGCGGCAGCGTGTCCCAGTCGAGGTCGACGTGCAGGCGCCGCAGCACCAACGCCAGGCCCGCGGTGATCGCGATCGACAGCATCGACGCCGCCTGCTGCGCGGTGCGCGCGACCGCGACCCGCATCGAGATCTGGGTCGCCAGCACCGCGGTCAGCGTCGCGTAGCCGGTGGCGCCGAGGAGGATCATCGCGGCGTGGCGCGCGGTGAGCGCCGGCGGCAGCGCGCCGGCCGCGGCGGTGGCGCTGATCGCGCCGGTGGTCATCGCGACGAGGGCGCCCAGCAGGGCCAGCGCGACCGCCGCCGCCAGCTTGCCGAGGAACAGGCTGCGCGCCGCGATCGGCGTCGCCAGCACGGTCTCGAGGGTGCGCCGCTCGCGCTCGCCGGCGAACGCGTCGGCGGCGAACGTCGCGGCCAGCACCGCGGGAAAGACGCCGTAGAGCATCGCGACCGCGCCGGCGTCGCGCCACACCGTCGGTCGGTCCAGGGGCACGACGACGCCGCACAGCGCGACCAGGATCGCGGTCTGGATCATCGCGCCGTAGACCGAGTGGCGATCGCCGAACAGCTCGGCCAGCTCCTTGCGCAGCACGGTGACGACGTCGGTCACGCGGCCTCCGCGTCACGACCCGCGACCAGGGCCAGGAACAGGTCCTCGAGCGACGCGCCGCAGGGGCGCAGCTCCTCGAGCGCGACCCCGGCGCCGACCAGCGCGGCGGCCAGCCGCGGCCGCCCGGTCGCCGGGCAGCGGACGCGGACGCCGTCGTCGATGCGCACGTGGTCGAGCACGACGCCGTCGTCGCGGAGACGGTCGAGCAGCGCGTCGGTGAGGCCAGCGCCGCGGACCAGCACGGTCAGCTCGTCGGCCTGGGCTCGCAGCTCGCCGAGCGAGCCCTGGGCCAGGACCCGGCCGCGCTCGGCGACGACGACGTGGTCGCAGGCGCGCTCGACGTGGGCGAGGTCGTGGGTGGTCAGGACCACGGTGCGGTCGCCGTCGCGGGCGAGGCCGGCCAGCAGCGCCCGGACCTCGGTCGCGGCCACTGGATCGAGCCCGGCGAACGGCTCGTCGAGCAGCAGCAGCTCCGGCTCGTGCAGCAGGGCGCGGGCCAGCGCGAGCTGCTTGCGCTGGCCGGTCGACCAGCCCGCGATGCGCTCGCGGCGACGCTGCCACAGCCCGAACCGGCGCAGGCCGGCCTCGACCGCGGCGCGGCGGCGGCGCCCGGTCAGGCCGTGCAGGCGGGCGTGGTAGTCGAGGTTGGCCTCGGCCGAGAGGCGCTCGTAGAGGCCGTCGCGATCGAGGACGACGCCGACGCGGGCGCGGACCCGCCGGCCGTCGCGCAGCGGATCGTCGCCGAGGACGCGGACCGTGCCGGCGTCGGGCCGGACCAGCCCCAGCAGGGTCCGCAGCGTCGTGGTCTTGCCGGCGCCGTTGTGGCCGAGGATCGCGCACACCGTGCCGCGGCGGACCGTGAGATCCAGGCCGTCGAGGGCGCGGACGTCGCCGAAGCGCTTGTGCAGGCCGGTGAGCTCGATCGGGGCGGACACGGGGAGGTCACGTGGCGCGGCGACGACGCGCGCCGGTAGCGGCAGCTTGGCCGTCGCGGCCGCCGACACGAGCGCGTCGCCGGGCGCTGCCGGAAGCTGCCGCAGGTTGCCGGCGGTGCGCCGCGGCCGCCGCGGTCAGTCCGCGGTGGCGTCGGCGGTGGCGCCGGGCGGCGGCAGCTCGAGGCCGGCGATGCGCGGATCGGTGAGGTACGTCTCGGTGAGCCGCTTGCGGCGGAACCACGGCAAGAGGCGCAGCGGCGTCGCCAGCAGCGACAGCAGGCCGCCGAGCGCCTTGCCGGCGTAGGCCTCGGAGACCAGCGCGGCGCGCTTGAGGCCGCCGAGCTCGGCGAGGGGGCGATCGAGCAGGCCCATGCGGCGCATGCGGGTCTCGGCGCACCGGTTCGACAGCTCGAGGAAGCGGGGCAGGAACTTGAGCACCGGGTGATCGGCAGGGAGGCGCTTGGCCATGAAGCCGGCGAGCCGGCGCACGCCCCACATCGAGACCAGGTTGAGGCCGAGCAGGCGGCGGCGCAGCCAGCCGCGGCCCTCGATCGCCTTCATCGTCTGCTGCTCGCCGAACTCGACGTGGCGCTCCTCCTGCTTGACGGCGCGGCGCAGGATGTCGACCGACGGCTTGTGATCGAGCGTGTCGATCACCGCGTAGAACGCCATCAGCACGAAGCCCTCGCCGTTGGCCATCTCGAGCGCGACGTGCTCGGCCCACGAGCCGCCCATCATGCCGGTGGCCAGGAACCGCACCGCGGGGTGCGCCGGCCGCGGCTTGCAGCCGAGCATCGCCATGATGCGCAGGAAGTTCTCGACGTGCTGCATCTCCTCGAGGGACTGCCGGGCCAGGAACTTGGCGGCCTCGTAGTCGGGGGCGTGCTCGTACAGCCAGTGGCCGACCTGGATGCCGGTCATCTCGCCGTAGAGGAACTGGTTGAGCATCCACTCGATCAGCTCGCGATCGCGCACCGGATCGAGCGTCCCGCCTTCGAAGTCGAAGGTCATCTCCTCGCGGGTCAGCAGCATTGGTCCAACCATACTCCAGGACGCCGGGAGCCTCGCGCCGAAATCCCGCCGCCGTCGCGCGCCTGTGATCCTGGCCCGTTGGGCGCGCCGTGCGCGCATCGGGTCCGTCCCGCGGCGGGCGCCGGCCGCGGCCTCAGCCCATCGCGGCGAAGATGCGGCTGGCCGCCTTGCGGCCCTCGCGCACGACGTCGGCGACGTCGAGCGTCAGCAGCCGCCGGTCCCGCACCTTCACGGCGCCGTCGACGGCGACGTGGCGGACGTCGCTGGCCCGGCACGCGTAGACCACCGCCGAGTACGGGTTCGCGGTCGGCGCGACGTGGGCGCCGTCGATCGCGACCGCGACGACGTCGCCGCGCTTGCCGACCTCGAGGGTCCCGATCTGATCGGCGAGGCCGATCGCGGCGGCGCCGCCGAGGGTGGCCATCCGCAGCACCTCCGACGCCGGCAGCGCGCGGGGCCCGACCCGCGGCTTGTGGAGGATCGCGGCCAGCCGCATCTCGAGGAAGCCGTCGAGGTTGTTGTTGCACGGCGCGCCGTCGGCGCCGATCGCGACCGGGACGCCGGCGTCCCGCAGCTCCGGCACCAGCGCGACGCCCGACGCCAGCTTCAGGTTCGAGCTCGGGCAGTGCGCGACGTGGGTGCCGGTGGCGGCCAGGATCGCGCGCTCCTCGTCGGTGAGGTGGATGCAGTGCGCCAGCGTGACGTGGTCGCCGGTCAGCCCGGTGTCGTGCAGGTAGACGACGTTGTCCTTGCCGAACCGCTCGCGCACCGCGGCGATCTCGGCGCGGTTCTCGCTGGAGTGGGTGTGGATCCGCAGCGCCTTGTCGCGGGCGCGGGTCCCGACCTCGCGCAGCAGGTCGTCGGTGCACGACAGCGCGAACCGCGGCGCGTAGGCGTAGCGCAGCCGGCCGTCGGCGGCGCCGTGCCAGCGCTCGGCCAGGCGATCCGACTCGGCCAGCGACGCGGTCGTCGACTCGCGCAGGCCCGCCGGGATGGCGTCGTCGCGGTGATCCATCATCGCCTTGCCGATCGTCGCGCGCAGGCCGCTGTGCTCGGCGGCGGCGAAGACCTCGTCGGTGTGATGGACCGTGCCCATGTCGAGGACCGCGGTGGTGCCGCCGAGCAGCAGCTCGGCGCACGCCAGCCGCGCCGCCGCCGCCATCGCCGGGGCGTCGAGCGCGGCCTCGTAGGGCCACACCACCTTGCGCAGCCAGTCGAGCAGCTCGAGGTCGTCGGCGCGGCCGCGGGCCAGGGTCTGGCAGGTGTGGACGTGGGCCTGGACCAGGCCCGGCATGATCACGCAGCCCTCGCAGTCGAGGACGTCGTAGTCGCGCGCCTGCGGCGTGTACTCGCCGCCGACGTGGACGATGACGCCGTCGCGGCAGGCGACGTCGCCGGTGAGCACGTGCGAGCCGGCGACCGTGAGGATCGTGCCGCCCCGGAAGATGACCTCGGACATATCCAGCCGAGCGTACACCGTGCGGCGCGTGGCGCCGCGGGGCGCGGCGCTTCGCTAGGAGCGTGCAAGCAGCGTGTCGCGGATACCCGCCTGCGCGAGCGGTGGGGAGACCGCGAGCCGCCGGCCCGGGTCCTGCCGCGAGCGCGGGGGGCGACCTCCGGCTCGGACCGTCCTCGCGGTGACGAGAGCGCGGGCGGTGAGGCGGGTGCGGGCGGTGACGCCGTCGCGTGGTGGCGCGGGCCCGCTGCGGTACTCGCCGTCGGCCGCCCCGGTCCGCGCGCGCTACCCGGCCGCGGACGATGCCGTCCCGGCCCGGGCGGCTATCGGGTACACGCTCCTAGCCGAGCTGCGCGCCGGTGAAGCCGGCCGGGATCAGCGCCGCCAGCGTCCACTCGGCGCGCTCGCCGGCGGGGTTGACCGCGACGACGCGGACCGCCGCCGGATCGGGCGCGAACTCGAGCAGGGTCTGGCGGCACATGCCGCACGGCGTCGCCGGCGGCGACGTCGTGGTCGCGACGTAGACCGCGCGGATCGCGCGGTGGCCGGCGAGGACCATCCGGGCCACGGCGTTGCGCTCGGCGCAGATCGACAGGCCGTAGCTGGCGTTCTCGACGTTGGCGCCGTCGAAGACGGTGCCGTCGTCGGCGACCAGCGCGACGCCGACCAGGAAGTGCGAGTAGGGCGCGTAGGCGAGGTCGCGCGCGGCCAGGGCCCGCGCCACCAGCGCCGCGTCGTCGTCGCGGCCGTCGGCGGCGCTCACGCGGCGCCTCCCGCGGCGGCCGGCGCCGCCAGCGCGGCGACGACGCCGTCGAGCAGGCCCTCGAACTCGGCCCGGACCCGGGTCGCGGTCTCGGTGACCTCGGCGTGCGACAGGGGCTCGCCGGTGATGCCGGCGGCCTTGTTGGTGATGCACGAGATGCCGATGCACCGCGCGCCCATGTGGTTGGCGACGATCACCTCGGGCACCGTCGACATGCCGGTCGCGTCCGCGCCCATCCCCTGCAGCATCTTGACCTCCGCCGGGGTCTCGTAGGTCGGGCCCGGCATCGCGACGTAGACGCCCTCCTGGATCGCGACGCCGCGGGCCGCGGCGACGTCCTTGACCAGGGCCCGCAGCTCGGGCGCGTAGGCCCGGGTCATGTCGGGGAACCGGGGGCCGAGTCGGTCGTCGTTGGGGCCGCGCAGCGGGTGGTCGCGCAGCATGTCGAGGTGGTCGCGGATCACCATCAGCGTGCCGGGCGCCCACTCGGGGCGCAGGCCGCCGGCGGCGTTGGTGATGATCAGCGTGCGGGCGCCGAGCGCGACCAGGACCCGGGCCGGGAACGCGACCAGCGCCGCCGGGTGGCCCTCGTAGAGGTGGACGCGGCCCTGCATCGCGACGCAGGTGGCGCCGCCGGAGGTGCCGACGACCAGCCGGCCCTTATGGCCCTCGACGTGCGAGCGCGGGAAGTGCGGGATCTCGCCGTAGTCGATCGTCACCGGATCGCCCAGGCGATCGGCCCAGCCGCCCAGGCCGGAGCCGAGGATCAGCCCGATCGTCGGCGCCCGTCCGCCCAGGCGGCCGCGCACGTGCGCGGCGGCGGCGGCGACGCGCTCGTAGAGGCCGTCCCCCGGGGTGGCGTTCGCGGTCATGCGGGCACGGTACCGCGCAGGACCTCGAGGACGCGAGTTCCGGGCGCGGTGGCGGTGGCGGCGGGATCGATCCGGAAGGCGTCGGTGACCAGGTGCCGGGCCTGGTCGACGCGGTCGCCGCCGGGGGCGTCGTGGTGCAGCGTCGCCAGCAGCTGGCCGACCTCGACCCGCTCGCCGACCTGGGCGGCGAGGACGACGCCGGCGCCGGGGACGACGGCGTCCTCCTTGGTGCGGCGGCCGGCGCCGAGCCAGACCCCGGCGACGCCGACGTCCTCGGCGTCGACCGCGGTGATCACGCCCGCGGTGGTGGCGACCAGCGGCTCGGTGACGCGCGCCCGCGGCAGCACGGCCTCGGGATCGTCGCACACCCGCGGGTCGCCGCCCTGGGCCTCGACCAGGCGGCGGAACACCGCCAGCGCCGAGCCGTCGTCGAGGGCGGCCGCGATCCGCGCGGCGCCGGCGGCGGCGTCGGCGACGACGCCGCCCAGCGCCAGCATCTCGCCGCCGAGGACGACGGTCAGCTCGCGGGTGTCGGCGGGGCCGCCGCCCTGCAGCACGCGCACGCTCTCGAGCACCTCGAGCGCGTTGCCGACGTGGGTGCCGATCGGCGCGTCCATCGCGGTCAGGACGCAGGTGACCTGCTTGCCGGCGGCCTCGCCGATCGTGCGGATCGCCTTGCACAGCGCGCGCGCGTCGTCGAGGCGCTTCATGAAGGCGCCGCGGCCGACCTTGCAGTCGAGGACCAGGCCGTCGATGCCCTCGGCGAGCTTCTTCGACATGATCGACGACGCGATCAGCGGGATCGACTCGACCGTGCCGGTGACGTCGCGCAGCGCGTAGAGGCGCTTGTCGGCGGGCGCGATCCGCGCGGTCTGGCCGATCAGGCACACGCCCAGCTCGTCGACCAGGGCCGCGAAGCGCTCGACCGACAGGTCGACGCGGAAGCCGGGGATGGCCTCGAGCTTGTCGAGGGTGCCGCCGGTGTGGCCGAGGCCGCGCCCCGACACCATCGGCACCGCGACCCCGCACGCCGCCACCGCCGGGGCCAGCGGCAGCGAGATCTTGTCGCCGACGCCGCCGGTCGAGTGCTTGTCGACCTTGGCGCGCGCGATCGCCGACAGGTCGAGGACGTCGCCGGAGCGGACCATCGCGTCGGCCCAGGTCGCGAGCTCGCGATCCGACAGGCCGCGGAAGAAGATCGCCATCAGCAGCGCCGACACCTGGTAGTCCGGGATCGAGCCGTCGGTGATCGCCACCATCAGCTCGCGGATCTCGTCGTCGGTGAGCTCGCCGCCGTCGCGCTTGGCGCGGATCAGCTGCGCCGGGAGCCGGGCCATCAGTAGCCCTTGGCCTTGCCGGCGTCCTTGTCGCCGGTGACGATCGCCACCGACGCCGACGCCCCGATCCGGTTGGCGCCGGCCTGCGCCATCTTGACGACGTCCTCGGCGGTGCGGACGCCGCCCGACGCCTTGACGCCGACGTCGCTGCCGACCATCGCGCGCATCAGCGCGACGTCCTCGACGGTGGCGCCGCCCTTGCCGAAGCCGGTCGAGGTCTTGACGAACGCGGCGCCGGCCAGCTTCGACAGCGCGCAGGCGACGACCTTCTCGTCGTGGGTCAGCGCCGAGGTCTCGAGGATGACCTTGACGCCGGCGGGCGCGGCCGCCTTGACGACCCGGCAGATGTCCTCGAAGACGGTCTCGTAGTCCTTGGACTTGAGCGCGCCGATGTTGATCACCATGTCGATCTCGCGCGCGCCCTGGCGGACCGCGTCGCGGGCCTCGTAGGCCTTGGCGGTCGGCAGCATCGCGCCGAGCGGGAACCCGACCACCGCGCACACCATGACGTCGGTCGAGCCCAAGAGCGCCTTGCACAGCGGCACCCACGTCGTGTTGACGCACACCGACGCGAAGTGGTGCTTGCGGGCCTCCTCGCACAGCGCGACGACCTCGGCGCGGGTGGCCTCGGGCTTGAGCAGCGTGTGGTCGATCAGCCGGGCCAGGTCCGTGGGCACCTCGCCGATGCCGGCCGAGGCGCCGACGCGCATCGCGCCCGAGCCCTCGAGCGCGCGCACCGCCCACGGCCGCCGCACCACGCACGCGCCGCAGCCGGCGCAGTCCTCGCCGGGGGCCTCGTCGTTGTCGCAGGGGCCGCGGTCGCGGGGCGCCAGGCCCAGCTTGACCAGGGGCGCCGGCTGGGCGGACGAGCCCAGGCGCTCCTGCACCCGGGCGGTGATCAGCTCGACGAGCCTGTCGACCTCGCGCGTCATCGGAGCGGCACCTTACCACCGGGCGCCGGGGCGCGGGTTGTCGGGCGGGCGCCGCGACGCGGGCCGTGGCCGCCGGGCTACGGGGCCGGCGCCGGCAGGTCGGCGGCGAGCCGGAAGGTGACGTCCTTCTGCCCGGTCTGCGCGCGGGTCGCCTTGGCGCCGACCGCGCGCACCGTCTTCTTGTCCTTCTCGTTGCCGTCGACCCACTCGTACAGGCCCTTGGCCGGCGGGGACACCCCGGCGGTGGCGACCGCCGCGTCGTACTCGTCGGCGCGCACCAGCCGCTTGGCGGCAGCCTGGGCGTAGGCGCGGGCGAAGTTGTAGGCGACGCCGGTCACCGGCTGGGGGTCGAGCTTGGCCGACGGCTGCTTCTGCTTGGGGAAGACCTTGGCGTAGGCGCCGTGGGTCACCGGCTCGGCGTCGACGAAGAACCACGGCGTGCCGTCGGGCTTCTCGACCAGGACCATGCCCGCGGGCGGGGTCGGGCGGGCCGGCGGCGCCGGCGCGGCGTCGACGGTGGCCGCGGCGACGCCGGCGTCGGCGGGCGCGGTGGGGGCGGCGTCGGGCGCGGCGGCGCCGCCGCCCCGGGTCAGGAACACCACCGCGCCGACCGCGAGGACCAGGACCGACACGCCGGTCACGGCGATCAGCCAGCCCGGGAACCGGGGCTTGACCGCCGCGGCCAGGCTGCCGAGGCTGGCGTCGGGATCGTCGCGGAAGGCGCGGGGCCCGTCGCCGCCGACGAACGGGGTCTTGCCGACCAGGCCGCTCGACCCGGCGCTGTCCATCGGGCGCACGATCGAGGCGTCGGGCGCGCCGGCGGCGCCGAGCCGCGCGACGATGGCCTCGAGCCGGGGGATCAGCGTGCCGTAGTCGGGCCGGTCCGCCGGCTTCTTCGCCATCATCTGGCGGGCGAGGTCGGCGAGCTCGCGGTCGACCCCGGGCGCCGCCGCGGTGGCGTCGGGCGGCGGCTGGCGCAGGTGGCGGGCCACGACCTTGAGGTACTTGTCCTCCGCCGGCTTGCCGGTGCGAAACGGCGGCGTCCCGACCAGCAGGTAGTACAGCGTCCCGCCCAGGGCGTAGATGTCGACCCGCTCGTCGATGGTCTCGCCGCGGGCCTGCTCGGGCGCGATGTAGTCGGGCGTGCCGACGACGACGCCGAGCGCGGTCAGCGCCGGCTCGGTGCCGGGGTCGACCGGCTTGGCCAGGCCGAAGTCGGTGACCTTGACCCGGCCGTCGGACAGCCGCACCAGGTTGGACGGCTTGACGTCGCGGTGGATCAGCCCGGCCTGGGACGCCGCCTGCAGGCCGCGGGCGGCGTCGAGCACGGCGCGGGCCGCGGCCAGCGAGGGCAGGGCGCCGTGGTCGTCGATGATCGTCCCGAGGTCGGTGCCGTCGAGGAACTCCATCGCGATGTAGGGCCGCTCGTCGTAGGTCCCGGTGGTGAAGACCTGGACGACGTTGGCGTGCTGGATCGCGGCGACCGCGCGGCCCTCGCGGACGAAGCGGGCGCGCAGCTCGGGGCTGTCGCGGTGCTTCTCGCTGAGGATCTTGATCGCGACCCGCCGGTTGAGGCTGTGGTCGACGCCGCGCAGGACGTCGCCCATCGAGCCGGCGCCGATGTCGCCCTCGATCTGGTAGGGGCCCAGCGAGCTTCCAGGCGGCGGGTTGGGCATGGAACGGGCCCGAGTGTAGCCTCGGTCGGCGGCGCTTCGCGAGGCCGGCGCCGGCTTTACGCGGCGTCCTCGCGGCGGGCCAGGTTCTCGAAGCGGGTGTAGCGACCCTCGAAGCGGGTCTCGATCGTGCCGGTGGCGCCGTGGCGGTTCTTGCCGATGATGACCTCGGCGATGCCCTTGGCGTCGGTCTCCTTGTTGTAGACCTCGTCGCGGTAGATGAAGACGATGACGTCGGCGTCCTGCTCGATCGCGCCCGACTCGCGCAGGTCCGACAGCTGCGGCCGCTTGTCGGTGCGCGACTCGAGGCTCCGGTTGAGCTGCGACAGCGCCAGCACCGGGCACTGCAGCTCCTTGGCCAGCGACTTGAGGCCGCGCGAGATCTCGGAGATCTCCTGCTCGCGGCTGGCCTTGGCCGACTGGGTCGAGCCGCGCATCAGCTGGAGGTAGTCGATGACGATCAGCCCGGTCTTGCGCGGGCCGTGGGGGCCGTCGAACAGCTCCTTGGTGCTGCGGAACCGGCGGGCCCGGGCCCGCAGCTCGCGCAGGCTGAGCGCCGGGGTGTCGTCGATCATGATCGGCGCCTTCGACAGCGTGCCGGCGGCGTAGGTCAGGTTGGTCATGTCCTGGCGCTGCAGCTGGCCGCGGCGCAGCGACGACGAGTCGACCCGGGCCTCGGAGCACAGCATGCGCTCGGCCAGCTGCGCCGACGACATCTCGAGCGAGAACACCAGCACCGGCCAGCCCGCGGTCACCGCGCAGTTCTGCGCGATCGACAGCGCGAACGACGTCTTGCCCATCGCCGGGCGGGCCGCGAGGATGATGAGCTCGGTGGGCTGCAGGCCGGCGGTGCGCAGGTCGAGGTCGGTGAAGCCGGTGGGCACGCCGGTGATGCCGTCGGGCGAGTTGAAGCGCTCGTCGAGGGAGCTGAAGACCTTCTTGATCAGCTCCTTCATCCGCTCGGGGCCGGCCTTGTCGCGGCGCTGGGTGGCCTCGAAGATCTTGGCCTCGGCCTCGTCGAGGTAGTCCTTGACGTCGCCGTAGTCCTCGTAGCCGCGGGCCGCGACCTCGCTCGACGCCAGCATCAGCTTGCGGGCGGCGTGCTTGTCGCTGACGATGTCGGCGTAGTGGGTGACGTTGTCGACGGTGGGCACCCGCAGCGCCAGCTCGCCGAGGAACGCGACCCCGCCGATGGGCTCGAGCTTGCCGGCCTTGTCGAGCTCGGCCTCGAGCGTGACCAGGTCGATCGGCTTGGCGGTGGCCTCGAGGTTGCGCATCGCCGCGAACACCGCCTTGTGGCGGGGATCGTAGAAGTCGTCGACCTCGAGGACGTCGAGGTTGGTCAGCACCTCGTTGCGCAGGAGGATGCCGCCGAGCACCGACGCTTCGGCGTCGAGGTTGTGGGGCAGGACGCGCTTCTGGGACATGGCGAGCTCGTCATCCTACTGCGCGCGTCCGACGACGATCCAGCCCCGCGCGGCCCCGCGCGCGAGTCGCGGCGCCGGGCCGGCGGCCGCGCCGGGCGCCGAAAACGCCGACGCGCCGTCCGAGGACGGCGCGTCGTGCCAGCGGGCGGGGGCGAGGGCCCCCGCGATCACGTCGCGGTCACTTCTCCTTGCCGACCACCCAGAACTTGAGCTGGGCGGTGACGCTGGCGCCGAGGCGGACCGCCACCTCGTACTTGCCGAGCGCCTTGACCGGCTGGTCCAGCTCGATCTTGCGGTGATCGAGCTCGACGCCGGCCTTGGCCAGCTGCTCGGCGATGTCGCGGTTCGACACCGACCCGAACAGCTTGTCGTCCTCGCCGACGTTGCGCTCGAACTGCAGCGTCATGAGGTTGATGCGGTCGGCGATCGACTGGGCGTCGGCGCGCTCCTTGGCGACGCGCGACGCGATCACCTTGCGCTCGTGCTCGAGGCGATTGACGTTGTGGATCGTCGCGCTGACGGCGAAGCCGCGCGGGATCAGGTAGTTGCGGCCGAAGCCGGGCTTGACGTGGACGAGCTCTCCGGCCTTGCCGAGGTTGTCGACGTCCTGGGTGAGGATGACCTGCATGGGCATGACGGGCCTCCTTACTCGCCGGTCACGGTGAAGGGCAGCAGCGCCAGCTGGCGCGAGCGACGCAGCGCCAGGGACACCGCGCGCTGGTGACGCGCGCAGGTGCCGCTGATGCGGCGCGGGACCATCTTGCCGCGATCGGTGATGAAGCCCTTGAGCAGCTGCGGGTTCTTGTAGTCGATCTGGACGGTGGTCTCGGCGCAGAAGCGGCAGACCTTGCGGCGCGGGCCGCCACCCCCGGACCGACCGCCGCCCTTGCGGCGGTCGTCGCCCGAGTCGTCGTTGTCGGCGCTATCGGCCTTGCTCTCGATGCGGGCCATGGATCACTCCTCTTCCTTCTTGGCGTCGTCGCTGGCGGCGTCGCTGGTGTCGGCCGCGCTGTCCTCGGTGGCCGCCGGCTTGGCGCGGCCCGGGAAGACGTCGTCCTCGTCGTCGCTGCTGAACTCGTCGTCCTCGCCGTCACCGCCGCGGGTGAGGAACATGTCCTCCTCGTCGGCGGCGGTGGTCGCGGCGCGCTCGTAGGCGGCGTCGTCGATCTCGGTCGGCCGGGCGCCGACGTCGACGTTGTCGTCGACCTTGATGGTCATGTAGCGGATCACGGTGTCGAGCATGCGCAGGTTGCGCTCGATCTCCTCGACCACGCCGGGCTGGGCCAGGTAGAGCCAGTAGAGGTAGATCCCCTTGCGCTCCTTGGCGACCTCGTAGGCGAGGCGGCGCTTGCCCCAGTTGTCGACCTTGACGATCGTCCCGCCCATGCCCTCGATGATCCCCTTGACGCGGGTGTTGATCTCGGCCACGCCGTCGTTGGCGGTGTTGGGGCGCAGGATGTACGTGGTCTCGTACTCGCGCGACGTGTTCGGCGCATCTCGCAGTGACTGCAGTCGGGTCATTCGGTCGTTCCTCTCGGGTTGGTAGCCCACGGACCAGGCCGTGAGCGAGGATCGCGGGCTAGGCGGAGGCCTTGCCGTTGAACTGGTTCATGGCCGCGGCGATGCCGAGGCCCAGGACGGCCTCGACGCCGTCGGCGGCGCGGCCGACCATCGCGTCGACCTCGGTGGCCTGGGCGGCCGGGAAGTCGGCGAGCACCCAGCCGGCGACGTTCTTGTCGCCGCTGGCGGCGGCGACGTTGCCGGCGGCGCGGGCGCTGGCGGCGCCCCCGTCGGCGGCGCCCGCCCGCGGACCGGGCTTGCCGACGCCACAGCGGACGCGCAGGAAGTCGGCGCCGCCCAGCTGCTCGGCGATCGAGCGCAGGCCGTTGTGGCCGCCGTGGCCGCCGCCGCGCTTGAGGCGCACGGTCCCGAAGTCGAGATCGATCTCGTCGTGGACCACGACGATCTCGTCGATCGCGACATCGTGGAAGCGCGCGGCGCGCTGCACGGCGAAGCCGGACAGGTTCATGTACTCCATCGGCTTGATCAGCAGGGCCTTCTGGCGGCCGCGGGGCGTGGTGACGACACCGCTGGTGGTGTCGCCCCCGAACTTGCCGCCCTTGCAGTCGGACAGGCCGTGGCGCCGGACCAGCTCGTCGACGACGCGGAACCCGACGTTGTGCCGGTTCCGCGCGTACTTCGCCCCGGGGTTGCCGAGGCCGACGACCATCCACATGCGCCGTGCTCCTGCCTGCCGACCATCGGGCCGCTACTTCTTGCCCTTGGCGGGCGCGGCGGCCTTGGCGGGCGCGGCGGCCTTGGCGTCCTTGCCGGGCGCGGCGGCGGCGGCGGGCGCGGCACCCTCGGCGGGCGCGGCGGCGGCCTCGGTGGCCTTCTCGACCTCCGGCGCGGTGCAGGTGATGACCGCCTGGCCGAGGCCGGTCACGAAGGCGACGCCGGCGGGCAGCTGGATGTCGGAGACGTGGAGGACGTCGCCGATGCCCAGCGGCGAGACGTCGACCTCGAGCTTGGTCGGGATCGCGGCCGGGGTGCAGCGAACCTCGACCTCGCGCATGACGACGTGCAGCTGGGCGCCGTCGATGATGCCCTTGTGCTTGCCGACGAACTCGAGCGGCACCTCGGCGACGATCGCCTTGGTCGGGTCGATCGCGAGCAGGTCGACGTGGGTGACGTCGCGCCGGATCGTGTCGAGCTGGTACTCCTTGAGGAGCGCCGACAGGGTCTGCGTCGCGTCGCCGCCCTCGATGGTCAGCTCGATGACGGTGTTCTGCTTGCGCACCGGATCGAGCGCCGCCTTGAGCGCCTTGACGTTGACGACGATCGGCATCGGATCGATGCGACCGCTGGTGGACGCGCCGTAGACGACGCCGGGGACCTCGCCCGCCGCGCGGAGGCGGTGAGCGGCGCCCTTGCCGGTCTGGGTGCGGGCGGTGACGGTGAGCTTGCCAGTAGTGCCGGTAGCAATGGACATGATGACCTCGTTCACACGAACAGCGAGCTGATCGAATCTCCGTGATGGATCCGCTTGATGGCTTCTCCGAGCAGGCGGCCGACCGACTTGACGCGGATCTTCGGGCACTGCTGCGCGGCCTCGGACAGGGGGATGGTGTTGGTCACGATCACGTGAGCCAGGGCCGAGTCGGTCATGCGCTGGACCGACTTGCCCGAGAACACCGCGTGCGACGCGCACGCCGCCACCGACGCCGCGCCGGCGGCCATGATCGCGGCGGCCGCGTTGGTCAGCGTGCCGGCGGTGTCGATGATGTCGTCGACGATGACGGTGCGCTTGCCCTTGACGTCACCGACGATGTTCATCACCTCGGTGACGTTGGGCGCCGGGCGCCGCTTGTCGATGATGGCGAGGCCGGCGCCGAGGCGCTTCGAGAAGGCGCGGGCGCGCTCGACGCCGCCGGCGTCGGGCGACACGACGATCGTGTCGGGGCCGACGTAGCCGAGCGTGCGGAGCTCGTCGATCAGCACCGGCATCGCGAACAGGTGATCGAACGGGATGTCGAAGAAGCCCTGGATCTGGCCGGCGTGGAGATCCATCGCCAGCGCGCGGTCGGCGCCGGCGGCGGTGATCAGGTTGGCGGCCAGCTTGGCCGTGATCGGCGTGCGCGGCTTGGCCTTGCGGTCCTGCCGGGCGTAGCCGTAGTAGGGGACGATCGCGACGATGCTGCCCGCCGACGCGCGCTTGAGCGCGTCGATCATGATCAGCAGCTCCATCAGCGACTGGTTGACCGGCGTGCACGTCGGCTGGACGACGAAGCAGTTGACGCCGCGGACGTTCTCCCCGATCTCGACGTAGATCTCGCCGTCGGAGAAGTGGGTGACGTCGGCCCGACCCAGCGGGATCTCGACGAACTTGCAGATCTCGTCCGCGAGCGCACGGTTGGCGTTGCCGGTGAAGATCGACAAGGACTTGAGCACGAGGGTGGTCTCCGCGAGGTTTCGTCCCGAGGAAGGGGCGATCTACCGTTTTCGGCAGCCGGCGTCAACGAAAAACCGGCACCAGATCGAATCTAACCGTGCGAAATCACGGAACCGTCAGGCCCAGGTCCCGGGCGCGGGCGATCAGGCGATCGACCTCCTGGGCCGGGACCTCCTGGGCCTCCTCGACGAGCAGCACCGGGACGCCGTCGTCGATGCGGTAGCGCAGCCGGGACGCCGGGCACAGCAGGAAGCCGCTGGCGTCGTCGTCGCCGGCCTCGCCGCGGGGGAAGTACACCAGCGGCTGCTTCGACTTCGGGCACGCCAGCACGGCGATCAGCGACTCGGACAGGGCCATGGCCGGGCCTTGTACCAGATCGCCGAAGCTACCGGAAGGCTTGCCGTGGGCTGGGCCGCACGGCGCCCGAAAACGACCGAAGCCCGGTCTCTCGACCGGGCTTCGTCGCCTCTGGGCATCCGGGGCGAGCGCCCCGGACCGCGGATCGACTAGTCGATCAGCTTGAACTCGACGCGGCGGTTCTGCTCGCGCGCCTTCTTCAGCTTGCTGCCCTTGAGGCCCTCGTAGGGCGCCAGCGGGACGTCCGGGCCGTAGCCCTTGGCCTGCAGGCGGGCCTCGTCGACGCCGGCCGACACCAGGTACGCCTTGACGGCGTCGGCGCGGGCCTGCGACAGGGTCATGTTGGCGTCGCGATCACCCTCGTCCGAGGTGTGACCCTGGATCTCGAGCTTCACCTCGGGGAAGTCGTTGAGGACCTTCACGACCTGGCCGAGCACCTTGAAGCTGCTCTTGTTGATCTGGTCCGAGTTGACCTTGAAGTTGATGCCCTTGATGACGCCGGTGAACTTGGCGACCGCCTTCGGCACCTCGTCGGCGCAGCCGTCGGTGTCCTTGTAGCCGTTGTGGGTCTCCATCTGGTCCGGGCACTGGTCGTCGGCGTCGAGCACGCCGTCGTTGTCGTTGTCCGGATCCGGGCAGCCGTCCTCGTCCTGGAAGCCGTCGGCGTCCTCCGGGTCGTTCGGGCACTGCGTGTCCGCGGTGTCGGGCAGGCCGTCGCCGTCGTTGTCGGCGTCGGGGCAGCCGTCCTCGTCCTGGAACCCGTCCATGTCCTCGGGCTCGTTCTTGCACTGGTCGGCGGTGTCGGCGATGCCGTCACCGTCGTTGTCGGCGTCGGGGCAGCCGTCGTCGTCCTGGAACCCGTCCATGTCCTCGGGCTCGTCCTTGCACTGGTCGACGTCATCCATGATGCCGTCGCCGTCGATGTCGGTCGGCCCGGTGTCGACGATCTCTTCCTTCTTCTCGACCTTGGGCTCGGCGCGGCCGAACTCCTTGTAGATCGACAGCAGCGCCTCGCCCTCGAACGTGAGCGACTTGTCCTCGGAGGACGGCGGGAAGCTGGCGCGCAGGTCGAAGCGCAGGCCCCAGCCGTTGTCGACGCGGTACTTGACGCCGACGCCGACGTGGAACTCCTCGTCGAGGTCCTTGTCGATCGCGGTGGTGTTGTCCGAGCTGACCACGTCGTTGAACCCGGCGCCGAGGACGGCGAACGGGATCAGCTTCTTGGCCGGGTCATCGGCGCCGAACTGGGCGATCAGGTGCAGGCGCGCCGAGGCGACCCACGCATCGAACACCAGGTCGCGGCCCTCGCTGGGGATGACGCCACCCTCGACCTCGACGCCCAGCATGTCGCTGAGCATGTAGCCGATCCGGACTCCGAAGAAGACGGAGTTGCGCAGCGAGGTGGCGTCGGCGCGATCCGCGACGCCGAGCTCATTGTTCTCGCTGAACTGGTGTGGTCCTGCGGTGACCCCGACCTCGACGTTTGCCTCTGCCGGCGAAGCCGAGAGCGCGATCCCACCGAGCGCCCCACCCATCACGGTGAGAGCGACATAGCGGCGAAGGCTGTGGAAGCTCATACGAGTCTCGATCCTTTGCTTGGTTCCCTCGTGCGGCGCCAACCTGCGACCGTCGCGTACGCGGCAAGCCGCCAAGAGAGGCGATGCGATGCTGCGTGTTTATCGAGAGATCCGGCAAGTTTCCAGCGTTTGCGCCGCCTTTTTGGTCCCGCGATCGGTGGGCTGCGCACGCTGTGCAACAGCGACCAAACGCCGCGCGAGGCGACGAAGCCGTCTCATTTCGGCGCGTTGCTGGTGACGCGCTAGCCGCGGGGCTTGCCCGCGAAGTAGTCGGAGGCGACCGTGAGGCGCTGGGGGATCCGCTCGCGGCGGGCCCGCACCGCGTCGCGCGTCGCCGAGTAGCGCAGCGGCGAGTCGGCCGGGACCGCGAGCCCACGCGGCAGGTACAGGGTCGCGCACGCCGGCCCGCCGCCGGCCTTGCCGAACAGCTCGAACAGCGGGACCCGGTGGGTCGTCAGGCCCAGGGCCTCGATCGCCGCGACGAAGCGCGGGCTGACCCCGTCGGGGACGAGCACGCCGTCGCGGACCTGGCGGGAGTTGCCGGCGTACTGGTGGACGGCGTCGTCGATCCCGATCGCGACGACGTGGTCGCCACCCAGCGCCGCGACCACGCGGTCGTGGCCGTCGCCCCACAGGCCGCCGGCGTAGTGGACCAGCACCGGCGCGCCGCTGGGCGGGCGGGCGCCGAAGTGCACGGTGTCGCCGTGGAAGTGCGGGTAGACCAGCTCGGCGTAGATGCGCGCCTCCGCCGGCACGCCGTGCTGGTCGGCGGCGAAGGTGACGCCGTCGAGGCAGCTGCGCGGGCTCTTGGGGGCCAGCCCCTGATCGTAGTGACCGGGGACGGCGTGGGTGAGGATGACCCGGTCACCGACCACGGCGACGTCGGCCATGCCCTCCCAGCGGTGCGGGTTGTCGATCAGCTCGAGCGCGACGCCGGCCTGGGCGGCGAGGTCGGCGAGCAGCGCCCGGTAGTAGCTGGCCTCGCCGCGCCGGTGCGGCAGCATGTGGGGCATGACCGCGCGGGCGCGGCCGCCGTCGACGGTGACCCACGGGCCGTTGGCGGTGAAGACCCGGCCGGTCTCGACGTCGCGCAGGTTGCCGAGCACGGCGGTGGCGCCGGCGGCGCGGATGTCGCCGGCGGCGTCGACCTCGAGCGCGTCGTGATCGAGGAACGGCTCGTCGACCGCCTCGAACGCGTAGATGGCGTCGCCGCCGCAGGCGACGATGCCGTCGAGGATCGACAGCCACTCGTCGTAGGCGCGGCGCGGCGAGTAGTCGAGGTGGGTGACCTCGCTCTTGTAGTTGGCGCCGGCCTTGTTGCAGGTCGCGGGGACCGGCGGGCGGACCACGAGCAGATCGCCGTGGACGTCAGCGAGCACGGAGGCCGTCATGGGGCGGCACTCTACTCGACGGCCCGCGACGCGGGAACCGCCGGCGCGTCGGAACCGGCGGGCAGGGCGCGGCCGTCGTCGTGGCGGCGCGCCATCGCCGCGACCGCGTCGGCCCACGCCGGCGACGCGTTGAGGCTGGGCACCAGGATCAGGTCCTCGCCGCCGGCGGCGACGAACTGGGCGCGGGCGCGCAGGCCGATCTCCTCGAGGGTCTCGAGGCAGTCGGCGACGAACGCCGGGCAGAACACGGCGAGCCGCTTGACCCCGGCGGCGGCGAGCTCGTCGAGGACCTTGTCGGTGTACGGCTTGATCCACGGCACCCGGCCCAGCCTCGACTGGAACGCCACCGAGGTCCGCGCCGGGTCGAGCGCGAGCGCCGCGATCAGCGCGCGCGCGGTGACGTGGCACTGGGCGCGGTAGCAGTGGCGGTTGGCGTCGACGATCGCGGCGCAGCAGGCGTCGGAGCGCAGGCAGTGCGCCCCGGTGGGGTCGGTGGCCTGGACGTGGCGCTCGGGCAGGCCGTGGAACGAGAACATGACGTGGTCGGCGCCGAAGTCGTCGAGGATGGGCCGGCCCACCGCGGCGAACGCGGCGATGAAGCCGGGGTCGTCGTAGAACGCGCCGCCGATCTCCAGGCTCGGCACCACCGCGCCGGCGCTGGCGACCCGCCACAGCTCCTCGACCGCCGAGCCGGTCGACGACGACGCGTACTGCGGGAACAGCGGCAGCGCGACGATGCGGTCGCACGGCCGCGGCCCGCCGCGCAGCTCGGCCAGCGCCGCCGCGATCGACGGGTTGCCGTAGCGCATGCCGAGCGCGACCCGCCAGCGATCGCCGAGCCGGGTCGCGACCTCGGCGGCGAGCTCCTGCGAGTGCGACAAGAGCGGCGAGCCGCGCTGCGCGTCCCAGATCTGCTGGTAGGCGTGCGCGCTCTTGGCCGGGCGGGTCCGCAGGATGATGCCGTGCAAGAGCAGCCACCGGCCCACCGGGTTCATGTCGAGGACCCGGGGGTCGGACAGGAACTGGGCCAGGTAGCGACGGACCGCCGACGCGGTGGGCGCGTCGGGGGTGCCGAGGTTGAGCAAGAGCAGGCCGGTGGGGGCGTCGGAGGGCATCACAGGTAGTAGTGGAGCTGGAGCATGCCGAGCAGGCCCGGCTGGTCGAGATCGAGGCCCGCGGTCTCGCCGCGGACCAGCAGGTGGGCCTCGAAGTGGGCGAACGGGAACACCTGGACGTCGAGCTCGGCGGCGGCGCGCGAGCTCTGCTCGAGCAGCAGGTCGTCGTCCCAGCCCTGGACCACGCCGCCGATCATCACGCCCTGCCGCGCCATGTACGTCACGCCGAGGTAGCCGAGCAGCTGCAGCCGCGCGTCGGCGGTGGTGTCGGGGAAGGCCTGGGCGCCGGCGTCGAGCTCGGCGAGCACCATCAGCTTCTGGTCCTCGAGCCACCGCTTGTAGACGCCGCCGACCAGGGCGCGCCGGTCGGTGCTGCTGGCGGTGACGCGGGCCTGGGCGCCGTAGGCGGCGGTGACGTCCTCGTTGCGCTTCTCGTAGTAGACCGCGGCGCCGGTGTCCTGGCCGATGCCCAGCGACGCCGACGGCGGCTTGGTGAACGCCGAGACGTGCAGCTCCCAGTCGGCGCCGTACTTGCCGTAGGCGGCGCCGTACGGCTCCTCGAGGGTCGACAGGCCCAGGTAGCGGCGCACGTACGAGGTGTGATCCTGCGAGCGCAGGCCGTAGACCGGGAAGAACCGGCCGGCGCGCACGTACCAGGCGCCGCTGTCGGGCTCGTAGGTGACGAAGTGCTCGCGCGAGGTCAGCCGATCCGCGATGCCGATGTCCTTGGCCTCGGCGCCGCGCGCGACGCCGCGCATGCCGCCGATCAGCGTGATCGAGATCGGGCCGAAGGTGGGGCGGACGTAGAGGTCGGCCTGCATCGGGAACAGCAGGGTGTCGGCGTCGCCGGGGCCGGGATCCTTGTAGCCGACGACGCCGCGGTAGTCGCCGCCGAGGGCGAGCCAGTCGGGCGGCGTCCACGCGCCGTGCAGCAGGCGGCCGTCGCCGAGCGCGCCGTCGTCGATCCAGCTGATCGTCGAGCCGGCCTCGTCGCGGCCGTAGGCGTTGAGCAGGCCGCCGCCGCCGGGCGAGAAGTGGCACTGCGAGCACCGCTCCGCGCTGGTCGACAGCTGGAACTGCGGGTACGCGGCGGCGTCGCCGGCGGCGATCGTCAGCAGGCCCGCGGCCGCGACGACGGTCAGGATCATTCGCACGACGCGCCCTCCTCGATCCAGGTCTCGATCAGCTGGATGTCGCTCTCGGGCAGCGGCCCGTCCTGCGGCATCAGCAGGCCGTCGGTGGCGCGCAGGCGGTTGATCAGCAGGCCGTGGACGTCGATGCCGAACGGGTTCGCGCAGTCGGCGCCGGCGCCCGGGCACACGTAGTTGGCGACCAGATCGTCGCAGGTCGCCGGGGTCGACAGGTCGAGGCCCTGCTGCGCGGTCATCGCCGAGTGGCAGTTGGCGGTGGCGCAGCTCGGCTCGATGATCGCCGCGTGCAGGTAGGCGTAGTCGGTCGAGCGTTCGCTGGCGTCGACGCAGCCGGTGACGGCGGCGAGCGCGGCGACGGCGCAGGTCGCGAGAAGCGGGGGTTGCACGGGGGCCTCCGAAGTCAAGGGCGGAGGGCCGCCCCCCGCAAGAATGTCGGCACGATACCCAACAAGATCCGGAGCGTCGAGGTTCTGGGGCCTTGAGCGGTCCGGGGCCAGGCGCGGTCTGACCGGGATCATCATGACGCGGCGCGCCGTCGAGGGAGTCGGCCAGAAACCCCGGGTCATTCATTTGACCCGCCCCCGGGGCGCGGCAAGATGCCGGTCATGGGAATGGCGCGGCCTACCCGCGGGACGCTGACCCGCAGGCTCGGGATCAAGCCGGGGCACCAGGTGGTGCTGCTGGGTGCGCCCGAGCGCTTTCCCGGCCGGCTCGCCGCCGAGGTCGCCGCGCTCGACGAGCTCGCCGGCGACGTCCGGATCAGCCGCGTCATGCGCGGCCGCGCCGTGGACGTCGTGGTGGTGTTCGTCGACTGCCTGGCCCAGCTCGAGCGGCGCGTGCTCGAGGTGACCCACCGCCTGCACCCGCAGGGGCAGCTGTGGGTATGCTGGCGGTCGCGGCGCGCCGGCGACGTCCGCGAGGATCTGCTGCGCCGGGTCGCGATGGCCGCCGGCCTCGCCGACAGCACGGTGTGCGCGATCGACGGGGTCTGGACCGGCATGCGGATGGTGTGGCGGCTCGAGAACCGCGAGGCGATGTCGTACCGCCTGGTGCGGCCGGCCGCGTCGCTGGGCCTGGCGCCGCACCGTCGGACCCGCCGCGCCACGACCACGCGCCGGGCCGCGGCCGCGGGGCCGGGCTCGACGCAGAAGCGACTGCGCGCCCGCAAGCGCGCGGACTGATCGAGGGCGCCCGCTACCGGGCCGCGGCCAGCGCGGCGTCGGCCTCGGCGCTGGCGGCGCGGATGTCGGCCTGCAAGCTGGCGTCGCCGGTGTCGAGGTAGCGCACGAACAGCTCGAGCGCGCGCAGCCGCGCCGCGGCGTAGCCGGTGAGCGCGGCGGCGCGGGCGCGATCGCGCGGCGGCATGCGCGGATCGACCCGGATCCGGGCCGCGGCGGCGCGCAGCGGCGCGATGACGTCGGCGTCGATCGTCCGCGCCAGGCGCGGCCCGTCGGGGCGCAGCCCGGCGCCGCGGACCACGGCGTCGAAGCGGCGCTCGATGGCCTCGACGTCGCGCGCCACCGCGCGCAGGTCCGACGGCGGCCGCGCCGTCGCCACCACCGCGGCCGCGACCGCGACCGCGACCGCGACGCCGAGCAGCGCGCCGGTCGAGCGCGCCTGGTGGCGCTGATCGCCAGCGCGCCGATCGCCGCGCCGGCGACCAGGCCGGCGGCGTGGGCGGCGTGATCGACGCCGTCGTAGCGCCACGCCAGGATCACGCCCCACGCCACCGTCGCGGCGACCGCGACCGCGGCGCCGCGCCGGGCCCGCGGCGAGAACCGCGCCGGCGCCACCACCAGCGCCACCGCCAGCGCGCCGCACACCCCGGCGAGCGCGCCGGAGGCGCCGACCGACACCGCGTACGGCGACCACGCCGCCGACACCGCGCCCGCGACCACGGTGGCGCCGAGCATCACCGCGGCGCCACCGGCGCGGCCGGCGCGGCGCTCGAGCACCGGGCCCAGCGCGGCCAGGGCGATCACGTTGACCGCCAGGTGGACGACGCCGGCGTGGACGAACGCGGCGGTGACCAGCCGCCACGGCTGGCCGTCGAGCGTGCGCGGCCCGTAGTTGCCGCCGGTGGCGATCAGCTCGCCGGCGCCGGGCGCGGTGACGTCGACGCCGATCGCCGCGGCGGCGATCCACGCCGCGACCAGCGCGCCGGCGACCAGCCAGCTGGCCCACAGCCGCGGCGGGGCGTCGCCACCGCCGGCCGCGGCCGCGGCGCCGGTCACGCCGCGGGCACCACGACGCCGGCGTAGCCGACGACGCGGTCGTAGTCGCCGAAGGCGTCGCCGCTGGTGGCGTAGCCGACCAGGTGGGGCAGGGCGGCGCCGCGCGCCCGCGCGTACGCCAGCATCGCCGCGGCGGGTCGGACGCCGCACATCGAGACGTCGTGATCGACGACCGCGTCGACCAGCGCGCCGGCGTCGCCGGTGACCAGCGCGTCGAGGGCGAGCCGGTCGCGGCGGCGGGCCTCGCCGTCGGGCAGGTAGTGGCTCATGTCGCTCGACGCCACCACCAGGACGTCGGCGCCGTCGCCGGCGCGCGCGACCGCGCGGGCCAGGGCCTGGCCGAGCGCGACGCACTCGTCGCCGTCGAGCCCGCCGACGACGATCGGCACGATCCGCAGCGCCGGCTGCCGCGCCAGCAGCAGCGGCAGCAGGACCTCGATCGCGTGCTCGCCGGCGTGGGCGCGGGCGTCGTCGCGGACGCCGCGCACCGCGCGCGCCTCGTCGAGGATCGCGTGGGCCAGCGGCGCGTCGATCGGCACGACCGCGCCGGGCAGCTGCCACGCGCCCTCGGCCATGACCGCGACCCGGGCGCCGGCGCCGGTGTGGTTGGGGCACAACACGACGACGCGCTCGGGCACGTGGACGCCGGCCAGCGTCGCCGCCGCGAGCTTGCCCGAGTAGACCCAGCCGGCGTGCGGGCACATCACCGCGGCGGCGCGGACGTCGCCGCCGGCGGCGCCGGCGTACAGCTGGGCGACCTCGTGGGCGACCTCGGCGGCGGTGCCCGGGTAGAAACGGCCGGCCACGGCGGGTGGGCGGGCGTGCATGGACGAAGCGTACCCCGATCCCGCGGGCCGCGCCGCCGCCGGCCCGTGGTACATCCCCCTCGATGTCCTCGACGGCGACCCTGCGCCTGGCGCACTGCTCGGATCTGCACCTGCTCTCCCTCGACGGCGCCCGGATCCTCGACTTCGCCAACAAGCGCTGGATCGGCGGCCTCAACCTGCTGACCAGCCGCGGCCGCCACTACCACACCGAGGCGTTCGAGGACATGGTCGCCGACTTCCCCGGCGCCGGCATCGACCACGTGCTGTGCACCGGCGACGTCACCAACCTCGCGCTCGAGCAGGAGTTCCGCTACGCCCGCGAGCGCTTCGACAAGATCGCGCTGGGCGCCGACCACGTCACCGTGCTGCCCGGCAACCACGACTGCTACGTCGCCCACGGCGCGCGCCACTTCGCCGAGGTGTTCCCCGACTACTTCACCGCCGACGCGGCGTGGGAGTGGCCGGCGGATCCCACCGAGGGCCCGCTCGACCACGCCTGGCCGCTGGTCCGGGTCCGCGGCCCGGTCGCGGTGATCGGCCTGTCGACCAGCCTCAAGACCCCGTGGTTCACCGCCTGGGGCCGGGTCGGCGAGCGTCAGCTCGAGCGCCTCGAGGCCGTGCTCACCGATCCGCGGCTCGCCGACAAGGTCCGGGTCGTCGCGATCCACCACCCGCCCGCCGGCAGCCGCGCCAGGAGCCGCATCCGCGGCCTGCGCGATCGCGACGCCTTCGCCGAGGTGCTGGCGCGCGCCGGCTGCGAGCTGGTCGTGCACGGTCACGAGCATCAGGACCTCGCCGAGGAGCTGCCGGGCCCGGCCGGGCCGATCCCGGTCCTGGGCGTGCCGTCGGGGACCTACGAGGCGGGGCGTCCGGAACGTACCGCCCGGTATCGAGTCTTCGACATCGAGGTGCCCCCCGGCGGTCGGGCCAATGCCAGGATCTCTCATCACATGCGGGTCTGGCACAGGGACCGCAGAGCGTTCGAGGTCGATGAACCGACCGAAGCTCGTGACCTCGCAAGTGCCTGAAGTAACCTCGGATGGGTGCGGCGCCGGTGTCGAGAACTCACCACCGGCACACCTGTCATCGCGGGCTTACAGGTCTGTAACTACCGAACTTGACAATGCTTTGGCGAATGGGATACCCCACGCGCTGAGCCAAGGACACGACGTGAGCACGCCATCCCCGAAGTCTCCCCCGACCACCGACGCCGACGCCATCGAGGCCGACGACACCGCCTTCGTCATGCGACCGTGGTCGCACCCGCCGGGTGAGCCGGTCATCGTGGCCCGGGCGCGGGGCTGCGTCGTCACCGACATCCACGGTCGGGACTACCTGGACTTCACCGCGGGCTACTTCGTCAACAACGCCGGCCACTGCCACCCGCGCATCGTCGAGGCCGCGACCCAGCAGCTGCAGCAGGTGCTGCAGGTGTCGGGCAAGCACGGCACGGTCGCGGCGATCCGCCTGGCCAAGCGGCTCATCGAGCTCGCGCCCAAGAGCCTGGACAAGGCGTTCTTCTCGACCGGCGGCTCGGAGTCCAACGAGTTCGCGCTCAAGATGGCGCGCCAGCACACCGGCAAGACCGACGTCGCCTACCTCGACAACGGCTACCACGGCCTGTCGCTGGGCTCGCTCGAGGTCACCGCGTCCGAGCCGTACCGCAAGACCGCGGGCCAGCCCATCGGCGCCCACACCTTCCAGATCCCCAACGCCTACTGCTACCGCTGCCCGCACGGCCCCGCCGACGGCTGCAAGGTCGAGTGCCTCGACGGCGCCGAGGCTCTGCTGGCGTCGCGGCCGACCGCCGCGATCATCGCCGAGACCATCCAGGCGGTCGGCGGCCTGGCGCCGCCGGTCAAGTGGTGGGACCGCCTCGACGGCATCCGCAAGAAGCTCGGCATCCTGCTGATCGCCGACGAGATCCAGACCGGCCTGGGCCGCACCGGCAAGATGTTCGGCCTCGAGCACTACGGCCTCGAGCCCGAGATCATGACCGGCGGCAAGGGCCTGTCGGGCGGCGTCGGCTCGCTGGCGGTGACCTGTGCGTCCGACGCGGTCGTCGCCGGCTTCTTCGGCGGCACGACCCCGACCTCGGGCGGCAACGCGGTGTCCGCCGCCGCCGGCCTGGCGATGATCGAGACGCTGCTCGAGGAGAAGCTGATCGAGAACGCGGCCAAGATGGGCCGCTACTTCACCGAGGCGGTGTGGGCGCTCGACGACCCGTGGGTCGGCGACGTCCGCTTCACCGGCCTGCTCGGCGGCGTCGAGCTGGTGCTCGATCGGACCTCCAAGGAGATCCTGCCCAAGAAGATCGTCGGGCGGATCAAGGACCTGCTGCACGCCGAGGGCATGCTGATCACGGTCAGCGGCACCCACGGCAACTACCTGCGGCTGCAGCCGCCGCTGTCGATCTCGGCCGCCCAGATCGACGAGCTGGTGGTCGCGCTGCGCAAGGCGCTGGAGGCGGCCCGCCAGGGCGTGTAACCTGCGCGCCGCCGCCCCCGGCGGCGCCCGACCGACCGACGTACTGAACGATGAACCTGTTCGCCGTCCGCAAGCACCTCGACAAGGTCCTGGCCCCGCTCCTGGCGTGGGTGTCGCGCCTGCCGATCCACGCCAACACGTGGACGCTGATCGGCGCGGCGATGGGCCTGACCGCCGGGGTCGTGTTCCTGTACGCCCACTGGTGGATCGGCCTGGTGCTGCTGATCGTGCGCGGCCTCGTCGATCACATCGACGGCTACGTGGCCCGCACGCTCAACCAGCGCTCGACCTTCGGCGCCGTCATGGACGACGTCTGCGACCGCTGGGTGCTGGGCGTCATGTACGCCGGCGGCTGCCTGGCGATCAGCGCCGACTACCCGCACGTCTTGATCGTGCTCGGCCTCGGCATCACCGGGTCGTTGACCAACGTCATCATCAAGCTGTCGATCTACGCCGAGTCGCAGCAGGACGTGTGGCGCGAGAAGGGCAAGATGGGCCACCCGATCGACGTCGTCGGCCTGTTCGGCTCCGCCGAGTTCATGATCTACTTCGGCGTCGGCGTGCTGTTCACGGCGCTGCTCGAGGACCCGCGGCCGCTGCTGGCCGGCGCCTGGGCGGTCGCGATCATGTCGCACGTGTCGCTGCTGCAGCGGGTCGCGTTCGCGTGGCGGCGCTACCGCTTCGTCGATCCGGCGGCGCCCGGCGGCGCGACCTCGGAGCCCGAGCGGGCGCTGGGGCCGGCGTCGGTGGGTGAGGCCTGAGGTCGAGGTCGTCGAGGCTGCCGTGGCGACGACCTCGAACCTGAACCCGGCGAACGCGATCACCGCGTCCCGGTTCCTGTGCCTGCCGCTGTTCTTCTGGGCGATGGGCAACCACGACCAGCAGGCGGCGACGCTGATCGTCCTGATCTGCGGCCTGCTCGACAAGGTCGACGGCCTGGCGGCGCGGATCTTCGACTGCCGCACCCAGTTCGGCGAGGTCTTCGACGGCATCGCCGACGGCATCTGCTACGGCGTCATGCTGCTGGCGCTGCCGTTCTACGGCCTGGCGCCGTGGATCCCGGTGGTCTCGATCGTCGGCCTCGGCGTCTTCAACCTGGGCGCCCGCATGGTCTACGCCCGGCGCGCCGGCCGCACGGTCAACTACAAGTCGTACGCGATGGAGCGGCTGGTCGCCTACGCGGCGTTCCTGATCGGCTTCGCGATCGCCGGCTACATGGTCACGTACTTCTACTGGGTCTTCCTCGGGCTGCTCGTGGTGGTCGTCGTCCACGACACCAAGCGGATGCTGATCGACCCGGTGCCGGCGGCGCCGCCGGTCGCGGCGGCCGGCGCCGCGGCGACGCCCGGCGGCGGCGGGCTCGCGCTCGACGCGGAGGCGGCCTCGTGATGGTGTCCCACGCGACCTACATCTGGTTCGTGACCCTGATGACCGGCGGCGTCGCCGGCGCGTGGATGATCGTCGACAGCGTGCGGCTGCGGCGGGCGCTACGCGCCGACCCCGCCGACCCCGCGTTCCGCGACCGCATCTTCGGCTCGGTGATCGGCCTGCTGGTCTCGCTCGTCGGCCTGGTCGGCGTCGTCGCCTACCACGTGTGAGCCGTCGAGCGTCTCGCCGTGGCCCAGCACCCGCACCAGCTTGTCGAGGCCTCGCCCCGCGGCGACCTTGACCAGGCGGCGGCGCGGCATGCCGGGCAGGCCGAGGCGCAGGTTCACGGTGCCCCAGTGCACCGGCACCATCGCGCGCGCGCCCAGGCGCTCGGCGATCGCCAGCGCGGCGTCGGGATCGATGTGGACGCCGCGATCGAGCGCGGCGCGGCGCATCCGGTAGTACCAGACCGGCAGCATGCCGCCGATCGGCAGCAGCGTGGCGTCGAGCGTGAACTGCCGGCCGAGCTCGTCGAAGACGCCGTGATCGGAGAAGTCGACGTCGCCGGCGTGGTGCAGCGAGACGCCGCCGCGCGCGACCACGTAGCCGGCCGCCAGCGGCGAGCTGCCCTTGCGCCAGCGGCCCTGGTCGTGGCGGGTCGGCACGGCGACGACGTCGAGGCCGGCGACGTCGACGTGATCGCCGGGCGCGACCTCGGTGAGGCGCGCGAAGCCGAGATCGGCGACGACGCGACGAGCGCCGCGCGGCACGATCAGGTGGGTGTCGCGGTCGAGGCCGCGCAGGGTCCAGCGGTTGAGGTGATCGACGTGGCTGTGGGTGATCAGGATCGCGTCGACGCGGCCGGCGCGGCGCGCCCGGGCGCGGCCCAGCGGATCGACGAGGACGCGGCGGTCGTCGATCGCGAGCGCCGCGGCGGCGTGGCCCAGCCAGGTGACGCCCCAGCGGGGCCGCCGCACCAGGGCGGTCCCGCCGGGCGGGTCGACCGGAATCGCGGCGCGACGCGAACTGCCGTCAACGGGCGTTCCCGCGGGGGGCATGGCCCTGCTATAGCACGGGGTCTTCGGTGCTGACGTTCTTTGTCATCGGGGTCGCGATCGGCGTGGCCACCGGGGTCCCGATCGGCCCGGCGAACGTCGCGGTGATCGACGCCGCGTACCGCCACACCATGCGGCGCGCGCTCGGCGTCGCGCTCGGCGCGGCGATCGCGGACCTGCTGTACTCGGCGCTCGGCATCGTCGGCATCGGCCCGCTGGTGGTGTCGACCCCGAGCGTGCCGCCGATCCTGTTCGCGGTCAGCGGCGTCGTCCTCACCATCTACGGCATCCTCACCGCGCGCGCCCAGCCGGTCAGCCCGGCGTCGTCCGACGCGCCGCGCTCGCACGCGCCGTCCGAGGAGATGTGGTCGGGCCTGAGCGTCGGGCTCGCCCTGGTGCTGCTCAACCCGGCCGCGATCGTCACCTGGGTCGTCGTCGTCGGGCCGTACCTGGCCGGCGCCACCCGCCTCGAGGGCTTCGTCGCCACCGGTGGCGTCTTCCTGGGCTCGATCAGCTGGTTCTCGTTCGTCGCGTACCTCACCACCCACGGCAAGCGCCTGATGGGCGGCCGCGCCATCTGGATCACCCGCACCGTCGGCGTCGGCCTGATCGGCTACGGCGGGTACTCGCTGTTCCGGGCGATCCATTACTGGGTCAGGTGATCGCGCGCGCGTTTTCGGTGGGCGCGGACGGTCTCCTCGTACGATCGCCGGCCGGAGACTCCAGCGCCACAGACTCAGGGGGAGCCGGGACAGCTCCCCCTGAAACCCCCATCCGGGAACCGGAGCGGACGCGCACGCGGGGACAGCTCCCCTGAACCCCATCCGGGAACCGGAGCGGACGCGCACCCGGGGACAGCTCCCCCTGAAACCCCCATCCGGGAACCGGAGCGGACGCGCACGCGGGGACAGCTCCCCCTGAAACCCCCATCCGGGAACCGGAGCGGACGCGCGCGCGGGGACAGCTCCCCCGGAACCCCCATCCGGGAACCGGAGCGGATCCGCACGACGGGACCGCTCACCCTGAGCGAAAGGGGAGGTGCGAAGCACCGACCCTGGAGTCGAAGGGGCGGGCGCCGGGACGCACGCGGCCCCGGGCGGTCGTGGCGCTAGTTGCTCAGCGCCTCGAGCAGCTCGCCCATGGTCTCCTCGACGCTGATCGCGAGCTTGCGCGGCACCGGCGCCCCCTCCTCGGCGATCAGCGACGACAGGCGGCGCGCGGTCGCGACGATCTGCGCGCGCAGCTTGCCGGCCCGGTCCTCGTCGGTCTGCGGGAACGCGACCTCGCCGAAGCGGCGGTGCAGCAGCGACGGCTCGGCGCCCTCGTCGAACGCGACCCGCTGGATGCTCTCGAGGGTCTCGTCGTCGGCGGCGCCGCGCTCGGTGGCGCGCGCGACGAACTCGACGGCGCCCAGGCTGGGCACCGGGGCGGTCTGGTCGCGGTGGCGGGCGCGGTCGAGGACCCGCGGCGCGCTGGTCTCGAGGAACCGGTAGCTGCCCAGCAGCTTGGCCACGGTCGAGCTGCGCAGGTGCAGCTCCTTGCGGCAGTAGGCGTCGAAGTCGGTGAAGCCCCAGCGCTCCCACGACCGCTGGCTCTGGGTCCGGGTCAGGGCCTCGGCCAGCTCCAGCCAGGTCCGCTTGAAGGCCCGGGCCTTGGCCAAGGTGTCGGCGCGCTCCGGGTCGTCGGCGACGGCGTGCATCCGGTCTTCCATCGCCCGGTCGGTCTTGGTGATGATCTTCTGGCCCATCGCCGGGGCACCCTAGAGGGCGGGTCTGATCGCCAGCCGTGACCGCGACCGAGGACGACCACGGTTTTCTGAGGGCGGTGGTCGTCGTTCCGAGGACTTGCGCCGGGCACGGGCCGTGCTCCTATCCTCGGGTCGTGCGCTCCTGGCTCGCCGCCCTGCTGACCGTGACCGCCGTCGTCGCCGCGGCGGTCGGCGTCGGCGCGCTCGGCGGCTGCCACCTGGTCGCCAACGAGGCCAGCGACGTCGGCGACGACGGCGCGGTCCTGCCCGGCGGCAACGAGTGCTACGTGGCGGCCGACTGCGCCGCCGCGGCGTCGTCGTGCTGCGGCTGCGCCGACTTCGCCGTGCCCGGCGACAGCCGCGCCGACGGCTGCGAGGACGTCATGTGCCCCGAGCCGCCGCCCGGCGACTGCCCGGCGGTCGCGCCGGCCTGCGTCGACGGCTTCTGCACCCTGGCGTGCGTGCCGGTCACCTGCGACATGACCTGCGCCGACGGCTTCGCCGCCGACGTCGCCGGCTGCCTGGTGTGCGCCTGCGCCGAGGCGCCCGCGCCGGGCGGCGACTGCGCCGTCGACGACGACTGCGTCGAGGTCGCCGCCGACTGCTGCGGCTGCGGCCGCGGCGGCGCCGACACCGCGGTGCCCGTCGACCAGGTCGCGACCCACGACGCCGAGCTGGGCTGCCCGGCCGATCCGACCCAGGCCGCGTGTCCCGAGGTCGACGTCTGCGATCCGGCGGCGGCCCCGCGCTGCGCCGCCGGCCGCTGCACCCTCGGCGCCGGCCCGCCCACCGACGGCCTGGTCGGGCTGTGCGGCCGCCCCGACCTCGAGCCCTGTCCCGCCGGCACCGCCTGCGTCCTCAACGCCGACTCGGACGCCGCGGCGGCTGGCCTCGGGACCTGCCTTTCGCCGTGACCGACCCAGCCATGGCACCGAGCCGGCGGCCCCGGGCGGCGGGGCGCGTTATACTCGGGCGCACATGACCTCCGACGGCATGCACCCGGACCCTGGCGCATCGGGCGCGATCGAGAAGGACGCGCTCCAGGTGGGGGAGGTCTTCGACCGCCGCTACCGGATCGTCAAGAAGCTGGGCGAGGGCGGCATGGGCGAGGTCTATGCGGCCGAGCACGTGACGCTGCAGAAGCGCGTCGCGGTCAAGCTGCTGCGCCCGGAGATCGTCAACAACCGCGAGGCGGTGGCGCGGTTCCGCCAGGAGGCGACGTCGTCGTCGTCGATCGGCCACCGCAACATCATCCGCATCGAGGACTTCGCGGACCTCCCCGACGGCCGCATCTACCTGTGCATGGAGCTGCTCGACGGCGCTCCGCTCAACGACCTGATCAAGGAGCCGCCCGGGCTGTCGCTCGAGCGCCTGCTCAACATCGTCATCCAGACCGGCCACGGCCTCGCCGCGGCGCACGCCAAGAACATCGTGCACCGCGACATGAAGCCCGAGAACATCTTCGTCACGCCGGGGCCCGGCGGCGAGGACATCCCCAAGATCCTCGACTTCGGCATCGCCAAGGTCGCCGGCAACGACGGCCAGAACAACCTGACCCGCACCGGCACGATCTTCGGCACGCCGTTCTACATGGCGCCGGAGCAGGCGCTGGGCCAGCACGTCGACGGTCGCGTCGACATCTATGCCATGGGCGTCATCTGCTACGAGGTGTTCGCCGGGTCGCTGCCGTTCCAGGGCGACTCGTTCATGGGCATCCTCACCCAGCACATCACCACCGAGCCCGAGCCGGTCGAGCAGCGCGCCGCCAAGGCCGGGCGCCAGCTGCCGCCGGGCCTGGCCGAGGTGATCACGCGCGCGATGGCCAAGGACCCCGAGCGCCGCTACCAGACCATGGACGAGCTGGTCCAGGCCCTGATCCCGATCTACCGCGCGGTCGCCGGCGCCGGCATGAGCCAGTACATGGAGGCCTACCACGGGCCGGCGAGCGCCATGATGGCGGCCGCGCCGCACCCGACCGGCGGTCACGTGCCGGTGGGCGCGCAGTCGCCGACGATCGGCGTCGGCATGGGCCCCGGTGGACCCAGCGGCGCCTACGCGCCGGCGGGCCAGCCGCACATGACGCCGCCGCCGATGGGTCAGCCGCCGATGGGTCAGCCGCCGATGGGTCAGCCGATGGGCCAGCCCATGGGGGCCGGCGGCGCGATGAGCGCGCCGATGGGCGCGCAGCCCGGGATGTCGTCGTCGTTCGCGTCGTCGGACGGCTCGATGCTCATGCCGGCCAAGAAGAGCAAGGCCGGCCTGATCTTCGCGCTGATCGCGGTGCTCGCGGTGGTCGGTGGCGGCGTCGCGCTGTTCGTGATCAGCCAGAACAAGAAGGCCGACGCCAGCAGCGAGAACGGCGGCACCGACGAGGCCAGCGGCACCGGCGAGGCCAGCGGCACCGGCGAGGCCAGCGGCACCGGCGTCGCGAGCGGCACTGCCGACGGCACCGGCGACGGCACCGGCACCGGCACCGCGGCCGGACTCCACGACGGCAGCGGCAGCGGCAGCGGCAGCGGCACCGGCACCGGCAGCGGCGAGCCCGCGGTCGCGATCGACGCCGGCGTCGAGGCGGCCGCGATCGACGCGGCGGTGGCCACCGCCGCGCCCGACGCCGGCATCAGCGGTCGCCCGCTGACCCCGATCGTCGTGCTCCTCGACGCCAACGTCAACGGCGCCACCGTCTACGAGGGCAAGAAGAAGCTCGGCAAGGCGCCGCTCAACGTCAAGGTCGTGCCCGGCGAGTCGCGGACGCTGACGTTCAAGCGCTCGGGCTACAAGGACGAGGACATCACCGTCGACGGCCAGGAGGACAAGGTCGTCGTGCGGCTCGACAAGATCCAGACCCACGCGGGCTCGGGCTCGGGTTCGAGCCACGGTTCGGGCTCCGGCACCGGCTCCGGCTCGTCGGAGCCCGAGGATCCCCGCAAGGCCTTCTGCAAGAAGAACCCGGACTCGCCCCGCTGCCTGATCGAGCCGTGACGGTGGCCACGCCGGTGCGAACCGGCGTCCCCTCGGCGCGGCCTCGCGGGACATACTGGAAGCCACCCCCGAGGACACCATGCGCACCCGCCGAACCCTGCCCCGACTCGTCCTGCCCCTCCTGATCGCGATCGCCGCGGTCGCCGCGGTCGCCGTCACCCACCGCGACGCCGCCGCCCAGGACACCCGCGCCCAGGCCAAGGATCACTACGCCCGCGGCAAGAAGCTCTACGAGCAGAAGGACTACCGCGCCGCGATCAGCGAGTTCCAGGCCGCCGACAAGCTCGCGCCGTCGGGCGTCAACGACTTCAACATCGGCCTCGCCTACGAGGCGCTCGGCGAGCGCGGCCCCGCGGTCGCCGCGTACCGGTCGTACCTCACCCGGGTGCCCGACGCGCCCAACCGCGCCGCGGTCGAGTCGTCGATCGACCGGCTCGAGGCCGCGCAGGCCGCCGACGACGCCCGCGCCGCCGACGAGGCCGCCGCCGCCGCCGCCAAGGCGGCCGCCGACGCCAAGGCCGCCGAGGACGCGCGGCTGGCCGAGGAGGCCCGCAAGGCCGAGGAGGCCCGCAAGGCGCCGCCGCCCGACGGGACCGGCGGCGTCGTCGGCACGACGACGACGACCTCCACCACCGCGCAGCCGCCGGCGTCGACCGGCGACCCCGAGCTCGATCGCGTCGCCGCGGTCGACATCAACCAGGTCCGCAGCCAGCGCCAGCTCGCGACCCCGGCCGCGCCCGACGGTGACGCCGCCGGCGGCGCCGTCGCCGGGGGTGGCGGTGGCGGCGCGCAGGGCGCGCAGGGCGCCACCGGCCAGGTGCCGGAGCAGCCCAAGGCCAAGCCGATCTACAAGCAGTGGTGGTTCTGGGTGGTCGCCGGCGTCAGCGCCTACGTGCTGGTCAGCATCCTGGCGTCCAGCAGCAACACCGCGCAGCCGGGCACCGCGCGCGAGACCGTGCTGCTGCCGCCGCCGGGCGTCGCGCCCTCGGGCGGCGGTGGCATGACGGTCCTGCGGTTCTGAAGCCGCGGACCGCCAGCCGCCCCGGCAAGTCGGGCATGATCGAGGCGTGACCGAGGCCGACCCGAAATCCGCCGCGCCCGCCGCGGCGATCGCTGCTCTGGCCGAGGCGGTGCGCCAGCTGCGCGCGTCGCCCGCCGACTTCGCGTCGTGGCTGAGCGCCGCGACCCACCTGGCCGCGGCCGGCCGCGCCGACGACGCCGCCCACGCCTTCGCGACCCTGGGCAAGGCGGCG
>JACKDR010000034.1 GCA_020633495.1 Kofleriaceae bacterium | reverse complement strand
CGCGGCCGCCGACCCGGCGTCGCGCCGCACGAACCGGATCCTGAAGCCGCGGCGAGGGCGCCGCGCGGCGCCCCGCGCTACGCCCGGTCGAGGACCGCGCGGACCCGGTGCAGCAGGGCGTCGGGCGTGATCGGCTTGGCCAGGTAGGCGACGCCGGCGTCGAGGACGCCGTGGTGGACGGTGGCGTCCTCGGTGTAGCCGGACATGTAGAGCACGCGCATCGCCGGGCGCAGCGGCGCCAGCCGCTCGGCCAGCTCGCGCCCGCTCATCCGCGGCATGATCAGGTCGGTCAGGAGCAGATCGATCCGGGCGCGGAACTGCTCGCAGATCAGCAGCGCCTCGCCGCCGTTGCGGGCCTCGAGGACGTGGTAGCCGTGGCGGCGCAGGATCGATCGCACCAGGTCGCGCACCTGGTCGTCGTCCTCGGCGACCAGCACGGTCTCGGTGCCGCGCAGCGCGCTCGGGCTGCGCGCCTCGGCGGCGGCGGCGGCGCGCGCGACGTCGCCCTCGACGCGCGGCAGGTAGACCTTGAAGGTCGTGCCGTGGCCGGGCTCGCTGTAGACCCAGACGTGGCCGCCGCTCTGGGTGACGATGCCGTAGACGGTCGACAGGCCGAGGCCGGTGCCGCGCCCGACCTCCTTGGTCGTGAAGAACGGATCGAAGACGCGGGCCCGGGTCGCGGCGTCCATGCCGACGCCGGTGTCGGTGACCGCGAGCATGACGTAGGGGCCGGGCGTGACGGCGTGGTGGCTGGCGGCGTAGGCGTCGTCGAGGACGACGTTGGCGGTCTCGATCGTGAGCTGGCCGCCGCGCGGCATCGCGTCGCGGGCGTTGACCGCCAGGTTCATGATCACCTGCTCGATCTGGGTCGGATCGGCGAGCACCGGCGCCGGCGCCGGGCCGGCCAGCAGCGACAGCTCGACGTCGGCGCCGAGCAGCCGGCGCAGCATGCGGTCGAGGCCGGCGGCGATCTGCGCCAGATCGACGACCCGGGGCTGCAGCAGCTGCTTGCGGCTGAACGCCAGCAGCTGGCGGGTCAGGTCGGTGGCGCGCTCGCCGGCCTTGCGGATCTCGTCGATGTCGGCGCGCAGCGGGTCGCCCTCCTTGAGGTCGGCGGCGACCAGGTGGGCGTAGGCGAGGATCACCGACAGCAGGTTGTTGAAGTCGTGGGCGACGCCGCCGGCCAGCGTGCCGATCGCGTCCATCTTCTGGGCCTGGTGCAGCTGGTCCTCGAGCGCGCGCCGATCGCTGATGTCCTGGAACGCGCCCTGGACCCGCGTGATCGTGCCGTCGGGGGCGCGCGCGGCGTGCCCGATCAGCCGCACCCACAGGAGCGCGCCGTCGGCACGGGTGGCCTGGACCTCGATGTCGAACGGCGTGCCCTCGGCGCCGCACGCGGTGACCCGGGCCCGGACCAGCTCGCGGAACGCCGGCACGTAGGTGGCCTCGGCCTGGGCGATCGTCGGGGTCGTGCCGGCGGGGACGCCGAGGATCTCGCAGACCTCGTCGGACCAGGTGATCCGCAGCTCCGGCAGGTCGATCGTGAAGCCGCCGAGCCGGGCGGCCTGGCCGGCGATGGCGAGCAGGGCCTCGCGGTCGCGCAGCGCGTCCTCGACGCGCAGCCGGTGGGCCTCGCGCGCCAGGTTGTCGAGCGCGAACGACACCTCGCGCGCGACCTCCTCGAGCAGCTCGACCTCGGGGCCGCCGAAGTAGCCGACCTCGAGCGCGTAGACGTTGATCGTCCCCCACACCGCGCCGTCCCGGAGGATCGGGATCGCCGCCGACGCCCGCCAGCCGGCGGCGGCGGCGGCCTGGCGCCACGGCCGGGTCCCCGGATCGGCGAGCCAGTCGTTGCAGACGTAGGTGCGGCCCTCGCGGATCGCGATCCCGGTGGGGCCGCCACCCTCGGGGCGATCGTCGCTGGCGACCCGGAGGTCCTCGAGGTAGCGGCCGACGTCGCCGGCGCTCGCGACCGGCATCACCCGGTGGCTCGCCGGATCGTGGCGGCCGACCCACGCCATGTTGACGCCGCCGAACACGACCAGCGCGCGCGACACCTCGGCCAGGAGCTCGTCGGCGCTCGCCGCCCGGACCACCGCGTGGGTGACCTTGCTCAGCGCGTTGTAGAGCCGCTGGGTGCGCTCGCGCTGGATCGTGCGCTCGGCGAGCGCGTCGAACAGGCGCCGGCGCTCGACCTCGGTGCGCGCCGAGCGGAGCGCGAACGACAGCTGATCGGCGAGCGAGCTCAGGACGTCGATCTCCTCGGCGCGGAACAGCCCGGCGCGGTCGCCGTAGATCACGAAGACGCCGCGGACGCCGCCGTCGAGCTGCAGCGGGAACGCCGCGCACGCGTGCAGGCCGTGCCGTCCGGCCGCCTCGACGGCGAGGACGTCGTCGAGCGCGTCGAGGTCGTTGCAGATCGACGGCACGCCGGTGCGCAGCGCGCGCATCGCGGGGCCGTCGTCGAGGCGGTGGGTCTGGAGATCGCGCGCCACCGCGTCGACATAGGTGGCGACGTCGCCGTCGGGCGCGGCGGCGCGCGCGACCGGCGCCAGGACCTCGTCGGGCGGCGCGACGCCGATCCAGGCCAGCCGGGCCAGGCCCTCCTGGACCACGATGCGGCACGCCGCGGTGAAGATCGCGTCGGGATCGCGGACCCGCACCAGGGTCTCGCTGACGCTCGACGACACCGCGTACAGGCGCGCCAGCTCGCGGGCGCGATCCTCGCTGCGCCGGACCGCGCGCTCGGCGCGCTCGTGCATGATCGCGACCGCCGCGAGGTGAGTGGCGGCGTCGACCCAGGCCACCTCGTTGCCGCTCGGCCCGCGCGGGGTCCGGTAGTACATCGCGAAGGTGCCCAGGACGTCGCCCGACGGCGTGAGGATGGGTGTCGACCAGCACGCCGCCAGGCCGTGGCCGAGCGCGAGGTCGCGGTAGTTGACCCACAGCGGATCGTGGGCGATGTCCTCGACGATGACGCGCCGGCCGGTGTGCGCGGCGGTGCCGCAGGAGCCCTCGGCGGGGCCGATCGTCGCGCCGTCGATGGCGTGGACGTAGGGCGCGGGCAGGCTGGGGGCGGCGCCGTGGCGCAGGGTCCGGTGCGTGGCGTCGAGCAGCAGGATCGAGCACAGCATGCCGTCGGCCTGGCTCTCGACCAGGCGCACCACCGCCTCCAGGAGCGTCGGCAGCGTCGCCCCGCGCGCCACCTGCTCGAGCACCCGGCACCGAGCCGCGTCGAACGACTCCCGCACGTCCAGCACGCGGGGAGGATACCCCGCTCCGGGGGCGGTGGGGGCGCGCCCGGTTCAACCCGGGTGGGCGTGGTCGTGGTGGAGGTCGGGCGCGTGCGGGTGGGCGTGGACGAGGAGGTCGTGGCGGTGCGGATGGGCGTGCTCGCCGACCACCGGGGGCACGTGGACGTGATCGTGGTGGCCGTCGTCGTGGCGATGGACGTGGTCGTGCTCGACCGGCGCGTGGACGTGCGGGTGGGCGTGACGCTCGGTGACGTGGAGGTAGACGCCGAGGCCGAACAGGCCGACGGCGGCCAGCGTCCCGGCGCCGGCGCCGCGGTCGCCGAGCGCCCACGCCAGCGCCGCGCCGACGAACGGCGCCAGCGCGAACACCGAGCCGGTGCGCCCGGCGCCGATCCGGCGCTGCGCCAGCAGGTACGCGCGCAGGCTCAGACCGTAGCCGGTGGCGCCGGCGCCGAGCAGCGCCAGCGCGGCGGTGGCGCCCGGCGCCGGCTCGCCCACGCCAGCGCGGCGGCGCCGGTGACCAGCGCGCCGAGCGTGGCCTTGGCGGCGACGACGTCGATCGGCTCTCGCTCGGCGAGCGGCCGGGTCAGCGTGTTGTCGAGCGCCCACGCCAGCGTCGCGCCCGCCACCGCGAGCGCGCCGCCGACGCCCCAGGTCGCGGCGTCGATCGCGTCGAGGGTGAGCGCGGCGCCGCCGGCGGCCATCGCGACGACCGCGACCGCGACGCGGCCGCCGATCGGCTCGCGGTGGAGGCGCGCGCCAGCAGCACCGTGAACACGGCCTCGAGGTTGAGCAGCAGCGCGCCCGCGGTCGGCCCGGCCCGCTGCAGCCCCCACGCCAGCAGGCTCGGCGCGATCGCCGCGCCGCACAGCGCGACCGCGATCAGCCGGCTCGCGTCGCCGCGCCGCAGCGCCGGGCCGCGCCGCCGCGTCGTCAGCCGCAGGCCGAGCGCGGCCACGGCGGCGCCCGCGTACAGCAGCGCCGCGGTCGACAGCGGGCCGAGGTCGCGCCCCGCCCACGCCACCACCGGCGTCGTGACGCCGAAGGCGATCGCGGCGACGACGGCGAGCAGGACGCCGGTGGCGATCGGCGAGCGCGACATGGTCGCAGTCTGCCACGGGGCGCGGGCGTCGCGGCGGGACGCCTCGGGCCCGGGTGTCCAGCAACTCAGAACCGGCCGGCGAGCGTGACCCCGGGCGTCACGCCGTGCGTCGTCACCAGCGGCGCGACCTGGACCTCGAGGGCGCGGTTGTGGCGCCGGATCGCGCGCGGCAGGGTCCACGCGTCCCAGATCACGCCCACCTCCCAGACCCCGACGGCGCCGAGCAGGCCGAGCAGGGTCGGCGCCGGCCGCTCGAGGTGGGGATCGCCGAGCACCAGGGCACCGGTCGCGACCGCGGCGCCGCCGCGCAGCAGCAGGCCGGTCGTCACCCCCTCGCCGGCGTACCAGTGGCCGGCCGACGGCCCGAGCACCATCCCGGCGATGCCGACCATGCCGAAGACCGCGGCGCGGGTGTCACCTGTGCCGGTGTCGTCGGGCTCGCCGGCGCCGAGCGCCGAGATCATCAGCGGCGCCGAGGTCGCCGCGATCGTCACGAGGTAGGCGGTGGCGAGGCTCTTGCGGTGCGGCGCCGCGCGGGCCGGCACCTCGCCGGGGGGCTCGGCGCGGGCGGCGGCGGCCGCGCCCAGCAGCAGCGCCACGATCGCGATCACGACCCGCCCGGGGGTGCGCATGCGCCCACGATAGGCGCGGCGCCGGCGCCGGCGCGGTGGCGTCCGCTGACTCCGGCTGACGCCGCGGCCGCGCCGGGGCGACGTCGAGGCAGCGCGTCGGCGGTCGACCGCCCGGTCAGATCGCCGATCTCGCGAGCCTGTGAAGCGCCGGGGCGGCTCAGCGGCCCAGCACCCGACGGATCTCGGCCCGCAGGTGCTCCGAGGTCGCCGGCTTGGCGACGTGGGCCGAGGCGCCGTCGAGGTGGGCGGCGAGGCCGCTGTACAGGATCACCGGCAGGGCCGGACGGCGGGTCCGCAGCAGCTCGAGCGTCGCCTTCGGGCCCAGGCCCGGCATCGAGTAGTCGAGCACGACGACGTCGACGTCGTGGGTCGCGGACAGCCGGACCCCGTCCTCGCCGGAGCTGGCGGTGACGACCCGGTAGCCCTCGGACGCCAGCCCCGCGGCGGTCGCGCGGCACACCGTGTCGTCGTCGTCGATCACCAGGACGCAGGCGTCGCTCGACGGCGTCCGGTCGCTGACCGACGCGTCGGCGTGCGCGTCGTCGGCGACCTCCGCGATCGGCAGCTGGAACGCGAACGTCGTGCCGACGCCCGGCGTCGACTCGCAGGTCAGCGTGCCGCCGTGCGCCTTGATCGTGGTCCACGCGGTCGTGAGGCCGAGCCCGGTGCCGGCGCCCACCGGCTTGGTGGTGAAGAACGGCTCGAACACGCGCGACCGGGTCGCCTCGTCCATGCCCGCGCCGTGGTCGCGGACCCGCACCTCGACCGCGGCCTTCGGCGCGCCGGTCGCGCCCCCGAGCTCGACGCGGGTCGCGGTCACGGTGATGCGGGCGCGCGTGGACGCGACGTTCTCGAGCGCGTCGCGCGCGTTCAGCAGCAGGTTGAGGAGGGCCTGCTCGAGCTGGACGGCGTCGACGGGGGTCGAGGCCGCGGCGCTCAGATCGCCGGTCTCGATCGTGATCTGCCGGCTGAACGTCCGCCGGCACAGCTGGACGGCGCGCTCGATCACGACCGCCAGGGCCTCGCGCGGCCGCGCCGTCCCCGTGGGCTCCCGGCGGCTGACCAGCATGAGGCTCTTGACCAGCTCGGCGGCGCGCAGCGCGCTCTGGCGGGCCTCCGCCAGCAGCTCGTCGAGGGGCGGCCGCGCGTCGCGGGCCGCCAGCTCGACGACGGGGACGATGCCGGCGAGCATGTTGTTGAAGTTGTGCGCGACGCCGGCGGCGAGCTGGCCCATGGCCTCGAGCTTCTGGGACTCGCGGACGTGCTCCATCAGGCGTCGGCGCTCGGTGTCGTCGACGACGCCGCCCAGCAGGCCGACGACGGCGCCGCCGTCGTCGCGGATCACGCCGCCCTTGATCACGAACCAGCGCACGCCGTCGGGCGTGTCGACGCGTAGCTCGAAGTCCGCGTAGGTCCCCGACGCCACCGAGGCCTCGATGTGCGCGCGCATCGCGTCGCGCTGGTCCTCGGAGATCAGCGCGAGGAAGGCCTCCGCGGTGGAGGGGGCGTCCTGCGGCGCGACCCCGAACATCGAGCACAGCTTGTCGTCCCAGTCGACGTGGTCGATCCGGCGGTCCCAGCGCCAGACCCCGACGTTGCCGGCGTCGAGCGCCAGCGCGACCCGCTCGCGGCTCTCGCGCAGGGCGCGCTCCACCTCCTTGAGCCGCGTGATGCTGGAGCAGGTCATGATGACGCCGATCGCCTCGTCGCCCTCGCGCACGGCGGCGACGATCGTGTGGTACCAGTCGCGCGTCCCGTCGGGCGCCAGCGCCAGCGACTCGAACGAGGCGTCGTCGCCGGTCCGGACCGCCTCGTCGATCGCGGCGCGCATCAGCTCGTGCTGGTCGGGCGGCGCGTACGAGTAGATCGACTGGCCCACCGGTGGCCGCAGCGCGTACTCGGGGAGGACCCGGTTGACGTACTCGATCATGCCGTCGAGCCCGACCCGCAGGACCACCGCCGGGATCGAGTCCAGCACCCGTCGCAGCGCGGTGTGGTCGGCGGCGACCTCGCGGAGCTGGTCCTCGAGTTGCTCGACACGGCGGCGCAGCGCCGCGAGCTCTTGGTCGTCGGTCATGAGCGTCCCCTCGAGGTCATGCCGGGCCGGCCTGGCCCGCATGTCCCCCCTTGGGGGCGAGCGTACCGCCGATCGCGCGCGCCCGGTGCGCCGCCTGGTGAGGAGGTTGTCGCTGGCGTCGGTCGTCGGCGCACGCGCGCCGACGCCGTCCCCCGGGGCGGAGATCCGCGTACACGCTGGGGGTTTCGCCGCGGCGCCGGCGTGACCACGGCGCCGTACCGATGACGCGCACTGTACGGTTCGTGCACAGCGACGCGGCGGCAACTGCCCGGAAGCAGTCGGCGACGGGTGGGTACCGTGGTTGCAGCGTCGGTGGGCATGTCCGGCGGGCCGTTCGACGACTTCGAAGAGGCGTTCTTCCGCAAGGGCGAGCAGCTGGTCGAGGAGGGCGTCCCCGAGGAGGCGTGGACGCCGACGCGGCCGGCGGAGCGGCTCGGCACGTGGGTGCGAGGCCATCGCACCACGGCGGCCAGCGCCGCCGGCGCGGTCGTCCTGGTGGTGGTGGCGTGGGTCGCGTTCGGCGGCGGCGGCGGCGCCAGCGCGGCCGCCGCCGGTGCGCGCTCGACGACGACCGAGCCACGGACCGCGGCCGCGGCGCCGTGGTCGGCGGCGGAGGGGGCGGTCACCGCGGTGCCGTCGTCGCCCGAGCGCCCGGGGGCCGTGGCCGCCGCCGATGACGCCGCCGGTGACGCCGCCGGTGACGCCGCCGGTGACGCCGCCGGTGCGGACGCCGACTCCGCCGCGGCCACTGACGAGGCCGCCGCGGCGCCCGCGCCGACGCCGGAGCCGACGTCGACGTCGACGTCGACGTCGAAGCCGAAGCCGTCGTCGAAGGTGCCGCCGCGGACGCGCGACGCACGCGACCACCACCCGAGCCGCGCCGAGCGTCGCCGGGTCGCCGGGGAGGCCTACGCCAAGGGGCGGGCCGCCTACAAGGCCGGCGACGTCCGCGGCTCGATCACGTACTTCCGCCGCGCCGCCAAGGCCGACCCGTCGATGGCGGCCAGCCACCGCGCGCTCGGCGTCGCCTATCGCAAGCTCGGCGATCGCCGCCACGCGGTGCAGGCGCTGCAGGCCTATCTGAAGGCGGCGCCGAAGGCCAAGGACGCCGCGGCGGTGCGTCGCACGATCGCGCAGCTGCGCTGACGCGCGCCCACGGCGCGGCTGATCGTCGCGCCCGGGGGCGCGGCGCCTCGCCGGCTCACGGCCGCGGCGACACCCGGGTGCAGCTCGGGCGCGGCGACTCGCGGCGGCTGTCGTGCGGATCGACCTGGTAGGCGACGCACTGTCCCGCCTCGCACCGGGGCGGCGCCGCGATCTGGTTGGCGCAGCCGTCCTCGCACTCCTGGAAGCCGGGCGCGGTCTCGGCGGCGCGGTACCAGGCCGCGCTGACCGCGCCGTAGGCGCACGAGTTGACGCAGTCCGCGGCGGCGGCGCAGTCGAAGCGCGCCGGATCGGCGGCCACGCGCGGCGCGGCGTCGGTGACGGCCGCGGCGCCCGGCGCGGCGCCCGGGACCTCGGCGGGCGGCGCGTCGTGGGCGCCACCGCCCCGACACGCCGCCATCGCGACCCCGAACAGCAACCACGACAGCCCTCGGCGCATGGCCTGCAGCCTAACAGGCCCCCCGCGCCGCGCCAGCCGCGACGGGGCCACCGGGCGGGGCGCACGCCGCGATCGGGCGTGGCGGCGCCGCGGCGGTCACTCGGGGCCCCCCCGGCGTGGGCACGGCGGCGGATCCGGGCTATGGAGTCCCTGGCCTTCGCGGCCGAGGAGGACGAGACGTGGACATCCGACCGAAGAATGGACTGGGCGCGCAGCTGCGCCAGCACGTCGGCGCGATCGGCGCCGGAGGGCTGGTGGCGGCGGCGTTGATCGGGGTGGCGGTGGCCTACGCCGGGTGCGCCAACCACCACACCCCCGCCGGTCACGTCGGCTACATCAAGTCGCGGCCGTTCCTGGGCGCCGGCGAGTTCGTCGGCACCCAGACCGGGCCGACCTCGACCGGCTTCCGGTGGCGGCTGGAGGTCGTCAACATCGACATCCGGCCGCGCACGTTCAGCGAGGAGATGAAGATCCCGACCCGCAACCGGCTCGAGGTCCAGCTCCGCGCCCACGCCCGCATCCGCCTCGACGCCGACAAGGTCCGCGACATCGTCGAGACCTACGGCGGCGAGCAGTGGTACGCCAACAACGTCCGCGACCAGTACCGCTCGGCGGTCCGCGACAAGGTCCAGCAGCTCGACGTCTTCGACGTCAAGAACCAGATGCGCAACATCGGCGACGAGGTCCTCGCCGACATGCAGGCGCGCTACGCCGACACCGGCATCGAGTTCCTCAGCGTCGACGTCGGCGACATCGTGTATCCGCAGGGCGTCGTCGACTCGGTCATCGCCAAGTTCGTGACCAACGAGGAGAACGAGCGCAAGGACGTCGAGCTGCAGATCGCGCAGCGCCAGATCGAGATCGGCATCGCCGAGGCCAAGGGCATCGCCGACAGCCAGCGCATCATCCGCACCACCCTCGATCCGATGTTCCTGCAGTTCGAGGCGCTGCGCGCGATCGAGGAGCTCGCCAACACCCCGAACACGACGTTCGTGATCATGCCGATGGGCAAGAACGGCAACAACGCCCCCATCATCATGCAGCTGCCGGAGGGCAAGTGATGACCCCGCGCCGCCTGGTCATGGTCGCCGCCGTCGTCGCGACGGCCGCGCTCGCCGCCTGCACCAACCCCGAGGTGCCGCAGGGGCACGAGGGCTACGTCTATCACAAGCCGATCCTGTTCGGCGCCATGGAGTACCGCGAGACCCTGCGCGGCCCGGCCACCACCGGGCTGTCGTGGCGCCTGTACGTCGAGAACGTCGACATGCGGGCCAAGAGCTACAAGGAAGACTTCGACCTGCTGACCAGCGACAACCTCAGCGTCAGCTTCGAGGTCAACACCCGGATCAAGCTGCAGGACGGCTCGGTCAAGCAGATCGTCGAGCAGTGGGGCGGGGCCAACTGGTACGAGTGGAACGTCAAGGAGCCGCTGCGGACGATCGTCCGCGAGCAGGTCACCCGGTTCTCGGCCACCGCGATCCAGCTCGAGACCCCCAAGGTCCGCCAGCTGATCGCCGACAAGCTGGCCGAGAAGTTCGGCGCCACGCCGATCATCATCGAGAGCGTCGACATCGGGCAGATCACGTTCCCCGCCGAGGTCGCCGACGCGATCTCGCGCAAGATCGCCAAGAAGCAGGAGCTGGAGCGGCAGGAGTACGTCCTGGCCAAGGCCAGCAAGGAGGCCGCGATCCGCGTCCTCGAGGCCCTGCGGGTCGCCAAGCAGCAGCAGATCATCAGCTCGACGCTGGATCCGCTGTACGTGCAGCAGCGCGCGGTCCAGGCCTACCGCGCGATCGGGGCGTCGCAGAACCACGCGATCATCGTGCTGCCCAACATGCCCGAGGGCACCGGGCTGCCGCAGGTGCTGACCGACGGCAAGCGCAAGGTGCTGACCGCCGACGACGAGCACCTGCTCGACGAGATGGAGGCCAAGTACATGAAGGAGGCCCAGAAGCCGGTGCCGACGCCGGACGGCCCCACGCCCGACCCGGCGTCGCCCGCGCCCGCGGTCGATCCCGCCGGCGCCGCTGCGCCCGAGGCCACCGGGACGGCGCCGCCGGTGCCGCCGCCGGCGACCGAGCCAGCGCCGCCGGCCGCGCCGTAGCCGGGGCGGCGCGCGGTCCGGATCGCGGCGGCCGCGGGGCGGATCGCGGCGGCCGCGGCGCGGATCGCGGCGCCCGCGGTCCGGCCGCCCGGGCCCGACGCCGGCGCGCCAGTGGTGCGATACTGGCGGCATGGTCGAGGACACGCCGGCCGGGGCCGGACCGGGCAGCGACCTGCTCGAGCGGCTCGCCGACAGCGCGCCGGACGCGCCGGTGCGGCTCGGCCGCTACGACGTGGTCGGCCGCCTCGGCATGGGCGGGATGGGCACCGTCTACGACGCCGTCGATCGCGAGCGCGGCATCCGGGTCGCGCTCAAGACCCTGTCGCTCGCCGATGCCGCGGCCGGGGTCCGCCTCAAGCGCGAGTTCCGCGCCGTCGCCGACGTCGCCCACCCCAACCTGGCGCCGGTCTTCGAGCTGGCGTCCGAGGCCGGGCTGTGGTTCTTCACGATGGCCCACGTCGACGGCGTCAGCTTCACCCGGTGGGCGCGCGGCCCGTCGAGCACGCACCTGGCGACCCGGCCGCTGCCGCTGACCCGCGCCCCCGACGAGCTGATGTTCTCGACCCGGGCGCCGACCCAGTCGACGACGACCCGGGTCGTGACCCGGCAGCCGTCGCTCGAGGACGCGCCGCCGACCCCGCCGACCGTCCCCTACGACGCGATCCGCGCCGCGCTGGCCGAGCTGATCCGGGGCCTGGTCGCGCTGCACGACGCCGGGGTCTGGCACGGCGACATCAAGCCCGACAACGTCCTGGTCCGCGGCGACGGCCACGTCGTCGTCGTCGACTTCGGCCTCGCCGAGCCGGTCGGCTCCGCCCGCGACGGCCGGGGCCCGACCGCCGGCACCCCCGACTTCATGTCGCCCGAGCAGCTCGCCGGCACCGCGGTCGGCCCGGCCAGCGACTGGTACTCGGTGGGCACGATGCTGTACCAGGTGCTGGTGGGGCGGCTGCCGCACGACGGCGACAGCCTGCTCGATCTCTACTTCAAGAAGACCCACGAGACCCCGCCGTCGCCCGACGAGCTGGTGCCCGAGGTGCCCGCCGATCTCGCCGACGTGTGCATGGCGCTGATGCACCCGGTCGCCGACCGCCGGCCGACCGGCCCCGAGCTGCTCCGCCTGGTCGACGGCGATCAGGAGACCCGCCGCCGCCTGATCGATCGCACGGTGCGGTCGCCGTTCGTGGGCCGCCGCCGCGAGCTGCGCGTCCTCGAGCAGGCCTACGGCCTGGCCCGCCTGGGCCAGCGCGTCGTCGTCCACGCCCACGGCCCGTCGGGCATCGGCAAGAGCGCGATGCTGCGCAGCTTCAACCTCGGCGTCCGCGCGGTCGACGGCGCGCTGGTGCTGCACGGGCGCTGCTACGAGCGCGAGAGCGTGCCGTACAAGGCGTTCGACGGCATCGTCGACGAGCTGGCGGCGCACCTGGCCCGGCTCGACCCGGCGCGGCTGGCGCGCGTGCTGCCCGAGCGCATCGGCGAGCTGGCCCAGGTGTTCCCGGCGCTGGTCGCGGTGCCGTCGGTCGCCGCCGCGGTCGCCGCCGTCGAGCCCGCGCTCGAGGCGGTCGAGCACCGACGCCGCGCCTGGGCCGCGCTGCAGGCGCTGGTCGAGGCGGTCGCCGTCGAGCACCTGCTGGTGCTGTCGATCGACGACCTGCAGTGGGCGGACGCCGACAGCGCGCGCCTGCTGGCCGCGCTGGTGCGCGAGCGCGGCCGGGCCCGCCTGCTGGTCGTGGTGAGCTACCGCGCCGACGACGCCGCCGCCAACCCGGCGCTGACCGACTACTTCGCCGAGTGCGCGCAGCTGACCGAGGAGCGCCACGTCGTCGAGCTGCCGATCGGGCCGCTGCCGCGGCTCGAGGCCGAGCGCCTGGCCCGGGCGGTGCTGCGCGAGCTCGGCGGCCACGGCGACGACGCCCGCCTGCGCTTCCTGGTCGAGGAGGCCGAGGGCGTGCCGTTCTTCATCGAGGAGCTGGCGCGCTACGTCGCGGCGACGCCGGCGGCGGCGCTCGACGGCGCGGTCACCCTCGACGACGCCATCACCGCCCGGCTCGGCGCGCTGCCCGCCGAGCAGCGCGCGTTGATCGAGGTCGTCGCGGTCGCCGGGGCCCCGGTGCCGCAGTCGCTGTTGTTCGAGGCCGCCGGCCTCGACGCCGCGGCGCTGCCCGCGCTGCTGGCGCTGCGCAGCCTGTCGCTGATCGGCTGGCGTGGCGCCGGCGCCGACGATCCGGTCGCGACCTACCACGACCGGATCCGCGAGGCCGTCGTGGCCAGGCTCGACGACGACGCCCGCACGACCCACCACCTGGCGCTGGGCCGCGCGCTCGTGGCGCGCCACGCCGACGCGCCGGCCGGGGCGTGGGTGTTCGAGGCGGTCCGTCACCTCCACGCCGCGGCGGGCCGGCTCGACCGCGACGAGCGCCGCCGGGTCGCGGCGCTCGCGCTCGACGCCGGCCGCCTGGCCCGCGGCGCCGCCGCGTTCCCGCTGGCGTTCGCGTGCTTCGAGCGCGGCATCGCGCGGCTCGCCGCCGACGCCCGCGACGCCGCCTACGACCTGTGGCTGGGCCTGCACGCCGGCGCCGCCGAGGCCGCCTACCTGGCCGGCGAGTGGGACGCGCTGGCGACCCGGTGCGCCGACGTCAAGGCCGGCGCCCGCACCGTCCTCGATCAGCTGGTCGCCTGGGAGGTCGAGATCGACGCCCGCGTCGGTCGCCGCGAGTACGGCGCCGCGGTCGACGGCGGCATGGCGGCGCTGCGGCTGCTCGGCGTCGACCTGCCGGCCGACCCCGGCGCCGCCGAGGTCGGCGCCGCCTTCGAGCGCGCGCTCGCCGCGCTGACCGCGGTCGGGCCCGAGGGCCTGGCGGCGATGCCCGACGTCTCGGATCCGACGATCGCCGCGGCGACCCGGCTGCAGGTCCGGCTGGCGCCCGCCGCCTACTTCGCGCGGCCGATGCTGCTGCCGGTGATCGCGTGCAACCTGATCCAGACGTCGATCGCGCGCGGCCTGTCGACGGCGACGCCGTACGCGCTGGCGCTGTTCGGCATCGTGCTCAACACCGTCGGCATGCTGCCGACCGCCCACGCCTGGGGCCAGCTGGCGCTGTCGCTGATCGAGCGCTGGCCCGATCGTCGCCTCGAGACCGCGACCCGCCACGTCGTCTACAACCTGGTGTGCCCGTGGATGGTGCCGCTGGCGTCGACGCTGCCGCCGCTGCGCGAGACCTGGACGATCGGCCGACGCAGCGGCGATCTCGAGTACGGCGCGTACGCGATCCACGGCTACGTCCACAGCTCGATCTACGCCGGGCGTCCGCTGGGGCCGCTGTGCGACGAGGCGCTCGCCGTCGGCGCCGAGATGCGCGCGCTCGGCGAGGTCAACGCGGTCCACGTCCACGCCCCGTTCGAGCGGCTGCTCCAGGCCCTGACCGGCCGGTTGCCCGGGGCGCCGAGCCTCGACGGCCCCGACTTCTCCGCGGCGGCCGAGCTCGAGGCGTCAGCGCGCCAGGGCTCGCGCAGCGGCGTCTTCGTCCTCCGGATCGCGATGGGCCTGGCCCACGCGTACCTCGGCGAGGCCGGCGACGCCGCCCACCACCTCGAGATCGCGCGCGACCACCTCGACGCCGCGCCGTCGGTGTGGCACGTGCCGATCCTGCACCAGTTCGCGGCGCTCGCCGCGTGCCGCCTGCTCGACGACGTCGGCGACGACGCCGCGACGCGCGCGGCGCTGCGCGGCCGCGTCGACGCCAGCCTGGCCGCGCTCCGTGCGCTGGCCGGCCACGCCCCGGTCAACTTCGCCCACCGCGTCGGGCTGGTCGAGGCCGAGCTGCGCCGGCTCGACGGCGACCTCGCCGGCGCCCGCGCCGGGTTCGCCGCGGCGCGCGCCCAGGCCGACGCCGGCGGCTGGATCAACGACGTCGCGCTGGCCCACGAGCTGGAGGCGCGCTGCCACCCCGACGATCCGGCGGCGGCGCGGCGCGCGCTGAGCGCGGCGCGCGACGCCTACGCCGCGTGGGGCGCGGTCGCCAAGGTCGCGCGGCTCGATGCCCGGCTCGCCGCGACCTGACCGGCGGGCCGGGGATCAGCGGAACGCGGCGCCGTCCCAGGTGACGCGCTCGTCGAGGGCCTCGGGCGGCGTGCAGCCCAGCTCGCCGCGCTCGTCGGGCGCGGCGTCGACGCAGATCGCGAGCTGGCAGCGTCGCGACCGCGTCACGTCGGCGCGCGCCGCGCAGACCCGCGCCTCGACCGTGGCGTCGCATGCCTCGAGGCCGCCGGCGCCGCTGGCGGTGGTGGCGACCGGGCCGTACAGCGTCGTCACCGCCGCCGGCGCCGCCGGCACGGCGACGATCGCGAGCCAGGTCGTGGCCTGCGAGCCGACCGCGGGCATCGACTCGCCGAGGACGTCCCAGGTCAGGACCCACTCGGCGACGCCGTCGCCGGTGACGTCGACGGCGAGCGGCGCGTGCAGCGTGACGACGTCGCCGGCGGGCATGTCGGTGGCGGCGTCGGCGACGCCGGCGCTCCAGCGGGCCTCGCCGCCAGGCGCCCCGACGACGAGCTCGCAGTCGCCCATGGCGCCGCCGTCGCCGTCGCCGACGCAGCGCACCGCGACGACGTCGTCGCCGCCGAGCGGGTGGGCGCCGCTGTCGAGGGACAGCACCGGGTAGGCGTCGCTGACCAGGCCGGTCGGCTCCTCGACGAGGATCGTGTCGGCGCCGCCGGCCAGCAGATCGATCGGCGGCGCGTCGCACGGCGGGCCGGCGGCGGCGCGCGGCGGGGCGCCGGCGGGTGGAGGCGAGCCGCCGCAGGCCGCGGCGACCACGAAGGGCAGGGCGTGGATCAGGCGCATGGCCCATGCGACCACGGAACCTGGCCGCGGAGGCCGCGCCCGCTGCGGTCACATGACGCGGGCCGTCGCGTGGTCGGTCACCGGCACGCCGTCACGCGCGGCGCCCTGCGGACTCCATCCAGGCAGCGCGCGCCCCGCGTCGGGGCAGCCGCCAAGGAGCCCCTTGCCTACATCTCGATGGTGGATCGGTCTCGTGATTCTCGGTGCCTGCGGCGCGCCCGCCGACACCCCCGACGGCGGTGGCGCTGATCATGACGGCGCCGTCGATGGCGACCGCGCGCCGGACGCCGCGGCGTGCAGCCCCGAGATCGTGGTCGCCGAGGCGGCGCCGCTCGCCCTCTACGTGATGCTCGATCAGTCGGGCTCGATGGCCGACCCGGTCGCGATCGGCGGCGATCGCTGGCACGCCGTCACCGGCGCGCTCGCGACCTTCGCCCAGGCGCCGGGCGCCACCGGGGTCGGGCTCGGGCTCCAGTACTTCGGCGTGCCGCAGACCGCGTGCACGGCCGCGAGCTGCGTGACCGATGCGGACTGCGGCGGCGCCGCGTGTGGCCCCTGCTTCCAGAGCCTGTGCCTCGGCGCCGTGGACAACGCCGACTCGTGCGCCGCCGCTGACTACGCCACCCCGGAGGTGGAGATCGCGGCGTTGCCCGCCGCGGCACCGGCGATCATCCAGTCGACCCAGCTCCACGGCCCGTCGACCGCGACCCCGACGGGTCCGGCGCTGCAGGGCGCCGTCGATCACGCCGCCGCGTGGTCGGCGGCGCACCCCGACCAGAGCGTCGCGGTGGTGCTCGCCACTGACGGTCTGCCGACCGAGTGCGGCGCCGCGGTGTCCGACCTCGCGACCATCGCCGCGGCCGGCGTCGACGCATCGCCACCGGTGCGCACGTACGTGATCGCGATCGGCCCCGGGCTCGCCAGCCTCGACACCGTGGCCGCCGCCGGCGGGACCGGCGCCGCGGCCGCGATCGATCCGACCGCCGACCCTGGTGCCGAGATGGTCGCCGCGTTGCGCGCGATCCGCGACGACGCGGCCGCGTGCACGTACCGCATCCCGACGCCGACCACCGGCAGCCCGGATCTCCAGGCGGTCAACGTGGTCGTCACGCCGAGCGGCGGCGCCGCGACCACCGTGCCGTACGTGGCCGGCGCCGCGGCGTGCCCGGCCGGTGGCGACGCCTGGTCGTACGACGACCCGGCGGCGCCGCGCCGGATCGTGCTGTGCGACGCCACCTGCGGCACGGTCCGGGGCGACGCTGGCGCCACCGTCACGATCGCGCTGGGCTGTGCGACCGAGTCGCGGTGACGGCGGGCGACGTGCCGGCGTGGGTCAGGGCGCGCCGAGCCGCTTGGCCATCGCGGTGTGCTCGGCGACGTAGCCGAGCGAGCGGTACAGCGCCTCGGCCACCGCGTTGTGGCCGAAGACGTTGAGCGCGATGGTGTGGACGCCGCGGGCCGCGGCGAACGCCTCGAGCGCGACCATCGCGGCACGGCCGAGGCCGCGCCGGCGCGCCGGCGCGTCGATGACGAGGTCGTACAGGTACAGGCGCACCGGGCCGAGCGAGCGATCGAGGCCCGCGAGGATCGTGCCGTGGCGGCGGGCGGTCGGACCGGCGCCGTCGACGATCGCCAGCGGGAACGCCTCGCCCGGCCGCGGGCGGCCACCCGGCAGGACCGCGTCGACCCGGCTCTGCGCCAGCGCCCGGGCCTGGGCCGCGGTCACGCCGCGGGCGCGCGCGACCTCGGCGGCGAGGTTGTCGATCGCCCACGGCACGTAGGCGGCGAGCTCGTCGTCGGTCATCGGCCGCAGGACGACGGTGGCGCGGGCGCGGGACGTCACCGCGCCAGCATGCCACGCGGGCGGCGCGGCCGCGCCGCACCGGGCCCGGACGCCGGTCGGCACGCGGATCGCGCTTGACCTGCCGGCGGCGATCCGTAGAGTGACCGTCGACGCGCGGTTGCTGCTGGCGCGTCGCCCTTGCCGTCGCGGTTCCTGTGGAGCCGTGAGCGGCGGAACCGTCGCGCCGCGACGCACGCTCGCCGTGCGCCCGGCGGACGCCCGATCCGCGCGGCCCGCGCCGCGCCGGAGACGCCTTCTCATGTCCAGCAGCTTCCGTGTCCGCGAGCGCGTCACCCGGACCGACGACGCGCACCTCTCCATCGATCACCCCGACGGGGTCCCGATGACCTTGCTGGCCTCGCCCGAGGTCCCGGTCGAGGACGACGCGATCGTCCAGGCCGTCGACTTCGCGCGGATCGCCGGCACCCTCGACGACCTGTGGCGCCGCCAGCAGGCCGGCGCCATCGCGCCGTACTGGGGCGACGCGCCGGGCCGGCTCGAGCGGGTCGTCCTCACTCCCGACCTGCACCGCGGCGGCGGCATCCCCGTGGGCACCGTCGCGGCGTGCCGTGGCTTCGTCGTGCCCCAGGCGGTCGGCAACGACGTCTGCTGCGGCATGCGCCTGGTCGTCACCGACGTCACCGTCGACGAGCTGGCGCCGCGGCTCGACGCGCTGGCGCGGCCGCTGCGTCACGCCTACTTCGAGGGCGGGCGCGACGTGCCGCTGTCGCCGCGGCAGCGCGAGGCGATCCTGCGCGCCGGCGTCGCCGGGCTCGCCGACACGTTCGCCGACAACGCCGACCAGGGAATCTGGCGCGGCCTCGGCCGCGACGGCGTCGTCGCCGACCTGGCGCGTGCCCACCTCGGTGGCGGCCTGGCCGCGCGCGGCCTGCACGGCTTCGGCGACTGGGTCCGGTCGTCGGGGGGCGTCCACGGTCGCGACGCCCAGATCGGGTCGATCGGCGGCGGCAACCACTTCGTCGAGCTGCAGGTGATCGAGGACGTCACCGACGGCGCCACCGCGCACGCCTGGGGCGTGCGCCGCGGCCGGGTCGCGATCATGGCGCACTCGGGGTCGGTCGGCCTCGGTCACCTCGTCGGTGGCCACTTCGCCGACCGGGCGAGGGGGCTGTATCCCGCCGGGGTCGGCCATCCGGCGCACGGCTTCTACGCCCTGCCGACCGCGGGGCCGCACGCCGGTGAGGCCGCGCGCTACCTCGACGCGCTCGCCAACGCCGCCAACTTCGCGTTCGTCAACCGGCTGGTGCTGGCCCGGCTGGCGGCGCGGGTGCTCGGCGAGGTCCTCGGTCGTGACGTCGACGCGCGGCTGATCTACGACGCGCCCCACAACCTGATCTGGCCGGCCGACGACGATCTGCACCTGCACCGCAAGGGCGCGTGTCCGGCGCCCGGACCGGGGCCGGTCGCGCCCGGTGCCGAGCCGGCGTTCGGCTGGAGCGGCCACCCGGTGATCATCCCCGGCTCGATGGGCGCGGCGAGCTGGCTGCTCGCCGGCGAGGGTGCGGCCTCGGCGCTGTGCAGCGCCTGCCACGGCGCGGGCCGCAGCGTCGCGCGCGGCGCCGCGCGGCATGTCGAGCCCGCGATCTGGGACGCCGCCCGGTCCCGGCTGCGTGTCGTCACGCCGATCGACGTCGACGACCCGATCGTGCGCCGCCGGCGCGACGTCGTCGCCCGCCACGACGACCGCCTCAAGGAGGAAGGCCCCTGGGCCTACAAGGACATCACGCCGGTGGTCGACACCGTCGCCCGGGCCGGCGTCGCGCGGCGGGTCGCGCGGCTGTGGCCGCTGCTGACCGTCAAGGGCTGAGCGCGCGCGGGCTCCCGGTTCCGCCGTGACACCGGCCAGCGGCCCGGCGGCTGGCATCCGGCTTGCTCGCTCGGTTCGGTGACGACCATGGCGGTCGCGGAGTGCAGAAGATGCGTGGCGTGACCCGTGCGCTGCACGGCGTGCGCGGCGCGATCGTCGTCGGCCTGGCGCTGGTCGCGGTGGGCCTGGGCGCGCGCGTCGCGGCGGCCCAGAGCTGCGGCGGCCAGCGCTCGACCTGCCGCGCCTGTCACGAGGAGCGCGGCGAGCGTCCGGTCGAGCGCGACGGCTCGCCGTGGCACGGCGACCATGCCTTCGGCGACTTCTGCGCCCGCTGCCACGGCGGCGACGCCACCGCGACCCGCCGCGACGCCGCGCACGTCGGCCTGGCCGCGCCGCTGACCGAGGCGGCGTGCGCGGACTGTCACGCCGATCCGGCGCCGCTGCTCGCCGGCTACGTCGACGAGGCCGCGCGCCGGCCGCCCGCCGCCGCTGTCACCGGGCCGCCGTCGCGCGCGAGCCCCTCGCCACCGGCCGGCGTCGCCAACACCGTCGCCGCCGCGCTGGTCCTGGTGCTCGGCGTCGGCGGCACGATCGCGATCGTCCGCGCCGAGCGCCGCCGTCGTGGCGCGCCGGTGGCGTCGCCGCTGCGCGCGCGCTCGCCGCCGCGCGCGCGCGCCGGCGTGGAGCCCGACGCTCGCCGGGCTCGGGGCTCGGCGTCGTGATCACCGCGTCGCTCGCCCTCGGCCACCGGCTCAGCGGCGCCGCCGCGTACCAGCAGCTCGCGGGCGCCGCCGGCCGCGCGGTCGCGCCGGCGGCGCCGTACTGGCGCCACGTCGTCGGGCCGCGGTCGTGGTCGTGGGATCTGTGGGCGTGGCTGGGGGTCGGCCTCGGCGCCGCGGCGTCCGCGGTCGCCAGCGGCACGTTCCGGATCCGCACCATGCCGGACGCCGGCTGGGAGGAGGTCTACGGCCCGAGCGTGGCGCGCCGCTGGGCGGTCGCGTTCGTCGGCGCCGCGCTGACGGGGTTCGCCGCCGGCGTCGCCGGTGGCTGCACCGCGAGCCTGGCGATGTCGGGCGGCGCGGTCCTGGTCCCGGGCGCGTTCCTGTTCATGGCCGGCATGTTCACCGGCGGGATCCCGACCGCGCTGCTGGTCCACCGGCGCCGGGGGCCGCGATGACCGTGGTGTACCCGCTGGCCATCGGGCTGACCTTCGGCTGGCTGCTGCACAAGGCCGGGCTGGCCCGCTACGACCGCATCGTCGGGGTCTACCGCCTGCGCGATCTGGCCGTGCTCGAGCTGATGCTGGCGGCGCTGGCCTCGGCGGCGATCGGCGTGGTCGGCCTCGGCGCCCTGGGCGTGGCCGACGCGGTGCCGGTGCCGACGCCGGCGCTGGGCGCGGCGCTGATCGGCGGCGTCGTCTTCGGCGCCGGCATGGCGCTGTCGGGCTTCTGCCCCGGCACCATCATGGTCGGGGTCGGCGAGGGCCGGCTCGACAACCTGGTCGCGGGCTCGCTCGGCCTGATCGCGGGCGCGCTCGCCTACGGCGCGGCGTGGCCGACCCTGGCGCCGCGGCTGGCGCGCCTCGGCGATCTCGGCGTCACGACCCTGCCGCGCCTGCTCGGGGTCGCGCCCTGGCTGCTCGCGCTGCTGCTCGCCGAGGTCGCCGCGGGGGTGCTGTACCTGGTGGTGCGGCCCCGGCGTGGCGCGGCCGACGCCTCGTGAGCGGGGGCCGGCGCGTCGCGGATTTGCCCATCGACCGCGGCTCGCGGTACCACCAGGGGATGAGCGGTCCCGGTCGCCACGACCGTCGCAGCGCGCCGCGCGAGCCCGTGGTCGCGCGGGTGACGCTGCGCCACAGCGACGCCGCCAGCGAGCTCGACGTCGACGACGTCTTGGCGGGCGGCATCCGGCTGCGGCCCGCGCTGCGCCAGATGCCGGTGGTGCGGGTCGGCGACGCGGTCACGGTCTACTTCGACGTCGGCCCCGACGCCTACGGCGATCCGCTCGACCTCGAGGTCGACGCCGAGGTGGTCCGGGTCGATCTCGGCGGCCCGAACCGGCCCGCGGGGATCGCGCTGATGTGGACGTCGAAGGATCCCGCGGTGCCGCAGCGCCTGGCGCTGGTGCTCGAGCACCTGCGCGATCGCTGAGCGCGCTACGCGTCGTCGTCGTCGTCGTCGTCGTCGCCGTCGCCGTCGTCGTCGTGGCCGTCGTGGCCGTCGCCGTCGTTCTCGCCGACGCCCTCGCCGCCACCGCCGCCGCCGCCGTCGCTGACGATCGTCAGCACCGGGCGGATCGACGCCAGCGGGGTCGCGAACAGCGACAGCTGATCGGGATCGCCGAACACGGTCGCGAAGTCGTCGGGCGTGAAGGCGCGGGCCAGGCGCACCGCGAACGCGCCGCGCAGGACCCGGACGTAGTGATCGACGTCGTAGTCGCGCGGGTCGGCGACCGCGGGCAGCTCGGCGCGCTCGTCGTCGGGATCCGGCGCCACCGCGGCGGCGCCGCCGACGGTGCGGTAGATGCGGATCCGGGCGCCGGCGTCCCAGCGGTGGCGGCCCGCCGCCAGCATCGCCTCGTAGGGCGCCTCGCGGCGGCCGTCGCGGGTGGCCTGGTACTCGGCGGGCGTCTTCGACAGCCGCACCCGCGACGCGACGTCGAGGGTGGCGACCTCGCGCCGGCGCAGCGCGGTGATCGTCGCCAGGTAGGCGGCGCGGACCCCGGGGACGTCGTCGACCAGCAGGCGCCCGATCGCGGCGCGCAGGAACGCGACCCCGAACGGCTCGGCGCGGCTCGACCGGAACGCGACGCCGCGCAGCAGCAGCGCGCCGTCGTAGGTGCGCAGCGCGTAGTTCTTGGGCTCGTGCGACAGCATCGCGGCGTAGCGGCCCTCGAGCTCGAGGTGGACCATCGGCGGCAGCAGCGCCGCGACCTCGGCGACGACGCGGCGCTCGTCGTCGGCGTCCCAGCTGGCCGGCACCGCGCCGTAGACGCCGTCGGTGTCGGCCTCGAGCAGGGTCATGCCGCGCGCGGCGAGCTCGCGACACATCAGCGCCAGGACCTCGCGGCCCCGCCGCGTGACCTCGTTGGCGGCGTCGATGTCGGCGAACCGGGTCAGCGCGCCGGCGCCGAGGTAGCCGTACGCCGAGTTGACGACCAGCTTCATCGCCGCCGACATGGCCTCGTGCTCGTGGCGCGCCGCCGAGCCCTCGGGCGCGGCGCGGGCCTGGGCCTTGGCGGCCAGCCGGCGCTCGACCAGGCGATCGACGATCGCGAGCAGCGCGCCGAGCCGGTCGCGCGCCGGGCCGATCCGGTACGACCGCATCAGCGACGGGTACAGGCTGGCGACGTCGGCCTTGACGATGCGACGGGCGACGCCGGCGGCGAACAGGTGCAGCGCGGCGCCGGCGTGCTGGGTGCCGTCGCCGCGGCGGTGGGCGGGCAGGGCGGCGCCGGCGCGCAGGTAGGCGCGGACCAGCAGCGGATCGATCACGCCGGTCGCCGGCCCGGCGTCGGCGAGGCGCTCGTAGCGGCGCGGCGCCATCCGCGCCAGCGCGAACGCCGGGCCGCCGAGGACCCGGGCCAGCCCGGCGACCTCGTCGACGTCGGCGAGCGCGTAGCGGCGGACCCGGTCGGGGTCGCGGCCGAAGACCTCGTGGATCTGGTCGCCGCGGATGTGCTCGCGGTCGGGGCCGGCCAGCCCGAGGTGGCGGGCCACCGCCTTGAGGCCGTGGCCGGGCAGATCGCGGGCCGCGAAGTCGTGACGGATGACCGCGTCGAGGGTGTCGATCAGCTCGCGGCCGGGGGCGACGTAGCGGATCCGGCGCGTGGCGTCGCCGGCGCGGGCGGCGCCGCGGCGGGCGCCGCGATGGCGCAGCGGTGCGCCGTCGACCCGGCCGAGCACGAGCGGGACGCCCAGCACCCGGGCCCGGTGGGCCAGGAACGGCAGGTCGAAGCCGTGCAGGTTGTGGTTCTCGATGACGTCGGGGTCGGCGTCGCGGACGCGCGCGCACAGCCGGCGCAGCAGGTCGGCCTCGGCCGCGTCGTCGTCGCCGTCGACCTCGAGGGTGTCGCGGCCGCCGTCGGGATCGCGGATCGCGATCAGGAAGACGCGGTGCGCCGCGGGATCGAGCCCGGTGGTCTCGAGATCGAGCTGCAGGCGGCGCAGGTCGTCGAACGCCAGGTCGCGGAAGTAGGTCCGGCCCGAGGCCACCAGGTACTGCTCCTCGGGCGGCAGCATCAGCACGGCGTCGTCGCCGAGGTCGCGGACGTGGCCGACCCGGGTGCCCAGCCGCCGGGCGGCGCCGCGCACCACCGCCGCGGTCAGGGTGTCGAGGTGGTCGGCGCGGACCAGGAACCGCAGCTCGCCGTCGCCGTCGAGCTCGCGGTAGGTCACGCGCGCCGCGCCGGGGCGGCCCGCCGGCGCCAGCGCGCCGCCCAGGTGCCGCAGATCGTCGAGCCGGTCGAGCAGCAGCCAGGGCCGGAACCGCACCGCCTCGCGGCGCAGCGCGCCGTCGATCCGCCGCCACACCGTCGCGTGGCCCGACGGCTCGGCCCACACCGAGACGATGCCGGGCGTCGGATCCCAGCCCCACAGCCATTCGTCCTCGCGCGCGGTCATGGCGGACCCCGAAGCCTACACGGCCCGCGCGCGGCGCCGCGCCCCACCGGCCCGGCGCCGCCGAGATCGTGCCACCATGGTCGCGGGATCCGGTCGCGCCGCACCGCGGCGCTCACCCCCGGGTCCCAGGCGCGTCCGATGGCCGTCGTCGACTACTTCTCCGACTGGGGCGTCCCGCGCCTCGACGCCGCCGACCCGGTGGCGTCGCGCGCCGCCCTCGCCGAGCGCTTCGCCGAGGCCGAGCTCGCGGTGCCGATGGCGGAGCTGAGCGCCGCCGAGCTGGCGGCGCGCCCGGGCCACGTCCTGTTCGCCTTCTCGTACGACCGCGATCTCGCGATGTCGCTGTACGCGATCCCCGAGGACGCGCTCCGCGACGCGCTCCGCGCCGCGATGGCGCAGGTCAGCTACAAGGGCTACGCCTACGACGAGCTGATGCTCGGCGACGACAACGGCGTCGCGTTCATGAGGCTCGAGGCGGCGGTCGGCGTCGACGGCTACGAGGACATCCTGGAGGAGCTCGAGGAGGAGCGGCCCGGCATCAGCGCCACGATCCCGGCGTCGGACCGGGCGTGCCTGGCCGGCTACCGGATCGGCGTCCTCGCCCATCGCCAGGAGCCGCGGATCGATCCGGGCGGGCTCGACCGGCGCTTCGTCGCGGCCTTCACCGTGCGGCGCGGCCAGTAAGCGGCCCGCTCACCGGCGCCCGAGCCCGGGCGCCTGGACCGCGAAGAAGCGCGCGGGCTCGACGACGCCCTCGTCCGCGGCGTACGTCGCGGCGGCGGCGGACAGCCGCGCCCCCTCGTCGCCGCCGAGCCGGGCGCCGAGCGCGGCCTGGGCGGCGGCGTGGTGCAGGGCCATGTCGTGGCGCCCGGCGTCGTCGACGGCGCGTCGCAGCCAGGTCACGTCGTCGTCGTCGTCGTCGCGCGGCGGCCGTCGGTCGAGCGCGGCGACCCCGGCGGCGAGCAGGTGGGCGTAGACCGTGGCGTAGCCGGCGCGCTCGCCGCGGAGCTCGCGCACCAGCCGCCGGACCTCGGCCAGCGACGCCGGCGGCGCCGCGCCCTCGGCGACGGCGGCGAGCAGGAGCCGGCCGCGCAGCGCGACCGCGTCGGCGCGGACCAGCTTCACGCGCAGCAGCATCGAGCGCTCGAGGGCGGCGAACGTCGGCGCCAGCCGCGGCACCGCCGCGGCGGCGGCGCCCTCGTAGATCGCCAGCTCGACCCGCGCCCGCAGCTCGTACCAGTGCTGGAGGTGGAAGCCCCGGTCGGGCGGCGACCACGACACCTCGTCGACGCTGGCGCGGGCGGCGTCGCGATCGTCGCGCGCCAGCAGCGCCTGGCCCTGCAGCAGCCGCAGCGTCGTGACCAGGTAGCGGTCGCCGCGCTGCTGACCGCCGCGCACGAACTCGCGGATCAGCGCGTGTTGCTGGCGCAGCGCGCCGAGCAGGCGCAGCGTGTGGATCCGGAACACGCGCGTGTTGTTGCGCTCGTAGGTCATGCCCTCCTGGCCCTCGGTCGAGACCCGCTCCGCCTCCTCGAGCGCGCGGGCCGCCGGCGCGAAGCGACCCTCGAAGAAGCACGCGGCGCCGTCGGCCAGCAGCAGCCAGGTGCGCGCGAACGCGGCGTCGGGGCAGTCGTCGGCGAGGCGCGCCAGCTCGTCGTACAGGCGGCGGGCCCGGCGGCCGGCCCGGCCGGCCTGGCTGGCCAGGAAGACCACCTCGGTGGCGAGCGCGGCGACCAGGCGGCGCGACTCCCCGGTCGCGAGCGCGAGCAGCAGGAACCGCCCGTTGAAGTCGGCGCCGCGGATGTTGTCGACCATCGCCAGGCCGTGCGCGACCGCCTTGAGGACGTCGAGCTGGCGCAGGGTCTCGACCGGGACCTGGGTGTCGCGACGCAGCTCGTGGCGGACGCCGCGCAGGCGCAGCCGGGTCCGGTTCCACAGCACCCGGGCCAGCGCGCGCCGCGGCGTCGCCGCCAGCGGCTCGCCGATGTCGGCGAGCGACGAGCGCAGCGCCTCCATGCCGCGCTCGAGGTGGCCGGTGATGATCCACTGGTCCGCGGCCTGGCGCTGGCAGTCGAGCCGCACCGCGGGGTCGGCGCCCTCGGCGGCGGCGACGAAGTGGGCCGCCGCCTCGGGGCCGCGGCCGGCGTGCATCAGCGCGGTCGCCAGCTCGATCTCGAGGCCGCGCGCGGTGTCCTGGTCGTAGCTGCCGAGCTCGAGCGCGATCGCGAAGAACTCGGCGGCCTGATCGAACGCCAGCGCCGTCATGGCGTGGCGCGCGGCGGCGCGGGCGTGGCCGGCGGCGATCTCGCGCTGGCCGGCGGCGCGGGCGTGGCGGACCAGCGCCCGCGGGTCGTGCGCCGCCGCGCCGGTCTGCTCCAGCGCGATCGCCAGGCGCTCGTGCAGGTGCTGCCGGCGCGGCGCGTCGAGCCGCGCGCTGACGTGCTCGCGCACCCGGTCGTGGTAAGCGACGATGCGATCGTGGCGGCGGACCCCGTCGGTGCGGGCGAGGTGGGCGGCGCGCAGCACGGTCGCCGCCTTGATCTGATCGGCGCTCGACAGCGAGGTCGCGAGCGCGGCGACCTCCTGCGACAGCGGCCCGCCGGCCAGCGCCACGACCTCGAGCAAGGCCCGGGCGTCGCGGGGCAGGCGGTCGATGCGCGCGGTGAGCATCTCGTCGAAGGTGGCGCCCGGCGCCGCCGCGGCCGCGCCCGCGACGCCGTCGCTGTGACGGGCCAGCTCCTGGAGGAACAGCGGGTGACCGCCGGCGTCGGCGGCGACCGCGTCGAGGGTCGCGCGGTCGCGGCCCGGCAGCAGCAGGCCGGCCAGCTCGCGGGCCTCGCCCGGCGCGAGCTCGTCGAGGCGGAGCCGCTCGGTCGGCGCCAGCTCGGCGAGCCGCGCGAGCAGCGCCTGCTGCGGCGGGGCGTCGTCGGCGCGCAGCGTCGCGACGATGAAGACCGCCAGGCGATCCTCGTGGGCGACCAGCTCCTGCAGCAGGACCAGGCTGTCGGCGTCGGTCCACTGCAGGTCGTCGATGAACCAGACCACGCGCCGGCGCGCGGTCAGGCGCAGGAACAGCTCGCGCAGGGCCGCGAACATCCGGCGCCGTTGGTCGTGCGGATCGGCGAGGTCCGGCACCGGCGCCGCCGTGGCGATCGCCTCGACGCGCTTGAGCACCGGGAACAGCCGGGCCAGCAGCGCCGGCCGCCGCGGCATCAGCTCGGCGACCTGCACCGCCGGCAGGTGGGCGAGGTAGCGGGTCAGGCCCAGCGCGATGCCGTCGAAGGCCTTGTACGACACCGCCTCGCGCTCGTAGCAGCGGCTGGTCAGCACGACGGTGTCGGGCTCGTCGCGGGCGAGCTGCTCGAGGAAGCGGTCGACGAGCTGGGTCTTGCCGACGCCCGACACGCCCTCGACCAGGCACACGAGCGCGGCGTCGCGGCTGCGCGCGTAGCCGTCGCGCAGCCGCCGCAGCTCGTCGGCGCGGCCCACGAACGGCGCCGCCTCGGGGCCGTCGCCGACCGCGGCGCCGGCCGTGGCGCTGGCGTCGTCGCGGCCCAGGCGCTCGAGGATCTCGGCGGCCGCCGGGCGGTCGCGGACGTGGGGCTGCAGCAGCGCGGTGCACAGCGCGTCGAGATCCTCGGGCACGGTGGCGACCAGCTGGCGCGGCGGCACGACCTCGCGCTGCTGCTTGCGGAGCAGCAGCTCGTACGGGGTCGCGCCGTCGTGGGGCAAGACGCCGGTCAGCGCCTCGTACAGGACGACGCCGAAGCTGTACCAGTCGGCGGCGGTGGTGACGTCGCCCGACAGCGCCTGCTCCGGCGCCATGTACGCGACCGTGCCGACGACGTCGTCGCGCGACGCCTCGGTCATCGCCGCCTCGGTGACCAGGCCGAAGTCGAGCAGGACGACGCGTCCCTCGTCGGTGACCAGGATGTTCGACGGCTTGATGTCGCGGTGGACCTTGCCGGCGGCGTGCAGGGCCGCGAGCCCCGCGGCGAGCTGCCGCAGCGCCGGTCGCAGGCGGCCGTCGTCGTAGGGGATCGCGGGCGCCGGCGCCGCGATCGCGGGCGCGGGCGCAGCCGCGGCCGCCGCGGCGTCGGCCAGCGCGTCCGCCGACGGGGCGTCGTCGGCGGCCACCCGCGTCGAGCGCAGCGCGCGGTCGCTGGCGGCGGCGGCCTGGGCGGCCGCCGCGGCGACGCCGCCCGCGCCGCGCACGTGGTCGAGGAAGTTGTCGCCGTGGACCAGCTCCATCGTGAAGAACGGCTCGCCGTCACCCTCGAAGAACTCGCCCAGCGCGACGATGTTGGGGTGGGCGAGGTCGTGCAGCGCGCGGAACTCGTGCTTGAAGCGGGCCAGCCAGCGGCCGTCGGCGCGGCGCAGGGTCTTGAGCGCGACCAGCTGATCGAGCTCGCGATCGAGGGCCTCGTAGACGACGCCCATGCCGCCGGAGCCGAGCTCGCGGCGGATCTCGAAGCGCGTCCGGTCGTCGTGGGGATCGTGGTCGGCCAACCGTCCTCAGTATCGCAGATCCGGTGGCGCCGCCGGGAGCGCCTCGTCGAGCCGTCGCCGATCAGCCGCGGCGCGGCCGCGCGCGGCGCCGCCGCCGTCGCAGCACCGGCGTGGGCGCGCGTCGGACGCCACGACCGCGGTAAGGTCGCGGCCGTGATGTCGGATCGCTACCCCCTGATCTCGGGCGCCGAGCCCTGGAGCGCGCCCGGCGCCGGCGCGCGCGCCGGCATCGGCATCGTCGTGTCGCACGGCTTCACCGGCAACCCGACCGCGACCCGCGGCGTCGGCGAGGCCCTGGCCGGTCGCGGCTTCGCGGTCGAGGTCGTGCGCCTGCCCGGCCACGGCACCCACTGGCGCGACATGAAGGCGACCCGCTACGTCGACTGGCGCGGCGAGGTCGAGCGCGCCGCGGTGGCGCTGCACGCCGCCGGCAAGCGGGTCGTCGTCGCCGGGCTCAGCCTCGGTGGCACGATCGCGCTCGATCTCGCCGCCAGCCGCGGGGACGTCCTCGCCGGCGCCGTCGCGATCAACGGCACCGTGCTCGATCGCGCCGGCGTCGCCGCCCGGCTGGCGCCGGTCACCCAGCTGTTCATCCCGGCGATCCCGGCCAGGCTGGCCGGCCTGGCCAAGAACGACATCGCGCGCGGCGGCGACGAGCACGCCTACCCGACGGTGCCGCTCAAGGCCGCGTACTCGGCGATGCGCGTGCTGCCGGCGCTGCGCGCGGCCCTCCCCGGCATCGCGATCCCGGTGCTGGTCGCGTACTCGCCCCAGGACCACAGCGTGTCTCCGGAGAACTCGCGCGCGGTGCTGCGCGCGCTCGCCGGCAAGGACGTGACCGAGCTGGTGCTCGAGCGCTCGTTCCACGTCGCCACCCTCGACCACGACGCCGACCTGCTGGTCGACGAGATCACCCGCTTCGCCGACCGGGTCGCGGGGCCGGGCGCGGCCGCGGCCGGCCCGGCCTGAGCGATCGCGGGAAGGCCGGCGCCCGCCGCCTGGCGGTCGCCACGGCCGGGGATCGGGATGTTGCCGAGGTGCGACCCGTGCGCGATAGATTTGTCACTTCGGTCCGCACGGCATGGGCCTTCTCCCCTAGGATCGAGGCATGGCTCGTCGCTCGCCTCGTCGCTCCGGCCGCTGGTTGCTGTCGACCCTGCTCCTCGTCGCCGCCGGGTGCGGCGGCGGCGACACGCCGTCGCGTCAGCCGGGCGACTGCGACGGCCCGTGCCCGGTGTCGCGGATCAACCACGTGGTGATCATCCAGCAGGAGAACCACACCTTCGACAACTACTTCGGCACCTACTGCACGGCGGCCCCGGGGTCGGCGCCGACGTGCACCGACGGGCCGGGCTGCTGCGAGGCCGGCCCCGCCACCGAGCCGTCGGGGGCGTCGCCGATCGTCCTCGACGACGCCGCCAACGGCGCCTACGACCCCAACCACGAGCAGGACTGCGAGCTGCGCGAGGCCAACGGCGGCCTCATGGACCAGTACGTCACCGGCACGACCTGCTCGGACCCGCGCAACTTCGCGCGCGCCGACGAGGCGGTGATCGCGCCGTACCGGGCGCTGGCGGCGGCCGGCGCGATGGCCGACCGCTACTTCCAGCCGATCTCCGGGCAGAGCTCGGCCAACGACATGTACTTCATGCGGGCCCAGTGGGTCTTCACCGACAACGACTTCAAGCCCGACGCGATCGGCGCCCAGTGCAGCTTCATCCGCGACGCGATGAGCTTCCCGGGCCCGACGCTCGGCCACCTGCTCGCCGACGCCGGCGTGTCGTGGTCGTTCTACATCGAGGGCTACGACGCGATGGTGGCCTCGATCACCGGCGCCGACACCTGCGCCAGCGCGCCGCCCGACTGCCCCGCCGGCATCGACATCTACCCGTGCACCTACGACCCGTCGGACATCCCGGCGGCGTACTACACCGACTTCGCCGACGATCCGGCGTACATGCGCGACTTCGCGAAGCTGCAGCAGGACCTCGACGCCAGCGCGCTGCCCCAGGTCGTGTTCGTGCGCGGCCTCGGCTACCACACCGAGCACCCCGGGCTGTCGACGCGGATCTCCGACGGCATCGCGTTCGTCCAGGGCGTCATCGACGCGGTCGAGGCCAGCGCCTACGGCGAGGACACGCTGGTCCTGGTCACCTGGGACGAGGGCGGTGGCTTCTTCGACCCGGTCGCGCCGCCGGGCGACGGCGCCGACGGCCAGCCCTACGGCACCCGGGTCCCGTTCCTGGTCGTCGGGCCGTTCGCGAAGGCCAACACGGTGTCGCACGTCGAGCTGGAGCACTCGTCGGTCGTCAAGTTCATCGAGTGGAACTGGCTCGATCGCCAGACCGGCCAGCTCGCGGGGCGCGACGCCACCGTCGCCAACCTGGGCAGCCTCCTCGATCCGGCCGCCACCGGCGAGGTCGTACCGGACTGAGCCGCACGCGTGGTAGCGTCGGGCATGATCGAAGACGGCTTCTTCGGCTTCCTCGACACCGTCGGCATGGACGCCGTCGACGGGCAGCAGCAGCGCAGCATCCGCAAGCTCGAGCTGCAGGCCGAGTTCGCGCGGATCGCGCAGGACGGCAACGCCGACGCGATCGCGAACGTGGCCCGGCGCATGGAGGCGATGGCCAGCGACCTGGCGGCGCTCCGGGTCGTGGTCGAGGTCCTGGCCCACGCCGTGGTCGACCTCGGCGGCGTCGACGGCGCCCAGCTCGACGATCGCATGAAGGCGGCCCTCGGCCGCTTCGCCGCGGCGCAGCCGCAGCGCGGCGTGGTGTGCGGCAACTGCGGGCTGAGCTACGCGCCGTCGAAGATCGTCGACACCGACGCGGGCCCGCGCTGCAAGCGCTGCCACGCGCTCTGAGCGGTCGCGGCGGTGCCTCGGGCGCCGACGCGGCCGGTCAGTACAGGAACGCGGCGGTGTCGCCGACCGCGAGGACCCGGACCCGCCGGTCGAGCTCGTGCTCGGCGATCGCGGCGCGCAGCACCGGCGCCTCGTGGTCGAGGTCCTCGAAGAACGTGCCGTAGTGGATCGGCACCATCCACTGCGCGCCGGTGTCCTCGAACAGCGCCATCGCCTGCGACGGCGTGGCGTGGACGCGGCGCCGCAGCCACTCGACCCAGCGCGGTCGCCCGGCCGGACCCACCGGGATCAGCGCGACGTCGACGTGGAAGCGGGCCCGGAGCGCCCGCGCCTGCGCCGGCACGTAGCCGGTGTCGCCCGCGAAGTAGATCGTGCGGTCGCCGACCTCGATGACCCAGCCGGTGTGGGCGTGGCGCCGCCAGACGTCGACGCCCCAGCGGCCGTCGCCGTGGGACGCCGGCACCGCGGTGATCGTGACGTCGCCGCGGCGCCACGTGCCCCAGGTGTCGACCGCGGTGGCGCGCGGCGCGACGTCGTCGGGCAGCAGCCCGGCGACGCCGGGCGGCACCAGCACCACCGGGGCGTCGACCTCGCGCAAGCTCGGCAGGTCGAGGTGGTCGAAGTGGGCGTGCGAGATCAAGACGGCGTCGAGCGGCGGCAGGTCGGCGGGATCGATCCCGGCGGCGATGCGGCGCGGCAGGACGCCGGCGATACGGCGGCCGAGCACCGGGTCGGTGAGGAACCAGTGGCCCGCGACCCCGATCAGGCAGGTGGCGTGGCCGATCCAGGTCACCGTCACCTCGTCGGTGTCGCGCGCCGGCGCGGGCGCCGTCGGGTGGGCGTGGCGGGCCGGCGCGGTGTCGACGACCAGGCAGCCGGGGCCGGCGGCGACGGTCGCGACCACGGCGGCGACGACGGCGGTGATCGGGCGCATCCGCCGGCACGGCTGCAAGGGCGAGGCCGTCGACGTCCGCACCTGGCGTCGCGGGCTTGCGCGACGGTGGTGGTGGCGGACCGTCAGGCCTTCGACACGGGCGCGGCGCGCCGGCCGCGGCGTAGACTGGGCGCGTGGCGAGCGCGCTGACCCTCGACGACGACGACCGCCGCGTCCTCGCGGCGTGGGCCGCGGCTTGCGCGGCGCGCGCGCTGCCGTGGTTCGAGGCGGTCGCGCCGGGCGACGCCCGGCCGCGCCACGCGATCGCCGGCGCGCGCGCGTTCGCCCGCGACCGGCTGCGCGTCGGCGTCGCGCGCGGCCTCGCGGTGCGCGCCCACGCCGCCGCCCGCGACGTCACCGATGCCGCCGCCTGCGCCGCCGCGCGCGCCGCCGGCCACGCGGTCGCGACCGCGCACATGGGAGCGCACGCGGTCGGCGCGCCGGCCTACGCCGCCCACGCCGCCGCCCTCGCGCGCCCCGGCGACCGCGACGCCGCGGCGCGGCTGTGCCGGTGGGCGGTGGCCCACGCGAGCCCGGCGGTGCGCACCGCGCTGCGCCGGCTGCCGCCGCGGCCGGCCTCGGCCGGCGACCTGGGCCGGCTGGTGCACGACCTCCACGTCGCGCTGACCGCGCCGTGACGCGGCGCCGAGACCGGCGGGCGCGCCGCGGCATCCAAGGCCCGTGCGCTCGCCGATCGCCGCCCTCGAGTACGAGCTCCAGGCCGAGCGCGCGGCGTCGCTCGGCCGCGCCGGCGCGCGCCTCGAGGCCGCGCTCGCCGCGCGCTGCGCGCCCACGACGCCGGCCGCGGTGGCCGGCGCGCCCGCGCCGACCTCGTCGCCGAGGCCGCGGAGCGCCTCTGGTACTACGTCGTCCAGCGCGAGGCCCTCGGCTGGTACGACCACGACGAGGCGCTCGCGCTCTACGCCGTCCCCGCCGAGCTCCGGGCGCGCATGGGCCCGCGGCGCGGCGGCGCCTAGCCCTCGACGTCGACGTCGACCGCGCGGGCGTCGTCGTCGACGTCCGGGGTCGGGCTGGCCCCGGGCTTGAGCACGACGGCGCGGCGGCGCCGGCCGTCGCAGACGATGTGCAGCGGCGCGGCGAAGCGGACGTGCCGCACCTCGGGGGACTCGGCGCACGCGATCTGCCGGTCGAGCCAGGCGACGTCGAGCAGCTCGTCGTCGCGGCCCTGGCCGTCGGTCGCGATCGTCAGGTACGCGATGCGCTGCGCGGTGACGTTGTGGAAGAAGTGGGTGCCCTGCGACGGCTCGACCGGGCGGCCCGCCGGGCAGGTCTCGACGATCGCCCGCGCGCCGGCGATCTGCGGCCACTCGATCGGGATGCCGAGGGTCGGATCCGACGAGCCCCACCGCCCGGGGCCGATCAGCAGGTACGGCGCCTCCTCGGCGCGCAGCCGGGCGTCGAGCTCGCCGACCTCGGCGGCGGCGGCGCGGCTGCGGCGGCCGTCGAGCTCGCCGTGGGTGACGTAGACGATGTCGCGGACGTCGTCGATGTGGCCGTGGCCGAGCGCGCGACCGGTCCGGCACAGGACGCGCTCCGCCGGCACGTCGTCGAGGACGACCTCCTCGGCGCCGAGCGCCATCTCGGCCATCGGCCGGACCTGCAGCAGGTACAGGCGCGGCTCCGGCTCGAGCTCGAGCGCGAACTCGATCTCGACCTCGCAGCCCATGCCGACCCGGAAGGTCGCGAGCAGGTGGGCGATCGCCGGCGCCAGCGGCGGGGTCGACCACTTGAGCAGGTTGTTGAACGTCACGACCCGCGGCCCCGGCGTGCTCAGGCTGTCGCGGATCGCGTCGTCGGCGGCGGAGTAGACGCTGGCGACCCGGGCCAGCGTGCCGTCGCGCTCGGCGTCCTCGAGCGAGCACCGGACCAGCGAGCTGATCGCGCCGGCGCAGAAGTCGACCTCGTGGCGCCCGAGGTCGAGCGCGTAGAACTCCGACTGGGTCTGCCGCAGCATCGCCAGCGGGGTCGCGAACTGGGGCAGGACCGCGGGCGCCGCGGGGCAGAACCGGAACGCGGTGCGCCCCGACACCACCGTGTGGCCGAGCCCGAGCGCGATCAGCGCGACGCCGTCCTCGCCGCGCTGGTGGCCGATCGGGTAGTCGTTGCGGGACTGCGCGACCCCGGACACCAGCGGGTAGAAGCGGTCGCCGTGGCGGGTGCCCACGACCTCCTGCACGACCACGCCCATCTCCTCCTCCTCGACCGAGCGATCGGCGGCGGCGAGCGTCGCCCGCGCCCCCGACGCCATCGTCGACGCGTAGACTGCCTTGATCGCCTGGACCAGCTCGCGGGTCCGGGTCACCAGGTCGGGGTGGTTGTTGGGCAGCATGAACGTGGCGTAGACGCCGGCGAACGGCTGGAACCGCGAGTCCTCGAGCAGGCTCGACGACCGCACCGCGAGCGGCCCGCGCAGGGTGCGCAGCGCCTCCTCGAGCGCGTGCTCGAGGCCGGGATCGAGGTCGCCGGCCAGGCACCGCCGCGTGATCTCCTCGTCGGGGACGTGCTGCAGCTGGGCCGGCCAGATCCCGTTGTGGACCAGGAACCGCTCGTAGGCGTCGGTGCCGATCGCCAGCGTGCGCGGGATCGAGACGTGCAGCCCGGCGATCAGCTCGTGATCGGGGCCGGCGCCGTGGGCGTGCTGGACCAGGTACGCGCTGGCGAACGCGATGCCGCGGCCCTTGCCGCCGATCGATCCGGTGGACAGCCGCTGCATCCGGCGCCCGGCGCTGCGCGGCGAGAAGTCGGCGAGGACGCCGTCCTGCTCGTGCGACAGCACCTCGCGCAGCGCGTCGAGCAGGTAGCTGCGGACCGCCTCGATGTCGACGAACTCGCCGATGTTGCGGGCGCGGACCCGTGACGCCAGCGCGAACATCGTCCGCGCGTTGAGCCACATCGAGAAGTGGTTGCGGCGCGCGTGGTACTCGACCGACTCGCCGGGCACGCGCCGTAGCTCGCGCTCGAGCTCGTAGAGGTCGCAGGCGCGGCCGACGACGGCGCGGTTGGGGAGCCGGAAGACGAAGTCGCCGAAGCCGAGGGCGTCGCGCAGGAAGCCGCGGATCTCGGCGAGCAGGGTCGGCGAGCTCTTGTCGGCGAACCACAGCCCCAGCCCGCGGGCGCGGGCGCCCACCGCCTGGTCGGCCGACTGCATCAGCACCGGGAGGTTGACCAGGTCCTTGCGCATCAGCTCGACCAGCGCGAACCCGGCGTCGGGATCGAGGACGCCGTCGCGCGGGAACCGGACGTCGGTGATCAGCGCGAGGACGTGATCGCGGTAGCGCCGGTAGAACGCGACGACCTCCTCGAAGGTCGTCGCGTGCAGGATCTTGGGCCGGGCGCGCATGCGGGCCACCCGGTGCAGGTCGTTGAGGCCCTCGGCGATCAGCGACTGCGACTGCGTCATCTGCTCCTCGTAGAGGAGCGACAGGAAGGTCGAGTAGCGCCGCAGCGAGTCCTCGACGACGAGGATGACCTGGACCCCGGCCTCGCGGGCGTCGTGCTCGACGTTGCGCCCGTCCTCGATCTGCTTGATCGCCGCCACCAGGATCTGGGCGTCGCCGGTCCACAAGAGGACCCGATCGATGTCGTGGGGCAGGGGGCTCGGCAGCGCGCGCAGGTCGGCCTCGTCGAACGCGAGCAGGACGATCGGCAGCTCCGGGTGGACGCCCTTGACCTGCGACGCCAGCTCGGCGGCGTTGGCGTCCTCGACCCGGACCACGGTGATCACGAGATCGATGCGACGCTCGGCCAGCACCTCGAGGCACCGCCGCGCGGTCGAGGCGTGGGTGATCCGCGGCGTCGCCGACAGCGACAGGCCGCGGTAGGCCGAGAACAGCCGCTCGTCGAGCCGGCCGTCCTCCTCGAGGAGGAACGCGTCGTAGGCCGATGACACCAGCAGGATGTCACGCACCATGAAGGGCATGAGCTGGTGGAACCGGAGGAACGACGGCTCGTGTGGGCGGGCCGGGTCCGACATGCGCGCCGGGCGAGCCTAGACGATGCCCTGGTCGAGCATCGCGTCGGCGACCTTGATGAAGCCGGCGCGATTGGCGCCCTTGACGTAGTCGACGTGGTCGCCGTCGCGGCCGTGGGTCACGCAGGCCTCGTGGATCGCGTGCATGATGGTCTTGAGGCGGGCGTCGACCTCGTCGCGGGTCCAGCCCAGGTGCAGCGCGTTCTGCGACATCTCGAGGCCGCTGGTCGCGACGCCGCCGGCGTTGGCCGCCTTGCCGGGGCCATACAGCAGCTTGGCCTGCTGGAACACGTCGACGCCCTCGGGCGTGGTCGGCATGTTGGCGCCCTCGCTGACACAGGTGCAGCCGTTGCCGACCAGCGTGCGGGCGTCCTGCTCGTCGATCTCGTTCTGGGTCGCCGACGGGAACGCGACGTCGCAGGCCAGGCCCCACGGCCGCTTGCCCTCGTGGTAGGTCGCCGACCGGAACTTGTCGACGTACTGGTTGATGCGGCCGCGGCTGACGTTCTTGAGCTGCATCACCCACGCGAGCTTCTCGGCGTCGATGCCGTCGGGGTCGTGGATCGTGCCGCTGGAGTCCGACAGCGAGATGACCTTGCCGCCGAGCTCGTTGACCTTCTCGACCGTGTACTGGGCGACGTTGCCCGAGCCCGACACCGCGACGGTCTTGCCGCGGATGCTGTCGCCCCGGGTGCCGAGCATCTCCTCGGCGAAGTAGGTCGCGCCGTAGCCGGTGGCCTCGGGCCGGATCAGCGAGCCGCCCCAGTTGAGCCCCTTGCCGGTGAGGACGCCGGTGAACTCGTTGCGCAGCTTCTTGTACATGCCGAACAGGAAGCCGATCTCGCGGCCGCCGACGCCGATGTCGCCCGCGGGCACGTCGGTGTTGGGCCCGATGTGACGGTACAGCTCGCTCATGAACGCCTGGCAGAAGCGCATGACCTCGCCGTCGCTCTTGCCCTTGGGATCGAAGTCGGAGCCGCCCTTGCCGCCGCCCATGGGCAGCGTGGTCAGGCTGTTCTTGAAGACCTGCTCGAAGGCGAGGAACTTGAGGATGCCCAGGTTGACGCTGGGGTGGAACCGCAGGCCGCCCTTGTACGGGCCGATCGCGCTCGACATCTCGACGCGGAAGCCACGGTTGACCTGGACCTCGCCGCGATCGTCGGTCCACGGCACCCGGAACAGCAGGACGCGCTCGGGCTCGACGATGCGCTCGAGGATCTTGGCGCCGCGGTACGCGGGCGTGGTGTCGACGAGCGGCATCACGGACTCGACCACCTCGCGCACGGCCTGGTGGAACTCCTTCTCGCCCGGGTTCTTCGCGATGACCTGGGACATGAACGACTCGACAGATGCGACCATGGGAACTCGACTCCTCTTGTTCGTGCGGCGGCCCGGTGATGGCCGTCTGGCGGGTGCAGAATGGCCTTCAACGAGGCGCGTGTCGCCCCGCGTGTCGTCGATTTCGCGGGTCCCCGAGTTGATCGGCGTCAAGGCCGGGCCGGGAACTCGCCGGGATCAGGTGGCCGCCGTGTGCCGTGGGGCGATCTGCCCCGCGACCACGGCGATCTGCGCGCATGGCGCGATGCGTCGGCCGCCGTTCGCGCGCGCGCGGACCGGCGGTGGACTGTCGACGGTTCACCGTCAGGCGTCCGGTCGTGGACGACGCGCTCAGCGATCTCGCGCGACTGGCGCTGGCACGGCCCCTGCTCGAGGTCCCGGCATGACCACGACCGCGTTCACCAGGCTGCGCCGCAGCGGACGGGTGCTACGTGATCTCGCGCTCGCCGCCCTCGATCCCGATCGCCCGGTGGTGGCCAACCTGATCGTCACCCGGCGCTGCAACCTCAGCTGCGGCTACTGCTTCGAGCACGACAGGGTGTCGCCGCCGGTGCCGCTCGAGGTGCTCCGCGATCGCATCGATCACCTCGCGCGCCTGCGCACCGTCATGGTCACGCTCACCGGCGGCGAGGCGCTGCTGCACCCCGACCTGGTCGCGCTGGTCGCCCACGTCGCCGCGCGCGGCATGACCCCGCTGGTCAACACCAACGGCTACCTGCTGACCCGCGACCGCATCGTCGCCCTCGATCGCGCCGGCCTGTTCGGCATGCAGATCAGCGTCGACAACGTCGAGCCCAACCCGACCAGCAAGAAGTCGTTGCGCCTGCTGCTGCCCAAGCTGCGGCTGCTCGCCGCGCACGCGACGTTCCGGGTCCGGGTCGCCGCGGTCCTCGACGGCGCCGCGCCCGAGGAGGCGGTCGCGGTCGCGCGCGCCGCGCTGGCGCTGGGCTTCGACACCAAGAGCGCCCTGGTGCGCGACGCCGCCGGCGCCTACGTCCCGATGGCGCCGGCCGCCCGCGCCGCCTACGATCAGATCCGCCGCCTGGGGCGGCGCGCGCCCGCGTACCTCAGCGAGGACTTCCAGGTCGCGCTGCTGCGCGACGGGCGGGTCGACTGGAAGTGCCGCGCCGGCGCCCGCTACTTCCACGTCTGCGAGGACGGCCTCGTCCACCTCTGCAGCTCCAACCGCGGCGCGCCCGGCACGCCGCTGGCGACCTACGACGTCGCCGACCTCCGCCGCGCGTTCGCGCTGCGCAAGCGGTGCGCCGACACCTGCACCCAGCCGTACGCCCACCAGATCAGCCGCCTCGATCGTCTGCGTCGACAGGACCAGCCCCCGGCGCGCGCCCCCGTGCGCCTGCCGGTGCTGGCGTGAAGGAGCCCGCCATGCGTCCCATCTGGATCACCGCCGATGACTACGGCCTCCACGAGGTCGTCAACACCGCGATCGAGCGGCTCGCCGCCGCCGGCCAGATCTCGGCCGCCGCGATCATGGTCCACGACGGCGCTGCGCTCGCCGGCCTGGCTCGGCTGCGGGCGACGCCGGTCGCGACCGGCCTGCACCTCGTGCTGACCCAGGAGCGCCCGGTGCTGGCGCGGCTGGTCGGCACCGCGCTCGCGCCCGACGGCCACCTGCCCGACAGCCCGTACGCGCTGACCCGGCTCTTGCTGCGCCGCCCGCAGCTGCGCGGCCTGCTCGCCGACGAGCTCGCCGCCCAGCTCGATCGCTACCAGGCGCTCGGGCTGCCGCTCGACTTCCTCAACAGCCACGAGCACGCCCACGAGGTCCCGGTGCTGTGGCCGCTGGTCGCGCCGCTGGTCGAGCGTCGCCGCCCCGCCGCGGTGCGCGGCGCTCACGTCCAGCCGGTGACCGCATCCCGTCAGGGCGCGCTCGCGCTGCTGTCGCGGGCCAGCCAGCGGACGTACCAGCCACGGGCCGCGCACCAGGTGCTGAGCCCCCTGGGCGCCGGCCAGGCGGGCGCGCTGCGCCTGACCGAGCTCGACGAGCTGCTGACCCGCGCCCTGCGCTGGCACGATCGCACCGACGCCGTGCCCGAGCTGGTCATGCACCCGGCGATCGACGACGCGCCGCTGCACGCTCGCTACGGCGATCGCGCCGGCGCCCGGCGCGCCGAGTACGACCTGCTGCGCTCGCCGGCGGCGGCCGCGCTGTGGCGTCGCCACGGCGTCACGATCCACGGCGAGCCCGCGGTCGCGCGCGCCGCCTGACCGCGCCGCGCCGGTCGCGTCGCGTCGCCTCGCGCCTCCCCGTCACCGCGGGGCGACCGCCCGGGGCTACGGCAGCGTGATCGGCTTGCCCTTCAGCACGTGCTGGTGGCTGAAGAAGTACGGCAGCTGCGGGACGTGGACCTTGTCCTTGCTGTTGGTGACCGTGATGTCGGCCCAGTCGGCCGGCGTCCCGGCGTCGGCGATGTACGCGACCTCGAGGACGATCGAGCGGGCGTCGGCGGCCAGCGTCGGCCAGCCGGCCTGGACGTTGTGGTACGCGCGCAGCGGGTACTCGAGCCGGGCGCTGCCCTCGTGGTCGGCGCCGGCGGCGACCTCGACGACGCCGGGCGCGCGGTTGAACTCGGTCGTCGTCACCGGCACGACGCCGCGGACCAGGCGGATCACGCCGGGGTCGCCGTCGACGACGATGCAGCGGTCGGGGACCAGCACCGGGCCCTTGCCGCCGTGCTCGGTGATGAGCCGGTCGGCGACGAAGATCGGCGCCGCCGACCGGTTGTGGATCGTGTAGTGGACGGCCAGGTGGTCCTGGTCGACCTGCGCGGTCCACTCGAGCGAGACGTCGTGGGAGTCAGGCATGCCGGCATCCTCGGGCTGGGCGGCGCCCGCCGCGGTGGACGTGGGGCCGGTCGGGGCCGTCGGGCCCGGCGCGGTCGGCGGCTTCGTCGGCGACGCGCCGGCGCTGCTGCCCGACGTCGGCGGCGGGGTCGGGGTGTGCTCGCAGCCCAGCGCCAGGGCGCCGCCGAGCACCACGAGCGCCGCGGTCCGCGACGTCGTGCGCGGGTCGCGGGCCGATCGATTCACGCGGGGCGAGGACATGGCGGCGATGCTACCGCGCTACGGCCCGGGCGGCGGGTTGGTCGACCCGGAGTGGTAGTAGTAGGTGTCGCGGTTGGGCATCGTGGCGTCGCCGTCGCGGGCGCCGACCGAGATGCCCCGCCGCGCGGTGCGGTACGCGTTCTCGCTGATCGGCTCGTCGGCGTACATGCCGAGGCCGGCGGCGCGGTGCTCGCCGCGCCGCAGCGGGTTGCCGCGGGAGTCCAAGCCGAGGTCGAAGGGATCGCCGCCGTCGCCGGCCGCCACCGGGCTGGCGTCGAAGGTGCCGCGGGTCTGGTCCCGCGAGTGGACGAGCTCGTGATAGAGCAACACGTCGCTGCGCCACGGCAGCCACTCGTCCTGGGCGCCGTCGTAGTTGTTGGGCGCGATCGGGGTGTCGCCGGGGTTGAAGCGGACCCGCGAGTCGGTGCCGACGCCGTCGGACTGGTGGGCGCCGTCGATCGGCGCCGCGAAGCCGTTGGTGTTGGTGCGGCCGAGCGTCGGGTCGTAGTTGCCGCTGCTGTTGGTGTTGAACAGCGGCGACAGCGTGGTCGTGCGGTGGGTCGGGTTGTCGACGCCATCCGGGGTCGTGTCGTGCTCGTTGTGCGCCAGGTCGTCGATCAGCGTGCGACCGCCGGAGGTCTGCATGATGCTGGCGATGTCGTTCATCGAGTCCTGGCGGAACGCCGCGGCCTCGTCGTCGGACAGGCCCTCGGTGTTGAACGCGATGTCGCTGCGGCCCATGCGGATGTCCGAGTACTCGTGGACGATGCGCTCGTACTCCTCGGGCGACACGACGTTCTCGGCCTCGGCGCCGGGGTCGTCGTCGCTGCACATCAGGCCGTCTGGGTCGCGGACGTCGAAGCGGCCGGCCAGCTCGCGTCGCGCCGCCGCGCGATCGGCGACGCCCGCGGGATCCATGAGGGTCTCGAGCAGGCCCTCGTGGCCGAGGCCGTCGGCGACGTTGCCCATCCAGCCCAGGACGCCGTCGCCGCGCTCGCGGGTCGCGATGTCGGCGGCCTCGGCCGCGTTGCCCGGCGCCACCGGGCGCCGCGCGGGGTCCGGCACGGTGGGCTCGGGGCCGAACAGGAAGTCGCTGGCGGTGTTCAGCAGGTCCATGGCGCTCCGCTCCGGGTCGCCGTCGACGGTAGCGCCCGCAGCCCGCGCGCCGTCGCGGTGAATGCGGCAAAGATCGGTCGCCGGCGCCGCGGCCGGCCGGGGCGGCGCCGCCGCGGCCGGCGAGGCCGGCCTGCGACGGCCGTGCGTCCGCCGCGCGGCTCGCGCCCGCGCGCCCGCGATCCCGGTATTCTCGGCGAATGAAGCTTCGCTCGCTCGCGTACGCTTGCACCTGCCTGGTCGCCGCCTGTGGCGGCAAGGCCGCCGGCCCCGCCTCCCCCGACACCGGCGCGCCGGTGCGGCCCACGCCCGCCGGTGGCGACGCCTTCCCGGCGCCTCGCGACCTCGCCGTCTTCACGCCGGGCGCCACGTGGACCTTCGAGGTCCACAGCACGACGTCGTTCATGGACGAGGAGGATCCCGCGGCCGACGCCAGCGGCGTGGTCACGCAGGAGGGCGACTCCCGGGTGACCTGCCACGTCGCCGAGGTCGGCACCTTCGACGGCGGCGTCCTCGGCCACGTCGCGTGCGACGGGGACCTCGCGGCCACCGGCATGATCGATCCGCTGACCGGCTGGTGGGCGGCCAACGACGTCGGGCTGTGGCGGCTCGAGGGTGACCCGCCCGGCGACGGCGCTCCCGAGCTGGCGCCCGAGGAGATGATCCTGCCGGCCCGGCCGGTCGCGGGCTCGACGTCGCGCGTCCTCGACGAGGAGATGGGCTTCGAGGAGCACGTCGAGATCAACGGCGATGGCAAGGTCTGGTGTCAGGAGCGCAGCTGGTCCGCCGGCGACGGCGGCTGGCTGTCGATCTGCTTCGACGCCGTCGGCCCCGCGTCGGGCGTGTCGGGCTTCTCGGGCGGCGCCGAGAGCGAGGTCGAGTTCAAGCGCGTGCCCTGAGCCGTCCCCGCCGGGCCGCGCGCGCCGCGTCGCCCTCAGCCCGGCGTGATCGCGAGCGCGCGGAACGTCTCCCACCGGGCCCGGATGCGGGCGTCGAGGGTGTCGGCCGCGCCCGCGCGCTCGAGCGCGGCCTCGAACGCGAAGGTGAGCACGAGCCCCTGGAACACCGGCAACAGCCGCGCCGGCGGCCCGCCGATCGCGAGGCGGCCCGCCGCGCCGAGCTCGCCGAGCGCGGCCTCGACGACGGCGAAGTTGCGGGCCTGCAGGGCGCGGAGCCGGACCCGCGCGGCGTCCCCGGCGACGTGGATCAGCTGCTCGGTGAACACCAGCCGGCCGAACAGCCCCTCGCCGGCGACGAAGCGGGCGCGGTGCGCGAACATCGCCTCGAGGCGGATCAGCGGATCCGGATCGTCGGGCACGACCGCGAACATCCGCTCCTCGAGGACGTCGAGCGCGGCCAGGACGATCTCGGCCTTGCTGTCGAAGTGGCGGAAGATCGTGCCGTCGGTCAGGCCGACGCGGCTGCCCAGCGCGCGCGTCGTGAAGCCGTCGAGGCCGCGCTCGGCGATCAGCGCCAGCGCGGCCTCCGCGATCTGACGGCGGCGGACGTCGGTGCGTTGGTAGCGCCTGGCCACCCGCCTATGGTGACCCGCACATCTGATGATCGGCGGCCAGGATCGCCTGGTAGGCGTCGAGCGTGAGGTACTGCGGGGCGTAGCTGGCGCCGACGGCGTCGAGCTGGCCGGTGAACGCGCGCAGGTGGTTCTCCGAGCCGCAGGTCAGGCGCCCGTAGGCCGCGACGATGTCGGCGCGGTCGGTGCGCGCGACGCGGGCGTCGATGTCGAAGATGTCGAGATCCTCGATCGTCGCGCCGACCGCGAGGGCGTCGATCGCCGACGGCAGGCCGGCGGTGGTGAGCTGCGCGTAGAGCTGGGCGATCGCCGGATCGGTGAACGCGCCGACGGTGTCGTCGACGACCGGATCGGCGACGCCGTAGGCATCCAGCAGCACCGCGATCTCGTCCATGTGGCGCTGCTCGGCGACCGCGATGTTGGCGAACACCGGCGTGGTGCCCCAGGCGTCGTCGAGGACCCGGTAGACGTCGCGGGCGAGCTTCTCCTCCTCGCGCACCCAGACCAGATCGCTGGCCTCGGCGGCGCTGATCGTGCCCGGCGCCGGCGTGGTGTCGTCGCCGGCGCCGTCGCCCGCGCTGCCGCACGCAACCGCTCCGATGCCCAGCGCCGAAATCATCGAGATCACGAGACTTCTGGACCACATGATGCCCTCCGCGGTGAAAGCAAGCAGTTGCTTGCAACTTGCCACCGCCGGGCCGGGTGTCAACCGCGAGACCCCGGCGGCGACGTCATCTCGGCCGTGGTGATTCGCCGCGCCCGCGGTCGCGGCACATCGGATGCAGCGAGACGAGGTCACGACGAGCTCGAACCGAGAGGAGGTCGATCATGGGCGTCGCACTCGAAGTCATCATCATCCCGACGCTGCTCATCGTCACGGTGGTCATCCTCAGCGTGGTCGCGGACTTCACCGTCATGGGCGTGGTCGTGGGGAGCCTCGTGGTCACGCTCCTCGCGTTCGGCGTCGTGACGCTGCTGCGCAAGGAGCGCGAATGGGAGGCCCCCGGCGCGCGGCGGCCGTGAGCGCCAAGGGCCCGCGGCGAGCAGTGGCTGCGGCCGGCCCGTCCGGGCGCGCACCCGGTGCGCGATCGCGCGGCCGGCGGCGCGTGATCGCTACGTCGACGCCGCGTCCGCGGCCGGCGGCACTGGCTCGCGGTCGGGCTTGACGATCAGGACGATCAGCATGAACAGCGCGATGCCGGCGACCTCGGAGCCGGCGTCGACGTGCAGCATCACGACCGGGCCGTACGCGGTCGACGCCCAGCCCAGGACCTTGGTCATGTACGTGATCGGGATGTTCGACAGCGACGCCAGCGCGTTGTACTTGGTCGCCGCGGCGCCGGTCCCGATGACCTCGAGGACGAAGCCGGTGAAGGCGCCGTACGCGACGCCGCCGGCGGCCTGGTAGCCCAGGGTGAAGATCGCGTAGGTCACGGCGGTCTTGGGCGCCAGGCTCATCGCGACCGCGACCGCGGCCAGGCCCAGCCCCGACAGCATGTAGGCGCGGCGCCGGCCCAGGCGATCCGACATCCAGCCGCCGAACAGGCAGCCCACCGTCGCCGCGACACCCGCCGCGACGCCGCTGGTGGTCGCGACCAGGTTGGCGCTGGCGTGCCAGTCGGTCGCGATCTGACCGGCGAAGATGCCGGCGGCGGCGGCCGAGCCGATGGGCAGGAACACCAGCGCGATCGCGACGACGCCGCGGCGGCTGCGCAGCATCGCCCACACCTCCTTGAAGACCTCGACGATGCGGGCCAGCCAGTGCGGCGTGTGGTGCTCGACCGCGGCGGGCGCCTCGGGGATGCGCGCGGCCTCGGGGACGGCGCGCAGCGCCAGCGTGCACGCGAGCAGGATGCCGGCCAGCACCATGAACGCGACCTCGCTCGAGATCTGCTCGGCGAGGAACAGGCCGAGGCCGCCGCCGAGGCCGGCGCCGCCGACGTTGCCGGCCTGGAACCAGCCGGCGGCGCGCCCGCGCTCTTCCGGTGGCGTCGCGTGCGCCATCAGGCCCTCGACGGCCATGCCGACCAGCGTGATCGCGACGCTGTTGGCGAACACCAGGACCTCGATGATCGTGAGGTTGCCCCGGGTGATCGGCACGAACGCCAGCGCCAGGATCGTCGCGCACGACGCCACGTTGGACAGCACGTACCAGCGCTTGCGGGTCAGCGTGCTGTCGGCGATCGGCGCCCACAGGACCTTCCACGTGTGCGGCAAGAGGTTGAGCGCGACCAGGCTCGCGATCACGTCGTCGCCCATCCCCTGCTTCTTGAGGATGAAGCCGAGCATCACGGCGACGAAGCCGGACGTGGCGCCGAAGGGCAGGTTCAGGATCGCCCACAGCCAGGGCCGGGTACCGCGTGCTTGCACGGCGCGGGACGCTAGCACCCCGGCGGGGCGCGGTGGGACCGGCCCGGTGCCTGCCGTGCGGCGCGGGCGCGGGACGGCCCGGGGCTTCCGCCGGCGCCACGGCATCCCCCACCCGTTCCCCCTCGTTCACCGGGGCCGCGACGGTCCGACCGACCACACGCGGGGCGGCGGCACGAGCTGCGGGAAGCGCGCCTCCAGCACCCGCTCGTACCGCACCTCCGGGCCGGCGACCTGCACGGTCATGTCGTACTCCGCCAGCGCCGGCTCGGCGCTCGCCTCGACCCCGATGATCTCGAAGCCGGCGCTCGCGACGGCGGGGCGGACCTCGGCCTCGGTGAGCGCGTGGTCGGCGCGGATGTGCAGCCGGTTGCCGGACCAGCGCGCCACGGTCGTCGGCGCCAGCGCGGTCACCGCCGCGGCCGCGCGCTCCAGCGCCACCGGATCGGCCTGCTGCAGGGGCACGTGGATGACGAGGTCGCCGGCGCGCCCGGTCTTCACCCGGTCGACGTCGAGGCCCTCGTCGCGCAGCACGCGTCGGACCTCCTCGAGATCGACCGGCGCGCGCACCGGGTAGGCGATCTCGGTGGCGCCACGGTAGCCGTGGGCGGGCGGGGGCTCGGCCTCGTGCTCGTGCGCGTGCTCGCGCGAGCGCGTGCAACCGACGGCGAGCACGAGCAGCAGCATCCAGCGCACCGCCGCAGCCTACCGCGACCGCGCTCGTCACGGCGCCGACGCGGTGCGCGACGCGTCCCCGACGGTGATCGTCGCGAGGACGTGCGAGCCGACGGTCGCATCGCGGCGGGCGCGCCGGGCCGTGCCCGCTGGGCACCGCGGGCACGAGTCGCGCGCGCGTCGGTCCAGCTCGCGCCGGCGGTGCGCGTCGACGGTGGCAACCGCCGGCAGGGTCGCGGCAGCACCCGGCAGCGCGCGCGTGGCATGGCGCGTGCTCGACGGGGCGACGCGGGGCGCCTGCTGTGCCCTCGAAAGGAACCACGATGAGACTGCCGAGAATCCTCCCGCTCCCCCTCGCGATGTTCGTCACCGCGGCCTGCACCGACGTCGAGCCCGAGTCCGAACCCGACCTCTCGGTCGACAACGAGGCGCTCGTCGGCCGCCAGGACGGCGACGCCTCGTGCAGCCCGTACACCGAGGCGCTCGTCAGCTACTCGTCGCACCTGGCGCGCACCGTCGCCAACTCCGACGCGTTCGCGCAGTGCGTGGCGCAGAAGATGGCCTCCGACTACGTGCCCTGCGGCGATCCGTTCCCGACCGCCTCGCGCGCCACCCAGATCGCTCGCGCCTGGGAGGCGTTCCACGCGGCGAACCACGTCGAGTACAGCTGCTCCTACACCACCGCGTCCAACGAATCGGCGAGCGCCGCCTACCAGGGCTGGGGCACGCGGGGCACCCACCACGTCGATCTCGCCGACGACTGGGCGGAGTGGTTCGGTGACTGGAGCTGGTACGCCGGCTTCCAGCCGTTCCCGTGGCGAGCCTCCGGCATCGTCCACGAGTTCATGCACACCCACGACTACGCGCACCCGAACGCCGGCTGCCCCGCCGGGTACCACGGTGGCCACAACAGCGTCCCGTACATCTACGGCACCTGTGCCTTCGAGATCCTGCAGGCGTCGCACGACCGGTGCGGCGACTTCGACACCCTCGACACCCGCTCGCTCGAGCTCGTCGACGCGTGGCCGGCCGGGGCCACCTGCGAGCGCGTCACCGACTCGCTGCACCGCATCGCGCTGCGCACCGACAACGGTCGCTACCTCAGCGCGATCGACGGCGGCGGCGCCGACGTCGACGCCCACGGCTACGGCCAGGGCCCGTGGGAGACCCTGTTCGTGGTCGATCTCGACAGCGGGCGGCTGATGTCCGGCGACACCGTGCACATCAAGACGTTCGGCGGCGAGTTCCTGCGCGCCACGGGTGGCGCCCTCGACGCCCGCATGATCGATCCCGACACCTCGGCCACGTCGCGCTTCCGGATCTACGTCGCCGGCGGCGGCGAGGTCGTCGCGGGCAAGCAGGTCACCGTGCGCGCCTCCGACAACCACTACGTCGTGGCCGAGAACGGCGGCGGCGGCGCGGCCAACGCCAACCGCGCGACGGTCGGTCCCTGGGAGCGCTTCACCGTCGAGCAGCCGCGGCGCGAGCACGTCGTGCGCCTGCGCGCCGAGTCGACCGGCGACTTCGTCCAGCGCAAGGGTAACGGCACGATGTGGGTCGACGCCACGCGCTCCGACAGCGCCGATCAGGCGTTCTGGCTGCTCGACCACGACGGTGGCGAGCTCGAGGACGGCGACGTGATCAGCCTCGAGACCCTGCGCGGGAGCAAGTTCGTGTCGACCTGCGCCAGCGGCACCGGCCAGGTGCGCGGCACCGCCGACTACGTGTCCGCCTGCTCGCGGTTCACCCTGGTCAAGCTCGGCGGCAGCCCGGGGACCGCGATCCGTCACGGCGACGCGCTCGCGCTGCGGGCCTCGAACGGCGACTACCTCACCGGCGTCCCGAGCTACCCGCCGTACACCGACCAGCTGCGCAACTACTCGACCTGGATCGGGCCGTGGCAGCGCTTCGACCTCGATCTGGCCCAGGGCGATCGCTGGGAGGTCCGGTAGCGGCCGTGCCGGCCGCGGGCCGTCGCGCTCAGGCCGCCGGCTCGGTCGAGGTGCCCACCGCGCCCGTCGACCAGGGGCGCGCGGCCTGCTGGCGCGGCGGTTCGGCCGGCGCTGACGCGGCGCGCGCGGACGGCGACGAGCGCCGCGCCCCGACGGACCGCGCTTGTCGCGGGGCGGCGTGGGTGCAACATTGGCCGCCGATGCCCGACGATCCGTCGCTCTCCATCGACGAGGAGCTCTGGTTCCTGGTCGACCACTGTGGCGAGGCCCGGCACTACCTCCTCGGCAATCCGTACACGTTCACCGGGCGGATGTCGGCGTGGTGCCCGACCAAGCAGTGCACGTTCTGTGTCTCGAAGCAGGAGATCTCGGCGTGCTCGCCGGCCGCCCGGGCGTGGATTGCCGGCTTCCTGGCCGGCTGTGCACCGCCGCCGCCCACCGACGCGCGCGGAGACGTCGACGTCGAGTCGGCCGCCTACCGGCGGTGGTGCGAGGAGACCGCGCGCTTCGCCGACACGGGGTGCTGGGACGACGGCGAACGATCCTGCGAGGACTGCGGTGCCGAGCTCTTGCGCTCGGCCGACGGGGAGCGCTGCGACGACTGCCTGCGGCGCGCGTAGGGTCCGACGCGTCACCCGCGGCGGCTCGCCGGCGCCGTGACGGGCCGGCCGATCCGGTCCTGCCGGGCTGACGTGGGTGCGGGCCGACGCCGGGATCCGCGCGCGGTGCGCCGCTCAGGCCGCCGGCTCCGGCAGCACGTCGGCCAGGCTCGGCGTCGCCGCCGGCGTGCCCGGCGCGACCGCCGGCCCGCCGAGGAAGTCGCCCAGCTGCATCGCGGCGTCGCCGACGACGTCCGACGAGATCGCCTTGCCGACCAGGCCGGTGGCCAGGCCGACGCCGTCGAGGGCGAGGCCGCCGGCGGCGAGCAGGCCGCCCGGGATGCCGGCGAGGCCGCCGGTGCCGAACGCGCCGGCGATGCCGGTGCCGATCAGGCCGGTGCCGATCGCGCCCTCGGCGGCGCCGACGCCCATCATGACGTTGCCGAGCGCGCTGGCGCCGAGGCGGAGGCCGTCGTCGACGATGTTGCCGTCGTGATCCGAGTCCATGAAGTCCAGTGCGCCCATGTCGCGAGTCCTCTCGTGCCTATTCGGCGTAGTTGGCGAACGCGACCCCGCAGCACGCGGGGTCGACGACCTGATGGGTGACGCGCTTGATCAGCGCCGCGCCGCGCGCCGCGGCGACCAGGCGCGCCTCGACGCGGGCGTCGTCGACCTCGTCGACCACGCACCGCACGACGTAGACGTCGTCGAGGATCGCCAGCGCGCCGGCGTCGAGCTCGGCGTTCCAGCGCAGCGCGTCCTGCGGCGCGAAGCTGTCGAGGCGCGCGACCTCGGCGAGCACCTCGACGCGCGCGCCGGTCAGCGGCCGCACGCGCAGCGCGACGCGGACCGGGCCGACCAGCAGGACGAGCCGGACCTCGGGGCCGAGGTCGCGGCCCATCGGGTGACGGCGGAGCAGGTCGCGCTTGGTCCGGGGCCAGATCAGGTCGTCCACGCCCGGTGGACATTGCAGCGGCCGTTCCAGGCGCCGCGCCGCCGGCTTTCGCGGGGTTGCGCCTCCGGCCGGGACGTCGACGTCCCGGCGCGCGCGACCGCGACCGTGGCTCGCCGTGGCGGCCGGGACCTCGAGGGCCCACCGCGCCGTGGGCGACGCCCGCGGCGCGCGCCTGGCCCGCGGGGCGCGGTCCGGCCTAGTCGATGTTGCAGCCCGCCGACGCGGCGGCGCTGGTGTTGTTGTCGGCGTCGCACTCGTGCCAGGCGTGGGCCGCGCCCTCGTCGACGACCGCGTAGATCGTGGTGCCCGACGGGTACGGCGCCGCCACCGGCAGCGTCACCAGCTCGGCCTCGGCGGGGTACAGCGCGTGCTGCGTGACCACCGGGCTGCCTGCCACCAGCGTGCCGCCGGTGCCCGGATCGCCGACGTAGAAGTTCACGGGCACCCCGGGCGGGACCGCGGCCTCGCCGAGGTTGCGCACCCGCGCCACCAGGCCGTAGCTCGGCGAGCAGGTCGCGAACACGTCGACCACGAGGTCCGGCGCCGCGAACTCCGCCGACGGCTGGACGTTCTGGCGGAAGTTGTCGAGGCCGGGCTGCAGGTGGTTGGGCTGCTCCTGCTGCGGGATCGTGCCGTCCTCGGCGACGTTGGTGACGTGGTAGGCGTGCTCGTTCCAGACCCGGCGGGTGCGGACCCAGTTGCCGGCGGCGTCGCCGAAGATGCGCACGCCCGCGGTCTTCATGCCACCGCAGTTGAAGCCCGAGTACGAGTTGGAGACCACGACGATGTCGGCCTGGCCGTCGTTGTCGACGTCGGCGACCAGCGGGTACTCGAACAGCGTCCCGTTGGTGTTGCAGGTCTGGAACAGGTTGGCCCCGGTGGTGCCGTCGTAGACGTGCAGGTACAGCTCGTCGCCGTAGACGACCTCGGCCCGGCCGTCGCCGTCGAAGTCGAACACCGAGCTGCCGGTGGCCGCCGACGAGCAGTCCTGGGTCTGCGTCACCCACAGGACGGTCTCGGCGTCGGCCACCGTCGGGTCCATCAGCTTCTTGCCGTCGAACACCGCGTAGCCGACGCCGCCGGCGAGGGCGACGTCGGGGAAGCCGTCGCCGTTGAAGTCGGCGACCGTGGGCGGGCCGCCGCCCCGGGTGTTGCCCGCCGAGCCCGCCGCGCACAGCGCCGGGCTGAGCGGGCCGTTGATGTCGAGGCCCTGGCGGATGACCGTGAAGCCGCCCGGCGCCGCGGCGTCGACGTGCCACACCACCAGCGCGTGGGTGTCGTAGTCGGAGGCCACGATCTCCGGCGTGCCGTCGCGATCGAGGTCGCCGACCGCCACGTAGCGGCCGGCGACGCCGGTCGCGGCGATCGAGGTGCCGTCGGCGGCGAGCACCTGCGACGGCCCGACGAGCTCGACGGTGGCGTCGCCGGTGACGTCGGCGACGACCACGTTGCTGAACCCGAACGTGGCCAGGGGCGTGACCAGCGCGCCGGTGGCACCGTCGAGGATCGCGCCCTCGATCACGACCTCGACGTCGCCGTCGTGATCGACGTCCGCGATCGACGGCATGAAGCACGAGCTGACCGGGCTCAGCCACAGCTCGGTGCCGTCGGCCCGGTAGGCGCGCGCGCGGCCATCGGCGGTGCAGACGACGATCTCGTTGCCCGGCACGCCGTCGATGTTGCCGGCGGCGATGCTGCGCCCCGGGTGGTTGGGCGACGTCGCGCCGGCGTTGGCGTTCCACTTCTCGACCACCTGGCCGTCGACGATCGAGATGGCGTGGAGCGTGCCGTTGGTGTTGTAGCTGCCGGACGCGAACGTGAGGAAGACGATCTCGGGGATGTCGCGCTCGTCGACGGTGCCGTCGCAGTTGTCGTCGTCGAGCTGGATCACGACCGGCGCCATCATCACGCTGTCGGCGGTGGCGGGCGCGGTCGGGCTGCCCCAGCTGTACTTGAGGACCGGCTCCAGCGACCCGGTGGGCGGGTGGTACTCGCACGACTCCAGGCAGGTCGGCGGATCGCCGGGGGGCTGGCCGTCGGGGCACACCGGCGGGCGGGGCAGGCAGCGGCCCTCGGGCGGGACGACGCCGCCGGTGCAGCTCGGACCGGCGTCGACGGCGGCCGGCTCGCCGAGCACGTACTCGCAGTAGTAGCCGTCGCCGCAGTCGGCGGCGTCGACGCAGGCGCCGCCGGGCGTCTGGCAGGCGCCGAACGAGCACACGTCGCCGTCGGCGCAGCACGTCGAGCCGCACGCCTGGCTGTCGGCGCAGCAGACGCCGTCGATGCACACGCCGGCGTCGCCGCAGCCGCTGCCGGTCGGGCACGCCGACGCGTCGGGCCCGGCGTCGACGATCGCGCCGTCGGAGATGCGGCCATCCGGGCTGCCGCCGCCGCCGCCGCCGCAGGCCACCAGCAACAGCACGAGCGGCGCGAGCGAGCTCCCCAGGATTCGCGGCATCCCCCGATCCTACGCGAACGCGCGGGCGGGCCGGTGTCCGCCGCGCACCTGCCGGCGCTTCCCACGCGTTGCCACCCGGCCGCCGTGCACCCGTGGCAAGATCCCGGGATGCGCCGACTCGCCCTGTTGATGACGCTGTGTGCGTGTGGAGGCTCTTCCGACGACCCGGCTCCCGACGCGGCGCCACGCCCCGACGCCGCCGCCGCCACGTGCCCGGCGGCGGCCGATGCCTTCGACTGGCCGCTCCCCGTCGGCACCGGGGACTCGGTGATCAGCGGACGGATCGACCTGCCGGAGGTCTCCTCGGGCCGGATCGCGTCGCTGGGGGTCTGGGTGGTCGGCGACCAGATCCTGCGCATCAGCGACCAGCCGACGAACACGACCTGCGTGCGCTACCGGCTTTCCGGGCTGGGCGCGGGCACCTACTACGTCGACCTCCTGGTCGACGCCGACGGCGATCTGCAGGAGGGCCCCGGTGACTGGGGCGGGTTCTACGCCGGCACCACCGCGGCGCCGGCCCTGCACGACGGCTTCGTCGCGATCACCGTCGACGGCACCGCGACCGAGACGGTCGCCGACTTCGGCGTCGGGCCGTACGCGTGTCTCGGCGGGTACGGCGACGATTGCACGACCGACGCCGACTGCCGTGGCACCGAGACCGCGTGCGACGACGGCACGTTCGTGCGCAGCGACGTCGGCGCGTGCCAGGGCGTGTGCACGGCGCTGCCGGCGGCGTCGTGTGGTGACGCCACGGCGAGCAGCACCCGCGAGGTGCCCTGCTACGGACCGTCGATCTAGTCCCCGGCCCGGCGCGCTCACCGCCGGCCGCGGCCGCGGCGGCCCAGCGAGGTCGCGAGGTGGACCGCGTGGTAGCCGAAGCGGTCGCGGACCCGGTCGACGGCGCGGGCGCGCCGCTCGCCGCCGTCGAACAGCGGCAGCTGGACGGCGTCGAGGCGCAGGTGGGCGAGGGCGACCCCGAGCAGGCGGATCGGCAGGGCGCGGGTGCGGGCCTCGCGGTACAGCGCCAGCGCGATCCGGTGCAGCTCGACGTCGACGCTGGTGGGCGCGATCGTGCGGCCGCGGGTGAGCGTGTGGAAGTCGGTGTAGCGGAGCTTGAGCGTCACCTGGCCGGCGACCACGCCGCGGTGGCGCGCCCGCGACGCCACCCGCTCGCACAGCGCCGACAGCACCTCGAGCGCGGTCTCGGGCGTCGCCTCGGTGAACGTCCGCTCGTTGGAGATCGTGCCGGCGACCGCGCCGCGCGGATCGTGCTCGCGGAACGCCGGGCGCTCGCGCCCGACCCCGTCGCGCCCCTCGCCGCGGGCGGCGGCGCGCAGCCCGTCGGCGTGGGCGCCGAACACCGGGCGCAAGAGCGCGTCGGGCGCCGCCACCAGCTGGCCCAGCGTCGCGATGCCCACCGCGTGCAGCCGGCGCTCGGCGACCGGGCCGATGCCGGGCAGCTTGCGCACCGGCAGCGGCGCCAGCGTCGCGGCCTCGGCGCCGGCCGCGACCATCAGCACGCCCTGCGGCTTGGCCAGGCCGCTCGCGACCTTGGCCATCGTCCGGGTGGTCGCGATGCCGGCGCTCGACGGCAGCCCGAGCTCGCGATCGATCGCGGCGGTCATGGCGCGCACCACCCGCAGGATCGTGGCGTCGTCGTCGGCGTCGCCCGGCCGCCGGTACAGCCGCTCGCAGCCGCGGAAGTCGAGGTAGTGCTCGTCGATGCTCGCCGCGATCACCACCGGGCTGTAGCGCTCGACGATGTCCCGGGCCCGGCGCGAGTAGTCGCCGTACAGCTCGCCGTGGCCGGGCACGAACACCGCGTCGGCGGGGGCGCGCTCGGACGCCTCGCGGATCGACATCCCGGAGCGCACCCCGAAGGCCCGCGCCTCGTAGCTCGACGACGTCACGACCCCGCGGCCGCCGCGGTGGCCGCCGACCACCACCGGCTTGCCGCGCAGCGCCGGATCGAGCAGGCGCTCGACCGACACGAAGAACGTGTCGAGGTCGAGGCAGCACAGCCGCGGCGCGGGCAGCACAGCCGCGATCGTTCGCCTGAATGGATGGTCAGTCAATGGCCGCGCGCGCTCGCCTCCGCGACTGCATACAGTGCGGGCATGTGGCTCCGCCTGCGCCTGCTGCCGTGCCTGCTCCTGCTCGGGTGCGGCGCGCCGTCCGCGCCGGCGCCGGTCGCGGCGGCGCCGACCGCGCCCGCGCCGGACCCGGCCCCGGTCGTCATCCCCGGCACGTTCGCGCCCCACGCCGGCCCCGACGGCAACAGCGTCGTCCTCGACGCGCCCCGCGGGCTGATCGTCGTCGACACCGGGCGCCACCTCGCCCACCAGGAGGCCTTGCTCGCCCACGCCCGCGCCGTCGGCAAGCCGATCGCGGTGATCGTCAACACCCACTGGCACCTCGACCACACCGGCGGCAACGCCGAGCTCCTCGCCGCGTTCCCCGACGCCGAGGTGGTCGCGACCCCGGCGATCGACGGCGCCCTGGCCGGCTTCTTCCCCGACAGCCGCGCCCGCGGCGCCGCGTTCCTCGCCAGCGATCGCGGCACCCCCGCCCAGCGCGACGAGGTCGCGCGCGACCTCGCCGCGATCGACGACCCCGCGGCGCTGCGCCCGACGCGGCCGATCACCCGGTCCGGGCCGGTCGACCTCGCCGGTCGCACCGTCGAGCTGCGGGTCGCGCCGTTCGCGGCCACCGAGGCCGACCTGTGGATCGTGGACGAGCCCAGCCACACCGTCATCGCCGGCGATCTGGTGGTGGCGTCGGTGCCGTTCCTCGACACCGCGTGCGCCGCCGGCTGGCGCGCCGCGCTCGCCGACGTCGACGCCGTCCCGTTCACCCGTCTCGTCCCGGGCCACGGCGCGCCGATGACCCACGCCGAGTTCGCGACCTGGCGCGCCGCGTTCGACGGCCTGCTCGACTGCGCCGCCAGCGCCGCGCCCACCGCCGACTGCGTGGCCGGCTGGGACCGCGCCGCCGCCGCGTTCATCCCCGTCGACGACGCCGAGCGCACGGACCAGATGCTGACCTACTACGTCGACGAGCGCCTGCGCGCCGCCGACGAGCAGGCCCGCTACTGCGCGCCGCTGGGCGGCTGAGCGCCGCGGCGCCAGAGTTCCTCGGAGGCCGGGCGCGGCGCGCACCTTCGACGACATCAAGCCGCGCCGCCGACGCGTTGACCACCCGAGGCGAGGGCCCCGAGACTGGAACGATGCGATCCATCTCATCGTGGCTGCTGGTCCTCGGGCTGTCCGTCAGCGCGGCGTGTACCGCATCGATCAGCACGTCGTCGTCATCGCCGTCGTCATCCCCATCGTCGTCGGCCGCGCCCGCCGCGGTCGCGCCGGCGCCCACCCCGACGCCGACGCCGGCGCTGCAGGACGCCCGCGCCGAGCTCCTCGCCGTCCTCGACGCGCGGGTCGTCGCCCGCTGTCGCGCCGGCGAGGCCCGCGGTGACGCGACGAGCGCGCAGGCGTGCGCCGCCGCCGAGGCCCGCGTGGCCGCGCCCGCCGCGGCGGCCCGGGAGGTGAAGTGATGCGCCCCGGGCTCCGTCACGTCATCCCGATGCTGCTCGGCGCGCTGGTGTTCCAGCTGGTGTGCTCGACGCACCGCGCGGCTCGCGCCAGCGAGAACATCACGCGCGACCAGGTCATCGACTACCTCGACGCCCTCACGGTCCGTGACGTCGCCGACCTGGTCAAGCAGCTCGAGGACAGGTGGGGCGTCGAGGCCGCCTCGGCCGCCGTCGCGGTCGGGCCGGGCGGCCCGGCCCCCGTCGAGGAGGTGCGCGAGGAACAGACCGAGTTCGACGTGCTCATGAGGTCGTTCGGCCCCAAGAAGATCGAGGTCATCAAGGCGGTCCGCATGATCATCCCCGGGCTCGGGCTCAAGGAGGCCAAGACCCTCGTCGAGTCGGCGCCGGTCGTGATCAAGGCGCAGGTCCCGCGCGACGAGGCCGAGGCGATCAAGAAGCAGCTCCAGGAGGCCGGCGCCGACGTGGAGCTCCGGTGACCGACGGGGAGCTCTGGATCGCGCGGCCACGCTGTCGCGATCGCGCATCCCGCGCTAGCTTGTCGAGGTGCTGATCGCGGTCGAGCGCCTCCTGATCCGGCTCCGGCAGCCGTCGGCGCGCGCCGACGAGCTGATCGCGCTGCGCCGCCGCCTGCGCGACGAGCGCGCCGCGACGATCGACGCCGACGAGCGCGCGCTGGCGCGCGAGGTCCACGACCGCAAGCTCGCGGTGGTCGCCGAGCTGCGCGCGGTGACCTCGTGCGGGTCGTGCGCGGCCGGCCAGCCGTGGCCGGTCGGGCACCACGCCGGCGGCGCCTGCTGCGCCGGCGACACCGCCAGCCTGTTCGACGACCGCGAGCTGGCCGCGCTCGCCCACGCCGGCACCGGTCCCGGCGATCTCGTCGCGCCTCGCGAGGCGCCCGCGGGGTGCGCCTTCCGCGCCGCCACGGGCTGCACGCTGGCGGTGCGCCATCGCCCGGCGCGCTGCGTCCACTACGTGTGCACCACGCTGCGCCGCGAGCTGCACCGCCGCGGCCAGCTCGACGCCGTCGAGGCCCGGCTGGCCGCGCTCGATGGCGCGATGCAGCGCTTCGCCGCCGCGCGGGCGGCGCGCCTGGACCGCGAGACCGTGGCGCCCCTGGTCGAGGCCCTCACCGCCGCGTCCGCCGCGCGTCGCCGGTGAGCGGAACGCGAACCGGCGCGGCGCCGGGACGCGAAGCATCGTAGCCTGCCGCCATGGGGCAACGCGCCAACCTCGTCGTGATCGCCGGCGGACGGATCGAGCTCTTCTACTCGCACTGGCGCGCGACCACGCTGCCCGACGAGATCTTCTTCGGGCCGGCCCACGCCGAGCGCATGATCCGCGCCCAGCGCAGCGAGGCCGATGGCGCCGAGTGGCTCGACGAGGTCTGGGCCGAGGGCGGCGTCGTGCTCGACCACGATCGCCGGCTGCTCCTGTTCTGGGGCGGCGAGGACCTCGAGTACGACATCGCCGAGCGCCGTGTCTTCCTGGCGCTGATGCGCGGGCCGTGGCGCGGCTGGGACGTGCGCTGGGCGTACGAGGGCATCGCCGACCTGGCGGACGCGTGTGGCGTGCCGCGCGCGCGCGTCCTGGTCGATCGCGCCGACGACGCCGGGCCGATCGACCTGGCCGCGCCCGAGGACCCGAGCTGGGTGAGCGGCGCGGTCTCGGCGCGCCTGGACGACGGCACGATCCGGATCTTCCCGCTCGACTCGCACCGGCCGATGATCGTGCGTGCCGACGCGGTGCGCGCCGCCGCCGCGGTCGGCCGCGACGAGCTCCACCTGCCCGAGCTGCCGAGCGCGGGCACCCACGTCGACCTCGTGCGCGGAACCATCGAGCTCTGGTACGCCCATCCTGCCGCCGAGGTCGGCGCCCGCCTCGCGCGCCACGTGCCCGAGCTCCGGCTGATCGATCATCGTGACCGCTTCGAGGCCCAGCTCGACGCGTGCGCCGGCACGCTCACCTTCGGTCAGCGCGGCCTCGAGCCGATCCTCGACGGCCTCCGCCAGCGCCTCCTGCGCCGCGCGCGCGACTTCTCGAACGTCGTGGCCGAGGCCACCGCGCGCGACGTCGCCGCCGGCAAGGACGTCGAGATCAACCCGTTCGCCCTGCGCGACGACCCGGTCGACCTGCCCGCGGCCGACCGAGTCCGCGTCGTCGACGACGCCATCGCCGCGTGGCGCGCGTCGCGCGGGTGAGGACGCCAGGAGACCGGCAGATGCGTTCGTGGCCCCGTCCGTCCGGGACGATCACGGCCGCGAGGCGGGCGCCGCCCACGACCGCCGCGGCGGCGCCGCGACGGAGTACTGTCCGCGGCATGTCCCGCCGCGCCTCCCCACGTCCGCTCGACCCGTCGCGCCGGCCGGTGTCCGCCGCGTCGCTGCCGATCTTCATCGCCGCGCTGGTCGCCGGGTGCGTGATCGTCCCGCCGGCACCCGGGCCGACGCCGACACCCACGCCGGTGCCGGACACGCCGGCGCCCGACTCGCCGCAGCCGCCCGCGCCCGACCCGCCGTCGCGCGCGGCGCAGCTCGACAGCGGGTGGTGCGCGTCGGTCGCCCAGCCGTTCGCGCAGGTCGCCGACGCGTACCCGTTCTCGGCCGCGGGGGCCGATCTGCCGCTCGACGACTTCACCCGGTGGTTCGCGCCCGGCCAGGGGCCGCTGTGGCAGTTCTACGACGCCTCCCTGGCCACGCTCGTGCCGCGAGACGGCGGCGTCTTCGCCATCGCCGACACGGCCGCGGCCGCGGGCGTGACCGTCGACGCGGCGCTGCCCGGCTTCCTCGGCCGGGTCGCCGACCTCGGCACGGTCCTGTTCCCGCCCGGCGCGACGACGCCGACCTTCGAGTTCGAGGTCCAGATCGATGGCACGCCCGGCGTCACCGAGATCGACCTGACCGTCGACGGCACCACGGTGAAGTACCGCAACGGCCCGCGGTCGTGGCAGCCCCTGCGCTGGCCCGGCACCGGGGACGCGCGCGGCGCCAGCCTCACCGCCAAGGGCCTCGGCGCGACCGGCCAGCTGTCACACCAGGGCGACTGGGGGCTGTGGCGCCTGCTCGCCGACGCCACCGTCCCGGGCCTCGCGGGGCAGCGGGAGTACACCGCCAAGTGGGACCTCGCCAGCCAGCAGCTCGGCGTCGTCACGGTTCACGTGCGACCGCGCCGCGACGAGAACCCGCTGTTCGGCGTGCCGGGGCGCGGCGTCTCGGCCTACCTGGGCCTGTTCCGCGGGCTGCAGGCGCCGAGCCCGATCGCCGGCGGGCTCGCGTGCTCGGCCGCGACCGGCGCGACGGGCGCCGTCGGGGCCGCCGGGGCCAGGCCACCGGTGGCGTCGCGCTGACCCGTTACGGCGTCGGGGCGAGCGAGGGCTGGCCAGCCGCTCGACCCGTCGCCGCGCCCGCGGGTCGCGCAGCCGTGATCACGTAGAGCGAGTCCACCGTCATCACCGTCGTGACGTCGACGAACCCCGCCGCGCCGAGCGCCGCGTGCTGCTCTTCCGCGGTCATGTACAGCGGCCGCGCGTCCGACGGCGTGTGGTCACACACCACGAACACCGCGCCGGGCTCGAGGAGCCCGTGCACCTGCGCGTACAGCCGTGGCGCGCGTCGCTTGTGCCGCAGCTCGTGGACCGCCTGCATCGTCACCGCCGCGTCGAACCGGCCCAGCCCCTCGACCCAGCCCGGGTCGCGCAGGTCGCGCAGCACGCCGCGGGCCGTCGGTGCGCGCTGCCGCGCCATCGCCAGCATCGGCGGCGAGAAGTCGACCAGCGTGTACGCCGCGCCGGTCGCGGCCACGACGGCCTCGGCGAGCAGCCCGGGCCCGCCGCCGAGCTCGAGCACGCGCGTCGCTCCGCGCGCCTTCACCTCCTCGGCGATGCGCGCCCGCACCGCCGGCCGGAACGGTCGCCGCAGCTCCGCGTCGGCCAGCCACGCCCGCGCCGTGTCGGGGTCGCGCAGATCGATCGGGCTCGGCACGTCGTCGGGGTCGAGGTCCGGATCCGTCGCCATTGCCCGACTATCGCGCGCGCGACCGGCGGCCGTGAAGCGCGGCGCCGCCGCGCGCCGACCGCGCCGCTCAGCCCGGCGCGCGCCGCCGGACCGCGCCGGCCGCGCGGAGCACGCGGACCCGGGTGCGGCCCGGCTCGCTCCGGCGCGGCGCGCCGCCAGCGGCGCGGTCGGGCGCGCCGCGAACAGCTCGTCGAGGTAGCGCGCGACCCGCGGCGGTCCGGTGCGCCAGCGCAGGTCGGCGGCGACGTCGTCGAGCGCCTCCGCGAGATCCGCCGCGCTGGCGAACCGCTCGTCGGGGCGGTGCCGCAGCGTGCGCTCGATGACCGCGACCAGGGCGTCGGGCAGGCGAGGGGGCGAGGGGCCGCGCGCCGGCGTCAGCGCGCCGGCGCCGCGCGGTGGCCGACCCACGCACAGCTCGTGCAGCACCGCGCCCAGCGTGTAGACGTCGCACGGCGGATTGGATGGCGTCAACTACATTCTCCCCGCGACGACAACTACATCTCCCCAACCTCCATGGTTGAGGGTTGAGGCTCAGGGGTAGTTGTCGTCGAGGTAGTTGTCGTCAGTGCGGTGGTGGCCTCCTTGCGGGCTTCCTCGGCGCGGATCGAGGGTCCGGCCATCTCGAGGATCGTGGCGTGGTGGACGAGGCGGTCGATCGCGGCGGCGGTGGTCATCGGGTCCTTGAAGATCCGGTTCCACTCGCTGAACACGAGGTTACTGGTGATGAGGACGCTGCGACGCTCGTAGCGGGCGGCGAGGAAGGTGAACAGGACCTCCATCTCGTCGCGGTTCTGCTGGACGTAGCCGATGTCGTCGAGGATCACGGCGTCGAAGTGGTCGATGGTGTCGAGCTCCTTCTCCAGTCGGAGGTCGCGCTTGGCGGCGAGGAGGCGCTGCACGAGCGCGTAGGTCGGGGTGAACAGGACGCGGTGGCCGCGGCGGATCAGCTCGTGGCCGATCGCGCACACGACGTGGGTCTTGCCGCGGCCGGGCAGACCGAACAGGAGCACGTTGTCGCCGCGGTCGAGGAACGCACCCTCGCACAGGGTCGGCAGGAGCTTCGCCACGGCGGGCGGGGGCGCCTGCGATCGAGCGTGGCCAGGGTCTTCTCGCCGGGCAGGTCGGAGTCGCGCTGGTTGCGCTCGATCCGCCGGCGCTTGCGCTCCTCGAGCTCGAGCACGATCAGGTGGCGGAGGTAGTGGCCGAACGTCCAGCCGTCCCGCTCGGCGATCGCGGCGATCCTGTCGGCGTGACGCGCGATGGTGGGCAGCTTGAGGACGCGCAGGAGCATCGCCACGGGCGCGTCGGCGGTGATCGTCGTCATGCCGCCACCTCCGTCAGGAGCTGGTCGTACGCGAGCAGATCGACCGTCGGTGCGACGAGGTCGGGGATCGCTGGCGTCGCGGCGCGCCCGACCAGCTCCTTGACCCGGTCGGCGGTGATCGGCTCGGCCTGGTCGAACAGCGCGACGAGCGCGGCCTCGACGTCGACCTGCATCGTGCTCGCGGCGAGGTAGAGGATCCGCAGGTACTCGAGGTCGCCGGCGGTGCCATGGTGCGGCGTCTGGATCGCGTCGTACGCCCGGCGGAACACCACCGACGGGAACATCTCCTCGCGGTAGACGTAGCGCGCGAACCCGCCGGGCTTGCGGACGAGCGACCAGATCACGTGGCGGTAGTCGATGCGGTGCCCGTTGCGGCCGCGCAGGCGCTCGCACGCGAGCTCGAGCTGGTCGCCGAAGTACGCCTCGATGCGGTCCTCGTAGAGATGGACGCGCAGCGCCTCGCCGATCAGACGCGACGGCACCGAGTACGCGTTCTTGCAGATCCGGATCGTGCTCCATTCGCTGACGACCGCGGTGTCCTCGACGAACTCGGGCAGCCGCCCGACGTCGAGCGGGCGCATTGCGGCGAGCTCCTCGCCGACGCGCGGCCCTCGCCGCCGGTTGGCCTTGCGCAGCTGCTCGTCGACGAACGCCTGCCACGCGTCGCGGTCGGCGAAGTCGCGACTGCCCCGGATCAGTAGCGCCTGCTCGAGGCGCCGCTTGAGCGCGCGGTGGCCCGCTTCGACGTCGCCGTTCTTGCTCCTTGGCTCCGACTTCGGTCGTCCGCGGCGTCATCCTGAAGTGCCGCATCATCGCGAGGTAGCCGTCGTTGAACGGTCGCCTGCGGCCGTCGACGAAGCCCTTGTCGCCGTCGGGGGATCCGGTGCGTCGCCGCCGTCGAGTTGTCGGTCTGGTGGTGGCGCGGCACGCGGCCGAGCTGGAACAGCGCACGCTGCACGCCCCGGCGCAGCGCCGCCAGCGACTCCGACAGGCACACCGTCGCCCACTGCCAGTTCGAGTACGGCAGCACGAGCACGCAGAGCAGGTGCACGAACGCCTGGCCGGCGATCGTCACGCCGAGCTCGGCGGTGGTCGTGAAGTCGGTCTGCGCCGCCTCACCGGCGCGGTGCCGCTGGCCGAGCACGACCTCCCGCTCCGGCCCGTGCGCCGCACGCCACGCCTTCACCCGGCGCTGCAGCGTGCGGAGCTGTCCGTCGGCGTAGCGGTCGGGGCGCTCCTCGCACAGCATCTCGAACAGCGTCTCGCGCCTCGAGCTCCGGCGTCTCCTCGAGTCGCGCCTGTACATCTGGCCAGTGTTCGACGAACGGATCAGGCCGTGTCCGCCAGTCGCGCGGAGCCTTCATCTCCGACGGCAGCTTGCCGGCGGCGACGTACTTGCGCGCCGTCTTGCGGTCCATGTCCGCCTTCATGGCGGCCTGGCCGAGCTTGCCGTGTTTGGTCATCTCCTCCATCAGCTTCCTTACTTGCGCGTCGCTGACTGGCCGCATCCCCGGATCGTCGGACGGGCGATCGGCGGGGCCACGTTCCTGTCAGGACGTGCGGGCCGGATGGGGCGACGTAACTGTCGTCGCTGGGGAGATGTAGTTGTCGCTCAGCAGCGGATCGACGCGCAGCCCCAGCGACACCTCGGGCGCGGCGTAGGTCGCGTCGAGCGCGGGCGGCGGCCGCGCGCGCACCCGCTCGGTCAGCTCCCAGGCCGCGGCGCCGAAGTCGATCACCTTGACGTGGCCGTCGCGCGACACCAGCAGGTTGTCCGGGCTCAGATCGCGGTGGACCACGCCGCCGTCGTGGATAGCGTGGGCGGCGCGCGCCGCGGCGCGGATCAGCGCCACCGCGACCTCGGGCGCGACCGGCTGACCGGTCAGCGCCGCGGTCGCGCGCACCGCGCGCAGCGTCCAGCCGCGGACCCGTTCCATCACCAGCAGCGGCCGGTCCCCCTCGTCGACCAGGGCGTGGACCTGCGCGATCCCCGGGTGCACGACGTTGGCCGCCGCGCGGGCCTCGAGCACCAGATCGCGGACGTGCGCGATCGACCGCAGCGCGTCGCCGTGCAGCGTCTTGACCGCGACCTCCATGACGAAGCCGGCGGGGCCGCTGCGCTGCGCGCCGAACACCGCCGCGGTCGCGCCGCGCGCCAGCAGCTCGCCGAGCACGTACGGACCGAGGCGCATGCGTCTGTCGCCGGGGCTGTCTGTCATCACGTCGCGCGGGCGGCGGTCCGCGGATCCCTGCCGGTGCAACCACCGCGCCACCGCCGGGCCGCGCGGGTTTCGCGCCGTTGGCGCCCGCCGCGTCGCGCGATCGGGCCCGGGACCCCCGACGCTGGGGCGCGCACTCCCGCAGGCCCCGCCACCTGGCCGCGCGGGCCGCGCGGGCCGCGCCGGTCAGCGCAGCCGCAGGATCCGGCGCGCGCCCAGCAGCACGACCCCGGCGATGACCCCGCCGATCACCAGGTCCGGGTAGCGCGACCCGGTCCACCCCACCAGCGCGCCGGCGCCGATGACCCCGAGGTTCGCGATCACGTCGTTGGTCGAGAAGATGACGCTCGCCTTCATGTGCGCGCCGCCGGCCTTGTGCCGCGACACCAGCCACAGACACACCACGTTGGCGACCAGCGCGACGCTGGCGACCGCCATGATCAGCGGCGGCTCGGGCTCGCTGCCCGCCACGAAGCGCCGCACCACCTCGACCAGCGCCCCCACCGCGAGCACCGCCTGCAGCCAGCCGGCGACGTGCGCGGTCCTCACCCGCGCCCGCGCCGCGCGCCCCACCGCGTACAGCGCCAGCCCGTAGACCGCCGCGTCGGCGAACATGTCGAGCGAGTCGGCGAGCAGCCCCGCCGACTGCGCGAACCACGCCGTCACCAGCTCCGCGACGAACATCACCGCGTTGATCGCCAGGACCAGCCGCAGCGTCCGCGCCTCGCGCACCGGGTCGTCGACCGCGCCGTCGTCGTCGCCGGCCCCGGCCCCGTCGCCGACCTCGGCGGTCTCGATCAGCGTCGCGCCCAGCCCCAGCCCGTCGAGCCGCGCCGCGATCTCCGCCGCGCCGCCGTCGTGACGCACCCGGACCCGTCGCCCCGCCAGATCACAGACGATCGCGCCCACCCCCGCGACCCCGTCGAGCGCGACGCGGATCATCCGCTCCTCGGACGGACAGTCCATCTTCGGGACGGCGAACAGCGACTCCTGGGGCTTCATGACCGCGGTGGTGGACGTGGCCCGCGCAGGATACGCCATCGTCGCTGCGCGACCGGCCCGGGCGACGACGTCTTCGTCCACGGCGCGTCTCACGACCGGGTCGCGCCGCACGCGTCGCTCACGCCGAGCGGAGCCCGAGCGGCGAAGGCGCGAGGGCGCAGTCGAGGCGGCGGGCCGCGGTCGGAACGCTGTCGGTGATGGCAGAACGTCTCGGCGCGGCCCCCTCGACTTCGGGGTCGCGGCTCCGCCGCTCCCCCTTCGCTCCTAACGAACAGCTGGGCCGAGCCGCTGATCTCGCGTGGCGCAGCGATCGGCTGACGGCGGGTTCGGGCCTGACCGCACTCACCCCGAGCGGAGGGGGAGGTGCGCAGCACCGACCCCGCAGTCGAGGGGGCGGGGACCAGCCGCAGCGCCGCGTCGCGGCCCATCGTGACCAGCCGCCCCGGCGGCCCGAGGCAGACATCGTAGAGCGGCGGCGACGCCACCGCCTCGCACGTGGCCGTCGCCGGATCGACCCGGACCAGCGCGCCGTCGTCGCGCACCACCCACCACGCGTCGGGCCCCACCTCGGTCTGCAGCGGGCCCGCGGCCACCAGCCCCTCGACGCGGACCGCGCGGCCGTCGAACCAGATCCAGACCTCGCGGTCCCGCGTGACCCCGAGGAAGCCACCGTCCGGCGCCGGCCGCGAACTCGTGCCCTCGGGAAACGCCCCGGCCGGCGGCCAGGCGCGGCGGCGCGGCGGCGCGGCAGCTCCCGGTCGTACTGCGCCGCCGTCAACCGGCGGATCGTGATCGGCCCGACCGCCTCGCCGGCGCTGCCGGACCCGCCCGCGGCGCCCGCCTTCGCGCCGCGCTTCGCGCCGGCCCGCTTCGCCCGCGGTGCGGGCAGCGGCGCGCCCCGGTCGAACGCCTCCGCAGCGGCCACGAACGCCTCGAGCGCGATCCGCGCCACCGCGCAGCGACCACGCTCGAAGCGGACCTCCACCGGCGCCACCGCCTCGCCGATCGGCATCACGAACACCCGGCCGCGCATCCCGAACCTGACCCCCGCCGCCAGCGCCGCCACCGCCACCAGCGCCCCCGTCTCGTCGCCCACGTCCGCCACCGCCGGCCGCATCTCGCGCGCCGGCTCGATGCCGAACCGCGCGAGCACCGCCGCGACCTCGTCACCCGCGACGTCGCCGACGTCGTCGACCCACAGCGCCGACTCGCGCAGCGCGTCCGGATCGGCCGCCTGCCGCAGCCACGGCTCCAGCTCGTCGACCGTCAGCTCGCCGAACAGATCCAGGTGGTCCACCGGCCGAGCGTAGCGCAGACCCCGTCGTCGCCCCAAACCCGACCATGATTCCAAGGAGGCCGCACCGGTGGTCGGCCCCGCCGTCGCCTTGCTAGCCTCGTCGGATGAGAGACGACCGCTACCGATCCGTCGCGGACACCCTGGTCGCCGCGCTCGCAGCCGCGCAGGGCGATGAGACCAAGGAGACCGCGGCCGCGCAGGCCGCCATCGCCGGCTTCATGGCCATCGCCGGCGACGGACACCCGGCCGAGCACGGCCTCGCCGAGTACTTCTGCGACGACGGCACCCCGGACGACCCTCCCGCCCTCGAGCGCGTCCCCGGCGCCACCGAGGACGACCTCGATCGCTGGCGCAACCTGATCGCCGACCTCGCCGACTACTGACCCCACGGCCTGCGGATCAGCGTGGCAGGCGTCCAGACCCTGACGCAGAATGGCCCGGTGACCGAGGTGACCCGATGATGATCGAGATCGTGGCGATCGAGGATCCCTCCTTGCCCGAGCCGCGGGTCGAGGTGCGCTCCGAGCTCGGGCAGTTCACGGCGTTCTGGAGCGGTCCCGCGCCCGTGGTCGGCGCGACGCGCGCCATCGAGTTCAGCTTCGGCCACACGTTCCGGTGGAACCAGGACATCGTGGAGGTCGAGGCGCGACCACACGCGATCGAGCCGCGTCCGGACGGCGGCGCCGTCCTGTGGGCCACCGTCCTGGCCTGGCACGAGGAGGGCGGCCTCGACCTGCGCCTGGGCCCCAGCTTCGTCATGCTCGAGGCGTTCGGCTATCCCGCCCCCGTCGGCGCCACCGTGCGGCTCGACGCGCCCCGGGTCACGCTGTTCGACTGCAACATCTGACGTGGCCGACGACGTGGCGGCGCGAGCCGCTGCCGGAGGACCTCGCCCGACGCCGGCAGGCTTCGCCGCTCGCGAGTCACGTCAACCGGACGTGCGCTCCCTCAACCAGGCGATCGACGACTCCCGGCCCCACCAGGACGCGAACTCGAGCGGCGTGCGACCGTGGGCGTCGCGCGTCTCCAGACTCGCCCCGGCTTCGAGCAGCGCCTCCGCCACGGCGAACCGCTCCAGCACGACCGCGACCATGAGCGGCGTCGCGACGCCGAGCTCGGGGCCGATCATCGTGTGGCCCGCGGGGCCGCACGCCTCGACCTCGGTGCCGAGCGCGATCAGCTTGCGCGCGACCCCCGGGGTGCGGGCCAGGCGCAGCAAGCCGTCGAGCGGCGCGAGGTCGATCAGGTCGAGGAGCCTGACCCCGCCGTCGTCGAGCCTGGCGACCAGGAAGTCGATCGGGCTCACCTTGGATCTCGGCGGCGCGACCAGCGTGGCCCCGCGTTCCACGAGCTCGGCGGCCACCCGCCAGGCCCTGGCCTCGATCGCGAGCGTCAGCAGCTCCGCCGCCGGGGCGTCGAGCAGCGCTCGTACGCCCTCGAGATCGTCGCCGGCGATCCGCTCGCGGAGCAGCCGGTCGCGATACCACGGCATGTCGAGCGGCTCCCTGCCGAGCTCGCGGGCGATGCGCTCGAGCTGGCCGCTGGGCAACGACGGCGGGCCATCGGCCAGGACCTGCTCGTCGGTCTGCTCGGACTCCTGGGTGTAGACGCAGGTCGGCTCGACCATGCTGCGCGTGTATCGCCACTTGCCGTCGACGCGTTCGACGCTGATGTCGTCGGAGTCGAGCAACGGGTGCACGCGCGCAGCCTAGCAGCTCGCGGCGGTGAGGCGTCGGCATCGACGCCGCTGCGATCCCCTGCTCGTGCCGTGCGAGCACTTCGTGGTCGCCTCTGGTTCCAGCGGCGCTCGGCGGCTAGACTGCGTGCAGCCTGGCCGAGCACGTGCAACGACAAGGGCAAGTCGAGGTTCGAAAGGCGCTTCGCCTGCTTCGAAGAGTGCGTGTCATGGACAAGGAGACGCTCGAGTTGTCCCGATCGGTCGAGACCTACGAGTCCTGTCACCGGGCGATGGCGATCGATGTCTCGATCCCGTCCGAAGCCGAGTCGTAGATGACGTCGTCCGCGAGGGCGGCTTGGAAGGCCGCCGGTGGTGCTCGGAAGAAGGCTCGACCGCCAGCGCCGGCTACTGCCGTCGGGATCGTGTTCCACGTCGAGCCTCGTGCGCTCAGCGCCGAGGACGTGGCCGCGTACGAGGACAGCTTCCTGTCGTCGCTCTGGCCTCAGCCGCTGCGCTACCTCGTGACGCAGGCAATCCCTGGTCGGCCCTTTCCGCGGCCAGCAGGCACCATCTCCCTTGGCGAGCGATCTCAGGTTCTTCGAGAGGTCCTGATCCACCCTGACCTGTGGCAGGTGTCGCTCGCCACCTCGAAGGCGACCGTCGGCGGATACGCGCAGCTCTCGGTCTGCACGCGACCGTCGATCGATTCCGAGGACCTGAGGACATACGGCCGCCGACCGCTCGACCTGTCAGCACCAGGGGAGTCCGACGGGTGGGTGAAGGGGATGCTCGAGCTGGCCGACCGAGTTGGTGCCTACCACGGTGTCGTGCCCGTGATGAGCGACCCCGGCGTCCTGATCGACATCAGCGGCGTGAATGTGATCGCAGACGGTGTTCCGCAACATCCCGCGCCTGCCCAGCTCGAGCGGATGGTGAGCGTCGACCGCGAGCTCGTAACTCGGTATGTGCGATTTCCTCGGTGGGGGACGTTGTTGTCGCATGCACACGTCCAGGCCCTTGGTGGGCGCGCCCGGATCGAAGATGCCGTGCACCCTGCCGTCGTCGAGGAGGTTGGCCGGGGGTTCTACTTTCAGCTGACGACCACCCTGGCCACCGCGATGGCGCAGGATGCGCAGCGGCAGCAGCTGGCGTTTACCGAGCTCGCGGCTCCGCTCTTGCCGCCCACCCGCTCTGCACGCACCTAACCGTTAGGCAACGTTCCGCTGGCCATGCGAGGGCTGCGTCCGCCGACTTGTGCGCGGCGGAGGCGGCGTGCTGGTGGACGCGGCGCCGCTGAGCGAACGGGTCTGGGCGCCGGTCAGGGC
>JACKDR010000033.1 GCA_020633495.1 Kofleriaceae bacterium | reverse complement strand
CGACCGCGGCCCGTACCTGCTCGGCGACGCCGCCTGCTACGCCGATCTGTCGCTGTTCCAGGTCATGGCCGGGCTCGCCTACGCCTTCCCCGCGGCGATGGCGGGGCTGGCGCCGTCGCTGCCGCGGCTGCGCGCGCTGCACGACCGGGTCGCGGCGCGGCCGGGGATCGCCGCCTACCTGGCGTCGCCCCGGCGGCTGCCGTTCTCGACCGACGGCATCTTCCGGCACTACCCCGAGCTCGATCGCGCCGGCTGAACCGGTGGCCCCGGGGATGCGGTATCGTCGCCGCATCCGTCGGGAGATGCGCAGGTGAGCTCACGTCGTGGCCGTGGTCGCGCCGGCTGGCTGCGCGGGCCGGTGTCGATCCGGCGCAGCCTGCTGCGCAACCTCGTGCTGCTGATCGTGCTCACCGCGGGCGCGATCCTGGCGGTCACGTTCATCGGCGCCGACCGCGCCGTCGACGGCCTGTCGCGCTCGCTGATCGAGCGCACCGGCCAGCGCACCGACAGCGAGCTGCACCGGTTCTTCGACCCGGTGACCCGCGGCCTCGACATCGGCGCGGCGTGGGGCCGCAGCGGCCTGCTCGATCCGACCGCGACCGAGGACGTCAACCGGCTGTTCCTGCCGGTGGTCGCCTCCTACCCGCAGGTGTCGTCGGTGCTGCTCGCCGACGACGCCGGCCGCGAGACCATGCTGCTGCAGCAGCCCGACGGCTGGGTCGATCGCATCACCCGCGCCGACGAGTGGGCGGGCCGGTCGCGGTGGCGCATCCTCGATCGCGCCGGCGCGACCGTCAGCGAGGCGTGGCGCGACCTCGGCTACGATCCGCGGCGGCGGCCGTGGTACCGCGGCGCCGTCGACGACGGCGCGCCCGGCGAGGTCCGGTGGACGCCGCCGTACACGTTCTTCACCACCGGCGAGCCGGGCATGACCGCGGCGGTGCGCTGGGCCCACCCCGACCGACCGGGCCTGACCCACGTCCTCGGCTTCGACGTCACGCTGCTCGACGTGTCGCGCTTCACCACCGGGCTGCAGGTCAGCGCCCACGGCCTGGTCGTCGTGCTCACCGACGACGGCCTGGTGCTGGGGTTGCCCCGCGATCCCCGGTTCGGCAACGACGACGGCATCAAGGCCGCGGTGCTGCGCCCGGCCGAGGCCATCGGCAGCGCGCCGGTCGAGGCCGCGGTGGCGCGGTGGCGGCGCGACGCGGGCGCCGCCGAGCGGTTCCGCTTCACCGCCGGCGGCGACGCCTGGTGGGCCGGCTTCCAGCCGTTCGCGCTCGGCAACCGCACGCTGTGGATCGCGGTGATGGTGCCCGAGGCCGACTTCCTCGGCGGCGTGAAGCGGCAGCGCAACTTCATCGTCGGCATCGCCGCCGGCGCGCTGGTGCTCGCCGGGCTGATGGCGAGCCTGATGGCGCGGGCCTACGGCAAGCCGCTCGAGCAGCTGGCCGCCGGCAGCGAGCGCATCCGCCAGCTCGATCTCGCCGGCGGCCCGCCGATCGCGTCGCGGCTCGCCGAGGTCGCCGAGCTTGCCGACGCCCAGGACCAGATGTTGTCGGCGCTGCAGTCGTTCGCCCGCTACGTGCCCACCGGCGTGGTCCGCGAGCTGGTCCGCCAGGGCCAGGTCGCCGAGATCGGCGGCCGCACCGCGCAGCTGACCGTGCTGTTCACCGACATCCGCGGCTTCGCGTCGATCGCCGAGCGCATGACGCCGCAGGCGCTGACCGCGCACCTCGCCGAGTACTTCGAGGCCATGCTGACCGAGATGCGCGCCGAGCACGCCACCGTCGACAAGCTGATCGGCGACGCGATCATGGCGTTCTGGGGCGCGCCCGCGCCCGACGAGGATCACGTCGTCCACGCGGTCGGCGCGGTGCTGCGGTGCACGGCCCGGCTCGCCGAGCTCAACGCGGCGTGGCGGGCGCGCGGCCTGCCCGAGCTGCCGACCTGCTTCGGCATGGACACCGGGCCGGTGGTGGTCGGCAACGTCGGCGCCCGCGAGCGCCTCAGCTACACGGTGCTCGGCGACACCGTCAACCTGGCGAGCCGGCTCGAGGGCATCAACCGCCACTACGGCACCGACGTGCTGGCCGCGGAGGCGGTGCGCGACGCCGCCGGCGACGGCTTCGTGTGGCGCCGGGTCGACGTCGTCGCGGTCAAGGGCCGCCGCCAGGGCGTGCCGGTCTACGAGCTGCTGGGCCGCGCCGGCGAGGTCGACGCCGAGACCCTGGCGTGGGCGCGCGACTACGAGGCCGCGCTCGACGCCTACCGGTCGCGCCGCTTCGACGAGGCGCTGGCGACGCTGCGCGACCTCGCGGCGCGCCGCGATCACCCGTCGCTGCTGCGGCTGCGCGAGCGCTGCGAGCAGGCCGCCGCCGCGACGCTGCCCGACGACTGGGACGGCGTCGAGCGCATGACCGAGAAGTAACGGCCCGGGACGGCCCGGGCGAGCGCGCGCCGCCGCGCCGGAGCACGGCGCGGCGGTGGACCGGGCGGCCGATCAGCGGTGATCGCGATCCTTGCTCTTGCTCGGGCCCTTGTCGTCGCTGTCGTCGCGGGTCGGCGGCGGCTTCTTGTTCTTGCCCGGGTCGTGCTCGGGAGCCTGGGGCCGGGGCGCGGGCTCGTGCTTGGGCGGGTCCTTGCGCGGCGGCTCGGGGGTGCGCTCGGGGACCTTGGGGCGCGCCGGCTCGTGCGCGGGCGGGCGCTCGTGCTCGGGCCGCGGCTCGCGCGTCGGGGGCGGCTGGTGGGTCGGCGTCCGGTCCGGCTGATGCGTCGGCGGGCGCTCGTGGTCTGGCTGGCGCGGCGGCGGCTGCTCGTGGACCGGCGGCCGCTCGTGGGTCGGCTGGCGCGGCGGCGGCTGGCGATCGTTGCGGTGATCGACCTGCTGCGGCCGGCTCCAGCCGCCCGGGTGGTAGACGTTGCGGCCGCCCTCGACCTCGTAGCGCGGGCGCTCCCAGGTGTAGCCGGCGCGCTCGCGCTCCCAGTGGCCGTCGGACCAGACCCACTGGTTGCCGCGCCAGTCCCAGTAGCCGTCGATCCAGACGTAGCCGGCGCGCGGCGCCGCGGTGCGGACCTCGACCCGCGGCTGCGGCGGCGGCTGATCGACGTAGTAGACCTGGGTCTGGGCCTCGACCGTGCCGGAGCCGGCGTAGGTCGGTTCCGGCTGGGCCTGGACGAAGCAGGCCGCGGCGCCCGTGGTGAGGGCGGCGGCGGCGAGGACGCGAGCGAGCAACGAATGGATACGCATAGGGGCTCCCGGACGGGTGCGCGCATGATAACGCGCTTGTCGGCACGACAGGGGCGGTGCCATCTGTTCTCCGACGTACGAACCGGCGCCGTATTCTCGGGACCGCGAGCCGTCGAACGGTCGTGGGCGGCCCGGCGGGCCGGCGCGCCCGCCTGGCGTTGCCGTCCGCAACGTCGGCGGCCCGCGCCGGGCTGCGGCAGGACGCCGCGGTCGGCGCTGGCGTCGTCGTTCCTCACGGTTTCGCGAGGATGCGCGTGGGGTCGCGAGGCGGCGACTGACGCGCCGCCGGCGCGCGCGTTGCATCGTCGGGGGACGTGCATCGCCCCGCACCCGCGGTCGTCGTCGTCGCCGCCGTCGTGCTGGCTGCCCTGGCTGTGGCGGCCGCGCTGCCGAGCCCGACGCCGGCCGGCGCGACGACGCCGCCGACGCGCGGGCCGTGGCTGCACTGCCGGGCCGCCGCGCCGCTGCTGCCGTGGGCGAGCGCGCCGGCGCCTGGCACGCTGCGCGCCGCCTGCGCGGGCAGCGCCTCGACGTCGTCGCGCTGGTCGACGGCGTCGCCTGCCTCGACCACGTCCCTGACGGCGCCGCGGTCGCGCCCCGGCCGTGGTCGCAGCTGACGCCGCGCCGGTCGACGGCAGCGCGCAGGTCGCCGGCGTCGCTGGTGGCGCGGCGCGGCTGCCGAGCTGTGCACGCCGACCCTGGCCATCACCGTCGACGCCGCCTGCCGGGTCGTGGTCCGCGACGCCGACGGCCACGTCCTGGTCGACGACGGCGACGACGGCGGCCTGGCGATCGACGGCGGCGGCGCCGGCGTCACCCTGCGTCGGCGCGCGCCCGCGTCGGCGCACTACTACGGGCTCGGCGAGCGCACCGCCGGCCTCGAGCTGCGTGGCGGCGCCTACACGCTGTGGAGCACCGACGCCTACGATCCGGCGCTCGGCGGCTGGCGCCCCGACGCCGATCCGCTCTACCAGTCGATCCCGTTCGTCGCGGTGCTCGACGGCGGCGTCGCCCACGGCGAGCTGATCGACGACACCCGCCGCCTCGGCTACGACCTCGCCGCCGCCGACCCCACGCGCGCCACCGTGCACACCCCGGCGGGCGCGATCGTCGAGTACGTCATCGCCGGACCGTCGCTGCGCGAGGTCGCGCGCCGTCACACCGCGATCACCGGGCGCACGCCGCTGCCGCCGCGGTGGGCGCTGGGCTACCAGCAGAGCCGGTGGGGCTACGCGCCGGCGTCGCGGCTCACCGACCTCGCGACCACGTTCCGCGATCGCGGCGTCGCCGCCGACGGCCTGTGGCTCGACATCCAGCACCTCGACGGCTTCCGCACCTTCACCTGGGACCCGGCGACGTTCGCCGACCCGGCGGCGCTGACCGCGGCGCTGGCCGCCGACGACTTCGCGCTCACGGTGATCGCCGACCCCGGCATCAAGGTCGATCCGGGCTGGGCGGTCTACGACGGCGGCGTCGCCGGCGATCACTTCCTGCGCGACGACGGCGGCGCCATCTACCAGGGCGTGGTGTGGCCGGGGCCGGCGGCGTTCCCCGACTTCACCCGCGCCGCGACCCGGGCCTGGTGGGGCGCGCAGGTCGGCCAGCTCGCCGCGCTCGGCGTGCGCGGCATCTGGCTCGACGTCAACGAGCCGACCACGTTCCCCGAGGGCGGCGGCGGCGCGTCGGTGCCGGATCTGCCGGTCGCCGGCGATCCCGGCGCCGCGGTGGCCGCGACCATGGACGAGGTCCACGACGTCTACGCGGTGCTCGAGGCCCAGGCGACCTGGGAGGGCCTGCGCGCGGCGGCGCCGGCGCGGCGGCCGTTCGTGCTGTCGCGCGCCGGCGCCAGCGGCATCCAGCGGTGGGCCGCGGTGTGGACCGGCGACGCGGTGTCGAGCTGGGACGGCCTGGGCCGGACCCTGCCGATGCTGCTCGGCATGGGCGTCTCCGGCGTGCCGTTCGTCGGCAGCGACGTCGGCGGATACTCGGGCGGCGCCACGCCGGAGCTGTTCGCGCGCTGGCTGGCGATCGGCGCGGTGTCGCCGTTCTGCCGCGGCCACGTCACCACCGGCGTGCCGGACCAGGAGCCGTGGGCGTTCGGCGCCGAGGTCGAGGAGATCAGCCGGCGCCTGCTCGCCGAGCGCTACCGGCGGCTGCCGTACCTCTACAGCCTGTTCGCCGAGGCCGAGGCGTCGGGCGCGCCGGTCTTGCGGCCGCTGGTGTTCGAGTTCCAGGACGATCCGGCGACCGCGACCCTCGACGACGAGGCGATGCTGGGGCCGTGGCTGCTGGTCGCGCCGGTGGTCGAGGCCGGCGCCACGACGCGCGCGGTGTACCTGCCGGCCGGGCGCTGGCTCGAGGCCCGCTCGGGCGCGGTCGTCGTCGGCCCGACGACGATCGACGTCGACGTCACGCTCCAGGCGCTGCCCACGTTCGTGCGCGCCGGCGCGATCGTGCCGCAGTGGCGGCGCGGCGCCGCGATCGCGCACACCGGCGGCGGCGCCGGCGGCGAGCCCGGCGACGTCCTGCAGCTCGACGTCGTCCCCGACGCGGGCGTCGTCGGCGAGCAGGTGCTGGTCGAGGACGACGGCGACGGCTACGGCGCGCCGCGAGGTCCGCTACTGATCGCCGGCTGCGCCGACGGCGCGACCCTGACCGCGACTTGCGCTGGCGGCGACTGCCTGGCCGCGCCGCGCACGCTGCTGGTGGCTGCGCGCGGTCGATCACGCGCCGTCGGCGGTGCGGCGCGACGGCGCCGCGGTGGCGCCGGCGACGAGCGTCGACGCCGCGCTGGCCGCGGGCGCCGGCTGGTGGTGGGACGGCAACGACCGCGCCCTGTGGATCGCCACCGCCGACGCCGACGCGTTCACGCTCGACGCCGACTACGACGCCGCGCTCGAGGCGGCGCCGACGGTCCGGGTCGCGGTCGAGGTCCGGGTGCCCGCCGCCACCCCCGCCGGCGACGACATCTACGTCGCCAGCTCGGCCACCGGCTGGGTCCACCAGGCGCTGACCCGCGTCGACGCCACCACCGCGCGCGGCGAGCTCGAGGTGCCGCGCGGCGCCTGGTTCACGTACAAGTACTCGCGCGGCACCTGGGACACGGTCGAGAAGCGCGCCGACTGCGGCGAGCTCGACGATCGCTACCGGTTCGGCAGCGCCGACGACGTCCAGCTCGACGACGTCGCGCGCTGGCGCGACGGCTGCCCGTAGCGGCGCCGGTGGCGCGGGCCGCCGCGCTCCGGTCGGTGTCGACTACCGGGCCGGGGCCTCGGCGAGGACGCGGGCGAGCAGGGCGTCGCCGTCGGGGGTCGCCGGCACCAGGCCCGCCGGCTGCAGGCGGCGGGTCAGCTCGATCCAGCGGCCGTCCTCGGCGAAGACGCCGCGGAAGATCGGCAGCGCGCCGTCGACGTCGCCGGTGGTGGCGAGGGTGACCGCCTGCCAGTAGCGGACCTCGACGTCGTGGGGCGCGGCGGCGGCGGCGGCGGCGTAGGCGTCGCGCGCGGCGGCCAGGTCGCCGCGCTCGACCGCGGCGTCGCCGGCGTTCATGGCGTCGTAGACGCGCTGGCGGCCGAGCAGGCGGCGCAGCTCGGTCAGCGGCGCCGCGGCCTCGTCGACGCGGAGGTCGACCAGGACGTCGTGGCTGGGCTTGTCCGAGGCCGTGCCGCGGACGATCAGCATCGCCGCCGACTGGCAGCCGCGCAGATCGCCGCCGGTGGCCTGGGCGGCGTCGAGCGCGGCGAGCAGGCGGTCGGCGAGCGGGCCGGTCGACGCTTCGTAGGCGGCGGCCATCGCGGGCACGACGCGGTCGTTGGCCATGATGTTGGCCTGGACGCTGTAGCCGTCGCCGACGTGCTGGCCGGCGTGGGCGATGCACGACGCGCCGGTGTGGGCGGCGGCGCGGCCGCTGGCGTCGACGAACGCGACCTGGCGGACCGCCTGCTGGGGGTCGGCGGCGACCAGCGCGGCGAGGGCGTCGGCGGCGGCCTCGCCGGCGCGCAGGTGCTGCAGGCCGAGGCGGCCGTACTCGGGCTCGGCGAACGACTGGGTGGCGATGGCGCCGACGCCGGGCTCGGCCCAGGTGACGCCGGCGCCGACCGCGAACCAGTGGGACTGCACGGCGACGCCGAGATCGCCGGTGACCGGATCGCGGGCGACGATCGAGAACGTGTGGGTCGGGCGGTGGGCGTCGCCGGGGGCGTCGCCGGGGCGGGGCGCGCCGCCGGGCCCCGACCACTGCACCTGGCCGACGTCGCGGACGCAGGTGTCGGGTGGCGCGGGCGCCGATGGCGGCGTCGTCGGCGCGGCGGTCGTGGTGGCCGGGGAGGGCGCGGGGTCGTGAGGCGCCGGCGGGGGCGTGCTGTCGCGGCAGGCGGCGAGGGCGGCGAGGGCGGCGAGGGCGGCGGGGGCGGCGGCGCGCATGAGCGGAAGGTACGCCGGGTTTGCTAGGCTGCGGGGGATGTCGCGTCGAGGATGGAACCGGGCGAGCCGTGGCGTGTGCGTCTTCGTCTTCGTGCTCGCGTTCGTCTTCGTCGTCGCGGCGAGTGCGGGCTGTCGCGGCCGGACGTCGGGCACGGGCGCGGGCACGGGCACGGGCACGGGCACGGGCGCGGGCACGGGCACGGGCACGGGCACGGGCACGGCGGCGGGCATGGACGCCGCGGCGTGGCGCGAGGATCTGCGCGCCCTCGCCGACGAGCTCCCGCGTCGCCACGTCGATCCCTGGTTCCACGTCACCGAGGCCGCGTTCCGCGCCGCGGTCGCCGACGTCGACGCCCACCTCGACGCCATGGATGACGCGCACGCCCAGGTCGCGCTGGCCCGCCTGGTCGCGATGATCGGTGACGGCCACACCGCGCTCGCCACGCCGCTGGGCCTGATGGACCTGCGCTACCCGCTGCAGCTGTACGTCTTCGACGACGGCGTCTTCGTCACTGACGCCGCCGATCCGACGCTCGTCGGCGGCCGCGTCGTCGCCATCGACGGCCACGCCATCGACGACGTCGTCGCCGCGCTGACCCCCACGATCTCGCACGACAACGCCGGCCAGCTGAAGGGCCAGCTGCCGTGGCGGCTGATCGCGCCCGACACCCTGGCCGGCGTCGACGTCGCGGCGTCGCGCTGGCGCGCCACCTACCGGATCGAGGTCGGCGGCCAGGCCCGCGACGTCGCCCTCGACGCCACCCGGCCGCGGCCGCCGCCGCCGGTCGCCGCCGACGCGCCGCTGGCGCGCCAGAAGCACCAGTACCCGTACTGGAACACCTGGGTCGAGGCCGACCACATGGTCTACCTCCAGTACAACGCGTGCGTCGACGCGCCCGGCCAGCCGTTCGCCGACTTCGCCGCCGCCACGCTGGCGTTCGCCGACGGCCACCCGGTCGAGCGCTTCGTGATCGACCTGCGCTTCAACGGCGGCGGCAACTCGGAGCTGATCCGGCCGCTGCTCGACGGCCTGATCGCGCGCCCGGCGCTGGCCCGCGGGCTCTACGTCATCATCGGCCGCGACACGTTCTCGTCGGCGGTGCTCGACGCGATCCTGCTGGCCCGCGCCGGCGCGGTCCTGGTCGGCGAGCCGTCGGGCGGCCGGCCCAGCCACCACGGCGAGGTCCAGACCTTCACGCTGCCGCGCTCGCACCTGCGGGTCAGCTACTCCACGAAGTACTTCGATAACCCCGACTTCCCGGGCGACGCGATCGAGCCCGCGATCGCCGTGCCGCAGCGCGCGGCCGACTGGTTCGCCGGCCGCGATCCCGCGCTCGACGCGATCCGCGCCGCCGCGCGCTGATCGGTGCCCGCCCCCCGGTCAGCCCGTCATCATCGCGCTGAACTTGGCGTTGAGCACCGGGTCGGCGGCGAGCTTCTGGCCCCACGCCTGCGCGGCCTGGCCGTAGCTCATCATGTCGAGGCCGAGCGCCGACAGCGCGCCCATCATGTTGCCGCGCTGCATCTCGCGCATCAGCCCGACGTAGTCGGACAGCTTGGCCAGGGGCTGGCCCGGGAACACCATCGGATCCGGGTCGCCGCCGCCGCCGGCCGCGAGCTGCGCCTGCGCCGCCTGGGCCTTGGCCATCTCCTCGGCCTGATCGAACTTCTTGGCCTCGAGCTGGGCGGCGTGGACCGTCGAGCTGCCGGTCTCGTTGTTCTCGATCTTCTCGATCCACTGCTCGAGCCGCTTGGTCGTGAGGTCGTCGTGGCCGCCGACGCCGAGCCAGACGTTGGCGAGCGCGTACTCCCACGGGCAGAAGCCCTCGGCGGGGATCTGGCTCTGCAGCCACGCGAACGCCTGCACCACCTCGGCGCGGATCGCCGGGTCCTTGCGGGACAAGAGGCCCATCACGGTGATCGCGGCGATCGTGGTCCAGTCGCTGGGGCCGTACAGCAGCGAGTACAGGACCCGCTGCCGCTGGCTGCCCTGCCAGCCGCCGTCGATGTGGCCCAGGATCAGCGCCGCGGCGACCTGGCAGCGCTGGGTCCAGTTGAGCACCCGCCACTTGCCGCCGTCGGGGCGGGGCGGGTGGACCATGGTCGCCAGCAGCTGCCCGATCGCGCCCGGGCCCAGCTCGCGCGCCGCCTTCTCGGCCAGCGGCGTCCAGATGTCGGGGTGGTACGGCTCCGACGCCACGAAGAACACCGCGCGCGCGACCTGCGGATCCGGCTTGGGCAGCGCCGGCCGGGGCTGGTTGCCGTCCCACTGCCACAGCGTGTACGCGACCTGGGTCTTGGGCTGGCGCGGATCCGGGGTCTGCACCTTCTCGACCTGGTAGTCGAGCGTGACCTGCGGGCCCCACATCTCCATCTGCAGCGCGAACGCCGCCACCACCGACGGCGACTCGACGTGCGACAGCTTGAGGGTCAGCGTGCTGCCGTGGTGCGACGCCGGGTTCTCGTACATCTGCTCGAAGATGTGGTTGAGCGCGTTGCACGAGGCGTCGGCCGGGCGCGGCAGGAAGGTCAGGTACGGCACCGGCGGATCGAGCTCGCGGGCCAGCATGCGGGCGCGGTGGGTGTCGCCGTCGTCCTCGGTCATGCGCAAGAGGCACAGCCGCTGGGTCGGGTCGCCGCTCTGCTTGAACCGCGCGTAGTAGATCGAGGCCTGGGCCCACGGGTGGTCGGCCTGCTTGCGCAGCACCTTCTCGTACTCGGCGATGCCCTCGTCCCAGCGCTGGTGGTCGAGGAACATGTCGCCCATGTCGAGGTGGGCGCTGACGTCGTCCTTGTCGTGGTCGAGCGCCTTGCGGAACCAGGTCACGGCGTCGGCGACCTTGTCGAGGTCGCGATAGATGTTGGCGATGCCGATCGCGTTCTTCCACGCCGGCTCGAGGTTGTAGGCGTGCTGGGCCATCGCCAGGCCCTCGTCGAGGTTGCCCAGGCGCCGGCTCAGCATCGACGCGGTGAACCAGACGAACGCCTGCTGGGCGTGCAGGCCGCGGATCGACGCGATGATCCGCCACGCCGCCTGCAGGTTGGCCATGCGCGGGTCGTCGCGCGGCGTCGGGATCGGCGACTTCGAGGCGATCTTGGCCAGGTCGACCAGGATGCCGCGGGCGAACTGCTCCCAGGTCAGCGACTGGGCGACGCCGGGCTGGCCCAGCCACCACTCGGCCCACAGCAGGTACGGGATGTCGGGCCGGATCTCGGCGACGTCGGTGATGAGATCGAGCGCCTCCTCCCACTGCCGCATCCAGGCCAGGACGTAGCTGCGGTTGGCGGCGTCGATGAAGCTGACGTCGCCCTCGATCTGGACCAGCGCCATCGGATCGGGGGCGCGGCCGATGATGTCGTTGAGCACCGCGAACCACTCCGGGTGCATCGGGTTGGACGCCAGCGCGCAGCCGATGTGGTGCAGCGCGTGCGGCAGGTCGTTCTGGGCCAGCGCGTCGCGGGCCAGCTGGGCGTCCTGCTCCGGAGTCGGGTGGTCGTGATCGTGGGCCATGGAGTTCCTGGGGGAGACGGGTCGCGGCGGCTGTGACGGCGGACCGATCGCCGCGGATCTGCTCGATCCGTGCGCGCGGCGGCCCCCCGACCGGCGCTCAGCCTACACCGCGGCTACCGGCCGGTGAAGCGGCCCGGGCGGCGCTCGAGGAACGCGCGCAGGCCCTCCTGGACGTCGGCGCTGGCCATCAGCGGCACCAGGTCCGGCATCAGCCGCGCCGCGGCCGCGGCCTCGTGGCCGGGCAGGGCGGCGCGCGACGACGCCAGCGTCGCGTAGACCCCCAGCGGCGCCTGGGCCGCGATGGTCCCGGCCAGCGCGATCGCGCGATCGCGCGCCGCGGCGGCGCCGCCGTCGACGATCTCCTGGATCATGCCGAGTCGCCGGGCCTCGTCGGCGTCGAACTCGTCGCCGGTGAGCAGCCAGCGCATGGCGTTGCCCCAGCCGACCTCGCGCGGGAACCGCAGGGTCGCGCCGCCGACCGGGTAGATGCCGCGCTTGACCTCGATCTGGCCGAACCGGGCGCCGGCGGCGGCGACCCGGACGTCGCACGCCAGCAGCAGCTCGATGCCGATGGTCAGGCAGATGCCCTGGATCGCGCACACCACGGGCTTTCTGACCCTCGGCCCGGTGAGGCCGAGCGGGTCGAGGCCGTCGCCGGGGATGGCCCAGGCGCCCGACGAGAACACGCCGCTCCACTGCGGCAGGTCGAGGCCGCCGGTGAAGTGGTCGCCGTGGGCGAACAGCACCCCGCAGCGCAGGTCGTCGTCGCGGTCGAGCTCGCCGTAGGCGCGGCACAGCGCGTCCCACAGCGGCAGGTCGAAGGCGTTGCGCTTGGCCGGGCGGTCCAGGCCCATGAGCAGGACGTGGCCGCGGCGCTCGATCGAGACGGTCCCGATGGTCATGGGCGCATCCTACCCGCCCGGCGGGCTATGCTGCGCCGCCGTGGAGCTGTCGGCGACCATCCGCGGGGTGGCGTACCGCTTCGACTCCGTCAAGGACGTCCTGGCGCGCGCCAACCCGCCCAAGAGCGGCGACGACCTCGCCGGCGTGTCGGCGCGCGACGCGGTCGAGCGGGTCGCGGCGCGCGCCGTCCTCGCCGACCTGACGCTGGCCGAGCTGCGCGAGCACCCGGTGGTGCCCTACGAGGCCGACGAGCTGACCCGGGTGGTCGAGGACGAGCTCGACGCCGCCGCGTTCAAGGCGGTCGCGCACCTCACGGTCGGCCAGTTCCGCGAGTGGCTGCTCGACGGCGCCACCACCGGCGCGACGATGCGCGCGGTCGCCGCCGGGCTGACGCCCGAGATGGCGGCGGCGGCGTGCAAGCTGATGTCGAACCTCGACCTCATGACGGTCGGCGCCAAGGCCGAGGTGGTGGTGCGCGCCAACGGCACGCTCGGGCTGCCGGGCCGGCTCAGCTCGCGGGTCCAGCCCAACCACCCCACCGACGACGTCGAGGGCATCCTGGCGTCGACCCGCGAGGGCCTGGCCTACGGCTGCGGCGACGCGGTCATCGGCGTCAACCCGGCGACCGACAGCGCCGAGTCGACCGCGGCGATCCTGCGGGCGCTCGACGACCTGCTGCGCCGCAACGAGGTGCCGACCCAGCACTGCGTGCTGTCGCACGTCACGGTGCAGCTGCGCGCGCTGCAGCTGGGCTGCCCGATGGACCTGATGTTCCAGTCGCTGGCCGGCACCGAGGCCGCCAACCGCGCCTTCGGCATCGACGTCGCGCTGCTCGACGAGGCGTGGGCGACGATGAAGGCGAAGACGTCCAACCGCGGCCCCAACGTCATGTACTTCGAGACCGGCCAGGGCTCGGCGCTGTCGTCGCAGGCCCACCACGGCGCCGATCAGGTCACGCTCGAGGCCCGGTGCTATGGCCTGGCCCGCCGCTACCGGCCGTTCCTGGTCAACACCGTGGTCGGCTTCATCGGCCCCGAGTACCTCGAGGACGGCGCCCAGATCTCGCGGGCCGCGCTCGAGGATCACTTCATGGGCAAGCTGCTCGGGCTGCCGATGGGCTGCGACGCGTGCTTCACCTATCACGCGAGCATGGGCCAGGACGAGCTCGAGAGCCTCAAGGTCCTGCTCGGCGCCGCCGGCTGCTGCTACCTGATGAGCCTGCCGGTCGGCGACGACATCATGCTCAACTACCAGTCGACCAGCTTCCACGACATCCCGACGGTGCGGCGCCTGCTCGGCAAGCGGCCGACCCCGGAGTTCGACGCCTGGCTGGCGGCGCGCGGCATCGCCGACGGGGCGACGCCGGGGCCGCGCTTCGGCGACGTCGAGGTGCTGCGGTGAGCCGGACCCGCGCGCTGATGACCGCGCTGCGGGCGCGGCTGGGCGCCGCCGAGCCGCTGGCGCCGCCGCCGCCGCTGCCGCGGGTCGAGGCGCCGCCGGCGCGGGTCTACACGCCGCGCCGCGAGGCCAGCCGGTTCGCCGCCGAGGCCGCGCGCCACACCACCGCGCTGGTCGGCATCGGCCACGTCGGCACCCGCTACGCCACCGACGTCGTGCTGCAGTTCCAGGCCGAGCTGGCGGTGGCGCACGCCGCGGTCGCCGCCGAGCTGCCCGACGACTGGGCCGAGGCCCAGGGCATGGTGCCGGTGCGGTCGCGGGTCGCCGATCACCGCGAGTTCCTGCTGCGCCCGGATCTGGGGCGGCGGCTCGACGACGCGTCGCTGGCGCGGCTGCGGCAGCGGGCGCCGCGCGGCGCCGACGTCCAGATCATCGTCGCCGACGGGCTGTCGGCGGTGGCGTGTCAGGGCGCGGGCAAGGCGCTGGCCGAGGCGCTCCGCGCGGCGTGCCAGGCGCGCGGCCTCACCGTCGGCGCGCTGGTCGGCGCCAAGTTCGCGCGGGTCTGGCTCGAGGACGAGATCGGCCAGGAGCTCGACGCCAGGGTCGCGGCGATCCTGCTCGGCGAGCGGCCCGGCCTGGGCACCGGCGACGGGCTGTCGGCGTACCTGGTGTACGCGCCGCGGATCGGCAAGACCGACGGGGACCGCAACATGATGAGCAACATCCACGCGCGCGGCACGCCGCCGGCGCAGGCGGCGGCGCGGCTGGCGGCGCTGGCCCAGGCGATGATCGCGCAGGGCACCAGCGGCGTGACGCTGGATCTGGCGCAGGTCGACGGCGGCGCCGAGCTGGGGGTCGGCTACCGGGCGCCGCAGGTGCGGCAGCGGCTGGTCGAGCACGGCGGCGGCGGCGGGGCCGGCGGGGCCGGCGGGGCCGGCGGCGGAGGGCGGCGGCGATGATCCTCGAGCCCATCGTCCCGACCGTGCTGGCGGTGCGGCGGCTGCCGGCGGCGTCGCCGGCGCTGCTCGCGGCCTACGGCGCCGATCCGGCGCGCCACGTCTCGCTCGGCCTGGTGACCTGCGATCAGGACGACGCCACCTACGTCGCGCTCGACGAGGCCACCAAGCACGCGCCGGTCGACGTGGTCTTCGCGCGCAGCTTCTACGCCGGCGCCGCCCACGCCAGCGGCCGGCTGTCGGGCGAGATCCTCGGCGTCCTCGCCGCCGCCGAGCCGCAGGCGATCGAGGATGGGCTGGAGGCGCTGCTGCGCTGCCTGGCCCACGACGCCTGCTTCTACGACGCCGACGGCAAGCGCGGCGTCACCGTGTTCCCGCACGTGATCGGCTCGCTCGGCCACTACCTCGCCGCCGAGGCCGGGCTCGCGGTCGGCGAGCCCATGGCGTACCTGGTGGCGCCGCCGCTCGAGGCGACGATCGGCCTCGACGCCGCGCTCAAGGCCGCGGCGGTGCGCGCGGTGCGGATCGTCGCGCCGCCGACCGAGACCAACTTCGCATGCGCGTGGCTGACCGGCGAGGCGCCGGGCGATCTGGCGGCGTGCGAGGCAGCGGCCGAGGCCTACGCGGCGGCGGTGGTCGAGGTCGCGGGCGGGGGCGCCGGCGCCGGCGGGCGGTAGGCGGCGCGGGACGTCGGGGCTGGCCGCGGGAGGGGCGAAAACTTGCCCGTCGAGGTCGTGGGCGTAGCGTGGGAGGCGTGAGCTACGTGCATTGCCCGGCCTGTCGGCGCGCCTTCGACGCTCGCGCGAGCGCGCGCTGTCCCGCCTGTGGTGTCGGCCTCGGCGGTACGCGCGACCTCGACGCGCGGGTCGACGACGCGCTGGCCGAGCTCGACGCCGCGCTGGCGGCGGCGCCGCCGGAGCGGCGCGGTGCGGTGATCGACCGGGTCCGCGATCGGCTGGCGCCGTGGCTGGAGTGGTCGAGCGAGGCGGCGCTGATCGCGACGCGCGACGCGGCCCTGCCGGTGCGGCCCGAGCCGTCGCTCGACGAGCTCCGCGTACGCGCCGTGATGGCGGCGCTGGTGATGGCGGTGGTGGCGCGGGTCGGCCAGGTCGCGCGCGAGCGCGCCGCGGTGGCGCGGCCCGGCGTCGGCCGTCGGGCGGTCGGGCTGGCGCGCAAGGTCTGGTCGGCGCTCGGGTAGGGCGGCGCCGGCCCGCCACCCGCCGGCCCGCCACCCGCCGGCCCACGGCCGCCGTCCGCGACGTCCGCACCGGCTGCGCCCACGTGCAGCCGCGACGCACGGCTTGCGCCATCCCTCGCCAGCCCACGCCACCGCCGCACCGGCCACCGTCCCGGGCGCGGCGCCGTGTCGCGCCGCTGCGCTGGTCCCGGACCTGCATCACCCTCTGGCGCCATGCGCCACCCGCTCCCCGTGGCCCGCATCGCGGCGGACTTCGCCGACGACCGTGGCCTGTCCGACGCCGAGCGCGCCGCGCGGCTCGGCCGCTACGGGCCCAACGCGATCCTCGAGCGGCCGGTCCGCGCGTGGCTCGCGATCGCCGCCGACACCGCCCGCGACCCGATGATCTGGTTCCTGGTCGCGTGCGCCGGCCTGTACCTCGCGCTCGGCAGCTACCAGGAAGGCATCACGCTGCTGGTCGCGATCGCGCCGCTGATCGGCATGGACGTGTTCCTGCACCGGCGCACCCAGGCCTCGACCGAGGGCCTCGGCCAGCAGCTCGCCCACGAGGCCACCGTGATCCGCGGCGGCGCCGCCGCCGTGATCCCCGCGCTCGACCTCGTGCCCGGCGATCTCGTCGAGGTCGCCAGCGGCGAGGCGTTCCCCGCCGACGGCGTCGTCGTCGCCGGCGAGCGGCTGCAGGTCGACGAGGCGTCGCTCACCGGCGAGTCGCACCCGGTGGCCAAGCGCCCGCTCGCGGCGCTGCCCGCGGGCGGCCCCGAGGTCGCGCTCGACGGCGACCGCTGGGGCTTCGCCGGCACCCGCCTGCTGACCGGCCGGGCCCGGCTCCGCGTCGTCTACACCGGCGCCGAGACCCTGTACGGCGCGATCGTCCAGGGCGCGATCCGGCCCGACTCCCAGCGCACGCCCCTGCAGGTCGCGATCGGCAGCCTGGTCCGCGGCCTGCTCGTCGGCGCCGCCCTGCTGTGCGCGACGCTGGCGTTCGTGCGGCTGCGCCAGGGCGCCGGCTGGGTCGACGCGCTGATCAGCGCCGCGACCCTCGCGGTGGCCGCGCTGCCCGAGGAGTTCCCGGTGGTCCTCACCGTCTTCCTCGGCGTCGGCGTCTACCGGCTGGCGCGCCGCCGCGCCCTGGTGCGCCGCGCGGTGTGCGTCGAGAACATCGGCCGGGTGTCGTGCGTGTGCGCCGACAAGACCGGCACGATCACGCTGGGCCGGCTCGCCGTCGACGAGGTCGTCCCCGCCGACGGCGTCACCGCCGACGCGCTGGCGCACCTCGCCGCGCTGGCCAGCCGCGCCGACAGCGGCGATCCGCTCGACGCCGCGGTGTGCGCCCACGCCGCGACCCGCGCCGGCGCCGGCGCCGAGGTCACGCGCGTCGCCGAGTTCCCGTTCACCGAGGACCGCCGCCGCGAGACCGCGATCGTGCGGGTCGACGGCCGCCTGCGCGCGATCGTCAAGGGCTCGCCCGAGGTCGTGCTGGCGGCGTGCGCGCTCGACGCCGCGACCCGGGACCGCTGGCAGGCCCGCGTCGACGCGCTGGGCCGGCGCGGCCGCAAGGTGATCGGGTGTGCCCACCTCGACCTCGACGCCCACGTCGCCGGCGTCGAGCCCGACGGCCTGACCTTCGCCGGGCTGGTGGCGTTCGCCGATCCGGTGCGCGACGGCGTCGCCGACGCGGTCGCGCAGTGCCGCGCCGCCGGCATCCACGTCCTGATGCTGACCGGCGATCACCCCGCCACCGCGGAGGCGATCGGCGCCGCGATCGGCCTCGGCGGCGGCACGCCCCGCTGCGCCACCGGCGACGCGGTGCTGGCCCGGCTCGAGGCTCGCGATCGCGGCTTCCTGCGTGACCTCGACGTCGTCGCGCGGGCGCTGCCCGCGCACAAGCTGGCGATCGTGCGCGCGCTCCAGGCCGAGGGCGAGATCGTCGCGGTCACCGGCGACGGCGTCAACGACGTCCCCGCGCTGCTCGCGGCCGACGTCGGCATCGCGATGGGCGAGCGCGGCACCCGCAGCGCGCGCGACGTCGCCGCGATGGTGCTGCTCGACGACGACTTCCACACGATCACCCGCGCGATCGCCGAGGGCCGCCAGCTGTTCGCCAACCTGCAGCGCGGCTTCCAGTACCTGCTGATGATCCACCTGCCGCTGGTCATCACCGCGACGCTGGTGCCGCTGGCCGGCTACCCGATCCTGTACCTGCCGGTCCACATCGTGTGGCTCGAGGCGATCATCCACCCCAGCGCGATGCTGGCGTTCCAGGCGGCGTCGACCGCGCGGATCGGCGACGCCGCGCCCCGGCGCAGCGCCCAGCTGTTCACCCGTGGCGAGTGGGCGCAGGTGCTCGCGGTCGGGCTGCTCGCGGCGGTCCTGATGATCGCCACCTACGATCGCAGCCTCGGCGCCGAGCTCGCGGTGCCCCACGCACGGGCGATGTGCATGGTGGTCATGACCCTGGTCAGCGCCGCGATCACCGGCGCGCTGTCGCGGCTGCGCACCGCCGGGGCCCGGTGGATGATCGGCCTGACCCTGACCTCCACCGTGGTCATGGTCCAGGTCCCGGCGCTGAGCCGGCTGCTGCGGCTGCGGCCGCTGCACGCCGACGACTGGGCGATCGCGGTGGCGGCGGCGGCGCTCGCGGTGGGCCTGCCGCTGGCGATCGGCGCCGGGATCGGCCGGCTGCGCGGCGGCCGGGGCACCGGCGCGGGCACCGGGGCCGGCGCCGCGGTCGCCCCCGGGGCCGGCGCCGCCCTGGTCACCGACTTGCCAACACTCTGACCGGCGGCGGCAAGATGGGGCAGATGGCGCCCGCGTCCCCTCCTCAGCCGTCCGCCGACGAGCTGCTGGCCCACGCCGACTGGCTGGGCCGGCTGGCGCGCGCGCTGGTCGGTGAGGCCGGCGCCGCCGACCTGGTGCAGGACACCTACGAGGTGGCGCTGCGCCAGCCGCCCCGCGCCGACGGCCCGCTGCGGCCGTGGCTGGGCGGCGTCCTGCGCAACGTCGCCCGCATGCGCGCGCCGGCGGGCGCGCGGCGACAGCGCCGCGAGGACGCCGTCGCGCCTGCCGGCGCGACGCGCGCCGTCGCCCGAGGAGCTGGTGGCGCGGGTCGAGACCCAGCAGCTGGTGGCGCGCGTCGTGCTCGAGCTCGACGAGCCGGTCCGCTCGACCCTGCTGCTGCGCTACTTCGAGGGCCTGTCGGCGGCCGACATCGCCCGCGCCCAGGGCGTGCCCGCCGGCACCGTGCGCTGGCGCCTCAAGCAGGCGCTCGACCAGGTCCGGGCCCGCTCTCGACGACGCCCACGCCGGCGACCGCCGGCGCTGGGCCCTGATGCTGGCGCCGCTGGTGCAGCGCGCGCTGGCGGCGCGCCCGCCGGCCTGCTGCTGAAAGGGATCGCCGTGAAGACTTCCGTGAAGGTCGCCGTCGTGGTCGTCACCGTGCTCGCGCTGGTCGTCACCAGCCGGCTGCTGGGGTGGTGGGCGGCGGCGCGACGCCGCCCCCGACCGCGCTGGTCGCCGACGCTGCCCCGGCCGCGCCGCCGCCGCCGCCGCACATCGCCGGCCGGGTCGCCGGCGACGAGGCGCGGCTGGTCCGCGACGACGATCCGGCGGGGCCGCTGCGGCTCGAGGGCCAGGTCATCGACGCCGACGACCAGCCGGTGGGCGGCGCCCGCGTCGCGATCGACAGCGCCCCGGTGCGCGTCGTCGAGACCGAGGCCGACGGCTCGTTCGTGTTCGAGGGCCTCCTGCCGCGCGACTACCGGCTCGAGGCCACCGCCGGCGACGGCTACGCCGGGCCGGCGCGGCTGCGCCTGGCCCCCGACGCCGAGCCGGTGACGCTGCGGCTGCGCCCCGCCGGCGTCCTCGAGGTCGCGGTGACCGTCGCGGGCACCCACGCGCCGGTCGCCGGCGCCGAGGTCGAGCTGCGCGCGACGCTGACCTGGCAGGGCGTCACCGGCGCCGACGGGGTCGCGACGCTGCGCGGCGTCGGGCCGGTGTGGGGGCCGCTGGTGGTGCGCGCCGCCGGGTTCTCGCCGGCCGGGCTGATCGCGTCGCCCCGCGGCGATCCCGACCACCCCGACCGCATCGAGATCGTCGTCGGCGCCGGCGCCGCGGTCGCGGGCCGGGTCGTCGACGACGACGGCGCGCCCATCGCCGACGCCCGGGTCGCGATCCTGCCGGCGACCGAGCCGTTCCCGGTCTTCGATCCGCGGCGCGACGGCGTCGTCACCGGCGCCGACGGCACGTTCGCGTTCCCCAGCGTCGCGGCCGGGACCTGGCGCGTGGTCGCCGCCGAGGGCGATCACGCGCCGGCGGCCAGCGCGCCGCTGGTGCTCGACGGCCGCCACCCGCGCGACGGCGTCGAGCTCCGGCTCGAGCGCGGCGCGGTCCTGGTCGGCCGGGTCGTCGACGGCCGCGGCGTCGGGGTCGCCGCCGCCGACGTCCACCTGCTGGGCCGCGGCTTCGTCTACTGGCGGCTGCGCCGGCAGGCGGTCACCGACGGTGACGGCCGCTTCCGGATCGCCGGGCTGCCGCGGCGCGCCGTCGAGGTCGCGGCCTGGCACCCCGACGGCGCGTCGGCGGTCGTCGAGGTCGACCTCGCGGCCGCGCGCCAGCAGGAGGTCACGCTCGCGCTCGAGGTCACCGGGGCGATCGCGGGCGTCGTCGTCGACGCCGCCGGCCAGCCGATCGGCGACGCCCAGGTCCTCGCCGAGCCGCGGTGGACCGGCAACGTCGGCGAGCGCGAGGCCTGGCAGGTCCGCGGCGTCCAGCAGACCGTCACCGACCAGGCCGGGCGGTTCCGCTTCGCCGGGCTGCCCGACGGCGACTACCGGCTGCACGGCGCGCGCCCCGACGCCGGCGAGGGCGCGGTCTGGCTCGGCCCCGAGGTCGCGGCCCACACCGGCGCCGGCGACGCCCGGCTGGTGCTGCCGTCGGACGGCCGCATCGTCGGCCTGGTCGCGACCCCGGACGGCGCACCGGTCACCGCGTTCACGGTGTCGATCGACGCCGCCGCGGCGGTGCCGGTGGCGCCGCGCGACGGTCGCTTCTCGATCCCGGTGCCGGCCGGCCGCCACGCGGTGCGGGTCGCCGGCCTCGGCTTCGCGCCCACCAAGGTCGGCGCCGTCGACGTGCCCGAGGGCGACGTCGCCGACCTCGGCACGATCACCGTCGAGCCCGGGCGCGCGGTGTCGGGCCGCGTCCTCGACGCCGACGGCGCCCCGGTGGTGGGCGCCGAGGTCGCCGCCGGCCGGCTGCTCACCGGCGGCGGCGCCGAGCTCTACATCGAGAACGAGAGCGTCGTCGCGCAGAGCACGCGCACCGACGAGGACGGCCGGTTCACGATGACCGGGTTCCTGCCGGCGCCGATCACGCTGGTCGCCGGGCTCGACGGCGTCGGCCGCTCGGCGAGCGTCACGATCCCGCGCGGCAAGGCGTCGGTCGAGGTCGACCTGGTGCTGATCGCGACCGGCGGCGTCGACGGCGTCATCACCCGCGACGGCCAGCCCCTCGCCGACACCGCGGTGATCGCCAACCCGGTGGGCGCGACCCGATCCAACTTCTTCGTCGTCACCGGCCCCGACGGCACGTTCGCGCTCGACCAGCTCGCCGCCGGTAGCTACGTCATCTACCCGATGATCGGCGGCGGCGGCAACCGGCCCAAGGACATGTACGTGCACCTGATCGACGTCGCCGCCGGGGCGCGGACGGCGGTGACGATCGACGCCACGCCGGGGCCGATCGCGCTGACCGTCGCGGCCCGCACCGACGCCGGCGCGCCGGTCACGGTCGCGCCGGTGGTCGTGACCCAGCCGGTGATCGCGGCGCCGACGATGGAGGCGCTCGCCGACGGCGCGACGCTGCCGCCCGAGCTGCTCGCCGGCGGCACGCTGACGATGTACATCCGCACCATCATGGGCGCCCCGGTCGAGATCGCCGGCGTCGCCCTCGGCCCGCACAGCGTCTGCGTCACGCCGCTGCCGGTCGGCGACGACTCGTCGCGCGCGATGGCGCTGATGGACCGCGTCGATCAGCTGCCGATGAAGTGCGTGCCGTACACCGTGACCGCGGCGCCCGCGGCGCAGACCGTGACGGTCGAGGTGCCGGCGGCGTGGGCGGCGCCGCCGGCGACGCCGTGATCACCGGGCGCGGCCCCGGGCGTCAGAAGATCCAGATCAGCAGTCCGACGATGGCCGCGATCACCAGGATCGCGACCAGGTAGGGCAGGGCCCGGTCGTCCTCGAGGCTGCGCCGATCCTGCTGGACCATGCGGCGGGTCTCGGTGGCGTCGTTGGTCGCCTGCGACCTGCCGAAGCGGAAGGTTCGCTGCGGCTCCTTGGGGTCCATGCCTACATTGTGCCCCGTCGCGACCGGCGGTGCGAGGCTGGTTCGAGGCGGCGCCGGGTGGGAGCGTGTACGGGCGAGGACCACGACCACCTCCGTTGCCAGGGTGGGAGATCACGTCACAGTCTCACCGTTAGCTCTCACACCATGAAATCAGGTTGAGCAATGTCCGCAAGGTCTGGCACCATGGTGGGGCCTGTGTCGCCGACTCCCCGGCGACATCGGGGCATGGGAGCGTGCTCGATCGCGGGGCGCTCGCCGTGCTGCCGGAGGACTCCGATGACCGCACCCCTCGCCCGGAATCGCCAGCGCGGCAACGCGATGGTGCTGATGCTGCTCGCGCTGTCCGGGCTCGCCGCGCTCGGCGGGCTCACCGCGCTGTCGGTGCGCGGCGGCCTCGACGCCGCCGGCCACGATCGCTTCAAGGCGGTCGCGCTGTACGCGGCCGAGAGCGGCGCCGCCGCCGCGATCGACTTCGTCCGCCAGCAGGCGGTGCAGGGCACGCAGCTGTCGGATCTCGTCGAGCCCGACAACGTCGATCCGCAGCGCCCGGCGGGCATCGTCGGCAACGAGATCGGCCCGGGCGACGTCGGCAACCCGCTGTCGCCGGACATGCAGGCCTGGTACGAGGTCGAGATCCTCAACAACCCTACCGACACCGGCCTCGCCGCCGGCGACGACACCGACGGCCGCATCGTCATCCGCTCGACCGGTCACGGCCCCGACGGCGCCGTCGCCCAGGTCGAGTGGGAGGTCCGCTCCAACTTCAGCGGTGGCACCGCCTCTCACTGTCCGGGTTACGGACAGCGCGGTCTCGCCGAGGATGGCGCCGGCCGCAACGACTGCCTGACCACGATCGACGCGACTGACACCGCGACGTACACCCCGGGAGGGAACTGATGCGCGCACCTCGACTGACCTGGCCGATCCTCACCGCGGCGACCGCCGTGACGCTGCTGGCGGCGGCGCCGGCGGCGCGGGCCCAGAGCGAGGTGGCCTCGTGCCCCGAGACCTCGGCCCCGACCGGCTGGACCGGGACCCTGCTCGACAGCGACACCGAGAAGGACGGCGTCGTCTATGACGGCAGCACCGGCGGGCAGCTGCAGCTGCAGACCGCCGGCGGCGTGTTCACGTCGACGGTCCTCGGCATCACCGACCTGACCGTGTACTCCGACGTCGCCGACTTCGACCAGGACGGCTGGCTCGACTTCGTCGGCGTCGGCGAGGGCTACTCGTTCGTGCGGATCTACCGCAACCGCACCTTCGACAACCCCGAGCCCGACTGGACCGATCCCAACGCGGTCCGGCAGCCCAAGTTCGTCAACGTCCGCGAGCTGGTCAGCTCGTCGAGCAGCAACAAGATCCGGCCCACCGTGGCCGCCGACTTCAACGGCGACGGCTGGCCCGACGTCTTCCGCGCCGAGGGCAGCTTCTACACCCGGCCGAACGTGGCGACGCTGTGGCTCAACCGGGCGTCGAACGACGCGTCGGGCAACCCGCGGTTCAACACCGGCTACACCCCGTTCGCCAGCGGCACCTCGGCGTCGAACCTGGGCTACCAGGACTGGTCGGGCACCAGCATCATGGCGGTCGACTGGAACAACGACCGCAAGCTCGACATCCTGGTCGGCAACGGCGAGAACAACGGCGAGATCCGGATCTTCATCAACAACTGCACGCTGGCCAGCCCGCAGCCGAGCCCGGTGCCGGCGGCGCCGGCGCCGCTGCGGTGCTCGAACAGCCCGACCTTCAGCTACTACGGCACGCTGATCAGCAACCTCGGCTTCGGCACCAACCACCAGGGCGGCCTGCCGGTCTTCGCCTACGAGGACTTCGACGGCGACGGCCTGCGCGATCTGGTGGTCGGCGCGCCCAACTGCTGCAGCAGCGCCAGCCAGCGCCTGCGCCTGTTCAAGGGCAAGGCCGGTAACACGCTCGACACCGCGCACCCGCAGGCGATCAGCTTCGTCGGCGCCGCCACCGGCGTCTTCGCCGCCGACTTCTCGCTCGACGGCCGCAAGGACCTGATCATCACCAGCGACAACTGGAACTACGCCTACGACACCTATGGCGGCGTCTCCGGCTACTACGTCAACAACGGCACCTCGACGCCGTTCTCGGCCGGCCGCAAGAAGACCCTGACCGACCACTACAACCCGATCTACGACTTCGACACCGGGTTCGTCTTCGACTACGACAACGATCCGGCCCACACGCCCGACATCATGATCGCCGACGGCAACCACTCGTCGAGCTACCTGGTGCTGGCCAACCGCGTCGTGTCCCAGTACGTCGACTGCGGCGAGGTCGCGTCCGGCGTCATCGACCTGGGCACGCTGGCCGACTCGGAGATGGTGGTCACCGCGGCGCGGATCCACCCGGTCGCCACCGCCAACGGCGGCACGCTGACCTATTACCTGTCGAACGAGGAGCCGCCCAACTGGGTCCAGGCCTCGGACTGCGGTGACCACTCCGGCGAGCTGTGCGCGACGTTCCCCAAGTCGGCCGGGCGCTCGGTGCGGTGGAAGGCGGTCATGTGCTCGGGGAACAACCACACGACGACCCCGGTGCTGTCGTCGATCACCGCGTCGTTCGACTTCACCCAGGCGACCGAGCACTACCGCGCCGGCGTCGTCGTCAACGACGGCATCGCCTACGTCGGCGCGTTCCGGCAGCCCGGCAACCGCGGCAAGTTCTACGCGATCAACGCCGGGCTCGACCGGACCTACTGGGAGGCCGCGAGCAAGCTCGACGACGCGATGTCCGACGCCGAGCGCCACCTCTACACCGCCCACAAGGACACCGGCGAGCGCCTCGACTTCAGCCACGCCGGCTCGTCGGTCGACGTCGGGCTGGTGGTCACGCTGGGCGCGTCCGACGACGCCTCGGCGGTGTCGGTCATCGACTGGGCCCGCAGCGCCCGCTTCGGCGTCGGCAACACCGGCATCGCGCTGTCCAAGCTGGGCGCGGTCGAGACCTCGACCCCGGCGATCCTGACCAAGCCCGAGCTGCCGCCCTGGTACCTGTTCGCCGACGCCGGCCAGCGGGCCAAGGTCGACGCGTTCCTGGCCGCGCAGGCCAACCGGGTCAACCTGGCCCTGTTCGGCTCGCGCGACGGCTTCGTCCACGCGATCTACACGCTGCCCGACGACGTCAACAACACCAAGAACGGCAAGGAGGCGTGGGGCTTCGTGCCGCCGATCGTCGCCGCCGGCCTGGTCCCCGACTACAGCAACAGCCTCAGCGGCACGCTGGTGTCGAGCTCGTACCCGGACGGCTCGGTGACGCTGGCCGACGTCGCCGACGTCAACGGCGACCTGCGGACGATCGCGGTGGTCGGCTCCGGCAACGGCGGCAAGAGCATCGCCGTCTTCGACGTCACCGAGACCGTCGACCCCGACACCGGCGCGGTGCTGGGCCCGACCCCGCTGTGGTCGGCGGTGCCGGGCGGCGCCGACGCCGGCCAGTCGTTCTCGAAGGTCGCGATCGCGCGGGTGTCGATCGCCGGCGAGGTCCGCTTCATCGCGATCGCGGGCACCGGCATGGACTTCGCCGACCAGACCCCGCCGTTCGAGCGCGGCCGCACCGTCGAGGCCTACGACGCGCTGACCGGGCAGGAGCTTTGGCGGTTCCAGACCAAGTGCCCGCTGACCAGCGACATCACCGTCTTCGAGACCAAGGACGACCTCGAGCCGGGGTCGCCGCGGATCGACGGGTTGATCGATCGCGCGGTCTTCTCCGACAGCTGCGGCTACGTCTACAAGGTCGACCCGGCCCGCGACCTGGGCGGCGGCTGGAACGACAACGCCGGCATGGGCTCGATCGCGGTCGACCAGGTCGACGGCACCCAGCTGTACGCGCTGTTCTCGACCGCGTCGACCTCCGGCGCGCTCGGCGCCGAGCGGCCGATCGCGGGCACCCTGGGCGCGCAGATCGACGGCGGCACCGGCCGGCTGGTCCTGTTCTTCGGCACCGGCGGCCTCGAGAACTTCGCGCCCACCGAGGTCAACGAGTTCTACGCGGTCTTCGCCGACACCGGCGCGGTCCGCACCAAGCTGACCGGCGACTGCGTGGCCGGGCAGTGCGAGAAGTTCTACGGCGGCGTCGTCGTGACCCGCGAGCAGGTGCTGTTCACCCGGACGATCGACCCCAAGGTCGGCAGCGGCACCTGCGATCGCGGCTCGTCGATCATCCAGGGCGTCGAGCTGTCGGCCCTCGACGACGGCGACTTCATCACCGACTTCACGGTCAACGCCGCCGCCGCGACGATGGGCGCGCTGTACGGCGACGCCGGCGCGGTCTACTTCTCGACCCTGTCGGGCGACGTCGTCCGGGTCGGCTCCCCGGCCTCGCCCGAGGCCGGCGGCGGCTCGGGCGGCGGCTCGGGCGGCGGCTCGGGCGGCGGCTCGGGCAGCGGCGACGGCGTCATGAACGCCGACACCCCGATGACGCTGATGGGCTGGCGGCAGGTCTACTGATGCCGCGACGCCCCGCACCTCGCCGGCGCCGCCGCGCCGGCCGCGGTCAGGACGGCTTCACCCTGTTCGAGCTGCTGGTGACGCTCGCGGTCAGCGTCATCGGCATGACCGGCGTGGTCGCCCTCCAGCTCGCGACGACGCGCACCAACGCGATGGCGGCGCAGACCAGCGACGCGGTCACGATCGCCAAGCGTACGCTCGAGGAGGCGCGGGGCAAGACGCTGGCCCAGATGTACGTGGACTACGAGGACGTCGACGCCGCGCTGCCCATCGACTACGACTTCGGCAGCCAGACCGTGGCCGGCCGGACCGCGACGTACCTGCGGCGGATCATCGTCGAGTCGACGGCCGCGTCCGTCGATCTCCTGCGGATCCGCGTCGAGGTGGTGTGGGCCGACGAGGGCGCCGACGTCAACGACCTGATGCACCGCCACGAGATCTCGGTCGAGCTGCTGCGGACCCGGCAGGAGGACTTCTGATGGCGGCGCCCGGGTCGACGCGCGGACGCGCGGCGCGGCGCGGTGAGCGCGGCCTGACCATGGTCGAGCTGCTGGTGTCGATGGCGCTGGTCGGCCTGCTGGTCGCGATGGTGTTCTCGATCTTCACCAACATGTCGCTGGCGTACCGGACCCAGGCCCAGGTCGGCGAGCTACAGCAGACCCTGGTCGCGGCCCAGAACCTGGTGCTGGCCGACGTGCGCCAGGCCGGCCAGCGGGTGCCCAACGGCTTCACGGCGCCGTGGGACGGCATGGTCCACGTCCCGGTCGAGATCGTCGACGACGCCAACGGCCCCGACGAGCTCCACGTCTACTACGCCGACGCCGCGGCCGAGGCCCGCGTCGTCTCGCTGCTCGGCGACCAGCTCACCGTCGTCCCGCAGGTCTTCGAGGTCGGCGACGTCATCGTCCTCAGCGATCCGCGGGACCCTCCCAACGTCGATCCGGTGCCGGCCCAGGAGTACGACGCCTGCGTCGTGCGCGCGGTCGCGGTCGGCGGCTCGACCGTCACGGTCGACACCAGCGCGCCGTGGGGCACCGCCAGCCTGAGCCACTGCCTGGCGGTCGCGACCGCGCTGGCGTCGCCGCCTGCCGACACGATGGCGTACCGCTTCGTCATGCGCGGCTACCGGATCGATCCCCTGCGCAAGGAGCTCGCGGTGCTGCAGCGCTCGGCCACCGCCGGCCTGGTCGACGACTGGGAGGACCTCGGGATCGGCTTCACCGACCTGCAGGTGGCGTCGCGCTGGTACGAGGCCGGCGACGTCGTCGACGTCGACGGCGACGGCGACCCCGAGCTCGACTGGTACTCCGGCGCCGAGCAGGAGGTCAAGAGCGCGCCCGGGTTCACCGGTGGCACGCCGCTCGACGTCACGGTGAGCTTCGTCATCCGCACGACCAAGCGCGTCGCCGGCATCACGACCGCGGCGACGCCGCAGCTGCTCGATCCGGCGTCCCCGGATCACAACCCGATCGGCAACCGCGACGCGGTCCAGCTCGAGGGCGTCGCCGACAGCGCGCGCCCCGACGAGCTGCGCGGCGACCACGTCTACCGCTGGTCGACGACGCGCGCCGACCTCCGCAACCTCGAGGTGGTGCGATGAGGCGGACCCGGCGCGCCCGCCGCGGCAGCGGCTTCACGCTGATCGAGCTGATGATCGTGGTCGCGATGGTCGGGGTCCTGCTGGGCCTGGCGGTCTACACGCTGCAGAACAAGCCGCGGCCGTACGACGCCGCGGAGACCACCGCCAGCCTGGTCCGGCAGGCCGCCCGCAAGGCGGTCGAGGGTGGCTCGGTGCGCCCCGACGTCGCGGCCCGGCTGGGCACGCTGGCCCGCACCCGGGTGCTGCTGACCACCACCAGCGACGGCCTGATCGACGTCGCGGTCGAGCAGCTGGCCGAGGATCCGCAGCCGTCGGACAACGGCACCTGGCAGCTCATCGCCCACAAGACCCTGGGCCGGGGCGTCACCCTGTCCGGCTGGAGCCCGCGCGCCGAGCTGGCCGACGGGACCTCCCCCGATACCACCGTCGGCGCCAGCGACGTCGTCGAGATCGACTGCTTCGCCGACGGCTCCTGCCAGGGCATGACGATCTACCTGACCGGGCGCAGCCAGCGCCTGGCCCGGGTCGCGGTGCTGCCCCTGGGCGGCGCCCCGGCGTCGTTCCAGGTCTGGTAGGCGCCGCCGGCGGTCACGCCGCGCGGAGCACGACGATCAGGCCCGCGACCTCGTCGTGGTGCTCGCGGCGCAGCTCGGCCGGGGTCATCGCCTCGACCACGAAGCCGTGGGCGGCGGCGAGGCGGCGCAGGTAGCCGGGAGCGTGGCGCCAGCGGCCGGTGGGCCGCAGCTCGTGGTCGGTCGCGGCGTCGCCGCCCGCGGGCGCGTCGTCGGCGCGCTCGACCGTGAACGCGAAGGTGGCGCCGGCGCGCAGCCGCGGCCGCAGCGCCGCGAACAGCGGCGCGAGGTCGCCGAGATAGATGAGCACGTCGCCGGCGATCGCGACGTCGTAGGGCGCGGCGTCGGTGGCGCCGGCGAGCCAGGCGACGACGTCGCCGACGTCGACCCGGGCATAGACGCCGCGCGCGACGGCGCGCGCGACCATCGCCGGCGACAGGTCGACGCCGTCGAGCGTGCCGCACAAGGGCGCGACCGCCTCGCCGCACAGGCCGGTGCCGCAGCCGAGATCGACGGCGCGCGGGTAGGGCGCGCCGGCGGCGACGGCGTCGCGCAGCAGCGCCGGGCCGCGGTAGGCGAGGGTGCCGACCAGGTGGTCGTCGAAGCGCGGCGCGTAGGCGTCGAACATCGCCGCGACGTAGCCGGGCGGCGGCGCGTGGCGGCTGGCGCCGGTCAGCGCGGCCAGCATGTGGCGCGCGCCCGGATCGTCGGGGCGCCGGGCCAGGACCCGCCGCCAGGTCGCGATCGCGTCGTCGCGCCGGCCCAGGTGGTGCTGCGCGCCGGCCAGCGCGACCAGCGCGTCGTCGTGCGAGGGCGCGCGGGCCAGCGCGACCTCGAGGGCGGCGATCGCCTCCTCGAAGCGGCCGCAGCGATCGAGCAGGACGCCGGCGTTGTAGCAGGGCAGGGCGCGGTCCGGCGCCAGCGCGGCGGCGCGGCCGAACGCGTCGATCGCGCCGGCGAGGTCGCCGCCGGCGACCCGGGCCGCCGCCAGGGTCTCGTGGCCGTCGGGCTCGTCGGGGGCCAGCTCGACCGCGCGCGTCGCCGCGGCGAGCGCGGCCGCCGGGTCGGCGTCGACCAGCGCGGTCGCGAGGTGGCGGTGGGCCTCGGCGAGGTCGGGCTCGAGCGCGAGGGCGCGGCGGCACGCCGCGATCGCGTCGTCGCGGCGACCCAGCCGGGTCAGGACCGCGCCCAGGCCGCAGGCGGCGCGGGCGAAGCCGGGGTCGAGGTCGAGCGCGGCGCCGAACCCGGCGGCGGCGCCGTCGAGGTCGCCGAGCGCGCACCGCGCCGACGCCAGGTTGTGGTGGACCGTGGGGTCGTCGGGGGCGGCGGCGAGCGCGGCACGGTAGCTGCGCTCGGCGTCGGCGAGGCGCCCCTGCCGCTGCCGCACCATGCCCAGGTTGTTGTGGGCGAGCGCGAAGTCGGGCCGCGCCGCCAGCGCGTCGTCGAACGCGGCGGCGGCGTCGTCGAGCCGGCCGGCGGTGACCAGCACGGTGCCGAGGTTGTAGCAGGTGGCGGCGAGCTGGGCGCGGGCCGCGGCGATCGCGCGGCGGTGCGCGGCGGCGGCGTCGTCGAGGCGCCCCAGGTGGTGCAACGCGAGCCCGAGCGTGGCGTCGATCGCGGGATCGTCGAGGCCGGCGGCGCGCGCCTGCTCGAGCAGCGCGACCGCCTCGTCGGGGCGCCCGCCCTGCAGCGCGGCGACCGCGTGCTCGTGCAGCGCCTCGGGCGTGGTCACCGGCGCAGCGTGCCACCGCCCGATCGAGCGGTCAAACCCGTCGGCTCGGCGAGCGAGCCCCGCCTCAGCCGAAGCAGTAGAACCAGCCCGACGCGCTGCCGACCCAGATGTGGCCGTCCTCGACCGCGGCGCCGGAGTGGCTGCGATCGCCCATGTCGTACTTCCACAGCTCCTCGCCGGTCTCGGCGTCGACCATGCGGTAGTACCGGTCGTAGGAGCCGAACAGCGCCTTGCCGTCGACCACCGACGGCGACGACCAGATGCCGGCGCCGGACTTGTAGACCCACTTCTCCTTGCCGGTGGCCTGATCGAGGCAGTACAGCTTGCCGTTGTTGCCGCCGACGATGATCGTGTCGTTCCACGCGGCCGCGGTCGACCAGCAGCCCGACGGCATGTTCATCGACCACAGCTCCTTGCCGGTCTTGCGGTCGAAGCAGTGATAGTTGGGCTTGCCCTCCTCGGCGCCGATGAACAGGCGGTCGCCGACGATCAGCGGCGAGCAGTCGGTGTCGCCGCCGGTCTCGGCCTTCCACACCAGCTTGCGGGCCGCGAGGTCGTAGGCGCGGACGTGGCCGTCGAGGTGGCCGAAGTAGGCGATGCCGTCGACGATCGCCAGCGAGCTCTCGATGCCGCCCGAGCCCGGCTTCTCGCCCTCGCCGACGCCGTAGACCTCCTTCCACTTGAGGTCGCCGGTCTCGGCGTCGAAGCACTTGAGGTTGCCGTCCTCGCCGCCGACGTAGACCATGCCGTCGTAGATGCGCGGCGAGCTGTCCATGTCGTGGGGGCCGGCCCAGTCCCAGATGACGTCGCCGGTGGCGGCGTCGAGGCAGCGCAGGTGGTTGTCGACGTTGGGGACGTAGATGCGGTTCTTGTAGAGCGACGGCGAGCCCTTGAACATGCGCTGGGCCCGGTACACCCACACCAGCTCGCCGGTGTAGGCCTCGAAGCAGTGGAAGTGGCCGCCGGTCGAGCCGACGAAGACGTAGTCGCCGTACTTGAGGGCCTGGCCGGTCCACCCGGTGCCCTGCCAGGTCACCGGCTTGCCGTGCTTGAGCGTGGCGAGGTCCGACATGCGGAACTTCCACTTCAGCGTCGGGTTGCTCGGCACCGTGCCCGAGCCGTAGTACGTGTGCGAGAGGTTGCCGCGGAACATCCGCATCGAGCCCGGCACCGACGCCGAGCTGGTCGAGCCGTCCCAGTCGGGCAGGGTCGCCTTGCGGTTCTTGATGCCGTAGGGGTCGCGGGCGGGGTCCTTCTCGCCGTTCTTGACCTTGATCTTCTGCTTGCCGTCGCCGGCCTTGGCGGCGGCGTACAGCGGGGCCGAGGCCAGGCCGGCGGCGGTCAACTGGAGGAAGCGGCGGCGCGAGAAGGTCATCCCCCCGAACGTGACGCGCCCGGCCGTGTCGAGCAAGTTTGTCGGGGCCCCGATCGGGTCCGGGGCGCCGTCGGGGCCCGGCCGGCGCCCGAGGCCCGGGTATGCTGGGGCGGTGAGCGATCTCGAGACCTCGGCCCGGACCCTGCGCGCGGCCCTCGGCGAGGCCGCCCGCGGCCTGGTCGATCGCGCGGTGCTGGTCGATCTGGTGGCGCTGGCGGCGGTGGCCGGCGAGCACGTCCTGGTGATCGGCCCGCCCGGGACCGCCAAGAGCCACGCGGTGCGGCGCGTCGCCCAGGCCCTGGGCGGCCGCTACTTCGAGTACCTGCTGGGCCGGTTCACCGAGCCCGGAGAGATCGTGGGCCCGGTCGATCTGCGCCGGCTGCGCGACGGCGTCATCGAGACCGAGACCCGGGGCATGCTGCCCGAGGCCGAGATCGCGTTCCTCGACGAGGTCTTCCTGGGCTCGACCGCGATCCTCAACACGCTCCTGTCGATCCTCAACGAGCGGCGGTTCCGGCGCGGCCACACCGACGTCGTCGTGCCGCTGCGGGTCTGCGTCGGCGCCGCCAACGCGGTGCCCGACGACGAGACCCTGGCGGCGTTCGCCGATCGGTTCCTGGTCCGCTGCTTCGTCGAGCCGGTCGACGACGCGATGCTCGAGGACCTGCTCGCCGGCGGCGCCGCCGCCGAGCGCGCCGAGGCGCCGGCGCGGGCGTCGCTGGCCGACCTCGACCGGCTCGCCGCGGTCGCGCGCGCCGCCGACCTGGCGACGGTGCGGCCGCGGATCGCCGAGGCGGTGCGGCGGCTGCGCGGCTGCGGCCTGGCGCTCACCGATCGCCGCGTGGTCAAGCTGCAGCGCCTGGTCGCCGCCGCGGCGGCGCGCTCGACGGCGCGCCACGCCTGGCCCCCGGCGATCTGTGGCCGGTGGTGTTCGCGGTGCCCACCGCCGAGGGCCAGGCGGTCGCCCGCGACGCGCTCGGCGAGCTGCTCGCGCCGTCGACGTCGGCGGCGCTGGTGGCGGCGGCGGCGGAGGCGTCGCGGTCGGTGGCGACCCGGGCCGCTGAGCTGGTGGCGGCGGCGCGTGAGGCGCTGGCCGGCGACGACGCCGCCGCCGACGACGACGGCGTGGGCGCCGCCGGCGACGACGCTGGCGGGGCGGCGCGCCGCGGTCGCCTCGAGGCCATCGCCCGCGACATCGACGCCGGCTTCGCGGCCGCGGATCGTCCGGCCGAGCTCGCCGCGGTGCGAGCCGAGATCGTCGCGGAGCTGGCGCGGGCGCCGTCGTGACCGCGCCGGCGGTGCCGGTGCGGTGGCGGTCGCGCGCCGAGCCGCTGCCGCCGCGCGCCGCGATCGGGCGCGGCGCGGTGGCCTGGCCTGGCGCGCCGCCTCGCCGCGCTCGACGACGCCGCGCTGGCCGCGCTCGAGGTCGTCGCCGGCACCGTCGGTGGCGCGCCGGTGCTGGCGGTGGTCGGCGACGCGGCGCGCCTGCCGTGGGTCGACGGCGTCGCCTACCTGGGTCGCGACCTGGCGGCGCCGTCGCTGCTGGTGCCGACGACGCTGGCGCCCGACGCGCCGCCGGCGCTGGTCGAGCGGGCGCTGCGGGCGCGGCTTCGGCGGCGCCGCGACCGGCGTGCTGGCGGTGGTGGTCGACGACGGCCGGATCGCCGCGGCGGTGGCGCTGGGCGCGGCGCGTCGCCCTGACTGACCGGGCGCGCGTCGCGGCGTGGGCCGACGGCGCGGCGGCACCGCCGGAGGCGCCGCGGTGACCGCGTGGCCGTCGCCGGTGCTGGCGTGGGCGCGCGCGCTGGCGCTGCCTGAGGACGCGGTGGCGGCGCTGGCGCCGTGGCTGGCCCGCTGGCGCTCGCGATCGGGACCCCTGACGGCGACCGGGCGCGACGGCGCGGGCGAGCCCGACGGCGTCGACGGCCTGACCCGCCGGGGCGGCTACGAGCGCCTGCTGCTCAGCGAGTGGGCGCTCGCCGACGAGCTGCCCGACGAGTTCCTCCGCCGCGCCGCCGGCGGCGAGCACCTGTTCGTGGCCCGCGCCCACCGGCGGCCGCCGGCGCGGCGCCGGACGCTGGCGCTGCTGTCGGCGGGGCCGGCGCAGCTGGGCGCGCCGCGCCTGGTCCACCTGGCCGCGCTGCTGGTGCTGGGGCGGCGCGCGGCTGCCGCCGGCGCGACGCTGCGGTGGGGCGTGCTCGAGCGGCCCGGCGACGGCGCCGTCGACGGCGTCGATCGCGCTGGCGTGGTGCGGCTGGTGGCCGCGCGCACCGCCCACACCGCCGGCGCCGCCGAGGTCGCGGCGTGGCGTGCCGCCGAACTGGCGTCGACCGCCGACGACCTGTGGCTCGTCGGGGGCCCTGAGGTCGAGGCCCTGGCTCGCGCGCGCACCGCGGCGGCGCGATCGTCGTGCGCGAGCGGGTCGAGCCCGGCGTGCGCGCGGTCGACGTCACGATCGTCGCGGCGCCCGGGCACCCGCGCCGGCCCGCGACGGTGCGGCTGCCGCTGCCGGCCGCCGAGGTCTGCGCCCACCTGCTGCGCGATCCGTTCGCGTCGCTGCGGGCCCCGGCGATCCGGGTGGCGGCGGCGCCGGCGGCGCCGGTGCAGGCGCTGTGGTTCCTGCCCGGCGATCGCAAGCTCGCGGTCCGTCGCCGCCACGGCGTCGAGATCTGGTCGGTGCCGGGCTCGCCCGGCGAGGCGGCCGCCGATCCGCGCGCGATCGCGGCGCCGGCCGGCGAGGCGCTGCTGGCGTTCGGGCGGCGGCGGCGCTCGGCGATCCTGATCACCGTCGCCGACGCCGCGACCGGGACGCTGTGGCTGCGCGACCCCATGGTCGGCGGCCGCGCGATCCGCCTGCGCATGCCCGGCGACAGCCTGCGCGACCTCGGCGCGCCGCCTCGGCGGCCGGCGGCGTGCGCGCCGCTGGGCTGGGGCCCGGCCGGCGCCGCGTCGTCTTCGTCGCGGCTGGGCGGCTGTGGCTCGCCGATCTGGGCGAGCACACCCGGTGGGTCTCCGAGGTCGCGCCGCGCCCGGTCGCGCCCGCCGACGACGGCCGCGCCGGCGCGGTGGTCGACGCGCGCGTCACCGCCAGCGGCCTGCTGCTGGCGATCGATCGCGGCGACCGGGTCGAGGTCGCCACCTTCGGCCGCGGCGGGCTGGGCCGGGTCGCGACGATCGCGCGGCCGGCGGGCGCCGCCGACGACGATCCCGGCGTGCGCTTCGGCTTCGCGCTGCCGGCCGCGACCGGGTGGGGCCCGGTCGCGGTGCGCGTCGACGACGGTCGCTGGGACGTCGTCGGCGCCGACCTCGGCGTCGCCGCGATCGCCGCGACCACGCCGGTGCACGGCGTCGCGGTCCTCGGTGGTGACCCGGCGCTGGTCGTCGAGGCCGACGACGGTCGCCGGCTGGCGCTGCAGCACCGCGACCGCCGCGCCCTGCTGCCGCGGGCCGGCGGCGCGCTGGTCGCGGTGGCGTGCGCGGCCCGGCTGCCGCTGGTGGCGTGGGCGACGCCGGCCGGCGACGTGGTCGTGTACTCGCTGGCGCACGCGGCGGCGGTGGTGCTGCGCGCCGCCGAGGAGCCGGCGTGACCGCGCGGCCGCGCGCGGCTCTCGGCCACCGCGGCTCGGTGGTGGCGGTCGGGCTGATCTTCGACGGCGCCGGGCTCGGTGACCTCGAGGCGCGGCGCCAGGTGGTCGCGGCCTGGCAGCCGGGCGCCCAGGTGCGCCGGCTCGGCGACGGCTGGGCGGTCCTGCTGCCGGTGGCGCGACGCCTGCAGGTCGCGGCGGCGCCTGGGCGCGCCGCTGGTGGCGATCGGCGGCGTGCTCAGCGCGGTGCCGCTGCGCCCGGCCGAGGTCGAGGCCCTGGCGCCGGGGCCGGGCGCGCTGATCGTCGGCCGCGATGGCGAGGCTGTGGTGGTGCCGCCTGGCGGCGCCGAGCCGGTGGACCCGGCGGCGTGGCTCGACCTCGGTGCGGTCGAGATCGCCGAGGTCGCGGCGCTGGCGGCGCCGCCGGCGGCGGCGGTGGCGGCCCCGGCGGTCGACGTCCGCGCCGCGCTCGGTGTCGGCGCGGCGCGCGGCGAGCTGACCAGGGGCGGCCCAGGCCCTGGCGCGGGCGCTGTCGGGGAGCGGACCGAGGACGGCGGCGTGGCCGACGGCGTGGCTGGCGGCGCGGCGGGGCGCGTGGCGGCGACGGCAGGCCGGGCCTGGGGCCGCGGCCAGGACGTCCGGTGCGCCGGACGTCGCCCGTCCAGGGGTGTGGGCGCGGCTGCGCCGGTGGCTCGGGGCGGCGGCCGCCGCCGCGCGCTGCCGCCTGGGGCTGGCCGCGGCGCGGGCGGCGCGACCGCGCTGGCGCCGGCGGCGGTCACCGGCACGGTGGCGCGGCGCGGTCGTGGCCTGGCGGCATCGGGCCTGGCGCCGCCGCGGCGCGGCCTCGTCGACCGGCTGCAGGCGCGCCTGGCGCTGGCGCTGTGGAAGAGCTCGCTGGGCCGCGCCATCGGGCGCCGCCACGCCGCCTACCTGCGCGAGACCCTGGAGCTGTTCGATCGCGGCGACCTCGACGAGGCGCTGCGCCGCCGCGCGGTGCCGCTGGGCGGCGGCGGCGGCGGCCCGTCGGAGCTGGCGCTGGGGCTGCCGGCGCGGCGCGACGCGCTGACCCCGTCGATGGCGGGCGCCGGCGGCGGCGCCGCCATCCCGGTCGCGCTCGACGCCATCCGGCTGCTGCGCGACCGCTACGAGGCGGCGCGGCAGCGGCTGCTGCGCGAGGGGCGCGTCGAGGAGGCCGCGTTCGTGGTCGCCGATCTGCTCGTCGATCCGGCGGCGGCGGTCGCGCTGCTCGAGCGCCACGGTCGGGCCTGGCTCGCCGCCGAGCTCGCCGAGGCCCGCGGCCTCGACCCCGCGCTGGTGGTGCGGCAGTGGTTCCTCGCCGGCGAGCCCGCGCGCGCCGCCCAGCTGGCGTGGCGCACCGGCACCTTCGCCGACGCGGTGGCGCGCGCCCACCGCGAGCCGGCCCTGGCCCTGGCGCTGCGCGCCGCTGGCTGTGGGCGCGCGCGCTCGCCGAGGCCGGCAGCTACGCCGCCGCGGTCGACGTCGTGCGCCGGCTCGAGCCCCGCCCCGACGAGGTGCCGGCGTGGATCGCGCTGGGCATCGCCGGCGGCGGGGTCGCGGCGGCGCGGCTGTCGATCCTGCGCGCCGAGCTCGAGCCGGCGCGCTTCGCCGACGCCCGCGACGCCGCGGTCGCGCTGTTCGAGCGCGTCGACGACGAGGGCCTCGCCGAGCGCATCGCCGCCGCGACCGCGCTGACCACGCTGGGCCCGGGGCCCGAGGCGGCGGCGCTGGCGCGCCCGGCGGTGCGCGCGCGATGGTCGGCGACGTCGGCCGCGGCGTCGACGGCGAGCCGGCGGTGCTGCTGCCGCGCCTGGTCCGGCTCGCCGCCGACGCGGCGCTGCGCGCCGATCTGCCGGCGCTGGGCGCGGTGCCGCGGCCGCCGGCGCTGGTCGACCGCCGCGCCCCGATGATGCGGCGCTGGGACCGCGCCGACGCCGGCACCGCCGCGGTCCACGACCTCGCGCTCGTGCCCGGCGGCCGCGTCCTGGTCGCGCTCGGCGAGCTCGGCGTGCGGCTGCACGGCCGCGACGGCCGCGTCGTCGCCGCCTGGGATCAGCCGGCGCACGCGCTGGTGGTCGCCGACGCCGGGACCCGCGCGATCGCGGTGGCGCCGCGCGGCGGCGTGACCCGGCTGGCCCGCCTCGATCTCGCCGCCCGCACCGCGCGATCGTGGTGCGAGGCCGCGGTCGACGCCTGGGCGCCGACCTACGACGGCCGGCTGTGGCTGGTGGCCCGCGGCGGCCAGCTGCTCGCGATCGACGCCCTCGACGACGGCTGGCGCGCCAGCTGGGGCGTCACCGTCGACGACGGCCCCGACGACGGCCTCGGTCTGACCGCGAGCGCGCTGGCCCGCGACGACGATCGCTGGGTGGCCGCGGTCGGCGACCTCGGCTCGGTGGAGCTGTGGCGCTACGAGGGGTTCACGCTGCGCGAGCGGGCGCCGGTGCCATCCCTGCGGTCGCGGCTGGCTGGTGGCCGTCACCTGGTGACCGGCTTCGCGGGCAACGCCGACGCCGGCACCTGGCTGCGCGCCGGCATGGAGCTGGCCGGCGGCGACGGGGACGGCGACGCCGTGCGCGTCGGCTACTTCCTCGAGACCCCGGAGGTCGCCGAGGTGGTCACGCTCGACGCCTGGCGGCCGCTGCTGGGCGACGCGTGGAGCGGCGTCCTGGGCCCGACCTCGCACGTGGTGCGCGCGGTGGCCAGCGGCCGGTTCGCGGCGCTGGCGTGGCGCGCCGGCGGCTGGGGCATGGTGGTCGAGGCCTGGTACCTGCCGGCGCGCCGGCGCATCGCGGTGCTGGCCTTCGAGGGCGCCGACGCCGCGGCGATCCGGCTCGCCGATCTGTGCCTGCTGGCCGGCGACGACCGCGGCCGCGCCGTCGTCGTCGATCTGCGCGGCGGCGCGATCCGCCGCGACCTGCGCGCGGCGCCGTGAGCTATCGTCGGCGCATGAGCCGCGGTGCGCACGGGGTGGGGGTCGGCGCGGCGGCGCTCGCGCTGGCCGTCGCGACCTCGGCGTGCGTCGTGCTGCGCCGGCCGGTGGTCGCGCCCGGCGGCGACGACGCCGCGGTGATCGTGGCGTCGAGCGCGCTCGGCGCGCCGCTCGATCACATCGCGCGCCACCCGTGGTTCGCGGTCCGCGAGGCCGGCTCGTCGCGCTGGGTGCGCTGGGAGGTCGGCGCGTCGGGCGAGGCGCCGCCGCTCGAGGATCTCGCCGGCGGCGGTGGCGACGTCCGCGTCCACGCGGTGTGGCGCGGCGCCCGCGCCGAGCGCGCGATCGCGTGCCTGGAGCGCGAGGCGCCGCCGTGGCTGGCGGCGCTGCACTACCGCGCCTGGCCGGGCCCCAACTCCAACACGTTCGTCGACGTCATGCTGCGGCGCTGCGGCCTGCACGCCAGCCTCGCCGCCACCGCGATCGGCAAGGACTACCGCGGCGCCATCGGCGTGTCGTGGACCACCGAGGGCACCGGCGTGCAGCTGTCGACGTGGCTGTTCGGGCTGCGGATCGGCCTCAAGGAGGGCATCCAGGTCCACATCCTGGGGCTGCCGCTGGGCATCGATCTGTGGCCGCCGGCGCTGATCGTGCCGCTGGGGCCGGGGCGCATCGGCTTCGACGATCGCTGAGGCCGCCAGCACCCGAACCGCGACGTCCTCGACGGTGGCGCGTTCGAGGCCCCGCGACGAGTACACGCCGGTCGCGTAGCCGTACAGCAGCAGCGCCACCATCGTCCGCGGCGGGTACGGCGAGGGACCGCGTGGATCCTTGGCCTGGATCCGGTCCTCGATCGCCCGCAGGTTCAGCCGCGCGACGAACCCCTCGACGAAGTACACCAGGTGCGACGCCGGCAGCCACTCACGCGGCGACGGCGGCAACAGGAACGACTGCATCGGCGCGTACGGACGGGAGGCCTTCACCCCGCCATTCGATCGGCTCGCCGCGCTGGTGTCGATCCCTTCGTGCCCGACCGCGGTGGTGCCAGGCCACGCCGGCACGGGTGACGCGAGCGTGTGGGGGGCGGCCGACGGCGAGTTCCGCAGCGGGCCCGCGCCACCACGCGACGGCGTCACCGCTCGCGGCACTCCCACCGCCCGCGGTCTTGTCACCGCGAGGATGTCTGAGCCGGAGGACGCCCCCCCGCGCTCGCGGCAGGACCCGGGCCCGGCGGCCCGCGGTCTCCCCACCGCTCGCGCAGGCGGGTATCCGCTACACGCGCCTAGTTCGACGTCACGTCGAGGTCGTAGCCCAGCAGCAGCCCGACGAAGCGGGTGTCGACCTGCTCGGTCCAGGTCACGCCCACGTGGTAGCCGTTGCCCGAGCCGAAGCCCCAGCGGTGGTAGCGGCGGCCGACCCGGAGGCTCAGGCCGGCGCGGACCTCGTCGAAGACGTCGACGGTGGTGGCGCCGTCGTAGCGGTCGGCGCCCGCCACCACCCACGACGGCTGCAGCCACAGCGCGACCCCGACCCGCGACGCCAGCCGCAGCGACGCGAACGCCTCGACCGGCACCGACAGCGCCGGATCCAGGCGCCCGGTGATCCCGGACAGGCCGACGCCGCCGACCACGCCCCAGACGCCGCGGTCGCCGAGCGGCCCGATCACGCCCGCGGGCAGGACCCCGACGCCCCACGCGAAGCCGCCGGGCAGGGTCGCGCCGGCGTGCAGATCGACGCCGACGCCGTAGCCGGCGTGGCCCGGGCCGCCGCCGGCGCGCAGCCGCAGGCCGACCTCGACCGCGCCGTCGTAGGGCGCCGTGGTCGCCGGATCGTCGTCGGCGAGCGGCGCCCGGGCCTCGAGGTCGTAGGCGAGCGCGCCGGCGAACTTCCAGTCGCGGACGTGGCGCAGCGACCCGGCGCCGCAGCCGGCCAGGCACGCCGCCACCACCACGACCGACGCGCCCCGCACGGATGTGGACGGCAGGGCCACGCCACGAGTGTATACCCGGAGGCATGAGCCTCACCGGACGCGCCACTCCCGACGGCACCGCTCGCTTCGCCGCCCGGCTCGCCGGTGACGTCGTCGCCGACCACGTCCGCCGCTGCGACGGGCTGCACGCGACCTCGGTCGGGCTCGGCACCTACCTCGGGCCCGTCGACGACGCCGCCGACGAGCGCTACCGCGCCGCCATGGCCCGCGCCTTCGAGGTCGGCATCAACGTCGTCGACGCCGCGATCAACTACCGCCACCAGCGCAGCGAGCGCGCGGTCGGCGCCGCCCTGGCCGCCGCGGTCGCCGGCGGCGTCGCGCGCGACGAGCTGATCGTCGCGACCAAGGGCGGCTTCCTGCCGCTCGACGCCGACCACCCCGGCGACGGCCGCGCCTACCTGACCCAGACCTACGTGCGCTCGGGGCTGCTGCGCCGCGACGAGATCGTCGCCGGTTGCCACAGCCTGGCGCCGCGCTACCTCGGCGACCAGATCGATCGCAGCCGCCACAACCTCGGCGTCGACACGCTCGACGTCTACTACCTGCACAACCCCGAGCTCCAGCTCGAGGAGGTCGACCGCCCGACCTTCACCGCGCGCCTGCGCGCCGCGTTCGGCGCCCTCGAGCAGGCGTGCGCCGACGGCCGCATCGCGCGCTACGGCGTCGCGACCTGGAGCGGCTTCCGGGTCGGCCCCGAGGCCCGCGACCACCTCGACCTCGCCGCGCTGGTCGCGCTGGCCCGCGAGGTCGGCGGCGACGGCCACCACCTCCGCGTCGTCCAGCTGCCGGTCAACCGCGGCATGGCGGAGGCCGCCGAGGCCGCGACCCAGCGGCTCGACGGCCACGCGCGCACCCTGCTCGACGCCGCCGCGGCGCTCGGCGTCTACGTCATGTCGTCGGCGTCGCTGCAGCAGGGCAAGCTGGCGCCGGATCCCGCGGCGGCGACCGCGGCGCTGACCTGGACCCGGACCCGCCCCGGCCTGGGCACCGCGCTGGTCGGCATGGGCCGGGCCGAGCACGTCGACGGCAACGCGGCGTGCTTCCGGACCGCCGGGGCCGCGACGTAGTCAGCCGCGGAACGTCGACGGCCCCGGATCGCCGAACGGCTCGTCGCGCTCGCGCACCGCCTGCTTGAAGCCGGCGGCGGCGGCGCGCTGCTGGAAGCCGTAGCCCTCGGGAGTGTGGCGCGCGATGCCGTCGAGGTAGGTGCCGAGCAGCTGGGTGGTGTGCAGGCCCTGCGCCATGACGGTCTGGTTGAGCAGCTGCTTCATCATCACCAGCTGGTTGACCGGGACCCGCGCGATCCGCGCCAGCAGGGCCTCGAAGCGATCGTCGAGGCTGGCGCGCGGCGCCGCCTCGGTGGCCAGGCCCCACGCCACCGCCTCGGCGCCGGACAGGCAGTCGCCGGTGAACAGCAGGCGCTTGGCCTTCTCGAGCCCGATGCGGTGGACCCACACCGACGTCGTCGGGACGCCCCAGACCCGCGCCGGCGGGTACCCGATCTTGGCGACGTCCTCGATGACCAGCAGATCGGAGCACAGCGCCATGTCGGTGCCGCCGGCGACGCAGAAGCCGTGGACCTTGCACACCACCGGCTTGTCGCCGTGGAACAGGCTCATGAAGCCGCGGACGTTGCGGCTCATCATCTGCCAGTCGACCACCGGGTCCCAGGTCGCCGCCGGATCGTGGTTGCGCTGGATCGTGCGCGGATCGGTGGGCGCGCCCGCGGGCGCCGCGGCGCCGTCGCCGAGCTCGTCGGGGTCGCGCCACTCGGCGGACGCCACCAGGTCGTAGCCGCCGCAGAAGCCCTTGCCGCGCCCGGCCAGCGCGACGACGTGGACCGCAGGGTCGAGGTTGGCGCGCTCGACGCACGCCGCCAGCTCGCGCGGCATCGCCAGCGTGATGCCGTTGCCGCGCTCGGGTCGATCGAGGGTGATGCGCGCGATGCGCCCGGTGACCTCGTAGGTCAGCGTCGTGAGGGTCGTGGCGTCCATGGCGGCGAGGATACGCCGCCGTCTTCAGGTCGCGGTCGCGGTCGCGGCCGCGGCCCGCGCCGGCGCTGGCCGGGCCGCCGGCCGGGCCGCCGGCCGGCCGCCGCCGGATCGATCCGGGTCGGGCCGAGGTCGAGGTCGCCGCGCCGCCACGCCGCCAGCGTCGCCGCCGGGGTCGCGGGCTGGGCGGCGCACCACGCCAGGTACGCGCTGAACGAGACGTCCGGGTCGCGGGCGCCGTCGGGGTCGTAGGGGAAGTCCCCGGCGCGCGCCGCGTCGACCGCGGCCAGCAGCGCCTCGTGGTAGCCGTCGAAGACCACCAGGTCGCGCAGCCACCGGCTCCGCGGCGTCGCGTCGGCGACCACCGCGGCGGCGCGCTCGCGCAGCTCGTCGAGCGCGCCCGGGTGGGCGGCGAGGATCTCGAGGTCGTAGAGGAACTGGGCGCCGTCGTGGTGGGCGCCGAGCAGGTGGCGGATCACGCGCTCGCGCGAGCTGGCCAGGCCGGTGAAGTCGAGCGGGTGGACGGCGCGCTCGGCCAGCAGGAACGGCAGCCGCAGCGCGCGCCAGGTCAGGGCCCGGGCGCGCCAGCCGGCGCGCACGGTGCCGCCGGGGCTGGTGCCGACGGTGTCGCTGCGGAACAGCAGGCGGCCCCACATGCGGATCACGCCGAGCGTGAGCTGCCACGGGTTGGGCAGGTCGGTGCGGCCCGACGCGGCCAGGGCGTCGAGGCTGGCCTGGACCCGGCGCGGCGACAGCAGGGCGACGCGGGACAACAGTGGCAGGTCGGTCATCGGCCTCTCCGGGAGGTGGGACGCAGGCGGGCCAGCGTCGCGTCGTCGCGCGCCGCCAGCGCGGCCAGCATCGGGGTGGGGTCGCGGCGCGGCGTCCGCAGCCACGCCGCCAGGGCGCGCCAGCCGGCGACGTTGTCGGCGGGGCGCGCGTAGATCGCGGCGCGCAGCGCCGGCAGCTCGGCCAGCGCGGCGAACACCGGGTTGAGGAACAGCCCCGACACCGCGCTGCGCGACGCCGCGACCAGCGCGGCGACGACGTCGTGGTCGGCGGCGGCGAGGGCCGCAGGATCCGCGGGCGCGGCGGCGAAGGCGTCGATCGCGGCGTCGAGGCGGGCGAGGGCGGCGCGGGTCGGCGCGCGCCCCGCCAGGCGGGTGAGGACGCCGCCGGCGAGGCCGCGCCGGATCGCCAGCAGCTCGGCGGCGAGCGCCCGGAGCTCGCCGCGGTCGGCGGCGTCGCGGGCGATGGGGCCGAGCAGCGCCGGCGAGCCGTGGCGGTGGACGTCCTGGACGACGGTGCCGGCGCCCTGGCGGATCGCGATCAGCCCGGCGTCGGCGAGGCGGGCGAGGGCGGCGCGCAGGGTCAGGCGGGCGACGCCGAGCTGGGTCGCGAGGTCGCGCTCGCCGGGCAGCCGGGCGCCGGCGCCGAGCCGGCCCGACAGGATCTCGGCCTCGATGGCGCGCACGCAGGCGTCGACGGTCGAGGCGCGGTCGGCCAGCGGCGTGAACATGACTACTGGTTAAACCAGTAGCCCGCCCGCTGGCAAGCCCGAACTACCGCGCCGCGAACGGATCGAACGGCTCGAAGTGACGGGGGATGACGACCCGGGTGCCGGGCGCGCACCGCGCGACCTCGTCGACGAACGCCTGCAGGTCCGCCGCCGGCGCCGCGCCGACCGGCGGGTCGACCGGGGCCGCGCGCCAGTCGTCGAAGTGGTTGGCGATCACCACCGGCGGCGCGCCCAGGGCGCGCAGCAGCCGGCAGGTGTAGTCGTGGACCTGCTCGCGCAGCCCGGTGGCGACGATCGCGACGTCGGGCCGCAGCCCCTCGACCTCGCGCTCGATGAAGTTGGCGGTGTCGAGGATCAGCACCTCGTGGCCGGCGACCCGGATCAGGTAGGCCAGCGTGCCGCCCTCGGCGTAGCCGTCGAACGGCATCGGCATCGTCGGCGCCGCGGTCAGCTCGGTTCCCAGGACGTGCTTGTCGCCGATCATCGAGTGCAGGCTGGGCACGACCCGCACCGCGTAGCCATCGAACGCCAGGTCCTCGCCGCCCCGCACGCCGATCAGGTGGTCGTCGGGGACGCCGCTGGCCCGCGCGACCAGCGTCGTGGTCCGGCTGCCCATGATCTGGGCGCCGGTCCGCAGCGCCACCGCCGGCGCGTCGAGCAGGTGGTCGGCGTGGCTGTGGCCGACGACGATCAGGTCGGCGCGCGCCGGGCTGTGCGCCGCGATCGCCGCCGCGTCCGGGACCAGCGGGTGGACGTCGTCGAGCGCCGCGGGCCGCGAGAAGTACGGGTCGGCCAGGATCGTCACGCCCCCGGCCTCGACCTGCCACCCCGCCACGCCGAGGTACGTCAGCGTGATCGGCGCCGCCGTCGCGTGCTCCGCGGTGGACGCAGGGGGCCGGGCCTCACGACAGCCCAACGAGACCAGCACGACGAGGCAGATGACAGGGGCACGCACCGGGCGGCAACGCCGGGGGCGCGCCTCCTATTGCGTCGGGCACCACAGCGGAGAACCCCGCAACGGATGACCACGGCGGCCGCGGAGGCGGAGGCGGCCGCGGAGGCGGAGGCGGCCCGCGCGCCCCCCCGCGCGCCCCGCGCCGCTACGCGACCCGCCGGCCGCCCCGCGTCCGCGCGAACATGCCGGCCGGGTGGTCGCCCGGTCCCGCCTCGATCACCCGCACGCCGTGGCGCGCCAGCAGCCGCCGCGTCGCGTCCAGCTGCTCGCGCAGCTCGGCGGTCATGACCTCGCGCACCCGGCTGCCCGGCGACGTCCGCGCCGGCGGCGCGAACCGCCACCGCGTCGGCGTCACCGCGATCACGCTGCCCGCGGCGCGGCGCGCCCGCGCCAGCGCCCGCAGCGTCGTGGCCTCGTCCTCGAGCAGCCCCGCCAGGTCCGAGATGATCACGACCGAGTCGGGCCGCCCCTCGGAGACCGCGCGCTCGACGGCGCGGGCGAAGCCGGTGGCGCGGCGCGACAGCTCGTGGTCGCGCCGGTACGCGATCTCGATGCCGCGCAGGCGGCAGAACAGGCGCAGCGGCGCCAGCTGCGGATCGCCGTCCGCCGCCAGGTGGACCCGCGACCACCACCACGCCGGCGCCAGCCCCTTGCGCTCGCTGCCGCCCATCACGGTCAGCAGCTTGGCGATCGTCCGGTTCATCGCGCCGAGATCGTAGAGCTGGCCGTCGGGCCCGGCCTGGATGCTCTGCCAGCGGGCGTCGTCGAGCGGCGGCGCGATCCGGACCCGGGCGTCGAACGCCTCCTGGTGGGCGAGGTAGCGCGCCACCGCGGCGACCAGCTCGCCCGGCGTGATGTCGGTGAGGTCCTCGTCGACGACGCACTGGACGTCGAGCAGGCGGTCGACCAGCTGCAGCCAGTGGTGGTGGCCGCTGCCCGGCCGCAGCTCGTTGTAGATGCGGGTGTCCCAGCTGACCAGGCCGACCCGGTCGCCGCCGTCGAGCGCGGCCCGCGCCATCGCCGCGGCGGCGTCGATCGCCCAGTCGAGCGGGCCGCGGCCGGGCGTGCCGCGCATCGTCGCGCCCAGGTCGAGCACCAGCATGTGGGTCGCGACGATCTCGTTCTCGAGGTCGCGCACCATCAGCTTGCCGCGCCGCGCGGTCGCCTTCCACGCGATGAACTTGAACGGGTCGCCGTGGCTGTGCTCGCGCAGCTCGCGCAGCTCGCCGGCGAGGCCGCGGCGACGGACCCGGTGCAGGCCGACCTGCTCGTGCGGCGCGCCCGCGGTCGGGCGCACCGCGCGCGAGTCGGCGGGCAGCTGGCGCGGGAACACCTTCACCGCGATCGGGTTGGGGAAGTAGGCCTCGACGTCGAACAGCCCCAGCGCGTCGCCGAGCACCAGCGCCGCGCCGTGCAGCACCTGGTAGCCGGCGGCCTGGGGCCGCACCGTGGTCAGCACCTCGACCTGCTTGCCGGCGCCCACCGTGGCCGGGACGTCCTCGTCGGTGGCCAGCGCCGAGCCCGACAGCACCCGGGTGTGCAGGACCCGCAGCGTGCGGGCGCCGTGGTTGCGGAACGCGATGTGGAGCTGGAACGGCCGGTCGGCGGCCAGCGCGCCGCCGGGCTGATCGCCGGGCGGCACCCACCACGACAGCTCGATCTTCTTGCGCCGCAGCAGCACCGCGGTCGGGTAGAAGATGATGTACGCCGCCGACAGCGCGGCCAGCACCAGCCCGCCGAGGCCGACCAGCGGCGGCGCCGCGTGCAGCGCGCCGACCAGGATCGTCAGCGACGCCGACCCCAGCACCAGCAAGCCGCGCGCGGTGAGCCGGGGGATCATCGGGCTACCGGCGCGGGGTCCGGAACGCGACCTTGTCGGCGGCCTCGACGATCACCGCCGAGCCGCTGACGCCCTCGAGCTCGGCGTCGGGGGTCATCAGGATGCGGTGGGCCAGCACCAGCGGCGCCAGCGACCGGATGTCGTCGGGCAGGACGTAGTCGCGGCCGCGGATCAGCGCCAGCCCCTTGGACGCGTGCATCAGCGCCAGCGCGGCGCGCGGCGACGCGCCCAGGTAGACCCGCGGGTGCTTGCGGGTGAACTGGACCAGCCCGAGGATGTACTCGACCAGCTCCTCGGCGACGTAGACGTCCTGGGCCAGGGCCTGCATCGCCAGGACGTCGGCGGGGCCGACCACCGCGCGCACCGGCGGCGGCGGCCGGTCGTAGGTCGCGAGCATGCGCTTCTCGTCGGCGGCCTCGGGGTAGCCCATGCGCAGCTTGATCAGGAAGCGGTCGACCTGGGCCTCGGGCAGCGGGTAGGTGCCCTCCTGCTCGATCGGGTTCTGGGTGGCGAGCACGATGAACGGCTCGGCCAGGGTCTTGGTCTCGCCCTCGATCGTGACCTGGTGCTCCTGCATCGCCTCGAGCAGCGCCGACTGGGTCTTGGCCGGGGCCCGGTTGATCTCGTCGCCGAGCAGGACGTTGCAGAACACCGGGCCCTCGCGCAGCACGAACGTGTTGGTGCGCATGTCGAGGATGTAAGTGCCGGTGATGTCCGACGGCAGCAGGTCGGGCGTGAACTGGACGCGTCGGAAGTTGCAGCCCAGCGTGTGGCTGAACGCCTTGACCAGCGTGGTCTTGGCGACGCCGGGGTTGCCCTCGATCAGGACGTGGCCGCGGGCGACCAGCGCGGTCAGCAGGGCCTCGGTGATCGCGGGCGGACCGATGAACGCCTTGCCGACCTCGTCGACGATCGACTTGCAGATCTCGCCGACGCGGGCGAGGTCATGACTCTGGATTCCGGGCTGGGCCACCATGGCAATCATGCCTTTCCGAGGCGGGCGGTGTCGCGGGGCTGGAGGGCTTCCTGCAGATCGCCGACGTCGTCGTGCAGGCGATCGAACTCGCGGCGGGACAGGTGGGCGCCGCTCCACGGCGCCGCCGCCTGGCTGCGGCTGGGCAGACCGCGCAGGCGCCGGTAGACCCGGCCCATCGCGGTGCCCGCGACCTGGCCGCGCGCGGCGGTGACCGCGGCGACCAGCTCGTGCTCGCTCATCGTGAACAGCGGATCGGCGGTGCCGGTGACCCGCGCGATCGCGGCCTGGGCCAGATCGCGGAGCACCGTGGCCGGGACCACGAAGTTGTCGCTGCCGGCGTCGGCGGCGGCGACTGCGCGCTCGAGGTCGTCCTTGCGCGGCGGCCGCTCGACCCGCAGCCACCGGCCGTCGGCCTGGTGGCGGCGCCAGAACGGCAGCGTCAGGATCGCGCCGGCGACCAGCAACGCGGCCAGCGCCAGGCCGACGCCGCGCATCGCGCCGGTGGTCAGCAGCCAGTCGTTGCGGCTGGCCAGCCAGTGGTTGAGGTCGTGGACCTTGCGGTCGAAGCTCGACGCGCCGGCGTCGTCGATGAACGGCCGCGGCTCGCCGTACATGGGGACGTCGCCGATCAGCAGCACCATGCGGTGGACCCGGCCGCCGCGGTCGAGCCAGCGCAGCATGTTGACCGCCAGGGTCAGGTTGCCCGGGAACTGCATCATCCGGTTGATCAGGATGCTGGGGTCCGAGACCACGACGAACCGGCCGGTGCCGAGCGTGCCGGCGGCGACGACGGCGTCGCCGTCGGTGAAGCCGATCAGCGGCTCGGCGCCCTGGACCCGGCTGAGCACCGCCGGGTGGTTGCACACGACCTCGTCGACGCCGGCGGTGATGGGGTGACGGGCCAGGACGTCGGCGACCGGCGCCCACATCCGGCCGTCGTGGTAGCGCCGGGCCTTGGCGGCGCCGACCTCGGCGCGCAAGAGGCCGAGCCGGCCCATCGCGTCCGACGACGCGCCGAAGTCGTCGGCGACGATGACGTGGCCGCCGGCGTTGACGAACGACGCCACCTTGCCGGGATCGACGGTGCGCAGCGGGTAGAGCAGGACCAGGACGTCGCCGTCGTCGAGGTCGCTCCACTCGAGCTGGCTGACCGGGAAGACCTCGAGGCCGAGGCCGCTGGCCAGGCGCGTGAACGTCGACAGGCCGTTCCAGGCCCGGCTCGACGGATCGTAGTCGCCACCGGGCTCGGCCTGGGCGTGGGCGGGCGCGGCCGCGGCGCCGAGGCCGACCGCGATCGCCGCCGCGATCACGACGGCGCGGCTCACCCCATCTCCCGCCGCAGCTCGATCACGGCCCGGCCCAGCGTCGTCAGCGCGGTCGCCAGGGGCGCCGGCTGCTGGACCGCCATCAACGCGAAGTAGCCTTCGCCGACCGGCTGGACCAGGACGCCGAGCGTGGGGTGCTCGACGAAGAAGAACTCGGGGCCGCCGAAGTGCCAGGTGTTGAACGCGGCCTCGAGGTGCGCGAGCACGACGCCGTAGTGGGCGGTCAAGAGCGCCCAGTCGGTGGGGTCGGTCGTGGCGTAGGCGTCGACCATCTCGCCGTCGGCGGCGGCGAACGCGCCGCCGATGGCCCGCGGCGTCGCCTCGACCGCGGTCTTGAGGATCCGCGCGAACGGTGACATCAGCGCGGGGCCTCGGCGGCGCGGGCGTCGACCTCGTCGCCGAACGCGGCCTCGAGCCGGGCCTCGTCGACGCTGACGTGGACGCCGAGGGCGTCGCCGATCTGCTTGGACCAGCTCAGGAAGTAGCGCGGCAGCAGGCGGCCGAAGATCGTCGGGCGCTGGTCGGTGGGCGGGCGCTCGTCCCACCACAGGATCAGGTCCCAGCCCCACTTGGTCCGGGTCGGTGGCGAGATCTGGCCCAGCTGCGGGATCGCGAACAGGGCGTCGCGAAACTCGGGCACCGCGCCGCGCACCGCGTCGCTGTCGCCGGCGGGCGTGTAGAACGGCGCCGCCGAGCCCGAGACCTTGAAACCAGGGGCCAGGCGCTTGGTGACCGCGAGCAGCTCGTCGGGCAGCACCGCGGGCTCGCCACGCAGCTGCTCGTACGCCGCCTCGGCCGCGTCGTGGGCCGCGACGTCCTCGGCCGCGCCCGGGGCGACGCTGGCCGGGACCTCGACACGGGCGTAGTGGCCGCCGCGCAGCAGCGGCCAGTCGAGCTCGGTGTGCAGCCTGCGCAGGGCGGCCTCGCGGAAGCTCGCCGGCAGGGCGTCGAAGCGGTCGAGGGGGCCGAGGTCGGCCTCGATCAGCGCGCGCACCATCTCGCGCTTCCAGGTCTCGGCGACCTCGGGATCGCTGCGCAGGCCGCGCCGGTCGGCCTCCCGGGCCAGCAGCTCGAACGCGACGCACTGATCGAGGGCGGCCGCGCGGTCGACGCCGAGGCCGCGGACCTGGTCGGCGACGCACGAGCCGTAGATCGGGTGGCCGTCGACGGTGGCGACGACCGGATCGTCGGCGCCGGCCGGCTGGGCCTCGCTGGACGGCGGCACGATCACCTGCCGGGGCGCCGCCTGGCGGTGGTGCTCGCCGCAGCCGGCGATCGCCAGCGCGCCGGCGACGACGACGAACGTGGAGCCGGTGCGCCGCATGTCAGTCGCGCTGCACCAGGGCCAGCCGCGCCATCTCCTTGCCCACCGAGATCACCGCCACGCCGATGCCGACCACCAGCAGGGCGGCGACGTAGTCGCGCTCCGCCAGGTACTCGAGCGCCTCCTTGAAGAAGAACATCGAGCCGCCGATGAGGGCCAGGGCGAGGATCTCGAAGAAGAAGAAGCGATGCACGGGTCCCCCGGAAGGAGCGTCACAGGTGTCGTAGCACGACCATCGCGGCCATGAAGGCGAGCGCGAAGATCACGCCGAGGTAGAAGCGTGGGCGCGGCCGGCCGCGCTGGGCGTCGGCGCGCGCCACCGCGAGCAGCGTCACGAGATCGCGGTCGCCGGTGCGGTGCGGCCGCATGACGCCGAGGAAGACCCACGCGTAGATCGCCACCGACAGCGCCACCGCGCCGACCATCAGCAGCGTCGTCATCGGCGCGATCCGCCCCGGGTACCAGGCCGCGATGCTGCCCTGGATGTCGTCGTCGAAGCTGACCTCCCAGATCAGGTACGCGGGCACCACCGCGGCGAGGACCGCGAGCGTCCAGTAGACCCGCTCGCGGCGGCGCCACCGCGGCGGCCGCGGCTCGCGGGCCGAGGTCAGCAGGCGCTCGGACACCGGCCGCTGCGGCTCGTGGAAGGTGGTGAAGAACGACACGCCGAGCAGGTAGCCGACCAGGCCGACCGCGACGATCACGAAGCGCAGCGGCCCGTAGACGTGGGACGCGGCCATCTCCGGGCGCAGCGCGATGGGCACCAGCACCGCGGTCGGGAACACGCCCAGCAGCATCAGCTCGGACCGGCGCCAGACCCCGGTGAGCAGCACCGCCGGGGCCAGGAGCAGGGTCAGCACCACGCCGGTGGAGCGCAGCGCGCCGACGAACAGCGCCGGCAGCACCACCATCGAGACCCAGACGTTGGTGCCGAGCGCGACCGCCACCACGTCGGCGAAGGCGCGCCAGCGCCGTTCGGTGGGGGGCTCGGTCACGGCGGCGATGGTAGCGCAGCTGGGGCGCCGCCGCCGCCGTCGCCGCCACCCGGAGGCGGCCCCGGCGGGGCCGGGTCGGGCCGGTGGTCAGCGGACGTCGTCGGGATCGTCGGCGGCGCGCAGGTCGAGCGCGGCGCCGAGCCGGGTCAGCGTGGCGATCGCGCGGGCCCGCGGCGCGGCCGGCGTCGTCGTCCCAGCCGCCGACCCGGGCCTGCGCCAGCTCGAGCTGGGCCTGCTCGACGGGTCGCCGTCGTCGCCGAGCCTGCGGGCGGCGGCGGCGAGCGCGGCTGCGGCCCGGCTGGCGGCCGCGCCGGGCCTCGACCTGGGCCAGGATGCGCATCGCGAGCCCGACGTCGAACGGGATGCCCTGCTCGCGGGCGAGCTCGGCCGAGGTCTGCGCGGCGGCGGCGGCGGCGGCGAGGTCGCCGCGCCGCGCCGCCAGCCGGGCCACGAACGTGTACGACTCGGGCAGGACGCGTCGCGAGCCGGTGCGCTCGAGCAGCGGGATGGCCTCGTCGAGGCGCCGCGCCGCGGCGTCGAGCTCGCCGCGGTCGAGCAGGTAGCCGGCCAGGTTCGACAGCACCAGGCCCTCGGCGACGCGGGCCCCGGTGCGACGGCACAGGCGCAGCGCCTCCTCGGTGTGGGTCACCGCGTCGTCGAGCTGGTCGAGGTTGGCGAGCACGACGCCGAGGTTGATCCGCGCGGTCAGCTGGTTGCCGAGGTCGCCGAGCTCGATCGCGATCGCGAGGTTCTGCTGGTTGCAGCGCAGCTGATCGGCGAGCCGGCCGGCGCGCATGTACGCGCCGCCGAGCCTCGACAGCGCCCAGGCCAGCTCGCGGCGGTGCGGCGTGCCCTCGAGCAGGCGGCAGGCCCGCTCGCACAGGGCCAGGCCGCGCGGATCCGGTGACGACAGCTGGTAGGCCAGGACCCAGCCCAGGCTGCCCGACAGCGCCGCGGCCAGCCGCGGATCGCGGCGGGCCTCGGCGGTGAGCTCGCCGCCGGGCTCGACCAGGGCCAGGCCACGCTGGTAGCGCTCGATCGCCCGGGCGTGGTCGGCCCGGCTCGACGCCGCCAGGCCGAGCTTGTGCCACAGCCGGGCCCGGGCGATCGCGTGCTCGCCGTCGTCGGGAGTCAGCTCGAGCGCGCGCTGGTAGCGGGCCTCGGCGACCTCGACCGTGTCGGCCTCGGTGGCGGCGTCGCCGACCAGCTCGGCGAGCGCGGCGTCGGCGCCGCCCGCGGCCTCGGCGAGGTCCCAGGCGCGGCGCGCCGCGGCCAGGGCCTGGCGGAACGCGAACAGCTCGATGCTGCGCTGGGCGGCGGCGCGCCACGCCAGCGCGGCGCCGGGGTCGTCGCCGGCGTCGCGGTGGTGGGCGAGCGCGAACAGGACGTCGGGATCCTGGGCGCGCAGGCCGCCGGTGCGGCGCTCGAGCCAGCGCGCGACCTGGCCGTGGGCGCGGCGCCGCTCGCGCGCGGTCAGTCGGCCGTAGGCGACGTCCCGGACCAGCGCCTGCGGAACCTCGTAGCGATCGTCGTCGACCAGCGCGGGCAGGGCGGGGCGGACCAGGCCGCGCCGCTCGAGCTCGGCCAGCGCCTGATCGAGGGCGACGTCGTCGGGCGGGGTCGCCATGGCCTCGCGCACCGCCTCGCGCCAGAACGTCCGGCCGACCACCGCGGCCGCGGCCAGGACCTCGCCGGCCGCCGGGGACAGCCGGTCGAGGCGCGCTGCAGCACCGCCTCGACGGTGGCGGGCAGGGCGGCGGCGACCGAGCCGTGGCGCCGCCGGCGCCGCGCTCGGCGAGATCCCGCGCCAGCTCCTCGACGAAGAACGGGTTGCCGCCGGCGCGCGCCACGACGTCGGCGAGGTCGTCGTCGGACGCCGCCGGCGCGGCGGCGCGGGCCAGCCGCAGCGCGGTGGCGTCGTCGAGCGGCCCCAGCGTCACGACTCGACCCTGGCCGGCGCGGGCGGCGCGGCGGGCGCGGCTGCGTCCGCTGGCGCGCGGCGCCGGCTCGTCGCGGTGAACCCGAGCACCAGCACCGGCACGGCGTCGAGGTGGCTGACCAGGTGGCCGAGCACGGCGCGCGACATCTCGTCGGCCCACTGCAGGTCCTCGACGACGATCACCACCGGGCGGCGCCGGGCCCGGCCCTCGATCCAGCGCCGCGCCGCGGCCAGGGTCGCGGCGCGATCGGTGAGCCCGGGCCGCAGCGCGGCGTCGAGCCACGCCGGATCGGCGGCGCGCAGCAGCGACAGCGGCGCGGCCTCGCCCAGCGGCGCGGCCCGCGCCACCAGCCAGTCGACCTCGCGCCGCTCCGCGACGTGCGCCATCACGGCCTCGCGCAGCCGCGACTTGCCGGCGCCAGCCGGGCCGCGGACGTCGACGAACACCGGCGTCCGGGTCTCGAAGCAGGCGCGCGCCCGGGCCTCGAGGTGGGCCAGCTCGGCGGGCCGCACCTCGCCGACGTCGAGGCCGCGCCCGGGGCCGCCCACCGCGGCGTGGGTCGAGCGATCGCCGGTGACCCGGAGCGTGCGGCGGCCGCCGACGTCGGGGCCCGGGCGACGTCGGCCAGCGACGCCAGCTGCCGCGCCGCCGACGCGGTGACCCAGACCTGCTGGCGGGCGCGCGCCGGCCAGGGCCTCGGCGCCGCGGACGACGTCGGTCGCGATCAGATCGAGGCCGCCCGGCCGCAGCATGATGCGCGCGGTGTCGAGGCCGGCGCGGCTGCCGCCGGTGCGCGCGACCAGGGCGCGGCGGCGCGCAGGGCGCGCACCGGGTCGTCGCCGAGCGCCACCGGCGCCGAACAGCGCCGTGATCGTGCGCTCGCTGGTGGCCAGCGGCATGCCGCCGAGGCCGACGACGATGCGCTCGAGGTCGTCGCCGGGCAGCGCCAGCGGCAGCACCGCGGTGGCGTCGCTGGCCGGCGGCCTCGCCGGGCAGGGTGGCGGCGATCGCGGCGCCGAGGGCGTCGCACTGGAACACCAGCGCGGTCGCGACCTGGCCTGGCCCGGCGCAGCGTCGCGTGGCCGGCGGTGGTCGGCGTGCCTGTGGTCGCGGCGCCCGGCGGCGGCGACGGGTGGCTGCCGACCGGCGCGCCTGGCGCGGTGGTGCGGGGCCCGCCGTCGTCGCCAGGCTCCCCGGCGTCGTCGTGGCGGTCGGCGAGCGCGGCGCCAGGCCTCGGCGAGCTGGCTCACCGACGGCAGCCGCCGGTCCGGATCCGGGTCGAGGCCGGCGGCGAGCACGGCGTCGAGCGCGGCCTGCAGGCCTGGCGCGCTGGCGGCGCTGGCAGCGGCGGCGGCGGCCCGGCGCCGTGGCGGGCGCGCCGGATCGCCTCGTCCATCGAGCGGGCGTGGTAGGGCAGGCGGCCGGCGATCAGCTCGTAGGCGACCACGGCGGCCGCGAAGACGTCGGCCCGCGGGTCGATCGGCTCGCCGCGCAGGATCTCGGGGGCGACGTACGACGGCGTGCCGGCGACCACGCGGCTGCCCTCGCCGGCCTGGCTGGCGACGCCGAAGTCGGTCAGCACCGCGCGGCCGTCCTCGACGATCACGTTGTCCGGCTTGACGTCGCGGTGCAGGACCCCGGCGCGGTGCGCCGCGGCCAGCGCCGCGCACAGCTGGCCGATCAGATCGACGACCCGGGCCATCGGCATCGGCGCCTCGATGCCGCGCTGCATGTCGCGCAGCAGCCGGCGCAGGGTCGGCCCCCGCACCAGCTCCATGGTGACGAACAGGTGGTCGCGGTGCTGGCCGAGATCGTGGACCCGGCACACGTTGGGGTGCGAGACCCGGCGGGCCAGCCGGACCTCGCTGCGCAGCCGCTGCCGGTACGCCGGATCCATCGACAGCTCGGTGCGCAGCAGCTTGAGCGCCACGGGCTCGTCGAGCTCGGTGTCCCAGACCGCATAGACCACGCCCATGCCGCCCTGGCCGAGCAGCTCGTCGACCCGGTAGCGCCCGGCCAGGACGTCGCCGACCGCCACCGCGGGCAGCGGTCCGAGGTCGGCCGCCGGGGTCGGCGACGCGTGCAGCTGGGTCCCGGCGGTGCCGACGTCGCCGATCGGCGGCGGCTCGGCCTCGGGGCCCAGGGTGGGCGCCATCTGATCGGCGGGCGTCAGGCCGCCGCGGGCGTCCTCGGTCACCGGGCTGCCGCGCTGCGGCACGGCCCGGGGAGCGGCTGGGTCCCGGCCGTCCTCCGTCACCCTTCCATCGTACCGCGCGACGGGCCCGCTTTCTGCGGCCGGGGCGCTCTGTTAGGGTGCGCCGGTGTCGCGCTCGCTCGTCGTCACCATCGACGGCCCCGCCGGGGCCGGCAAGTCCACCGTCGCCAAGCGCCTGGCCCGTCAGCTCGGCTACCGCCTGCTCGACACCGGCGCGATCTACCGGGCGGTCGCGCTGGCGGCCCGCCGCGGCGGGGTGCCCTGGGACGACGGCCCGGCCCTGGCCCGGGTCGCCGCCGGGCTCCCCATCGAGTTCGCCTTCGTGGGCGAGGTCAACCACGTCTACCTGGCCGGGGACGACGTCAGCGCCGCCATCCGGACCCCGGAGATGTCGGGCGGCGCGTCCCAGGTCTCGGCCCATCCGGAGGTCCGCACCGCGCTGCTCGATCTGCAGCGCCGGCTCGCCGAGGGCGGCGGCGTCGTGGTCGAGGGCCGCGACACCGGCACCGTGGTGTTCCCCGCCGCCGGGGCCAAGTTCTTCCTGACCGCGTCGGACCGGGAGCGGGCCCGCCGCCGCACCCTGGAGCTGGGCGACGGCGCCGATCTCGAGACCGTCCTCAAGGAGATGAGGGAGCGCGACCAGCGCGACGCCGGCCGGGCGGTCGCCCCCATGGTGGCGGCCCAGGACGCGGTCCTCGTCGACTCCGATGGCAAGAGCCTCGACGACGTCGTGGCCGAGATCGAGGCGGTCGTCCGGGCCCGGGCCGGGGCCGCCGCGGGTCCGGAGTGAAGACCCCGTCCGGCCCGTCCCGGAAGTGGTTGACAAGGTTTATGGCGGCGTGTACCTCTCTGCGCCTGCGCTCGGCTGCCCGGGCGTAAATCCCCTGAGGAGATTCACTTGCAAATGGTGGAAGCCGGAGGCGAAGAAGACTTCGCCGCGCTCTTCGCAGAGAGCCTTCAGAAAGAGGAAGCCAAGGAAGGCGAGATCCTTCGCGGGACCGTGATCGCGGTCGGCAAGGACTACGCCATCGTCGACATCGGGTACAAGTCGGAGGGCCAGGTCCCTCTCGAGGAGTTCCGGGGCGCCGACGGCTCCATCGAGGTCAAGCCGGGTGATCAGGTCGATGTCCTGCTCGAGTCGCGTGAGAACGACGCGGGCATGGTCGTCCTGTCCAAGGAAAAGGCCGACCGCTTCAAGGTGTGGGACGAGATCAGCGCCGCCTGCGAACGCGACGAACTGATCGAAGGCACCATCAGCGCCCGCGTCAAGGGCGGCCTGTCGGTGACCATCCGTGGTGGCGTCAAGGCGTTCTTGCCCGGGTCGCAGGTCGACCTGCGGCCGGTGCGGAACCTCGACGCGTTTCTCGGTCAGCAGTTCAAGTTCAAGGTCATCAAGTTCAACAAGAAGCGGGGCAACATCGTGTTGTCGCGCCGCGTGTTGCTCGAGAAGGAGCGCGCTGCCCTGAAGGAGTCGACCCTGGAGCGCCTCAAGGAGGGCCAGGTCGTCGAGGGTATCGTCAAGAACCTCACCGAGTACGGCGCCTTCATCGACCTTGGTGGCATCGACGGCCTGCTGCACATCACCGACATGAGCTGGGGCCGGGTCAACCACCCGTCCGAGCTGTTCCAGGTCGGTGATCACGTCCGCGTGAAGGTGTTGAAGTTCAACGCCGACACCGAGCGGGTGTCGCTGGGCCTCAAGCAGATCAGCGAGGATCCCTGGAGCCGCGCCGCGGAGAAGTACATCCCCGGCACGGTCGTCCGCGGCAAGGTGGTCTCGCTCAAGGACTACGGCGCCTTCATCGAGCTCGAAGAGGGCATCGAGGGCCTGGTCCACATCAGCGAGATGTCCTGGACTCGCCGGGTCAAGCACCCCTCCAAGATGGTGGCGGTGGGCGATCTGGTCGAGGCGGTCGTGCTCGACGTCGACGTCAAGAACAACCGCATCTCGCTGGGCATGAAGCAGCTCGAGCCCAACCCGTACGAGCAGCTCACCGAGAAGTACCCGCCCGGGACCGTGGTCAAGGGCAAGGTCCGCAACATCGCGGACTTCGGTATCTTCGTCGAGATCGAGGAAGGCATCGACGGCCTGGTCCACATCAGCGACATGTCGTGGACGCAGCGGGTCAAGCACCCCTCCGAGCTCTTCCAGAAGGGCGACGAGGTCGAGGCCGTGCTCCTCAACATCGACACCTCGGACGGCGAGAAGCCCAAGATCTCGCTGGGCATCAAGCAGCTGGTCGCCGACCCGTGGGACCGCATCCCGTACGACTACCCGCGTGGCAAGGTCGTCCCGGGCAAGGTCCTCAAGGTCCTCGACTTCGGCGCCTTCGTGGAGCTGGAGCGTGGCGTCGAGGGTCTGGTGCACGTCTCGGAGATCGCCGACGAGCACGTCGAGGATCCCCGCAAGGTGCTGAACCCGGGCCAGGAGGTCCAGGTCCAGGTGCTCGACACCGACGCGGCCGAGCGCAAGATCGCCCTGTCGATGAAGGGCGCGAACCGGGCCAAGGAGATGGCGGACGCCCAGGGCTACGCCTCGCCGAACGCCGGTGGCGCCACCCTGGGTGACGTCATGCGCAGCAAGCTCGGCAAGCTCACTGGCGCCGACGGCGAGTAGTCGCCCGTCGCCGAATCGTGAACCCGACGGGCGCCGCGAGGCGCCCGTCGCGCGTTTCGGCGCCGTGATCGCGCCGGCGCGCGGCTCGGCGCCGCGATCACGCCGGCGCGCGCCTCGGCGCCGCGATCGCGCGGGCGCGCGCGGGCGCGGGATCGTTCGGTGGCCCCGGGGCCCGCGGCGGAGCGGACCGCGGTGTAATCTCGACCGGATGAAGGGGCCCGCGTGATCCGCTGGCTGCGCATCGCGGCCACCGCCACCGTGGTGCTGACGATGGTCGGCGTCGGCGTGGTGGTCGGCCTGTTCCTGGTCGCCAACAGCGGCTGGGTCAACGTCGAGGTCCCGCCCTGGCTGGTCGCCCTGTTCGGCGACCCGCGCATGGAGGTCTGGCTGCCCGGGCTGATCGCGGGCTGGCTGGCGGTGGTCCTGCTGCTGGCCGTGCTGCTGGTGTGGAGCCTGTTCTACGTGTGGCGCCGCCGCCAGTACGAGTCGCTGATCGCGCGCCTCGAGCGCGAGCTGGCCCGCCTGCGCAACCTGCCGTTCACCGATCCGTCGCCGCTCGAGGACCTGCCCGAGACCCCGGATCACGACGCCGCCCGGGTCCTGGCCGCGCTCGACGATCGGGCGATCGATCGCGAGCTGGCCGAGGCCGCCGAGGACGAGCGCTGATGGGCGCCGCGGTCCTGCTGGCCCTGGTCGGCCTGGGCGCGCTGGCCACCGGCATCCTGGTCGGCCGCTACTACGTGCCCGACGACCGCATGCTCAAGCGCACGGCGCGGGCGTCGCGCTCGTACATGCGCGCGCTCAACCACCTGATCGCCCGTGACCACGACACCGTGATCGACGAGCTGCGCAAGGTCGTCGAGGACAACATCGAGGACGTCGAGCCGTACTTCGCGCTCGGCGCGCTGTTCCGCAGCCGCGGCGAGCACGAGCGCGCGATCCGGGTCCACCAGGCCCTGGCGGTGCGCGAGGGCGGCTCGCGCAAGCTGCGGCTGCGCGCCCGCTACGAGCTCGGCCTCGACTTCCGCGCCGCCGGCATGCCGCGGCGCGCGACCCGCGCGATGGAGGAGTGCCTGGTCGACGACGCCAAGCACGAGGGCGCGCTGCGCGCCCTGTGCGGGCTGTACGAGGAGCAGGGCCGCTACGCCGAGGCCGCCGCGGCGTGGGACCGGCTGGCCCGGTTGCGCGGCGAGCCGTCGCCGCGCCGCGCCCACCACCTGCTGGTCGCCGCCGCCCAGCGCGCGCTCGCCGCCGGCGATCGCGACAGCGCCAAGCGCTTCCTGCGCGACGCCCGCAAGCACGCCGAGACCGCCCACTTCTTCGCGGTCGCCGCCGAGCTGGCGGCGGCGCGCGACAACCCGCGCGCAGCCAGCGCCCGCGTCCAGCAGGCCCTGGCCGCGGCGCCCGAGCTGGCGCGGTTCCTGGTGCCCGGCCTGATCGAGGCCGAGCGCCAGCTCGCCGCCGCCGCCGCGCCGCGCGCCGACGCCAGCGACGCCGCGCGCGGCCTCGACGCCGATCTCGCCGCCGACGCGCACCCCGACGCCGCCGCCGCCGCCGCCGCCGCGCTGCCGGTGCCGGCCGCCACCGAGGCGGCGCCGGCCGCAGCGGTGGCCGCCGCCCTCGACCGGCCAGGCGCTGGCGGTGACGACGCCGGCGACGCCACCGGCGGCCGCCGGCGGGCACCGGCGAGCCCGGCAAGCTGCGCGACCTCGATCGCGACGCCGCCGAGCGCGCGGTCGCGGCGCTGCGCGACGTCCTGGGCCGCACCGGGCCCGACCCCCACCTGCAGCTCGCGATCGCCGAGCTCGAGGCGATCTACGATCCGGCGAGCGCGCTGGCCGGCTACGCGCGCCCTGGCCGCGGCGTTCCCGCAGCTGTTGCCGGCGCGGGTCGCGGCGGCGCGGCTCGCGCTCGCCGCCGACGACGCCGCGGCGGTGCGCGCCGAGCTGACCGCGCTGGCCGGCGCCGGCGGCACCCTCGACTGGGCCTTCGACGGCGCCTGGCGGTGCGGCCACTGCGGCTTCCGCGGCAAGGCGTTCTTCTGGCGCTGCGGGCAGTGCCGGCGCTGGGGCTCGGCGCGGCTCGACGTCGGTCGCGACGCCCAGCTGCCGGTGCGCGTCCATGCGCCGCGCGAGCGTCGCGAGGTGCCACGGGTGCCGGTCCACCAGACCCTGCTGGGCGCCGCCGCGACCGAGGCGCTGCCCGAGCCGACCCTCGAGCACGGCCTGTCCGACGACGAGCTGGCCCGCCTCGGCGCCCGCCCCTCGGTGCTCGGGCGCATGGGGGGCTGGTTTTCGGGAGCGTGGTCGGGTATGCGAGGCAAGCGCCGCTCCTGAGCTCCGATGTCCGGCCCCGACGATCCACCGCACGACGACGTCCCGCCCGAGGTGAGCGGCCCGTCGACCGGCGTGCGCGCACCACCGACGGCGACGGCGACGTCACCGCCGCCGATGGCGCGGCCGGGCGCCCCGGACGCGCGCGCGCCGGCGCGCGGCGCCGCGCCCGATCCCGACGAGGTCGCCGCCGCCGGCCGTCGTCGCCGGCCGCGGCCGCGGCAGCGCCCGGGCACCACCACGTCGAACCCGATCCTCGCCGCCGGCATCGGCCTCACCGCGCCGGTCACGGTCGGTCGCGGCGGCGAGCCGCCGCGGCGTCGCGGCACCACCCTGTTCGGTGACGGCGGCCCGGTGCGCGGCTTCCTCGGCCGCTGGGGCTTCCCGCTGTTCGTCGTCGTGATCCTGGTGATCGGCCGGCGCGCCCTGCTGCCGTTCGTCTTCGCGTCGCTGATCGCCTACATCCTGGCGCCGGTGATCCGGTGGATGTCGGAGCGCAAGGACGGCAGCCGGCGCATGCCGCGCGGCCTGGCGATCATCCTGTGCTACCTGGTCTTCCTGTCCGGCATCGTCGGCTTCGGCTGGCTCTTGATCCCGCGCCTGGCCAAGGACGTGTCGCGCATCGGCAAGGAAGCGCCGGCGCTGTACAAGACGATCAACGACGAGTGGGTGCCCGAGCTGGCCCACTACCTCGAGAAGCGGTTCCCGACCCTGCGCACCGAGAAGCCGCCGGTCGAGGTCAGCCCGGTGGTGCCCGACGTGCCGATGCCGCCCGGCACCGCGGTGACGATGACGCCGCTGCCCGACGGCCGGTGGGCGATCCAGCTGTCCAAGACCGGCGTCGTGATCGTGCCCGAGCCCAGCGGCGGGTTCCGGGTCCTGCCGTCGGAGGCGCCGCCGGCGCCGCTGACCCTCGAGGAGAAGCTGCGGACCTGGGTCGGCAAGGCGGTGGCCGGGCTGCAGTCGCAGGTCGACGACCTGGTGCGCTTCGGCCAGGCCCTGGTCACCGGCGTGGTCAAGGGCGTCTTCACGTTCTTCCTGGTCCTGATGATCGCGGCCTTCATGTTGATCGACATGGAGAAGGTCCACGCGTTCCTGCGCAGCCTGTTCCCGCCCAACGTTCGCGACGACTACGACGTCATCATCGCCGGCATCGATCGCGGCCTGTCCGGCGTGATCCGCGGCCAGCTGTTGATCTGCCTGGTCAACGGCATCCTCACCTACATCGGCCTGATGATCTTCGACGTCAAGTACGCGCTGGTGCTGGCGTTCGTCGCCGCGCTGATGAGCCTGATCCCGATCTTCGGATCGATCCTGTCGACGATCCCGATCGTCTTCGCGGCGCTGGTGTCGGGCGAGCACGGCCTCGACTTCGTGCGCGGCGTCGCGGCGGTCCTGTGGATCGTCGGGATCCACTTCATCGAGGCCAACTTCCTCAACCCCAACATCATCGGCACCTCGGCCAAGATCCACCCGGTGGTCGTGATCTTCTCGCTGATCCTGGGCGAGAAGGCCTACGGCCTGGTCGGCGCGCTGCTCGCGGTGCCGGTGGCGTCGATGATCCAGGTCCTGTTCCTGTTCTTCTACCGCAAGACCTGGAAGAAGGACTCCGAGCCCCCCGGCGGCTCGGGGCCGGTCGAGCCGCCCGCGCCGACCGTGCCGTCGTCGGCGGCCCGGTGACCTGGCGCACGCGCGATCCGCGCGCCGGGGGTCCCGAGGTTGAACCGTCCCCGGCGGGGTGGTACCTCCGAGGAGCCGTCTCCGACGCCATGCCCCCGACACCCCCGCGCTCTCTCTCGCTCCGCCGTCGCCTCCTGGTTGCCGCGGTCGCGCTGTGCACCGCGACCGCGGGGCCCGTGGTGCCCTCGCTGATCGGCGTGGCGCACGCGCAGCCGCTGGATCCGTACGGCCCTGACCCCGACCCCGACGCGCTGGCCGCCGGCGCCAAGGACGCCGGCGATCCCGAGATCGACGAGGCGGTGGCGGCGGCCCTGGTCGCGCGCGCCCGCGAGCTGATCGCGATGGAGGCGTGGGCCGACGCCCAGCAGCTGCTCGGCGAGGCCCTGGTGCGCAGCCCCGGCGGCGCCGCGGCGGCCGACGCCGCCGCGCTGTTGCCCGCGGTCAAGGCCAAGCTCGGCATCGACGCCGGCGCCGCCACCACCGACGTCGGCGTCGGCGGCCCGGGCCTCGGCGATCCCATCGATCCCGATCACCAGCGCCACGATCCCGAGACCCCGCCGGTCGACGTGCCCGCGGCCCGCGGCGCCGGCCGCGGCGCGCTGGCGTTCCACCTCGCCGGCTACGGCGCGGTCGTCGGCTTCGCGCTGATCGATCCGCGCGACCAGAACAACGGCGCCGGCGCCGGCGTCCTGCTCGGCGGCCTGGCCGGAGGCCTCGGCGGCTACTTCCTGGCCCGGCGCGCCGACCTCGACATGGCCGAGGCCCGGACCCTGGGCAGCCTGACCAGCTGGGGCGAGGTCATCGGCGGCCTGATCGGCGACGCCGCCGGCGCCGACCTCGACCACGACGGCATCGACGAGGAAGATCCGCTGTCGACCGTGGTCGGCGCGTCGATCGGCGGCGGGCTCGGGCTGATCGCCGGCGAGGTGCTGCGCCGCCGCGGCGGCGTCACCAGCGGCGACGTCGCCCTGATCGACTCGCTGGCCGGGATGGGCGTGATCGGCGGCCTCAGCATGGGCGCGCTGATGCAGCCCAGCGAGGGCGAGGGCTACTCGATCAACGCCGCGTTCGGCGCCGCCGGCGGCGTCGTGGTCGGCCTGTACCTCGGCAACAAGCACGACGTCTCGGTGCGCCGGATGCTGCGCGTCGACCTGTGGGCCGGCGCCGGCGCGGTGGTGCCGTGGGTGCTCTACGGCCTGGTCGCCGACGACACCACCAACAACGACGAGCAGGCGTTCGGCTTCCTGTCGACCGCGGGTATGGTCGGCGGGGCGCTGCTCGGGCGCCACCTGACCCGGCGCTGGGACGGCGACGCCGTCGGGGACGCCGCCGCCGCCGACGCGCCGCTGGCGCTGCTGCGCCGGGGCTCGCGCGGCGGCTGGGCCGTGGGCGCGCCGGCGCTGCGCGCGCCCAAACTGCGGGCGCTCGGTCCGGCGGTCGGACGCGGCGCCGCGGTCGACGTCGTCGGCATCAAGTTCTAGCGGCGGCCGGCGCGGTCGGGCCGGGTCGCGTCGCGACGCGACCCGCGGGCCGGCGGCTACGGCCGGCGGGCCCGGAACACGAACGCGCCGCCGAGGCGCAGCTCCTCGAACTCGTGGAAGCCGATCCGCGACAGCCACGCCCGCAGCTCCGGCGGATCGAAGCGGCGGATGCCGGCGGCGCGCGCGGTCCACCGGCCGAGCAGGGTGGGGGCCTCGGCGAAGGTCGAGCCGACGTAGACGCCGCCGGGGCGCAGGACCCGGTGGATCTCGCGGAAGACCTGCTCGGGATCGTCGTAGGCGTGCAGCGCGCCGGCGTTGTTGACGCCACCCAGCGCGCCATCGCCGAACGGCAGGGCGTGGGCGTCGGCGCGGATCAGCGCGACGTTGGCGTAGCCGGCGGCGCGGCGGGCGGCGACCTCGAGCATCGCGCGCGAGATGTCGAGGCCGATCACGACCGCGCCGGGCGCGGCGGCGGCGAGGGCGCGGGTGAACAGGCCGGGGCCGCACGACAGGTCGAGCCACGGCCCCTTCCGCTCGTCGAGGCCGAGGCTGTGACGGTGGACGAAGACCTCGCCGGCGACGCCGCCGATGCCGCCGCCGGCGCCCTTGCCGGCGAGCAGGCGGACGAACGTCGGTCGCCAGAACCGCTCGTACAGCCGCGCCACCAGCTCCGACTCCATGAACCGCTGCTCGGCGGTCGCCGCCGGCGGCTCGCCGACGCTGGTGACGTCGAGCAGATCGATGAAGCCGCCCTTGCCGACCGCGACCTCGAGGCCACAGCCGCCGCAGGTCAGCGCCCGCGCGCCCTCGAACGCCCCGGTGGCCTGGCACCGGGGGCAGCGCAGCACGGCGAGGAAGGCAGGGTCACGGTACGGCACGCCCCCGGTTCTACCGCGTCAGGATTGCGGCCGGGTCCCGACCTCGAGCGGGATCTGCAGCATCGAGTCGCCCAGGGGCGGAAACACCCGCATCGTCCAGGTGCCCGGGTCGTCGAACCGCGCTCGCAGCCGGTAGACCCCGCGCTCGCGCGCCGGCGCCGCCGCCTGGCCGATCACGGCGCCGCCGGGGCCGGCGAAGGTCACGACCAGGTCGGTGGTGTCGAGGGGCCGGCCGTCGGCGTCCCAGACCTCGATCGTCAGATCGTGGCTGGCGCCGGGCTCGAGGGTGAGCGGCACCGCGATCCGCAGCGCCACCCACGCGTCGCTGACGATCAGCTGCTCGGTGGGCTCGCCGGGCACCGGCGTCGCGGCCGGCGCGGTCGCTGGCACCGTCGCGGCGGTGGTCGCCGCGGCGTGGTGGTGCGGGACGCCGAAGCCGTCGAGGCCGAGCGCGTGGTGCAGCGGCGTCAGCGCCAGCACCGCGGCGGCGGCGGCGACACGACCGCGGCCGCGGCCAGCCACGGCGGCGGCGGGCGCGGCGGTGGGCGCGCGCCCGGATCAGGGGTGGCGGCGGTGGCGGCCTCGCCGACGAACGCCGACGCCGACGTCGACGTCGCGGCCTCGTCGTCGGCCTCGTCGTCGGCGGCGCGGACCGTCGCGGCGCGACCGGCGCCGCGCTCGAACGGCACCGTCGCGGCCCACGGATCCGGGGCCTCGCCCCACGCCAGCGCCTCGAGCGCGGCGGCCAGGCCGCGGGCGTCGGGCCGATCGTCGGGGCGCTTGGCCAGGCAGGCCATCACCAGCGCCTCCAGCGGCGCCGACACCGCGACCCGCGCCGACGGCGGCTCGGGGGCGCGGCTGGTGTGAGCGAGCATGACCGCGACCGCGGCGCCGTCGAACGGCAGCGCGCCGGTGATCATGCGGTAGAGCGTGACGCCGAGGGCGTAGACGTCGGTGCGGCCGTCGATCGCCTCGCCGGTGCACTGCTCGGGCGCCATGTAGTGCGGGGTGCCGACCGTGAGGCCGCCGCCGGTGAGGCGGGCCTCGTCGCCGTCGATCCGGCGGGCGACGCCGAGGTCGAGCAGCCGGGCCCGGCCGTCCCGCCCGATCTTGATGTTGCCCGGCTTGACGTCGCGGTGGACGACGCCGGCCTGGTGCAGCGCGGCCAGCGCGCCGGCCAGCTCGCGCGTGAGCTCGATCGCGCGCGGCTCGCCGAGCGGGCCGAGCGCGAGGACCTCGTCGAGCTGCGGGCCGTCGATCAGCTCCATGACCAGGTACGGCCGGCCGTCCCCGAGCACGCCGTGGCCGCGCGCGGTGACCAGCGACGGGTGGCGGACCGCGGCGGCGGCGCGGACCTCGCGCTCGAACCGGGCGCGCATCTCGGGATCGTCGATCCACTCGCCGTGCAGCACCTTGATCGCCACCGGCGGCGCGCCCGCGGCCGCGGCCTCGTAGACGGTGCCGGTCATGCCGCGACCCAGCTCGCGACCGACGACCAGGCCGTCGATCTCGAGGCGCAGCGCGGTGCCGTCGGCGGGGCAGAAGCGCCCGTCGGGGACCGCGAGGCGGCATTGCGGACAGGTCCACATCGACCGTTCGACGTGACGGCCGCCGCGATATTCCCCCGCCGACCTGTCGGCACGTGTCGGCGCCTGTCGGTGACACCCGTGTGAGGTCGCCAACCATCGTTACGCGAGCCGCCTTCATCGACGCGGCTTCACGGTTCGGGAGGTGATCGGGAGGTTTCCGGCGACCCCGAGATCGCGATTGACCCGAATGACGACGCCCGTTTAGCCTGGCAGACGCCACGACGACACGCAGCGGCAACCTGGGAGATGCCGCAGCGGATCGTCGTGACGCCGCTGCCACCTCGCCTCCCTTTCTTCATCGGAGTGTCCATGAAGACCTCGGCCCGCGCCGTCGCCCTCGTCCTGAGTTACGCCCTCGCAACCGTCGGTTGCCACGAACCGCTCGACACCACGCGGACATCGTCTGACACCGGCACCTTCGGGCAGACCGTGGTCGGCCTGGTGTGTCAGCGGATCGCGTACCTCGAGGATCTCACCGACGGCGGCAAGGTCGACGTCCGCGGCGACACCTACCGCGACACCTGCCGGCTCGGCCTGGCCGCGCCCGGCGCCGCGCCCGGCGCGCTCAAGGCGCTGCTCGCCAAGTACGACGAGCTGGTCGCCGCCGTCGACACGATGTTCCCCGACGGCTTCCTCGACACGCTCCAGGGCTACCTGACCTCGAACGAGTTCCTGGCGACCTACGACGACGGCACCGCGACCGACGCGGTCGACGCGCTGATCGGCCTGCTGCGGCTGATGGCCGACGACGACGACGCGACCGCGGCGCTCGAGCGGCTGAACGTGCGCCTCGGCTACAAGCCGCTGACCCCGGCGCTCGGCGCGGTGCGCACCGCGGTCAACTACCCCGAGCTCCACCAGCTGCTGCTGGTGCTGAGCCAGGCGATCACGCCGGGCGGCGGCGCCCGCACCGAGTGGGAGCACCTGATCGACGCCCTCGGCGTCACCCTGCGCAACGCCGAGGTCTCGACCGACCCGGCGGATCCGCAGCGCACCGCGCGCCTCGCCGTCGATCTGCTGCTCGGCGAGCAGGGCCTGCTCGGCACCAGCCGCACCGTGCCGCTGGCGCGCCGCGACACCCGCGGCGTCGCCGAGCCGGCCGCGCTCGGCGGCCTGTTCGTCGACATGGACAACGACGGCCGCGCCGACACCAACGCGCTCGGCCAGTTCGTCGACGCCTCCGGCCAGGTCCTCGCCGCGCCGACCCCGTTCCAGCTGCCCGAGGGCAGCGAGGACGTGCCGTGGCCGTACCGCGACGCCCAGGGCCGCGCCCTCGACAGCGATGGCGGCGCGCTGCTGTACCGCTACGTCGACGTCGACAAGACGATGCTGTCGGCGCTGGCCCGCGACGGCGTCCAGCTCTTCGATCCGACCAAGGGCACCGCGCTCGATCTGCTGCGCGGCGCCTCGGCGCTGCTCGGCGGCCGGCAGCAGGTGACCCGGGCCTACGACGACGGCGAGTCGCTGTCGTACCGCGGCTACACCGCCGACCAGTCGCCGCTGCTCGACATGCTGTTCGGCTACCTGCAGATCCTGCGCGACCCGGCGATCTACGACACCCTCGATCTCGCCAAGACCCTGCTCGTCGATCACGAGCCCCAGGTCGCGCAGCTGGCCGAGGCGATCGTCTCGGCGGGCCGGCTCGCCGACGCCCACCCCGAGGCCGGGGTCCCGGCCGACGCGCCGCTGTGGGACGACCTGGTCCCGGTGATCAAGCAGATCGTCGACAACCAGGGCCTGACCACCGCGCTGCTCGAGGCGATGGAGCGGCCGGAGATCAAGCAGCTGGCCGACCGGTTCGAGAAGTTCATGGTCTACAAGGACCGCTTCGACATCGATCCGGACACCCAGCAGGTGGTCGGCACCTTCACGACGCCGGTCGATCGCGGCGCCGCCGACAGCGCCTTCAACCGCTCGGTGTTCCAGCGCATCCTGCACCTCATCAACGACTCCAACCACACGGTGATGTGCAACAAGCAGGACGCCAAGGTCATCCAGTTCGGGATCACGCTGGCCACCTACGACCGCTGCGACCTGGTCCAGGTCGACAACCTCGCGGTGCTGTTCCTGCAGTCGATCGCCTACGCCAAGGACGCCCAGGGCCGCTACATCTGCGAGAACGACGCCGGCGACCAGACCCGCGTCACCACCAACCCGGCGGTGTGCGGCCAGAACGGCGAGCGCATCCGGCCCGGCGCCACCCTCAACTTCAACTGGGGCGGCCTGGTCTCGGGCGCGATCGACGTCCTCGGCGGCGACGCCTACGTCGAGCAGACCGCCGACATCCAGGGCTTCCGCACCCACCCGACGCCGCAGGCCCTGGTCCGCGCGCTGTTCTGGGACACCCTCAACCTGTCGACCAACACGATGTCCGACACCATGGAGCCGGTGCGCGACCGCGAGGGCGACCTGTACAGCACCCAGCACATCGGCACCCTGCCGGTCTGGGAGCTCGAGGGCTTCTACGACCAGATCCGGCCCATCGTCCAGGCCTTCTACGACAACCACGCCGAGCAGCTGTTCGTCGACTTCATGAGCGCGCTGCACAAGCACTGGCCGACCACCGACTCGGTGACCCACCAGAGCGTCGACCCCAGCGCCCCCGGCTACGTCTACGGCTCGGGCGCGATGTCGTACGAGCCGCTGATCATCGACATCCTCGACGCCCACAAGCTGATGGACGCGCTGGTCGACGTCGCGCCGACCCTCGACGCCGTGACCGTCAACGGCAAGCCCTACGCGACGGTCGCGCGCAACGCGGCGCGCTACATCCTGAGCCCGCAGGCCGGCCTCGCCGACCGGCTCGGCAACACCACCAGCACCACCGCGGACGGCCGCGCGGTCGCGACGCTGTCGCCGTGGCAGATCCTCGCCGACGCCTACAGCGCCAAGCACGCGCGCATGGCCGAGGTCGGCGGCGAGGGCACCGCCTGGGTCGACTCGGTCGCCGAGCTGATCGACATCCTGGCCCGCGGCCAGGACGTGCCGACGCTGGGCTGGCGGTTCAAGAACCCGCGGTTCCGTGGCGTCGCGGTCGCGCTGATCGACTTCCTCGAGGCTCGGGTCGCCCGCCACGACCAGCTCGGCGACCGCGTCGACTGGCTGAGCACCCAGATGCCCGGTGACCTCGAGGACGCGCTGACCGGGCCGGTGATGGCCGGCGCCGCCGACTTCGTGCTGTCGCTGCAGGCCGAGCCCGAGACCCGCGAGCAGCTCGAGAAGCTGATGCAGTACCTGGTCGACGAGGTCACCTACGGCGACGCCTTCGACACCACCGTGACCGCCGCCGCCGACCTGCTGCAGCTGGCGGTCGCCGACGACGACCTCGCGCCGATCGCGCGGGTCGTCGGCGAGGCGCTGCGGCCGGAGCGCGGCTGGCTCGACGCCCACCTGACCTTCGTCCGCAAGGCCCGCGAGGCCGACACCAACCAGGCGCTGGTCCAGATGCTGATCAACATGTACGACCAGACCGCCGCCGGCCGCACCGCGATCGGCGACCTCATCGACGGCGTCAGCGAGGTCCACCGGGCCCGGCCGTACGACGATCTCGGCGCCCGCTACACCGCCGACGACTACCGCGCGCTGTTGCACGGCGTCGCCGACTTCCTCGACGAGAAGAAGCGCGGCCTGCGCAAGTTCATCGCCATCATCCAGGATCGCAACCTGTGAAGCACCGCAGCTCCGGGCGCGGCGCGGCCCTCGCCGCCGCCGCGCTCGTCCTCGCCCCCGCCACGGCCTGGGCCGGCGGCATGACCCTCCACACCCGCGGCGTCCGGCCGACCGCGCGCGGCGGCGCCTTCGTCGCCGGCGCCGACGACGTCGGCGCGATGTGGTTCAACCCGGCCGGCCTGGCCCACCTCGCCGGCACCCCCGACGGCGTCGACGACGACGATCGCGGCAGCACCGAGGTCCTGGTCGACGCCACGTTCGTCCAGCAGTCCGGCGAGTACGACCGCATCGACAGCGGCGGCAACCCGCAGGGCACGGTGTCCAACGAGGCCGCCGGGCTGCCCATCCCGACGATGGCCGCCGGCTTCGACCTCGGCGACCAGGGCGTGCTCGCGGTCGGCGTCGGCGCCCCGTTCGCCGGCCTGATGAAGTTCCCCGAGGACGGCGCCCAGCGCTACTCGCTGGTCGACATGAGCCAGTCGCTGATCGTCCAGCTGATGGTCGGCGTCGGCTGGAAGCTCGGCGACCACATCCGGATCGGCGCCACCGTCCAGGACTGGGTCCAGAGCCTGACCCAGCGGGTCGTGGTCTCGGGGTGCCCGGGCCAGACCCTGTGCGCCCCCGAGAACCCGGAGTTCGACTCCCTGGTCGAGGTGTCGCAGAACGACTTCTTCAACCCGTCGGGGTCGCTGGGCGTCCAGCTCGACGCCGGCGACAAGGTCACCTTCGGCGCCGCGTTCCAGGCCCCGATCAAGATGTCGGGCGGCGCGACCCTGCGGACCCGGCTGCCGTCGTCGGGCTTCTACCAGGGCGCGTCGGTGGTCGGCGAGGACGCCACGGTCTCGTACACGCTGCCGGCGACGATGCGGCTCGCGGTCGAGATCAAGCCGACGCCGCAGTGGCGGGTCGAGCTCGCCGGCGACGTCGAGCTGTGGTCCGAGCACAAGGAGATCCGGATCGTCCCCAAGGACGTGCGGATCGAGAACGCGGCCGGCGTCGGCACCTACGAGCTGGGTCCGATGGCGGTGCCGCGCAACTTCGACAACAGCTACGCGGTGTCGCTGGGCGTCGAGGGCCAGCCGGTGAAGCTGCTGCCGCTACGGATCCTCGCCGGCTACACCTTCGAGACCGCGGCGGCGCCGGACGCCTACCTGTCGGTGCTGACGTTCGACGGCCAGAAGCACATGGGCACCCTGGGCGCCGGGTACCGCATCGGCCGCTACACCTTCGACGCCATGGTCGGCGTGGTGAAGGTGGCGGACCGGACGGTGACCCCGGACGTCGGGGTGTCGCCGCAGCTGACCCCGGTTCGCGACCCGACCGACGAGCCGCTCGAGGTCTACGTCAACTGGGGCACGTACCGGACGTCGTGGCTGATGGCTGGCGCCGGCGTCCGCGTCGACCTGTAGGTCGGGCGAGACGGGAGGCCACGACCGCGCGGGCGGGTTGGGGGGGAGGCGCCGCCCGGCGCGGTCGGGCCGGATCTCGGGGGCGGCGATCGAGGCGCGGGGGGCGCCTCGACCTCCGCGGGGTCGCTCAGGCCGCGGCCTGGAACGACTGCGCCTGACGCAGGCTCGACTCCACCATCGCCAGGGCGGCGCGGGCGGCGTCGGCGGCCGGGTGCGCCGGCAGCTCGAGGTTCTGGCGGGCCTCGGCGGCGTCCAGGTTGCCCAGGAACAGCGCCCACACCAGGTCCGCGACCTCGGCGGCGCCCACCGGGCGGTAGACGCCGGCGTGGATGCCGTCGGCGACGCTGGCGCCCAGGTGGTCGCGCAGGCGGGTGATGCCGGCGCCGACCTCGGTGACGACCTCGTCCGAGAGCTGCGGCCGCACGCCCGGCTGCGACAGCAGGCGGATGATGCGGGTGCCCTCGACGTCGCTGCCGGCCCAGGCCAGCAGGTGGTCGTAGGTGGCGGCGAGCCGGGTCGAGACGTCCGTGGTGCCACGGAGCTCGGTCAGCTGGCCGTCGAGGGTCGCCAGGGTCTCCTCGAGGAGCGAGACGTAGAGGTCTTCCTTGGAGCGGAAGTAGAGGTAGATCGCCCCGACCGACAGACCGGCCTGCTTTGCGATCTGCTCGATCGACGCCTTCGCGTACCCGCGCTCGGCGAAGACCTCACGGGCCGCCGCCTGGATACGGCGGCGACGAGCCTGGCGTTCCTGCTGCTTGCGATCTTGAGGGGTGGTCATGACGCAATGTGTAATTTGAGGTGACGCCCCGTGTCAAGCGGCTTTTAATGCGTCGCGTCGTGAAGCTGAACCAAGTGTCCGGAAGCCTGAGGTAGATCCGGAGACCGGGTCAGCGCGTCTGGAGGGCTCATGACGCCCGCCGCGACCCCGTCCGAGACCCGTTCACTCCGCCGCCGCACCATCGCGCTGCTGATCGCGAGCGCGGCGGTGGCCGTGGTCGCCGCCCTGCTGACCGCGCGAGGACCGGCGGCGCGGCGCGCCGCCGAGCCCGCCTGCGTGGCGGCGCCGGTCGATGTCGGCGGGCTCAGCGTCGCGGTCCGGGCCCAGGCCTGCCAGATCCTCCGAGGCACCACCGAGACCCACGTCGCGGTCGAGCTGGTCGCGCCGGCCCGCGCCGGCGTCACCCGCCACGACGTCGCGATGGCGCTGGTCATCGACCGCTCCGGCTCGATGTCGGGCGGGCCGCTGCAGGACGCGCGACGCGCCGCGGCCAACGCCATCGACGCGCTGGGCCCCGAGGACTGGTTCGCGGTCGTGACCTACTCGACGGCGTCGGAGCTGCTGGTGCCGCTGAGCCCGGCGACCGACGACAACAAGCGCCGCGCCAAGGCCGCGCTCGAGACCGTGCGCGCCGACGGCGGCACCAACATCTCGGCCGGCCTCGATCGCGGCGCTCGCGAGCTGACCGCGCTGGACGGGCGGGGCGACCGGGTCGGGCGCCTCGTGCTGATCAGCGACGGCCAGGCCAACGAGGGCATCTACGATCGCCGCGGCCTTGCCGACCTCGCCGCCCACACCGCCGGCGACGGCGTCTCGATCACGACCGTCGGCGTCGGCCTCGACTTCGACGAGGTGACGATGACCGAGATGGCGACCGCCGGTCGCGGCAACTACTACTTCGTCGAGCGCGCGTCCGATCTCGCCGGCATGTTCGAGCGCGAGCTCGGCAGCCTCGGCGAGACCGTCGTCGTCGACGCGCGGCTCGAGGTGACGCCGGCGGCCGGCGTCGAGATCGTCGAGGCCTACGGCTACCGCAGCGACCGCGCCGGCGCCGCGACGGTGATCCCGGTCGCGGATCTGCGCGCCGGCGAGCGCCGCAAGGTCGTGCTGCGGGTCCGCGTCACCGCCGATCACGCCGGGCCGATCGACCTGGTCGCGACCCGGCTGGCCTGGCGGCCCGCGGGCGACGCCGGCGAGGTCGTGGCCGAGAGCCGGGTCGCGGTGACGGTCACCGACGACGTGCGCGCGGCGGCGGGGAGCCACGTCGCCGAGGCCGAGCGCAACGTGCAGGAGGCGCAGATGGCGCGGGCGCTGGACGAGGCGACCGGGGCGTACGAGCGGGGCGACTATCGCGAGGCGCAGCGGATCATCGAGGCGCAGGCGGCGGAGGCGGAGGCGACGGCGACGGCGATGGGGGATGACGGGCTGTCGCGGAAGATCGGGGCGGTGAAGGAGCGCGCGCAGAAGAACTTCGCGGCGGCGCCGGCGGCGACGGGGGCGGGGGCGGCGAGGGCGAAGAAGGCGAACCGGGCGGACGCGTTCGACCTGGCGCGCTGAGCGGCAGCCGGTACAGCATCGCGCGCGCGATCGCGCGCGGCGCTGAGCGGCTCAGGCCGCGGGGTGGACGTCGACCCTGACGTCGCGGGAGATCTCGACGACGGAGCCGCGCGGGATCTCCTCGAAGCCGTCGCAGCCGCCGGGCGGGCCCGGCTCGCGCTCGTCGGCGGACACCAGCAGGACGCCGCGGAAGGCGGCGTCGCGGTCGCCGCGGTCGTTGAGGACGTGGAGGCTGCGCATCCACAGCGGCGGGCCGATGCGGGCGACGAGCAGCGAGCGGCCGTTGGACACGGCGAGGTTGCCCAGGGGCGTGGTGACGCCGGCGCGGGTCAGCTCGCCGGCGACGAGGGTCGACGCCGCCATGACGGCGCCGCGGGTGGTGGCCAGCGGCAGGTTGGGATCGTCGAGGACGCCGAGGTCGTGGAGCATGGCCATCAGGACGTGGAACGCGAGCTCGGTGGTGCTGCGGCCGCGGATGCTGCGCCGGATGAAGTCGGGGACGTGGGCGGCGAGGGCGTCGGCGGCGGCGCCGGCGCTGCTCGGGCCGTCCTGGCAGAACATCCAGCGGCGGTAGCGGAACGGCGGCGTGTTGTCGGTGCCGTCGAGGCCGTTGTCGGGGACGACCTGGCCGATGACGCAGTCGCTCTTGATGCCCTCGAGCGCCTGGTACAGATCCAGCGCGGTCTCCGACGGGCGCGGCGTGCGCGCGAGCAGCAGCTCACCCGACTGCACGTAGCCGAGGCCCCAGCGATCCACGGGCGGCGCCGCGACCAGCGCGGCGCGCGCGGGAGCGAGCGCCTCGAGCAGGCGCTGGGGCTGATTGCACATGGTGGCGAACAGACGCATGGCGTGACTCCATCCCGGCCGTGGGGCCGGGTGTGGCGCGGTGCGCCGCCCACGCGGCTCGTTCCAAGCACGCGCGCCGACGCAACAGCGACCGAAGACCGACCGGGTCGTCAAGGAGCGCGTGGCCGACGGCAGCGCCGGCCGAGACTCGTCGAGTATAGCAGGCGGATCGTGGGCGCCACCTCGGAGAATTCGAGGCGCGGGATCGTCGAGGCGCGGCGCCGCGCGAGGCCGCGCGCCGCTCAGGTGGGCAGATGTCGCTGCACGAAGCCGGTGAGCAGCTCGAAGACGCGACCGCGGTCACGCTCGTTCATGACCTCGTGCTTGAAGCCGGCGAGATCGTGGTACTCGACCGGCGCGCCGCGGATGTCGTCGGCGACGCGCTGGCTGACCGTCGGGTCGGCGATCGGATCGGCGCCGGCGACCAGCCACAGGGTCGGCTTGTCGATCGCCGCGGCGTGCTCGAGCACGAACTGCTGGGCGCGGGTCGCGGCCGCGAACCAGCCGGCGGTGGCGACGTCGTGACACAGGGTGTCGGCGCGGCGCTCCGCGAGCTTGCCCTCGTCGGAGGTGAGGTCCTCGATGCGGAGCTCGTTGGCCATGGTCAGCGACGGCCGCAGCCGCGCGATCAGGCGCGCCGCGCCCTTCTTGACCGGGTTGACCGCCAGGCGCAGGCCCAAAAACGGCGACGACAGCACCGCGGCGACGACGTCGTGCGGCCGCGACCGGTCGGCGAGGTGGCGCAGCGTGATGAGGCCGCCGTGCGAGTGGCCGAGCAGCAGCACGCGCGGCTCGGTGACGCCGAGCTCGGCGACGGTGCCGCGCGCCCACGCCACCGCGGCGTCGAGGTCGTCGAGGTACGAGCGGAAGTGCAGGGTGTGGCCACGCTGGCCGGTGGACTGGCCGTGGCCGCGGCAGTCGTAGGTCAGCACCGCGCAGCCCGCGGCGGTGAGCACGTGGGCGACCTCGCGGTAGCGGCCGCAGTGCTCGGCGTAGCCGTGGCTGATCACGACCACGCCGCGGGGCGTCCCGGGCGGCGTGAACCACTCGGCGTACAGCGTCGCGTCGGCGCGCGGGATCGTGAGGGTCTGGGTGGGCGCGATCGGGCCGGGCGGGGTGAGCATCAGGAAGCGCATCTATAACACCGACCCCGCGCGACGAACTGCCACGGCGGGATCGGCCCCGCGCCCGGCGTGGTTGACGGCGCCCGGCGACCGCGCTACCGTCCCGCAAGCTTGAGACGTAACTTGCCGATATCGCTGATACTTTCAGCGATGATCGCGATCGGGGCGGTCGTCCTGGTCGCGGGCTGTCCGTCGACGAAGGGCGACCCGGCCAAGAGCAACCACCGGCTCGAGCTCGCCAAGGACCTGCTGGGCAAGGGCGACCTCGACGGCGCCGAGGTCGAGGCCAACAAGGCGCTGGCCTTCCTCAAGACCAACGACGAGGCCTACAACGTCCGCGGCCTGGTCAGCGTCCTGCGCGCCGCCGCCACCAACCGGCTGCTCGAGGTCGAGGGCTGCCTCACCGGGGTCGACGCCGAGGCGCTGCGCGGCGAGATGGACGACCACCTCGGCAAGGCCGAGCGCGACTTCGTCCAGGCCGGCAAGCTGGCGCCGGACTACGGCGAGGCCTGGTCCAACCTGGGGGTGGTGTCCTACCTGCAGGGCGACCACGAGCACGCGGTCGAGTACCTGACCCGGGCGCTCAACTTCCCGGCGCGCCTGCTCAATCCGGCGATGACCCGGGCTCACCTGGGGTGGGCCTACTTCCTGTCGAACGACCAGGTCCACGCGGCCAAGGAGCTGCTGCAGGCGTTGCAGTTCCAGCCCGGGATGTGCATTGCCACATATCGCCTCGGGAGGGTTTACTTCGCCCGGGAAGAATGGGAAAAAGCGGCCGAGCAGTTCCAGGCCGTTAGCGACCAAGCTGCCTGTGCATCGCAGGAAGCAACCTTGTACCTGATGAAGGCTCGGATCGAGCAGGGTCTGATGGCCGACGCGCAGGCGGCGCAGGATGCCTGTGTCCGCATGGAGCCGCGTAGCTGCATCGCCGCGCAGTGCCGCGTGGCCCTGGAGAGCCCGTAGCGGCCCGTCGAGGCCGGTAGAGGTCACAGCTCGCATGGATCGCCGTGGAAGCAACCTGCAGGCGCCCGCGCCGAGCCCGTCGAGGGACGAGCACGCGGTCGCGCACGCCCGCGCCGGCTTCGCCGCCTGGCTGCGCAGCCAGCGTCAGGCCCGCGGCCTCGAGCTCGACGACATCGCTCGCGTCACGCGCATCCAGATGCGGGCGCTCGAGCGGCTCGAGGACGGTCGCTTCCACGAGCTGCCCGCGGACGTCTTCGTCCGCGGCTTCATCCGCAACTACGCCCGGGTCGTCGGCGTCGACGCCGAGCTGGCGCTGGCGCGCTACGACGACTGCGGCGTGACGCCGGGGCCCGCCGCCGCGGCGCGGGCCCGGGCCATGCTCGACACGATGGCGCCGCTGGCGCCGACCCAGGCGCTGCCGAGGGTGCTGCGCGAGCCGACGGCCGCGCCGCCGGCTCCGGCCAGCCTGGCGTCGGGGTCGCTGCGCATGCCGACCCAGCCGATCGAGGTCGTCGATGCGACGCCGGTGGTCGAGGTCGCGCCGGTGACCGAGGCCGCGGCCGCGCCGGTGGTCGAGGCCGCGCCGGTGGTCGAGGCCGCGCCGGTGGTCGAGGCTGCGCCGGTCGTCGAGGCCGCGTCGGTCGTCGAGGCTGCGCCGGTCGTCGAGGCCGCGCCGGTCGTCGAGGCTGCGCCGGTCGTCGAGGAGGCGGTCGTCGAGGCCGCGCCGGCCGTCGAGGTCGAGGCCGAGCGGGGCAAGGGCCGCAAGGGCCGCAAGGGTCGTCGTGGCTCGCGGGGCAAGGGCCGCAAGGGCCGCGCCGCCGCCGCCGCGCGCGAGATCGTCCTGGTCGCCGAGGAGCCGGCCGAGTCCGAGCTGGCCGCGCTCGCCGCGGAGCCGCCGCGCACCGAGGCCACCGAGACGGTGCCCGAGATCGTGCCCGACGTCGCCGCCGAGGCGCCGATCGACGTCGCCGCGGTCGCCGCCGAGGAGC
>JACKDR010000032.1 GCA_020633495.1 Kofleriaceae bacterium | reverse complement strand
CGCGTTCGCCGCCTGCGGCGAGGACGCGCCGCTGCTGCACGACGCCGCGCCCGGCGGCGACGGCGCCGGTCCGGTCATCGACGCCGACCCCGGGCCCGCCGACGCCCGGCCCGACGCGGCGGTCGCGCTGTGCGCGCCCCAGGCCGGCACGACGGTGTCGACCGAGGTGGTCGCGACCGGCCTGGTGCGCCCGGTCTTGGTCACCGCGCCGCCCGGCGATCGCCGGCTGTTCGTGGTCGAGCAGCGCGGCACCATCCAGATCATCGACGACGGCGAGCGGCAGGCGACGCCGTTCCTCGATCTGCGCGCCGACGGCGGCGGTCCGGTGCTCGACGTCGGCAACGAGCAGGGGCTGCTCGGCCTGGCGTTCCACCCCGACTTCGCCGAGAACCACCGCTTCTTCGTCTACTACACGCGCACGCCCGACGGCGACAACGTCGTCGCCGAGTACCGGCTCAGCGCCACCGACGGCCGGGTCGCGGATCCGGCGTCGGCAAAGATCCTGCTGGTGGTCGACGACTTCGCGACCAACCACAACGGCGGCATGATCGAGTTCGGCCCCGACGGCTACCTCTACATCGGCGACGGCGACGGCGGCTCCGGCGACGACCCGCACGAGAACGGCCAGGACCCCAGCGTCCTGCTCGGCTCGCTGATGCGGATCGACGTCGACCGCACCACCGGCGCCAGGCCGTACGGCATCCCGGCCACCAACCCGTACGCCGCCAGCCCCGACGGCCCCACCGATCCGCGGCCGGAGATCTGGGCGATCGGCCTGCGCAACCCGTGGCGATGGTCGTTCGACGCCGCCACCGGCGATCTCTACATCGGCGACGTCGGCCAGGACGCGCGCGAGGAGATCGACGTCCAGCCCGCGACCTCGACCGGCGGCGACAACTACGGGTGGGACGACCTCGAGGGCACGCGCTGCCACGAGCCGACCACCGGTTGCGCCACCGCCGGCAAGGTCGCGCCGGTCGCGGAGTACACCCACCCCGGCTGGTGCTCGATCATCGGCGGCCAGGTGTACCGGGGCAGCTGCTTCCCGGACCTGCAGGGCTGGTACTTCTACTCCGACTACTGCCACAAGCAGCTGTGGGCGTTCACCGCCGGCGCCCCGGACGACGACCGCCAGGTCACCCCGGCCCTGCCCGGCGCGGTCACCAGCATCCACGCCGACGCGCTCGGCGAGCTCTACGTCACCGGCTTCGACGGCACGGTCCGCCACATCATCGCGACGCCGTAGCGGTCGCGGCCTCGCCGCCGCGGTCAGCGGCCGACCGCCGCGGCGATCACGATGCCGGCGACCATCGCCAGCGCGATCCACGGGGTCGCGGCGTGGACCCGGAGGCGCCGGCGCAACCCGGCGAGCCCGGCGCCGCCGGCGGCGGTCGCGAACATGACGATCGAGCCGGTGCCGGTGTGGCGCACCGTCGGCACGTCGCCGCCGCGATCGACGCGCCCGGCGAGCAGGACGCGGGCGCCGGTCGGGACCTCGAGGATGTCCTCGTAGTAGCTGCCGACCTTGGTCTCGAGCTCGACCGGGCGGCCGCTGGCGAACGCCGACGCCCAGGTGGCGCCGTCCTCGATCTGGATGGCCTCGCCGCCGGCGTGGAGCACGAACGCCTGGCTCTGCGCGCGCTCGTTGCCCCACAGCCCGCGGCCCTTCGAGTCGAGCTCGGTGCCGCGGACGTGGCGCGCCGGCGGGCCGTCGCCGCGCGACGACGCCACGGTGCCATCGAGCAGCTGCCAGCCGCCGGCCGGGGCGTCGGGGCGGGCCAGCAGCAGCGCGCGCAGCCGGCGCGCCTGGCCCAGCCGCGACAGCCAGGTGGTCAGCGCCAGGCAGCCCACCGCGATCGCGGTCAGCACCGTGGTCGCGCGCAGCATGTCGATCGCGGAGGTGCCGGGGCGGCCGTAGTCGTCGACGTTGTGGGCCTGCAGGTCGCCGGTGCGCGCGATCATGCCGGCGGCGTCCTGCCCGAACACCATCGCCAGCGCGACGACGATCAGGCACACCACCAGCGGCCAGGTCCGCAGCGGGCTCGCGACCTCGACGCCGGCCTCGACGAACGTCGGCAGCCAGTCGTCCTGGCGCCGCTGCGCCACGCTGCGCAGGCCGAACGCGTGGGTCCACAGGATCACGCCCAGCGCCGCGACCGCGGCGACCAGGACGCCGAACGTGGCGTGGACCGCGGCGACCCGGGGCGCCCGCGTCCACAGCCAGCCGGTCCGCACCACCAGCGCCGCGACCGCCGCGATCATCACCAGCCACGCGATGCGCGCCGCCGGCACCCCGGCCACCGGATCGTCGACGGGCTCGCGGCGCCGCGGCGGCGCGGCCGGCGCCGGCGCGGCGTCGACGTCGGGCGCGGTGGCGTCGACGCCGGACGCCGCGATCCGGGACACGACGATCCGCTCGAGCGGCCGCGGCCCGCCGTCGCGGTAGCCGCGGTCCGCGGGCCAGCCCTCGATCGCGCGGCCGACCACGACCACCGGCGCGCCGTCGGGCACGCGGCACACCTCGAGCCGGGCCTCGACCAGCGGCCCCGGCGCCGCGGCGCCGAACACCCCGCCCCAGCGCTCCTCGAGCTTGCGCCAGGCGCCGCGCTCGGTCGCGACCGCGAAGCCGCGCAGGGCCGCGCCGTCGACGTCGAGCGGCACCCGGGCGCCGTCGGCCAGGCGCAGCGCGCAGGCGCCACGCACCCGTCGCGCGACGTCGGCGCCGCCCGCGGCGAGGCTCACGTCGGCGACCCCGTCGGACCCCGCCGCGACCTCGAACGTGCCGGACCAGGTCCGCGCGTCGTCGTCGGCGGCGGGCGCCATCACGCCCCCAGGTGCGCGGCCAGCAGCTCGGCCAGGGCGTCGGGCTGGTGGCGCTGCATCATGTGGCCGGCGCCGGGCAAGACCGCGTGGCGGGCGTCGCCGAGGAACCCGCGGCGGGCCTCGCGATCGGCGTCGGGCAGGCGCAGCATCGACGCCTCGCCGTCGACCACCAGCGTCGGGCACGCGATGCGCCGCCAGAACGCGGCGGCGAGATCGACGCGGAACGGGTACGGCCCCATCGTGAGGTGCAGCGGGTCGTGCTTCCAGGTCACGCCGTCGCGCACCGGCCGGGTGCCGTGCGCCGCCAGCTCGCGGGCCTGGACCTCGTCGAGCAGCGGATCGTGCTGGCGCAGCCGCGCCGCCGCCTCGTCGACGTCGGCCATGATCCGCAGCGGCCGGGTCCGCGCCCGCTTCCAGGCCTCGAACCAGCGCGTCGCCCGCTCGGGCAGGCCGTCGACGTCGCCGGCCTGGTCGGGCGGCCCCTGGCCCTCGAGCAGGGCCAGGCGGCGGATCCGGGTCGGCCGGGCGCCGGCCCAGTACGCCGCGACGCTGCCGCCCATCGAGTGCCCGACCATCGCGACCTGCGGGCCGCCGAGCCGCGCCACCAGGTCGTCGACGTCGGCGATGTAGTCGAAGAAGTGGTAGTAGCCGCCGGCGCCGATCCAGTCGGTGTCGCCGTGGCCGCGCAGATCCGGGGCGATCAGGTGGAAGCGATCGGCGAGGCGGCGTGCGACCCGGTCCCAGCCCCACGCCAGATCGAGGAAGCCGTGGATCAGGAACACCGCCGGCGCCGCCGGGTCGCCCCACTCGAGGACGTGGTAGGTCAACCCGGTGGCGAGGGCGAGGCGGCGGGAGCGCGGATCGGGCATCTCGCCGCGCACTCTACCGCTTCGACGCCGGCGATGCCGCGCCGCCGGGGTCAGGCCGAGGGCCGCGACGCGGCGGGGTCGGCGCCGTCGCCCGCAGTCGCGGCGCCGGTGGCCACGGCGTCGGCCTCGCCGGTGGCGGTCGCCGCGCGCGGCCGCTGGATCGTCGGCTCCTCGTCGGGATCGGTGATCCGCGCCGGCAGCCGCACGGTGAACGTCGAGCCCTTGCCGACCGCCGACACCAGCTCGATCGTGCCGCCGAGCAGATCGACCAGCCGGCGCACCAGGGTCAGGCCCAGGCCGACGCCGCCGTAGTGGCGCTCGTCGGAGCCATCGAGCTGGCGGAAGGCCTCGAAGATGGCCTCGCGCCGATCGTCGGGGATGCCGATGCCGGTGTCGGCGACCTCGAGGATCAGCCGGTCGCCCTCGCCGCGCGCCCGCACCGTGACCCGACCGCCCTCGGGGGTGAACTTGGCCGCGTTGGCGACCAGGTTGACCAGGATGTGGCCGAGCAGGCGGCGGTCGCTGACCACGCCGCCCGCGACCGGCGCGACCTCGGTGCCCAGGGTCAGCTTCTTGGTGCCGAGCATCCACTGCACCGAGGCCACGACCTGCTCGATCAGCTCGTCGAGCTCGACGTCACCGACCCGGACGTCGAGCCGCCCGACGTCGGCGCGGACCAGCGCGAGCAGATCGTCGATCAGCCCGAGCAGGCCCTGGGCGCTGCGCTTGATCGCCGCGCACGCCTGCTGCTGGCGCTCCGTGGCCGGACCGTAGACCCCGCTGGCGATCAGGTCCGACAGGCCCTGGACCCCGTGGATCGGCGTCCGCAGCTCGTGGGTCACCGACGCCAGGAAGACGCTGCGCTGCTTGCCGGCCTCGATGAGCTCGGCGGTCCGGGCCTGGAGCGCGGCCTCCTGGGCCCGCATCCGGCGCAGGATCAGCGTCGTGAACAGCGTCGGCACGCCGATCGCGAACGCGGCGAGGCCGACGTAGACCACGACCTGCAGGCCCGCCGCCGGCTGCAGCGCCGGCGCCGCGGTCGTCGGCAGCTCGCCGGTGACCACCAGCGTCGCCATCGTGCCGTACGACGCCAGGATGCCGGCCGCGACCAGCAGCGTGACGCCGAGGTTCGACAGCAGCGCCATGACCGTGACCTCGATGACGTAGATCGCCAGCAGCGGGCTGCCCGGGCCGCCGGTGTAGTACAGCACCGCCGTCATCAGCAGGACGTCGGCGGTGATGTTCAGCGTCATCAGGTCGATCGCCCAGCGGTCGCGACGCAGCGCCACCAGCGTCGCGGTGTTGGTGACCACCTTGATCGCCACCATCAGCGCGAAGGCGCGGCCGTACGGCGACATGTCGAACAGCACCGCGCCCAGCGCCAGCAGCCCGAAGCCGATCGCGATCGCGTAGCCCGACCACACCCCGGCCCACAGCTTGGGGCGGTTCTCGTCCCGGTCCATCTCCTCGATGAACGACGGGTAGCGCATGCCGTCAGTTCCTGGCGCCGTCGCCGATCAGCCCGCGGACCCGCAGCAGCAGCTCGGCGAGGTCGAACGGCTTGAGCAGGTAGCCGTCGGCCTTGCCGGGCCCGGCGTTGCGCTCGGAGTGCTCGCGGTCGGTGTAGACCGCGCTCATCAAGAGGACCGGCGTGTGCGCCCCCTCGGGCGTGGCGCGGACCTCGGAGCAGACCTCGAAGCCGTTCTTGCGCGGCAGCTGGACGTCGACGAGCAGCAGATCCGGGCGCTCGCGACGAAACGAGTCGACGCCGTCCGGACCGGTCACCGCGGCGGTGGTCTGGTATCCGTGCGCCGACAGGAAGTCGGACAGGATCTGCAGGTTCACCGGGTCGTCCTCGACCACGAGGATCTTCTTCACGTCGACTCCGTGCGCGCGACAGACGGCGCGTGGCTCAGGGTATCACGCACGGTCGCGGCGCCATCACTCGAATCGGTTCGACGGCACCGGCGATCCACCCCACAACCGCTCCCGTCGTCCCACATCCGGCGCGCCCGCGGCCGCGACCAGCGCCGCCAGGCCCGCGAGATCGTCAGCGGCGAGATCGTCGCCGGCCAGCGGCGCCGCGGCGATGACGTCGGCCGCGATGGCCTCCACCGGCCGGGGATCGGCCTCGGCCCGCCGTGGCTCGCCGTCGGGGCCGACCACCAGCTGGGCGCCCCACGGCGGCACCACGCTCTGGTGCAGGAGGGTCGTGACGTCGGGTGCGATCGCGCCGTCCTCGACCCAGCGGCTGGCGTGCGCGAACAGCACCTGGCCGGGGCGACGGTCGATCAGCCGCTCGAGGTCGCGCCACGGCACGTCCGCGAGATCGTAGGCGACCACCAGGCCGGGGGCGGGGACGCCGACCGCCGGCCACGGCGCCACCGGCAGGTCGAGGACCGCGGCGGCGGCGGCGGCGACGATCTCGTGATCGCGGCCGGGGGGCGCGTAGATGCACGGCGGCGCGACCCGCCACGCCGCCAGGACCTCGCGCAGCCGGCGCAGCCCGGTGTGGACCAGCGCCGCCGAGTCCTGCAGCCACGCGTAGCGCCCGGTCATGCCGTCGTCGAAGCCGTGGGGCGAGCGGTGCAGCAGGACCCCGCCGGTGATCACCAGGTGCCAGCCGCGCAGGTCGCGACCGTCGAGCGAGGTCACCGCGGCGACGCGGTCGGCGCGGGCCAGCATGGCGCCGACCCGCGCGGCCATGAACCCCTGGTCGTCGTCGGCGGGGCCGAGCCGCGCCGCGACCGCGCGCGCGGTCGCCAGGTCGCCGCTCATCAGGGCCGCGAACGCCTGGTGGTAGCGGCACGTGAAGCTGGACGCGGTCAGGTCCGGGTAGCCGGCGAGCAGCGCGGCGGCGTCGCGGTAGCGCAGCCGCCGCTCGAGCGCGACCACCAGCTCGGCGACCACCTGCTCGCTGCCGGGCACGACCTCGAGGCAGCGCCGCAGCACGGTGATCGCGATCGCCGGCAGCCCGACCTCGATCAGCTCGTAGCCGAGCTCGTACAGCAGATCGGGATCCTGGACGTCGGTCGAGGCGCGCGCGCACAGCTCGGCCAGCTCGCGCTGGCCCATCGCGACGACGATGCGCGCCAGCACGCCGAGCCCGTCGGCCAGGCGGTCCGGGGCCAGCGGCGCGGCGGCGTCGCGCTCCCACAGGGCCCAGCGGAAGTCGGCGAACGCGGCGTCGGCGTCGCCGTCGGCGAGCCGGGCCAGGGCGTCGGCGCGACGGGTCGCGTAGGCGTCGGCGTCGGCGGCAGCGTCGGGTTCGGCGCCCTCGCGGGGCGGCGCACCACCCGGCGGTGGGCTCATGCGTCCAGCCCCGCCAGCCGGGCGGTCGCCGCCCACAGCGCGGCGCGGACGTCGTCGTCGAGCGCGGCCGACGCCACCGGCGCGGGCACGCCGTCGACGAAGTAGCTGCCGCTGGGCGCGTCGACGCGCGCGCTGCCCGCGAGCATGACGCTGGTGCGCGCGCCCTGCTCGACGGTGACGCCGCGCACCGGGCCGAAGCCCTCGCGCAGCAGCTTGGTGTCGACCACGCCGGGGTGCAGGCTGTACGCGGCCAGGGTCTGGGACGCCCACCGCTCGGCGAGCGACAGCGCGTGCATGACGTTGGCCAGCTTGGACTGCGCGTACGCGGCGTAGCCCGACCAGCCGCGCTCGAGGTTGAGATCGTCGAGGGCGATCTGGCCGCGGGTGTGCGCGATCGACGACAGGTTGATGACCCGCGCCGGGGCGCCGCGCTGCAGCGCCGGGCCCAGCAGGTGGGTCAGCAGGAACGGGCCGACGTGGTTGACCGCGAAGGTCAGCTCGATGCCGTCGCCGGTGAGGCCGCGCTCGTTGCAGAACACGCCGGCGTTGTTGATCAGCACGTGGATCGCCGGCGCCCGCTCGAGCAGCTCGCGGGCGCCCTTGCGCACCGACGCCAGCGAGCCCAGGTCGAACGAGACGCCGTCGACCTCGGCGCCCGCGGCCCGCTCGCGCAGCCACGCCAGCGCGGCGTCGACCTTGGGGCGCGACCGGCCGTGCACGATGACGTGGTGGCCGGCCTGCGCCAGCTCGAGCGCGGTCTGCCGTCCGATGCCGTCGGTGGAGCCGGTCACCAGCATCACGCGGCGCGTCTCGGTCATGCCGCGGTTTTACCACCGAATCCGGCGCGAGCCGCGGCCCTGGGATCGGGCAAGCTCGGGTGATGCCCAGCTATCTCGTGACCGGCGCCACCCGCGGCATCGGCCTGGAGCTCGCCCGCCAGCTCGTCGCCCGCGGCGACGCCGTCATCGGCACCGCCCGCGATCCCGACCACGCCGACGCCCTGCGCGCCACCGGCGCCCGGGTCGAGGCCCTCACCGTCGACGACCCGGCCAGCGTCGCCGCGCTCGGCGCGCGCCTGGCCGGCACCGCCATCGACGTCCTCGTCAACAACGCCGGCATCGGCGGCCACGGCGGCGGCCTGCCCGACCTCACCGCCGCCGAGCTGCACCGCTACCTCGCGATCAACGCGATCGGCCCGGTGCTGGTGACCCAGGCGCTGCTGCCGTCGCTGCGGGCCGGCCGGCTGCGCCGGATCGCGCACGTGTCGTCGCTGATGGGCTCGGTCGCCGACAACACCAGCGGCGGCGCCTACGGCTACCGCGCCAGCAAGGCCGCGCTCAACATGTTCAACCGCAGCCTGGCCCACGAGCTGGGCCGCGACGGCTTCGTGTGCGTGGTCCTCAACCCCGGCTGGGTCCAGACCGACATGGGCGGGGCGCGGGCGCCGCTGCCGGTGGCGCAGAGCGTCGCCGACCTGCTGGCCCGCATCGACGGCCTGACCGCGGCGGACAGCGGCCGCTTCTTCCACCACGACGGCCGCGAGCTGCCCTGGTAGGCCGCCCGGGCCTGGCGGCGCCGCCGGCGACTACCGGCCGCGCAGCCGCAGCGCCTGCAGCAGCGCCGCGGGCGGCCGCGGCGGCGGCGGCGGCCGCAGCGCCGCGGGCTGCCGCTTCGCGGCCGCGAAGTCGGGCGTGACCCCGGTCCAGGCCTCGAGCCGGGCGGCGGCGGCGGCGCGGTCGTCGGCGTCGAGCGACGACAGGTCGGCGCCGTGGGTGCCCTCGGCGACGGTCAGCGACAGCGAGTCGGTGGCGTCGCCGAGCGGGAAGCGGCCGCCGCTCCACGGATCCCACTCGCCGTAGACGAACAAGAGCCGGCTGCCGTCGGCCTCGAGCCAGTCGTCGACGTCGTGCATGGCCGGGGCGTCGAACGCCGGCAGGTCGACGCTGACCGGGTAGATGCCGGCGTAGTCGGCGTCGCCGTACAGCAGCAGGCCGTCGAGGTAGTCGTCCACGGTCCCGGGGTAGCCGAGCTGGTAGGCGGCCTGGAAGTAGTAGGCCTCGAACGCCGACGCGTACTGGTCGGAGCTGCTGTTGACGCCCGAGATGGCGTCGAGGAACTGCCAGACCGCGTCGTCGCTGGCGGTGGTCGCCGGCACCGCGTCGCAGTAGCCGATGCCGTAGTACTGCCAGAACGCCCAGTACAGGCTCACCACCGCCGACTCGACCGCGGGGCCGACCGCGACCCGGCCGTAGGTCCAGCCGTCGGTCGCGGCCTGCTGGGTGGCGCGCTGCTCCATCGCGGCCCGGCGGTTGGTCAGGATCTCGACCTCGAGATCCTCGAGGGCCTGCCGGCAGGTCGGGGTGCCGACGGCGTCGACGAAGGCGTCGTAGCCGTAGTCGGGCGCGCCGAACGACTGCGGCGCGACGTACGGCACGGTGCCGTCGACGTCGTCGGGCCAGAACCGACGGTGGTAGACCGAGGTCATGCCACCCTTGGAGGCGCCGGTGGCCAGCCAGGCGGCGTGGTAGATGCGCTTGAACGCCTCGGTGATGACGTGGTGGTCGGCGGCGGCCTGCTCGATGGTCAGGAAGCTCCAGTCGGCGGGGTCGGGCCGAGACGACGCGAAGTAGCGGTGCTCGACCACCAGCTGGTTGGCGTGCAGCACCGTGGCGAGCTCGCTGAGGCCGTCGCCGTAGTAGTTCCAGTACCCGGTCGACACCAGCACCATCGGCGCGGTGTCGTCGTGGTGCAGCAGGGTCATCTGCTGGGTGAAGGTCTGGCCGGCGGCGTCGCCGTGGTCGACCAGCTGCTCGAGGCGGATGTCGAAGCGGCGGTAGCCGGGGTGGTCGGTGGGCTGTTCGGTGGCCGAGACCAGGCCCGGCAGGTCGCCGAGGCGGACCAGGATGTCGCGGCCGTCGGCGTCGGCCGGCGGGGTGGTGTCGGCGTCGGGAGTCGCGGGGGCGCCGTCGTCGCCGCAGGCGGCGGCGACCAGGGTGAGGGTGGCGAGCAGCCACAGGGGGCGGAGGCGAGGCATGGCGGCAGGATCCCCAGGGAAGGATGCCACCGGCAATGGCACGCGCCACGCAGCCGCTCGCAGGGCCGCGGCGGGCGGTTCGCAAGCCGGCCTTGCCACGGACCACCCGGGCGGGGTAAGTCGTCCCGCCATGCCCCTGTCCGTCGGTATCGTCGGCCTGCCCAACGTCGGCAAGAGCACCGTCTTCAACGCCCTCACCGCCGGCAAGGCGGAGGCGGCCAACTACCCGTTCTGCACGATCGACCCCAACGTCGGGGTGGTGCCGGTGCACGACCCGCGGCTGAAGCGGATCCAGAAGCACATCAAGACCGACAAGGTGATCCCGGCGATCGTCGAGCTGGTCGACATCGCCGGCCTGGTCAAGGGCGCGTCGCAGGGCGAGGGCCTGGGCAACAAGTTCCTCGCCAACATCCGCGAGACCAACGCGATCCTGATGATGGTCCGCTGCTTCGAGGACGAGAACGTGGTCCACGTCGCCGGCACGGTCGACCCGATCCGTGACATCGACGTGATCGAGCTGGAGCTGGTGCTCGCCGACATGGAGACCGCGGAGAAGCGGGCCAAGAAGGCGCTCAGCGGCTCGAAGACCGGCAACAAGGAGGCCAAGGCGGAGCTGGCCCTGGCCGAGCGGGTGGTCGCGCACCTGTCCGCGGGCAAGCCGGGGCGCAGCCTCGAGGCCACCGACGACGAGAAGGCCGAGGTCGCGACCTGGAACCTCTTGACCACCAAGCCGGTGCTGTACTGCTGCAACGTCGGCGAGGGCGACCTGCCCGACGGCAACGCGTACAGCGACCTGGTCAAGGCGCGCGCCGCCCGGGAGGGCGCCGGCGTGGTCGTCTTGTGCGGCAAGATCGAGGCGGAGCTGGCCGAGTGCAGCGACGAGGAGCGGGTCGAGCTGCTGGCGGGCTACGGCCTGGCCGAGCCGGCGCTGCACACGCTGGCGCGCGAGTGCTACCGGCTGCTCGGGCTGCAGTCGTACTTCACCGCGGGCGAGAAGGAGATCCGCGCCTGGACGATCAAGCAGGGCGCGACCGCGCCCGAGGCCGCCGGCGTGATCCACACCGACTTCGAGAAGGGCTTCATCCGGGCCCAGGTGTTCTCGCTGGCGGATCTCGAGGAGCACGGCAGCGAGGCCGGGCTCAAGGCGGCGGGCAAGCTGCGGATCGAGGGCAAGACCTACGTGGTGCAGGACGGCGACATCATGCACTTCCTGTTCAACGTCTAGTCCTCCTCTGCCCGTGCTGCGCCCCAGCCGATCCGACCGGGAATCGGGCACGGGCACGGGCACGGGCACGGGCACGGGCACGGGCACGGGCACAGCACGGCACGGCACGGCACGCACCCCGCCCTCCCCTACAGGAACGACTGCGGGAAGATCTCGTACGGATACGCGGTCGGCAGCACGTAGTCGTGCTCGGGTAGCGTCTCCGTCACGGTGAACGTGTTGTCCCCGACCTTGTCGCCGAGCCGCAGCCGCCAGGTCCGGAACACCAGCGTTCGCAGCACGCCGTCGCGCAGCGCCGGCACCACCATGTCGGCGCCGAAGTGGATCACGACCTCGTGCGCGGTGTCGTCGAAGTACCACTCGAGCGGGGTGCCGAGATCCTTCTTGGCGCCGGTGATCGGATCGTTCTGATCGAGCGCGCTGGGCTCGCCGTTGACGATCGCGCACTCGCGGCGGATGCCGGTGAAGTCGGGGCGTAGCTCCAGCCAGATGCACGCCGAGGCCAGGCGATCGTCGTGGGCGATGGCGTCGGTGATCTGGCCCAGCATGTCGGGGTTCGTGCCGTCGAGGGCGTAGACCACGCGATCGGCCATGAACGCCGAGCGGGTGGCGTAGTCGCCGACCCTGGCGGCCCAGGTGCCGTAGAGCGCCTCCTCCGAGGCGTTGCGCGGCCGGTCGGGGCGCGTCCACGGCACCGGCGTGACCGGCTGGATCCAGTCGGCGTGGCCGGCGCCCGACGGCGCGGCGACCGCGACGTTGTCGCCCTTGCCGAAGGGACCGGTGACGTCGCGCCGGGCCGACGATCCCGACGTCGCGGGCCCGGGATCCTTGTCGACGCGGGTCGCCTCGGGCTTGTCGCAGCCGACCGCCACCACGACCGCGATCGAGATCCAGGCGATGCGCACGGGGGCGAGGATACCAGCGGCGCGGCGGCCCGGCGCGACGACCGCGCCGGCGTCCTACCCGGCCGCGCTCCCGGTCCCGACCTCGGCGACCTCGACCAGCCGCAGGTGCATCGTGCACGGCACGACGCCGTCGACCGCCAGGTCGGCGACCGAGGTCGCGAACGCGGTGCGCAGCAGCAGCAGGTCGGTCGCGCTGGCCCCGGCGAGCCCGTAGTGCGCCGACACCGTCGACCACACCGCGTCGATCGGTCCCGCCAGATCGACGTCGAGGTCGCGCTGGGTCACCGCGCCCAGCGGCGCGAACGCCGCGGCGATGCCGTCGGCGCGGCGCAGCCGGCGGTCGGTCAAGGGCGGCGTCCGCAACAGCGGCTGGGCCAGCTCGGCGAAGCGCTCGAAGGCGTCGCCCAGCCCGGGGCCGCCGCCGATCACCGCGGCCAGCCGGCCGCCCGGGCGCAGCACGCGGCGCAGCTCGGCGATCACCGGGTCGAGGTCGGGCATCAGCATCAGCGCCAGGTGCGAGACGCAGGCGTCGATCGACGCGGTCGCCAGGGGCAGCGCGTCGGCGCGGGCCCGCAGCCGCGGCGCCGCGGTGATCGCCGCCGCCAGCTCCTCGGCCGAGACGTCGACGCCGATCAGGCGCGCCGGGTCGTGGCCGGCGGCGACCAGGGCGTCGAGCACCGGGCCGTCGCCGCACGCCAGGTCGAGCACCCGCGCCCCCGGCGGCGCCAGCGCGGCCAGCAGCTGGTAGCTCGAGCCGTCGGTGCCGACCACCCGGCCCCGCGCCACCGCGCGGCGCGTCGCCCCGGGATCGCGGGCGTGGTAGGCGCGCAGGAAGGCCTCGGCGTCGCCGGCGGTGCTCACGCGCCGATGCTACCGTGCCGCCGTGTCCCGAGCGATCTCCCGCCCCGGCCTGGCCATGGTCGCGGTCGCGGCGTCGGCGTGGGGCACCTGGAGCCTGTTCCTGCGCCCGACCGGCCTGCCCGGCACGGTGTCGGGCCCGGTGGTCCTGCTCATGATGGGGCTGTGGGCGCTGCCGCTGGCGCTGCGCGAGCCGGCGACGTCGTGGGACCGCCGCACCGTCGGCCTGCTCGCGCTCAACACCGTGTGCGACGCGGTCAACGTCGTCACCTTCTTCGCCGCGATCGAGCACACCAGCGTCGCCATCGCCGTGCTCACCCACTACCTGGCGCCGGTGCTGATCGCGCTGGCGGCGCCGCGCGTCGACGGCACCGCGGTGCGCGGCGCGCCCGCCGCGGCGGTGATCGCGACCGCCGGGCTGGCCCTGGTGCTCGAGCCGTGGCGCGCCGGCGGCGCCGCGCTGGGGCTCGGCGCCGCGCTCGGCGCCACCAGCGCCGTGGCCTACGCCGGCAACGTGTTCGTGGTGCGGCGCCTGGCCGCCCGCATCGGCGCGTCGCGCGCGATCGCGTACCACTCGCTGCTGGCCGCGATCGTGGTGGCGCCGCTGGGCGCCGGCCACCTCGACGCCATCGACGCCGGCGACCTGGCGTACCTGGGCGCCGGCTCGCTGCTGCTGGGCGCCCTCGCCGGGATCGGGTTCGTCGCCGGCCTGAGCCGGATCGGGAGCGCCCGGGCCGCGGTGCTGACCTTCCTCGAGCCGCTGGTCGCCGTGATCGTCGGCTGGACCGCGTTCGGCGAGGGCCTGGGCCCGATCGCGGCGCTCGGCGGCGCCCTGATCCTGGGCGCCGGGCTGTGGGTGGTGCGCGCGCCGGCTCGCGCGACCGCCGCGCCGGGCTAAGATGGGCGCCATGGCGCAGCCGCCGTTCGTCACGATCGCGATGCCGGCCTTCAACGAGGAGGGCTTCATCGAGACCTGCATCCGCAGCGTCCAGGCCCAGGACTACCCGCACGACCGGATCGAGATCCTGGTCGCCGACGGGCGCTCGACCGACGCGACCCGGGACATCCTGGCCCGGCTGTCCGCCGAGGATCCTCGCATCAAGATGATCGACAACCCGGAGCGGCTGCAGGCCGCCGGGCTCAACCAGATCGTCCGCGAGGCCGCCGGCGACGTCATCGTCCGCATGGACGTGCACTGCGAGTACGCGCCCACCTACGTGCGCAAGTGCATCGAGACCCTCGAGCGCACCGGCGCCGACAACGTCGGCGGCGCCCAGCGGGCCCGGGCCAAGACCTTCTTCCAGCGCGCGCTGTGCGCCGCGCTCGACAGCCCGGTCGGCGTCGGCGGCGCCCGCTACCGCTCGGCCGACGAGGAGGGCTTCGTCGACACCGTCTTCCTCGGCGCGTTCCGCCGCAAGGTCTTCGAGTCGGTCGGCCTCTACGATCCGCGCGCGATCACCAACGAGGACGCCGAGCTCAACCAGCGGCTGATCTCGAGCGGCGGCAAGGTCTTCCTGTCCAAGGACATCGAGGTCCACTACTACCCGCGCGCCTCGTTCAAGACCCTGGCCAAGCAGTACTACAAGTACGGCCGCGGCCGCGCCCGCACCCTGCTCAAGCTCGGCCGCTTCCTCAGCGTGCGCCCGATGATCCCGTTCTTCATGGTGGTCGGCGGCGCCGCGATGATCGCGCTGCCGCCGCTGTGGCCGATCGCGCCCGCGGCGGTCGCGACCTACCTGCTGGCCACCGGCGCCGAGGCGGTCCGGGTCGGGCGCAAGGAAGGCGTCGCCGCGATCCCCGTGGTGTGGGCGATCTTCCCGGTGCTGCACGTGTCGCACGGCGTCGGCTTCGCGGCCGGCCTGTGGCGCTACCTGCGGGAGCCCGACTGGGGCCCGATCGAGCTGCTGACCGAGGCGCGCCGCGCCCACCTCCGCGTCGTCTAGGCGACCCGGCGCCCGCCCCCTCGACTCCACGCTCGGTGCTTCGCACCTCGCGTTCCGCTCGGGGTGAACGTCCTCTTCCGCTCGGGGTGAACGTCCTCTTCCGCTCGGGGTGAACGTCCTCGCGAGGCGCGTCGTCCCGCCTCGCTCACCCCGAGCGGAGCCCGAGCGGCGCAGCCGCGAGGGCGGAGTCGAGGGGGCGTGGATCGGCACGCCCGCCGCGGACGCGTCCGACCGCTACGGCAGCGACGCGCGCTCGCCCTCGACCTTGCAGCCGCCGCGCGCCGCCAGGACGTCGATGCCGGCGCGCATGCGGCGCTGGACGCGATCGCCGAGGCGGGCGAAGCCGAGCAGCCGCGCGCTCTCGCGCACCAGGTCGTCGACCGGCAGGCCGACGTTGCGGGACAGCACCACCGCCGCCGCCGCCGCGACCTCGGCCAGCGGGATCTCGTCGGCGTCGCGGCGGGTCTCGACCGCCTCGTCGGCAGCGCGCACCGGCGGCAGCGCCGCGGGGTCCTGGTCGGCGCGCCACACCACCTGGGCGTCGTCGGCGTCGCCGATGCGGGCGCGCGCCGCGACGATCGTGCGGACCCGCTCGACGATCCGCGCGCTGGTGCGGCCGATGCCGAAGTAGGCGCCGATGCGACGGGCCAGCCGCTCGAGGTGGACCGGCGCCTCGGCGTCGAGGATCTGGTCGACGATGCGCCCGACCTCGGTCTCGAACCGCGGCTCGAACAGATCGTCGGGCCGGCGGCGCCCGGCCGGCACCGCGGCGGCGCGGTAGCCGACGACCTCGGGCACGGCGCCGGCGGCCGGGAACAGCGCGCCCTGGGCCGCGGCGCCGGTGGTGGCGCCGCCGCTGCCGCGCCCGGCCTTGCCGCCGCCGCGGCGCCGAGCCGCTGGCGGTCCGCCCAGGTGGCGTCGGCGCCGGCACCGGCGCCGACACCGGCGCGGTCGCGGCGCCGGCCAGCGGCGCGGCCACCGGCACCGTCGCGGCGTCCGCGGTCGTCGTCGCAGCCGAGGCCACCGGCGCCGCGGTCGCCGTCGCGCCCGGAGCCGGCGCCCGGACGCGCCACCGGCCCCGACGACGTCCGCGCGGTCCGCGGCGGTCGGGTCGGCGCGGCCTGCGCGCGCCGGGCCTGGCGCAGCGCCGCGATCGCGGCGATCACCGCGCTGTGCATGCGCTGGGCCTCCTTGTCGGGATCCAGCCACCAGTCTAGCGCCCAGATGCGGTGCAGGCGCCAGCCCAGCCCGGCCAGCACCTGGCCGCGCAGCCGGTCGCGATCGCGCGCCACCGGCGCCGCCGCGTAGGCCGCGCCGTCGCACTCGATGCCGAGCACGTAGCGGCCCGAGTCGTCGGGGTCGACCACCGCCAGATCGATCCGGTAGCCGGCGCAGCCGACGCTGGGCTGCACCGACCAGCCGCGCGCGGTCAGCGCCGCGGCGATCGACGCGACGATCGCCGACGACGGCGCGCGATCCGCGGCGGCGGCGGCGCCGCCGCCGTCGCGCACGAAGCCGAGCAGCTCGCCCAGGTGGCGGACGCCCGGCGCCGCGGCGTCGGCGGCGATCGCGTCGGGCTCGATCGACGAGAACACGACCAGCTGCTCGCGGGCGCGGGTGATCGCGACGTTGAGCCGGCGCTCGCCGCCGTCCTTGCCGAGCGGCCCGAAGTTCATCGTCAGCTTGCCGGCGGCGTCGGGGCCGTAGCCGATCGAGAACAGCACGACGTCGCGCTCGTCGCCCTGGATGGTCTCGAGGTTCTTGACCAGCACCGGCTCGGCGACGTCGTCGCCGAAGAACCGCTCGAGCGCCGGCGTCGCGCGCCGGGCGTCGTCGAGCAGGTCCTCGATCAACGTCTGCTGGGCGCGGCTGAAGGTCACGACCCCGAGCGAGCGCTCGGCCTGCGCCGGATCGGTCAGCCGCGCGACGATCTCGGCGACCACGGCCTCGGCCTCGATCCGGTTCTGCCGGGTGCCGCCGCGGTCGTAGACGCCGTCGACCTTGCGCCACGCCACGCCCAGGCCCGGCACCCGCGCCGCCGCCGCCGGGAACACGTCGAGGCGATCGTCGTAGTAGTGGCGGTTGGAGAACGCGATCAGGTCCTCGTGGCGGCTGCGGTAGTGCCAGCCCAGCCGCAGCTCGGGCAGCCTTGCCGCCACGCACTCGTCGAGGATGCTCTCGAGCTCCTCGTAGGGCTCGTCGTCGTCGTCGCCGGCGCCGCCGCCGTCGGGCGCCCGCTCGGCGCGCGCCGCCGCGTCGATCTCGAAGAAGCGGGTCGGCGGCAGCTGCCGCGAGTCGCCGACCACGACCGCGGCGTTGCCGCGGGCCAGCGCGCCGATCGCGTCGGCGGTGGGGATCTGCGACGCCTCGTCGAAGACGACGACGTCGAAGCGCGGCAGCGACGGGTCGAGGTACTGCGCCACCGACAGCGGGCTCATCATCAGGCACGGCTTGAGCCGGCCCAGCAGGTTGGGCATGCGCGCGAACAGCGCGCGCAGCGGCTTGTGCCGGCGTTGCTTCTTGAGCTCGTGCAGGAGCACGCCGACCTCGCCGCCCTCGGCGGTGCCGGCGTCGGCGCCGGGGGCGACCCGCGGCACCCGCTCGGCCAGGCACGTCACCGTGCGCGACCGCGCCACCGCCAGCCACGCGCGATCGAGATCGGCGAGCTCGGCGACCCGGGCGTGGTGGCTGCTGCCGTGGAAGTCGCGCAGCGCCGGCTCGGCGGCGACCCGCGCGTCGGTCCAGGCCAGCAGCACGGCGCGCTCCCACGCCTCGGCCAGCGCCGCCGGCACGACCTCGCCGCGCTCGCACGCGGCGACCGCCGCGGTCAGGCCGAGGCCATCGGCGTCACGGCGCGCCCGCACGTAGGCGGCCCAGTCACGCAGCGCGGTGACGGCGCCCTGCCAGCGGGGCAGCCGGGCCCGCAGCCACGCCACGACGTCGTCCTCGGGCGCGGCGACGCCGCAGACCTCGCCGAGCCGGGTCACCGCAGCGCCGCAGCGGGTCGCCGCCGCCCCGATGTCGGGCCACGGCGCCTCGGCGCCGCCTGCCGGCGCGTACGCCACCGACGCCACCAGCGCCCGCCACGCCGCGTCGCGGGCGTCGCCGGCCGCGGTCGCCCGGCGATGCGGTCGAACGCGGCGCGCAGCTCGCCGGCCCAGTCGAGCGCGCCGTCGACGGCGTCGAGATCAGCGCCCTCGTCGCCGCCGCCGTCGGCGGGCGCCATCGCGCCCATCCAGCGCCGCGCCGCCGGGCGCGCCTCCTCGAGCAGGCAGGCGCACCGCCGCACCACCAGCGCGGCGTCGAGGTCGGTCGCGGTGGCGGCGTCGCCGGGCAGGCGGCCGTCGCAGAACCGGCGCAGCCAGGCCCGGGCCGCCGCGCAGCGCCAGCCACCGCCACAGCCAGAACCGCCGGCCCCAGCGCCGGAACCGCGCCGCCAGCTCGGTGAGCTCGCCGTCGCCCACCGCCGCCGGATCGAGTAGCTCGTCGCGCCAGCAGCGTCGAGCTCGGCGCGCAGCTCGCGGCGGCGCCGCGCCATGACCAGCCAGGTCCGCGGATCGCGGGCACCGCCCGCAGCTCGAGCGCGGTGCCGGGCGCGCCGATCGCCGCCAGGTCGCCGCCGCCGTCGGGCCCGACGTCGACGCCGGCGGCGCGCGCCTTCACCCGCGCGATCTTGTCGGCGACGGCGTCGCCGGCGGCGGCGCCCGTCGACGCCACCGCGACCAGCTCGGCGCCCGGGTACGGCGACCGCGCCGCGACCTCGGCGAGGCCGACCAGCGCGGCGACGTCGGCGCGACAGGTCGGGCGCAGCCCGGCACCGCCGCGGCGGTCGCGGCCAGCGCGTCGTCGAGGGCGGCGACCGCGCCGGCCAGCTCGGCGAGCGCGGCGGCGACCGCGTCGCCGCTGGCGAGCTGCCACTCCGCGAGCGTCGAGTCCGACCACGGGTGCGCGCCGGGCGCGGACATCGCCGCGCCGGCCGGGGCGCGGCCGCCGCCGCGCCGGCCGGGGCGCCGGCCGGGGCGCCAGCCGCCGCGCCGGCGTCGCCGCCGCCGCCGATCTCGGTGGCGGCCGCGGCGTAGCGGGCCAGGGCGTCGCGCCGGGTCGCCAGCCAGGCGGCGTCGCCGATGTCGGTCACCGGGCCCAGCGCCAGGCGCGGCGCGTCGCGCAGCGCGACCAGCCGGGCCAGGGCGTCGAACACGGTCAGGCCCAGCGGCGACGGCGCGTGCATCGCGCGGACGTGGCCGTCGGTGGCGGCGCGCGCCGCGGCCAGCCGGCCGCCGTCGCCGGACAGCCCGCCCGGTCGCCACGCCCGCTCGAGGACGCGCCCGAGATCCTCGATGACCTCGCGCTTGCGGGCCTTGTGCGAGTGCAGCTCGAGGCAGAAGTCGCCGAGGCCGGCGCCGGTGAGGCGGCGGTGCACGACCTCGAGCGCCGCCATCTTCTCGGACACGAACAGCACGGTCTGGCCGCGCGCCAGGCACTGCGCGATCAGGTTCGAGATCGTCTGCGACTTGCCGGTGCCGGGCGGGCCCTGCAACACGAACGTCTTGCCGTGCTCGGCGGCGCGCACCGCGGCGAGCTGGGTGGCGTCGGCGTCCAGCGGCGCGAAGACCTCGACCGGCGGCATCGCGTCGTCGAGCGTCGTCGGGTCGGCGAGCTCGGCGAGCGCGGGGCCGTCGTCGACGAAGGCCTCGCCGGTCGAGCACGCCAGGTGCCGGACCAGCGGCGCCTCGAGCAGCGTCGCCGCGCGCTCGGCGAGATCGGTCCACATGCCGAACTTGGCGAACGCGAAGACGCCGAGGCGCGCCGCCGGCACGACCTCCCAGCCAGGGCGCCCCGCGACCGCGGCGGCGAACGCCGCCATCACGGCGTCGAGGTCGAGCTCGCCGTCGTCGGCGCGCGGCGGCGCGACCACGGCGCCGAGATCGATGCGCAGCTTCTCGATCAGCGTGTCGTTGAGCCGGGGCTCGTCGTCGGCGGGCCGCAGCCGGTAGCGCTCGCCGGCCGAGCCGCGGCGCAGCTCCACCGGCCACAGCGCCAGCGGCGCGTGGCGCAGCCGCGGCGCGGCGCCGTCGACGTCGCCGTCCTCCCGCCAGCGCAGCAGGCCGAGCGCGATCCATAGGCTGCGCGCCCCGCCCTCCTCGAGGCTCTCGCGCGCCGACCGCGCCATCGCCAGCAGGCTCCGGTCGAGCTCGACGTCGCTGGTCGGCACCAGCAGCCGGCGCGCCGCCAGCGCCTCGGCGGCGGCGTGGACCGTGGCCTCGGTGGCGCGCTCGGCGCCGCCGACCCGCGCGGCGTCGGGCGCGGCGTAGGCGTCGAGGGCCAGCTCGGCGCCGCCGTCGAGGACGCCGGCCAGCGCGACCGCATCGACCCCGGCGAGGGCCAGCGACTGGCGGCCGTCGCGGGCGTCGAGCAGGCGGTTGCGCAGGGTCAGGTCGAGCAGCGAGCGGCGCCAGCGGTCGAGCCGCGACGCCGCGCGGTCGGCGGCGGGGTCGTCGCTGGGCGCGGTGGACACGGCTCGACTGTAGTCCAGCGGGCTCACCGACGCGGCGCCAGGGGCGGATTCGAGGCCGTCGAGGCGATCCCGGGGCATCGCCCCCCAACGCGCCGCGGCCCCGGATCCTTCCCGCGCGCGGCCGCACCCGGGTGGCGCGGCCGGCTACCATGGGGCGTGCCCTGGCAGCCCCACGTCCGCCGCGACCGCGCCCGCGGCGCCCTGCTCGGCCTCGCCGTCGGCGACGCCCTCGGCACCACGCTCGAGTTCGCGACCCGCGACGCGCCGTCGTACCCGACGCTCGCGACCGGGCCGCACGTCGACGTCACCGGCGGCGGCCCGTTCCACCTCGCCGCCGGCCAGGTCACCGACGACACCCACATGGCGACGTGCCTGGCGCAGAGCCTGCTCGACCACGCCGGCGTCCTCGACGTCGACGACGTCGCCGCCCGCTACGTCGCGTGGCGCCACCACACCTTCGACATCGGCGGCCAGACCGCCGGCGCCCTCGACCGGATCGCCCGCGGCGGCGCCGCCGCCGCCGCCGGGCTGCAGGAGTGGCGCGCCCGCGATCGCCAGCCCGCCGGCAACGGCTCGCTCATGCGCGCGGCGCCGCTCGCGGTGGCGTACGCCGACCGCCCGGCGGCGCTGGTCGCCGCGGCGTGCGCCGAGTCGGCGATCACCCACGCCGACCCGCGCTGCCAGCTGGCGTGCGCCGCGTACACCGCGATGATCGCCGCCGCGGTGGCCGAGCCGCCAGCGCCGCTCGCGGCGCTGTTCGACGCCAGCCAGGCCGCGCGCTCGCCGCCGCCGCCCCACGTCGCCGCCGCCCTGCCCGACGACGCCGCGGCGGTCGACGCCGCCCGCGCCGCGATCGCCGCCGACCTCGCGGTCGACGCCACCCCCGACGTCCACGGCGCCGCGATCCACCTGCAGCGCACCGCCGGCTTCGTCCGGGTCGCGCTGCGCCTGGCCTGCTGGCACCTGCGCCGCGGCACGCCGTGGCGCGACGCCGTCGTCGACGTCGTCAACCGCGGCGGCGACGCCGACACCAACGGCGCGATCGTCGGCGCCCTGCTCGGCGCCGCCGCGGGCGAGGACGCGATCCCGGCGGCGTGGCGCGACCGCGTCGTCGGCGCCCTCGCCGGCGATCGCTCGCCGCTGGGCACCACCTACCACCCGCGCGCGCTGCTGGCGCTGGTGCCGTGAGCCGCGCCTGGAGCCCGCCATGACCCCCTCGCCGCCCGACGCCGCGCCCGACGATCTCGACCACGCGGTCGCCGCCGCCGACGCCTTCGTCCTCGATCCGGCGGTCGTCCACCTCAACCACGGGTCGTTCGGCGCCTGCCCGCGCGCCGCCCTCGACGTCCAGGCCGCGTGGCGCGCCCGCCTCGAGGCCGCGACCATGCGGTTCTTCGTCCTCGACGGCCAGCCCGCGCTCGACGACGCCCGCGCCGAGGTCGCCGGCTTCGTCGGCGCCGACCCGGCCGGGCTGGTCTTCGTGGCCAACGCCACCGCCGGGGTCGCGACCGCGCTCGACGGCCTGGTCGGCGACGGCGACGAGGTCGTCACGATCGATCACGGCTACGCGGCGTGCCGCCACGGCCTCGAGCGCCTGGTCGCGCGCCGCGGCGGCCGCGTCGTCACCGCCCACGTCGCGTTCCCGGTCCGCGACCCGGCCCAGCACGTCGACGCGATCGTCGCCGCGTGCACCCCGGAGACCCGGGTCGTCCTGCTCGATCACGTCACCAGCCCGACCGCGCTGATCCTCGACGTCGCCGCGATCGCGCGGGCGCTGGCGCCGCGCGGCGTCCACGTCGTCGTCGACGGCGCCCACGCCCCGGGCATGCTCGACCTCGACGTCGCGGCGCTGGCCGCCGCCGGGGTCGCGGCCTACGTCGGCAACCTGCACAAGTGGGCGTGCGCGCCCAAGGCGTGCGCGCTCCTGTGGGTCCGCGACGACCTGCGCCGGCGGATCCGGCCGCTGGTGACCAGCCACGGCGCCGCGCTGGCCGTCGACGATCCGCGGCGCTTCCACGCCGAGCACGACTGGACCGGCACCCACGACCCGACGCCGTACCTCAGCGCGCCGGCGGCGATCGCCGCGATCGCCGCGATCGGCGGCGGCTGGCCGGCGGTCCGGGCCCGCGGCCACCGCCTCGCGATCGCGATGCGCGACGTCCTGCTCGACGCCCTCGGCGGCGCGCCCGCGGCGCCCGACGCGATGCTCGGCATGATGGCGTCGCTGCCGATCGCGCCGCCGGCCGGCGTGGCGCCGCGCGACCTCGAGCGCGGGCTGCTCGAGGCCGGCTGGGAGGTCGCGATCGCGCCGTGGCCGCGCCTCGACCAGATCTACCTGCGGGTCTCGGCGCACGTCTACAACCGGCTCGACGACGCCCGCCGCCTCGCCGCGCACCTGCGCGCCCTCGGCATCCACGGCGCCGCGGAATGAGCGGGGCGCCGCTGGCCTCGGCCCCGGGCGCGGCCCTAGATTCGACACGATGGGCAGGACCTTCGTCATCGGCGACATCCACGGCGAGCGCGCGATGCTCGAGCGCGTCCTCGACCGCCTGCCGTTCGTCGCGCCCGACGACACGCTGGTCCTGCTCGGCGACTACGTCGACCGCGGCCCCGACGCCCGCGGCGTCGTCGACCGCCTGCGCCGGCTCCCCGAGGAGACCGCCGGCAAGGTCGTGCTGCTGCGCGGCAACCACGAGGACGCCTACCTGCGGTCGCTGACCCCGGGCGCCGACGGCAAGCGCGAGCTCGAGGTCGGCTTCTTCCTGGCCCGGTCCAACGGCGTCGCCGAGACGTTCCGGTCGTTCACCGATCGGGTCGTCGTGCCCGGCGCCGAGCTGACCATGGACGAGGCCAAGGACCTGTTCGAGCTCGAGGGCTGGCTGCCGGTCGCGGTGCAGGCGTGGATGGCGCGGCTCGCGCTCTGGTACGAGGACGACCACGCGATCTACGTCCACGCCGGCCTCGACGGCGAGGGCGCGGCCTGGAAGCACCCGCGCGACGGCGCCGAGCGGCCGCTCCTGTGGATGCGCGAGCAGGACTTCTTCACCGAGTACGCCGGCAAGCCGGTGGTCTTCGGCCACACGCCGGTGACCGAGCTGCCGCCGCACGACCCGGCGCGCGCCGGGGTGTGGCGCCGCGGCCCGCTGTGGGGCCTCGACACCGGGGCCGGCCGCGGCGGCTGGCTGTCGGCCGTCGAGCTGCCGGCCGGGACGATCTACGACTCGCGGTAGCGGCCGCGCGGGCGCGGCCGCGCCGTCAGGTCTTCTTCTTGCGCTGCTGGAACGAGTACGGCCGGTGCTGCGGCGCCTTGGAGCCGGCGTCCGACTCCTCCTCGACCGGCGGCAGCGGATCCTCGGCGCCCTCGCGGAACTTGATGTGCGCCAGCGGGTTCTCCTGGACCAGCACCTGGGTCTGCTGGTCGAGGATCTCGCCGAGGCCCTCGAGCTTGTCGATGTCGTCGAGGATGTCGTCGACCGAGGTGTAGCGCTCGGCGCGCGAGTCGCGGGTCATGCGGTCGAAGATGTCGTCGATGCCGTGGGGCAGCGCGGCGTTGATCTGCGACGGCATCGGCGACCGCCGCCCCGGCAGCTTCCGGGTCAAGAGCTCGTAGAAGATGATGCCGAGCGCGTAGATGTCGGCCTGGGCGCCGGCCGCGACCGCGTCGGTGTACAGCTCCGGCGCCATGTACGCGACGTTGCCCATGCCGACGTAGACCTGGCGGATCACCGCGTGGTCGCGCTCGACGATCCGGGTGAACCCGAAGTCCGACACCTTGACGTTGCCGAAGGCGTCGATCAGCAGCTGCTCGGGCTTGAGGCCGCGGTGGTAGACCCGCTGCTGGTGCGCGGCGCGCAGCGCGTGCAGCGTCTGCAGCAGGTACTTGAGCGCGAGCGCGACCGGGATCTCCTCGGCGTCGTTGATCAGCCGGCGCGCCGAGCCGTTGGGCGCCAGCTCGACGACCATGTACGGGAACTCGCGGTCGAGGTTGACGTCGTGGATCGGCAGGATGTCGGGGTGCGCCAGGTTGGCGGCGGCGCGCACGACGTCGGTGAAGCGCCGCACGATCTCGCCGCGCTGGTCCTCGCTGAAGAAGCCGAACAGGTCGCGGATCTCCTTGAGCGCGACCTCGCGGTTGAGCGGGACCTGGCGGGCCCGGTACACCGTGCCGATGCCGCCCGAGCCGATCACGGCGAGCTTCTCGTAGCGGCTGTCGATCATCTCGGAGCTCATGCTCTGGATCTCCCCGCCGACCATGGCGGAGGAGCGGCCTCCGGAGGTCTGGACCTTGACGGACTCGCGGCGCGACTCGGGCAGCCGGCTCGACACCGACCCCGAGGTCTGCGACCCGAGGGTCGACGCCACCACGCCCGAGTTGGTGCCGAGCATCGCCGACGGCGCCGACCGGCTCTGGCGCAGCTTCTTGAAGTGGGAGACCGCGCGCTCGGTGAAGTCGGCGAGGTTGCCGCCGTTGACCACCAGCTCGCCCTCGGGCGTGACCTCGAGCGAGTCGGAGCCGCGGTCCTGGCGCAGGTAGCCGGCCTTCTCGAGGAAGGTGATGTACTCCTGGAACGGGATCGAGACCGCGCCCTCGCAGACCCGGCGGATGTCCTCGTAGCGGTTCTGGCGGCCATAGCGCGCCTCCGCCATGACGTTGGCGAGGATGAAGCGGGCCTCCTCGCAGAGGACCTCCTTCGTGACCTTGGCGCGGCCTTCCATTGCGAAAATTGTAGGGTTTAGGGCGAGCCCGGGTCAAACAAGCCGGGGCGCCACGGCGGCGCACCCTCGGCGGCGAGCCGGCGGACCAGCGGCGCGTCGGCGGGCAGGATGTCGAGGTCGCCCAGATCGTCGGGCGGCCGCCAGCGCAGATCCGCGACCTCGACCGGGCGCGGCACCTGGTCGGGGCCGAGCCGGCACCGGTACACCAGCATGATCAGCTCGAACTCCGGGTAGGCGTGGAACAGCGCCTCCCAGATGCCGCCGACCTCGGCCTCGACGCCCAGCTCCTCGCGCAGCTCGCGGACCAGCGCCGCGGTGGGCGACTCGCCGGGCTCGATCTTGCCGCCGGGGAACTCCCACTGCAGCGGCAGCGGCTGATCGGCGCGCCGCTGGGTGACCAGGACGCGACCGACGTCGTCGACCAGCAGGCCGGCGACCACCAGCTTGCGCGCGCGGGGGACCGGGACGCCAGGCACGGCGCCAGGATAGCCCGGCCGCCGCGGCCGCGCGCCCGCCCCGTCGGAGAAGTGCTGCAATTCCCGAACCGAACGCGTCTCGCCACCTTGACCGCCCCCGGGGCCGCCCCTACAGTGCCACCACTCATGAAGCTCTACGCAGGGAAGGTCGACTCGATCGCCGCCGAGGTCATCCAGAAGCTCGGCTCGGACGGTGACATCGAGGTGAGCGACGCCAACGAGGCGCAGCTCGACGTCGCATCCGTGCTCAAGGAGTACATCCGACTCGACCGCGAGCTCACCGAGCGGGCCAAGGACATCCTCGAGATCCGCGGCCTGCCCACCAGCCAGCTCGGCCGCACCAAGCGCCAGCTGGCGGAGCAGAAGGACTTCGGCCTCGGCGAGGAGGCGGTCACCTGGATCTGCAACCAGCTGGTCGAGACCTTCATGCAGAGCAAGCACGTCGACGAGGTCTACGCCGACGACATCACGCTGCGCCGCAAGATCAAGGAGATCGTGCGCAAGCACATGGCGGTCGACGACGACCTCGACCAGGAAGTGCGCCAGCGCATCAAGAACCTGCAAGAGGGCACCAGCGCGTGGGACGTCGAGTACGCCCGCGTGATGGACCAGATCAAGCAGAAGCACGGCCTCAAGGAGTAGGTCCCCGCGCGGTCGTCTGACCGCGATCACCGGCGCCGCAGCGCCGGCGTGGTGCAGTAGAGTCGGCTCGCCCATGCGCACGTCTGGCTGGATCGCCGCGGTCACCGCCGCCCTCGCCTGCGTGGCCGTGCCAGGCGCCGCCCGCGCCGACGGATGGCACGGCGACGTCGCAGTCGGCGGCATCGTGCCGATGTGGCCCGCCGACTACCAGCAGTCCGCGGACTTCGGCGGCCGGCTGGCGGTGCGCCCGTACCTCGGCCACCTCGCCGGCCAGCTCGAGGCCGAGCTGTTCGAGCCCGCCGGCGGCTCGGGCGGCGAACGGGTGCGGCTGCGAACCCGCGCGCTGGTCGGGCTGCGCCACCGCCAGCAGCTGCTCGCGGCCCGCGGCGTCGCGACCCGCGTGCTCGCCGGCGTCGAGCTGACCGGCATCGATCGCGTGTCGTCCTACGACTGGCAGCCCGACGCCTGGCGCCCCGGCTTCGTCGCCGAGGTCGACGCCGACAGCCACACCGCGCTCGACTGGGGCGACGTGTCGATCGGAATCGCCCTGGCGCTGAGCGTCCAGCCGTTCGGCGAGGCCGACGCCGGCTACGGGCTCGGCCTCGAGTTCGTGTTCCAGCTCGGCGTCGGGCGCTGAGCCAGCGCGGCGTCGTCACAGCGTCGGCCGGATCGTCAGCTCGTGCGGGTCGGCGACGCGGACGTCGGGCGCGCCGCCATCGATCACGGCGTCCATCGCGTGGACCAGGTCGTCGTAGCGGACCGGGCGCGCCGCGGTGCTCGCCGCGGCCAGCTCGACCCGCGGCGGCGTCGCCGAGGCCGCCAGCACGCGCCGGACCGCGTCGCCGAGGCCGTCCCACTCGCGGCCGTCGCGCGGCAGGACGAGGCGCTCGCCGGTGCGGGCGGTGCCGACCCAGATCCGGTCGGTCTCGACCTGGATCGAGACCACCTCGGGCTCGACCACCGGCGCCTTGTCGGGCCGGCCCCGCCCGGCCGGCCGGACCTCGAGCTGCGCGGTCGTGACCCAGACGGCGGTGACCAGCAGGAACGCGGTCAGGCAGCTCATCAGGTCGATCAGCGGCACGATGTTGAGGTCGACGTTGCCCCGCGGGGCCGCCGCGGGATCGATGGAACCGGCCATGCTCCGTCGACACGCGGCCGCGGGCGCCGTTGCACGGCGCCGGCCGTGGCCCGGCCCGCGCCGCTACGCCCAGCCGACCGAGGCGGGGCCGGCCGCGGCGGCGCAGGTGGCGAACACCTCGCCGGCCTCGTCGACGAACCGGACCGCCCGCACCGCCGGGTGCTTCGATACGTGCTTCGCGAAGCGCTTCAGGATCTGGTCGCGGGTCCGCTGGATGTGGTGGACCCGGAAGCGCTCGTCGGCGGTGACCGCGACCTCGAGGACCCTCACGCCCGGCGCCGGCGCCGGCCAGCGGGCGTCGTCGAGCAGGGTCTCGGCCGGCGGCAGGGTCTGCCACCACGGCAGCAGGCGCTCGAACGACCGCGCCCACTGCCGCAGCGTGTCGTCGGCGATGCGGCGCTCGCGCGCCGCGGCCTCGGCGGCCAGCTCGACCGAGCGGCGCAGGGCGTCGAGGTCGAGGTCACCGAGGGCGGCGGCCGACTCGCGCAGGCCGACGGTCAGATCGTGGACGAGCTGGGACAGCCGGGTGAGTAACGGCTCGTCGGCGGCGTCGGCCTCGGCGGGGTCGCCGCCGTCGGCCGCGGCGTCGCCGCCGCTCGCGCCCTCGATCAGCCCCAGCAACGTCCGGGTGTTGCGCAGGTCGGACTTCAGGTAGCTGCGCGCGTATGCGGCGGATCCCTCCATGTCCTACGGAGTAGCAGCCCCCTCTGATCGTCTCCGGGCTTGCGGCCGGCCGGCCGCGGTCCACACTCGATCATGGTCGCGCGCCTGACAGACGGCCGACGGTGCGGCGACTGCGACGCCCACGCCGTGGCGCGCTGCGGCCGCTGCAACGCACCGGTGTGCCGGCGCCACCAGCCGCGGCTCGGCCAGCGCTGCGGCGGCTGCGAGGCCGACTGGGCCGACGACCTGCCGGTGCGGCGCATGCTGCAGCGCCTGTTCGCGCCGCCCGCGTTCGTGCTCGCCGGCGGCGCCAGTTTCCTGTTCATGATGCCGGTGCTGATCGCCCTGCCCTTCTCGATCGGCGCGCCGCTGGTCGCGACCCTGGCGGCGCTGGTCGGCTTCGGCGCGTCGGTCGGGACCTACCGGCTGGTCGAGCGCGCGGCGCGCGCCCAGTTCCTGCGCGAGCACGCGCGCGCGCTGCCGGTGGCGCGGGTCGTGCGCGGCCGCACCCACCACCGCCAGCTGCCGGCGCGGACCTGAGCCGCCGCGTCGCGGACGCGCGCCTCAGGCGCCGGCCATGGCGTCGACGACCTCGCCGACCACCATCTCGGCGAGCCGCGCCAGCAGGTCCTCGCCCTCGGCGGCGGTGGCAGCGGCGGGCGCGCCGGCGTAGGCGCGATCCATGCCCATCGCGGCGAACGTGCCGACGCCCTTGCCGAGCTGCTCGGACAGGCTGATCGGCACCTCGGGCAGCGCCGCGCGCGCCGCGTCGTCGACGGCGTCGGGGGCCTGGGCCAGGACGATCGACGTCTCGTAGCGACCGGCGTGGCAGGCGCCGCTCTTGAACTCGGGCGACAGGGTCCGGGCCCAGCGCCGGGTCAGCGGGCACGCCACCGACACGCCGGCGCCGACCGCGGCCGCGGCGGCGCGCACCGCCTGATCGTGCGCGGGCTCGAGGTGGTTGTTGACCAGGCAGACGTGGGCGCAGCCGGCGGCGAGCAGGCCGCGCGCCACCGCCGCCAGGTACGCGGTCAGGGCCTCGGCCGGCACCGACACCGCGCCGGCGAACCCGGCGGCGCACTCGGTGACCCCGTACGGCACCGCCGGCGCGATCACCGCGGCCAGGCCGCGATCCTCGAGCCGGGCCGCCGCGCGCTCGCACGCGCCCTCGGAGATGACGACGTCGGTGAGCAGGCTCAGGTGCGGGCCGTGGGGCTCGACCGAGCCCACCGGGACCAGCGCGACCACCGGGCGACCGCCGTCGAGCGCCGCCCGCAGCGACACCGTCGTGTGGTCGCCGAGGCGGCGCCGCGCGGTCATGCCGGCGTCCCCGCCGACGCCGCGATCAGCGCCTGCTTGTCGACCTTGCCGCGGTCGTTGCGCGGCAGCTCGTCGACCACCTCGATCCAGCGCGGGTACTTGTGCTTCGACAGGTGGTCGCGGACGTGGGCCTGCAGCGCCGCGACCAGCTGGTCGCGGCCGGCGGCGTCGGCGACCTGCGCGCGGTGATCCGGGCGCACGACCACGAACGCCTTGGGCTTGGTCAGGCCGCCGTCGTCGGCCGGCACCACCGCCGCCGCCGACACCGCGGGGTGACGCAGCAGGCACTCCTCGACCTCGAGCGGCGCCACGAACACGCCGCCGACCTTGAACAGATCGTCGGCGCGGCCGGCGAACCACAGGTAGCCGTGCTCGTCGACGCGGAACAGATCGCCCGTGCGGCACCAGTGGCCGTGGAAGGTGTGCCAGCTGCGATCGCGGTCCTGGTGGTAGCCGTGCGCGACCGAGTCGCCCTTGACCCACAAGACGCCGATCTCGCCGGGCGGCACCGGCGGCGCGCCCGGGCCCTCGGCGTCCTCGGGCAGGACCCGCAGCGTGTAGCCCTCGACGGCGCGGCCCAGCGAGCCGGCGACGACGTCGCCCGGCCGGTTGCTGCAGTAGATGTGGAACATCTCGGCCGAGCCGATGCCGTCGTAGACCTCGCCGCCGAAGCGGCCGACGAACCGCTCGTACAGCGCCGGCGGCAGCGCCTCGCCGGCCGACAGGTGGAAGCGGACGCCGCCGAGATCGAGGCCGGGCTCGCCGGCGGCGCGGCGGGCGTCGTCGAGGTCGAGCAGCTTGCCGAGCATCGTCGGCACGTTGGTGACGATCGTCGGCCGGTAGCGCGCGATCGCGGCGGCCAGGCTCTCGGCCGTGGGCCGCTCGCTGAACAGGCCGACCGTGGCGCCGACCGCGAACGGGAACCACAGGTTGGTGCCGGTGGCGTAGCCGAAGAACAGCCGCGGCACGCTGACCGTGACGTCGCCGGGCCGGTAGCCGACGGTGCGCTTGGCGTAGACCTCGGTGTTGAACGCGAAGTCGCGGTGGCTGTGCATCGCCGCCTTGGGCTTGCCGGTCGAGCCCGAGGTGAACAGCCAGCACGCCGGGGCGTCGCGGTGGGTCTGGGGCAGGACGCGCTCGAGGCGGCGGCCCTCGGTGATCGCGTGCGACAGGCACAGCACCTCGACGCCGCGGCGCTTGAGGACCGGGGGCACGACGACCTCGGCGGCCGGGTCCTCGCCGGTGGCGGCGTCGGGCACCAGCAGGATGGTCAGCAGGTGCGGCAGGTCGCCGAGGCTGGGCGCGATCGCCTCGGCGACCTTGGCGGTGGTGATCAGGACGCGCGCCTTGACGTAGCCGAGGACGTAGACCAGGTCCTCGGTCGGCGCCACCGGGTTGCCCATGGTCAGGACGCCGCCGGCGGCGAAGGTGCCGAAGACGCTCCACGCGAACGGCGGCACGTCGGGCAGGACGACGTAGACCCGGGCCTCGGCGGGCAGGCCGTTGTGGTCGATCAGCCAGCGCGCCAGGGCGCGGCTGCGCTCGGCGACGTCGGTGTAGCTCCACGCCCGGTCGCCGAACCGCAGCGCGATCTGGTGGCCGAGGCCCTCGCGCAGCCGATCGAACAGGAAGTAGTCGGCGAGGTTGAAGTGCTCGGGGAACACCGGCAGGCCGGCGGCGTCGGTCTTGATCGCGGTCATGGGGTCGGTGCCTCGGCGGCCGCGACGGCGCGGCCGATGATGGTGCGCTGGATCTCCGAGGTGCCCTCGTAGATGCGCAGCGGCCGGATGGCGCGGTAGAGGTGCTCGACGACGGCGCCGGCGAGGACGCCGCGACCGCCGAACAGCTGGACCGCACGGTCGATCACCCGCTGCGCCGCCTCGGTGGCGGCCAGCTTGGCGATCGAGACCTCGGTGGTGACGCGGACGCCGGCGGCGGCGCGATCGCGCGCCCACGCGGCGCGCAGCACCAGCAGCCGGGCGGCGTCGAGGTCGACGATCATGTCGGCGAGGTGGGCCTGGACCAGCGGCTGGTCGGCCAGCGACTTGCCGAACTGGTGGCGGGCGCGGACGAACCGGGCGGCCTCGTCGAGGGCGCGGCGCGCCATGCCGACCGCGGCGGCGCCGACCGAGACCCGGTAGGTGTCGAGGGTCTGCATCGCGAGCCGGAAGCCGCCGCCGACCGGGCCGATGACGGCGTCGCCGCCGACCCGGCAGCCGCGCAGCGCCAGCGCGCCCAGCGGGTGCGGCGCGATCGGGTCCTGGCGGGTGATCGTCACGCCGGCGGCGTCGAGCGGCACCCAGAACGCGGTGATGCCCTTGCGGCCGGCGGCGGGGTCGACGGTGGCCAGCACGGTGGCGTGATCGGCGAGGCCGAGGTTGGAGATGAGGTGCTTGTCGCCGTCGAGGATCCAGCCGTCGCCGTCACGGGTGGCGCGGGTGGTCAGCGCCGCGACGTCGGAGCCGGCGTCGGGCTCGGTCAGCGCGAACGCCGCGACGCGCTCGCCGCGGGCGAAGGCGGCCAGCTCGGCGGCGCGGGCCGCGCCGCCGGCGGCGCCCAGCGCGTAGGTGCCCAGGCCCTGGACCGCGAAGATCGAGTCGGCGCGCGGCGACGCGTGGCCCAGCATCTCGCGGGCCAGGCACAGCGCCCAGGCGTCGACCGCGCCGTCGGGCGGCGCGACCAGCGCGAACAGGCCGGCGTCGGCCATCGCGGCGACGGCGGCGCGATCGCGAGCCGGCTCGTCGGCGGCGGCCTCGGCGGCGGCGATCGCCGGCGCCGCCGCGACCAGGCGCGCGGCCAGGTCGTGGTGGTGCGGCTCGAAGAACATCGGCAGGTCGGCCGTCGACAGCCGGCCGGCCGCGGCGTCGCTCACGCGTCGCCCTCGGGCGCCGGCGCGCCGGCGAACCGCGGCGGCCGCTTGGCGGCGTGGGCGGCGCGGGCCTCGGCGAAGTCGGGGTGCTGCATGCACAGCGCCTGGGCCTGGGCCTCGGCCTCGATGGCCTCGCCGAGCGCCATCGTGTGCTCGCTCTCGAGCATCTGCTTGGTCATGGCGTGGGCGAACGCGGGGCCGCGGGCCAGGCGCTGCGCCCACGCCTGCGCGGTCGCGACCGCGGCCTCGGGGGTGTCCTCGACCCGGTTGACCAGGCCCATGCGCAGCGCGGTGGCGGCGTCGATGACGTCGCCGAAGAACAAGAGCTCCGAGGCGTGGCCGAGGCCGACGATCCGCGGCAGCAGGTAGGTCACGCCCATGTCGGCGCCCGACAGCCCGACCTGCGGGAAGATGAAGCCGAACTTCGCGCCCGCCGCGGCGATCCGCAGGTCGGAGGCGCACGCGATCACCGCGCCGGCGCCGACCGCGACGCCGTTGACCGCCGCGACCACCGGGCGGCGGCAGCGCCGGATCGCCTCGATCAGGCGGCCGGTGGCGCGGGTGAACGCGAGCAGCTCCGGGGTCGAGCGGCCGAGCAGGCGCTGGATGATGTCGACCTGGTCGCCGCCGGAGCAGAAGCCGCGGCCGCGGCCGGTGATGACGACAGCGCGGACCTCGTCGAAGCCGTCGAGGCGCTCGAAGGTCTCGGCCAGCTCCTGGTAGACCTCGAAGGTCAGGGCGTTGAGGCGATCCGGGCGATCGAGGGTGATCGTGCAGACGCCGCCGTCGACGGCGAGCGCGAAGGTCGCGGGGGTGATCATGGCTGTCCTTGCGCCGGCACGGCCGGGGCATCGTCGAGGTACGCGACCGCCTGGATCTCGACCTTGGCGCCGGTCTCGACCAGCGCCGCGACCGCGACCAGCGCCATCGCCGGGTAGTGGCGGCCCATCCGCTCGCGCCACACCGGGCCCAGGGCGCGGACCGTGCGGCGGTACTCGTCGGCGTCGGTGACGTAGACCGTCATCGACGCGATCGAGGTCGGGGCGCCGCCGGCGGCGGCGACCACCGCCAGGACGTTGTCGAGGGCGAGCCCGAACTGGCCGACCAGGTCGGCGTGCGGGAAGCTGCCGTCGGGCAGCCAGCCGACCTGCCCCGCCACGTGCAGCGTGCGGCCGGTGCCGACCGCGCCGTTGACGTAGCCGCGCGGCGGCGGCCAGGCGTCGACGGTGACGATCTCGACGCTCACTTGAGCACCTGGCCGCCGTCGATCAGCATGGCCTGGCCGTGGATCGAGCGGGCCCGGTCGTCGCACAGCATCGCGACCAGGTGGGCGACCTCGTCGGGCTGGACCATGCGGCGCTGCGGGCTCATCGACACCAGCGCGGCGCGGGCGTCGTCCTCGTTGCGGCCGGTCTTGGCCTGGATGCGGGCGACCGCGGCGCGGGCCATGTCGGTCTCGACCCAGCCCGGGCACACCGCGTTGATCGTGACGCCGGTGCGCGCCAGGTCGATCGCCAGGGCGCGGGTCATGCCGACCATGGCGTGCTTGGCGGCGCAGTACGCGGCGGTGTAGCCGTAGCCGCTGACCCCGGCGTTGGACGCCAGGTTGACGACGCGGCCCCAGCCGGCCTCGACCATCGCCGGGACCAGGGCGCGGATCAGCCGGAACGGGGCGGTGGCGTCGAGCTCGAGGATGCGATCCCACATGGCGTCGTCGGTGCGCTCGAGCGAGGCGCTCTCGGCGATGCCGGCGTTGTTGACCAGGACGTCGACGCGGCCGACCGCGCGGACCTGCGCGACCAGGCGGTCGGTGGCGGCGCGATCGGTGAGGTCGGCGCGCAGCGCGACGCCGCCGAGCTCGGTCGCGATCGCGGCGATCGCGGCCTCGTCGCGGCCGGTGACGATGACGCGCGCGCCGTCGCCGGCGAGCCGGCGCGCGATCGCGGCGCCGATGCCTCGGCCACCGCCGGTGACCAGCGCCAGCTTGCCCTCCAGGTTCATGCCCGCGTTCGTATCGCGTCCCGCCGAAAACGACAACGGCCCGTCCCCTCCGGGAACGGGCCGCGTCGACGAAGAACGTCAGGCTCGTGGGCGCTCGCTCCTGCTCGGCGTCGGCCGGGCGGGTTCGCCCCCGCTCAGCGACAGCCGAGCGGATTCGCCCCCGCTCAGCGACAGCCGAGCGGATTCGCCCCCGCTCAGCGACAGCCGAGCGGATTCGCCCCCGCTCAGCGACAGCCGAGCGGATTCGCCCCCGCTCAGCGACAGCCGAGCGGATTCGACAGACACTCCTTGTCGAGCTTGATCTTCTTGTTCTCCTTCTCCTGCGCCTTCTGCTTGCGCTCGTTGGCCAGCCGCTGCCGGTTCTGGCTCGCCGCCTCGATGCGGGCGGTGGCGGCGCGGCGCTCGGCCTCGCTCTTGGCGTTGGTCGCCGCGGCCTGGGCCGCCGAGATCTCCTTGTCGAGATCGTCGATCTGCTGGGACAGCGCGGTCATCTCGGCGTTGAGGTCGTCGAGCTCCTTCTGCTTGGCCGCCATGTCCTCGCGGGCCTTGCGCGCCTCCTCTTGCGACTCGCGGGCCTTCTTCTCCGCCGCCGCCTGATCCTTGCCGCGCTGGATGATCACGAAGACCGACACGCCGATCGCGACGACCAGGATGCCGGCGACCGCGATCAGCCAGGTCGGGCGCTTCTTGGCGACCTCCTGGCGGCGGATGTCCATCTCGTGGTGCAGGCGCTGCTGCTCGAGCTGGGCCTGGGCCTCGACGCGGGCGCGGGCCTCGGCCTCCTGCAGGCGCAGCTGCTCGTCGCGGGCGCGGCGCTCGGCCTCCTCGCGGATGCGGCGCTCCTCGGTCTCCTGGGCCAGCCGGCGCGCCTCCTCGTCCTCGCGCGCCTTGCGCTCCGCGTCCATCTTGGCGCGGATGCGGGCCTCTTCGGCCTCGCGCTCGGCGTCCTCTTCTTCCTTGACGCGGGTCTCCTCGATCTGCCGGAGCTCGCGCAGCGAGAAGAGGACGGAATTCTCACGCTTTTCGGACTGTGCCATGGAAGGAAACCTCGTGAGGTGGGGACGCGACGCGGGGCGCCGTCCCCGGCGGAAGGGCCTCGTCGATCTTTATCACGCACGATCTGGCCGGGCAACGCAGGAACCGGGCGGCTGCGCGGCGGTCGCGAGGGGGACACATCGACGGCCGGCAGGTTGCCGCCCGCGCCACCGGCGAGGTACACCCGGGCACCCATGGGCTTCGTCGACCTGCACAGCCACGTGCTCTTCGGGCTCGACGACGGCTCCCCGGACCTGCGCACCTCGCTGTCGATGATCGAGGCGCTGGCCGCCATCGGCTTCACCGAGGTCTGTGCCACGCCCCACCAGAAGGCCGGCCAGTTCCTCCCCGATCTCGCCGACATCGACCGGGTGTACGGCGAGCTGCAGGCCGCCGGCGGCGCCGCCACCCTGCACCTGGCGGCGGAGAACATGTGGGACGATGTGTTCTTCGAGCGCTCGCAGGCCGGGACGATCCCCAGCTACGACCGCGGCGACGTCTTCCTGTTCGAGCTGCGCCCCACGGAGCTTCCTGTCGGCCTGGTCGATCACGTGTTCCGGCTCCGCCTCGCCGGCAAGCTGCCGGTCATGGCGCACCCCGAGCGCTACGAGGCGCTGTGGGACGACGACGATCTCGTCGATCGGCTGCGCCAGAGCTGCGCCTTCGTCGTCGACCTCGGCGCCCTCGCCGGCTACCACGGCCGCAAGCAGGGCAAGGTGGCGCGCCGCCTGGTCGAGCGCGGCCTCGCCCACGCCGTGGCCTCGGACGCCCACACCCCCGAGGACGTCGCCCGCGCCGCCGAGGCCATCGCGTGGATCAAGAAGCGGCTGGGCCCCGACGCGGTGACCCGCCTGCTCGACGACGGCCCCCGCGCGATCCTGGCCGGCGAGCTGCCCGAGTGATCGCGGCCCCGTCATGAAGCTCGCCGTCAACCTCGCGCTGTCGCTCGGCATGCTCGGGCTGTGCGTCTACCTGGTGTGGCCGGACGCGTCGGCGCGCGCCCAGGTCGACGCCGCGCTGCACGGCCTGCACTGGGCCAGCTTCTGGCCGTACCTGGCCGGCTACCTGGCGCTGCTCGCGGTCACCCACTTCTGCCGGGCGTGGCGGTGGAACAACCTGCTGGCGCCGCTCGGCGTCCGCCTGCCCGGCGGCCAGCTGCTGGCGATCTCGTCGGTGGGCTTCATGGCGATCCTGGCGCTGCCGGCGCGGCTCGGCGAGTTCGTCCGCCCCGCCCTGCTGCGCCAGAAGGGCCACCTGTCGGCGTCGGCCGCACTCGGCACGGTCGCGGTCGAGCGCATCGTCGACGGCCTGATGGTGTCGCTCTTGGTGTTCGCCGCGTTCTTCGCGCTGCGCGGCCCCGACGCGCCGTCGTGGATGATGCCCACGGCGTACGCCGCGCTCGGCATCTTCGCCGCCGCGCTGGTGTTCCTGGTGTTCGCGATGCGGCGGCCGCGCGCCACCGTGCACCTGGCGCTGCGGCTGTCGCTCTTGCCGCACCTGGCGCCCAAGGTCGCGCGCGTCCTCGAGGACAAGCTGCTCGAGATGATCCGCGGCTTCGACGTCCTGCGCGACGGCAAGAACCTGCTGGCGTTCACCGCGTGGAGCATCGCGTACTGGGTCGCCAACGGCGTGTCGCTGTGGCTGCTGGCCCGCGGCTTCCACATCGACCTGTCGATGATCGGCGCGTTCGCGACGATGGGCCTGGTCGCGGTCGGCATCACGCTGCCCAACTCGCCCGGCCTGGTCGGCCAGTACCAGTGGTTCACGATGCTGGGCCTGTCGCTGTACCTCGGCCACGGCGTCCTCGACGACGGCACCGCGATCAACGGCCTGGCCCTGGCGTTCTCGATCTGCCTGCACCTGATCCAGGTCATCTGGTACATGGCGATGGGCGCCCTCGGCATGGCGTCGCGGCACGTCTCGTTCGCCGACCTGCGCCGGGCCCGAAAACTGGACCCCGACGCCGCCGCGAGCGACGCTGCCGGGCAGTGATCGCCCCGCGCCGCCTGCTCGCCACCGTCCTCGCCGGCACCCTGGCCGCCGCCGCGACCCTGGCGCTCGCCCCGGCGACGCCGGCCGAGGCCAAGACCGAGCGGACCGTCCGCTGGGACCTGGCGCGGGTGTTCCCGGCCGCGATCCGGTTCCTGCGCGTCGACGAACACGTCACGATCGTCGAGAAGGACGCCGAGGCCGGCTACGTCCTGTTCGACCTCGTCGACGAGGGCAAGACCTTCCACGGCGCCCTCGAGCTGATCGTCATCGACCAGGACGACCGGCCGGGGGTCCGCCTGGTGCTGCGCCTCGAGGACCGGCCGTCGTACATGGAGCTGGGCATGCTCGATCGCCTCGAGCGCAAGCTGCGCGACGACCTGGGGCCGCCGCCGCGCGGCGACGCCAGGCCGGCCAAGCCGGCCAAGCCCGACGCGCCCGCCGACGCGCCGGCGCCCTGACCGGGCTTCGGGCCGCGGCAGCGGCGCCGAGACGGTGTACGCTCGGCCCCCGATCCGATGCCCGCCGTCGACCTCCGCTCCGACACCGTCACCCGTCCCACCCCCGCCATGCGTCAGGCGATGGCGACCGCCGAGGTCGGCGACGACGTCTACGGCGACGACCCCACGGTGGTCGCGCTCGAGGCGCGGGGCGCCGAGCTGATCGGCACCGAGGCGGCGCTGTTCGTGCCGTCGGGGACGATGGCCAACCAGATCGCGCTGCGCAGCCTCACCCGCCCCGGCGAGGAGGTCGTGATCGGCAAGGACGGCCACTGCTGGCTGCACGAGTCGGGCGCGCTGGCCGCGCTCGCCGGCGCCCAGACCCAGCAGCTGCCCGGCGACGGCCGCTTCACCGCCGCCGACCTGCGCGCCGCCTACAAGGGCGACGTCGCGTGGCTGTCGCCGACCACGGTGGTCGCGGTCGAGAACACCCACAACATGGGCGGCGGCCTCGTCTGGGATCGCGGCCAGCTCGCCGAGGTCCTCGCGACCGCGCGCGAGCTGGGCATGGCCACCCACCTCGACGGCGCCCGCCTGTGGAACGCGGCGGTCGCGACCGGCTGCACCGAGCGCGAGCTCGCCGCCGGCTTCGACACCGTCAGCGTGTGCCTGTCGAAGGGCCTGGGCGCGCCGGTCGGGTCGCTGGTGTGCAGCAGCCGCGACCGCATCGCGCGCTGTCGCCGCTACCGCAAGATGTACGGCGGCGGCATGCGCCAGGCCGGCATCCTCGCCGCCGCCGGCCTGCACGCGCTCGAGCACCACCGCGGCCGGCTCGGCGACGACCACGGCAACGCGCGGTGGCTGGCCGAGCAGCTGGTGGCGCGCGGCCTGAAGGTCGACCTGGCCCGGGTCCAGACCAACATCGTCATGATCGAGGTCGACGCCCCGACCGAGCCGATGATCGCGGCGGCGCGCGCCGGCGGGGTGCTGATCGGCAGCGCCGGGCCGCGGCGGCTGCGCCTGGTCACCCACCTCGACGTCGACCGCGCCGGCTGCGAGCGCGCGGTCGGCGTGATCGTCGACGCCGCCGGGGCCCGGGCATGAGGCGGCTGTGGCTGGCGCTCGCGGTCGGCGCCGCCGCGCCGGCCTGCTCGGCGCCCGCGCCGCTGCCGGATCTGGTCAGCGCCGAGCGGCTCGAGCGCGACGGCAAGACCGACGAGGCCCTGGCCGCGTACCGCGCCGCCCAGGTCGACTGCCAGAAGGTCAAGCCGGCGCGGCGCCGCCGCGAGGTCTGCGCCTCGGCGCTGCTCGGCGAGGCCCAGCTGCTCGAGGACGCCGGCCGCGTCGACGACGCGATCACCGCCTACGCCGCGATCCCGTCGCGCACCGAGCTCGACCCGCCGCCGTCGGCGCAGGGCCTGTACCGCGCCGGCGTGCTGTCGCTGGAGCGTGGCGCCGATCGCGACGCCTGGACCTACCTGTGGCGCACCGTCACCGACTTCCCCGACGAGGCCTTCGCCGGCGACGCGATCGCGCTGCTGCTCAAGGACGGCCGCCGCCGCGACGCCCGCGCCCTGTGGCACCAGTTCGCCGACCTGGTCGAGCCGCTCGGCGACACCGCGGTCGCCGACAACCTGCTGTGGGCGCTGGCCGACCTCGCCGAGCACGAGATGGGCGATCTGCGCGCGGCCCGCGAGCTCTACGATCGCATCCCCACCGAGCACCCCGACAGCGGGCTGCGCGACGACGCCCGCTGGCACGGCGCCCGGCTGTCGCGCGCCCTCGGCGACGGCGCCGGCGCCGCGGCCCGGCTGCGCGCCCTGCTCGCCACCCGCGAGGTCGCGCTGGGCGCCGGCTCGTACTTCTCGATCTGGCTCGACGACGCCCAGCTCGAGCTCGGCAAGGTGCTGCGCGACGACCTCGGCGATCTCGACGGCGCGATCGCCGCGTTCCGCCAGCTCCCCGAGGACTACCCGGCGTCGATCCTCGACGACGACGCCGCCTACGAGATCGCCGTGACCCTGGCCGCCAAGGGCGACACCGCCGCGGCGTGCCGCCAGGTCGCGCGGATCGCCAGCCGCTGGCCCGACTCGCGCTACATGCTCGAGCTGACGCCCGCGCTCGGCGCCCGCCTCGGCTGCCCGGTGGCGCCGCCGCCGCCGGCCGGGGCCGCGACCGCGACCACCGACGACGCCGACGACGACGCCGCCGACGACGACGACGCGCCCGCCGACGCCGGCGCGCCCGCCGACCCCGGCGCGCCCGGACCGGACTAGCCCGCCGTGATCGAGCTCGCCGCCGTCCGCAAGCGCTTCGGTCGCCACGCCGTCCTCGACGGCATCGACCTCCAGGTGCCCACCGGCGCCCGCCTCGGCATCATCGGCCCGGCGGCGTCGGGCAAGAGCGTCCTGCTCAAGCTGGTGTGCGGCCTGCTCCGGCCCGACGCCGGCCAGGTCATGATCGACGGCACCGACATCACCGAGCGCTCCGAGGAGGGCCTGGCCGCGACCCGGGCCCGGATCGGCTTCCTGTTCCAGAACTACGCGCTGTTCGACTTCATGACCGTCGGCGACAACGTCGCGTTCCCGCTGGCCCGCCGCGGCGGCCTCGCCGAGGACGAGATCGCGCGCCGGGTGTCGGCGCGGCTGCGCGCGGTCGGCCTGGCCGGCAACGAGGCCAAGATGCCGGCCGAGCTGTCGGGCGGCATGAAGAAGCGGGTCGGCATCGCGCGCGCCACGATCGCGCACCCCGAGATCGTGATCTACGACGAGCCCACCGCCGGCCTCGATCCGGTGACGACCTCGAAGGTCTACGATCTGCTGCGCGCCGACCAGGAGACCACCGGCGCCACCGTGATCGCGGTGTCGTCGGACGTCGAGGCGCTGTGCCGGTTCGTCGACACCGTCGCGTTCCTCTACCAGGGCAAGATCCGCTACCAGGGCGCGGCCCAGACCCTGACCGACGCGCCGGATCCGGTGGTCCGCCAGTTCGTGCGCGGCGACCTGGAGGGGCCCCTCGAGGGCTGATCATGTTCGGCTTCGTCGAGCGCGCGATCACCCAGGTCGGGACCACGACGGTCCGGATCGCCCGCGAGGTCGGCGGCATCGTCGTGCTGGCGTTCGACGTCCTGCGCGCGCTGTTCCCGCCCACGCTCGACGGCCGCGAGCTGGTCAAGAACCTCTACAAGATGGGCAACCAGTCGGTGCCGATCGTGGCGCTGACCGCGTTCTTCGCCGGCGGCCTGATGCTGGTGCAGTCGGCGCCGTTCGTCGAGAAGCTGCAGGCCCACGCCCTCGCCGGCTGGGCCGCGGGCTACGCGGTGCTGCGCGAGATCGGGCCGATCCTGATCGCGCTGATGTTCTCGGGCCGCGTCGGCGCCAACAACACCGCCGAGCTGGGCACGATGACCGTCACCGAGCAGCTCGACGGCCTGCGCGCGCTCGCGATCGATCCCATCCGCTACCTGATCGTGCCGCGCGTGGTCGCGATGGTCGTCATGCTGCTGGCGCTGACCGTGATCGGCGACCTCGTCGCGCTGGTCGGCGCCGCGATCACCGCCAAGGCGGTCGTCGGCATCGAGTTCTCGACCTTCATCCACAGCGTCGTCGACAACCTCAAGCCGTACGACTTCCTGCACGGCATCTACAAGTCGATGGTCTTCGGCGCGTCGATCGCGCTGACCAGCTGCTACTTCGGCGTCACCGTCCGCGGCGGCGCGGTCGGCGTCGGCCGCGCCGTCAACGCCGCGGTGGTCGCGGCCGCGGTCTCGGTGATGCTGCTCGACTTCTTCATGACCTACTGGCTCGGATGACCCCGCCCGCCCCCACGCCCACGCCCGGCCCGCCGCCGCGCCGACGCCGGCGCCGGCGCGCCCGCGCCGCCGCGCCCCGGGCTCGGCGCCCGCGTCGCCGATCGCGTCGAGGCCGTCGGCACCACCGCGGTCGACGCGGTGCGCGGGCTGATCGAGCTGTGGGGCGTCTTCGTCTCGACGATCGCCGGCATGATCCGCGGCGGCCGCCCCAAGGGCGAGATCGTGCGCCAGATGCACGCGATCGGGAACAAGTCGATGCTGTTCATCGCCGTGACCCTCGGGTTCATCGGCATGGTCATGATCTACCAGGCCTGCATGCAGTTCAACCGGGTCACCGGTGACCTGTCGCAGGTCGGCGTCCAGTTCATCCGGCTGGTGACCTCCGACTTCGCCCCGACCTTGACCGGCATGATGCTGGCGACCCGCGTCGGCGCCGGCATCGCCGCCGAGATCGGCTCGATGAAGGTCACCGAGCAGGTCGACGCCCTGCGCATGTCGGGCGTGCTGCCCGTCGACTACCTGATCGTGCCGCGCTTCATCGCGTCGGTGGTCATGACGGTGGTGCTGACGACGCTGGGCGGCGCGATCATGTACGTCGCCGGCGGCCTGACCGCGCACTACCAGTTCGGTGTCAACCTCAAGATCTTCTTCGACCTCAGCCTGCTCAACCCGGCGCACCTGTCGCTCGGGCTGGTCAAGGCGGTCACCTACGGCGCCGCGATCCCGGTGGTCTCCGGGTTCTGCGGCCTGCGCGCCAAGGGCTCGTCGGAGGGCGTCGGCTGGGCCACGACCGCGGCGGTGATCGGCAGCTCGCTGGCGGTGCTGCTGCTCGACTTCATCCTGTCGGTCGCCGGCTTCTTCGTGCTCGGGGAGGCCCTGCGATGAGCGACGCCCCGCCGCCCGCCGCCCGGCCGGTGATCGAGTTCCGCGGCGTCGCCAAGGCGTTCGGCGACAAGCAGGTCCTGCGCGATCTCAGCCTCGACGTCCGCAAGGGCGAGGTGCTGTTCATCATCGGGACCTCCGGCGTCGGCAAGTCGGTGACGATCAAGCACCTGATCGGGCTGCTCGGCGTCGACGCCGGCGAGATCTGGTTCGACGGCAAGCGCGTCGACACCCTGCGTGAGCCCGAGCTGGCGCCGATCCGCAAGCGCATCGGCATGGTGTTCCAGAACTCGACGCTGTTCGACTCGATGACGCTGGCCGAGAACGTCGCGCTGCCGCTGCGCAAGCACCAGGGCATGCGCCAGAAGAAGGCGCTGGTCGAGGCCCGCCGCCGCCTCGATCAGGTCTACATGAGCGAGTTCGCCGACCGCTACCCGGCCGAGCTGTCCGACGGCATGCGCAAGCGCGCCGCGATCGCCCGGACCCTGACGCTGCAGCCCGAGGTGGTCCTGTTCGACGAGCCGACCACCGGCCTCGATCCGGTCAACGCGCGCCGCATCGACCGGCTGATCCGCGAGCTGTCGGGCGGCCAGGGCGTGACCTCGGTCGTGGTGTCGCACGACCTGACCTCGATCTTCTCGATCGCCGATCGCATCGCGTTCATCTACCAGGGCGCGGTGCGCGCGCTCGGCAGCCGCGACGAGATCCGCGCGTCGGACGATCCGGTGGTGCAGCAGTTCATCCAGGGCCAGTCGAGCGGGCCGATGGAGACGCCCGGCTTCTGATCGTGGGGCGGCGCCGTCGGCGCCCTCGGCGCCCTCGGCGGGCGGAATCGGACCGACTCACCCCTGCGGTGTGTAGGACGCCCCATCAGGCGCGCATAGACTGCGCTCACTCGATGTCCGCCAAGGTCCTCTACGTCGACGACGATCGCTCGAACCTGATCGTCTTCGAGGCGACGTTCCAGCAGGAGCTCGACGTCCTGACCTGCGGCAGCGGCGCCGAGGCCGAGCGGCTGCTCGAGGCCCACGCCGACGTCGCGGTGCTGCTCACCGACGAGCGCATGCCGGGGATGACCGGCACCGAGCTGGCGGCGCGGGTCGCCCGCGACCGCCCGCACGTCATCCGCATGCTGGTCACCGCCTACGCCGACCTCGGCACCGCGGTCGACGCGATCAACCGAGGCCAGGTCCACCAGTACATCCGCAAGCCGTGGGACGCGGCCGAGATGCGCGCCCACCTGCGCGACGCGATCGATCTGTTCGAGAACCGGCGCCGGGTCCGCGAGCTCGAGCGCCGCATGGTCGAGGTCGAGCGGGTCCACGCGCTCGGCGTGATCGCCGCCAGCATCGTCCACGAGCTGCGCAACCCGATGGGCGTGATCGCCGGCTACCTCGATCTGGCGCGGACGCTGACCGAGCGGCTCGCGGCCCTGGTCGGCGCCGACGGCGCGCCGGTCGTCGCCGACCTCGACGACGCGCTGGGCGGCGCGTGGGACTCGACGATGCGCCTCGGCGAGATCGTCCGCGGCGTCGAGCTGTCGACCCGTCGCCGCGACGCGGACGCGCGCGCCGACCTCGGCGACGTCCTGGCGCTGACCCTCAAGCTGGTGGCCAACGATCTGATCCACCGGGGCCGCGCCGAGGTCGACGTGCCGTCGGGGCTGCACGTGCCGGTGAGCCCGACCCGGCTCGGCCAGGTGTTGCTCAACCTGGTGGTCAACGGCGTCCACGCCATGCCGCGGACCCGGCCGGTGGCCGCCAACCTGCTCGCGATCACCGCGGGCCGCCGCGGCAGCCGCGTCCGTTGCGAGATCGCGGACAACGGCGACGGCGTCCCCGACGCGCTCAAGGACCGGATCTTCGATCCGTTCTTCACGACGAAGGCCGACGGTGGCACCGGCCTCGGCCTGGCGATCAGCCGCCAGATCGTCGGCGAGGTCGGCGGCACGCTGACCGTCGCCGACACGCCCGGCGGCGGCGCCACGTTCGTGCTCGAGCTGCCCGCGGCGACGTAGCGACGGTGACGGCGGCGCCGCGCCGCTACGGCTCGAGATCCTGGGGGTGCCCGATCACCCGCCACGGCGTGCGCTTGAGGATCTTGCCCAGCTCCTTGGCGTCCTCGGGGAACTCGGGGTCGTGCTGGATCCGGCCGATCGTGCCCTCGCCGCGGGCGATGATGCCGAGCAGGTCGTCGACCTTGGCGCTGAGGACCTCGAGCTTGGCGAGCGCGCCGCGCCCGGCGTCGAGCGCGCGGTCGAGCTTGCGGCGCAGGCCCGGCGCCGCGGCGTCGATGCGGTCGCGCAGGCGATCGAGGTCGCCCTGCAGCAGGTCGAGGCGGCCGCGCAGCATCGCCGCGGTGGTGCCGAGCTGGGCTACGGTCTGGCGGCTCCGCGCCAGCAGGCCCGCGATCCGGTCGCCGTCGAGGCCGCCGGCCTGCAGCGTCAGGTAGGTGGTCCGGGCCTCCGCCGCCAGGGCCGCGGCGCGGTCGGCCAGCGCCGCGTAGGCGTCGGGCCCGGGCTCGATGGCGTCGAGCGTGGCGCCGAGCTCGCGCAGCGCGGCGAAGAACGCCTCGCCCTCGGGCTGGACCTCGCTGAGGAACGCGCGTGCGACGGTGAGGTTGTTCCAGGTGTTGGTCAGGACCCGATCCATCGACGGCGGATCGATGCCGCGCACCTGGTCGCCGTCGGCGACCGGCCGCCCCGGCGGCGCACCGTCGGCGGGCGCGCCGACCTCGACGTAGCGCTCGGACAAGAGGCCCCGCGACGACACGAAGAACTCGCCGTTGATCGGCACCATGCCGCGGCGGCGCGCGTCGATGCGCAGGATCGCGACCGCGCCGCCGGTGTCGGCGAGCAGGTGGTCGTCACCGGCGAGGTCGCGGGGCACCAGCCGGATCGCGGTGATCTTGCCGACCGCGCGCCCGGCCACCATCACCGGCGCGCCCTCCTTGAGCGAGCCGACGTGGGCGAAGTACAGCTCGACGTCGACCGAGGGCCCGAGGAACAGCTTGCCGCGCAGGAGCACGACGTAGGCGACGCCGAGCACCAGCAGGACCAGCGTCACCGCGCCGACGCGGACGCCCAGCTTGCCGTCGGAGGCCCGCAGCGACATCCGGGCCGCCTACTCCTTCCAGAAGAACTTCCACGGGTTCCGCTTGAGATCGCGGATCAGCTCGCGGAGGTCGGCGTAGAGCTCCTCGCGGACCAGCAGGGCGCCCGCGGTGCCCTTGCCGGCGCGCAGGTCGGTGACCATGCCGTCGACGTTGTCGATCAGGCCGCCGGCCTTGACCGCGGCGCCCGCCGCCTTGTCGACGGCCCCGATCGCCTTGTCGACGCGCTCCTCGGTGACGATGCCGGTGACCCGGCGGCCGTCCTCGAGCAGCGCCACCGCCGGCGGCGTGACCGTGTTGATCGCGCCCTTGGCGGCGACCAGGACGCCGTCGGCGTCGCGCAGCGTCTGCTGGATGACCCGCGGATCGCCCAGGCCCTGGTTGACCTTCTCGAGGGTCTGGGTGGCCTGGTCGGCGAGGTCGTGGGTCGAGCCGATCAGCGCGCCCAGCTCGGCGCGGTTGTCGACCAGGAGCGTGTTGACCTCCTTGACCGCGCTGGCGCCGTTCTTGAGCAGATCCTTGATCAGGTCCTTGTCGTCGCGCAGCACCGACGACAGGTTGTCGAGTACCTCGTACAGGCGCGACACCACCAGATCGGTGCGCGGCGGATCGTTGCCGCGGATGATCGCGCCGGCCTCGACCGGCGGGTGGTCGTAGTCGCGGCCGGGCACGATCTCGAGGTACTGCTCGCCGAGCACGCCGGCGGTGTTGATGAAGAACTCGGCGTCCTGGCGGATCGAGTCGCGGGCCCGGTTCTCGATCCAGGCGTCGACCCGGACCTGGACCCGGCGGCCGGTCTTGTCGTCGAGCTTGCCGCCGAGGAAGCGGACCGCCTGGACCTTGCCGACCTTGATGCCCGCGACCTTCACCGGCGCCCCCTCCTGGAGGTTGCCGCTGTAGTCGTAGTCGACGTGGACGGTGAAGCCCTTGCCCAGGGAGAAGTTCCCCAGGACGAAGACGAAGGCCGCCAGGATCACCACCGCGGCGATGATCAGCAGGCCGACCTTGAACTCGAGTCCGCGCTCGCGGGCCATGACGCGAAACCTAACACAGTGACGCAGCGCAGCGCGGCGCAGCGGTCAGGCGTCGGGCGGCATGGCGTCCGGCGGCATCGCGTCGGGCGGCATCGCGTCCGGCGCCGCCGCGTCGATCATGGCGTCCGGGGGCATCGCGTCGATCGGCATGGCGTCGATCGGGGGCGGCGTGTCGATCGGCGCGCCGTCGACGACGTCGCCGTCGACCGGGGGCCCGTCGATGGGCACCGGCGCGGCGTCGGGCGGCACCGTGGTCTCCTGGGCGCAGACATGCGGGGTCTGGCCCAGGTCGCAGGCCAGGCCGGTGGCGCACTCGGACGAGGCCACGCACTCCTCGCCGGCCTCCTTGAGCGACGAGCCACCGCAGGCGATGGCCAGGACACTGCCTAGGCCGGTCGCGACGACCACGGCGAACAGCGACGAGCGGATACGCATGGGACCTCCAGACCGGCGGCGGAGGTCGATGGTACCAGGATCCGCCGCGCACCGAGCACGTTTGGACCCGGGCGCCGCCGCCCCCGCAGGGGGGCGCGCCACGGGACGTGCCCGCGGTCACGCCGGGGGGCGCGCCGCGAGCGGCCGGTCAGCGCGCGAGCCCGGATGATCGGCCGGCCGACGACGCCCGTCGGACCTGCCGGTCCTGGGCGCGATCGGCTCGCGCCCCGTCACTCCGGGGCGTTCAGGGTCGCCGGCACGGTCGCGAAGTTGAGCTCGACCGAGATGCCGTCCATGAACCGGGGCCGGCCGTCGTCGGGCTCGACCGCCTCGGTGCAGTGCTTGGTGACGTTACCCTCGGCGTCGTACTCGTCGTAGATCTCGGTGCCGTCGCCGTCGATGCACAGGTCGACGACCTTGATGTCGTCGTCGGGGTTGGAGTCGCAGAAGGCCTCGAGGCCGTCCTTGTCGACGTCGATGTCGGGGGTCCGGCAGCCGGCGTGCGGGCTGCCCGGGGGCAGCGCCGGCAGCGCCAGCAGCGGGCCCAGGACGTTGGCGAACGCGGCGTCGAGCAGCGAGTCCTCGGGGGTGAGGCCGATCTCGTCGACGGTCAGGCCGCGGATCGTGTCGGCGGTGCGGGCGTCGAGGACGCCGCCGAGGTGGCCGTTCTCGAGGTGCAGGCTGCCGCCGTCGTCGATGACGTCGGCGACGATCTGCGCGCCGGTGATCTTGAGGTCGAGGGTGAAGCCGTCGATCACCGGGATCGCGACCGAGAACAGCGACGGCCCGGCGTGCAGCCGCAGCGTGCCGGCCTCGTCGACGATCTGGCCGCTGGTGAACGCGATCACCGGGTCGCCGTTGCCGTCGAGCGACAGCGGATCGATGTCGAAGGCGTCGGGGCTGGCGTCGAACGGGTTGCACGCCTCGGCGCTGGTCGAGCCGCGGTCGGCGACGCCGTCGCAGTCGTTGTCGCGGCCGTCGCCGCAGATCTCGGCGTGGCCCGGGTAGACGTCGGCGCCGGTCAGCGGATCGTCGTCGCAGTCGCCGTCGCCGAGGGTGACGCCGTCGCCGTCCATGTCCTGGGTGTCGTCGGGCGGCATCTGGCCGCCGTTGCCGTCGTCGACCTCGTCGGCGATGCCGTCGCAGTCGTCGTCCTTGCGGTTGCCGGGGATCTCGGCGGCGCCCGGCTTGGCCTCGTCCCGGGTGTCGTCGCAGTCGCCGCCCTCGACGGCGGTGTCCTTGCCGTCGAGATCGTCGTCGTGCTTGTAGATGCCGAGGTAGAGCGCGAACTTGACGCACTCGTCGGCGCCGATCGTGGGGAGGTCGAAGAACTCCATCGGGATCAGCAGGTCGTAGGCGTCGAGGGCGTCCTCGATGGGCGCGCGCGCGACGCTCGACACCGCGGCGAGCTTGTTGTCGGGGTCGCCGTCGCCGTCGAGATCGAAGCCGTCCTCGAAGTCTCCGATCTGGAGCTCGGAGAACACGGCCTGCTGGGTGCCGGCGAAGGCCACGACGGGGTCGCCCTCGCACTCGGGCACGGGCTCGAACAGCGGCGGGACGTCGATGTCGGTGTTGCCGTCATCGCCGCCGCAGCCGAGAGACAGCGGTGCCAGCACCGCCGCCAGGGACGTAGCTAGTCCAAGGGCGAACTTCATAGGATCCTCCTCCTGCGCCGGCACCATACACAGGCGGTCGAATCGGGGTCAACGCTGGTTTCGGCGCCGCCCGGCGCCGCTCACGCGACGAAACGTCGTGCTACCAAGGGGGCGTGCGCCTCTGGCTCGTCGCCCTCGCCTTCGTGATCGCCGCACCCCGGGTGGTGAGCGCGCACCCCGCGCCCGCGGTCGACGCCAACAATCGCTACGTCAAGCTGTCCCCGATGGGCGACCGGGTAAGAGTCGCGTACACGATCTACCTCGGCGAGATCCCCGGCAACCTCGGCCGCAAGGGCATCGATCGCGATCAGGACGGCGAGGTGTCCGACGCCGAGGCCATGACCTGGGGCAAGGGCTTCGCCGCCGAGCTGGGGCGGCAGCTCGAGGTCGAGCTCGACGGCGTCGCGGCGCCGGTGACCTGGACCGACGTCGTGCCCGGCATGGGCTCGCCCAGCGTCGACGCCGGCGCGTTCTCCCTCGACCTGATCACGTGGATCTGCGCGCCGAAGGTAGGCGGCCGCCACCAGCTCGACCTCGTCGATCACTACGCGCTGCTGCCGGCCGGCGAGGCCGAGCTGCGCGTCGAGCCGTCGCCCGGCGTCCGCCTCGACGTCATGCGGGTCGGCAACGGCCCGATGGAGGAGCGCCTGGTCCGCTTCGACGGCGACGCCGCGCCGCTGTCGCGCGGCCTGCACGTGGTGTGGGTCGCCGGCCCCGACGCCGAGGCGCCCGCCGACGGCCGGTGCCCGCGGCCCCCCGCCGGCAGCGACGAGGACCGCGCGCTGCGCCGCGGCGCGCTGTGGGCGGGCGCCGGCGCCCTGGTGGTCACGACGATCGCGGGCGCGCTGGCGCTGCTGGTCGGCCGGCGGCGCCGGCGACGCGCCCCGTGACACGACCTGACATGGGCTGACGCGAGCTGACCCGGAGATCGGCGTCGGCGACCACGTGGGCCGCCGCACGGCCCGCGCGCCGAAAGCACCGCGGGCCCGCGATCACGCGATCGCGGGCCCGGCGGGATCCGACGGCGACGGTCCGGGAACCGGACCACCGCGCGCTACAGCGCGAACGGGTACTTGAAGGAGCCGCCGCGCTGGGTCTTGGCGAACTTGATCGACTTGATCTGGCCGCCGATGCAGCTGCCGGCGGTGGCGTCGCCCGAGGCGGTGCTGGTGCTGACGACCTGCCCGGCCGGATTGACCTTGACCGACACCTTGACGGTGCCCTTCGCCGAGCCCTTGCACTTGGAGATGATCGACGACTTCTTGCCGCCGATCGCCGCCGAGATCAGCTTGCTGTCGAGCGACTCGGGGAGGTCACCGCCGCCGCCGCCGCCCGACGAGTCGGTCTTGGTGCTGGTCTTGGTGCTGGTCTTGGTGTCGGTCTTCTTGCCGTACTTGCTGCAGCACGAGGGCGGCTTGTCGGCGAGCAGACACTCGACCTGATCGATGCAGCCGCTCGACTTGCTGTCGCTCTTGGTGTCGGTCTTGGTGCTGGTCTTGGTGTCCGACTTCGACGACGACGACGACGAGTGGCTGGAGCTGCTGGACGAGCTCGAGTGGCTGCTGCTCGACTTGCTGCTGCCCTTGTCGTCCTTGGGGTCCTTGTCCTCCTTGTCGTCGGCCGGCGGCTCGTCGGAGCCGGCGCCGGCGCCGTCCTCCGCGGCGCTGCCGGTGCCGGTGCCGGTGCCCGCGGGATCCGCGGTGCCGGCGGCGCTGCCGGCCTCGGCCCCGGTGCCGGCCTCGCTGCCGCTGCCGGCCTTGTCGGGCTCGTCCGGCTTGGGCTGACCGGCGGCGGCGCTGCCCTTGTCGTTGGCCGCGACCTGCGCGCTGGCGCCGCTCTTCTTGTCACCGCCGAGGACGACGACCAGGACGAGCACCGCGGTGATGACCGCGAGGAACGCCACCGCGCCCATCAGGATGTACATCGTCTTGTTGTTGGTCCGCGACGCGCCGGTCGGGATGATGACCGCGGGCTCGCTGAACGACGCGCTCGAGAACACCGGCAGGTCGTCGACCGACCCGACCGCGGCGCCGCCGACCGGCTTGCTGCCGCCCTTGTCGCCGAGGTACGCGTTGGCCATCGACCGGATGTCGATCAGGCCCGAGCCCTCGCCGCCGCCGTGCTGCGCCGCCCCCGAGGACGACGAGGACGACGACGAGGACGAGGACGACGACGCGGCCGAGGCGCGGGGCGCGTCGCTGGCCAGCGCGGCCAGGTTGTTGAGCGAGAACAGCACCGAGTTCTCGTTGCGCTCGCCGCGCAGCTTGCCGCCGCCGGCCTTGCCGCCCTGGGCGTCGCCGTAGTCGTCCTCGTGGGCCATCGGCGCCATCGGCGCCGCCGCGGGCGCGCTGCTGCGCGCGCCGAACAGATCACCGGCGGCGTCGTCGGCCTCGTCGCCGGCACGCGCGGCCGCGGCGAACAGGTCGCCCGGATCGCTGCGCACGGTGCCTTGCTCGTCACCGCCCGGGCTGCCGAACATGCTCGCCACCGCGTCGGCGCCCGACGAGCCGCTGCTCGCCGGCGCCGCCGCCGCGCCGCCACCGCCGGCCACGACCTGGGCGAACGCGTCGACCGCGCTCAGCGGCTGCCAGTCGGCGAAGCCCTCGCGCCAGACGTAGGTCTCGGCGTCGATCTGGCCGGCCTGGAACTTCTGCTGGATCTCGGCGACGGTCAGCGGCCCCACCTGCTCCTGGTCGATGACCAGGTGCCAGGCGGCTTCGTCGCCACCGTAGCCGGCGTCGCCGCCGCCGGCGGCGCTGCCCTCGTCGTACCCGTAGTCGTAGACCCGGGTCTCCTTGTTGTCGAACTGCGGCGCCGCGGGCTCCTCGGCCGCGGCCGCGCCCGCCGTGCCCCGCACGACGATGATGTTGCTGCACTTCTTGCAGCGAATCTTGAAGACCTTGCCTTTGACCTTGTCGTCGGCAATCGAGTACTTCGCGGAGCAGGCGTCGCAGACGATCTTCATGTTCCTGATTCCTCGAGCCAGCCACCGGCGCTGGCTCGTTGTGACCCTGGTCGCCCGAGCATCGGGCTCGGTGACTTGGAACCCCAGGGTCGGGCCCCCCTTGGCGAAAAGAATGCTAGCCCGATCCGGGAGGAGATCGCCAGCGGATGCGGGCAGTTAGGGGATCCGGATCCGCGGGGCGGGCCGGGCACGGGCACGGGCACGGATCAGCCCCGGACCCGGATCGGGCACGGGCACCGGCACGGGCACCGGCACGGGCACGGGCACCGGCACGGACCCGGATCCGGCACGGGCACGGGCACCGGCACGGATCAGACCCGGACCCGGATCGGGCACGGGCACCGGCACGGGCACGGGCACGGATCAGACCCGAACCCGGATCGGGCACGGATCAGACCCGGACCCGGATCGGGCACGGATCAGCCCCGGGCTAGAAGACGTCGTCGAGCAGGATGGTCTCGGTGCGATCGGCGCCCACCGACACCATCGTGAACGGGACCCCGGCGAGGCGCTCGATGGCCTCGACGTAGCGGCGCGCCGCCGCCGGCAGGTCCTCGAGGGTGCGGGCCCCGGCGGGCATCGGGCCCCAGCCCGGCCAGCTCTGGTACACCGGCTCGGCGCGGGCGACGTCCTCGGGGTCCATCGGCAGCTCGTCGAGCTCGTGGCCGTCGAGCTTGTAGCCGACGCAGGCCTTGACCTCGGGCAGGCCGCCGAGCACGTCGAGCTTGGTCAGCGCCAGGCCGCCCATGCCGGACAGCCGGGCGCCGAGGCGCAGCGCCGGCAGATCCAGCCAGCCGCAGCGGCGCGGCCGCCCGGTGGTGGCGCCGAACTCGCCGCCGGCCTGGCGCAGGCGGTCGCCCTCGTCGCCGTCGAGCTCGGTGGGGAACGGGCCGCCACCGACGCGGGTCGCGTAGGCCTTGGTGATGCCGATGACCCGGTCGATCGCCGTCGGCCCGATGCCGACGCCCTGGCAGGCGCCGGCGGCGATCGTCGACGACGACGTCACGTACGGATAGGTGCCGTGATCGATGTCGAGCAGGCCGCCCTGCGCGCCCTCGAACAGGACGTGCTTGCCGGCCTGGATGGCGCGGTAGACCCACCGGCTGGTGTCGGTGACGAACGGGCGCAGGCGCTCGCCGGCGGCCAGGGCCTCGTCGATCCAGCGCTGGACCTCGTCGGCGGCGGGCGCGTCGCCGCCGAGGTGCCGCATCAGCGGGGTCAGCTCGTCGACGTTCTGCGCCACCAGCTCGGCGAGGCGCGCCGGCCGCAAGAGGTCGCGGACGCGGACGCCGCGGCGGCCGACCTTGGCCTCGTAGGCGGGGCCGATGCCGCGACGGGTGGTGCCGATCGCCTTGCGCTGATCCTCGCGCAGGCCCTCGACCAGGCGGTGGTACGGCAGGATGACGTGGGCGCCCTCCCCGACCAGCAGCTCGCCGCTGGCCAGCAGGCCCCGATCCTGGCACGCCGCGATCTCCTCCAGCAGCGTGTGCGGATCGACGACCATGCCGTCGCCGAGGACGCACATCTTGCCCGGGTGCAGCACGCCCGACGGCACCAGGTGGGTGACCAGCTTCTGGCCCCCGATGACCAGGGTGTGGCCGGCGTTGGCGCCGCCGCCGTAGCGGACGACCGCGTCGGCGCGCTCGGACAGGATGTCGACCACCTTGCCCTTGCCCTCGTCCCCCCACTGCGCTCCCACGACGATGACGACCGACATCAGGCTCTCCTTTGGCTGGCGGAGGACGAGGACGACCCGGCCGGCGGCGGCGCCAGCAGCGCGGCCAGCGCGGCCGCGGTGTCCGGGTCGCCGGACAGCGCGCGCCGCAGCTCGCGCGCCGCGATGCGCAGCTCGGCGACCGCGCCGGGCGCGGCGTCGACCGCGATGGCGCGGGCGCCGGTGTCGCGCAGGGTCAGGATCCGGGTGAAGCTGGCGCGCGCGCGTAGGTGAGGACCTGGGCGTCGCTGCGGCCGCCGGCGAGATCGACCGCGGCGCGCAGCCCGGCGCCGCGCAGCGCGGCGGCCAGGCGCGCGGCGTCGCCGCGGCCGGCCCAGGTCGGCACCACGAGCACCGCCGGCGGGCTCGGCCGCGCGACCTCGGCGGCGCGCTGCGCCGACGCGATGGCCTCGACGTCGACCGCGAAGCCGATGGCGCGGGCGGCGCGGCCGTAGCGCCCGACCAGATCGTCGTAGCGGCCGCCGCGCAGGATCGCGTCGCCGGCGCCGCGCGCGTAGCCCGGCGAGGCGCAGCCCGGTGTAGTACTCGAAGCCGCGGACCTCGCCGAGATCGACGGTGATGCGGCGGTGCATGGCCTCGGGCATCAGCTCGCGGCACGCCGCCAGCGCCGCCTCGAGCTCGTCGAGCGCGGCGCGGACCTCGCGCGGCCACGACAGCGCGCGCGCCGCGGCCAGGACCTCGGCGGCGGGGCCCCACAGCCGCGGCAGCGCCTCGGCCAGCGGCCGCCACGCCGCGGGCAGCGCGCTGCGGCGGCGCGGCCGACCCCGGCGCGGTCCTTGCGGGCCAGCGCGCCGGCCAGCGCGGCGCGCGCGTCGTCGTCGGGGGCGGCGCCCAGGACCGCGACGCACGGCCCGACGTGGCCGACGTCGAGGCGGACGTCGGCGACGCCGTCGTCGTGGATCGACGCCAGCACCGCGGCCGCGACCGCGAGCGCCTCGGCGTCGCCGTCGGGCGGATCGGCCTCGATCAGCTCGACGCCGGCCTGCAGGATCTCGCTGCGGGCCAGGCCGGCGGCGAGCCGGTGCACCGCGCCCTCGTAGCAGAGGCGCAGCGGGCCGTCGACGTCGTGCATCCGGGTCGCCGCGATGCGCGCGATCTGGGGCGTGAAGTCGGGGCGCAGCGCGACGACCTCGGCCGAGCCTGGCTCGACGAACCGGATCGCCTCGGCGCGCCCGGCGTCGCCGAGGCCGCGCTCGAGCACGTCGGCGCACTCGTAGACCGGCGTGATGATCCGCTGGTAGCCCCAGCGCTCGAACAGCGCCAGCAGCCGCTCGGCGATGGCGCGGCGGCGCGCGGCGGCGCGCGGCAGGTAGTCCCGGACTCCGGCCGGCAGTCTGACGGGTGATGCGTCCATACGTCTCCTGCGCGGCCTACAGCGGCGTGGGCACCCCGACGAAGTGCACCGACAGGCTGGGGAACCGCATGCGCAGCTCGTCGGCGACGCGCTGCGGCCCGAACACCTCGGTGGCGTAGTGACCGGCCGCGACCAGGGTGATCTGCAGCTCGCGGGCGAGCTCCGAGGCGCGCTCGGCGAGCTCGCCGGTGACGAAGAGATCGCAGCCGGCGGCGGCGGCGGCCTCGAGCAGGTCCGACGCCGCGCCCGAGCACACGCCGACCCGGCGCACGACGTCGGGGCCGAACGGGAACACGAACGGCGCGGCGGTGCCGCCGCACACCCCGGAGGTGATCCGGGTCAGCGCCTCGGCGCGGGTCAGCGGCGCCGGCCACGAGCCGGCCAGCCCCAGCGGGGTGCCGCGGACGTCGCCGAAGGCGTCGCGCTGCAGGCCGAGGCCGAGCGCGTCGCACAGCCCGACGTTGTTGCCGAGCCGGGCGTGCTTGTCGAGCGGCAGGTGGTAGGCGGCCAGCGAGATGCCGTTGCCGAGCAGGAGCTGGAGCCGCCGCGCGGTCGGCCCGGCGATCTGGGTCAGGCCGCCGCCCCAGATCAGGCCGTGGTGGACCACGATCAGGTCGGCCTCGAGCTCGACGGCGCGCTCGATCAGCTGGGCGTTGGCCGAGACGCCGCACACGACGGTGTCGACCTCGGGGGCGCCCTCGACCTGCAAGGTGTTCGGCGCGTAGTCCCGGAACCGGTCCACCTCGAGCGTGCTGTCGAGGAACGAGACCACGTCTCGCAGGTGAACGGTCATGGCCCAGGGGCCGGTATAGAGGTGGCGACGCACGGTGTCAACCGCACCGGCCGCCCCGAAGCCGGCTCGGGACGTCGCTCCGCGGCGCCCCGGCCGTGGTAGATCCCGTCCCATGCCGCCGGTCAAGAAGGACGCCCCCGACGACACCCGCCGCACGATGTCGGGGATCCCGCTCGAGCCCTGCTACGGCCCGGGCCACCTCGAGGCCCGGGGCTGGGATCCGGCGACCAAGCTCGGCGAGCCGGGCCAGTACCCGTTCACCCGCGGCCCCCACGCCACGATGTACCTGGGCAAGCCGTGGACGATGCGCATGTTCGCCGGCTTCGGCACGCCCGAGGACACCAACCGGCGCTTCAAGTTCCTGCTCGAGCACGGCCAGACCGGCCTGTCGACCGCGTTCGACATGCCGACGCTGATGGGCTACGACCCCGACAGCCCGCGCTCGCTGGGCGAGGTCGGCCGCGAGGGCGTCAGCGTCGCCACCCTCGACGACATGCGGCGGCTGTTCGGCGACATCCCGCTCGACCAGGTGTCGACGTCGATGACGATCAACGCGCCGGCGGCGGTGCTGCTGGCGCTCTACGTCGCGGTCGCCGAGGAGCAGGGCGTGCCGACGGCGAAGCTGCGCGGCACCCTGCAGAACGACATGCTCAAGGAGTTCATCGCGCAGAAGGAGTGGATCAGCCCGATCCGCGCCCACATGCGCGTCATCCGCGACATGCTGGCGTGGTGCACGCGGCAGATGCCGCAGTGGAACACGATCTCGATCAGCGGCTACCACATCCGCGAGGCCGGGGCGACCGCGGTCCAGGAGCTGGCGTTCACGCTCGCCGACGGCATCGGCTACGTCCAGCTCGGCGTCGACGCCGGCCTCGACGTCGACGACTTCGCGCCCCGGCTGTCGTACTTCTGGGACGTCCACAACGACTTCTTCGAGGAGATCGCCAAGTTCCGCGCCGGCCGCCGCATGTGGGCGACGATCATGCGCGAGCGTTTCGGCGCCAAGAACCCGCGGTCGTGGATGCTGCGCACCCACGCCCAGACCGCGGGCGTGTCGCTGATGGCGCAGCAGCCGCTCAACAACGTCGTCCGCACCACGATGCAGGCGCTGGCCGCGGTGCTGGGCGGCACCCAGTCGCTGCACACCAACAGCTACGACGAGACCTACGCGCTGCCCACCGAGGAGGCCGCGACCCTGGCGCTGCGCACCCAGCAGGTCATCGCCGAGGAGACCGGCGTCGCCAACGTCGTCGATCCGCTGGCCGGCAGCTACTTCGTCGAGACCTTGACCGACCAGGTCGAGGAGGCGGCGTGGGAGTACATCCGCAAGATCGACGCGATGGGCGGCATCACCAAGGCGGTCGAGGAAGGCTACCCGCAGCGCGAGATCGCGCGCTCGGCGTACGAGTTCCAGCGCCAGGTCGACGCCGGCCGCCGCACGATCGTCGGCGTCAACCGCTACGTCAGCGAGGGCGAGGACGCCGGCGGCGAGATCCCGACGCTCAAGATCGATCCCGAGACCGAGCGCGACCAGATCGCGCGGCTGACCGCGTTCAAGGCCGCGCGCGACCCGGCCAAGGTCGCGACCGCGATCGCGGCGGTCCGCCACGCGCTCGAGCACGACGACGTCAACGTCATGCCGCCGATCCTCGACGCGGTCCGCGCCCACGTCACGCTGGGCGAGATCTGCGACCAGCTGCGCACGGTCTACGGCGAGCACCGCGACCCGGCGTACCTGTAGCGGCCCGGTTTCGCCGTCGGCGACTTGCGCCGGCGCGCGGCCGTGCGATCATGCGGCCGTGCAGCGAATCGTCGTCGATGCGATGGGCGGCGATCACGCGCCCGAGCAGATCGTCCAGGGCGCCGCCGAGGCGTCGCTGTCGCTGCCCGGCGCCGAGATCGTGCTGGTCGGCGACGCCGTCGAGCTCGGCAAGATCCTGCCGCGGCTGCGCCACGACGGCGCCCGGGTCCGGGTCCACCACGCCTCCCAGGTCGTCGAGATGGACGAGAAGCCGGCCGAGGCGCTGGCCGCCAAGCCGGACGCGTCGATCACGGTCGCCGCCGGGCTGGTCGCCGCCGGCGAGGGCGACGCGCTGGTCTCGGCCGGCAACACCGGCGCCTCGGTGCTGGCGGTGGCGCGCAGCTGGCAGCTGATCCCCGGGGTCCGGCGCGCCGCGCTGGCCTCGGTCTACCCCACCGAGCTGCGCCGCGGCGACAAGGACGACCCGTTCTCGCTGATCCTCGACGTCGGCGCGACGATCGACGCCACCGCCGAGGACCTGGTGACCTTCGCGATCATGGGCTCGGCGTACGCCAAGCTGATCTCGAAGAACCGGCGGCCCCGGGTCGCGCTGCTGTCCAACGGCACCGAGGCCGGCAAGGGCCCGGCCGCGGTGGTGCGCGCCCACGAGCTCTTGCTCGAGGCCACCGAGCTCAACTTCATCGGCAACGTCGAGGGCCTCGACATCCCGCGCGGCGTCGCCGACGTCGTCGTGTGCTCGGGCTTCGTCGGCAACGTCGTGCTCAAGATGCTCGAGGGCGTCAGCGAGACGATCCTGCGCATGGCGCGCTACGCCCACAAGCAGAACCTGGCGTGGCGGCTCGGCCTGGCCGCGCTGCGGCCCGCGCTCGACCAGCTCAAGAGCGTCACCGACTGGGAACAGTACGGCGGCGCGCCGCTTCTGGGCCTCGACCACCTGTTCATCAAGGCGCACGGCCGGTCGTCGGCGCGCGCCATCACCAACGCGATCAAGGTCGCGTCCAAGGCGCAGGCCGGCGATCTGTGCGGCAGCATCGGCCGCGGCATGCGCGAGCTGGCCGAGCGCACCGGGCGCGCCGGCGTCCGCGCCCCCGGCGACGAGGCCGGGGTCGTGACCTGAGCGCGGCATGGGCGGCCCCAAGCACGTCTTCCGGTGGGATCTCGACAAGACCTACCTGCGCACCGAGTTCGACAGCTTCCGCGACCTCGTCAAGTCGGCGATCGAGACCGCGGCCGACAAGCAGGCCTACCCGGGCGCGACCTCGCTCTTGCGCGCGCTGGGCGCCAGCGACGAGCACCGCATCTGCATCGTGTCGGGCTCGCCCAGCCAGATGCGCTCGGTGCTGGCCGCCAAGCTCGCGCTCGACGGCGTCCGCTACGACGAGTTCGTCCTCAAGAACAACCTGCGCAACATCGCGCGCGGCCGGTTCCGCGCCCTGCGCGCCCAGATCCCGTACAAGCTGCCGGCCCTGCTCGAGAGCCGCGCGGGGTCGCCGCCGGCGCCGCACGAGACGCTGTTCGGCGACGACGCCGAGGCCGACGCGATCATCTACTGCCTGTACGCCGACCTCCTGACCGGCCGCGTGCCGATCGGCGACCTCGAGCGCATCCTCGGCGCCGCCCGCGCCTACCCCGACGAGATCGCCCGCACCCTCGACGCCGCCCGGCGCGCCGCCAAGGGCCCGGTGGTGGGGCGCATCGTCATCCACCTCGACCGCCGGTCGCCGACGATGCCGTTCCGGCGCTACGGCAGCCGGCTGGTGCCGGTCTTCAACTACTTCCAGGCGGCGCTGGTGCTGTACGCCGACGGCGTCCTGTCGGCGCGGCAGGTCCTGTTCGTCGCCCTGGAGATGATCGATTCCCGCCAGTTCGACCTCAGCACCCTGGCCACCTCGATGCAGGACCTGGTGCGGCGCGGCCGCCTCGACCGCGAGATCGCCCTGCGGCTCGCCGAGGAGGCCGGCGAGGCTGCGGCGTCGGGGGCCCTGGCCGAGCGCGACGACCTGCCGCCGTTCGAGACGATCTCGACCCGGTTCCGCGAGCGGTTGCGCCAGCTGGGCGCGGCCGGTCCGCTGGGATGGACCAACGAAGACGAGGCCCTGGACTACGTGGCGCTGGTCGACGAAGAGCACCACGGCCGCAAGGTCCGGCGCCGCGGTCGCTGATCCGGCCCGGAGGGCGCGGACGCGACGCGGCAGCGTGTGACCCCGGTTCAGAGCTGGGGGCTGGCTCCGTCACCTCGGGATCACAGTCGGGCCAGCCGATGTCAGGGTTGCTGACTGCGGAATCGGACGCAGTTCCGTATGGTTCGAGGGATCAGCCAATGCTGAGGTCAGGGAAGCAGACGGTCCTCGCGGCCGCGTGCAGCGTGGCGCTCGCCGCGCTCGCGACGCCGTGGGCGGGGTGCGGCGGCGGCGGCGTCCCCGGCGACCCGCCGGACGCGACCACGACGCCGCCGGACGCCGGCGACGCGCCGCCCGACAGCCCCGAGACCCAGTACCCGGCCTGCCGCGAGATCACGACCCCGACCCTGTACGTCGACGACCTGCCGGCCCAGCTGGTCGGCTCGCTGCGCGACGCCGGCGCCGACCTAACCAGCCCGACCGGCTGCGCCGTGGTCGACGCGCCGTTCGGCATCGCGACCGCCGGCGCCGACGCCGTCTATCAGCTCGACAACCTGGTGCCCGGCGAGACCTACGTGGCGCGGCTGTCGAGCGCCAGCGACCTGGCGTTCTACGTCGTCACCGGCTGCTCGACGCCGAGCGGCCCGTCGGGCGGCGAGTGCATGCTGTTCGAGGACGCCGAGGTCGACGGCACCGAGGTCGGCCGGTTCGTCGCGCCCGACCAGCCGGTCTACCTGGTGGTCGACTACTACGCCGCGGGCGAGCCGCCCTACCCCGGCTTCACCCTCGACGTCTACCAGGAGCAGTGCGAGTCCTCGGCGCAGTGCAGCCACAGCGAGCCGGTGTGCCGCGACGGCCAGTGCGTCGGCTGCGCCAGCGACTTCGACTGCGACGCCCCGCTCCTGCCGCTGTGCAACACCACCAGCGGCGTGTGCGGCCCGGGCGTCAACGCCTGCACCGGCGACGACGGCGCCCCCACCGAGGATCGCGACGACGGCCCCGCCGGCGCGACCGTGCTGACGCCCGACGGCAGCGGCGTCGCCCAGGCCACCGGCAAGATCTGCAACAACCCGTCGACCGAGCTCGACTACTACCGGTTCCACGTCGACACCCCGGGCGAGAGCTGGCGGCTCAGCCTCGACTGGGCGGCGCAGATCGACCTCGACCTGCGGGTCTACGACCTGCGCGGCAACCTCTACGGCATGTCGTTCTACGAGTCGCCCGAGGCGATCACGCTGACCTACCTGCCGGTCGGCGACTACTTCGTCAGCGTCGACTACTACGCGCAGTCGACGGTGTCGACGGCGCAGAGCTACCAGCTGACCGCGCAGCGGCTCGGCGGCGGCAGCTGCACCACCGAGGCCGACTGCGCCGCCAACTACCGCAACCAGGTCTACCGCGGCGACTGCGTCGCCGGCGCCTGCGAGTCGATCGACGGCCTGGGCCAGCGCGCCGCCGGCGAGGCCTGCGACAGCGACTCCGACTGCGGCGGCGGCGCCCACTGCTCCAGCTTCTACTTCGTCGAGGACGCCGACACCCGGATGGTGTGCGGCACGCGGTGCGACAGCGACAACGAGTGCGCCGGCATGGGCCCGGGCTACGTCTGCACGACCTACCTGGCCGAGAACTTCTGCGTCCAGAAGTGCACCAGCGACGATCAGTGCCCGACCTCGCCGACGTCGTACCCGCAGAGCGGGCCGTGGTACCGGCTCAGCTGCCAGGTCTCGACCGGCCGCTGCGTCGCGCCGTAGCCGCGGCCCCGATCCGGTTCCGGGTCCCCCGCGCCTGTTCCGGTTCGATCGGGTCCGTGCCCGTGCCCGATCCGGTTCCGATCGTGCCCGTGCCCGTGCCCGTGCCCGTGCCCGTGCCCGATCCGGTTCCGATCGTGCCCGTGCCCGTGCCCGTGCCCGTGCCCGTGCCCGTGCCCGTGCCCGATCCGGTTCCGGTACGATGCCGCCGATGACCGCCGCCGCCGCCGCCCCGTCGATCACGCTCCACTACGCGCCGCACACCCGCGCCGGCCGGGTCCGCTGGCTGCTCGAGGAGCTCGGCCTGCCCCACCAGCTTCACCGCGTCGACTTCGCCGGCGGCGAGCACAAGGGCGACGCCCACCGCCGCCTCCACCCGCTCGGCCGCATCCCGGTGCTCGAGGTCGACGGCGTCGCGATGTTCGAGAGCGGCGCGATGCTGATCTACCTCGCCGATCGGTTTGCCCCGGGCACGCTGGCGCCGGCGCTCGACGCGCCCGCGCGCATGGCCTACCTGCAGTGGCTGTTCTTCGTGCCGTCACACCTCGAGCCGCCCCTGCTCGACGCCGCCATCTACGACGTCCCCGCCGAGCGCAAGGCGGCCGCGCGCGCCACCTTCGACGACGCGCTGCGCGTGCTCGGCGACGCGCTCGCGGACGGTCGGCCGCACCTGTGCGGCGACGCCTTCACCGCCGCCGACGTCTCGGTCGGCAGCGTCCTGGGCTGGGCCCGCGGGGCCGGCTTCCTCGACGCCCACCCCACCGTGCTCGCCTACGGCCGTCGCATCGCCGGCCGGCCCGCGGCCAAGGCCGCGCGCGCCGACTGAGGCGCCAACCGCGCTGCCGCGCCGCGGGCGCTACCGCTTGCGCTTGCCCGGGCGTCGCTTCGACGGCGCGACCTGCTCGACGCCGCGGTCGAGCGCCTCGGTCGCGGCCGCCTCGATCGCCGCGCGCACCGCGCGATGGCGATCCGCGGCCCGCACCGCGCCGGCGACGTCGATCTCGATCGTCGCGGTCGCGCCGGCGGACCACGCCAGGGCGCCGCCGGGCAGCGCCTCGCCCGCGAGGTCGAGCTGGATCGTCACCGCCAGGTGGTGGCCGTCGCCATCGCCGTCGCGGTCGCCGTCGGTCACACGCTGCTGACAGGCCAGGATCATCGCGTGCAGCGCGTAGGCCCCGGCGAGCTCGTGGCGGCGCAGCGCGCGCTTGACCGCGGCGGCGCCGCCCTCGAGCGCGGGCGCGTCGGCGTCACCGGCGACCACGACCCGCGGGTGGCGGGCCAGCACCCCGGGCAGCGCCGCCTCGGCGACCGCCACCAGCGGCGGCCCGCGCCGGCCCAGCGCCTCGTCAGCGGCGACCTCGGCGACCTCGGCGTAGATCCGCGCCGGCTTGCCGGCCCGCGCGACCGCAGCGGTCGCGACCAGCACGATCAGCGCCGCGATCGCGCCGGCAGCCGCACGGCCGCCGGCGCGGCCGCGACCGCCGCCACGCTCAGGCATTGAGGACGCCGCGCAGCGCGACCGCGATCATCTCCGCGACCACCTCGGTGGCGGCGGGCGGCGACGCGGTGGTGACGAGGTGCTCGACGACGCCGCGGACCAGGCCGAGCAGCGCCGCCGACGTGACCTCGACGTTGCACGGCCGGACCAGCTTCATCTGGATGCCCTGCTCCAGCGCGGTGCGGATCACCGAGCGGACCTCGCCGAAGAACGCGCCGGCGCGGTTGGCGGCCTCGGCCTCGGTCGCGGTCGTCCCCGACAGCAGGATCGTCGCGAGCAGGCGATCGCCGAGGACGTAGTCGAGGACCCGGACCAGGCCGTCGCGGAGCTGGAGGTGGGGCGGCGGCGCCGCCGGATCCTCGACGTCGATCCGGGTGATCCGGGCCCGCAGCTCGCGCATCGCCTCGTCCAGCAGGGCGTCGAAGACCGCGGCCTTGCCGTCGAAGTACAGGTAGAACGTGCCGCGCGCGATGTGGGCGCGCTCGATGATCGCGTTGATCGACGCCTCGTGGTAGCCGGCCTCGGCGAAGACCTCCTTGGCGGCCTCGAGGATCTGCCGGCGGCGCTCGGCGCGGGCGTGGGCGGCGCGATCGTCGTCGGCGGACGCGGCGCCGCCGGGCGGGCGCGCCGCCACTAGCCGCCCCTCCGCGACTGGTACGCGACGATCGCCTTCTCGATCTGGGTGTAGACCCGGCGGTAGCCGACCCGCTGCTCGACGACCCGACCCTCGGCGCAGTGCTGCGCGATCTCGGCCTCGAGCGCGACCGCGAACGGCGCGGCGTCGGCGTAGAGGTTGATCTCGTCGTAGACGCCGTGCGACAGGCGCGTGAAGTTGGCCGAGCCGATGTCGACCCAGCGGTGGTCGATCACGACGATCTTGGAGTGGACCATCCGCGGCAGCAGGACGATCGTGAGGTTGTCGGGCGCGCCGGTGGTGCGCAGCAGCGTGTCGCAGGTGGCGCGGTTGACGTTGCCGAGGACGTCGGCCTGCCACGCGGTGACCAGCGTGACCTCGACGCCGCGCTGGACCGCGCGGGCCAGCGCCTGGGTGAACCGGCGGTCGCCCATGTACGCCATCTCGACGGTGAGCGAGGTCCGCGCCGCGTCGATCAGCGCGAGGCGGTGGGTCAGCATCGGGCAGGTCCGCGGCCGGTGGGCGCCGCGGCTGTGGACCAGGAAGTCGATGCCGCGCGACGGATCGAACTCGTCGAGGCCGGCCATGCGCTCGCGCCAGCGCGCGACGTGCTCGGCGCCGTCGAGCTCGACCATGACGTCGACCCACTCGTGGCGGTGGTTGTCGCCGATGCCCATCGAGCCGAGGATCAGGCTCTCCTCGTCGATCACGAACAGCTTGGAGTGATCGAAGCGCTTGCGGAGGTGCTCGACGACGATGTTGGGGTGGCCGAGGATGGCCTCGGCGACCTGGTTGGGCTTCTGCTTGAAGGAGCCCGGCCACCGGTAGACGGTGCCCAGGAACCAGGCCTGGAAGCCGCGGATCGGGTCGACGCGCTTGTGGAAGAAGCTCTGCTTGTTGCCGCCGGTGTACTCGTAGACCGCGGCGATGCGGTCCTTGTGGACCACGACCTTCACGCCGCGCTCGGCGGCGGCGAGGATGGCCTCGCCGAGGCTGTTGCCGGCCTCGTCGTCGCGCCACAGGAACGCGCGGATCTCGATCGAGGAGCGGGCCCGGCCGATGCGCTCGATGATGGCCGGGAAGGCGCGCTCGCCGGTGCCGAGGACCCGGGGGTTGTCCTCGGCGTCGGTGGCCGGCACCGAGGCGGCGCCGAGATCGAGGGGGGCGCCGAGGACCGGGCCGGGCGCGGCGGTGCCGACGAGGGCGCCGGCGCCGTTGCCGTTGCCGGGCGCGCCCACCGCCGCCCGGCGTCCGCGGGGCATCAGGCCAGCCAGGACCCGGGGCCAGGGCCGGGGTCGGGCTTTGGTACTGCGCGGAGGCATCGAGTCGGTCCCCGGTGGTAGCCCAACCGCTCGCGCACCGCAAGTGGCGGATCGGAATCGGGTCAGGGAGGGCCGTGGGCGCCGGGAGCGGCGGAGTGGCGGGGCGGCGGGCGTGGCCGCCACCGCCTCCGTGGCCGCCGCCGCCGCCGCCGCCTCCTCCGCCTCCGCCTCCGCCTCCGCCTCCGCGGCCGCCTCCGCCTCCGCGGCCGCCTCCGCCGCCGCCTCCGCCTCCGCCTCCGCGGCCGCCTCCGCCTCCGCCTCCGCCGCCGCCTCCGCCTCCGCCTCCGCCCCCGCCCCCGCCTCCGCCTCCGCCCCCGCGGCCGGGACCGCCGCCTCCGTGGCCGGCTCCGCCGACGCGGCCCTGGGATTGCGGGGGGGCCGGGATTCGTTGCCGTTCGCAACGACGCTGCACGACGAAACGCAGCATGCCCCGATCCCCCCGGTGCGGCCGTACAGGTTACGGCCACTTGCGTTTCGAGCGTGTGGCAGAGGGGTTGCTATTGGTCGGGGGTGCCATGAGCGAAGTTCGCCTGGTCGGGATCAGCAAGCAGTACGAAGGCGCGCGCGCGGACCGACCCGCGCTCGAGCGCCTCGACCTCACCATTCCCTCGGGCGCGCTGGTCGTGCTCGTCGGGCCGTCGGGGTGCGGCAAGTCCACGACCTTGCGCATCGTCGCCGGGCTGGAGGAGCCGACGACGGGGCAAGTCCTGGTCGACGGCCGCGACGTCACCCACGTCGCGCCGGCGCAGCGGGACATCGCGATGGTGTTCCAGAGCTACGCCCTCTACCCGCACATGACCGTGTTCGAGAACCTGGCGTTCGCGCTGCGCATCCGCAAGCTGCCCGACGCCGAGATCCGGCGCCGGGTCGAGGAGGTCGCGCGGTCGCTGGCCATCGAGAGCTACCTCGAGCGCCGGCCCAAGGCCCTGTCGGGCGGCCAGCGCCAGCGCGTCGCGATCGGCCGCGCCGTGGTCCGCAACCCCAAGGTCTTCCTGTTCGACGAGCCCCTGTCGAACCTCGACGCCAAGCTGCGCGGCGACATGCGCCGCGAGATCGCGCGCATCCACCAGGAGTCGCGCACGACCGCGATGTACGTCACCCACGATCAGGTCGAGGCCATGACCCTGGCCGACCACATCGTCGTCCTCAAGGACGGCCTGATCCAGCAGGTCGGCTCGCCCATGGACATCTACGACGCGCCGGCCAACCGGTTCGTCGCCGGCTTCTTCGGCACCCCGTCGATGAACTTCCTGCCGGCCCAGGCCGAGCGCGTCGACGGCCACCTGCGGGTCCGCGGCAGCGGCTTCGAGCTGCCGATCGACGACGCCGGCCACGCCGGCGACGTCACCGTCGGCATCCGCCCCGAGCGGCTCACCCTCGACGAGCGCCCGTCCACCGTGCCGCTGGCGGCCCGGGTCGGCATGCGCGAGATGCTGGGCGCCGAGGTCGTGCTGCACCTGGAGTCGCCGGCCGGCGACCTCACCGTGCGCGCCGACGCCCGCGCCGGCGCCCGCCCCGGCGACGCGCTGACCGTGTGGCTCGACCCGCGCGCGGTCCACCTCTTCGACGCCGGCACGGAGCAGCGGCTGTGACCCGCGCCGGCCTGCTCCTGGCGGCGACCGCGGTCGCCGCGTCGGCCGCGGCGTGCTCGCCCGAGCGCGACCACGGCGTCGTCCTCTGGCACACCTACAACGGTGCCGAGCGCGACACCCTCGAGGAGCTGGCCGCGTCGTGGAACCAGGCCCACCCCGATCAGGAGCTGACCCTGGTCGCGGTCCCGTACGACGCCTTCGCCGACAAGCTGACCTCGGCGATCCCCAACGGCAACGGCCCCGACCTGTTCATCTACGCCCACGACCGCATCGGCGCGTGGGCCGCCGCCAGCCTGGTCGAGCCGGTCGAGTTCTGGGTCGACGAGCCGATCGCCGATCGCTACGACCGCAACGCGCTGTTGCCCCTGGCCTACCAGGACTCGCTGTGGGGCCTGCCGCTGGCGACCAAGTCGCTGGCGCTGTTCTACCGCACCGACCAGGTCACGACCCCGCCGCGCACCACCGACGAGCTGATCGCGATGGCGCCCGACGCCCGCGCCCACGGCCGCTTCGCCCTGGCCTACGCGTCGACCGAGCTGTACGGCCACGCGCCCTGGCTCTACGGCTACGGCGGCGAGATCTTCGCCGACGACGGCAGCCTGCACGTCGCCACCGCCGAGGCCGCCGCCGCCGCCGGCTTCGCCCGCAAGCTGGTCGCCGACGGCGTGTCGCCGGCGGAGACCAACGGCCAGCAGGTCGCGACGCTGTTCGGCGAGGGCAAGGCGTCGATGGCGCTGTCGGGCCCGTGGTTCATCGGCGACATCCCCGCCGGCGTGCCGTGGGCGGTGACGACGCTGCCGACGGTGAGCGCCACCGGCCGCGCCGCCGAGCCGTTCCTCACCGCCGAGGCCGTGCTGATGTCGTCGCGGGCCCGCGACAAGGAGGCGGCCTTCGCGGTCATGAGCTACCTCACCGACGATCCGTCGGCGGTGCTGCGCGCCCGCCAGGCCCGCCAGGTGGTCGCCAACAAGGCGGCCTACGACGACCCCGACGTCGCCGCCGATCAGGTGCTCGCGACCTTCCGCGACCAGCTCGATCACACCGTGCCGATGCCGGCGACGCCGACGATGCGCGCGGTGTGGCGGCCCTACCAGATCGCCCTGCAGGAGATCCTGCGCGGCGGCGACCCCGGCGACGCGCTGCGCGGCGTCGAGGACGAGGTCATCCACGGGCCATGAAGACGCCGGCCCGCCATCGCGCCCAGCTCCGCGACTGGGGCGCCGCGACCCTGGTCGCGCTGCTGATCGCGTCCGCGGTGTTCTTCGTGCATCGCAACCGCGAGTTCCGCGCCCGCGAGGAGGGTCGCGCCCGCGCCGCCGCGCTCGCGGTCGCGCGCGGCGAGCCGCCGGTCGGCCGCGTCGACCTCGCCGGCGTGGTGTCGCCGCCGCGCGCCTCGGCGGCGTACCCGTTCCTGCGCCACCGCAGCTTCGTCGAGGCCGGCGGTGACGGCGCCGCCCGCGAGCTCGGCGGCCCGTGCGCGCCGGCCGCCGACAAGCTGGTCTACGACGCCGCCGGCCGGTTCGAGGCCGAGGGCGCGTTCGCCGGCTTCCTGCCCGACGGCTCGGGCCGGGTCGTCGCGGCGACGCCGACCGAGGGCGGGGTCGCGGTCGCGGTGTCGACGCCGCCGGGCGGCCCCGACGCCTTCCCGTGGCTGACGCTGATCGGCGTGCTCGGCCTGGGCGCGGCGCTCGCCGGCGCCGGCTCGGTGATGGGCGGCGCGGCGCGGCCGCTGGGCCTGGCGCTCGGCGCCAGCGGCCTGGCGGTGCCGACGTTCCTGTGGGGCGGCGCGCTGCCGGCGACGCTGATCGGCCTGGTCGCGCTCGGCGTCGCCTGGTCGGCCGGGCGCGGCGGCACCGACCGCTTCTTCGGCGCGCTCGCCGCCCACCGCACCGCGCTGTCGTTCGTGGCGCCGGCGGCGGTGTCGATGGCGGTGCTGGTCGCGACCCCGTTCGTCGTCGGCCTCGTCCTCGGCTTCTACGATCACGACGCCAACAGCTGGAAGTTCGTCGGCCTCGACAACTTCGCCCACATCCTGTCGGGCGGCGGCAAGGCCTTCGACGACCCCGGCAACTTCTGGTTCGTCCTCGGCGTCACCGTGCTGTGGACGGTGTGCAACGTCGCGCTGCACGTCACGCTCGGCGTCGCGCTGGCGCTCCTGCTCCGGCAGAAGTGGCTGCGCGGCAAGGGCGTGTTCCGGATGCTGCTGATCCTGCCCTGGGCCATCCCCAACTACATCACCGCGCTGATCTGGAAGGGCATGTTCCAGAGCGAGTACGGCGCGATCAACTCGCTGCTCGACCTCGCCGGCCTCGGCCATGGCGTGTCGTGGTTCTCGTCGTGGTCGACCGCGTTCACCGCCAACGTCGTCACCAACACCTGGCTCGGCTTCCCGTTCATGATGGTCGTCGCGCTCGGCGCCCTCGAGTCGATCCCGCGCGACCTCTACGAGGCCGCCGAGGTCGACGGCGCGTCGGCGTGGCAACGGTTCCACCACATCACCCTGCCCCACCTGCGGCCGGCCCTCGGCCCCGCGGTGGTGATGGGGTCGATCTGGACCTTCAACATGTTCAACGTGATCTTCCTGGTGTCGCGCGGCGAGCCCGGCGGATCGACCGACATCCTGGTGACCAACGCCTACCGCTGGGCGTTCGAGCGCGACGAGTACGGCATGGCCGCGGCGTACGCGACGATCATCTTCCTGATCCTGCTCTTGTGGACCGTCTTCGGCACCAAGGTGACCCGCAAGGAGGCCGCGCCATGACCGCGCGCCGGACCCGGCCGAGCTGGCTCGGCGTCGCCGCCACCTACGCGGCGCTGCTGGTGGTCACCGCGGTGGTGCTCTACCCGGTGATGCTGGTGTGCAAGAAGGCGTTCGAGCCCGGCCGCCAGTTCGCGCTGTCGGCGTCGCCGATCCCGCGCGAGGTCACGCTCGATCACTTCCGCGCCCTGATGGGCGCCCACGGCTCGCACGGCGAGCTCTTGTTCCTGCGCCACGCCATGAACTCGGCGCTGGTCGCGCTCGCGACCACCGTCGTCGGCGTCATCCTGTCGTGCACCGCCGCCTACGCGCTGTCGCGGTTCCGGTTCCCGGGCCGGCGCGCCGGGCTGACCACGTTCCTGGTGGTCCAGATGTTCCCGGCGTCGATGCTGCTGCTGCCGCTGTACGTGCTCCTCGACAAGATGAGCCTGCTCAACTCGGTGACCGGCCTGGTCATGGTCTACGCCACCACGGCCATCCCGTTCTGCGTGTGGACGCTCAAGGGCTACTTCGACGGCCTGCCCCGCGAGCTCGAGGAGGCGGCGCGCATCGACGGCGCCGGGCCGTGGCGGATCTTCTTCACGATCATGCTGCCGCTGGCCCGCCCCGGCATCGCGGTGACCGCGCTGTTCTCGTTCATGACCGCGTGGAACGAGTTCATCATGGCGTCGACGTTCATGACCGAGGAGACCCGGTACACGCTGCCGGTGCTGCTGCAGTCGAGCGTCGGCCAGTACAGCGCCGACTGGGGCCTGTTCGCCGCCGGCGCGATCGTCACCAGCGTGCCGGTGATGGCGCTGTTCTACGTGCTGCAGCGGTCGCTGGTCGGCGGCCTGACCGCCGGCTCGGTCAAGGGCTAGGGCTGCGCCGCCGACCTCGGCGACCGCGCCGCCGCTACCGCGCCGCCGCGCCGCCCTCGAGCCACGCCACCGGCACGTGGAGCTCGTGGACGTCGCGCCGGTGCGCCCCATCCCCGCGCACGATCGACACGTGGCCGAGCCCGTCCAGGTCCCACGCGACCTGCACCCGATCGTGGTGCGTGGGACCGGCGCCCTCGCCCGCACACAGATCGAGCCAGCGCCAGCACCACTGCTCGCACAGGTTCGCGCACGACGTCTCGCCGTCGTGGTGGGGCGAGCTGAAGCGGAAGCGCACGGTGTCGCCGTGCCGCGAGCACTCGAGATGCACCGGCCACGCGCTGGCCAGCTCGCGCCAGTTGCCGTCGTCCTGGGGCGCGATCGTCACGTCGGCGGCGAGCCCGAGCAGGCGCCGGACCGTCGCGAGCGCGGGCTCGTCGCGCCGCAGGCCGACCTCGAGGCGCAGATCGCGCGAGTCGTGGCGCACGTCGGGCCGGGTGTAGCGCAGCGTCGCGATCACGCCCGGGCCGGCGTACTCGCCGACGCCCGCCGCCGCGGCGCCGCGGGGCGTCACCGTCAGCGTGTCACCGAGGTAGCTGCTCACCCACTCGAACATGTTGGTCCAGATGTCGACGTCGGCGAACCGCGTGATCGACAGCATCACGTGCGCGGGGCCGACCACGAGCTCGGTGTGCGGCGGATCGTAGAGGTGCGCCAGGCCGGTGCGGAACCGGCAGGCGCCGTGGAACTCGACGCACGGCGCGGTGCCGCGCACCTCGCCAGGCGCGAGCACCGACGCCTCGGCCACCGTGGGCAGCGGCGACGACATCGCGCCGACGCCGTCGACGTCGAGCAGGACGAGCAGCTCGCCGAACGAGAACGCCGGGCCATCGACCTCGACCGTCACGGCGACCACGCTACACCCGCGGCGCCCCGCCGGGGGCCCGGGGCCCGGTCAGGTCGCGCGCGGCGCCACGGGTCGGCGGCCCGACTCCCGCCATGCGCCCACCCCTAGACGGCGGGCGCACGCGCCGGCGCCGCCTCGGCGTCGAGGCCGGCGGCGACCTGCCGGCACGCGTTGGCGGCGATGACCTCGACGCTGACCGCGGCGAGCGCGAAGACGACCATGACGACCGCGAGCTCGGCCTGGCGGCCGTGGACGGCGAGCCGCCGCAGATCGAGCGCGCCGACGACGATCACCACGCCGCGCAGCAGCGCGACCGCGGTCGCCGCCTGGCGCAGCGTCGCCGGGGTCTCGGCGGACCGGACCCGCGCGGTCAGGGCGGCGAGCGACCACAAGAGCAGCAGGTCGGCGGCCAGCAGCGCCACCGGCGCCAGCCACGCGAACGCGTCGAGGATGGGCCCGATCTCGGCGCCGCTCGTGGGGTAGTCGGCGCCGACCGGGTGGAGCGCGCGGTAGGTGGCCGCGATCTTGATGGCCTCGAGGGTCGCGGTCCACAGCAGCAGCGCGGCGGCCGCGACGAGGCGGCGGGCCGGGACCGCGCGATCGACGAGCCCGGCGGTCCGGATCAGGCCGACCGCGACCACGACCTGCAGGACCACCAGCGCGGCCGGGCCCCACTGCGTCCACACCGACGCCACCGGCGCCTGCGGATCGCTGCTGGTCAGCAGCTGGGTGGCGACCGCCAGCATCACGACCCCGGCGACGGCCAGCCGGGCGCGGCCGACGTCGTGCAGCGCGCGCCCGGCGCGTCGCCACCGCGGCGGCGACGGCGGCGACGCCCGCGCGATCGCGACGATCGCGACGGCGAGCAGGCCGGCGAGGGCCAGCCGGCCGCCGTCCTGGAGCAGCAGCCAGCGCCACGGGTGGAGCGCGGCGCCGTCGCCGTGGACGTGGGCGTACAGCCAGCGGAACAGCGGCGGCGGCGGCCACGACGCCAGCACCAGCAGCGCCGCGGGCGCGGCGAGGCGCCGGACCGCGCGATGCCGCCAGCCAGCGACGACCAGCGCCGCCGCGGTGGTGGTGACCGCGGCCTCCTGCACCAGGTAGGTGACGTTGAAGATGCGCGCCAGCGTGCCGGCGCGGACCTGGGCCAGGCTCGGCCGCCACGCGTAGGTCGCGTACAGCCAGGCCAGGTACGACGCCAGCCACAGCGCCATGCCGGCGGCGGCGACGCGCAGCGCCCGCCGCGCCCGGTCGGCGTCGCGGCGCGCCGCCAGCTGCGCCAGCCCGACGCCGAACAGCGCGCCCACGGTGACGACCCCGGCGGTGCTGCCGAGGCCGAGGCGCCAGCGCAGCGGCGCCAGCGCGGGCGCGCGCGGATCCGCGGGCCGCGACGTCGCCAGCTCGACGTAGAGCCAGCCGAGCCAGACCGCGAGCGTGCCGACCACGGCCACCGCGAGCGCGGCCTGCAGCGCCGCCGGCACCCGCTGCGCCGGCGGCAGGTCGTCGCCGCGCGGCGGCGCGATCGCGTGCGAGGCCGCGGGCTCCATCGCGGCCAAAGGTACCGCTACTCGAAGGCGGCGACGATCCGGGGATCGTTCATGCCCCGCATCGCGGCGCCGAGGTCGGCGACCAGCCGGGTCAGCGTGACCAGCGCGAACAGCGTCACCGCGCCGGCGCCGATCGCCAGCATGCGCGTGACGCCGTCGCCGTCGCCGTCGCCGGTGGCGTCGAGCAGCGGCCGGTGGAACAGCAGCCCGGCGACCGCGGTCGCCAGCCACGCCCGCAGCGCGACGCCCGACCGCTACCGCACCGCGCCGACGCCGGCGGCGGCGGCCCACCGGGCGATCGCGGTGACGATCAGGGCGCCGCCGGCGGCCAGGCCGACCCGCAGCGCGCCCTCGAGGGCGTCGAGCTCGGCGCCGGGGACGCGCTCAGGGTGGCCGGCCGCGACGTGGCCGAGCGCGACGCCGCGCGCGAGCGACAGCCACGCCGCCGCGATCACCAGCGCGACGCCGGCGGCGAGGCGGGCGCCGACCGCCTGCTGCAGGCGCGCGTCGGCGCCGAGCAGCGCGCCGGCGGCGACCAGCGCCGCGACCGCGGTGGTCAGCGTCGCCAGCGCCGCGCACCACAGCCACGCCCGCGCGCCGGCGTCGACGACCTGGATCGCGCCGTCGACGGTGCCGACGATGACCAGCACGGTGGCGCCCGCCGCCACCGTGGCGACCTGCAGCGCGCCGGCGGCGACGCCGAGCGACCGGCCGACCGCCGCCGGCGCCGCCGGCGCGGCGACCGCGTCGCGGCCGAGCGCGACGACGACGCGCCACCACACCGCGGCGTGGACGGCGACCGAGCCGCCGACGATCAGCCCCCACGGCCAGCGCGCCGCCCGCTCGCCGCCGGCGGACGCGACCAGCCAGGAGTAGATGGCGTCGCTCAGCGGCGGCGCCCGGTACGCGATCAGGCAGGTCACGAGCAGCGGCGCCGCCAGCGCGACCACGACGCGGGCGCCCCGTCCGGCCGCGATCGTCGCCACCGCCGCGGTGACCGCCGCCGCCGCGAGCAGCCACTGCAGGCCGGCGGTGATCCACACCGGCGACGCCGCGAACGGGCCGACGATCGGGGTCCACAGCCGCGGCACCAGATCGAGGCCGGCGTGGGCGACCAGCGCGGCGACCGCGGCGACGGCGGCGACCCGCAGCGGCGCGCCCCGCGCCGGCGCGACCTGGCGGCTCAGCGTCCACAGGCCGGCGGCGATCAGCGCGGCGCCGGCGACGATGACCGCCCCGCCGGCCATGCTCAGGCGGGTCAGGGTCGCGGTGATCGCCTCGAGGTCGCGGGCCGAGGCGGCGCGGCGGCCGACCGCGTCGGCCCACGCCACGTCGATCGCCAGCTGGCCGGCGCCGGTGATGGCGAGGCCCCAGATCAGCGTGGCCGGCGGGCGCGACACCGGCCGATCCTACGCGCTCGCGCCGGCGCCGGCACGCGGCCGCGCCAGCGCCAGCAGCGCCGCCGCGACCGTCGTGATCGCGACGCCCGCCGGCACCGCCAGCCACCAGCGCAGGTCGTTGGCGGTGGCCTGGGCCAGCAGCTCGCCCCACGACGGCGTCGGCGGCGGCGCGCCCGCGCCGAGGAACGCCAGCGCCGCCTCCGACAGACACCGCAGTCGCCGCGGTCAGCGCGGTCGCCGCCGCCAGCACCGGCGCCGCCGCCGGCAGCGCGCGTGGCGCCACAGCAGCCGACCCAGGCCGGCGCCGGCGGCGCGGGCGGCGTCGACGTAGGGCTCGGCGAGGCGCGCCGCAGCGCGCCGGTGGCCAGGCGCGCGGTGTCGGCGGCGCGCGGCACGCCGATCAGCACCGCGATCGCGACGACGCCGCGGGCGCCGGCCAGCCTGCGCCGCGATCACCGTGAGGATCGGCGGCGCCGCCGCGACCGCGTCGCACGCGATCAGCACGCAGCGCGACCGACGACGACGCCGGCGCGCGCCGCGGCCAGCGCCAGGCCGACGCCGAGCAGCAGCGCCAGGGCGGCGGCGCCCAGCGCGACCACCGCGGTGGTGCGGGCGCCGTGGATCAGCCGGGCCAGGACGTCGCGGCCGCGGTCGTCGGTGCCGAGCGCGTGCGCCGCCGACGGCGCCGCCAGGATCGCCAGCGCGCCGTCGGTGCGGACCTCGACCGGATCGTGGCGCACCGGGGCCCAGATCGCCCAGTCGTCGGGGCCGAGCGCGTCGCGCAGGGCGTCGCCGCGCGCCGCGGCGTCGCCGCCGGGGGCGAGGTTGGCGAACCAGGTCAGGGTGCCGCCGCGCGACATCACGATCGGCCGATCGGCGGCGAGGAAGTCGGCGAGCAGCGCGACCGCGGCCCACGCGCTCACGACCAGCCACGCGACGCGGCGCCCGGTCACGGCGGGGCCTCGCGCAGGCGCGGATCGGCGGCGTGCGCCACGGCGTCGGCGACCACCGTGAGCGCGGCGACCACCGCGCCGGTCAGCGCGGCGACGCCGGCGAGCACCGGGCGTCGCCGACCGCGGCGGCGTCGAGGGTGACCGGCCCAGGCCGGGCAGCGCGAACGCGCGCTCGACCACGAGCGCGGCGCCGAGCGCGTAGGCGCCGACCGACGTCACCAGCGGCGCGAGCGGCGCCGCCGCCAGCCGCAGCCCGGCCGCCGCGACCCGACCGCGCGACGCGCCGCGCGCGAGGTGCGCCGCGCCAGCGGGCCGGCCAGGAAGCCGGCGAGCTGGCCGTGGACCTGGTCGCGATCGCCGCCGCCGGCGCCGCCGCCAGCACCAGCGCCGCCGCGATCACGCCGCCGCCGCCGCCGCCGATCAGCAACAGCGCCAGCCACGCCGGTGGCACCGCCGCCGCCGCCGCGGTGGCGACGCCGAGCGCGAGGCCGCCGGCGCGCGACCGCGCCAGCGCCGCGGCCCAGCCGGCGACGCCGCCGAGGACCAGCGCCAGCGCCAGCGCCAGCGCCGCCAGCGCCGCGGTCGCCGGCGCGGCGTTGCCGAGATCGCGGTGACGGCGCGGCGATCGCGCCACGACCGGCCGAGGTCGAGCCGGAGCAGGCCCCAGGTCGCGCGCGCGATCCGCGCCGGCGCCGCGCCGCGCAGGTCGTGGATGCGCGCCGCGTGATCGATCGCGGCGGCGCGCGCCGCGGCGGCGTTGGCGTCGTCGGGCGGCAGCGCGCCGGCGGCGCGGGCCGCGCGCTCGGCCGCCAGCCCCGGCGCCAGCTCGGCGAGCGTCGCCGCCAGCACGAAGGTGACGACCGCGGTGACGACGACGCGCGCGACCGCGCGGGCGACCGCCACCGCGCCGCAGCTCACCTCGCCCTCGCCCGCCACAGCCCGGCCGCGCGGCGCGCCCTCAGGCGAGCCGGCGACGCCGCCGACGTCGCGCCGCGCCAGCCCGACCCGGACGTCAGGCGCGATGAACGCGATCGGCAGGCGCGCGGCGAGCCGGCGGTGGATGCCGCGCCGCAGCTCGGCGCGGCGCGCCGGATCGGGCTCGGCGCGCGCCGCCGCGAGCAGGCGATCGAGCTCGGGATCGGCGAGCCCGGTCCACGCCTCCTCGGCGGGCGCCGCCGACGACAGCCGCGACCACAGGTCGACGTCGGGGCCGGTGCTCATCGAGGTCAGCGCGACGTCGAAGTCGCCGGCGCGCAGCCGCGCGATCATGTCGGCGAACGGCACCGTGACCACGCGCAGGGTCGCCAGGCCGCGCGCGTCCGACGCCCAGATGTCGGCGACCCGCGCCATCACGGTCGAGCCCGCCGGCACCAGGACGTCGACGGTGGGCCGGGCGTCGCCGAGCAGGCGCGCCGCCAGCGCCCGATCGAACGGCACCGCGGCCACGCTCGGGTCGACGCCGGGATCGCCGTCGGCGAACGGGCCGGTGATCGCGTGGGTGCCCAGCAGCGCGCGGGCGACGCCGTCGCGATCGAGCAGCGCGATCAGCGCGCGGCGGGTGTCGTCGCCGGCGAGCGCGGCGCGCCGGGTGTTGAGGATCGCGGCCAGGAACGCCGGCATGCGGTAGCCGAAGCGCCCGACCCCGGGGTGATCGGCGGCGAAGCGGTCGGCCTCGTCGCGCGGCAGCTGGACGACGACGTCGACGCCGCCGCCGGCGAGCAGGCGCAGCGCGTGGGCGCGATCGGCGGTCAGGCGGTAGACGATGCGGGCGGCGCCGGCGGGCGCGCCCCAGTAGCGGTCCCAGCGCGCCAGCTCGATGGCGTCGCCGCCGCGCCAGGCCACGAACCGCAGCGGCCCGGTGCCGACCGGCGCGCGACTGGCGGCGGCCTCGGCGAGGGCGCCCGGGGTCGCGAGGTCGACGCCGGCGAAGGCGCGGCGCGACAGGATCGGCAGCCGGGCCAGCGCCGCGGCGCGATCCGGGCGCGCGGTGGTGAACCGCAGCACCACGGTCGCGCCGTCGACGTCGACCGCCGCGAGATCCTCGAGGTCGCCGGCGAGCCAGCTGGCCTGGGCGCGCGCGGCGTCGATCGTGAAACGGACGTCGTCGCCGGTCAGCGGCGCGCCGTCGTGCCAGCGCACGCCGTCGCGCAGGTGCAGGGTCCAGGTCCGGCCGGCGTCGCCGACGGTGACCCGATCGGCGAGCCGCGGCACCGGGGCGTCGCCGAGCCGGGGCCCGGGCCCGAGCAGGCCCTCGTAGACGTCGCCCATCGTGATCCGCTGGGTCACGGCGTCGGCGCCGATCAGCGGGTCGAGGGTCGCCGGCTCGGCCTCCAGCGCGATCGTGATCGTCGCGCCGGGATCGGCAGGCCCGGCGGGCTCGCGATGGTCGCGCGGGTCGGCGGCGACCGCGGCGTCCCGGCCACGTCGCCGGCGTCGCGCGGCGCGGCTGCGCCGGCGTCCCGGCCGCGGCGCTCGGCGCGTGGCCTCGCTCGTAGCAGCCGGCCGGCGCCAGCCCGCCACCAGCGCGGCGACGGCGACGGCGACGGCGGCGGCGGCGCCGGTGCGCACGGTCCTCACGTCGCGACTGTATCAGCCCGGGGCGCCGGGGCGCCGGCGCCGCCGCGCCCGGCTCACGGCGGCGTGACGAAGCTCAGCTTGCGCAGATCGATCCAGCCGTCCCACACCACGACGCCCTGCAGGCGGCGCTGGATCAGCCCCTGCGGCGCGGGCGCGACGATCGCCGCGATCGGCGTCAGCTCGGCGATCTCCGACGCCAGCTCGCCGGCCAGCGGCACCCGCGCCGCCGGCTCCCACGCCGCGTCGAGCGCGGCCAGCGTGGCGTCGAGCGCCGGCGCGCCACAGCGCCCGTAGTCGAGCGCGCCGCCGCTGCCCAGCAGCGGGGTCAGATCGGTGTCGACCGGCTGCCCGGCCTCGAGGAACGCGAGGTCGAAGTCGCCGGCGCGCAGCCGGTTCATCAGCACCGCCTCGCTGCCGGCGCGGACCTCGATGCCGACGCCGGCGCGCTTGAGCTGATCGAGGATCGCGGCGCGCTCGGGATCGGTGCGGACGCCGACGCCGTCGCCCTTCTCGACCACGAGCACCGACAGCCGCAGCCGCACGCCGTCCTTCTCGCGCAGGCCGTCGCCGTCGGCGTCGGGCCAGCCGGCGTCGTCGAGCAGGCGCGCCGCGGTCACCGGATCGAGATCCGGCGCCGGCGGCGACGGCCCGTCGCCGGGGCCGCCCGGCCACACCGGCCCGGCGGCAGGCCGGGCCAGGCCGTCGTAGCCGTCGCGCGCGACCTTGGGCCGATCGATCAGCAGCGAGATGGCCTGGCGGACCCGCGGATCGTCGAGCGGCGGCACGCAGTGGAACGCCAGGTAACGCAGCCGCGGCGGCCGCAGCTCCAGCGCGGTGAACGCCGCGGCGATGCCCGGCGCCGACGCCTGCTCCGGCCAGTGCACCGGGACCAGCGCCGGGATGACGTCGAGCTCGCCGCGCTTGGCGGCGGTGAGGGCGCGGGCGGCGTCGGGCTCGTAGACGAACTCGAGGTCGGCGATCGCCGGCTTGGGCCCCCAGTAGCCGCCGTAGCGGGTCAGGTGGACGACGCCGTGCTTCCACGACTGCAGCTGCCACGGCCCGGTGCCGACGATGCGGCCGCCGGCGGCCAGGTTGCCGCGGTAGACGTGGTCGGGGAGGATCGGGATCTCGGCCAGCGCCCGCAACACCCAGCCGGTGGGCCGCTTGAGCCGGATGCGGACCTCACGCGAGGTCACCAGCTCGACCGCCTCGACCGGCTCCAGCATCGCGCGCAGGTGATCGACGCCGGTGCGGGGGTCGCGGATGGCGTCGAGCGTGGTCTGGACGTCGGACGAGGTCAGGGTCTTGCCGTCGTGGAAGGTCACGCCGGGCTCGAGCTCGAAGCGGAGCTCGCGGCCGCCGTTGAGGACCCGCCACGACCGGGCCAGGCCGGGCGCGTAGTGGCCGGGGCCGGCGCCGGCGCCGCCCTCGGGCGGCTCGTACCGGATCAGCGGCTCGAAGACCGTGCCCATGACGATGCGCCGCGTCCACACGCTCGGCGACAGCAGCGGGTTGAGGCCGCGGGGCTCGGCGTCGACGTGGACCCGCAGGGTGTGGTCGCGGGCGGCCAGGACCTCGACGACCTGGCCGTCGTCGACCAGGGCCGGCGACCGGGGCTCGGCGGCGGCCAGCGCCGAGGGGTCCGGCTCGTGGCGCCAGGGCTTGCCGCGGGGCGCGGTGCAGTTGCAGGCCGGGGCCAGGACGCAGGCCACGGTCGCCAGACCGGTCAGCGCACGCCAGGCGAGTCCGCCCGGGCCATCTTGAGGGGTGCGAGGGCTCATGTTATGACGCCGACCATGACGATGCCCGAGAGCGGCGCTCGCGCAAGCGCTGACGTCCGTCGGATCCGGTTGACCAGCCTCGCCGCGATCCTGCTCGCGGCCGGGGTCCTGCTCGCAGGCGGCTGCGAGAAGGACCAGTTCAAGGGGGCCCAGGCCGAGGTCGGGCGCGACAAGATCACCCCGCAGCTGCCGCCGGTCCCCAAGTTCGACCTGCCGCCCGTCGGGGCCGACGGGTCGCACTCGGTCAAGGAGATGCGCGTCAAGGGCCGCAGATTCCTCGACAGCGAGGTGACGGTCAAGGGCGTGGTCACCTGGATCTACGACTGCGCCACCGCGGTCCGCACGGCCGAGGACACCGACGACTCGGTCAAGAAGCGGATCACCGAGGACCCGACGATCTGCCGCAAGCCCCTGTTCGCGATCGCGGACTCGGCGGGCACCCCGCTCGATCGTTCGATCAAGGTCGTCGAGGTGCCGCGGTACCCGACCGACCTCGAGAAGAAGGTCCTCAAGGACGAGGTCAAGGACCCGACGCTGTGGCCGCCGGTGCCGCTGCTGGCGGTCGGTGACGAGGTCGTCGTCAAGGGCGACTGGAAGCAGCGCTCGCCGCACGGCGAGGCCGACTCCGACGGCCTGCTGGTCTACAAGTCGCTCGAGAACACGACCCAGCAGTGGTCGACCGAGGCCGCGCTCGCCGCGCTGCCGCCGCCCAAGACCAAGCGCTGACCGACGCGCCGCCCGCCTCGCGCGGGCGCGCGACCCGAAACGCATTCGAGGCGCGGGCTGGAAGGCCCGCGCCTCGACTGTTTTCATCCGTCCTGGATCAGCCCACGGAGGAGCTGCCGGGCGTGAGGATCACTTCTCCTCGCCGCCGCCTTCGCCGCCGCCCTCGTCGCCACCGGCCTGAGCCTTGGCGAGGCAGCTCATCATCTCACCAGCCAGCTTGCCGGCCTTCTCGACCTGGCTCTCGCTGCCCTTGGTGTCCTTGTGCTTCTCCATGAACTTCTCGAAGTCCTTCTCGACGGCCTCGGCGCACTTGGCGTCCTTGCACTCGCAGGCCTTCTTCTTGAGCGCCTCGAGGTCCTTGAGCGCCTCGTCGGCCTTGCCGCAGCCGGCCAGGCCGCCGAAGGTCAGGAACGCGGCCAGCGCACCACCAGTGATCATCTTCTTCAGCATTGCGATGGATCTCCTCCGTTGACGAATGTCCCTTGTCCGCTGGCACGGATTCCCGATTCCAGGGACTGACAGCTGTCGACGGTACGCCATGGTCCCGGCCGCCGTCGAGGGGGGGTTCGGCCAATTCCGCGACCGCCCGACGGCGCGAAAAACGTCACACCGCGACCGCCCCGCCGCCGTCGCCGAGGGGCTCGAAATCATGGTCACGAACGGTCGCGCACCGTCTCGCACCACGCCCCCGATCGCGCTCGCCGGCGGCGGTCGGTGCGGCCCCGGGCGTCGCGCGTCAGGCGTCCTCGGGCGGATCGCCGTCGCGATCGCCATCGCCAGCCGACGAGGACGCCGACGGCGTCGACGGCGTCGTCCCGGCCGACGGCGTCGACGCCGGCGCGGGCTGGGCACGCATCTCCCGCGACGGCCGCGTGCCGTGGGCCGCGGCGTCGGGCATCACCACCGCCATCGCGTCGGTGACCGGCACCAGCGCGTCCTCCTCGTGGCCGAAGAACTCGCTCTGCTCGTAGTAGCGCACGGCGTGGCGGATCAAGACGGCGATCGTCGCGGCCAGCGGCACCGCGAGCAGGACGCCGACGAAGCCGAGCAGCTTGCCGCCGGCGACCACCGCGAACAGCGCGGCCGACTCCGACAGGCCGACCTTGTGGCCGACGATCTTCGGCGTCAGCACCGCGGCCTCGAGCAGGTGCAGGACCAGGAACACGCCGCCCACCGCGATCAGCGGGCTGGCGCCCTGCCAGTCGAGCAGCACCACCAGCACGGTGATCGCGGCGCCGACCAGCGTGCCGACGAACGGGATGACCGTGAGCGCGCCGACCAGCAGGCCGATCGGGATCGCCAGGTGGATGCCGATCACCGAGAAGCACACCGCGTAGAGCACGGCGAGCAGGGTCGTCACCGTGGCCTGGCCGCGGACCCAGCCGGAGACCACGCCGTCGACCTCCTCGAGGATGCCCAGCACCTTGCCGCGCCGACGCGGCGGGATGATCTTCTTGATGCGCTCGGTGATGTTGGGCCAGTCGAGCAGGAAGTAGTACGCGAACACCGGCACCAGCAGCATCTCGGCGAGGAACGCCAGCAGCGAGAACACGCCGCCGACCGCGGCGCCGAGCAGCTTCTCGGCGGGGCCGGCGAGCTTCTCGAGGATGCCCTTGGCCTCCTCGCTCTTGAGCCACTTCGCCCAGTCCTCGGGCAGCTCGACGCCGAGGTTGGCGGTCGCCCACTTGGTCGCGGTGTCGACCATGCGCGGCAGATCCGCGACGAAGTGTTCGACCTCGCCGACGACGCGGGGCGCGATCGCGATGACCGAGCCGACCAGGGCGCCGAGGAACAGGACCAGCAGCAGGGTCGCGCCGAGCGCGCGCGACATGCCGCGCGCGACCAGCCGCTCGAGCACCGGATCGAGCAGGTAGGCGATGCCGAACGCGACCAGGATCGGGCCGAGGACGGCGGCCAGCGTGCCGACGATGTTCCACGCCACGACCACGAAGACCGCGTAGAGCAGCCACCGCAGCATCGTGAGGATCTGCTGCTCGTCGGGCGGACGCGCGGGGCGCGCCGGGCTCGGCTGGGGGCTCGGCTTGGACACGGTCCGAGGATACCGGAGAACCGCCGCGGCCACGGCGCGGCGCGCCGCCGACCGGCGGCTGCGGCTACGGCAGGCGCGGCGCCAGCTCGACGGCGATCGTGCGGCGCTCGCCGGCGGCGACGGTCAGCTCGGCGTACCAGCTGAAGTGGTCGTCGTCGCGGACCTCGAAGCGGTGCGGCCCCGGGGTCAGCGCGACGCCGCCGGCCAGGGCCCCGACCGGGCCGATGTAGCGGCCGTCGACCCACAGCCCGGCCTCGGCGACCGCGCTGTCGAAGCGCAGCACGG
>JACKDR010000031.1 GCA_020633495.1 Kofleriaceae bacterium | reverse complement strand
GCGCCCGGCGCGGCGGCGGCGGTGGCGGTGGTGGCGTCGGCGTCGTCGTGCTCGGCGGCGGCGGCGACGTCACGATCGATCCCGCCGCGGTGCTGTCGCCGGCGCCGACCCCGCGGTGACCGCGGGCGGGCGCGCCACACGCGGGGCTCAGGACACCAGGCGCTCGGGGCGGCCGAACAGGAAGCCCTGCAGCAGATCGCAGCCGAGGTCGAGCAGGACGTCGCGCTCCTCGCCGACCTCGACGCCCTCGGCGACCACCAGGCTGCCCATGTCGTGGCACAGCTCGCACAGCGAACGGATCGTCCGCCGCTTGATCGGCGCGTCGTGGACGTTGCGGACCAGCGCCATGTCGATCTTGACGATCTCCGGCGCCAGGTCGGCGAACGTGGTCAGCCCCGAGTAGCCGGCGCCGATGTCGTCGATCGCGATCCGGAAGCCGAGGGCGCGGAGCTCGGCGATCCGGCGCGACAGCAGCGCCGACGACGGCAGCGACGCCCGCTCGGTGATCTCCAGGACGATGCGGGCGGCGTGGCCCGCCAGCGGGCCGTCGCCGACCAGATCGTCGGCGAGCAGCTCGTCGGGGTGCAGGTTGATGAACAGCGCCGCCGGAGAGTCGCGCCGCGCCAGGCCGGCGGCGGCGAGGGCCCGGACCTGACGGCCGACGTCGCCGATCCGGCCGGTGCGGTGGGCGGCGTCGAGGACGGCGTCGGGGCCCCGCATCGTGGGCTCGTCCGAGCGCATCAGGCCCTCGAGCCCGAAGATCGCGCCGGTCCGTGGCTCGATGATCGGCTGGTAGGCGAGCCACAGGCTGCCGACCGCGTTGTCGAGGCGGACCTCGAGGCCGGCGCGGTCCGTGATGGCCTGGCGCGCCGCCACGCCGATCGCCAGCGCCTCCCGGCGCAGGCGGGCCAGCGCGTGGGCCTGGCAGGCGTCGCGCATGACGTCGATCAGCCCGGTGGGATCCGGCGGCTTGACCAGGAAGCGGAACGCGCCGAGCTCGACCGCGGCGGCCGCGGTGTCGACGTCGGGGACGCCGGTGAGGAAGACCACCGGCAGGTCGAGGGCGATGCGCCGGATCGCGCGCAGCAGCTCGACGCCGCCGCCGTCGGGCATCTGGACGTCGGACAGCACGGCGTCGATGGGGTGTGACTCGATGATCCGCGTCGCCTCGTCGGCGCCGCCCGCCTCCTCGACGTCGAAGCCGGCGGGCCCGAGCCAGCGGCGGATCGCGCGGCGCACCAGCGGCTCGTCGTCGACGACCAGGACGCGCCCGCGCGCCGGCTCGGTGCCGGCGACGAGCGCCGGCGCGGGCGGCGCGACCTCCGCGGCGCCGGCGACGTCGGCGTCCGGCGTGACCACGGCGGCGTCGCCCGCGGAGCTGCGGCGCGCGGCGCCTCGTCGGCGGGCGGCGCGGCGATCGCGTCGCCACGCCCGGCCAGCAGCGCGCCGACGTCGTGGAGGATGCCGAGCGCGCCCACCACCTCGCCGTCGGCGTCGCGCAGCGGCCCGACCGACGCCCGCAGGTTGGCGTGCTCCTCGAGCGTGGCGCCGTCGGTGGACTCGCCGGCGAGCGCGCGGCGCAGCATCGCGCGCAGCGCCGCGGGCAGCGGCCCGGTGCCGAGCGCGCGCTCGGCCGCGGGGTTCATCGCCAGCAGGTGGGCGTCGCCGTCGACGACCAGCACCGGGCACGGCAGGTCCGCGGTGACGACCGATGTGAGCTCCAGGTGTCCCGTCATGGCGCACCCCCGCCATGACTGTATCCCGGTCACGCGCGCTGGCGAGGCGCTTCCGCCGTCGCGCCGCGTGCCTCACCCCGTCGGGGTGGGCCCGCGCGCCCGACGACGCTACACCCGCTCGAGGACCGCGGCGGCGCCGAGGCCGCCGGCGGCGCAGATGCCGAGCAGCGCGGTCTGCTTGCCGGTGCGGGCCAGCTCGTTGGCCATCGTCGTGACCATGCGCGCGCCGGTGGCGCCGAACGGGTGGCCGATCGCGATCGAGCCGCCGTGGACGTTGAGCCGCGCCGGATCGATCTCGCCGACCGCCTGATCGCGGCCGAGCCGCGCCTTCGCGAACGCGTCGGAGCCGAGCATCTTGAGGATGCTCAGGACCTGGGCCGCGAACGCCTCGTGGATGTCGACCAGGTCGACGTCGCCGAGGTTCAGCCCGGCGCGATCGAGCGCCCTCGGCATCGCCAGCGCCGGCCCCATCAGCAGCTGGTCGGCCGGGTCGACGCCGACGTACGACCACGACGCCAGCCGGGCCAGCGGCCGCAGCCCGAGCACCCGCGCCTTGTCCTCGCTCATCAGCAGCACCGCCGACGCGCCGTCGGTCAGCGGCGTCGAGTTGCCCGCGGTCAGCGTGCCGTCCTTGGCGAACACCGGCCGCAGCTTGGCCAGCTTGTCGACGCTGGTGTCGGCGCGGACGATCGTGTCGGTGTGGACCCAGCGGCCGTCGGGCGTGCGCACCGGCACGACCTCGTCGGCGAACCGGCCCGACGCGATCGCCGCGGCGGCGCGGTGGTGCGAGCGCACCGCCAGCTCGTCCTGGGCGGCGCGCGGGATCTCGTTGCGGCGCGCCATCTCCTCGGCGGCCTCGCCCATGACCTGGCCGGTCGACCGCTCGGCGATCTTGGGCATGCGCGGCAGGATCTCGGTGATCGGCATCATCTGGGACAGCAGGCCCAGGACGTCGCCGGGGGTCGCCTTGCCGAACGCCAGCGGCGCGGCGGCGTGGACGACCTTCTGCGGCAGCTTGATCTCGGCGTTGGACGTCGAGTCCGAGCCGCCGGCGATGATGACGTCGGCGTCGCCGCGCTCGATCGCGGCGGCGGCGGTGGTGATCGCCTGCAGGCCCGAGGCGCAGGCCCGGGTCACGGTCATGCCCTCGACCGAGGCCGGCAGCTTGAGATCGAGGACGATCTCGCGGCCGACGTTGGGCGACAGCCCGGGCAGGATGACGCCGCCCCACACGATGGCCTCGAGCTCGCGGTGGGGGACGCCGGTGCGCTCGAGCAGGCCGCGGACCGCGGCGCAGCCCAGGGCGATGGTGTCGAGCTTGAGGAACTCGGCGAACGCGCGCACGAACGGGGTGCGGACGCCTCCGACGACGACGGCGCGGCGGGACTTCGACATGGATCAGGCTCCGATCAGGGCGCCGCCGCAGACGCGGAGGACGCTCCCGGTGATGCCCACCGAGGCGGGCTGGGCGAGGAACGAGATGGCCTCGGCGACGTCCTGGGGCAGGCCGCCCTGGCCGAGCGCCGACAGCCGGCGGCCGGCCTCGCGGATCATCATCGGGATCGCCGCGGTGAGGCGGGTCTCGATGAAGCCGGGGGCGATCGCGTTGACGGTGATGCCGCGCGGCGCCAGCGCGGGCGCCAGCTTCTCGACGTAGCCGATCAGGCCCGACTTCGACGCCGCGTAGTTGGTCTGGCCGACGTTGCCGGCGATGCCGGCGACCGACGACAGGCACACGATGCGGCCGCCGTCGCGCAGGACCCCGGCGAGCAGCGCCGAGGTGATGCGGACGACCGCGCCGAGGTTGATGTCGACCGCCTGCTCCCACTGCTCGGCGGTCATGTTGCCGATCGTCTTGTCGCGGGTGACGCCGGCGTTGTGGACGACGACGTCGACGCCGCCGTGCGCGGCGCGCAGCTCGTCGGCGATCTTCTTGGGCGCGTGCGGGTCGGTGATGTCGACCAGCAGCACCGAGCCGCCGATGTCGCGCGCCACCTTCGACACCAGGGCGTCGTCCTCGGGGCGGTCGAGGCAGACCACGTGGGCGCCCTCGGCCGACAAGAGGTGCGCGGTGGCCTCGCCGATGCCGCGGGCGGCGCCGGTGACCAGCGCGACCTTCTTCTCGAGCGCGCGGACGCGGGTCGGCGGCGCCTTGCCGGTCACCTCGCCGGTGACGTGGATCGGCTGGCCGGTGATGAACGCGGCGCGCGGCGACAAGACGAAGCGCAGGACCTCGGCGCCGCGGGCCTCGGCGCCGTCGTCGACGATCAGCAGCTGCGCGGTGGCGCCGCGCTTGCCGACCTCCTTGGCCAGGCTGCGCACGAAGCCCTCGAGGGCGCGCCGGGTCGCGGCGGCCTCGGGGGTCTTGGCGGTGGCGGCGGCGCGGCCGATCACGACGGCGCGGCCGCCCGCGGCGAGCCGCGGGGTCACGGCGTGGAAGTGCTCGTACAGCGCGCGCAGCGCGGCCGGCTCGGCCAGCTCGCTGGCGTCGAAGACGACGCCGTCGAACTTGCCCTCGGGCAGCTCGCCGAGCTGGGCGGCGCGGGCCGGGCGGCCGAACGCCTCGCCGGGGGCGCGGAAGGCGTCGAGCGCGTCGCCGATGACGATCGGCTCGGCGCCGCTCTCGGCCAGCATCTTGGCGACCGGCGCCGCCATCCGGCCGGCGCCCATGCCGCCGACGACGATGACCTTGTCGGCGAGCGGGCGCTCCTCCCACGGGCCGCGGGCGCGGCGCAGGGTCTGCGGGATGGGCACGGGCAGGCCGAGCGCCTTGATCAGGCGGCGGGCCTGCGGGTTCTGGCCGAGCTGGAGCAGGAAGTCACTCATGATCGAATCCTCGTGGTCGTGATCGTGGTCGAGCGGGGGAGCGGGGCGTCGTCGTCGGTGCGGTCAGCCGAACGCGGCGGTCAGGTAGGCGCCGCCGCCCGGGGCGTCGCCGACCCACAGGTGGTCGTCCTCGACGTAGAGGCCGACCTGCGCGGGCAGCAGCAGGGGCCGCGTGAACTTGCAGTCCCAGACCCGCAGCCGGTGGACGTCGCCGGCGAAGCGGGCCCGGTTGAGGCCCTCGATGGCGCGCGCCATCGTGGCGAAGCCGTGCAGGATCGTGCTCTTGAAGCCGAAGGCGCGGGCGTAGCGCGGGATCCAGTGCACCGGGTTGAAGTCGCCGGTGAGCATCGCGAAGTGCAGGCCGGCGTCGCGGGCGATCCGCCAGTACGCCAGCTCCTGGGCAGTCGCGGGGACCCGGGGCACGTCCTTCCGGGCGGGCGCCGCGGCCGGCTTGGCGTCGCCCGGCGCCGCGGCGGGCTTGCCGTCGCCCTTGCCGCGACCCAGCGGCACGATCGCGTACAGGTACGCGACCAGCGCCTCGGGCGCGTCGTCGGTGCCGGTCACGACCTGCTGCTTGAGCACGGCGCGCCGGCCGTCGTCGTCGACGTCGACCAGGCGGGCGCGGACCCGCAGCGGCCGGTCGGCGGGCAGCGGCGCGTTGATCTCGAGGCGGCAGCCGCCGTTGAGCACCTTCTGCAGCGGGTAGGGCAGGCCCTCCAGGGTGCGCGCCGCCAGCGGGAAGCCCCACTGCGGGAACAGGTGCGGCGGCAGCTCGCCCTTGTAGGCGCCGGGATCGCCGCCGACGTGGCGGATGTAGTCGCGCACCAGCTGCGGATCGCGCGGCGCGATCGTCTTCTCGAGCTCCGGCGACGGCAGCGCCGGCACCGCGCCGGCGGCGCCGCCGCGCTGGCGCAGCGCGGCCAGGGCGGTGCCGCCGAGCGAGGCGATCACCGGGAGCTGATGGCGGATGTGACGGTAGGGCAGGGGCATGGCGTCCTCGGGCGTGGCGCCGCCTAGCCGGCGGCCTGGGCGGCGGTGGCGTCGGCGTGGTCGGCGGCGGGGCCGTCGCTCAGGCTGCCGAGCAGGCGGTCGCCGGTGGTGGCGATCTCGTCGGCGAGGAAGCGGCTGCGCGGCTCGGCGCGCTCGAGCCAGCGCTCGAGGACCTCGCGGCGCTCCGGGTGCTTGCGGGCCTGGGCCAGCAGCAGCTCGGCGACCGCCTCGTCGGCGAGGATCCGGATCAGCCGCTCGGCGTGCAGCATCGCGAACGCGAAGTCGCGCTTGGGATCCCAGTTCTTGAGGAACGCGCGCGGCCACTCGGTGAGCGGCTTGCCGGGCAGGCTGCGGACCTTGTCGGCGGCGGTGCGGGTCATCAGGTGCTGCTGGGCGCCGAGCGACACCGTCTGCAGCTTCGCGACCCGGCGCTCCAGCGGATCGCGCGCGGTGGTGGCGCGCCACTGCGCCTGGGCGCGGCGGCGGACGAACTCCTGCGGGTTCTTGATGATCCCGCCGAGGGTGTCCTTCATCGCCATCAGCGCCTGGATCTGGCTGGTGCCCTCGTAGATGGGCATGACCAGCGCGTCGCGCAGGAGCTTCTCGGCGCCGTACTCCTTCATGTAGCCGTTGCCGCCGTGGATCTGCAGGCAGCGCCGCGCCATCTCGACCGCCTTCTCGGCGGCCAGGTACTTGAGCAGCGGCGTGACCCGCCGCGCCTTGCGCTTGTGGCGCGCGATCCGGCGGTCGAGGTCGGCGCGGCCGACGTCGTCGGTGGGCGGCTCGAAGCGCAGGCGCAGCCGCTCCTTCTCGGCCATCTCCTCGTGCCAGGCGCCGTGCATCGCCAGCGCGCGCAGGCCCTGGATGTCGGTGCGCATCTCGTCGAGGTAGTCGGCGATCATCTCGTGGCGATCGATCGTCTTGCCCATCGACGGCCGGCCGGCGGCGTAGTCGCGGGCCAGCCGGTACGCGGCCTCGCACAGCCCGATCGACTCGAAGCCGACGCCGAGCCGGGCGTTGTTCATCAGCACCAGCATCTGCTGGAAGCCCTTGCCGCGCTCGCCGACCAGCAGCGCCGGCGACCGCTCGAACGTCAGCGAGCCGGTGACCGAGCCGTGGTGACCGAGCTTGTCCTCGACCCGGTCGAGGGTGGCGTAGCGGACCCGGGTGCCGTCGGGGCGATCCTCGTAGGCCTTGACCAGGAAGAACGACAGGCCGCCGAGGCCGGCGTAGGGATCGTCCTCGGTGCCGGCGACCGGCTTCTCGGTCCGCGCGATCACGAAGTGGTACTTGCCGTGGCCCGAGGTGATGAAGATCTTCTGGCCGGTGACGAACCAGTTGCCGTCGGCGTCCTGCTCGCCGACGGTGCGCAGCGCGGCCATGTCGCTGCCGGCGTCGGGCTCGGTGATGTCCATGCAGCCCCAGGCCTCGCCGCGCGCGATCTCGGCGATCGCGTCGCCGAACCGGGTCTTGACGATCTTCATCTGCGCGGCGTCGATCTCGGTCGAGCCCTCGAGGATCGAGAAGATCAGCAGCGCCATCGCGATGCCGCCGTGGAAGCCGTGGTGGGCCATCACCGAGACGTCGGCGCGGGCCAGCAGCTCGCTGTTGAGGTAGTACAGGAGCATCGGCGCGTTCATGCCGCCGAGCTCGCGGGGCAGGCACATGCCGTGGAGGTCGAGGCCCTTGAGCTGCTCGAAGATCGCCGCCAGGCGCTTCGGGAACCGGACCTCGCCGCCCTCGTAGTGGACGCCCTCGCGATCGATCTCGGCGGCGTGCGGCGCGATCTCGGTCGCGGCCAGCTCGCCGACCATCGTCGCGACCTCGCGGTAGAAGTCGATCGCCTCGCGCGCGGTCTTGTGGCCGTCGGGGGCGCGGTAGTCGTACTCGGTGATCGTGGCCAGCTCGTCCCAGGCCAGGCCGGTCTCGAAGTACCACTGCAGATCGTCGTTGTCGGTGAAGTAGTTGCTCATGACGAACCTCGGGAACGGGTGCGGGTACGGGTACGGGTACGCGGGCGGGTGGCGCGCGTGGCACGGGTGGGGCGCGCGGCGCGGGGCGCGCGCGGGCGGGGCGGCCGCGGCGCGGGCGTCGCGGCCACCGGCGTGGGGACCTTGAACAGCGCGGCGCGGGCCATGCGCAGCAGCTCGGCCACGGCCTTGCCGTCGGGCAGCGGCGCGATCATCCGCTGCACCGCCAGCACCGACACCAGGAAGGTGGTGACGTGGATGACGTAGGCCTCGGGATCGATGTCGGCGTGCAGGGCGCCGAGCGCCTGGCCCTTGCGGATGTAGCCGGCGACCGAGGCGACCCACGGCGCCATGTGCTGGCGGATCACCGCGGCCATCGCGCGCGGCCGGTCGAGCGCCTCGCGCAGCAGCAGCCGGGCGCGGTCGGCGTCCTCGGTGAAGAACCGGACCATCTCGTCGAGCACGCCCTCGAACTGATCCTCGCCGCTGGTCGCGGCGCGCAGGATCCGCGGCAGCGCGACGTTCCAGTGGCCGAGCATCTGCGCGAACACCGCCTCGCGCAGGGCCTGCTTCGACGGGAAGTGATAGAGCAGCGACGGCTTGCGGATGCCGACCGCGTCGGCGACGTCCTGCAGGCTGGTGCCGTCGAAGCCGCGCTCGGCGAGCAGGCGGGTCGCCTCCCGCAGGATGCGGGTCGGGACGTCCGGGCGAGGCCGGCGCGCGGTGGCGGTGCGGGGAGCCATGTCTACCGGGTGGTCAGGTTTTACCTACCAAGTGGTAGACAACGGATCAAGGGACAATCGACGCGCTGCGTCGTCGCGGGTCGCGAGCCGGCTTCAGCGGCCGAAGATTTCAGACATTATTGGCGCCTCGGGAGTGAGTCGTATGCAAGTGCGGCCAACTCAGCGCGCCGCACCGTCGGTCCCTGGGCTCTCGCCGCGCGAGATCAACCCTTTGGGGGGCACGTTGGCCGCAGGGCATTCGCGCGACACCGTTCCGCCGGAGCTCGCGCTGCTGGGCAAGCATGTCTCAAGCAATCCACGTGCGCCGAGCGATGTTCATCGCGGTCGGCGCTACGGCAGTTGTTGGAGCCCCTTGGTCATTTGCTTGGAGCCACCTTCGCCCGTCCTTTCGCCGTCGCACGATATTGTCCGCTGCCGACCCGCTCGACCCAGGCGGCCCGCACCAGGCGTCTCATGGAATTCCGCACCCAGGAGTTGCCCTGCGCGGCCCGAGTCGAGGGGAAGCACGTTGCAGCCAGCTTGCCCAATGTCTGTGTCCCGTCTCTTAGTAGTTGGTTGAACACTAGTTCCTCCTTCGCAGACAGCTGGAGGGACTTGTCTGACGCCTTGATCGTCTTCGAACTTCTGACGGCCAGCTTCACGGGACGATTCCTAGGCTTCTCCTCCTCCTTCTTCTTCGTTGTTGGCGACTTTCGCTTTACTGCACCATCCGGCTTCGCCGGTGCTGCGCTTGCGGGTGCGACTGCTACGTCGGCGCTCGGTGCACGGTCGGAGTTCGCCTCGTGCCGCGGCAAGGTCCCTCGCTGCGAGGCTGTGCCGACCACACTCGGTATCGGCTTGGATGTCGAGATTCCGGCTAGAGACTCGAACAGCGTCCGTATCTCATGTGGGACGGTTTCTTTCGTCATCGTGGATGTGAGTCGGCCGTTCGTGAGTTGCACGCCCCATTGCTCTCGGATTAGTCGGCATATTTCTGATAGCAATTCCTTTCCCGGCCATACCGTGATGACGGTGTCGAGATTATTCAAGTCCAGGGCGTCGAACCATTTGTCCGTTTCTCTTTCTAGCGCTTCCTTGTCCCACTTCGCTGGGCCATCGAAGTGACGATTGACCAGCGCTGCCGACTTCCGTGAGATTCCCCGAGCGGTAGACTTTATATTGTTGGCAGACTCGAGAATGAGGTGCTCGATTTCCGAGAGGCTCTTGTTGCAGCCAAGTGTGCGTAGAGCTTCCTGCACTAGTTCTCTTGAGATCAGATAGCTCTCAATTTCGTGGCGAGTGAGGGTGTGGACCGAGAGGCCCTGACCCGCAAATGATAAGGAAACAGCCTCGTCTAAGAATGCAGGAATGCCGTCACGATCTCGCACGAACCGTACGTCCACCGCGTCGGTCGCAACCGCGCTGAGAATCTCACCAAGTTCCTTGTACTGCACGAAGTTCGACACGCCGTGTGAACTCTTCACGAAGGCGTTGCTCGCTGGGCCGAAGAAGCCTGTCTCGCACAACTGATCCATGCGACGCAGAATGGACAGATCGGAATCTTCGAGAACGACGATCCGCTTCGAAACCAAGATGCGTGACAGAGCTGAGTTGTTGACGATTCCAACATCAACCAGGTGGCTCACCAAGTCGACGTTGTTTCCGATCGGCGCCAGTTTCTGTTTGCTGGAATCTACAACAATTGTCTCGTTCGTTGACGCAGAGTCGATGAGTTGCAGGGAATGCGTGCTCAAAAATACTTGCGCGTCGAGGTCCTTTGCGACCTTTCTGAAGACTTCGATGAGACGTCCCTGTAGTCGACTGTGCAGGTGGGCATCCGGTTCATCGATTAGTAGAACGGTAGGACGACTCAGGTATAAATAGGTGAGTATCTGGATGACCTGTTGAAGTCCCGCGCCGGATGAGGAGATATCGAAGTGGCGCCCGCGCTCCCGGTATTTCACTGTTACGTATTCATCATCGAGCATGTCGAAGTCGATAGACGACACATCGACCGAGAATAGTTCCTCTAGAATATCGTTGATTCGAGAGACGTCCGCTGGCAGCTTCTCCTTGAGTTGCCGGAGACTGCTTCGGAAGATCTCCGAGTATCGTCCTTGGGCGGCGAGAGCGTTGCGTCTTGCTGACGTCACATACGGCTCCTCAACGAGGACGCCGACCAGACCCGGAATGAACGCTACATTTGCCCCGATGTAGTGTTCGATTGTGGACTCGGTGAGTACTGCTGGAAGGTCTCCGGCAGAGACGTGGAGTTGGCCGAAGGTGTGCCGGATGAAGACGGAAAGTTCGACGCCGCTGGCGAATCCTCCCGTGATGCCCACTGGGGAGCCCGTCTGCTGGCTATTCCACAGTTCTCGAGGATCTGGAGTTGGGACCACGTCGCGTACGCTGCTCAAATATCGCCTGTGATAATGGGCGCGTCCTGCTCGCTGATCCCATGTTACGTGGCCTCGCATTAGTGAGTAGAAGGCGCGGATGGCGTGTAGCAGAGATGTCTTGCCGGAGTTGTTTGGTCCGACAAGGACATTGAAGTCGCTTAGGTGAAATGTGGTATCCGCGAACTGTCGAAATCGTTCCAATCGGATGGTTTGGAGCTTCTCGCTGCGTGCCTTGAGTGCCGGCGCACTGCCATTGGTGTCGCTCCGAGTCGGTGCGGTCGGGCGCTGCTTGTTTGGCTCCGTGGAAGACGGAGCCGAAGACGTGCTTCGCGACTTCGGCGCCTTCCTTCGTGGCCTCTTTGCAACTTGCTTTGGCACGGAGCGGCCTCCTTCTGTCGAGTGCATTGATGATGGGAGTGAACTGTTCAGTTGGACAGCCGAGTAAGTTATCGACTCCGAGATTTCGGCAGAAGAAGCCGAGACTCTCGAGAGTCGTCGACGTCCGAACCGGTCGAGGCGCTAGTGTCGGTGTGGGTTCTTGCGTCGACAGTGATCGTGGCGCGCAAGGCGGCAATCGCCCGACCGGGCCATTCCGTGAGTAGGTCACGGCGTTTGAGGCGGCGTCCATCCCCCAGATGGGGTGAGCGTGGTCTCAGACCACGATCAGGCCGGGCAGGCCGATCAGCCCCGGGCCGATGTAGCCACCGTCGCGGCTGGTCCCGGCGGTGCGGCGCGACCGGCACAGCGCCGCGACCAGGTCGCCCTGCAGCTCGCCGCCGCTGACCGTCGTGGTCGCGCCGGCGTCGCCGTGCAGCGTCGCCAGGCCGATGCCGATCGCGACCTGGCCGGTGAGCGGCTCGACGTCGACGTGGGTGACCTCGAGGAGCTCGAGCGCGCCGGGGGCGCGCAGCGCCTCGGGCGTCGACGCGCCGCCGCCGATCGTGAGGTTGCGGACGCCGCCGTTGGGCGGCTCGCCGCGCAGCGCCGCCTCGCGCTCGTCGAGGGCGAGCCCGCGCAGGACCCCGCCGTCGACGATCGTGAAGCGGCGGACCGGCTCGCCGTGATCGCCGAGCGGCGCCGAGCCCAGGCCGAGCCGCTGGGTGCCGTCGCAGCGCACGGTCAGCGGCTCGGGCGCGACGTCGGCGCCCTCGACGACGGCCGCGCCGACGCGGGTCCGGGCCAGGCCCTGGCGGTGCAGCGACGCGTCGGCGAGGGTCGCGAGCACCGCGAGCACGCCACCGGCGTCGCCGCCGAGGACCTCGGCGGGCATGACGACGTCACGGCGCCCGGTCGGGGTCGCGATCGCGGCGGGGCGGCCGCGGGCGCGGCTGGCCGCGGCCGCGACGCGGGCGTCGAGCAGCAGGGCGCGGGCGCTGCGGGCCCGGCGCCGCGCGGTCGCGGTCACGCCGTCGACCGCGATCGTCGCGGTGACGTCGACCAGGGTCTCGGTCCACTGCACCGACAGGCCGCTGGCGGTCGCCACCGCGACGGTCGCGATCTCGACCGCGACGACGCCGTCGGCGAGGTCGGCGCTCGCGGTCCGGGCGGCGCGGGCCAGCGCCGCCAGCGCCAGCCAGGCTGGCCTCGTCAGGATCGCCGAGCGACGGGTCGGCGATCGTCACCCGCGCCAGGCGCGCCCGGCGGCGGCGCCCGCCAGCCCGGCCCGATCGACGCCTCGGCGCGGCCGATCGCCTCGTCGATCAGGAGCGGCAGCGGCCGGGCCGCCGCGACCACCAGGTCGGCGCTGCCGCGCCCGGTCGGCGCGTCGACGTGGACACGCGCGGCCAGCTCGGTGCGCGTGATCGTGCGCGCCGGCCCGTCGACGACGCGCTCGACGCGCACGACCTCGCGGGCGCGCGCCGACCAGTCGCGGGCCTCGCGGGCCCGGCCCAGCGCCGCGACCAGCGGATCGATCGCGCTCACGACGACCTCCGCGGGGTGATCAGGCCGCGGGTCGCCACCGCCGGCGCGGTCACGCTCGACGGCAGCCCGTCGTCGTCGCCGATCCGGGTCGCGGTGGCGGCGCCGATCGCGGTGACGCCGCCGAGCAGCGCCGGCACCTCGCCGCGCAGCTCGACGTCGCCCCAGACGTGCCCCGACAGCCGCCCGCGCACGACCCGGCGCGCCCGCGCCGCGCGCACCACCACCTGCCACCGTCGAGGATCGACGGCGGCGCCGAGGGCGTCCTCGATCAGCAGGCCGTCGCCGATCGCCTCGAGCAGGGCGTCGTCGTCGGCGGCGCCGGCGGTCATCGTCAGGTCGCTGGCCGTCGCGGTCGCGGCGCCGTCGCCGGGCCGTCGCCGGCCGTGGCCGGTCCGCGGCAGGCCGGTGCGCCGCGCGCCGTGGGCGTCGCACAGCACCGCCGCCAGCACGCCGCGATCGACGAGCGTCAGCGGCGCCGCGGCCTGGCCCTCGTCGTCGACCGCGTAGCCGGCGAAGCCGCCCGAGGTCGGATCGTCGACCACGGTGACGTCGGCGGCCGCGATCGTCTGGCCCAGGCGGGCCCGCGCCGCCAGGTCGGGCATCGTCCACGCGCCCGAGGTCGCGACCGCGGCGACGCCGCGCGCCAGCAGCGCCGCGGTCACCGACGGGTCGAGGACCACCGCGACCTCGCCGGCGGGCACGTCGCCGGGCGTCAGCAGCTCGAGGGCCTGCGCGGTGGCGCGCGTGATCGCCGCGTCGGGCAGCGCCAGCGCCTCGACGCCGGCGGCCTGGCCGCGCACGACCTCGCCCAGCATCGGCCGGTTGCCGCTCCACGCCATCGCCGACACGCCGGTGGTGACGCGCACGGTGCGGCGCGCGACGTCGACGCCGTCCGCGATCGTCCAGGCCGACTCGTCGTCGATCACGCCGTGCGCCGCCTGCCACACGATCCGGCTCGACCCCTGCTCCAGGGTCCGCGCCAGGATCGCGTCGAGCGGCGCCAGCCAGCTCGCCGGCTCGGTGGCCGCGGGATCGACGGCGACCGTCGCGAGGTGGGCGATCGGCGGCCCCGGATCGAGCGTGCCGCCGCCGTCGCCGCCGCGCGCCGCGAGCTCGGCGGCGAGCGCGGCGATCGCCGCCGGGGTGGCGTCGGCGCCGACCCGCTCGAGCACGGCGCCGCCGCGGGACTGGGCGCGCAGCACCACGGTCGCGGTGACCTCGGTGGCGGTGCCGCGGGCGCCGGACGCCGCGATCAGCGAGGTCCGGGTCCGCAGCGCGGCCCACCCGCTGGCCGCCGGGAACGCGCCCCGCACGGTCGCGACCGCGTCGCGCAGGGCGCGCCGCACGTCCTCGGGATCGCTGCGTCGCGCCGCCGCTCGGGGGGCGGCGCCGCCGCACGCCCACAGCGCCCCCGCGGCGGCGCTACCGCCGAGCAGCCGCAGCAGGTCGCGCCGACTGAGGGACACCGCGTCATCGTACACCGGTCGCCGCCGCCCGGTGGTCGGACCTCGCGTCGACCCCTCGACACGGTGTCGGAGCATCCGTCGAGGCTCCGCCACTGTGCGGCGACAAGCGGCCGCAGCCGGCCATGGATGGCACCACATGATCGGCACGGCGCGTGAAGTCCCGACCGGGCATGATGAGGAAGATGCGCCGCACCCTGCTCGATCGCTGGCCCTGGCTCGCCGCGCCGGCGCTGCTCGCGCCGCTGGTCGCCTGCACCTCGCGCCCGTACACGGTGACCCAGGCCGGGACCATCCCGGCGCCGCAGCCGATGGCGTACGACGGCCAGCCCATGGAGCAGGCGTACCGGGTCGAGGGCCGCTACACCGCGACGCTCGAGGACGTCGGCCCCGGCAACAACGACTCCGGCGTCTTCGTCGCGCGCCAGCAGGCCGACGCCGCGCTGCGCCTGCGCCTCGGTGGCGCCACCGACCTCGGCCTCGAGCTCGGCACCGCGTTCGTCGCCGGCTCCGACGCGGTCCGCTCCGATCTCGGGCCGCGGCCCGAGGCCGACGCGGCGTGGTCGATGCAGTGGGCGATCCGGCACTCGCTGCGCCTCGCCGACGAGGTCCGCCTCGGCGTCGGGGTCTCGATGGGCTTCGTCGACGTCCCGGTGCGGCTGTCGGCGGCGGCCACCGAGCGCGACACCGCGGGCGTGTTCTCGCTGGGCATGGTGCCGAGCTGGCGCCACGACCAGCTGACCGTGTTCGGCAGCGCGACCCTGTCCAGCGAGGTCGACGTGCCGCGGGCGGTCGTCGTCGACAGCTCGTTCGACACGCCCGAGGTCCACAGCGCCGGCGGCGTCGTCACGCTCGGCGCCGGCGCGACCTGGCAGGCCGGCGGCGTCCGCCTCACCGCGCAGCTGGCGCGGCCGATGAGCGGGCAGGTCGCCAGCTACGGCTCGCAGCTCGACCTCTCGATCGGCTTCGACTTCGGCGGCGGCCGCGCTACTTCCGCTTCTTCGCCTTCACCGTACCCGTCGGCTTCGCCCGCACCTTCAGGGCCGCCTTCGTCGACCCCGTCGACGCCGTCGTGGTGACCTTGACCGCGGCGCCCGGGGCGCCGTCGTCGAGCCAGGCCGCGACCCGCTCGAAGTCGGCGAACCGGGTCAGCTTGCCGTCGGCGCCCAGGAACGCGGTCACGTAGGCGCGGCCGTCGATCTCGACGCCGGACACGAAGCAGTAGCCGGCGGCCCGGGTGTAGCCGGTCTTGCCGCCGGTGATCGCGCGCTTGCCGGCGAGCAGGGGCTGGCTGGTGTTGGCGTAGTCGAGCTTGGCGTACTTGCTCTTCGACACGATCCGCACCCGGTCGGTGCGCATGATCTCGGCGAGCACCGGATCCTCGAGCGCGGCGCGCAGCGCCAGCGCCATCTCGCGCGCGGTCGAGACGTTGCCGCGCAGCCCCGAGGTGTCGGTGAAGGTGGTCCGCTCGAGCCCGAGATCGGCGGCGATGCCGTTCATCGCGGCGATCAGGCCGTCGTCGTCGAGGCCCGCGGCGCGGGCCAGCGCGGTGGGCGCCCGGTTGTCCGACGCCATCAGCATCGCGCGCAGCAGATCGACGTTCTGGAAGGTCTGGCCGACGTCGAGCCGGGTCCGGGCCCCGCCGTGGGCGGCGTGGGCGTCGTCGCGGGTGATCTCGGTCCAGCCGTCGAGGTCGATCCCGGCCTTGCGGACCGCCATGGCGACGAAGATCTTGGTCGTCGAGGCGATCGCGCGGACCTCGTCGGCGTCCTTGGCGAAGATCGTCACCCCGGTGGCGACGTCGAGCACCGCGGCGCTCCCGGAGCGGACGTCGGGCAGCCCGGCGTCGGCGGCGACGTCGGTGTCCGCCTGGTCGGTGGCCGCCGGGGCGGCGGCGGCAACGGCCGGCAACCCCAGGATCATTGCCGTCACGATCGTCGTGAGCCGCATCCACCCCTGGGGTATCACGCCCCCTGCCGTCACGCGAGAAACGAACCGGAGGATCCCTTCAGAAGCCCGTGCGTCAACACGGGGGGTTGCGCTAGTATTCGAGATCGCCGGAGGTATTCATGCACCCGCAACAACCAGGTTCGGGCGGGGCCGGGGGAGCGCCGCCAGGCTACCCGCCCGGTCCGGGGCAGCCCGCTGCGCCGCCCTCGTACGATCCGATCATCGGTCAGACGATCGGCAATTACGTCGTCCGCCAGAAGCTGGGCGAGGGCGGCATGGGGTCGGTCTACCTGGCCGAGCACCCCGCGATCGGCAAGAAGGTGGCCCTCAAGGTCCTCCACGCCGAGTTCGCCGCCAACCAGGACGTCGTGTCCCGCTTCTTCAACGAAGCCAAGGCCGTCAACGACATCCAGCACCCGAACATCGTCGACATCGTCGACTACGGCGTGATCGCCACCGGCGCCGAGCCGATGGTGTACTTCATCATGGAGTTCCTCGCCGGGGTCAGCCTGTCTGACCTGATCCGGCGCGAGGCGCCGCTGGCGCCGGAGCGGGCCCTGTCGATCGCCCTGCAGGTCGCCGACGCCCTGGCGGCGTCGCACGCCAAGGGCATCATCCACCGCGACCTCAAGCCCGACAACATCATGCTGATCCAGCGGGGTCGCGAGCGCGACTTCGTCAAGCTGCTGGACTTCGGCATCGCCAAGCTCACCGGCGACAACCCGGGCTCGCGGCGGACCCGCACCGGCATCGTCATGGGCACCCCGGCGTACATGTCGCCGGAGCAGTGCGAGGGCCGCGGCAACATCGACCACCGCACCGACATCTACGCGCTCGGCATCGTGATCTACGAGATGATCACCGGCCGGGTGCCGTTCGTCGGCGAGGGCTACGGCGAGGTGCTGGTCCAGCACCTGACCCAGGCCCCGGCGGCGCCGTCGACGATCCGCGGGCTGATCCCGCCGCACGTCGAGCAGGTCGTGATGAAGGCGCTCGAGAAGCGGCCCGAGGGCCGCTACCCGAACACCGAGGAGATGATGCGCGCCCTCGCCGACCCGGTCGGGTACGTCGAGGCCAACGGCGGCCTGGTCGGGTTCCAGCAGGCCGTCCTGCACGTGTCGAACCTGCCGATCGGGCAGCCCACGACCCGGCTGACGCCGTCGCCGATCGCGCCGCTGACCCCGGTGCCCGGCACCCTGGCGTCGGCGCAGGCGCCGTCGCACCCCGGCCTGCAGACGCCGACCACGCTCGGCGGCAGCGCCGGGCAGATGGCGCCCGGCACCGGCGGCGGCAAGAAGGTCGGCATCTTCATCGGCATCGGCGTCGCGGTGGCGGCGATCGCGGCCGCCGCGGTGCTGCTGCTCGGCAAGAGCGGTGGCGACGGGCCCAAGGGCGGCGACGAGGGCTCGCAGATCGCGGCCAACGGCTCCGACGACGGCTCCGACGACGGCTCCGGCGCCAAGCCCGGGACCGGGGCGACCGCGGGCACCGGCACGACCGCGGGCACCGCGGACGGGACCGGGGCGACGGCGGGCACCGGCGCGACCGCGGGCACCGGCACGACCGCGGGCACCGGCGCCGCCGAGGGCACCGGGGCGACCGCGGGCACCGGCACCACCGCCGGGACCGGGGCGGTGATCCCGCCGCCGCCCAAGAAGGTCACGATCACGATCGAGTCGTCTCCGTCAGGGGCGCTGGTCTTCATCGACGAGGAGAAGGATCCGCGCGGTAAGACCCCGCTGACCCTCGACATGGACCAGTCGGACCAGGACGTCGAGGTCAAGCTCTACCTCAAGCGGTACAAGTGGGAGAAGCAGACCGTCAGCCTCAAGGAGACCACGACGGTCGAGGTCAAGCTGGAGAAGGAGAAGAAGAGCTCGTCGGGCGGGTCGTCCGGCAGCTCCTCCGGCAGCTCGTCGGGTAGCTCGTCGGGCAGCAGCAAGGGCTCGGGCGGTGGCTCGTCCGGCGACACCCACAACTCCGACGACACGCTCAACCCGTTCAAGAAGAAGAAGCCTTGAAGACTCGACTCGGGATCCGGGAGGACATGATGCGCACCCACAAGACTCGCAGCCCGCGGCTCGCGCGCCTCGCGCTGGCCGGCGCGGCGGCCGCGTGCACCGTGATGGTCGGCACCGCCGCCAGCCACGCTCAGCCCGCCGGCAACCAGCAGAGCAAGGCCGAGGAGTACTACAACAAGGGCGACGCGGCCTACAACCTCGGGCGCTTCGACGAGGCCATCGAGAACTTCACCAAGGCGTACGAGGAGTGGCCGCTCCCCGAGTTCCTCTACAACATCGCGCAGTCGTACCGGCAGCAGGGGAACTGCAAGCAGGCCCTGTTCTTCTACAAGCGCTTCAAGTCGCTCAAGGAGAAGGACAAGGACAACCCGCTGACCCAGAAGCAGCGCGACGAGGTCGACGGCTTCATCAAGGACCTGACCGAGTGCGCGCAGAAGGCCGCCGACGTCGGCGGTCGCGATCCCAACGACACGATGGGTAGCGGCGGCAAGACCCAGGGCGGCGGCACGACGACCGGCGGCGGCACGACCACCGGCGGCGGGACGACCACCGGCGGCGGCACGACCACCGGCGGCGGCTCGACCACCGGCGGCGGCTCGACCACGACCGGCGGTGGCAACACCGGTACCGACGTCGCGGTCGCGGGTGGCGGCGGCGGCGACGACGACGACGATGACGACGACGACGTCTCGATCGGCGCGGGCACCTCGCCGGCGGCGCCGACGCTGGTGTCGGCCCGGATCGGCGTCGGCGCCACGATGATCGGCGCGGGCGGCCTCGACGTGCCGGTGCAGCCGTCGTTCACGCTGACCGCGGGCTACCCGATCGCGGCCGGCCCGGTCGAGCTCGACGTCGGCGTCGGCCTCGGCTACGCGCCGGTGCCGTACCGCTCGTCGGCGGACATGTCCGAGTCGGCGAGCCTGGTCCAGGCGCTGGCCGACGTCGGCGTGACCTACCCGATCAACAACAAGATCGGCCTGCGCGGCGATCTCGGCGTCGGCATCATGTCGTTCAGTGGCCTCGCCGCCGGCAACCCGTTCACGGTCGGCGGCGCGCCGACCAGCGGCGCGCTGTCGATGCTCAACCTGCGGGTCGCGGTGGCCGCGGACTACGCCGTCACCGACAACCTGGTCGCGACCCTGACGCCGTTCGCGTTCGCGTTCAGCCCCGCCAAGGACGGGCTCGACGCCGATTCGCTGACCCGGATCGACTTCCTGCTGGGCGTCGGCTACCGAATGTAGCGCTCGCGGCGGCCGGCGTCGCCGGGCTGTCGCCTCGAACGCCCCCCGGGTTCCGGCGGGGCGTTCGGTTTTTCGGTACCATGCGCCGAGGAGCGGACCATGAAGAAGTGCCCCTTCTGTGCCGAGGAGATCCAGGACGAGGCCATCAAGTGCCGCTTCTGTGGATCGTTCATGAGCCAGGCCCCCGCGGCCGGCGGCGGCGCCCCCGCGCCCGAGGCGACCCCGGCGGCGGCGCCCGCACCCGGGCCGCGCCCCGGCGTGGCGCCGTTCGACAAGGCGGCGTCGGCGACCGCCGATCCGCACGCCGCGGATCCGCACGCGCCCAAGCCGCGCAAGGTGCTCTACGACGGTACGCCGTCGTGGCGCGCGTACCTCGGCTACTACATCCTCGGCGTCCTCGGCGCCACCGTGCTGCCGGCGCTGATGTGGAAGATCGGCAACGGCCTCGACGTCAAGACCGGCACCAAGGTCATCATGCTGCTCAGCCCGCTGTCGCTGGCGGCGATCTTCTTCGCGGGGCTGTACTTCTACCGGAAGTCGATGCGGTTCCGGGTCACGACCAGCAACATCGAGACCGAGCGCGGCATCCTGTCGAAGAAGATCGACGTGCTCGAGCTGTGGCGCTGTCGCGACGTCCGCTACAAGCAGAACCTGATCGACCGGATCCTGGGCATCGCCCACATCGAGATCTACACCGCCGACGTCACCACGCCGCACCTCGAGATCGTCGGCCTGCCGGCGTCGCGCCAGCTGTTCGAGCAGATCCGCGACAACATCGAGCTGCAGCGCCAGGCGCGCAACGTCTACGGCGTCGTGAGCTGAGGCGCGCGGCGGGGCGCCGCCCGGGGCGTCCCGGCCCGCGCGCTGGGCGGCCCGGCGCCCGCCCCCTCGACAAGCTCGGGGTGAGCGAGCCGGCTGCCTCGCACGCTCGACCGGCGCTTCTGGTCGGCCCTCGTCCCTCCGCCCCCGACACGCTCGTCGTCAGCGAGCCCGCAGGGCGCTCCCCGCATCCGCTCACCCCGAGCGCCGCCCGAGCGGCGCCGGCTGCCTCACACCGCGCACCCCGAGCGCTCGACCGACGGCCGTCGGAGATTTGCCGCAAGACGAACCGGGTCAGGTCGCCTGGTCGACATGGTTCGCTCACCTCGACTCCGGGGTCGGTGCTGCGCACCTCCCCCTCCGCTTCGGGGTGAGTGCTGTCAGGCCCAGCTCCGCGGTCAGCCGATCGCTGCGCCACGCAAGATCAGCGGCATGGCCCAGCTGTTCGTTAGGAGCGCAGCCCGAGCGGCGCAGCCGCGAGGGCGGAGTCCAGGGGGCGAGGATCGATGCGCCCGCGGCAACGCGCGCCGGGGCCGCCGAGCCCGCTCAGCAGGACTTGCGCTTCTTGAGGTTCTTGACGCAGGTCTCGGCGGTGCCGCGATCGCCGTCGCTGGGATCGGCCAGCTCGAGGAAGCGCTCGAACTCCTCGATCGCCAGCTTGGTCTTCTTCTGGTTCTTGTAGACCACGGCCAGGTTGAAGTGGATGAACGGGTTCTTCGGATCGGCGCGCACCGCCTCGGTCAGGAAGACCTCGGCCTCGCCGAGCCGGTCGGCCTCGGCGAGGGCCAGGCCGCGCTTGGCGGCGGCCTTGGGGTGCGGCGGATCGAGATCCATCGCCTTGGCGTAGGCGTTGATCGCGTCGTCGTACTTCTTGTTGAGCCGCAGCATCTCGCCGTACGCGTACCAGTACAGGCTGTTGCTCGGCGCCCGCGCCACCGCCTCGGCCAGGCTGGCCTCGGCGCCGAGGTCGTCGCCGCGGCGGTTCTGGACGATGCCCAGCTCGAACCACGGCCGGCCGTCGTTGGGCATCAGCTTGGTGGCCTTGGTCAGGTAGACGATCGCCTCCTCGAGCTCGGCCTGATCGCGCAGGGCCAGGCCCAGCAGCAGGTGGGCGCGGCCGTTCTCGGGATCCAGGGTGATCGCGGCGCGCAGCTGCAGCGCCGCCTCGTCGACCTTGCCGGCGTTGCTGAGCGCCGAGCCCAGCTCGACCAGGAAGCCGGCGTTCTGGCCGTCGAGCGCGACCGCCTTGCGCAGCTCCTCGATGCCGGGCTCGAGCTGCCCCGACAGCGCCAGGGCCAGGCCGCGCTTCTCGTGGGCGGCGGCGTCGTTCTCGTTGAGCGCGATCAGCTCGTCGACCACCGCGAGCGCGTCCGGGAAGTCACCGGCGGCGATCAGCGCGTGGGCGTAGAGGTGGCTGCCGCGCGGATCGGTGGCGGCGGCGTCGTAGTAGGCCTTGGCCTGGGTGACCGCGTCGGCGGGCCGGGCGTGGTTGATCAGGAACTCGACGTACTCCTCGAGGATCGCGAAGTCGTTCTTGGCCTGGTAGGCGGCCTGGTACTTGGCCTCGGCGCCGGCGGCGTCGCCGCTGGCGTCGAGATCGCGGGCCTGCTGGACCAGCTGCTCGGCGGTCGGGCCCTGGGGCTTGATGACCTTCTTCTTGTGGGTCTTCTTGCCCGCGGGGCCGCAGCCGGTCACGGCGCTGGCGCCGGCGACCACCAGCGAGAACGACGTGAGGGCGGCCAGCAGGCCGATCAACCGGCGCCCGCGGCGCTTCGAGACGACTCCGTCCGGCGAGGTGCTCATACGCGCGGAGGGTACCGAAGGAGGCCTCCGCGCGCCACCTCAGGGGGGCGCGTCGCCCCCGGACGGCCGGATCGTCGCCAGCATCGCCGCGGTCGCGGCCTCGGCGGCGGGGCCGAGCGCGCGCACCTCGGCGTCGTCCGCGGCGCGCTCGCCGGCGAGGATCTGCCGCCACAGCGCGTGCAGCCGGCGCTCCGGCTCCGCGGCGGTCACGGGCGGCGGCGTCAGCCCCGCGACCCACGCCAGATCGTCGCCGAGCAGCTCGCGCCGCCTGCCCGGGCGATCGGGCCCGAGCCGCGGCACGAACCCGAACAGCGGCGGCCGGGCCAGGCTCGGCACCGCGCCGGCCAGCAGCGCCAGGTCGGCGCCGCCGAACCGGCCCTCGGCCACCAGGCCGGCGGCGCGCGCGGCCTCGTCGAGGAAGCGGGTCACCAGCGGCACGATCTGGCCGCGCCGCTCGCGCAGCGGCGGCAGCTCGAGGGTGATGCCGTTGAGGCGGAAGAACAGGTCCTGGCGGAAGCGGCCGTCGGCGACCGCCTCGGGGAGGCGCTTGTGGGTGGCGGCGAGGACGCGCAGGTGCAGGTCGATGGGCTGGACCCCGCCGACGCGGTAGACCTGGCGCGACTCGAGCGCGCGCAGCAGCTTGCCCTGCAGCTCGAGCGGCAGGTCGCCGATCTCGTCGAGCAGCGCGGTGCCGCGGCCCGCGATCTCGAGCAGCCCGGGCTTGGTCCGGGTCGCGCCGGTGAACGCGCCGCGCTCGTGGCCGAACAGCTCGCTCTCCAGCAGGTCGCCGGTGAGCGCGGCGCAGTTGATCGCGACCAGCTCGCCGGGGCGCCCCGACAGCTGGTGCAGCGTGCGCGCCAGCACCTCCTTGCCGGTGCCGGTCTCGCCCTGGATCAGGACGTGGACGCTGTTGCGGGCGACCCGCTCGAGCAGCTCGCCGGCGCCGTCGAGCGTCGGGTCGCGCACCACCAGCGCGGCGCGCGGCAGGCCGTCGTTGCTGACGACGGTGCCGGCGGGGCTGGCCAGCACGATCGCGGTGAACGGGCCCAGGCGCACGCTCTCGCCCAGCGGCATCGGCGCCGGCACGCCGCGCTCGAGGCGGGCGCCGCCGACCCGGATGCCGTTGGTCGAGCCGAGATCCTCGATCGTGACGCCGTCGTCGACCACCAGCCGGGCGTGCCGCCGCGAGATCTTCTCGTGCGGCAGCGCCACGTCGCAGTCGGCGTCGCGGCCGAGGATCAGCGCGCCGTGACCCGGCAGCGGCGTCGTGATCAGCCGGTTGTCGCCGACCACCAGCAGGTAGCGGCCTCGCGGCGCGGGCTCGCCGGCGCCGAGGCTGACGGCGGTGCTGGTCCGGTCACGGGATCGGGAGGACACGGCGGCCCGTCGATGGTACCGCAGAACTCCTGAGCTGCGTTCGGCCACGATTGTCGTTGGTCTGCGCCGCGCGAACCGGTATGACGCGCGCCGTGAGACGCCTGCACCTGTTCGAGTTCAACGAGCGCCCGGAGTGCCCGGCGTTCATCCGCGACTCGGTCACCGAGACCCTCGGCACCGGCCTGCGCTGGGGCCGCATGGGCGACATCGTCGGCCCCGAGCTGGCCCGCTTCTGTCGCGACGCCGGCGTCCGCCGCATCCTCGATCTGTGCAGCGGCACCGGCGAGCCGGTCCGGCTGCTGGTCGAGTGGCTGGCCCGCCACGGCGAGCCGGTCCCCGAGTTCGTGCTGTCGGACCTGTTCCCGCACCACGCCGCGTTCGCGGCGGCGCGCGCCGCCCACCCCGGCGTGATCACCACCGAGGACGAGCCGGTGTCGGCGACCGCGGTGCCGGCGACGATCGCCCACGACGCCCGCGTCATCATCAACTCGCTGCACCACTTCCGGCCCGAGGTGGTCGCGCAGATCCTCGGCGACGCGGTCGCCGCCCGGCGCGCGGTCTTCGTCTACGAGGGCTTCCCGCGCAACCTGGCCCGGCTGGCGCCGACCAGCCCGACGATGCTGCCGGCGCTGCTGGCCAACCCGCTGCTGGCCCGGCGCCAGCGCGCCGCCAAGGCCCTGCTGACCTACGTCGTCCCGGTGATCCCCGCGGTCGCGATGTGGGACGCCTGCGTCAGCGTCCTGCGGGTCCACAGCGAGGCCGAGCTGCGCGCGCTGGTCGCGCCGTTCGGCGCCGGCTACGCGTGGAGCTACCGCGAGGTGCCGTACCCGCTGGGCGGCCGCGGCGTGTTCTTCACGGGCATCCCGACGGGCGCCGCCGCGTGACCACGCCCGCGCTCGCGTCGGCGCCGCGGCGGTCGCCGCTGCGCCCGTGGTCGGCGCTGGCGCAGGCGACCCACGCCGCGTTCGATCCCGAGGGCTTCTTCCAAGCCCGGGTCCGCCGCGACGGTGATCCGTTCCGGATCGCGGTGCCCGGCCTCGGCGCCGTGCTGCTGACCGGTCACCCCGAGGGCGCCGAGCAGCTGTTCGCCGCGCCGCCCGCGACCTTCGAGGCCGTGCCGCGCAACCCGGTCGAGCCCCTGCTGGGCCCGGGCTCGATGATCCTGCTCGACGGCGACCGCCACCGCGCCGAGCGCAAGCTGGTGATGCCGGCGCTGCACGGCGACCGCATGCGCACGTACGGCGCGATCATCCAGGACGCCGCGGCCGAGGCGCTCGCCGGCGTCGCGGTCGGCGACGTCGTCGACGTCCAGCGCCTGACCCAGGCGATCACGCTGCAGGTGATCGTGCGCGCGATCTTCGGGGTCGAGGACGCCGAGCGCCGGCGCGCCGTCCACGCCGCGGTGGTCGCGCTGCTCGACGCCTACACCGCGCCGCTGATGCTGGTGCCCGGCCTGCGCCGCCGGCTCGCCGGGCTGTCGCCGTGGGCGCGGTTCGAGCGGGCCCGGGCCCGGTTCGACGTCCTGCTGCGCGACGAGGTCGCGGCGCGCCGCCAGACCGCGGGCGCCGGCGCCGGCCGCGAGGACATCCTCAGCCTGCTGCTGGGGCTGCGCTACGACGACGGCGCGCCGATGCGCGACGACGCCGTCCTCGACGAGCTGCGCACGCTGCTGGTCGCCGGCCACGAGACCACCGCGACCGCGCTGGCGTGGGCGCTGCACTTCGTCCACCGCGACGACGCCCTCGCCGCCGCCCTGCGTGCCGAGGTCGCCGCCGACGATCGCCCCGAGGCGCTGGCCAAGGCGCCGCTGCTGGGCGCGACCTGCAGCGAGGCGCTGCGCCTGCACCCGGTGGTGCCGATCGTCCTGCGCCGCCTGCGCACGCCGTTCGAGCTGCGCGGCGTGCCGGTGCCCGCGGGCGCCGTCGTCGGGGTCGCGGTCTCGGTGCTGCACGCGCGCCCCGAGGTGTGGCCCGAGCCCGCGCGGTTCGCGCCGGCGCGCTTCCTCGATCGCCGCTACACCCCGTTCGAGTACGCGCCGTTCGGCGGCGGCCACCGGCGCTGCCTGGGCGCGGCGTTCGCAGGCTACGAGATGCGGATCGTCCTCGGCACGCTGCTGGCGCGCGCCGGCTTCGCGGCGACGTCGACGCGCCGGGTCCGGCCGGTGACCCGCAGCATCACGACCGGCCCCGGGCGCCGGCTGCGGCTGCGCCGGATCGCGGCGGCCGCGGCGTAGCCGACGGCCCGCGCCCGCTACAGGTCGCGGTCGCCGGTCTGGTCGAGCGAGGTCTCGCCGGTCTCGATCGACTCGACCGGCTCGCCGCCGGCGTCGACGCGGACGTGCGCGAGCAGCTTGTCGAGCACCGGCTGCAGCGCGTTCTTGAGCGCGATCAGCTCGTCCATCTCGAGCGCGGCGTTGCAGATCAGGCGGGTCGGCACCGACACGGCGCGCTCCTGCAGGGCGCGGCCGGCGTCGGTCAGCCAGTTCTCGACGGTGCGATCGTCGGACGGGCGGCGCTGCCGGCGCACCAGCCCCTGCCGCTGCAGGCGCTTGAGCACCGGGGTCAGGGTCGCCGAGTTGAGGTGCAGGCGGGCGCCGAGGTCGCCGACGCTGAGGCCGTCGTGCTCCCACAGGACCATCAGCACCAGGTACTGCGGGTAGGTCAGCCCGAGCTCGCCGAGCAGCGGCCGGTACGCCTGGACGGTCAGCCGCGCGGCCGCGTACAGCGGGAAGCAGATCTGGTTGTCCAGGCGGAGGATCTCGCGCTCGTCGTCGGTCATGCCTCTCCCTTGGCAAGCTCCCGGGCGAGCCGATGTACACCAGGCGGCGGGATCCTGCCAGCCAAACCGGGCCGGCCCCGGCTCACGCGACGCGACGGGCATGGCCGCGTCGCGGCGGCGCGACCTCGTAGGTGGCGGCGTCGGCCGGCAGGAACGGCGTGAACGGCGGCACCTCCTCGACCGGGAGGTGCAGCTCGAGGACGCCCGGGCCGTCGACGTGGTGGCGGTGGTAGTCGTCGAGCGCCGCCGCCAGCTCGGCCGCGGTCTCGACCCGCGCGGTCCACAGCGCCGCCGGTTCGCCGAGCGCCCCGGCGAGCTGGGCGATCTTGACCGGCGCGTACTCCGAGCACTCGCGGCGATCGCCGAACATCAGCTGCTGGCGGGTCACGCACATGCCGTGGCGCGCGTTGTTGAAGACCACGAACAGGATCGGCAGCCCGAGCTCGACGGCGCAGTGGACCTCGAGCCCGGCCATCAGGAACGCGCCGTCGCCGCACAGGACGACGGTGCGGGTGCCGGGCGCGCTGCCGAGCTGGGCGCCGGCGGCGCCGCCCAGCGAGTAGCCCATGCCGCCCATGCCGAGGGCGATCGTCGTGGTCGTGTCGGCGGGGACGTCGAGGTAGTGCAGCGCGCTGGCCGCGCAGTTGCCGGCGTCGAAGACCAGGTGGCCGCGCTCGGGCAGGTACGGTTGCAGGAGCGCCAGCGCCTCGCTCTGGCGCAGCGCGCCGGCCGGCGGCGGCGGCGCGTCGGCGGGCACCGGCGCCAGCGTCGCGCGGAACCGGGTCCGCACGTAGCCCTCGACCGGCGGGCACGTGAAGCTGCGCTCGCGCCAGCGCGCGTGCAGCTGCTCGAAGACGATCCCGGCGTCGGCCTCGACGACCAGGCTGGGCTCGAGGGCGCGGACCACCGCGCCGGCGTCGACGTTGACGATCGCGAGGTCGGCGCGCCGGCACGCCGGCGCCAGCGGGCCGCGGGTCATGACGTCGAGGCCGGTGCCGACCGCGACGATCAGATCGGCCTGGTCGTTGAGGTAGGCGTGGGCCGACGGGTGGCCGGCGACGCCGACGACGCCGAGGTACTGCGGGTCGTCGTGATCGAAGGCGCCGGTGCTGGCCATCGTGGTGACGACCGGGGCGCGGCACGCCCGCAGGAACTCGACGACGGCCTCGGGGCGGGCGCAGCGCGCGACGCCGGTGCCGACGACGAAGACCGGGCGCTGGGCGCGGCGGATCCGCTCGAGCAGGACCCGGACCGAGGTGGCGTCGCGGGGCGCGACCTCGGCGCGGAAGCCGTCGAGGCTGCGCGGCATCCACGACGGCATCGGCGGCACGTCGCTGGCCTGCAGGTCGCGCGGCAGCAGCAGCACCGCCGGGCCGGGGCGTCCGGTCAGCGCGGCCTCGACGGCCTCGTGGAGCACGCCCCAGAAGTCCGACGGCGCGGTGACCTTGCCGACGTACTTGGCCATCGACCGGAACAGGCCCATGGCGTCGACGGTGCGGCCGATGCCCGACGAGTCCTGGAAGCCGCCGCGGCCCTCGAGCGCGGTCGGCACCTGGCCGACCAGCGCCAGCATCGGCACCGACTCGGCGTAGGCCTCGGCGACGCCGACCGCGAGGTTCATCATGCCGCCGCCCGAGGTCGCGCAGCACACGCCGAGCGTGCGGTGGACGCGGGCGTGGGCGTCGGCCATGAACGCGGCGCCGACCTCGGTCTTGGTCATCACCGAGCGCAGCGCGTCGCCGCCGAGGCGGGCGATCGCGTCGTGGACGTGCTCGATGTTGGCGCCGCTGACGCCGAACACGTACCGCACGCCCCACTCGCGCAGCGCCAGGGTCAGCGCGTCCGCTAGCAGCATCGAGGTCATGGCGGGTCCTAGTTCGGGCGCCAGGTCACGACCGCGGCGCCGGCGTAGTCGCCGGCGTGCGAGAAGCCGCCGATCACGACGTTGGCGCCGGGCGTCAGCTTGCCGGTGTCGGCGGCGCGCTCGAGGCTGATCGGGATCGCGGCGCCGAACAGGTTGCCGTGCTCCTCGAAGGTGTGGACGTGGGCCTCGGGCGGCAGCAGCAGCGACTCGCGCCAGTTGCGCAGGAACACCGGGTTGGGCTGGTTGGTGACCAGGACGTCGATGTCCTCGACGTCGAGCTCGGCGGCGGCACAGGCCTCGCGGATGATCTTGGGCACCAGCGCGTTGCCGCGCGACACGATCGTCGCGACCCGCGATTCGGTGAAGTCGATGTGCAGCGGGGTCGTGCGCGGCGCCCACCAGGCGCCGCCGTCGTCGCTCTTGACCTGCATGTCGGCGGAGAACTCGCCGTACGAGCGGGTCGCGATCGCGCGCACCGGCGACTCGTCGCTGGCGACCAGGTAGCCGACGCCGCAGCCGTCGCCGGGGACGGCGGCCTGGGGCAGGAACCGGTTGTCGGGGTGGGCGAAGACCCGGCCGGCCGAGGTCTGGACGTTGCACAAGAGCGCCGTCTTGGCGCCCATCGTCGTCATCAGCGACCGCGCCACCGACATCATGAAGACGAACGAGATGCAGCCGGTGTTGTGGAGGTCGAGGATGAACATCGGCTGGCAGCCGAGCTCGCGCGACACCAGCGCGCCGCTGCCGGTGAACGGGATGTCGGGGCAGCTGACGTTGGTGAGGATCAGGTCGACGTCACGGGTGAGGTCGAGGCCGAGCTTGTCGGCCAGCGACCGGGTCGCCTTGACGATCATGTCGACCGCGGTCTCGTCCTCGGCGACGTGGTGGCGCAGCCGCGAGCCGCGGAACATCGGGCCGTGCGCGGTCGCGACGTCGCCGTCGCGCTGGAAGAACGCGTTGTCGCGGACGGTCGCGGGCAGGTAGCTCGCGGTGCCGGCGAGGCTGACCGGGATCACGCCGCCACCCCCTCGGGCCGCGGGTTGAACGTCAGGCCGTGGCGGTGGCGGTACTCGAGGATCGCCTTGAGGTTGTCGAGCTCGACCTGGTGGCCGGCGTAGAAGAACGGCCACAGGTCACCGACCCACACCTTGCGATCGGCGGGCGCCTTCTCGGGGTGCGGGTTGCGGTCGTAGAACGGGTGCTTGCAGTTGGTCCACAGCACGACCGAGCCCGGGCGATCGAGCACCAGCGGCGCCGGCACCACGCGCATCAGGTAGATCATCCAGAGGTGGTCCGGCTGGTCCCACGCGCAGTGGTAGTCGACCGTCAGCGCGTCGCGGTTGGCGACGACCTTGGTGTAGATCTTGGTCTCGCCGCCGATCTTGTCGGTCGACTCGACGACGCCGTTGGCGTCCGGCTCGCCGAAGTCCCGCATGCTGTAGGTCCACTCGGCGAGCGTGTACGGGGTGGCCAGGTACTCGAAGATGTCCTCGGCCGGGCACTCGACGTGGGCCTGCAGGGTACAGAAATTCCCGTAGATCTCGTCGTGCGGGTAGACCGCGTGGGTCATCTCCATGCAGAGGCCGTTCATCCGGTCCTTGCCGAAGTTCTCGAAGCGACGGACGTTCTCGATCGTATTGATATCAATGGTTTGAGTGGACACTGGACCCTCTGAGCCCTGACCGGGGCGCTCGATGCTGCGTTGTGACGCGATGCGGCGACCGGTAGCACGACGATATTTAGGGCACAACACAATAGCGCCCTATATGTCGTTCAGGGTGGGTTCAGGTGGTCCAACCACCGATCGGGGAAACCCCCGGGGCAGTGCCGGAGCGACCCGCTAGCGGCAGCCGTCCATCACGACGCTCTGGACCAGGGCCAGGTGGTACCGCGCGTCGCGCTCGTCGATCGCGGCCAGCGTCACCCGGGCGCTCTTGCAGTCGCCGGCGAGCACCGCGCTGCGCACCTGCTTGGCCATCCGCAGGGTCAGCTCGTCGGTCGCGACCTCGGGCAACGGCCGCAGGATCGACGCCGGCACCACGACCGGTTCGCCGTAGCCGCCGCCGCCGACCAGCGTCGGTGCGGTCGCGGCGGTCGGCGCTGGCGAGGCGATCGTCGTCGACGGAGCGGTCGGGGGCTCCTCGGGCGACGGCGACGTGAGGCCGACGAGCGTCAGCACGGCACCGCTGGCGATCGCGGCGCCGGACAGCAGGCAGCCACCGGCGATGCAGACCAGCGCGCCGGCGAGGTTGTCACCACCGCCGCCGCTGTCGTCGTGGCTGGTCATGGCGTGGCTCATGGCGAGGCCGCCGGCGACCAGCGCGGCGCCGGCGACGATCATGGCGCCGCGGGCGCCCGCGGTGCGGGGGGCGCAGGCCGGGGCGGTAGCGGTGACGGACAGCAGGAGGGTGGTGGCGAGGAGGCGACGGGCGGTCATGGTCCGCCGAGGTTGCAGGCGACGTGCCGACCGGTCCGACCATTCAAGTAGCTGCGATCATGGGTACGACGCCCGCGCGCCGACCGTGATTCGATGGTGAAGCTTGCGCGCTCGACGCCGCCCTGACGTCGAGAATCTCCCACGATCCCGGTACGATATGGCAAACGCCGGCCGCCACCCGTGGCGTCGGCGGCTCGCTCAGCCGCGGACCGCGCCGCGCCGGCGGCGGCGCCGCGGCCACAGCAGGCCGAGCGCGACGATCGCGAGCCACACCGTGCTCGACGTCGGGCTCGAGCCCGAGCAGCAGCCGCCGGTGGCGTCACCGCTGTCGTCGCCGCCGCCACCGCCGCCGGGGCCGGGCGGGTCGGCGCACGGGCCGTCGCAGCGCTCGAGCGCGCCGACGTCGACGCCGGCGCCCTGCGGTCGCGGGTTGCCGGCGAGATCGACGCTGGGCGCGCCGTCCGTCGAGCCGGCGTCGATCGCCGGCGAGCCGTCGGCGAGCGCGTAGTCGTCGCCGGCGGCGTCGACGAACAGCTCGCCGGGCGTGGCCTCGAACGAGTCGGCGTCCTGGCCGGTGTCGGCGCGCCACTGCGCGAGATCGAGGACCGCGTCGCCGTGGGTGAAGCGCCCGACGACGACGTTGTGATCCGAGACCAGGCCGACCTCGCAGCCGTCGCACAGATCGACCGCGCCGCGGCCGGCGTTGGGGTGCAGCAGGATGTTGTTGCGCAGCGTGTTGCCGGTCGAGCCGTCCTGGATGTTGACCGCCCAGCGGCCGTCGTCGGCCTGGACGATCGTGTTGTTGATCACCAGGTTGCCGGTCGACGGCGCGCCGCCGTCGATCATGTAGAGCGAGATGCCGGAGGCGTGGTTGCCGTACAGCAGGTTGTTCTGGATCACCGCGTCGGCGACGCCGTCACCGTTGATGCCGGAGCCGCCGGCGGCGCCGTTGTCGAAGACGACGTTGCCGTCGACCAGCGCGTCCGAGATGACGCCGTCGCCGCCCTCGCTGGCGTCGCCGTTCATGTGCAGGCCGTTGGCGTTGTTGCCCCACAGGACGTTGTGCCGGATCACCGGCCGATCGCCGCTGTTGGACACGTAGATGCCGTGCTCGGCGCCCGACCGCGAGCACTCGTTGTCCTCGATCAGCAGGTCGTCGCAGAACGCCGTGAAGATGCCCCACCGGCCGTTGGCGTCGGCGCGGTTGCCGCGCAGCGTGACGTGGTCACAGACCGCGGCGCGGATGCCGGCGCGGGTCGCGCCGACGACGGTGAAGCCCTCGACGCGCACGTACGACACGTTCTCGACGTTGATGCCGTCGGGCGTGGTGTCGTTGTCGGAGGTGATCCGGACGTCGCCGTCGGCGACGAACGCGAGCTCGGCGCCGGCGTCGCCGCTGGTCTCGAGGTAGAAGCCCTGGTACTCGCCGGGGTGGACGATCACGGTGTCGCCGGCGCCGACCGCGTCGGCGGCGTGCTGCAGCGTGGCCCACGGCGCGGCCTCGGTGCCGGCCGCGCCGTCGGAGCCGTCGGCGGCGACGTGGTAGGTCTCGGCGACCGCGGGCGCGGTGGTCCCGACGACGATCAGGCCGGCCAGCAGGGAGGACGACGCGAGGAAGGTCCGCACGAGCGGAGCGTACCTGCTTCTCGCACCGCCACCAGCCCCGCGGCCTGGCAAGCTGCGGCCGGCGTCGCCCGGCGCGCGCGGCGGCCCGCACGGCGACCGCCTCGCACCGACGCTCGGTTCAGGCCGCGGCCTGGGTGGCGAGCAGGTCGTCGAGTCGGCGCTGGTCGTCTGGTGTCCGGACGTCCCACCGCAGCGACAGGCCGCCGGCGGTGGCGTCGTCGGGCTCGCGGTGGTGGACGACCTGCGCCGGCAGTCGCGCGCGCGTCGGCGCCGCGCCGTCGCGCAGCAGGTGGACCAGGGCCATCACCGCGGTGTCGGCGGCGAGGTGGACGGCGACGCCCGGCGGCACGACCAGGACGACGCCTGTCGGCGACACCCGGTGCAGCGGCAGCTGGACGACGTGGCCGTGGCCGACGATCGACAGCTCGACGTAGGGGCGCGGTCGCGCGTGGCGCGCGGCCGGCGCCACCACGATCGGATCGGGCTCGTGCACGTCGAACGCCGCGCACGAGCGGCGCGCCGCGCCCTCCATCTCGTCGACGTCCACCGGCATCGTCGTCTCGTCGTCGACGAGCTCGGGGACGGCGTCGTACGGGGTCGTGGGCTCGTCGGCGAACGGATCACGACGGCGGGTAACGCGGTGCCTGGGCTTCATGGAGTCCTCGCGGTTCGACGCGCTGATCCATGGGTGGGGGGGCCTCGCCCGTGGGTTGCAGAAAACCGCCGACCTCCCGGACGCGCCGCGTCACGGCCGCCGGATCGCCGCGATCGCGCGTCTCGCCGCGTGCGCAGGTGTCCGACCACGCCCTACCTGCGCGCGCAGGTCATCGCCGGTGCGCCTGTCAGCGGGGCGGCGGCGCCGGCTCGTGGCGACGGGCGCCGACCGCGGTCGCCAGCGCCAGCGCCGCGAAGCCGATCGCGATCGCCGGCGCGGTCAGGTCGAGCAGCGCCAGCGTCGCCGGCGCCCAGACCACCAGCTCGGCGGCGAAGCGCGCCGGGTCGCGCAGGCGTCGTCGCGCGCGCGGCGCGACCCACGCGCCCCACCAGGTGGCGGCGATCGCGGGCAGGACGATCGCGAGCGCGATCGCCGGCGCGCCGGATGCGCCGGCGCCGGTCGCGCCCCACCAGCCGAGCGCGCCGAGCGCGCCCAGCTCGAGGGCGAACCTGAGGGTGAGGACCAGCGCGCCGATGCCGCAGTCTACGCGACGCGCGCGCCCGGCTCCACGACGGCCGCGGCCACCGGCGGTAGCATCGGCGCATGCCTCGCTCGCCGCGCTCGCGGATCCCGGTCGCCGTCGCGCTCGCGCTGGTCGCGGTCGCCTGCGCGGGCGCCTGCGACGGAGGCGGCGGCGCGCGCACGGTGCCGATGCCGTCCAGCGTGATGGAGCCGACGCTCGCGCAGGGCGCGCGCGTCACCGTGACGCGCCCGTCGGCGTGGCGGCCGGTGCGCGGCGAGATCGTCGCGTTCGCGTGGCCGTGCGATCCCGGCAAGACCTTCGTCATGCGCATCGCCGCCGTCGCCGGCGACGCGATCGAGGTCCGCTGCAACGTGCCCCACATCAACGGGCAGGCGATGGCGCAGGAGCGCGTCGCCGGCGCGTGCCGCTACGACGAGCCCGACGACGACACCCCGGGCGCGGGCGGCGCGGCGACCCGGCGCGAGGTGACCTGCCACCGCTACCACGAGCGCCAGGGCGAGCTGTCGTACGACATCGTGCTCGCCGGCGACGCGCCCGAGCCCGGCGTCGGCGGTGGCCTGGACTTCCCGCGCGGCGAGCTCCCGCGCTGCGCCGGCCAGGGCGGCGGCGGCGCCGGCGACGAGGTCGCGCCCGGGGTGCTGAGCGCGCCCGTCGATCCCGCGCTGGCCCCGGGGCCGTGCGCGGTGCAGCAGCGCTTCGTGGTGCCGGCCGACACCGTCTTCGTGATGGGCGACAACCGCGACCACGCCAGCGACTCGCGCGCCTGGGGCGTCGTCCCGGTCGCGCGGCTGCAGGGGCGGGTCGAGCCGTGAGCCAGCGCGGCAGAAGGTCCGGGATCCGTCTGCTGTCGCGGTCGTCGCGGTCGTCGCGGCCGTCGCGGTCGTCGCGGTGGTCCGTGCCGTGTACTCTCGGGCGATGGCGCTGACCCAGAAGGAGCTGGACACCTACGAGTACAAGCTCAAGAAGCGGGGCTTCCGGCGCGACGACGTCCTCATGCACACGTGCCCCGACTGCGAGGCGAAGGCGGTGCTGACCTACCTGATGGCGGGTCGGCACGGCGGCCGCGACATCCGGCTGTGCCTCGAGTGCGGGCGCGCCCGGTCGTGGCGCAGCGGCGCCGGCCTCGAGGAGCGCGTCGAGGACCCCGACTTCGATCTGGTGACGTTCCTGCGCTGACGCCGCGGACGGCGTCCGCGCCCGCGGCCGCCGCGGGCGCCCCGACTCACGGGCTACAGGCGTCGGCGTCGACGCAGTAGCCCTGGCCGCCGTCGCCGGTGCCCTCGCACATCTCCGGCGGCATCATCTCGTGCTCGACGTCGGCCGACGGGATCTCGCAGCAGCACAGCTCGCTGTCGCCGTCGCCGCCCTCGGTGGCGGCGGGATCGCCGCCCGTGCTCTCGGTGGCCGCGGAGTCCGCCGCCGGCGCGGCCGGGGCGGGAGACGACTTGGCGCCACCACCGCAGGCGGTGACGGCGAACAGGACGGCGCAGAGGACGGCTCGCATGGTTCGATCATGCCAGGCGCGCGCGTTCGGTCGCAAAGGGCGCGGCCGCGTTTCGATCGGCGGTCGTCACCACGCCAGCGGCCACTCGACCGCGCGGTCCGGGTGGCGCGACGGCATCGCGTCGGCGAAGCGGGTGCGCCGCCAGGCGCAGCCGTCGCACAGGTGGCCGGCGGGGACGTCGTCGCGGCGGTGCTGGTCGCGCAGGCGCTGCGCCTCGGGGCCGTCCCAGATCGTGGCCAGCGACTGCGTGCGCAGATCGCCGAGGACGAGGGCGGCGTCGGCGTCGCGGCAGCACGGCACGACCCGGCCGTCCCACAGGATCACCACCGAGCGCCACGGGTAGCCGCACAGGTGCACCAGCGGGCGCGCGCTGGCGGCGCCGGTGTCGGGATCGGCGCCGTCGAGATCCTTGACGAACGCGGTCACGGTGGCGAGACCGAGCCCGCCCCAGCGGGCGAGGAACGCGTCGCGCTGGTGGCGGTTGCGCGCCAGATCGATCATCTGGATCACGGCGCGCGGCGGCCGCGCCATGCCGGCGACGTGGTCCAGCAGGGCGTCGAGGTTGCGCTCGGCGCGGTCGTAGCGGGCGGCCGGCCCGCGGATCGCGATCAGCGTGGCGTCGTCGACGCCGTCGAGCGACACCACCAGCCGCGACAGGCCGGCGTCGAGCAGCGCGGCGCCCAGCGCCGGCGTCAGCAGCGACGGGTTGACCGACAGCTCGGTCGGCAGGCCACGCGCGGCCGCGGCCGCGACCAGCGCGGGCAGCTCCGGGTGCAGCAGCGACTCGCCGAGGTGGTGCAGCTCGAGCGGGCGGTACGCGGCCTGGTCCGGGTGCAGCTGGTCGAGGATCAACTCGAACAGCGCCGGCTCCATGAAGCCGGTCGGGCGGGTCACGCCGCCGGGCACGCCGCGCGGGCAGAAGCCGCAGCGCATCGGGCACCGGTTGGTCAGCTCGATCTGATCGACGAAGGGCACCGCCGGGCGCCGCCGCTCGAGCGCGGCGATCAGCGCGTGATCGGCCTCGGCGCGGTCACCGACGAGGTAGCCGCGCGCGGCGAGATCGGCGATCGCCCGGGCGATCGCGTCGGCGCCGTGGCGCGCCAGCGCGGCGTCGAGCGCGGCGGCGGCCGCCGCCGGATCCCACAGCGCGGCCAGGGTGTCGCGCTCGACCTCCGGCAGCGCCTCGCGCAGGTCGCTCGCCGGGTTGTCGAACCACAGCGCGCCGTCGCGGCGGAACGGGCGGACGTAGGGCGAGACCACCGGCAGGCGCACCGCCGCGGATGGAGCAAGCGACGTGCCGGCGCCAACTCCCCGACGGCGCGTGCGGCGCGGCGTGCCGGCGTCGCGAAACGCATCGCCCGGCCAGCGCACGCGCCGGCGCCGCGCGTCAGTTCCAGTACGTGACGCGGGCGTGGTCGCGGTCGAGGGTCAGGAACCCGCCGAGAGTGATCCGCGGCGTCGCGCCGACCACCGGGCTGACGTGGTGATACAGCCGGCCGGCCGCGAACAGCAGCAGGTCGCCCGCGGCCATCTTCAGGTGCTCGGCGCGGTAGCGGGCGCGGATCGTGTCGCCGTCGGGGAGGCCGCCGGGCAGGCGCGGCGTCGGGTCGGCGGCGGTCAGCGCGTGCATCACGACCTCGCCGCCGGCCTCGGGCGCCTGCAGCAGGACCAGGAAGCTCAGGCACGTCGAGGTGTCGAGCTGGTCGACGACCTCGCGATAGACCGGCAGCTTGTAGTGATAGAAGTCGTTGTGCACGATGATCCGCTGGTCCTCGGGCAGCGACCGGATCGTGCACGCGGCGAAGCGGCGGCCGTCGGGCTGGACCAGGCGCCCGACCGGGCGACCACCCGCGGTGCCGGCGAGCAGCGCCTCGAGCAACGTCGGCGCGCCGGGGCCGCCGTCGAGCATGCCGGCGTAGAGGTCCTCGTACGCCGCGGCGTCGGTGAAGTACGCGTCGACCGGCGGGCCGCCCGGGGTCTCGAACGTCGGCGTCGCGGCGACGCCGAGGACGCGGATGTCGACCTGCGGCCCGGTGCGGTTGGGCCGCCGCCACGCCAGCGCGTCGTCGCCGGCGAGCCGCGCCAGCAGCGCCTGGCGGGTCGCCTCGGGCAGCGCGCCGCGCACGATCATCGAGTCGAGGCGATCCTGGTGGATGGCCTCGATCGCGTCGCGGTAGGCGTCGGGCGCGTCGGCGCTGGCCTCGGCGGTGCGCAGCGGGTTGCCGAGCAGCGGTTCGGATGACGGAGGGCGATCGCTCATGGCGTGCGGGACGGTATCACCGCGCCGCGGCGGGGAGGGGGCGGGGCGGCGCGGGGCGGGGCGGGGCGGGGCGTCAGTACCGGGCCAGAAACCTCTGGATGGCCGGCAGCTGCCGAGCGGCCCGGGCGATGCACTGGTCGACCCCCTCGAGCGCCTGGTCGAGGGCGGTCTCGGCGCCGTCGATGGTCTTGGCCCGGGGACCGAGGAGCGCCGCCGCGGCGGCGCGGTGGTCGGCGTCGCAGAACGCTCCCGCGATCGAGGCCATCAGCCCAGCTGCCTCGTCCATGCGCAGCCGGCCGAGGACGTCGTCGAGGTGGTCCTGGAGCCAGGTCCACATCGCCTCGCGCGTCGCGTTCTCGTAGATCTGTCCGTAGATGATCGACCGGGTCTCGCGGATGTCGAAGTCATCCACGAGCACCAGCGCGCGGGCGCGCTCGGCGAGCGCCGGATCGCGGAAGTCGCCGAGCGCTCTGATCAGCCGGCCCTGGGTCCGGCGGTCCGTGGTCGCCTTGGCTGCGGCGACCAGGCGGTCGAAGAACGCCGCGTCGCCGTTCCAGGCAGCGACGCCGAGGACGCCACCGATCATGTCGTCGGAGACGCCGGTGCCCTGGGCGAGCCAGGTGTCGGCCAGTGCGCGGGCCTGCTTGACCAGTGTCGGGTCGTCGGCGTACGCGGTCCACGCAACCACCGAGCGCCGCAGTCGGTGACGGTCGTCGGAGTCGTGGGCGCCGCGGCTCCAGCCCAGCTTGCGGGCCAGTGTGCCCAGGACCTTGCGGACCCACCGGTGGGACCGGGCGTAGTCCGCGTCGTCGAGGACGCGGTTGTCGATCAGCATGAGGCTCAGGCCGGCGACCGCGACCCGCTCGTCACGATCGGCGAGCAGGTCCGGCACCATCGCCAGCGCGTCGGTCACCGGCAGCCGGTCGAGCGCCACGGCCGCGGCGACGTCCGCGATCACCATGCGGCGCTCGATGCCGGCGAGCGCGTAGGCGTCGCCGCGGCGGGGCGTCGCCAGCAGGGCGCGGGCGGTGGCTCCATCGTAGGTCGAGCGGTAGTAGCCGGTAGCGCCGTCGTTGAGCAGCACCCGCGCCGGGCACGCGTCGGTCGCGATCGCGCCGGCCCCGCCGTCGAGCAGCGTGCAGGCACGACCGCCGTGCTTGCCGTGGGCGTCGCTCCACCGGACGCAGACCGGCAGCTGCCAGCTCTGCGCGGTGGTCATCGTCGCCTCGGGGGGCAACGACCGCTGCTGGGTCAGCTCGATCGTACCCGCGCCGCCGGCGCACGTGACGGTCGCCGTCACCCGGGGGACGCCCGGCTGATCGAGGAAGGTGCGGAACGCGGCGGCGACCTCGACGCCGAGAGCTTCGCCCATCGCGGCGATGAACTGCTCGGCGCTGGCGTTGCCCCAGGCGTGGGCATGGACGTAGGCGCGGATGAACCCCTGCCAGCGATCGGGGCCGACCCAGGCCTCGAACATGCTCAGCACCGTGCTGCCCTTGGCGTAGGTGATGGCGTTGTCGAACGACGCCTGGATCCCCTCACGCGTGTCGACCGGCCGTCGGATCGGGTGCGCCACGTCCGCCTCGTCGGCGCTCATGCCCCAGCTCGCTCGCTCCAGCCGCTCGTCGCTGTAGCGCCAGCTCGGCATCGCGGCGTCGGTGATGATGACGTCGAGCCACTCGCCGAGCGCCTCGTTGAGCCAGGTGTCGTCCCACCACGCCATCGTGACCAGATCGCCGAACCAGTAGTGCGCGAGCTCGTGGGCGAGGATGTTGGCGTAGCTCTGCTGCCGCGGCAGCGTCTCCTGGTCGGGTGGGATCAAGGTCAGCGGCTGGCCCATGGCGACCAGGCCCGGGTGTTCCATCGTGCCCCAGAAGCGGGGCACGACCGCGACGTCGAGCTTGCCGTACGGGTAGTCCATGTCGAAGTAGTCCTCGAGCGCGGCGACGACCTTCGGCGTGACCTCCTTGGCCCAGCGCAGCTCGGCGGCGCGTCCCTTGGGGATCACGAACCGGATCGGCGTCGCCGCGCGGCCGGCGGTGCCGCCGTCGACGAGCTCGAACGGGCCGACCACGAACGCGACCAGGTAGCTGGGCAGCGGCGGGGTCTCGGCCAGCTCGACCGTCTTCATGCCGTCGCCGTCGTCGTGCTCCGCGGTGACCGGAGCGTTGCCGAGCGCGACGTGATCGGACGGGACGTGGAAGCTCAGCTGCCACGGCACCTTGGCCGCAGGCTCGTCGAAGCACGGGAACGCGCGGCGGGCGTCGATCGGCTCGAAGAAGGTGTAGGCGTAGGTGTCGTTGCCCTCGGCCTCGGCGTAGACGCCCTGGCTCTTGGTGTGGTCGATGGGCGCGGTGAAGTCGACGTCGATCGTGACCGGCCCAGGGACCAGCGCGGTGCCCGCGTCGAGGCCGACAAAGTCGTCGTTGCCAGGGATCACGGTGGCGTCGTGGCCGGCGACGCTGGCGTGCTCCAGCGTGAGACCGTTGCCGTTGAGCCAGACCACCCGGGTGGAGGTCACGACCTCGGCGTCGGCGCGCAGATGACCGGAGAGCGTCGCGGCGGTGGGGACGATCGTGAGGTCGAGTGCCATGCGGACCGGACGGACGTCGCCAGGGAGGCGCAGCGTCGGCGGCGTCGGCGCTGGCGTCGGCTGGAGCTCGGCCACCGCGGGCGCGTCCGTGGTGTGCGGCGGCGCCGGTGTGGCCGGCGCGCCGGGCGCCCCGGAGCAAGCGGCGGCGGAGATCATGAGGAGGGCGTGCAGAACGCGCGGACGCATGGCGGCGACGGTACTCGAATCGGCGTGCACGGCACCCGACATCGGCGGCTCCGCGGGGAGGTTGCTGGCAACCTCTGGCAGATCCGGGCAGCTGGTTCGATGGAGCGCGGTGGGGGCCTCCCCGGTCGAGGGACTTCGACCGGACTGCACGGGTCGCCGCGGCGCCGCGGCGTCACGGCGCGCAGCTCACGACCTGTGCGCCGCGCGGAGCGCGCGCCTGACGAGCTCCTCGAGAGGCTCTCCGAGGTGGGACGCGCACGCAGCCGTCGCCGCGGGTGCCTCGGCGGCCGGGACGCCCAGGCCGCGCAGGGCCTGCTCGACGTCGCCGAGCGGGCCGTCGTGCGAGCCGGATCGCGACGCATCGGTCGCCGCGCGGCGACGCGGCAACGGTCGTGGTGCCCCGTACGGGCGACCGTCGGCGTGGGTGAACGTCGGCTCGCCCGACGCGGCGGGCGCGATCCGCAGGCGACCCACGTGGACCGCGTCGTGATGACCGCCGCACAGCGAGATCAGGTTGGCCAGGGTGTGGGGACCGCCCTGGGCGCGCGGCTGCACGTGGTGGACCTCGACGAACCGCGACGACCTGCAGCCTGGCACCCGGCATCGACCGTGGTCCCGCGCGATCACGGCGCGACGGATCCGCGGCGGGACGGTCTGGACGGCACGGGCGACGTCATCGCCGTCGACGCGGCCGAGCACCGTCGCGTCGCACCGCGCCCGCGCGCCGACCGCGGGCGGCACCTCGATCGCGCGACCGCCGCCGTCCTGCGCGGTGCGGTCACACGTCGGGCACACGGTCAGCGCGATCTGGTAGGCGGCGCCGCCGGCGGGCCGGGCGCCACCGTCGTCGGCCCGGCCACCGCCGAGCAGCTCGCGGCACATCGCGGCGAGGAGCTCGTCGTCGGACACCGCGCCGCCGCGCTCGAGCTCCAGCGCCAGCCGGGCGTCGCGCCACAGCGCCAGCGTCTCCGGGCCGATGTCGAGCGACAGCGACCGCCGGACCGCCGTCGGATCGACCTCGGCGCCCGGCAGGTCACCGGGGCGTCGCCCGGCGACCATGGCCTCGATCTCGTGCACGGTCTTGCCGGTCGCGGCCGCCAGCCACGCCGCCTCGGTGTCGTCGCGGCCCACGCGGGTCAGCTCGCGCACCGCGGAGTATGACTGGGCGCCGCGCGCCAGGGCGTCGGCGATCTTCGGCAGCGTCTGCAGCGCGGTCGCGACCCGCAGCCGCTCACGCGCCGCGCGCGGCCCATAGCCCAGGGTGCGCTCGAGGTACTCGGCCAGCGTCGCGTGGCCGAAGCGGCGGTGCAGCGCGATCCGCTGCGCGGCCACCAGCCAGCGCGCCTCCTCGGCGTCGAGCGCGGCGCGCCGCCGCGCGACGCCCCGCAGCGCGCGGTCGAGACGTCGCCAGTCGTCCGCCGGCGGCGCGCGGTCCGCGCCGGTCGGCCCGGTCGCCGCGTCGAAGATCGATCCCAGCTCCACTCGTTCGTCGTCGCGATCGAACATCTCCACACCTCCCGCGCACACGCGCACTCTTCCTCTATCACGGAGAATTCCGGCCTCCTGTGGTCGCCGCTGCGCCACGAAGACGCCATCGACCCCGTCGAGGCGGTCGACGCTCGCTTCCGGCGGACCAGAGGCCGCTCCGCGCCGCTCGTCGCCGATCCTCGCGTGCCTCGACCGTGGCGCCGGCGAAGCCTCCCACGATCCGTCAAGCACAATCGACCGCGCGGGTCGATTCTCTGTCCGGGGACCGGACACGTTCGTGGTCGGCGCATCGCGCGCGTCGACCACCCACCGCCCCGGCGTGGCCACCCGGCGTCAGCGCGCGTGGCCGCGCGCCGGCCGTCGCCGCGCCCGCCGCGGCCGTGACACCCCGCGGCTCAGCCGGTCGGCGACCTCGCGCAGCGCCGGGACCAGGGCGGGTGGGTCGAGCACCTCGAAGGGGGCGCCGGCCAGCAGGAGCTGGACGGCCAGCGCCTCGACCGTGTCGGCGCCGGTGGTGAGGACGCAGTGGGCGTCGTCGTCGGCCTCGAGCACGCCGCACCAGCTCGGCACCCGGGTCGCGAGGTCGTCGATGGCGCCGTCGAGGCGGACCCGGAGCTGGTGGCGGTACGGTCGCTGGCTGATCGAGCGCGCGACGAACGTCGCGACGTCCTCGGGCAGGTCGCGGGGCGTGAAGCCCGGGCCGACGTCGTCGAGCGCGACGATGCGGTCGACGCGGAACGTCCGCCAGTCGGCGCGCCGCAGGTCCCACGCCACCAGGTACCAGACCCGGCCGGTGTGGACGACGCGCAGCGGCTCGATCGTGCGCGCCGAGTCGCGGCCGCCGCGATCGCGGTAGCGCAGGGTCAGCCGCTGGCGGTCGCGACACGCCGACGCGATCGCCGTCAGCCGGTCGACCGGCGGCGCGGCGGCGCCGCCGGGCAGCGTGACCGTCACCGACAGCAGCGCGCTGGCGCGACGGCGCAGGCGCGGCGGCAGGATCTGATCGAGCTTGGCGAGCAGGCCGATCGCGGTGGCCTCCAGCCCCGCGACGCTGCCGGCGGCGGCGCGCAGCGCGACCGCCACCGCGACCGCCTCGTCGTCGTCGAGCAGGACCGGCGGCATCGTCGAGCCGGCGCCGAGCTGGTAGCCGCCGCCCAGCCCCGACGACGCCTCGATCGGGTAGCCGAGGTCGCGCAGCTTGTCGACGTCGCGGCGGACGGTGCGGACGTCGACCTCGAGGCGCTCGCCGAGCTCCTGCCCGGCCCAGTGACGACGGCTCTGCAGCAGCGACAGCAGGCGGAGCAGGCGCGCCGAGGTTCCGACCATGCGCCGACCCTAGCGCAGGTCGAGGACAGGAACTGTCCGCAATGGCGCGTAGGGTGGTCCGCGACGGCGGCGATCACCGTCGCCCTCACCTCCCTCCACACCGACGAGGATCACGATGAGCGCGAAGACCTATCACGGCACCTGTCACTGCGGCGCGGTCCGCTACCGCGTCACCCTCGACCTGCGCCAGGGCACCGGCCGGTGCAACTGCTCGATCTGCCGCAAGACCCGCAAGTGGGGCGCCCACGTCAAGCCGGCGGCGTTCGAGCTGCTGGCCGGCGACGACGTCCTCGGCGACTACCAGTTCGGCACCCTCCAGGGCCACCACCGCTTCTGCCGCCGCTGCGGCATCCACGTCTTCGGCCACGGCCACATCGCGGAGATCGGCGGCGACTTCGTCTCGGTCAACCTGGGCTGCCTCGACGACGCCGACGACGCCGAGCTGGCGGCCGCGCCGGTGCGGTTCTTCAACGGCCGCGACGACGCCTGGCTCGAGCCGCCGGCCGAGACCCGGCACCTGTAGGCCGCGCCGGCGCACGCCGGTGCCGGGCGCGTCGTGACCGATCGCGCCGTTCGTGTGTCGTGCGGGCACGGCGGCGGCGCAGGGCGCCGTCGGGGCGCGGCGTCTGGCATGCTCGTCGATATGGACCCCGAGTTGCGCGAACAGGTGATCGAGCTGTTTCGCTGTGCCCTGCGCGAAGGCCTCGACCACGCGACGCATCACCTCGAGCGAGTCAGCGACGTCTACGGCGACGAGCTGGAAGGCCCGGCGCTCGAGGCCTTCGAGGCGGAGCTGCCGGCGCTGTACGCCGAGGCCGCGGCGCGACACCGTGACGAGGCCGCCGCCTGGCCGGCGATCACCGACTGCGATCGGCTCGACGCCGCGTTCGACGAGCTCAACGAGCGCGGGATCCTGGCGCGGCACCGTTGGTGGTGCTGCCAGAACTGCGGCCATGCCACGATGGGGGCGGAGCGCGACACCATCGTCGCCGATGGTGGCATGGCCCGAGGCTACGCCTTCTATCACGTGCAGGACACCGAGGCGGTCGCGGACGGTGGTCCCCTGTTCCTGGCCTTTGGCGCCTTCGACGGCGACGACGCGGCGGACAAGACGATCGCGCAGGAGACCGTCGACGTCCTGGCCGCACACGACCTCGCGGTGCGCTGGGACGGCTCCACCTCGTCGCGGATCGCGGTGCCGCTGCGCTGGCAGCGTCGCGCCCGCCCGCTCCGGTGGTGCGGCGACTGAGGCGCTACGGCGCGCACAGCGTGCGCGGATCGAACGCTGCATAGGCGGCGTCGGTGTCGAACACGCGGGCGTCGCCGTCGACGCAGGCGCCGGGACAGGCGGCGATCGACGAGGTCGCGACCGCGCAGACCTCGGTGGTCGTGTCGGGCGCGCAGAAGCGGTAGCGGTCGACCGGAGTGGCGGTCACGACCCCGTCGATGCAGCGCACCGTATGGCTGGCGTCGGCGGCCGGGCACGCGACGACGCCAGCGGGGCACAGCGCCGCCGATAGCTCGAGCGCGGCGTCGCAGCCGTCGACGGTCGCGGCGCCGGTCGCCGCGATCACCTGGCGGTGCCAGTCGATCTGGAGGGCGTAGGACATGGACACCGGCGCGCCGCGCCACGTGTCGGTCAGGGTGGCCGTGACGGATCCTGCCTCGGTGCCGGTGCTGGCATGGCCAGCGACGAGGGTCGTCGGCGCCGTCGCGGTGACGGTGTCGTCGGGCGCGATCTCGAGGACGACCGGGCTGCGCGGCGCCAGCGCCGGGCAGGTGCCGCTGATCGAGGCGACCCGCTGCGCGACCACCAGCGTGCCGTCGACCGGAGCGGCGTGCCCCTCGCAGACCGTGCTGGAGGCGACCCACTCGCCCGTGTCGGGCTCGCAGCGGAACACGGTGCCGTCGACGCAGTCGCCGGCGAGGCACTGGGCTTCGGTGCACCCGGGGCGTGGCTCGTCGCAATCGTGACGGCTCGACAGGCAGCCCGCGGCGCTCACCGCGATCCCCAGCCACGCGATCACGCGCCACGACACGTCGCGATGATCGCGCGAACGGCTCACGAAGTCGACGCCTCGCGCCGGCGTCACCGTCCCGCCGTGCGCCGGCGCACACGCCTACGACGGCACGCCGCCGCGGCAGGCGGCGGCCTTGGCCAGCAGGACGTCGCGCTCGCGGCGGTTCTGGGTCATCGCGGCGGCGCGCTCGAGCTCGACGCGGGCCTCGTCGAGGCGGCCGAGGCGGACCAGCAGCTCGCCGCGGACGCTGGGCAGCAGGTGGTAGCGGCGCAGCGCCGGCAGGTCGACGAGCTGGTCGACCAGCTCGAGGCCGGCGGCGGGCCCGAACGCCATCGCGACCGCGACCGCGCGGTTGAGCTCGACCACCGGCGACCGGGTCATCTCGGCGAGGGCGTCGTAGATCGCGACGATGCGTGGCCAGTCGGTGGCGTCGGCGGTGCGGGCGCGGGCGTGGCACGCGGCGATCGCGGCCTGCAGGGTGTAGGTCCCGAGCGGGCCGCCCATCGCCTCGGCGCGGCCGAGCGCGGCCAGGCCGCGCTGGATCAGCAGGTGATCCCAGCGGCCGCGATCCTGATCGAGCAGCAGGATCGGCGCGCCGCGGGCGTCGACGCGCGCGGCGGCGCGCGACGCCTGCAGCTCCATCAGCGCGACCAGGCCGTGGACCTCGGCGACGTCGGGGACGCGCTGGGCCAGGATGCGGCCCAGGCGCAGGGCGTCGTCGCACAGCTCGGCGCGCAGCCAGCTGTCGCCGCGGGTCGCGGCGTAGCCCTCGTTGAAGATCAGGTAGACCGCCTCGAGCACCGACGCCAGCCGCGCCGTCAGCTCGGCGCCGCGCGGCACCTCGAACGGCACCCGGGCCTCGCCGAGGGTGCGCTTGGCGCGCACGATGCGCTGCGCGATCGTCGGCTCGGGGGTCAGGAACGCGCGCGCGATCTCCTCGGTGGTGAGGCCGCCGAGCAGCCGCAGCGTCAGCGCGACCCGGGCCTCGGCCGACAGCACCGGGTGGCACGCGATCAGCATCAGCCGCAGGACGTCGTCGCCGACCGCGCCGTCGTCGATCGCCGCCGCCAGATCCGGCGTCGTCGAGGTCGGCAGCTGGGCGCCCAGCTCGTCGTGCTTGCGGTCGACGCGGGCGCGCCGGCGCAGCTCGTCGATCGCGCGGTGCCGGGCGGTCGTCATCAGCCACGCGCCCGGGTTGTCCGGGATCCCGGACGTCGGCCACCGCTCGAGGGCGGCGACCAGCGCCTCCTGGGCGAGCTCCTCGGCGAGGTCGAGGTCGCGGACGATCCGGACCAGCCCGCCGATCAGGCGCGGCGCCTCGATCCGCCACACCGTCTCGATCGCGCTGCGCGCGGCGTCGGCCACGTCGCCGGCTAGTCCTTGCCGAGCTGGAGGTCGGCGGCGGCGCGCTGGATGTCCTCGGGGAACTCGCTGATGTCCTGGACCTGGCGGATCTCGATGACGTCCTCGGGCCGCGCCGGGCACCGCCGCGCCCACTCGATCGCCTCGGCGCGCGAGCGCACCTGCAGCATCCAGTAGCCGCCGAGCACCTCCTTGGCCTCGGCGAACGGGCCGTCGTGGACCGTCGCCGTGCCGTCGGCGAAGCTGACGCGCGCGCCCATCGAGGGCGGGTGCAGGCCGTCGGCGGACAGCAGGATGCCGGCGTCGTTCAGGGCCTGGTTGTAGGCCATCATCTTGGTGACCTCGGCGGGGTCGGGCATCGTGCCGGGCGTCGCGTCGTTGTAGCCGCCGGGGATCATCAGCATCATGAAGCGCATCGGGTTGCTCCGGGTCGTGTGAAGGGGTCGGGGGATGGGGGCGGGTGGCTCGCCACGCGCCGTTCGTGAACACGACGAACCGGCGGGCGCCCGATCGACACGGGGTCGACGATTTCGTCGGCCAGGTGGCCCACGTGGCCCAGGGGGCTGGAATCGAAGGAGAATCGGGCGACGCCCGCGAGGCTAGCACCGCCCCGGCGGGCGGTCCACGGCGGCTCGCCGCGCCGCCGCGAGCGCGGACACCGCCCTGGCGCGCGCCCGACACCGGGCTGTCACCGACCCGCGGCAACGTCCGCCGGCCGATGTCGTCCGTCGTCCCGCGCGCGATCGTGCTCGCGCCCGCGCTGTCGCTGGCGATCGCCGCGGCCGCGGCCGCGACCGGCGGATGCGCGCAGCCGGCGGGCGACGACCCGGCGGCGTCGCGGCGAGCCTGGCTGCACGGCGCGCTGGTCGACGACAACCGCCGCATGATGCTGCGCGAGCCCGCGCTCACCGCCGGGCAGCTGCGGCTGATGGCGGCGCACCCGTACGACTGGCTGCGCGGCACCGCCGATCTGTTCGCGCTCGACCTGACCACGCCGGGCAGCCCCGGCTACCGCGCCACCGGCCACGGCGGCGCCGCGGCGGCGCGGGTCCGGCTGGTCGGCGATCCTCACCTCGAGAACGTCGGCGCCTACCGCCGCGGCGACGGCCAGGTGCTCGCCGACTTCAATGACTTCGACGGCGCCACCTTCGGGCCGTACTGGTTCGACGTCCGGCGCCTGGCCCTGTCGTTCGCGCTGGCCGCGCGCCTCGCCGAGGACCGCGGCCTGCCCGCGACCGCGGCGCCGGCGGCCGCGCGCGCGGTGGCCGAGGGCTACGTCGAGGAGCTCGCGCGGGTCGCCGCCGGCGCCGCGCCGACCGTGATCCACGCGGGCACGCCGGCCGGGACGATCCTCGACGACCTGCTGCGGCGCGCCGATCGCGACGGCGGCGCCCGGCAGGAGCTGACCGACTACACCGACGGCACGCCGCGCACCGTGGTCTACGGCGTCCACGGCGCGTCGCCGATCGACGGCGTCATCGACGACGAGACCGTGGCACTGACGGCGGCCGAGGCCGATCTGGTCGACGCTCTGATGGCGGAATACCCGGCGACGCTGATCGATGCCGGCGCCCGGCCCGCCGGGTTCTTCGCGGTCAAGGGCACGGCGCGGCGGCTGGGCGCCGGCGTCCGCAGCTACCCGCTCTTGCGGTTCTACGTCCTGGTCGAGGGCGCGACCGCCGACGACGGCGACGACGTCCTGCTCGAGCTCAAGGAGTCAGGAGATCCCGTGGCGTACCCGGTCGACCGCTTCCCCGACCTGCCGTTCGTCGACAACGGCGAGCGCCAGGTGCGCCTGCAGCGCAGCCTGCAGGAGGGCGACGACGACGATCCCCTGCTCGGGTGGGCCACCGTCGTCGGCATGGCCTTCAAGGTCCGCGACCGGACCGCGTACCAGAAGGGCCTGTCGTTCGATCGCCTGCTCGACAAGGTCGGCTCCGCCGACTGGGTCGAGGCCGACGTCATCGAGCTGGCGCGGCAGTGCGGGCGGCTGCTGGCGCGCGGTCACGCCGGGGCGCCGACGCTCGACGGCGCGCCCGCCGCCGCGGCGATCGCGGCGGCGCTGGACGGCGACGGCGACGGCTTCGTCGACGAGACCGCCGGGTTCGTCGCCGGCTACCTGCCGGTGGTCCTCGACGACTTCGCGATCTTCGGCGCGCTCCTCGACGACGAGGGCCCGCTGCTGGGGGGGCCGTGATCCCGGTGGGCGCGGCGACGCGCGCCGCCGTGGTCGCCGTCGGGATCGCCGCCGCGGTGGCCGGCGCGGCGGCGCCGGCCGCGGCCGACGAGGTCGCCGATCCGGGTGTCGGCGGCGCCGCCGCCAGCGGTGATGCCGGAGACGCCGCGGACGACGGTGACGGGGCCGCGTGGCCCGCCACCGCCACCGTCGACCTGCAGCTGTTCGGCGGCTTCACCCAGCGCCACACCGCCACCGAGGACGACGGCGCGTTCGAGCTCGGGCGCGGCGAGCTCGGGGTCCGCGCGCCGCTGGGCCCGCGCGCCGGCGCCGAGCTGCGGCTCGAGTCGCTGCGCTCGGCGTCGCCGCAGAGCCTGTTCGGCATCGACGGCGACTCGCTGGTGATCCGGGTCAAGCGCGCCTGGGGCTTCGTCACCGCCGAGACCGGGCCCGTGCGGCTCGAGGCGCGCCTCGGCCTGGTGCCGGATCCGTGGGTCGAGGCGCTCGAGACCGGCTACCCGCTGCGCCCGGTGTCGCCCACGCTCGCCGAGCGCGGCGGGTTCTTCGACACCTCCGACGCTGGCGCCACCGCGATCGCGCGCTATCGCGACCTCGCGACCGTGTCGGTCTCGGTCCTCAACGGTGAAGGTCGCCACCAGATCGAGCAGAACGCCGGCAAGAACACCACCGCGGTGGTCGCGGTGTCGCCGTGGCGCGGCTGCCTGGGCGTCCTCGGGCCGGCGCGGCTGCGGGTCCAGCTCGCCGCGCGCGACGGCTCGGTCGGCGCCGGCTCGGCCAGCGATCGTCGGCTCGCCGCCGCGGTCACGCTGGCCGGCGACGACGTCGGCGTCGGCGCCGAGGCCGTGCAGGCGTTCGGCTTCGCCGGGCAGGGCGGCGTCGACGCCCGCGGCGCCGGCGCGTGGGCGACCGCCGCGCTGTGGCGGCGCTGGCTCGGCGGCTGGGTCCGCTACGATCGCTTCGATCCCGACGTCGACACCGGCGGCGACGCGCGCTGGGTGCTGTCGGCCGGGGTGTGGAGCGAGCCGTCGGCGTCCCGCCGCGGCGCGCTGCGCGTGTTCGCCGGCGTCGAGCACGAGGGCGCCGGCGCCGGCGCCGGTCCGTTCCCGGGCGCCACCGAGGCCGCCGAGGCCACGCGCGTCCTGATCCTGATGTCCGCCGACTCGTCCTGGGGCTTGCCATGAACCATCGCCTGATCTCGCTGACCCTCGTCACCTCCCTCGCCGCCGCCTGCAGCGGCGCCCAGACCGGCGACGACGTCGTCGCGTCGCCCGACGCCGCGGCCGCGCCCGACGCGGCGCCCGCGATCGACGGCGAGCCCGGGGCGCCCGACGCGGCGCCGGCCGCCGCGCTGATCCTCGACGAGGTCTTCGCGGCCGGGGTCACCGGCGGCACCTACGAAGAAGACTGGGTCGAGCTGTACAACCCCAACCCGGACCCGGTCGACGTCTCGGGCTGGCACTGCACCGACGATCCGACCATGCCGATGAAGGGCGTGTTCCCCGCCGACACGATCGTGCCGGCGATGGGCTACCTGCAGTTCGCGGTCACCGACGCCTCGGTGGGCTTCAAGCTCGCTCAGGGCGGCGAGAGCTTCACGTTCTTCGACGCCGCCGACGTCATGGTCGACACCGTGACCTACGGCGACGGCGAGGCCGGCACCGACACCAACGTGGTGAGCTACGCGCGCATCCCCGACCTCACCGGGGCGTTCCAGACCACCGCGACGGTGACGCCGGGCGCGGCCAACCCCGCGACCCCGTAGGGGGGCGGCGCCCGCGGGTGCGGCAACGCCCCACGTTGACGGCCCCGGCCTCGGTCATTATCGTGCATCGGCGATGGCCGAAGCCTCTGCCGCCTCCGAAGCCTGCTGTCCCCCCGCCGACCCGGCGCCGGATCTGAGGCCGGTCGAGGGCGCCGAGGCCGACGACGAGCTGGCCGCCCTGGCCAAGGCGATCGGCCACCCGGCGCGGGTCCAGATCCTGCGCTTGCTGGTCCGCCGGACCTCGTGCGTCTGCGGCGATATCGTCGACGAGCTGCCGCTGGCGCAGTCGACGGTGTCGCAGCACCTCAAGGTCCTCAAGGACGCCGGCCTGGTCCGCGGCTCGGTCGACGGCCCGCGGGTCTGCTACTGCATCGAGCCGCGGACGCTGCGCCGCCTCAAGGCCCTGATCGGAGGCCTGTGATGCGCGGCGAGCGCTCCACCGCGTCACATATCGTCAAACGACGATTCGAAAGGACTCCGCCATGACCGTGACCATCCGGGTCTTCGACCCCGCCATGTGCTGCTCGACCGGCATCTGCGGCCCCAGCGTCGACCCCGAGCTGGTGCGCTTCGCCGCCGACGTCGACTGGCTGGTCCAGCAGGGCGTCGCGGTGGAGCGCTTCAACCTGTCGCAGCAGCCCGGGGCGTTCGCCACCACGCCGGTGGTCAAGGAGGCGCTCGAGCGCGGCACCGAGGTCCTGCCGCTGATCCTGGTCGGCGACCGGATCGCGGTCGAGGGCGCGTACCCGTCGCGCGACACCCTCGCCGCGCTAGCCGGCGTCGTGGTCAAGAAGGTCGCGGCCCCGGCGGCGTCGGGGTGCTGCGGCGGAGCCCGCGCCCGGGCCGCGGCGGCGACGTCGTCGGCGTCGCCGGATCCGGAGGCGGGACCGAAGTCAGGCTGCTGCTGAGGAGGGCGCCATGAGGCTGGTCGAGCACGCGTCGCGCAACCTGTTCTTCACCGGCAAGGGCGGCGTCGGCAAGACCAGCGTCGCCTGCGCCACCGCCCTCGCGCTGGCCGCGCGCGGCCGGCGCGTCCTGCTGGTCAGCACCGATCCGGCGTCCAACCTCGACGAGGTCCTGGCGACGCCGCTGGGCACGACGCCGACCCCGGTGACCGGCGCGCCCGGGCTGGCCGCGGTCAACGTCGATCCCGAGGCCGCGGCGCGCGCCTATCGCGAGCGCGTCGTCGGCCCCTACCGCGGCGTCCTGCCCGAGGCCGCGGTGCGCAGCATCGAGGAGCAGCTGTCGGGCGCGTGCACCGTCGAGATCGCCGCGTTCGACGAGTTCTCGCGGCTGCTCGGCGACGTCGACGCCACCCGCGCCTACGACCACGTCGTCTTCGACACCGCGCCGACCGGCCACACGCTGCGCCTGCTCGAGCTACCGGCCGCGTGGAGCGGCTTCCTCGACAGCAACGTCGGCGGCACGTCGTGCCTGGGGCCGCTGGCCGGGCTCGAGGCGCAGCGCGTGCTCTACGACGCGTCGCGCGCCGCGCTGGTCGACGGCGATCGCACGACGCTGGTGCTGGTGGCGCGCGCCGAGCGCTCGGCGCTGGCCGAGGCCGAGCGGACCCGCCGCGAGCTGGCCACGCTGGGCATCACCCGCCAGGAGCTGGTCCTCAACGGCGTCTTCCGCGCCACCGACGCCACCGACGTGACCGCGGTCGCGATGGAGCGGCGCGGCCGCGCCGCGCTGGCCGCGCTGCCCGCCGGGCTGGCCGCGCTGCCGCGGACCGAGCTGCCGCTGCTGCCCTTCGGCCTGGTCGGGCTCGACGCGCTCGCCCGCCTGTTCGGCGCGCCCGCCGGGGCGTCGGCGGCGGAGCCGCCGCGCGCCGCGCCGCTGGTGCCCGACCCGCTGCCGTCGCTGACCTCGCTGGTGCCCGCGCTCGAGGCCGGCGGCCGCGGCGTCATCATGACGATGGGCAAGGGCGGCGTCGGCAAGACCACGGTCGCGGTCGACGTCGCGGTGGCGCTGGCGCGCCGCGGCCACGAGGTCCACCTCACCACCACGGACCCGGCGGCGCACCTCGAGGCCGCGCTCGGCCCCGCGGTCGCCGGCGTGCGGGTCAGCCACATCGACGCGGCCGCCGAGACCCGCGCCTACGCCGACGAGGTCATGCGCACCGCGGGCGCCGGGCTCGACGCCGCCGGCCGCGCCCTGCTCGAGGAGGATCTGCGGAGCCCGTGCACCGAGGAGATCGCGGTGTTCCGCGCGTTCGCGCGGCTGGTCGACGAGGGCGCGCACGGCTTCGTCGTGATCGACACCGCGCCGACCGGCCACACGCTGCTGCTGCTCGACGCCGCCGAGGCCTACCACCGCGACGTCCTGCGGACCCGCGGCGAGGCGCCCGACGAGGTCCGTCGCCTGCTGCCGCGCCTGCGCGATCCGGCCTTCACCCGGGTCCTGCTGGTGACCCTGCCCGAGGCGACCCCGGTCCACGAGGCGGCGCAGCTGCAGCGCGACCTGGCGCGCGCCGAGATCACGCCGTTCGCGTGGGTCGTCAACCAGAGCCTGGTGCCGCTCGCGGTCACCGATCCGGTGCTGGTCCGTCGCCGCGCCGCCGAGCCGCGCTTCCACGACGAGGTCCGGGCGCTGGCGTCGCGCGTCGTCGTGGTGCCGTGGGTCGACGACGCCACGCCGCCGTGGGCCGAGCCCGGCGATCGTCGCGTCGCCGCCGCGGCAGAGGCGGCGGCGTGACCGATCGCGCGGCGTCGTCGGCGCCGCCGGGCGCGACCCACGTCGCCGGCCGGCTGTCGTTCCTCGATCGCTACCTGACGCTGTGGATCTTCCTGGCGATGGCGATCGGCGTCACCCTCGGCTCGGTGGCGCCGGGCTTCCAGCGCGGCCTCGACCGGCTCAGCGTCGGCACCACGTCGGTGCCGATCGCGATCGGCCTGATCCTGATGATGTATCCGCCGCTGGCCAAGGTCCGCTACGAGGAGCTCGGCAAGGTCTTCCGCGATCGCCGGGTCCTGATCCTGTCGCTGGTGCAGAACTGGGTGATCGGGCCGCTGCTGATGTTCGGCCTCGCGGTCCTGTTCCTGCGCGACCACCCCGACTACATGGTCGGGCTGATCCTGATCGGCCTGGCTCGCTGCATCGCGATGGTGATCGTGTGGAACGACCTGGCCCAGGGCGACCCCGAGTACGCCGCCGGGCTGGTCGCGCTCAACTCGATCTTCCAGGTCCTGTGCTTCCCCGTATACGCCTACCTGTTCGCGACCCTGCTGCCGGGGTGGCTCGGGCTCGAGGGCGCGGTCGTCGACATCACGATCGGCGAGATCGCGCGCAGCGTCGCGATCTACCTGGGCATCCCGTTCGCCGCCGGCTTCCTGAGCCGGCGCGTCCTGGTCCGCGCCCGCGGCCGCGCCTGGTACGAGGCCACGGTCGTGCCGCGGATCGGCCCGATCACGCTGGTGTCGCTGCTGTTCACGATCGTCGTGATGTTCTCGCTCAAGGGCGACGCGATCGTCCGGCTGCCGCTCGACGTGCTGCGCATCGCGATCCCGCTGCTGCTGTACTTCGGCGTCATGTTCGCGGCGTCGTTCGCGCTCAGCAAGCGGGTCGGCGCCAGCTACCGGCAGTCGGCGACGCTGTCGTTCACCGCGGCGTCGAACAACTTCGAGCTGGCGATCGCGGTCGCGATCGCCAGCTTCGGCATCGACAGCGGCGCCGCGTTCGCCGCGGTCATCGGCCCGCTGGTCGAGGTCCCGGCGCTGATCGGCCTGGTCCACGTGGCGCTGTGGCTACGCCGGCGCTACTTCGCCGGCGAGCCCGGGGCCTCGCCGGACCCGCGGCCGGCATGACCTCGGTCCGGCTCGGCCTGCGCGCCAACCTCGCGCAGTTCACGCTGCTGGTGGTCGTCAACGGCTTCGTCGGCGCGATGATCGGCATCGAGCGCGCGATCCTGCCCGCGCTCGCCGGCGCCGAGCTCCACGTCGCGGCCCGGGCCGCGATCCTGTCGTTCATCGTGGTCTTCGGCGTCACCAAGGCGCTGAGCAACTACGTCGCCGGGCGGTGGGCCGATCGGGTCGGCCGCAAGCGCGTGCTGGTGGTCGGCTGGCTGGTCGCGGCGCCGGTGCCGTTCCTGCTGATGTGGGCGCCGACCTGGACCTGGGTGCTGATCGCCAACGCGCTGCTCGGCGTCAGCCAGGGCCTGACCTGGTCGACGACCGTCATCATGAAGATCGATCTGGTCGGGCCGGCGCGCCGCGGCCTGGCGATGGGCCTCAACGAGTTCGCCGGCTACGCCGCGGTCGCCGCCAGCGCGCTCGCCACCGGCTTCGTCGCGGCGCGCTACGGCCTGCGGCCGGCGCCGTTCTACCTCGGCGTCGGCTTCGTCGCCGTCGGCCTGGGCCTGTCGGTGGCCGCGGTGCGCGAGACCGGGCGCCACGTCGCCGTCGAGGCCGGGCTGCGGGCGCGGTTGCCCGCGGGCGGGATCCCGAGCCAGCGCGAGGTGTTCTGGCGAACCACCGCGCTCGATCGCGACCTGTCCAGCGTCACCCAGGCCGGCCTGGTCAACAACCTCAACGACGGCATGGCGTGGGGGCTGTTCCCGCTGCTGTTCGCGGCCGCGGGCATGGACCTCGAGCAGATCGGCGTGCTCGCGGCGATCTACCCGGCGACCTGGGGCGTCGGCCAGCTGGTCACCGGCGCGTGGTCGGATCGGGTCGGTCGCAAGTGGCTCATCGTCGTGGGCATGTGGGTGCAGGCGATCGGCATCGCGGTGGTCGCGGGCAGCCACGGCTTCGCCGGCTTCGCCGGCGGCGGCGTGCTGCTCGGGCTCGGCACCGCGATGGTGTACCCGACGCTGCTCGCCGCGATCGGCGACGTCGCCCACCCGAGCTGGCGGGCGTCGTCGGTCGGGGTCTACCGCCTGTGGCGCGACCTCGGCTACGCGATCGGCGCGGTGCTCGCCGGCGTGGTCGCCGACGCGTTCGGGCTGGCCGCGGCGATGTGGCTGGTCGCGGCGCTGACCCTCGGCTCCGGCGCGATCGTCGCGGCGCGGATGCGCGAGACCCTGCCGCGGCCGTCGGCGGCGGCGTGAGGTCGGTCCGGTCGACGTGGTCGCCGCGCCCGGTCAGCCGTGCGGCGCCTTGCCCGGCGCGGCGCCGCGCGGCGCCGGCGCGGTCGGCGCGGTGGCGTTGGCCGTGCCACCCGTGATCACCGCGTCGCGGCTCAGCTCGACCAGCCCGGCGAGCTGGCTCTTGTCGACCATCGCGGCGTGCGGGGCGCCGCGCTCGTGGACCCAGTAGCGATCGCCGTCGGCGATCACGTCGAGGACGTGCTCGGGCGCGGCGGGTGACGCCGCGGCGGGGGCGTCGGCGGCGGGGGCGTCGGCAACGGGGGCATCGGCGGCGGCGCCGTCGGCGGTGGCGGGTGCCGGCGCGGCCGGTGCTCGCAGTCGCACCGTGATCGTCGCCGTCGGCTGCGACGCGTCGCGTGCCGGGTCGCCCGGCTCGGCCAGGGTCAGCCTGGTCAGGTGGCTCAGCAGGCCGTCGATCTTGGTGGGATCGAGGGCCTCGCCGGCGGCGAGCGTCGCGGCGGCGCCGTCGACGGCGAGGGTCCAGGGCCCCAGGGTGCGGTCGAGCGCGAGGGTGCCGTGCGGGGTCCTGACCTCGAGGCTGGCCACCTGGTCCTTGGCGACCGCGAGGTAGGTGGTGTCGACCCAGCCGCGCGGCGTGGCGTCGATCGCGTAGGCCGACAGGCCGCCGACCGCGTAGACCTTGTCGTCGCCGTCGCGGCGCACCGCGGTGCGCCGGCCGCCCGCGCTCTGGCCGACGTAGAAGGTCCGGTCGCCCGCGTCGGTGGTCAGCACGACCTTGCGCTGGTAGACGTCGTCGGCGACGCCGAGCTGGACGTGGCGCGCCGCGCTGGTGGTCATCGGGCCGCGCGCCTTCATGCCGCGCAGGTCGCCGAGCAGCGACACCACCTTGGCGGTGTCGGCGGGGTAGCCGAAGTGATCGGCGAGGCTCCAGGCGTCGCCGTCGCGCCGCAGGTCGATCGCCGCGGTGGGCGCCGCGGCCGCGCCGGCGGTGGCGTCGCGCTCGCGCGGCCCGAAGATCTGGACCCGGGTCACGCGGTCGGTGTCGAGGTCGGGCGCGATCGCGGCGAGGCGCGCCACCGGCGCGCCGTGGTCGCGGCGCAGCATGACGATCGCCAGGACCAGCTGGACGCCGAGGACGACGGCGAGGATCTTGTTGAGGCGGGTCATGGGGTCACCGTGGGCAGGTCGAGGGGCTTGACGCCGCGGCGGCGCAGCCACGACAGCAGCGCCACCACGCCGAGGCCGGCGAACGCCAGGCCGTAGTTGATCCACTCCCAGCGGGTGCGCTCGTCCTCGGGCACGGTCAGGGCTCGGGCCGCCGACGAGCGGGCGCGGATCGCCAGCAGGTCGGTGTCGGCGGCGGCCCAGTCGACCGCGTTCTGGACCAGCTGCAGGTTGCTCTGCCCGACGTCGGAGCCGAGCTGCTGGGCCAGCTGCAGGACGTCGTCGGAGACGAAGCTCGACGAGCCGATCACGACCAGCCGGGCGTCGGGCGGCGAGTGGGTCAGCAGGTCGCCACCGCCGGGCGGCGTCGCGGCCGAGCCGGCGCCGCCGGCCGGGGCCTTGGCGCGGTTCGCCGCCGCCCAGCTCGGGAAGCCGCCGGTGATCGCGACCGCCAGGGTCCGCGCCGAGCGCTGGGCGGCGTCGGGCGGCGGCGGGAAGCCGCCGCTGTGGCCGTAGCGCTGGAAGTCGGGCTGGACGTCGGTCGAGCTCGACAGGTAGGCGCCCGCCGACGACCGGGCCAGGACCTCGATCTTGCGCGGCGCGGCGTCGGTCGCGGTCGCGGTCGCGGTCGCGGCCGAGCCGGCGGCGCTGCCGGCGGCCGAGCCAGATCCGCTGCCGGCGGCCGAGCCAGATCCGCTGCCGGCGGCCGCCGCGGGCACGGCGGCGTCGACGGTCAGCGGCGACGCCCAGTGCAGCGTCACCCCCGGCACGCCGCCGGTGATCACGCTGTGCGCGGCCAGGTGATCGGACCCGACCTTGACGAAGTACGGGTACGGCAGCTCCTTCATGTCGCGCACGACGACGCCGCCGAGGTCGCGCTCGACCGGGACCGGGAACGAGTCGTTGACCGGATCCATCACCAGCTCGTCGTCGACGTGGACGCCCCACGCCGCGAGCAGCGCGTCGAGGCCGGTGTCGACCTTCTCGACCCCGAGCGCGCGGCCGCCGAGGTCGAGGCGGTAGCGGCCGACCAGCGCGATCACCGAGCCGCCGCGCATGAGGAACTGATCGACGGCCCGGGCCTCGGGCTCCGACAGGCCCGCCGGCCCGGCCAGGACCAGGACGTCGACGTCGTCGGCGACCCGGCCGCTGCTCAGGCTGGCGCGCCGCACCTCGTAGGTGCCGGCGAGCGCGCGCTGCAGGGTCTGGAAGGTCTGCGGCGGCGGCGCCTGCTGCGGCGGCATGCCGTCCTGCATCGGCGGTGACATCGTCGGGGGCGGCGTCCACAGCGCGACCACCTTGGTGAAGCCGGGCGCGGCCCGCTGCAGGCCCTGGATCAGCGCGTCGCGTAGCGACGTCTCGCTGACCTGCTCGGGCGGCGCGACCCGGACCGCGCGATCGCCGAGCTGCAGCACCAGGTGGAAGTAGTAGACCTCGCCGGTGGCCAGCGACGCGTAGGGCCGGATGCCCCAGCGCTGGAACGCCTGCTGCATCTCGTCGTCGGTGGTCGGCGTGATGGTCTCGACCTCGAGCTTGCCGCCGGCCTGCTTGCCGAGCGCGTCGACCACCTTGGCCAGGGTCGCGGGCGCGTCCTTCCAGTTCTCCGGCAGGGTCGCGGGCGTGACGTACTCGGTGAGCTTGACCTTGCCGGGCATCGCCGCGAACAGGGCGTCGACGCTCTGGAAGCCGTCGACGACCTTCTTGATCGTCCGGGTCAGGTCGTACTCGAGGTTGCGCAGGCGGATCTCGACGTCGTCGACGTCGACCATCTTGACCTCGATGAGATCGTTGAAGCTCAGCACCGCGTGCTGGTCGCCGTACTGGATCAGGATGTGGAAGAACGCCGACACCACGCCCTGCTGGTGGCGGTCGGTGAAGCGCAGCGGGATGCTCTCGATGCCGTACTGCTCCTTGGCCTCCTTCTCGAGCGCCTCGTCCTCGGTGGGATCGACGACCTCGACCCGGACCTTGCCGTCGCCAGCGACCCGGTACTCGTCGACGGTGTCGAGGATGCGCGGCACCAGCGGCGCCAGCTTGGGGTGGGTCTTGCTCGAGAAGTAGCAGCGGATCAAGAGCGGCTCGTCGAGCGACGCCAGCAGGTGCTTGGTGGTGTCGCTGAGGCTGTACTCGCCGTTCTGGGTCAGGTCGACGCGGGCCTGGGCGATCGGCGCCAGCCACAGGTTGAGCAGGAACGCGTTGGCGGCGACCAGCGCGACCGCGGCCTGCGCCGAGGTCCGGGCCCGGCGGGTCCGCGGGCCGCGGCTCCACCGCCGCGCCGCCAGCAGCACCACGTTGAGCGCCAGGAACGCGGCGGTGAGGCTGAGGTAGTAGGCGAGGTCGCGGAGATCGAGGACGCCGCGCGCGATCGACGTGAACCGGCTGCCGGTGCCGAGGTCGCGCAAGAGGTGGGCGCGCGACAGGCCGACCAGGTCGGCGACCTGCGAGGTGCCGGGCAGGTACAGGACGCCGCACACCGCGGCGGTGAGGATCAGCGACACGATCTGGTTGTCGGTGGTCGCCGACACGCACAGCCCGACCGCGAGGTACGCGCTGGCCAGCAGCAGCGCCGCGACGTAGCCGCCGATCACCGGGCCCCAGTCGAGGTTGCCCATCATCGACACCGTGATCGGCAGGCCCAGGGTCAGCGCCAGGGCCAGCGCGACCAGCAGCATGCCGGCGACGAACTTGCCGGCGACCAGCTGCCAGCGCGGCACCGGCAGGGTCAGCAGGACCTCGAGCGTGCCGGACCGGCGCTCCTCGCTCCACAGCCGCATCGACAGCGCCGCGACCAGGAAGATCAAGAGCAGCGGCAGCCAGTCGAACATCGGCCGCAGGTCGGCGACGCCGCGGGCGAAGAAGCGCTCGACCCAGAAGAACGTGAACATGACCACGCCGAGGAACGCGGCCAGGAAGATCAGCGCGACGGCGCTGCCGAAGAAGCCGCGCAGCTCCTTGCGCGCGACGGTCCAGATGTTGGTCGCGGCGGTCACGGCGCCACCTCCACGGGGGTCTCGGCGAGGTCGCGGAAGACCCGCTCGAGGGTCTTGGGATCGGGGCGCAGCTCGGCGATCCGCCAGCCGCGGTCCTTGATCGCGTCGAACACCGCCGGGCACAGATCGGCGCGCTCGTCGGCGACGACCCGCCAGCGGCGGAAGCCGGCGAGGTCGTCGATCGCGCCGGCGTCCTCGACGCCGCTGACGCCGTCGATGTCCTCGAGGACGTCGGCGACGCCCTCGGCGTCGGCGGCGATCGCGACGACCGCGGCGTGGGCGTTGCGCAGGTCGGCGAGGCGCGCGTCAGCGCGCAGGCGGCCCTGCATGATCACGAGCACCCGCTCGCAGGTGGCCTCGACCTCGGACAGGATGTGGGTCGACAGCAGCACCGTGGTGTCGCGGGCCAGCCGCGCGATCAGCTCGCGGATCTCGACGATCTGGGTCGGGTCGAGGCCGGTGGTGGGCTCGTCGAGGATCAGCACGTCGGGGCGGTGGACGATGGCCTGGGCCAGGCCGACGCGCTGCCGGTAGCCCTTGGACAGCGTGTGGATCGGTCGCACCAGCATGTCGGCGAGCCCGACCGCGTGGATCGCGTCGCGCATGCGGGCCCGGCGCTCCGGCGGCGGCACGCCGCGCAGCGACGCCATCATCTCCAGGTACTCCTGGACCAGCATCTCGCCGTAGAGCGGCGCGCTCTCGGGCAGGTAGCCGATCCGGGCCTGGGCGCGCAGCGGCGCCGCGACCACGTCGACGTCGTGGATGCGGGCGTCGCCGGCGTCCGGCTCGAGGTAGCCGGTGAGGATCTTCATCAGCGTGGTCTTTCCGGCGCCGTTGGGGCCGAGCAGGCCGATGACCTCGCCGCGCTCGACGGTGAAGTTGATCCGGTCGAGCGCCTTCAGCGATCCGTAGCTCTTCGAGATCCCGTGGACATCGATCGCAGGCATGAGCTCCCTCTGCGGTTCGCCCCTAGCTACCGATGATCCCCCCGCCGATAATTCCGCCGTGGCGTCGTCGCGGCGTCGTCGATGTCGATCGTCGCCGCGACGGGGCAAAGTGCCCCACGCGGCGCGGCCTGCGACCGTGACGCGGCCGCGCTACAGGCCGCGCGCCCACTCGGGCTTGAGCGCGATGCCGCCGGCCAGGGCGCGATCGACGATCGCCAGGATGCGGTCGCGGTCGTGGGGCAGGCGGCCGCCGAGCGGCAGGTAGTTGGAGGCGTGGTTGGTGCGGAACACCGCGTCCGTGGGCGCGGCCGCGGCGACGATCGTCCGCAGCTCCTCGAGCATCCGGGTCACCGACGGCAGCTCGAAGCCGCCGCGCGCCGCCTGGGTCGCCAGCGGCGTGCCCGGCACGATCGTCAGGGTCAAGAGCGAGACGTACGCGGGATCCATCGCGGTGATCAGGCGCGCGCTGCCCTCGGCGTGGTCCTGGCTGCGCGCGGTGCCGCCGGCGCCGAGCAGGAAGATCGCCGACAGCTCGATGCCGGCGTCGCGGGCGCGTCGCGCCGCCTCGACGTGGGCGTCGAAGCCGGCGCCCTTGGCGATGCGCTTGAACGTGACCTCGTCGCCGGTCTCGGGCCCGATGTAGAGCAGGCGCAGGCCGCGCTCGCGCAGCCGGCGCAGCGCCTCGACCGGCTTGCCGGCCAGGTTCATCGCGGTGGCGTAGGCGCTGACCCGCCGCAGGTGGGGGAACGCGGCGTGGCAGGCGTCGAGGATCGCCTCCCAGTGATCGAGGTCCATCACCAAGGCGTCGCCGTCGGCGACGAAGACCTTGTCGACGGCGTCGCCGTGGGCGCGTCCGGCGGCCCGGACGTCGGTCAGGGTCTCGGCGAGGTCGCGGACCCGGAACTGCTTGGCCCGGTACATGTCGCAGTAGGTGCAGTGGTTCCACGAGCAGCCGATCGTGGCCTGCAGGATGTACGACCCGGCCTCGCTGGGCGGGCGGTAGATCTGTCCCTCGTAGCGCATCCGGGCGCCCGGGCTAGACGCCGCGGAGCATGACGTCGGCGAGCACCTTGGTGAACGCCGCCGGGTCCGGGACCTGGCCGGTCTCGGCGAGCTGGGCCTGGCCGAGCAGCAGCCGGGCGTACAGCTCGAGCCGCGGATCGTCGCTGGCGGCGTGGAAGACCGCCTGGAGCTTGCCGATCAGCGCGTGGCCGGGGTTGAGCTCGAGGATCGGCTTGACCGGCGGCGGCGCCTGGCCGAGCTGCTCCATCATGCGCTGCATCCGGGGGCTGAGGTCGTGCTCGTCGGCGACCAGGCACGCCGCCGACGAGGTCAGCCGCGGCGACAGCCGGACGTCCTTGACCTGGTCCTGGAGATGGACCCGGAAGCACGCCAGCAGGTCGCCGAGCTCGCGGCGCTTGTCCTCGAGCGCCTCGCTGGCCTGCTTGCGCTCGTCCTCGGTGCCCGGCGTGACCTCGCCACGGCCGATCGACTTGAGCGGCTTGCCCTTGAACTCCGGCGGCTGCTCGAGCCACAGCTCGTCGACCGGGTCGGCGAACAGCAGCACCTCGTAGCCCTTGGACACGAAGCCCTCGAGCAGCGGCGAGGTCGCGATCGTCTCCTTCGACGCGCCGGTGAGGACGTAGATCGCGTCCTGGCCGTCCTTCATGCGCGCGACGTAGTCGTCGAGCGAGGTCAGCGCGGTGGGGCTGGCGGTCGACGCCGTGATCACCAGGTCGAGGACCTTGTCGCGCTCGGCGGCGTCGGGGGTGAGCAGGCCCTCCTTGAGCACCGGGCCGAACTCGGCCCAGAACGCCAGGTAGTCGTCGGCGTGATCGCGCTTGAGCTCGTCGAGGGTGGCCAGCACCTTCTTGACCAGCTGCTTGCGGATGATCTGGATCTGGCGGTCCTGCTGCAGGATCTCGCGCGAGACGTTGAGCGACAGGTCGTGGGCGTCGACGACGCCCTTGACGAAGCGCAGGTGCGACGGCATCAGGTCGCGGCACTCGTCCATGACGAAGACCCGCTTGACGTACAGCTGCAGGCCCCGCTTCATCTCCGGGTTGTAGAGGTCGAACGGCGCCTTCGACGGCAGGTACAGCAGCGCGTAGGCCTCGAGCGTGCCCTCCATGCGGACCGGGATCGTCCGCAGCGGGTCGTGCCAGTCGTGCGAGATGTGGCGGTAGAACTCCTTGTACTCGTCGTCGGTGACCTCGGCCTTGGGCCGGTCCCAGATCGCCTTCATCGAGTTCAGGGTCTCGTCGTCGAGGACCTTGGTGGTGGCGCCGCCCTCGCCGGGCTGGTCGCGCCAGGTCTGCAGCTTGATCGGGTAGGCGACGAAGTCGGAGTAGCGCTTGACGATGCTGCGCAGCACCAGCGGGCTGGTGAAGTCGCGCAGGCTCTGGTCGTCGTCCGCGGCCTTGAGGTGCAGCGTCACGGTGGTGCCGGCGTGGTCGCGCTCGCCGTCGCCGATCGTGTAGGTGCCGTCGCCGGTCGACTCCCAGCGGGTCGCGGTGGCCTCGCCGGCGCGCCGGGTCACCACGGTCACCCGGTCGGCGACCATGAACGCCGAGTAGAAGCCGACGCCGAACTGGCCGATCAGCTCCGGCGACACCTCCTGGCGCTGGGCCTGCTTGACCGCGGCGAGGAACTCCTTGGTGCCGGAGCGCGCGATCGTGCCGAGGTTCTGGATGACCTCGTCGCGGGACATGCCGACGCCGTTGTCGGCGACGGTGAGGGTGCGGGCGGCGGCGTCGGGCTCGAGCCGGATCTGCAGGTCGCCGGCGGGCGCCAGCTCGGTCCGGGTCAGGGCCTCGAAGCGGACCTTGTCGAGCGCGTCGGACGCGTTCGAGATCAGCTCGCGCAGGAAGATGTCCTTGTTCGAGTACAGCGAGTGGACCATCAGGTCCAGGAGCTGCTTGACCTCGGCCTGGAACTCGCGGCGTTCGTTCGTCGGGCTCATTGCGGCGCCCAAAATAGTCTCCTCCCGCGGGGCGTCAACCCCCCGGGCGGGGCGCCGGCGAGGCCGGGGCGGGGGCCCGGCTAGGGCACGGCCACGGCGATCACGCCCTCGGGGTCGATCGTGACCACGAAGTCGAGCGGCTGGACGTGCTTCTTGCTGGTGAAGTAGGTGTGCGACCCGGTGAAGTGGGCGCGGTAGCCGGCCCGGGCGTCGTCGGTCTCGTCGGCCAGGCACAGCTCGGCGCCGATGTGGACGTAGGTCGCGATGGCGCGGGCGCGGATCAGGAACGTCGCCAGGTCGCGGCCCGGCATGCGGCCGAGGCCGAGCTCGGTGAGGCGGCCGATCTCGGCGCGGCCGCCCGCGGCCATGCGGGTGACGTCGGCGACGACGAGGTCGGACATCACCGCGGCGTTGACCACCGGGTGGGTCTTGTCCTCGGAGAACCACAGCAGCGGGGTGCCGCCGATCTGGAAGCTCGAGGTGACCTCGACCGGCACCTGGGTGTCGGGATCGAGGTAGACCGCCGGGTAGCGGTCCCAGAAGTCGTCGGCGTGGGGGCCGACGCGGCGCTGCTCGGCCAGCACCGAGTCGCCGTGATCGATCGACAGCGTGGCCAGGCAGCGGCGGATGGTCACGTCGGAGCCTCCTGCGGTGGCGGGCGCGGCGGCGCGATCGGCGTCGGCGGCCGCGGCGGCGGTCGCCGGGGGTGGCGGCGCCGCGGGCTCGCCGCCGGCGTGCCGCGGCACGCCGCGATCAGCAGCAGGGCGGCGACGAGCGGCGCGCGTGACGACATCGGGCGATCATCGGCCCTGGCGCGCCGCGGCACAACCTCCGTCGCCGCGACGCCCGGTCGCGGCGGCGCGGCGGCGTCGTCGCGCCTCGTCGCGCCGGCTCACATCGGCGTGATCGTGATCCGGCCCGGGCCGTGATCGGGCCGCACGATGATCGTCGTCGCGGTGCCCGTGGTGTACGAGCCGCCGCCGCCGGAGGTCAGGCCGAGGGCCTCGGCGGCGTTGCCCGCGCCGCCCGAGTAGCCGCCGCCGCCGCCGCCGAAGTCGTTGCCGCCGCCGCCGCCGCCGCCGAAGCCGCCGTTGGAGGTCGAGCCGCAGCTCTCGGTCGAGTCGCAGGCGCCGCCGCCGCCGCCGGTGAACGCGGTGCCGCCGACGCCGATGCCGGTGGCGCCGTTGCCGGTGAGGCCGCCGCCGCCGCCGCCCTCGTGGCCGACCGCGCCGCCGCCAGTGCCGCCGGTGCCGCCGGCGATCGAGCCGCTGCTGGCGCCGTCGCCGGTGAGGCTGGCGTCGCCGCCGATGTTGGCCCAGGCGCCGTAGGCGCTGGCGCCGCCGCCGCCGCCGGCGACGACCAGCGCGGTCGCCGGAGGCCGGACCACGAAGCTGCCGCCGCCGCCGCTGCCGCCGCAGCCGTCGCCGAGCGCGCCGAGCGCGGCGGGCTGGTCGCCGACCAGGATCGACAGCGACTCGCCCGGCGTGACCGTGACGATCGTGTCGACGCGGGCGCCGTGGCCGGCGTCGAAGGCGCCGGCGAAGCCGCCGCTGGCGCCGTCGGCGACGACGTGGAGCTGGGTGACCCCGGTCGGCACCTGGTAGCTCACGATGGCGCCGGTGACGTCGAAGACCACCGGGACCGCCGGCACGGCGTCGATGGGCACGGCGTCGATCGGCATCGCGTCGATCGGCATCGCGTCGATCGCGCCGGGCGCCGCGTCGACCGCGCGGGCGTCGGGGCCGGCGCCGGGCTCGGCGTCCGGCGCGGCCTCGCTGCCCGAGGCGCAGGCGGCGAGCAGCGTGAGGCCGACGAGGCCGAGCGAGGACGACGGCCGGGGGACGCGAGCGTGCATGGATCCAGGGTCGATCGCGATGACCGCCGGGTCAACGGTCGTCGACGTCCCTCGCCGTGGTCGCGATCACCCGAGGAAGCGGCGGCCCAGGCCGCGGTAGGTCGGCGCCGTGCGCTCGACGTGATCGCCGCGCACGCACAGGTAGGCGTCGACGTGCTCGGCGAGCTCGCCGGCCTTGGCGTGGCGGAACCAGACCGGGTCGCCGAGCTCGAGGACGACATCGTCGGGGACGCGCAGCGGGGTCTGGACCTCGCCGGCGCCCTCGAGCGGCAAGAGCCGCAGGCCGGCCGGCCACACCGGCGCCGGCAGGCGGTCGTCGCCGGCGGCGCCCGACGCGACCCAGCCGCCGCCGTGGCAGGTCACCAGCCCGGGGCCGGGGTGTCGCACCACCTGCAGCGCGAACCAGGCCGCCGGCTCGAACTGGATCGCGTCGTAGTGATCGAAGAGGTGGCTGCACAGGAACCCGGAGCCTGCGGTGACCTCGGTGAGCGCCGGCTCGGCCAGCGACGACGGCAGGCTGCCCGAGCCGCCGCCGTTGAACACCGTCGCCGCCAGGCCGCGCGCCGCCAGCGTCGCGGCGATCCGGGCGCGGGTCGCGGCGACGTCGCGCCGCGAGCTCCACTTCAGCGCCCGCAGCGCGGCGGCGCGCACGCCGCCACCGCCGTCGGCGACGCCCGCGATCTGCGCTTCGTAGGCCATGACACCGTGGAAGCGCAGCGCCGGCTCGGCGGCGACGCGCGCGGCCAGCGCCGCGATCTCGTCGGGACCGCGCAGCGGGCTGCGGCGGACGCCGACGTGCAGGCGATCGCCGGCGGGCCGGTACGAGACGTCGACGTCGACCACCGCGGCGAGGCGGACGCCGGCGGCGCGCGCGGCGGCGGCGAGCGCCGCGACCTGGACCTCGTCGTCGACGACGACCGCGGCGGTGGCGCCGGCGCGGGTCGCGGCCACCAGGTGGGCGAGGTCGGCGGGCTGCACGGTCGGGTAGGCGAGCAGCAGGTCGCGGTGGCCGGCGGCCGCCCACCACGCGGTCTCCTCGGCGGTGTACGTCATCAGGCCGGCGAAGGCGTTGCCGCCGCGCGCCAGCACGTGCTCGATCAGCGCCGGGCACCGTAGCGACTTGGTCGCGACCCGTAGCCGCTTGCCGGCGGCGCGCACCGCCGCCGCGATCCGATCGACGTTGCGCTCGAGCGCGTCGAGGTCGACGATCGCCGCCGGCAGCGGCGTGGCGCCGAGGGCGCGCCGCCGCGCCGCCCACCGGTCGCGCTCGGTCGGCGCCGGCGCGGTCACGGCGCGCCCGCCGCGGCGTGGGTGTCGGCGCGGGCGGTGGTCACGGCGGGATCGTAACAGCCGTGGCGCGGCGACGCGGTGCTGTCGGATCGCCCCCCCGGGACAGCGTGACGCAGCGCGCAGATCGGGCAAGAAGTTGCCACCACGTCCGCACCTTGGGGATCCTGATGCGTACATAGTCGCCGCGGTCCGTCCTGCAGGGGGGCCGGGGCCCGCGTCGCGGTCCCGGGGCTCCCCAGAAGAGGTGGAGGAGAATCATGAAGACGAAGCACTTGTTCGCGCTCGCGATCCCCATGGCGCTGGTCGCCGAGCCCGTCCTCGCGCACGCCGAGGTCAACCAGCCGCAAGAGATCATCATGCGGCCGCGCACCACGCCGGGCGGTCAGATCACGGTCTTCGGCGATCTCGGCATCCTCTTGATCCCGGATCTCGACACCTCGATCGGCCTGGGGTTCGGCGGCAGCTACGGCGTCGACGACCACCTCGAGGTCGGGGTCGGCTACGACCTCGGCTTCGCGCCGTCGTTCGAGGCCAAGGGCACGCTCGCGGTCGAGGCCGCGTACGGCCTGATCGAGGGCAACCTCGGCGTCGCCGCCGACGTCAGCACCGGGTACGACCTGCTCGCCGAGGGCATGGCGCCGCTGGGCCTGGGCGCCCGGGTCCAGTTCCGGCTCAACGATCAGCTCGCGATCGTGTCGCCGGGCCACCAGCTCGAGATCGCGCTGTCGGGCGATCCCAAGCCGATCGCGCTCGGGCTGCCGGTCGGGGTCGCGTACCAGGCGTCACCCAGCATCTACGCGTTCGTGAACACGTCGATCGGCAACATCAGCATCAGCAACTCGGCGACCACGTTCATCTTCGCCGACAACCTCCCGCTGCAGGTCGGCGCGTTCTTCTCGCCGTCGAACACGATGGACGTCGGCGCCGCGGTGACCTGGCTGGATCTCGAGAACTCCGCCGACACGATCGGCTTCACGCTGGCCGCCCGCCTGCACCTGTGAGCGCGAGGCGGGGGCGCGGTCAGCCGGCCTCGAGGTCGCGCGCGACCTCGAGCGCGTAGCGATCGCGCCCCACCGTGGCGACCGCCAGCAGGCGGTCGCCGCGGTAGTAGTGGACCGCGGCGTCGCGGGCGGCGAGGTCGCCGTCGACGACCAGCCGGTCCCAGCCGGGGGCGTGGCCGACGTAGTTGATCGTCAGGTCGTGGTGCGCGCTCCAGAAGAACGGCACGACCCGGAACGGGCCGCCGCGGCCGAGCAGGGTCCGGGCCACGGCCTCGCCGTGGCGCTCGGCCACCATCCAGTGCTCGATCCGCACGGCCTCGCCGCTGCGCGGGTCCGGCCACCGCGCGACGTCGCCGATCGCGTAGACGTCGGGCGCGGCGCGCAGCTCGGCGTCGACGACGACGCCGCGGTCGATGGCCAGCCCGGCGGCCTCGGCCAGCGCGACCCGGGGCCGGACCCCGACCCCGGCGATCGCGAGGTCGGCCGCGAGCGCGGTGCCGTCGTCGAGGATGACCCGGTCGGGCTCGATCGCGCGGGGGCCGTGGCCGAGGTGGAAGCGGACGCCGTGGGCCTCGTGGACCTGCTGGACCAGGGCGCCGAGCTCGGCGCCGAGGACGCGCTCGAGCGGCAGGCGCTCGAGGCCGACGACGTCGACCTCGACGTCGCGGGCCCGCAGCGACGCCGCGACCTCGAGGCCGATGAAGCTGGCCCCGATGACGACGGCGCGGGCGCCGGGGCGGGCGGCGGCGACGATCGCGCGGCTGTCGGCGAGCGTGCGCAGGGTCTGGAGCCGGTCGCCGCCGGGCAGGTCGAGGCGCACCGGCTCGGCGCCGGTGGCGAGGACGACCGCGTCGTAGGGCACGACCTCGCCGCCCTCGAGGGTGACGGCGTGGCCGGCGACGTCGAGCGCGGTGACGCGGGCGCCGAGCCGCAGCTCGATGCCCTGCGCGCGGTAGAAGTCGGCGTCGCGCAGTTGCATCCAGTCCTCGGGCGCGGTGCCGGCGAGGTAGTCCTTCGACAGGTTGGGACGATCGATCGGCGGCGTCGCCTCGGCGCCGAGCAGGACGATCGAGCCGGCGTGGCCGAGGCGACGCAGGCTCTCGGCGGCGACCGCGCCGGCCGGACCGGCGCCGACGATCACGACCCGCGCCGGGGTCGCGATCGCGGCCGGCGCCGGCGGCGTCACCGCGGCGCCGACGACGACGCGATCGCCGCGGCGCTCGACCGCGTAGCACGGCAGCGGGTCCAGCGCGGGCGCGCTGGCGGCGCCGGTGCGCAGGTCGAAGCAGGCGTGGTGCCACGGACACCGCACGGTGTCGCCGACGACGAGGCCCTCGGCGAGCGGCCCGCCGTAGTGGCTGCAGGTGGCGCCGATCGCGTACAGCCGCTCGCCGCGTCGCACCACCAGCACCGCCTCGCCGCCGGCGTGGCCGAGCAGGCTGCCACCGTCGGGGACGTCGGCCAGCGGCGCCCCCGCCGCAAGATCCGGCCCCGCGAGCTCGATCGCGTCACCCATGTTGCCTCCCACGCGCGCCGCCGCCACGACGCGTGGCCACCGGGCGCGGCGACACCGTAGCAGACCGACGGCGCCCGGGCCGGGAGCGGCGCGATCGCGCGCGGCGCCGCGACGGCGCCGGCCGCAACACACTGTTGCGCCCCTGGCCCTGGCGGCGGCCGCGATCCGCGGTAGGCCACGGTCATGCGTCTCTACTACACCCCCGGTGCCTGCTCGCTGTCCCCCCACGTCACGCTGCGCGAGCTCGGGCTGCCGTTCGAGCTGGTCAAGGTCGATCTGCGCGGCAAGGTCACCGCCGGCGGCGTCGACTTCCGCACGATCAGCCCGGCGGGCTACGTGCCGGCGCTGGAGCTCGACGACGGCACGGTCATGACCGAGGGCGCGATCATGGTCCAGTACCTGGGCGAGCTGAAGCCCGAGGCCGGGCTGGTGCCCGCGTACGGCACGCCGGCGCGGTGGCAGCTGATGCAGTGGCTGCACTTCGTCGCCACCGAGCTGCACAAGGGGATGAGCCCGCTCTACAACGCCAAGGCCGGCGCCGAGTACCGCGCCGCGCTGCTCGATCGCCTGGGCGGCCGCCTGCGCGTCCTCGAGCAGCGGGTCGGTGACGGGCCGTACCTGATGGGCGCGCAGTTCACGGTCGTCGACCCCTACGCGTTCTACGTCCTGCGCGCGTGGCAGGCGCTCAGCAAGGGCGATCTGACGGCGTGGCCGGGCCTGGCCGCGTACTACGCGCGCCTCGGCGAGCGCCCCTCGGTCCAGGCCGCGCTGGCCGCCGAGGCGCCGCCGGGACGCTGACGGCGCCGCCGGGACGGGCTAGCCTTCGGCCATGAAGCTCCTCGGCATCTCGGGCAGCCTGCGGACGACGTCGTCGAACGCGGCGCTGCTGCGCGCCGTCGATCGGGTCGGCCCGCCCGGCACCACGGTGGCCGTCTTCGACGGCCTCGACACGCTGCCGCACTTCAGCCCCGACCGCGACGTCGATCCGGCGCCGGCGCCGGTCGCGGCGCTGCGCGACCTGATCGACGCCGCCGACGCGCTCGTGATCTGCAGCCCCGAGTACGCCCACGGCATGCCGGGCTCGCTCAAGAACGCGCTCGACTGGCTGGTGTCGGCGCCCGAGCCGATCCACAAGCCGGTCCTGGTGGTCAGCGCGTCGCCGGGCGGCGCGGCCCACGCCCACGCCCAGCTGCTCGAGGTCCTGCGCACGATGAGCATGCGGGTGGTCGACGGCGGCGCCCACGTGTTCTCTCGCGCGCGCGTCGACGCCGACGGCGAGGTCACCGAGCCGGCGATGCTCGCCGACCTGCGCGCCGGCCTGGCCGCGCTCGCCGAGGTCTGCGCGCGCCGCCACGAGCACGCCTGATGGGGGGCCGCGCGGGCGTTCACGCCGGCGCCGCGGCGGTCGCCGCGAGCCGGTCGTGGAAGGCGACGAACGCGCCGAGCACCGCGTCGGGCGCCTCGACCTGCGGGTAGTGGCCGATGCCCGGCAGCTCGACGACGTCGGGGTGGGGCACGACCTCGCGGTAGCGCGCGACCATGTGGGCGCCCGACACCGGATCGACGACGCCGTCGATCAGGCGCAGCGGTACGTCGGTGTCGACCAGGGCGCCGACCCAGCGGGCGCGGTGGGCGCGGCGCTCGGCCATGTAGCCGATGAGCTGGTGCATGACGCGGTGGCCGTCGTCGTGGCGCAGCAGCGTCCACAGCTCGTCGATCAGCGCCGGGCTCGGCGGCGTGGCGGGGCCGAACACCGCGGTCAGCCCGGCGGCGAAGCCGCGCTTGCCGACGACGCGCTCGAGCACCGGCCCGAGCCGGCTGGCCAGGATCCGCTGCACCGGGCGCGGCCGGTGGGTCTCGGGGAACAGGCCGCCGTTGAGCAGGCACATCGACGCCAGGGTCAGCGCGGCGCTGCCGCGGCGGATCCGCTCCTGGTGGCGCGCCAGCAGCTCCTGCGCGACGGTGTCGCCGTAGTCGTGAGCCAGGACGTGGACGCGATCGACGCCGAGCGACGCCAGCAGGCGCTCGTGCAGCGTCGCCTGATCGTCGATCGAGTAGGCGTGGTGGCGCGGCTTGGCCGACCAGCCGAAGCCGATCATGTCGGGCGCGATGACCCGGAACCGCGCGGTCAGCGCCGGCCACATCGGGTGCCAGTCCCACGACGCGCTGGGGAAGCCGTGCAGCGCCAGCAGCACCGGGCCGGCGCCGTCGTCGCGATAGAAGATGGCGTGGCCGCGGTGGCGGAACCAGCGGCCGCCGTGGCGCCACTGCGCGAGCGCGGCGGACACTACAGCCTCCAGCCCAGGTCGATCGCCGCGTACGGCGTCACCGGGATCGTGTCGTAGGGCCCGGCGTCGCCGGCGATCGCGCGGGTGATCGCGGCGCCGAGCCAGGGGAACACGAACAGGCCCTCGCGCGTCGGGTGCCACTCGTAGCCGGCGCGGAGCAGGATCAGCGCGCTGACGAACCGGTAGGCCTCGCCGTCGAGGGTGGCCTCGGTGTGCTGGGCGCCGAGCTGGGCGCCGACCACCCAGCCGCGATCCGGCGCGGCGCCGACGAAGTAGTCGGCGAACGCGCCGTAGCCGAGGTAGAGGCGCACGTCCCAGCCCTGATCGCGGTTGCCGCTGGCGAGGTCGACCAGCGCCGACGGCACGTCGAACGCGTACGCGCCCGCCGACAGCACCAGGCGCGGCTCGGCGGGCGGGGTGACGCCGACGTGCACCGAGTAGCCGCCGAGCAGCCACGCCGCGGGCTCGATGTCGAGGCGCGGGTGCCAGGGCTCGGCGCGCGCCGGCGCGGGCGCGAGGGCGCCGACGACGACGGCGGCCGGGACGATCGCGAGCGCGGCGCGGAGCATGGAGCGACGTTGGCGGATCGTCGCAGGCGCGGCAAGGGCTGCGGCCCTCGGCCTGGGGCCCGCGGCCCCGGTGGTGGGGGTCGAGGCTCCGTGTGGTCGCGCGGATTTTCGACGAAGTTTCGTGACCCTGTTCGAGATCGCGCGCGCTCCATCGAGACGTCAAGACCGGGCTTCGAACACCACAGGAGAGATCTCGATGACGAATCATGGCCGACTGATCGCGCTGATCGCGGGCGCCCTGCTGGGCGCGGCGTGCGTCGACGCCACCGACGACGGTGTCGCGTACCTGACCTCCGAGCAGTGCGACGGCGCGACGCCGTGGGCCGCGTGGACGACGTACGCCACCGGCGCGGTGGTGAGCTTCGACGGCGCCGTCTATCAGTGTGTGCAGGGACACACGAGCCAGCCCGACTGGACGCCGAGCGCGGTGCCGGCGCTGTGGATGCCGGGCAGCTGCGAGGGCGGTGGCGGTGGCGGTGGCGGCGGCGGTGGTGGCGGCGGCGGCGGCGACGACGGCGGCGGCGGCGGCGGTGGCGGTGGTGGTGGCGGCGGCGACGCGTCGTGCGATCCGTCGGCGTGGGTCTACATGGCCGACGATCCGAGCGCGTGCGAAGGGCACCTCGGCGAGTCGTGTGGCTGGACCACCAGCAACCTCGGCCAGGGCTACCACTGTCAGGCGGTGAGCTGGGGCACCGGCTGCGAGCCCGGCGGCGAGACCTGCCCCGGCGGCGGCGGCGGCGGCGGCGGTGGCGGCGGTGGTGGCGGTGGTGACGGCGGTGGCGGCGGTGGCGCGATGGCGGCGGCGCCGACCGAGAGCGGTGGCGGCGGCGGTGGCGGCGGCGGCACCGTGCCCGCCGGCCTGGTGTTCTCGGCCTACAAGGACACCAGCATCAACATGAACTGGAACACCAACGTCATCTCGACCAAGGTGTCGGGCACCGCGACCCCGCTGGCCTCCGACCTGGCGGCGCACGGCGGTAAGGTGATCACGCTGGCGTTCGCGACCGGCGAGTGCGGCAGCGAGAACTGGGGCGGCGTCCCCGGCGCCGCGATGGCGGCCGCCAACGTGCCGCTGCTCGAGGCCGCCGGCCTCGACTACGTCCTGTCCACCGGCGGCGCCGCCGGTTCGTTCTCGTGCGGCACCGACGCCGGCTTCCGCACCTTCCTCGATCGCTGGGCCGGCCCGCACCTGGTCGGCGTCGACCTCGACATCGAGGCCGGCCAGTCGGCGGCGGTGATCGCGCAGCTGGTCCAGCGCATCAAGACCGCCCACGACAGCTACCCCGGGCTGCGCTTCAGCCTGACCGTCGCGACCCTGGCCAACAACAACGGCGCGTCGACGGCGCAGCCGCTCGGCGGCCTGGCCGAGAGCCTCAACGTCCACGGCACGACCACGCTGAACGCGGTCGCGGCCACGTTCGGCACCAGCTGGCCGAGCTACCTGACGGTCAACCTGATGACGATGGACTACGGCGCGCCCGGCGCCGGGGTGTGCGTCGTCAACGGCGGCCAGTGCGACATGGGCGAGTCGGCCATCCAGGCCGCCTACAACCTGAACGCCCAGCACGGCGTGCCGTTCGCCAACATGGAGCTGACCCCGATGATCGGTGGCAACGACGTCCAGAGCGAGCACTTCACGCTCCACGACGTCGACACCATGACCACCTTCGCCAAGGCCAAGGGCATGGCCGGCGTCCACTACTGGTCGTACGACCGCGACGTCGACTGCCCGCCCGGCTCGGCGTCCCCGATCTGCAACTCGCTGGGCGGCGTCGGCGCCTACGGGTTCCTGGCCCGCTTCCAGGCCAACGGCCTGCAGTAGCGCCCCCGCGCGCTCGACGACGGCGCGGTCGCGGACGCGACCGCGCCGCGGCGCGTCCGGATCAGATCAGGCGCCGGTACAGCGACTCGAGGTCGTCCGCCGCCAGGTGGGTGACGCCGCCGTCGCGCAGCGCCGCCGCGGTCAGCTCGCGCTTGTCGTCCTGCATCTGGCAGATCGTCTCCTCGAGGGTGCCGCGCGCGACCAGCTTGTAGACCATCACCGGGCGGGTCTGGCCGATGCGGTGGGCGCGGTCCGAGGCCTGCTGCTCGGCGGCGGGGTTCCACCACGGGTCGTAGTGGATGACGGTGTCGGCGCGGGTCAGGTTGAGCCCGACGCCGCCGGCCTTGAGGCTGATCAGGAACACCGGCACCTCGCCGTCCTGGAAGCGGCGGATGACGTCGTCGCGATCGCGGGTCGCGCCGGTCAGCGTGACGCACGGGATGCCGGCCTGGTCGCAGGCCTGCTCGATCAGCGCCAGCATCGAGGTGAACTGCGAGAACACCAGCGTCGAGCGCTCGCTGTCGACCAGCTCCTCGAGCATGCCCATCAGGCGCTCGAGCTTGGCCGAGGCGTCGAGCTCGCGGGCCTGCGGCAGGTCGAGCAGCCGCGGATCGCAGCAGCACTGCCGCAGCTTGAGCAGGGCGTCGAGGATCATCATCGACGTGCCCTGGATGCCGCGCTCGATCAGCGCCTTGCGGACCTTGTCGTCGAGGGTCAGCCGCAGGCTCTCGTAGAGGTCGCGCTGCGCGGTGTCGAGGTCGACGTACTCGACGACCTCGGTCTTGGGCGGCAGGTCGAGCTCGACGCTCTCCTTGGTGCGCCGCAGGAGGAACGGTCGGATCCGGGCGCGCAGCCGCTCGAGCGGCTCGATCGCGCCGAACTTCTCGATCGGGCGCCGGAAGATGGCGTCGAACGCGGCGCGGCGGCCGAGCAGCCCCGGCATCGCCAGGTCGAGCTGCGACCACAGCTCGCCGAGGTGGTTCTCGATCGGCGTGCCGGTGATGCAGAACCGGCTGTGGGCGCGCAGCGCCGCGACCGCGCCGCGCAGCTGGGTGTCGGCGTTCTTGACCGCCTGGGCCTCGTCGCACAGGACCGTGGTCCAGCCGACGGCGCGGAACAGCTCGAGGTCGCGCAGCAGGGTCTGGTACGACGTGATGATCAGCGGCGCCGACGCCAGCGCGTCGACCTGCTGGGCGCGGTCGGCGCCGAGATGGATCGTCGGGCGCAGCCGGGGCGCGAACCGGGTGGCCTCGCGGTGCCAGTTGCCGACGACGCTGCGCGGCGCCACCACCAGCGCCGGCGCCGCCGCGGTCAGCTTGCCGGCGGCGCGCAGGCCGTCGAGGAACGCCAGCAGCTGGACGGTCTTGCCCAGGCCCATCTCGTCGGCGAGCAGGCCGCCGTAGCCGGCGTCGTGGAGGAACCGCAGCCACGCCAGGCCGACCCGCTGGTACGGCCGCAGCGTGCCGGCGAAGCCGCGGCCCTCCTTGCGCGGCGCCAGCGCCAGCAGCGCGGCCAGGCGCTCGCGCGCCGCGGTCAGCGCCGCGGTCGAGCCGAAGCGGCCCGCGGCCTCGCCGTCGAGCTCGGCGGCGACGAACGCGGGCATCTCGACGACGCCGTCGGCGGAGATGCCGTTGAGCTCGAGCTCGACCAGCGGGCGCAGCCAGCGCTGGACCCGCTCGGCGGGGACGTGGACCAGCTCGCCCTCGGGCAGCTGCAGGGTGAGGCCGCCGCCGACCTGGGCGGCGCCGCCGCCGGGCTCGACGACCAGCTGGCCGTCGCGGATCGCCTGCAGCAGGATCGGCAACAGCGGCACGGTGCGGCCCGCGATCGTGACGCCGAGCTCGAGGCCGAACCAGTCGCGGCCGTCGTCGCGCGGCCGCAGGTGCTCGACGAAGGTGACGTCGACCAGCGGCGCCTCGTGCGGGAAGTCCTCGGCCAGCTCGCAGGCCCAGCCCTCGGCGAGCAGCGTCGGCACGACGGCGTGGGCGAGGTGGCGGGCGTCGGCGAGCAGCTCGAGGCTGCTGGTGGCCTGGCCGCCGTGGGGCAGCGTGGCCAGCAGGCCCTGCAGGCGCTCGTGCAGGCGGCCCTCGGCGACCAGGTCGCGTGGCCACGGCCGCGCCGGGTCCCAGGTCGCGAGCTCGAAGACGGCGTCGCCGTAGCGCGCCTCGGCGACGACGCGGACCGCGACCCGGTCGCCGTGATCGCGATCGAGCTCGGCGCGCAGGCGCGGGCGCACCGGCTGGGTCGCGACGTCGTCGGGGTCGCTATCGGCGGCGGGCGCGGCGGCGGGGGCGGCGGGCGCGGCGGCGGGCGCGGCGTCGTCGTCGGCCGGCGGCTCGCGCAGCAGCGGCCGCAGGCTGCGCGCGACGGTGGCGCGCATCGCCGCCGGCACCGGGGGCCCGACGATCAGGCGGTGGACCAGCGCCGGCGCGACGCCGAGATCGAGGGCGCCGATGGCGTGGCGGCGCGGATCGACGTAGAGGCAGTCGCGGGCGGGCACGACGATCAGCGCGCCGGCGACGCCGAGGCGCCAGGCGTCGGGCTGGTCGTCGCTGGCGGTCCACCGCAGCGTCGTCGTGATCGCCGCGCCGACCGCCAGCGGCGGGTTGCGGACGCCGTCCCAGAACAGCCGCCCGGTGCCGGCGAGGTCGAGCAGCAGGTCGCCGGGGACGCGGTCGAGCGCGAGCTTGGTGCCGTGCGCGGGCGCGCGCGTGACCGCGCGCAGCATCGCGATGCGGCGCAGGTCGTCGACCTCGACCCAGCGGGGCGCGCCGCGCTGGGGATCGCCGAGCGCGCCGATCACGGTGCCGGTGCCGAGGCCGCCGCGCTTGAGCCGCGGGCACTGCAGGATCGTCAACCCGACGTCGCCGTCGCGAGCGTCGAGGACGTAGGCGACGACGCGATCGGCGCGCGGCTCGGCGGTGGGCTGGCCGATCGACCGGCCGAGGTCGGCGAGCCAGGCCCCGACCATCTCCTGGCGGGCGGCGTCGTGGTGGCCGGCGAGCCGGGCGTGCTCGTCGGCGAGCGCGACCAGCGCGGTGGCGGCGGCGTGCTTGCAGTCGACGCCGACCGGGCACGAGCAGACGCCGCGCAGGTAGCGGGCCGCGGCGTCGTAGTGGACCGTGACGACGTAGCCGGCGCCGCCGCGGACCTGCGCGACCACCGGCCACGGCGGCGCCTTGACCACGTGCACGCGGCGCTCGCGCGCGTACTGCAGGCCGCGCTGGAAGGTCCGGGCGTCGAAGCACGCGGCGACGAGGCGGAGCGCGGTTTCGGGGATCGCGGGCGTCACGGCTGGCGAGGTCGACCATACCCGAGCCGGGCACCCCCGGCGCCCCGCCCGCAGATCGTCCCGACTCAGGCGCCGGCGTCGTCGGGAGCGCCGGCGGCGCGGCGCCGCGCCCGCAGCTCGCGCACCAGCTCGGCGCGGACGCCGGCGTCGAGCAGGCGGCCGATCGCGGGGAACACGACCCGCTCCTCGAGGTCGAGGTGGGCGGCGAACGCGGCGTCGAGCGCGCCGGCCGCGGCGGCCAGGACCCGGCGCGCCTCGACGTCGGCGGGCGCGGCGCGCACCGCCGCGACCGCGGCCAGCAGGGCGTCGAGCCCCGGCCCGTGATCGCGGTGCTGCGCGGCCATCGTCGCCAGCGCGTCGTCGACGACCGGGTCGCGGCCGATCAGGCGCGGCACCAGGCCGCGCTCCTCGTCCTCGACGTGCAGCGGCAACGCGTCGCGGAAGTAGCGCGCGACGGCGCGGCAGGCGTCGGCGCGCTCCGCCGCCGGGACGTCGTCGCGCGCGCCGGCCGCCGCGGCCAGCGCGACGAAGCGGCGGATGCGGGCGTGGCAGGCCAGCAGCAGCGCGACGAGGTCGTCGCCGTCGTCGTCGCCGTCGTCGCGGCCGCGCGCGCCGCCGCGACCGGGCCCGCCGATGGGCACGACCACGGCGGTCAGTCGTCCTCGCGCATCGCCCGCGGGAACAGGACGTGGTTCTCGAGGTGGATGTGCTGCATCAGCTCGGCCTCGAGCACGCCGAGGCCGTCGTACAGGGCCCGCCAGGTCGCGCACGCGTGCGCCGGCGCCTGCCGGTCGTCCGTGAGCTCGCGGATCCGGGCCAGGTTGACCGCGTGATCGTCGTGCTCCTGCATCATCACGTGGACCGGTCCGGCGACGTGATCGCCGGGGACGCCGCGCCGGATCATCGGGAACAGGATCTGCTCCTCCTTCGCCATGTGCGACTGCATCTCGGCCCAGAACTGCTCGAGCACCGCCGCGAGCCCCGCCGGCACCGCGGGCTTGGCGGCGTGGACGCGCTCGACCCGGCGCGCGGCCTCGATCAGCGACGGCACGTCGCGGCGCAGCGCGGCGTGGTAGCGGTGCTCGATGTGGTCGGCGAGGTCGGTGAGCGGGCGATCGTCCCAGCCCGGCTCGCCGTCGCCGCGCGCGACCTCGGCGTCGAGCTCGCCGGCGATCGCCCGCGGATCGAGGCCGGCCTCGGCGCAGGCGTCCGCCAGGGTCTGGCGGCCGCCGCAGCAGAAGTCGAGGCGGTGGCGGAGGAACACCCGCGTCGCGGCCGGGTGCTGGGCGGCGAGATCGCCGAGGGTCTGGTCGGGGCGGACTTCGTTCATGCGCGGAGCTGCAGCAGGTCCCGGGCCAGCCTCGGGCCGTGTAGATCCGCCAGGATCTCGTGCACGTAGGCGACCGGCGTGGTCGGAACGACAGCGGGCGCCGTCGTCGAAACGACGACGACGGCGATCCGCGCCGCACCGCGGGCCCCGGCGTCGCGGCACCCCGCGCGCTGGCCACCAGCCCGATGTTGCACCGCGTGCAAGGTGTCCTTCGAGGACGTTGCGTTGTCGACCCCGGAGGTCGTCCCGATAGTGCAGGGACTCACCAAGGAGCCCCGATGACCGCCAACGTCAACGTCACCTCTGCCGCGCGCACGCGCCGGATCCTGCTCGTCGCCGCCAACCCCGCGACCTCGCCCACCACGGGCTGGCCGGTGGGCTTCTGGTGGAGCGAGCTCACCCACCCGTACTGGGAGCTCACCGAGGCCGGCTACCAGGTCGAGATCCGCAGCCCCGACGGCGGCGCGCTGCAGGCCGACGGCTACTCGGATCCCGAGGACGCCAGCGGCTACTCGGCGCACGATCTGATCAGCCTCGGGTTCAAGAAGTCGCCCGCGCACCGGGCGCTGATCGAGGACACCCGCCCGATCGACGACGTCGATCCGGCCCGCTACGACGCCATCTTCGTCAGCGGCGGGCAGTCGCCGATGATCACGTTCCGCGGCCACACCCGGCTGCAGCAGCTGGTCGCGCGCTTCCACGACGCCGGCAAGCTCACCGCGCTGGTGTGCCACGCGACGTGCCTGCTGCTCGAGACCCGGCTGGCCAGCGGCGCGCTGCTGGTCGAGGGCAAGACCTGGACCGGCTTCGCCAACAGCGAGGAGCAGTTCGCCGACGACTTCGTCGGCAAGCGCATCCAGCCGTTCTGGATCGAGGACGAGGCCCGCAAGCTGCCGGGCACCAACTTCGTCGTCGACCAGCGCTTCCGTCCGTTCGCCGTGCGCGACGGCCTGCTGATCACCGGGCAGCAGCAGTACTCGGGCGCCGCGGCGGCCCGCCTGGTCATCGAGGCCCTCGGTCGCTAGCGATCGCCGCACCCGAGGAGCCACCATGAAGCTCGCCATCATCGGTGCCGGCAAGGTCGGCACCACGCTCGGCCGCGGCCTCGCCGCCGCCGGCCACGCGATCGTCTACGGCGTGCGGAGCCCCGACGACGCCGCGCCGGCGCTGCGCCACGCCGGCGCGTCGGTCGCCGCGGTCGCGGCCGCCGCGGCCGGCGCGGACGCGGTCATCCTCGCGACCCCGTGGTCCGCCACCGAGGCCGCGCTGCGCGCCGCCGGCGATCTCACCGGCGTGCCCGTCCTCGACGTCACCAACCCGCTGGGGCCCGGGCTCGCGCTCGCGATCGGCCACACCGACTCCGGCGCCGAGCAGGTGCAGCGCTGGGCGCCCGGCGCCCACGTCGTCAAGGTCTTCAACACCACCGGGCTCGAGAACATGGCCGACCCCGTCTACGGCGCCGCCCGGGTCGCGATGTGGGTGTGCGGCGACGACGACGCGGCGTGCGCGGTCGCGGCGCGGCTCGCCGCCGACCTCGGCTTCGACGTGGTCCGGCTCGATGGCCTGCGCTGGGCGCGCGTCACCGAGCCGGTGGCGCGGCTATGGATGGAGCTGGCGATCGTGCGCGGCCTCGGCCGCGGCGTCGGCTTCGGCCTGCGGCGCGGCGCGGTGGCGCCATGAGGGTCGCGATCATCGGCAGCGGCCACGTCGGCGGCGAGCTGGCGCGGGCGTGGGCGGCGCGCGGTCACGACGTCGTCCTCGGCGCCCGCGATCCCGGTGACCCCGCGGTGGTCGCGCGGGCGGCGAGCCTGGGCGCGGGCGTCGCGACCGCGGCGTCGGCGCTCGACGCCGTCGTCGCGGCGCTCGGCGCGCTGCGCGGGACGATCGTCGTCGACTGCACCAACGCGATCGCGCCGGGGCCGGCGCCGCGGGTCGGCCACACCACGTCGTCGGCCGAGGAGCTGGCGCGGCGGCTGCCGGGCGCCCGCGTGGTCAAGGCGTTCAACACCCAGGGCGCCGAGATCCTGCGCCGGCCGGTGATCGACGGCGTCGCCGCCGCCGGCTTCTACTGCGGCGACGACGACGACGCGCGCCGGGTCGTCGCCGGGTTGATCGCCGACGTCGGCCTCGAGCCGGTCGACGTCGGGCCGCTGCGCAACGCGCGGCTGCTCGAGCCGCTGATGCTGCTGTGGGTGGCGACGTCGCGCGCCGTCGGCAGCCGCGGCGTCGCGCTCACGCTGCTGCGCCGGTAGGCGGCCTCAGGCGTCGCCCCGGGCCGGCTCCACGGTCGCGCCCGAGCATGCGCTCGAGGCGGTGCACCTGTGACGGGCTGGCGGCCATCCTGGCAGGATCGGCCGATCCGCGGCTCCGGCAACGGGCGCGGCGTGGCGTGGCCTCGGGCTGCTCAGGCCGGCGCGGCGTCGCCGAGGGCGCGGGCGACCGCCGGCAGCTTGGCGAAGGCCTCCTTGTCGAGGGCCTTCTCGAGCGCGTCGCTGGCGGCGACGGTGCCGTCGCTGACCAGCCGCAGCAGCGTGGCGTCCATGGTCTGCATCCCCTCGGACATGCCGGCCTGGATGAAGCTCGTCAGCTGCGCGGTCTTGGCGTCCCGGATCAGGCCGGCGAGACCGGACGCGGCGATCAGCACCTCGTGGGCGGCGACCCGGCCGCGGCCGTCGGCGCGGCGCAGCAGCTGCTGCGCGACGATGCCCGCGAGCGAGTCGGAAAGGAGGCCCCGGATCTGCGGCTGCTGGTCGGCGGGGAACGCGTTGACGAAGCGGTCGATCGTGCCCGCCGCCGAGTTGGTGTGGACGGTGGCGAGGATCAGGATGCCGAAGCTGGCGAGCTGCAGCGCCGCCTTCATGGTTTCGGCGCCGCGCAGCTCGCCGACCAGGATGACGTCGGCGTTCTCGCGGCCGGCGCTGCGGATCGCCTCGAGGAAGCTGGGCACGTGCATGCCGACCTCCTTGTGGGTGATCAGGCAGCCGCGGCTCTGGTGCACGAACTCGACGGGGTCCTCGATCGTGAGGATGTGCCCGCGTCGGGTCCGGTTCATGTGATCGATCATCGCGGCCAGCGTCGTCGACTTGCCGCTGCCGGTCGGGCCGGTCACCAGCACGAGCCCGGCGGTGAGGTCGGCGAGGCGGCGCACGCCGGCCGGGACGCCGAGCTCGTCCATGCCGAGGATCGTCGTCGGGATGGTGCGGAACACGCCGCCCATGCCGGTGGTCTTGCCCAGGTAGTTGCCCCGGAACCGGGCCCTGTCGCCGTAGCCGTGGGCGAAGTCGAGATCGTGGTGGGCCTCGAACAGCGCGCGCTGCACCGGGTTGAGGATCTCGAGCAGCAGCCGCTCGATCTCGGGGTGCTCGAGGACGCGGTCGTCGGCGGGCACCAGCTCGCCCTTGATGCGCAGCATCGCGGGGTAGCCCGGCGACAGGTGCAGATCCGAGCCGCCGCGCGCCAGCAGGACGTCGAACAGCGCGTCGATCTCGGCCATCGTCAGTCCCGATCCTTCTTGCCGAAGATGCCGCCCAGGCGGCTCTTGAGGTCGGCCAGGCCGCGGCCCGACGGCGCCGTCGCCGGCGCGGCCGCGGCGGGGTGCAGGACCGCGGCGAGCTCCCGCGGGTGCTCGGCCGCGCGCAGCGCGACGTCCTCGGTGACGCGGCCGGCACGGACCAGCTCGGCCAGCGAGTCGTCGAGGCGGATCATGCCGAAGGCGCGGCCGCGCTGCTGCAGGCTGCCGATCTGGAACAGCTTGTCGTCGCGGATGAGCGCGGCCAGCGGCACGACGCCGGTGAGCAGCTCGACCGCGGCCACGATGCCGCTGCCGTCGGCGGCGGGCAGCAGGCGCTGGGCCAGCACGAACCGCAGCGCCGCCGCCAGCGACGAGCGGACCTGGGGCTGGTCGTCGGGCGGGAACATGTCGATCAGGCGATCGAGCGTCTTGGCCGCCGACGGCGTGCTCATCGTCGCCATGACCAGGTGGCCGGTCTCGGCCGCGGTCAGCGCGATCTCGACGGTCTCGCGATCGCGTAGCTCGCCGATGACGATGACGTCCGGATCCTCGCGCAGCGACGCCTTGAGCGCGGCGGCGAAGCTGCGGGTGTGGCGCCCGACCTCGCGCTGCGAGATCACGGCGCGCTTGCGGGGATGCAGGATCTCGACCGGATCCTCGACGGTGAGGATGTGCTGGGCGCGGGTGCGGTTGATGAGATCGACGAGCGCCGCCAGGGTCGTGGTCTTGCCGTGGCCGTTGGGGCCGGCGATCACGACCAGCCCCTGGTGGTAGCTGGTGACCCTGGCGAGCTCGGGCGGCAGGCCGAGGCGGTCGAGGGTGGGCGGCGTCGGTAGCACGACCCGGAACGAGCCCTTGAGGCCGAGGCGGGTCCGGGACAGGTTGGCCCGCAGCCGCGCGACCTCGCCGAGGTCGACGGCGGTGTCGGCGTAGCCGCGGGTCTCGAGCTGGAGGCGCTGCGCCGGCGACAGCAGCGGCAGCAGCAGGGCGTCGACCCGCTCGGCATCGAGGACGTCGCCCAGCGGCGTCAGGCCGTCGACGCCGCGCGCCATCGGCGGCAGGGTGCTGGCGACGTGCAGGTCGGTGGCGTTGCGGCGGCGCGCCTCCTCGACGAGGGCGATGAACGCGCGCGGCGCCGGCATCGCGGTGATCGGTCGCAGGTGGGGCAGCGGGTCGTCGACAGGCGCCGGCGGGATGGTCGCTCCGGCGCGGCGTGGCGGCGCCACGGCCGCGGCGGCGGGGGCGGCGGGGGTGA
>JACKDR010000030.1 GCA_020633495.1 Kofleriaceae bacterium | reverse complement strand
CGGTCGAGAGCGGCGCCTCCGACAAGGACACCATCGCCGAGTTCAAGAAGGCGAAGCTGTCCGAGGTCAAGGGCGAGCCCAACGCCGACGACGTCGTGGCGTGGCACTTCCACTACACGGCGTTCCTCAAGGGCAAGAGCAGCCCGAACCTGGCGCTCGAGTTCCACAAGGGCAAGAAGTACGTCGCCGATCAGCGCCTCACCGGCGTCGATCCCAAGCTGACCGTCCTCGAGGGTGACATCTCGATCACCGAGGACGACGGCCCGTCGCGGGGCACCGAGTACACGCTGAAGCTGGTCGGCAAGTCGAACGGCAAGGACGTCGTCCTCGCCACGACCACGCTGAAGCTGAACTGACCGCCGCCCCGGCGGTGCGCGGACCGCGGCCCGCGCCGGGTCCGCGGCGCCGCGTCGATGGTCCTCCTCGGAGGCCTACGCCAGCAGCCGCTTCGCCGCCGCGACGACGGCGTCGACGGTGATGCCGAGCTTCGCCATCAGGGTCTCGCCCGGCGCCGACGCGCCGTAGCGATCGAGGCCGATGACCGCGCCGCGATCGCCGACCCACTCGCGCCAGCCCATCGTGACGCCGGCCTCGACCGCGACCCGCGGCGGCCCGGCGGGCAGGACCTGGGCGCGGTAGGCGTCGTCCTGCTCGGCGAACAGCTCCCAGCACGGCATCGACACCACGCGGGTCGCGACGCCCGCGGCCTCGAGCGCGGCCCGCGCCTCCATCGCCAGCGACACCTCGGAGCCGGTGCCGATGAGCACGACCTGGGGCGCGCCGCCGCTGGCCTCGGCCAGGACGTAGGCGCCGCGCTCGGCGCCGGGGGCGCCCGCCGCGGTCATCACCGGCAGGTCCTGGCGCGACAGCACCAGCGCGACCGGGCCGCCGGCGCGGGTCATCGCGACCCGCCAGCCCGCCGCGGTCTCGTTGGCGTCGCCGGGGCGGAACACGGCCAGGTTGGGCATCGCCCGCAGCGCCATCAGGTGCTCGACCGGCTGGTGGGTCGGGCCGTCCTCGCCCAGGCCGATCGAGTCGTGGGTCCAGACGTAGGTCACGCGCTGGCCGTTGAGCGCGGCGATGCGCACCGGCGGCCGCATGTAGTCGCTGAACACGAAGAACGTCGCCGCGAACGGGTGCAGGCCGCCGTGGTAGGCCATGCCGTTGCAGATCGAGCCCATCGCGTGCTCGCGGATGCCGAACCGCAGGTTGCGGCCGGCACCGGCGCGATCGTAGTCGCCGCCGGGGACGATCGTCTTGGTCGAGCCGCCGAGGTCGGCGTCGCCGCCGAACAGCCACGGCACCGCGGCGGCGAGCGCGACCATGACCTTGCCCGAGGCGACGCGGGTGGCGAGCTTGTCGCCCTCCTTCCACGCCGGCAGCGCGGCGTCGAGGCCGGCCGGCAGCTCGCCGGCCCACGCCTGATCCCACTGCGTCGCCAGCTCGGGGTGGGCGGCGCGCCACGCCGCGAACCGCTCGCGCCACGCCGCGTGCGCGGCCTGGCCGCGGGCGCCGGGCTCGGCCATGTGGGCGCGGACCTCGTCGGGGACGTAGAAGCTGCGATCCGGATCCCAGCCCAGCGCGACCTTGGTGGCGCGGACCTCGTCGACGCCGAGCGGCGAGCCGTGGGCCTTCGACGTGCCGGCCTTCTTGGGCGAGCCGAAGCCGATCGTCGTGTGGACGATGATGATCGACGGCCGCGCGGTGTCGGCGCGGGCCTCGGCGAGCGCGCGGTCGAGCGCCGCGAGATCGTGATCGCCGTCGTCGACGTGCAGCACCTGCCAGCCGTACGAGCCGTAGCGGGCGGCGACGTCCTCGGAGAAGGCGATGTCGAGCGGGCCGTCGAGGGTGACGTGGTTGGCGTCGTAGAGGTAGATCAGCTTGCCGAGGCCGAGGTGGCCGGCCAGCGAGCCCGCCTCGCACGACACGCCCTCCATGAGGTCGCCGTCGGACACCAGCGCGTAGGTGTGGTGATCGACGATCGTGTGGCCGGGCCGGTTGAACAGCGTGCCGAGGTAGCGCTCGGCGATCGCCATGCCGACGGCGTTGGCGCTGCCCTGGCCGAGCGGCCCGGTGGTGGCTTCGACGCCGGGCGTGTGGTGCCACTCGGGGTGGCCGGGCGTCAGCGAGCCCCACTGGCGGAACGCCTTCAGCTGGTCGAGCGACAGCGGGTAGCCGGCGAGGTGCAAGAGCGAGTACAGGAGCGCCGAGCCGTGGCCGGCCGACAGCACGAAACGATCGCGATCCGGCCAGTGCGGATCGCTGGGATCGTGGCGCAGGTGCTGCTGCCACAGCACGTAGCTCATCGGCGCCGCGCCGAGCGGCAACCCGGGGTGACCCGAGTCGGCCTTCTGCACGGCGTCGATCGAGAGCGTGCGGATCGTGTTGACGGACAGGCGGGCGAGGTCGGCGTCGATCGCGGTCACCGTTCGTCTCTACATCATCTCCGCCCGCGATGGGGCCCCGGGCGGCCACCCTCCGCTGGCATTTGTGTAAGCTCGGGGCGAGCGTCCCGGTGGGGGGCGCCGAACCCGTGAGGATCGACACCATGTTCCGAGCACTCCCGTGGCGCGCCACCGCGCCGCTGTTCCGCACCTCCGTCCTGGCGGCCCTGGTCGCCGCGGTCACCACCACGGCCGGCTGCAGCGGCGACGGCAAGGGCAAGGGTGGCGGCACCGGCCCCGGCACCGCGACCACGACGCCGATCGACGCCGCCGTCGCGACGCCGATCGACGCCGGCCCGCGCATCGAGCCGGTCGTGGTCAAGCCCAAGATCGACCACCCGCCCGAGCTCGAGCTGCCGGCCTGGCAGGCGGTCGGCGTCGGCCAGACCATCTCGTTCAGCACCGCCGTGATCGATCAAGATCTCGACGAGACCGCGTCACGCGTGACCGCGATGCCGGCGAGCGCGCGGTTCGACGCGCTGACCCAGACCGTGACCTGGACGCCGACCAAGGCCGACATGCCGGCCGGCAAGTTCCAGATCACCGCGTCGCGGCCCGGCGACGCCGACCACGTCACCGTCTGGGACTTCGAGATCAAGGTCGAGAAGAAGAAGCAGCCGGCCCCGGTCGCGGCGCGGCAGGGCGCGGTCGTCGAGACGCTGCTGACGATCCGCGAGCCGGACCGCCTCGACCGCGTCAACAAGGACTGGCCGTTCGATCGCTTCCTGGTGCGCAGCGCCGAGCTGTTCCGCGCGACGCTGCCGCCCGAGGTCCAGACCAAGCTGGCCAAGCCCGACGGCAAGGCGATGTTCCAGTCGTTCCTGATCGGCATGGCGCAGACCCACGACAACCCGCGCCTCGATCCGACCAGCAAGCAGTTCGACAAGAAGTCGTTCGGCGATCCCAAGTCGTGGAAGATCGTCGCGGTCCGCCCGCGCATCGACAAGAAGTGGACCGAGCTGCGCGTCATCTACCAGGCGACCCGCGCCCCCGAGCCGGTGTTCGCGATGTTCCGCGTCCGCCCGACCTGGGACGTGCCGACGCTGCCGCCCGAGGCGCGCGCCTACAACAACAAGGTCTTCCTCGACATGGTCTGGCGCCACCTGCTCGACGACGGCAAGCCCAGCGACAAGCTGCTGGCGAAGCCCAGGGACGACAGCAAGGCGGTCGCGGCGCTGGTCAAGGAGGTCCTGGCCTACGACGACTCCAAGACCAACCCGTGGGCGCGCGCCGGGTTCTCGGCGCTGGCCACCGAGGCCCGCATGGGTGGCGGCTCGGCCCGCGAGGCCGACGGCAGCTACCGCTCCGGCGACGGCTGGGCGTGGGCGGCGATGAAGCCGCTGCCCGACGCCGTCGGCACCGCCCAGGCCTACGTCAACATCGGCATCCCCGGGTTCTGGACCGCGGTGACGGCGTCGCCCGACGGCACCGGCTGGGTCGGCAAGTGCGCGCCCAAGTTCGACCCCGACGATCCCAAGCACACCCCCGGCTACGAGGGGCTGTGCCGCAAGGCGATGGGCTTCGTCGACCTGCCGCTGCAGGTCGACGGCAAGATCGTGTCGTCCAAGCGCGACGCCGTGAACCTGTTCGTCGATCACAAGCTCGTCGACATGGTCGCCAACCTGCCGCTCGACGACGGCCGCCGCGATCACGGCGAGGAGAACGGCATGACGTGCGCGCAGTGTCACGTCCGCGCCTTCGGCGTCCGTGACTACGGCGACGCCGCGACCGCGGATCCGCGGCAGGGCACGCCGAAGGCGGGCAACCACGCGATCGACACGCTGCACTTCCAGATCGTGCCGACCGAGCGGTGGCAGGCGTTCACGCTCGAGTTCATGCAGGATCAGGAGTGCAAGGGCGCCAAGGCGATCGAGCAGTTCCTCGGCAAGCCGTCCGGCCTCACCTGCCCGCTCCAGCCCCAGTGACCCAGGCCCCCGCCGGCAAGAAGGTCAAGCTGCCGGTCGCCGGCGGCGCCGCCGCGCCCCGCGGCAAGGCCGCCCGCGCTCGCGCCGGCGGCTGGGCGGCGTTCACCGACGGCGGCGCGGTGCCGCGCTGGGTCACCGCGGCGCGCGTCGTGATGGTGCTGGCGTTCCTGGCCACGGTGCCGACGATCCTCGGCGTCCGCCACGGCAACCGCATCCTGTGGACGATGGCGATCGCCGCGCTGCCGGTGTTCTTCGTGGTCGGCGGCTACCACCTGTGGCGGCGGATCTGCCCGCTCGCGGTGGTCGCCCAGCTCGGCCGCCTGCTCGGCCGCCCCGGCACCCGCAAGGTCGGCGACTGGCTGGCCGGCCGCTACTTCGCGATCCAGTTCGCGCTGCTGCTCACCGGCATGTCGCTGCGGCTGATCGCGACCAACGGCTCGACGACCTGGCTCGCCGGCTTCCTGATCGTCGTCGTCGTGGTCGCCGCCGCCACCAGCTTCGTCTTCGCCGGCAAGACCTGGTGCAACTTCCTGTGCCCGGTCGGGATCGTCGAGAAGATGTACAGCGAGCCGGCGCGGCTGCACGCCGCCGACGGCGCGACCACCTCGCAGTGCGCGCCGTGCGTCGCGTGCAAGAAGCACTGCCCCGACATCGACGTCGAGGGCGGCTACTGGAAGGAGGTCGGCGACCGGCCCCGCCGCGCCGTCTACTTCGCGTGGCCCGGCGTCGTCACCGCGTTCTACGTCTACTACTGGCTGGTCGCCGGGACCTGGGACTACTACTTCGACGGCTCGTGGGCCTACGAGACCGATCTGCCGTCGAAGTGGCTCGACCCCGGCTTCTTCTTCGCCCCGCTCGACGTCATCCCGCGGGTCGCGGCGGCGCCGCTGACGCTGCTGGTCGGCGGCCTGCTCAGCTACCTGGTGTTCGCCGCCGGCGAGCGGCTGGCGCTGCGCCGCGCCCTGCGCGGGGTCACCGCCGACAGCCTCGCCGACGCCGAGGCCCGGCAGCGGGTCCGCCACCACGCGCTCGTGCTGGCCGGGTTCCTCGCCTTCAACTCGTTCTACTTCTTCGCCGGCCAGCCCAGCCTGCGGGTGCTGCCGGCGTGGGCGGTCCAGGGCTGGGGCTTCGTCGTCGTGCTGGCGTCGGCGGCGATCTTCTTCCGGCGCTGGATCCGCAAGGAGAGCGAGTACGTCCAGGAGAAGTTCGCCCAGAAGATCCTCAAGAAGTGGGAGTGGGGCGACGCGCCGCCGTCCGACGATCTGCAAGACATCTACCTCTTGCACACCGAGCGCACCAAGCAGCGCGAGGCCCGGCTGCGCGCCTACAAGGAGACCGTCCGCGAGCTGGTCGCCGACGGCCTGGTGACCCGGGCCGAGCTGGTCATCCTCGACAGCCTGCGCGCCCAGCTCGGCATCACCGACAAGGACCACCAGAAGGCGATCGCCGAGCTGTCCGACGAGGAGCGCCAGCTGTTCGACCCCGCCTACCAGGGCTCGGTCGAGCAGCGGCTGCAGCGCCAGCAGTACCGCAAGGACCTCGAGCGCATCGTCATCGAGAACGCCCGCGCCGGCGCGGCGCCGTCGCCGGCCACGCTCGAGGCGCTGCGCGACGAGTACGGCGTCACCGACGACGAGCAGGCCGCCGAGCTCGAGGGCCTGCTCGCCCTCGACGGCCCGGTCGTCGGGCTCCTGCGCGCCGAGGTCGACGCGCTCGGCGTGCTCGCCGCGGCGACCGCGGCGTCGCACGTCGCCGACGCCGACGGCGGCGAGTCGGCCAGCGCCGCGTTCGTCGGCCAGCTCGCGCTGTGGCGCGGCCAGCAGCACGTCGTCCGCGCCCTCGGCCTGCTCGGCGCGGTGGCGCGCCGCCCCGAGGTCGACGCCGTCCGCCAGGCCGTGACCGAGCGGCCGGCCCGGCTGCGCGACGAGCTGGCCCGGCTGCGCGGCGTCGTCGATCAGGCGCTGCTGTGGCCGATCACCCAGGCGGTCGACGCGCTGTGGAGCGACGCCCGCGCCCCGTTCGAGCCGGGCCCGTTCCTGGCCCTGGCCGACGACGCGTCGCCGTACCTGCGCGGCGCGGTCGCGATGGTGCTGTCGCGCTTCGACGACGACGCGTCGCGCGCCCGGTTGACCCGGGCGCTCGGCGATCCCGATCCGGTGGTCCGCGAGGCGGCGGTGCGCGCGATCGGCGCGCGCAGCCGGCTGACCCGCGACCTCTTGACCCAGATCCTCGGCGACGAGGATCCGCGGGTCCGGCGCGCCGCGGTGCGCGCGGTGTCGGGGACGACCTCGGGCCAGATGCCGGCGGCGCCCGATCCGGCGCTGCTGGCCCAGACCGTCAAGGGCGTCGGCAACAGCGGCATGTACGCGACCCTCGACGCCAACGCCGCGATGGCGACGCTGACCACGATCGAGCGGATGATGCTCTTGCGCAACGTGCCGCTGTTCGGCCAGCTCGATCCCGACGACCTCGACGAGCTGTCGACGGTGGTCGAGGAGCGCATCTTCCTGCCCGGCCAGGATCTGTGCCGCGAGGGCGACGCCGGCGACGCCGTCTTCCTGGTGGTCAAGGGCAAGGTCCGGGTGATGATCGGCGCCGGCGGTGCGGCCGGCACCGAGCGCGTCCTGTCCGAGCTGGGCGCCGGCGCGTGCATCGGCGAGATGGCGGTCCTCGACGAGGCGCCGCGCTCGGCCACGGTGCGCGCGGTCGAGCGCACCCGGGCCCTGGTGGTGCCGGGCACCGGCTTCAAGGACCTGCTGGTCGAGCGCCCGGAGATGGGCGCGGCGATCATCGCCGAGCTGGTCCGGCGCATGCGCGGCCTGATGGCCAGCGCGCGGTAGCGGCCACGGCGGGAGCGGCGGCGACGGCGAGGGGCGGCTTGCGGCGGCGGGGCCCGTCCGGTTACGCTCGACGGCCATGAGCGACGCCACCCGCACGATCTGGAAGACCGTGGTCTTTGCTGGCGCCATGCTGGGCGCCTCGGCCTGCGGTCCCAAGGCCAGCACCGCCACCACGCCGGCCAACACCGGCGGCTCCGAGATGGGGACCGACGACGGCACCGGCGGCGACACCTACGGCGGCATGGATCCGTGCGCCGGTGAGGGCGACGACCCGTGCGCCGGCGCCTGGGAGGACCCGTGCGCGGGTGACCCGTGCGAGGGCCGGATCCGCGGCGGCGACGACGAGGGTGGCTTCGGGCGCGGCTTCCTGCTGTCCTGAGGCGTCCCTCGCCGATGCAGCCCGTGGACGCACCGATCAGCGACGGCATCGTCGCCGACGCCGACGAGCCCGGCCTCGAGCCGGTCAGCCCGTGGTGGCTGACCGGGACGCCGCTCGGGCCCGAGCACCAGCGCCTGATGCGACGCCGCCAGGTGCCGATCCCGTGGGACCAGAGCACCGCCGGCGACCTCACCGCCGCCGAGCGCCAGCGCCTGGCCGAGACCTGGCGGCGGCGCGCCTCCGCCGAGTACCTGGCGGTGTCGACGTTCTCGGTGCTGTGCATCGACCTGGTCGCGGCGGCGGCGCCGGCCGACGTGCTGTCGCACTGCGTGCGATCGCAGCTCGACGAGATCCGCCACGCCGAGCTGGCGATCCGCATGGTCGAGATCTACGGCGGCGCGCGCATCCAGCCGCCGCCCGGCATGTCGACGCTGCCCGACAGCCCCGACCGGCCCAAGCTGCACCAGGCGGTGGCCAACACGCTGCTGGTGTCGTGCGTGTCGGAGACCTACGCGACCACGGTGCTGACCGCGACCCGCGATCTCACCACCGACCCGGTCGCCCACGCGGTGCTGACCTCGATCTACTCCGACGAGGTCATGCACGCCCGGCTCGGCTGGTCGTACCTGCGGTGGGCGATCGATCGCGCCGGCGCGCCGGTGGTCGAGGCGGCGGCGCAGATGGTGCCGCGCGCCCTGCGCGGCGTCGCCAACGTGATCGAGCGCGAGCGCCCGGTCGGCGAGGTCACCGAGGCGGTGCGCCGCCACGGCCTGATGACGCCGGCCGAGGAGCGGGTCATCTACTCGCGCTGCGTCGCCGAGGTGCTGGTGCCCGGCTTCGAGGCCCTGGGCATCGACTGCGGCGCCGCGGTCGACGACTACGGCGAGGCGTGGGCGCGCGCGGCCTGGGCTGGCGCCGCAGCGCGCCGCGGTGGTGGCCTGATCGCGGCGATCGCGACGGTCGCGGCGCGGCGCGGCGTGCGGCCCGCGGCGGCGGCGCGCCGGCGGCGCCGGCGCGGCCGACGACGCTGCCTGAGCAGGTGGTGTGGGACTTCGAGCGCGCCGTCCTCGACGGCAAGGACGCGTTCGTCGCGCTGTTCGACTTCACCGCGGTCGGCCAGTTCGAGATCCTGCTGCACCGCTACGACGTCCTGGGCCGCCTGCCCGACCTCGACGACGCGACCCGGGCCGCGTACCTCGCCGAGGACGGCACGCCGTACCCGCCGGCGCGCGAGCGCCGCAACGTCGGCAACTTCTACAAGTGGATGATCCGCCCGGCGATCGCCGGCGGCGGCTGCGCCGCGGTGACCCCGCACTGGCACTACAACCAGCTGCTCGGCGTGCCGTTCGAGCCGCTGCCGCCGGGCAACGACACCCACGAGGCGCTGCGCGCCACCGTCAACGCCTACCTCGAGGATGGCGCCGGCGGCGTCGTCGGCATCCGGTGCCCGGGCGGGACCCGCGGCCTGGCGCTGGTATACACCCGGCGCGCCAACGCCCGCGGCTACGACCTGATCACGATCTACGACGACGGCACCGGCGCGCCGTAGCCGGCCGCGGCCGGGTGCGCGGTTCGTTTTACGCCCGCTCAGGCGGCGTCGAGCTCGACGACGAAGGTCGCGCCCTGCCCGGGCGCGCTGTCGACCCGGATCGTGCCGCCGAGCGCCTCGACCTGCTGGCGGACGATCGCCAGGCCGAGGCCGCTGCCGCGCCGGGGCTTGCCGGCCTCGACCCGGTAGAAGCGGTCGAAGATGCGTGCCTGGTGGGCCGCGGCGATGCCGGGGCCGTCGTCGGCGACCGCGAGCACGACCCGCTTGCCGACGCGGTGGGCGTCGACCCGGACCACGCCGCCGCCGTGCAGCACGGCGTTGTCGATCAGGTTCTGGACGACGTGGTCGAGGCCGTCGCGATCGGCGAGCGCCAGCAGGTCGTCGTCGATCGCCACCGTGATCGACGCGGTCGGCGTCACCGCGCGCGCGGTGGCGGCGGCGTCGCGCGCCACCGCGGCGAGCGCGACCGAGCTGCGCTCGCCGATGCGCTCGGGGCGCGCCTCGAGCCGCTCGAGCGTGAGCAGGTCGTCGACGAGGCGCGCGATCCGGCCGGCGTTGCGGTGGATCGTCGCCAGGAACTCCTGGGCCGAGGCGTCGTCGACGCCGCCGCCGAGCAGGGTCTCGGCGTAGCCCGAGATCGCCGTGACCGGGGTGCGCAGCTCGTGGGCCGCGCTGGCCAGGAAGTCGCGGCGGACGCCCTCGAGCGCGCGCAGTTGGGTGACGTCGTAGAGCACGACGATCGCGCCGCCGGTGGCGGCCAGCGGCCGCGCCGACACCCGCACCTCGCGGCCCGCGATCGCCAGCTCGCCGTCGCGATCGACGCCGCCGCGGGCGTCGTCGACCAGCGCCGACAGCGGCCCGGGCATCGCGACGTCGGCGCCGAGCAGGGCGTGGGCGGCGCGGTTGGCCAGGACCACGGCGCCGCCGCGGTCGACCGCGACCACGCCCTCGACCAGGCCCTCGACCACCGCCGCCGACAGATCGCGCTCGGCGGTGAGCTCGCCGACCCGGGCCCGGATCTCGGCCGCCAGCTGGGCGAGCGTGCGCGACAGCAGGCCGAGCTCGTCGCGGCCGTCCTGGCCGGGATCGGGCGGCGGCACGTCGTACTCGCCGCGGGCCAGCCGCTCGGCGGTCTGGGTCATCGCCTTGAGCGGCCGGGTCACGGCGCGGATCGCGCCCAGCCCCAGCAGCACCGCCGCGGCCAGGCCGACGAGCGCGGCCACCGCGACCCGGTCGCGGAGCTGGCCGCGCGCGGCGTCGATGGCCGACAGCGGCACCGCGATGCGCACCGCGCCGCCGTCGACGGTCGGCACCGCGACCAGGTACATCATCGGGCCGTCGTCGGTGAGGCGGCGGCGGGCGCGCCTGATGTCGCCGCGCATCGCGGCGGCGATCTCCGGCGCGTCGCCGACTGGCCGCCCGGCGGCGCGCGCGCCGCCCACCGAGTCGCCGTCGATCGCGCCGTCGGCGCCGACGATCGTCACCTGGGCCGCGACCACCCGGGCCAGGCGCGGCGCCAGGCGCTCGGGGTGACCGGCGCCGGCGAGCCACTGCGCGACGCCGCGGGCCTGGGCCTCGAGGCGGGCGTCGAGCGAGCCGGTGACGACGTCGGCGAGCGAGCGGTTGATCACCCACAGCGTGGCGCCGCCGACCAGCACCACCAGCGCGACGTAGCCGGCGAGCATCCGGGTGCGCAGCGACAGCGTCACCGCGGCCCCGCGGCGCCCCGGCGGCTAGTCGCGCCGCGCACGGTAGCCGAAGCCATGGACGGTCTCGATGACGTCGGCGCCGGCGCCGAGGTTCATGCGCAGGCGGCGGACGTGGACGTCGACGGTGCGGGTGTTGAGATCGCCGCGCAGGCCCCAGACCTCGGCGAGCAGCTCCTCGCGCGAGAACACCTTGCCGGGGTGGCCACACAAGAGGGCCAGCAGCTTGAACTCGAGCGGCCGCAGCGACACCGCGGCGCCCGCGACCCGGACCTCGTGGCCGACGAGATCGAGCTCGATCGGCCCGCACCGCACCGCGGCCGCCGCGGCCGCCGCGGGATCGCCCGCCGGGGCCGGCGCGGCGCGGCGCTCGGCGAGGCGGCTGACCAGCGCGGTGACCCGCAGCACCACCTCGCGAACCACGAACGGCTTGACCACGTAGTCGTCGGCGCCGGCCTCGAGCCCGGCGATGCGATCGTCGGCCTCGCCCAGCGCGGTCAGCATCAGGACGCCGACGTCGGCGGTCGCCGGCGCGGCGCGGAGCGCGCGGCAGACGTCGTGGCCCGAGCCGTCGGGCAGCATGAGATCGAGGACGACCGCGTCGGGCGGCGTCGCCGCGGCGGCGGCCAGCGCCTCGGCGCTGGTGCCGGCGATCTCGACCTCGAAGCCGGCGCCGCGCAGGTTGAACGCGATCAGGCGCGCGACGTCGGGCTCGTCGTCGACGACGAGGACGCGGCGCGGCGCGGCGGTCATCGCCGGCCCGCCCTCGCCCCGCGCCTGGGGCGCGGCGCCGCGGCCGACCGTCGGAGACCCGCGCGACCCGGGCGATGAGCAGCACGAACCATGCCCTCAGAGTACACGGGACCGCGCGACCGCGCGCTGCCTCCCCCGGGCCGCGCCCGCCGCGGCCGCGCCGGCGGGGCGCGGCGCCGCGCCGTTTAACCGGGGTGTAACAGGGTCCCGGCGGCGCCGCGCGTACCCTGAGGACGTGCGCCTCCCCTCGCTCGTCCGGGTCGTCCTCGCGCTGCTGCTCCTCACCATTGTCGCCGCAGCAGGCTGCGGCTCCAAGCACGCCGGCTCCAGCAAGCGGGTGCGGGTCGCCGCCGCCGCCAGCCTGGCCCGCGCCTTCGAGGAGGTCGGCCGCGCCTTCCAGGCCGAGACCGGCATCGAGCCGGTGATGACCTTCGGCTCGAGCGGCCTCTTGGCCAAGCAGCTCGAGCAGGGCGCGCCGTTCGACGTCTTCGCGTCGGCCAACGTCGGCTTCGTCGATCAGGTGGTCAAGGCCGGGGTCTGCGACGGCGCCACCCAGTCCCGCTACGCGCTGGGCCAGATCGTCGTGTGGTCGACCAAGGAGGTCCCGGCCAAGCTCGCCGACCTCGCCGACCCCCGGTGGAAGAAGATCGCGCTCGCCAACCCCGCCCACGCGCCCTACGGCATGGCGGCGCGCGAGGCGCTGACCAAGCTCGGCGTCTACGATCAGCTCGAGAAGGAAGGCCGGCTGGTGTTCGGCGAGAACGTCCAGCAGACCATGCAGTACGCCAAGAGCGGCAACGTCGACGTCGCGATCGTCGCGCTGAGCCTGGCGGTGGTCGCGGACGGCGGCCAGGTCCTGGCGATCGATCCGTCGCTGCACGCGCCGCTCGATCAGGCCCTGGCGGTCTGCGGCAAGGGCGCCGGCACCGAGTCCGGCAAGAAGTTCGCCGCGTTCCTGGCCTCGCCCAAGGGCCGCGCGATCATGACCCGCTACGGCTTCGTGCCGCCCGACGACGCCGGCGCCGCGGCCCGGCCGGCGCCGACGATCCCGGCGCTGCCGCGGGCCGAGGTCGACGCGGTGGTCGAGGCCTGGCTGGCCGCCCAGAACGCCGGCGACTTCGACGCCTACCAGGCGCTCTACGACGACCGGTTCGGCGGCATCAAGCGGGTCGGCGCCCGGACCTGGAAGTTCGATCGCACGGGCTGGTTCAAGGATCGCGGCCGCATGTTCAAGGCGCCGATGACGGTCACCGCCGAGGACGTCGAGGTCCACGTCAGCGGTCCGACCGCGGTGGTCCGGCTCACCCAGACCTTCGCCCAGGGCAAGTTCAAGGACACCGGCACCAAGCAGCTCGTGATCGCGCGCGCCGCCGGCGGCCTGCGCATCGCCCGCGAGGAGATGCTGGCGTCGACCGTGCTCGACGGCCCGGGCGCCGCGACCTCGACCGCGTTCGGCGTCGTCGCCGACCAGGGCGGCACCTGGCTGGTCGTCGGCCGCGGCGACGACGTCGAGGGCGACGGCGCCCGGACCGACGGCGGCGGCGGCGACGGCTTCGCCTACTCCGTGAACGAGGGCGTCAAGCAGCTCGGCCCGGCGTGGCAGAAGCTGGTCGGCACCCAGGTGACGACCTACCCGTCGGCGACGACCTGCACGATCGCGAGCTTCCACAAGCTGTACCTGCTGACCCCGCACTTCTCGACCGAGGCGGCGTGGCGCGGCGACGAGGACGGCGACGGCACGCCCGAGAGCGCGCCGCTGACCGGCGCCGGCCTGCTCGACACCGTCGTCGACGCCGGCGCCACCGACTACCTGGTCGCCAAGCTCGACGGCTGCCGCGACACCGACACCGTCGGGGTCCTGGGCACCAGCGCCGCGGCGTGGCGCCAGGTCGACGACGACGCGGCCGCGACCGCGGCCGCCGCGGCGTTCGCCAAGCTGCCCACCTACCGCTCGATCCAGGACGACTACGCCAGCAACTACGGCGGCACCGGGGCCTGGAGCGACGACGCCGACGGCGCCGAGGGCGGCGTCACGATCTGGGAGAGCCCCGACGGCAAGCGCCGGCTCGCGCTCGTCGAGGCCCGCGCCGGCACCGGCTGCGGCGACTTCGAGGGCTCGATGGGCGCGGTCTACCGGGTCGACGGCGGCAAGGTCTCGCTGGTGTCGGAGACCTGGTTCCAGCCGTCGCCGACGCTGGTCGACACCAACGGCGACGGCCAGCCCGAGATCGCGTCGCCGGAGGAGCTCGTCGGCTGGGACGGCAAGACGTACAGCAGCCTGTACGGGCTCGACCTCGGCTTCCACGACTGCGGCTGCTGAGCGGGGCGGAGCGGAGCGGAGCGTCCGCGCCAGGCGGACGCCGGACAGGCGCGGCGAGGCGAGCCCGGCTGCGGGCGAGCGCGCCGGTCGAGGGAGCCGGGCGTGGGAGCGACGCGGCGGACCTGGTGGAGGCCCATCGTGGCGATGCGGGATCGCGGCGGCTCCCGGAGAGGCTCCGGAGAGGGCGCCGAGGGATGGTCGGGCCGGTGCGCGGCGCGGCCAGCCGGCCGGCGCGGTTGGGCGCGGGGCGCGAGAGCGCGGGGCTCAGGGCGACGGGGCGACGGCGCGACGGCGCGACGGCGCGGCGGGGCGACGGGGCGACGGCGCGACGGGGGCGACGGCGCGGCGGCGCGACGGGGCGACGGCGACGCGTGCATGCGGGCCCATCGCCGTGGTCCTCGTGGGTCGCGGCGTGGGCTGCGGCGTGGGTCGCGGCGTGGGTCGCGGCGTGGCGGCGTGGGTCGCGGCGTGGGTCGCGGCATGGGCGGCGTGGGCTGCGGCGTGAGCTGTGGAGCTGCGGACCTGCGGGGCCTGGCGCAGCCGGTCGCTGGCGCCCCGATGGGCGCCGGTGCTCGCGCCGGCGTGGGTGCCGGGCACCACCACCGGCGCCGGGCCCGAAGACGGGGGCCCGGCGCCTCGGCGCGGGGCGCGGGCGTTGCGAGCCGAGGCTGCTGATCGGATCGCGACGGCCGTGCGGGCCGCGCTGATGATGTCCGAGAACCGGACAAAGACAGTCACGACCGAGGACGATTTCGGTCGATTTCCCTTGACGGTGCTCGCGCGCGACGACGGCGTGTCGTCGCGATGTCATTGCCGATCGTCCGCGACACCCGCGGTGCTGCCCGCTGCGCCGCGAAGCGACCTGCGACGTCGTCGCGAAGGGTCGAGGTCGTTCGCGGGGCACCACGGCGACGACAGGAGGCCCGAAATCGTCGTGGTAGAGAAGGAATGCGCGCGTGCGCAGGGAGGAGTCGAGATGTTCGATCGCGAGGACAGCGACGGCGTGGTGTCGAGCGAGCTCGACGGTGCGGGTTTCGTCGGTGACCGCGACCCGGCAACTGACTGGCGACAGCTCGATCGCCGGCTGCGCGGCGTCGCCCGACGACGCGCCGCGCTCGACGCCGAGGAGGCACGCGGGCTGGTGCTCGCCCAGCAGATCGAGCTGCACCGCCGGTTCGGCTACGCCAGCCTGCACGAGTACCTCGAGCGCACGCTGGGCTACGGGCCGCGCGCAGCGCGCGAGCGGCTGCGCGTGGCCAGCGCGCTGCAGGTCCTGCCGCGGACCGCGTCGGCGCTGGCGCGCGGCGAGCAGTCGTACTCGGCGGTGCGCGAGCTGACGCGCGTCGTCCGCGAGGACACCGAGCGAGCGTGGCTCGACGCGGCCGCCGGCAAGACCGTGCACGAGATCGAGACCCTGGTCGCCGGGCGCAAGCCCGGTGATCTGCCGGGCGATCCGGTGGATCCGGCCGAGGTCCGGCGCGTGCTGTCGCTCGAGGTGACCGCCGAGACGTACGCGCTGTGGCGCGACGCCCGGCTGGCGCTGGAGCTCGAGCGCGGCGAGGCCGTGCCCGACGACGAGCTGCTGCGGGCGCTGTGCCTCGGCATGCTGGCGGGTGCCGGTGGAGAGAACGCCAAGCGAGGCCGTGCCGCGTACCAGATCGCGCTGATGCAGTGCCCCGATTGCGAGCGCGTCACCCAGGACGGCGGCGGCCGCGCCGTCGAGGTGCCGGCGAAGGTCACCGAGCGCGCTCGCTGCGACGCGCGCGTGCTCGGCCGGGTCGACGGCGACGGTCATGGGGGCGCCAGGCCGACGCAGACCATCCCGGCGCGAGTGCGCGCTGCCGTGGTCGCGCGAGACCATGGCCGCTGCCGGGTGCCCGGATGCCGGGCGTCGCGGTGGGTCGAGGTCCACCACGTGCAGCCGCGCGCGCAGGGCGGTCCGCACACCATGGCGAACCTGGTGTCGCTGTGCGGCGGCCACCACGACGCGGTCCACGCGGGCCGCTTGCGGATCACGCGGTCGGCGTCGGGCGAGGTCGTGTTCACGCACGCCGATGGACGGCGGTACGGCGCGCCGCCGAGAGCCAGGGATGAACCGGTGACGGCCGCGGTCCATGTGGACCACGCCGACGCGACCCACGTGGACCTGTCGTTGGCGCAGCGGATCGAGCGATCGATGCGGCCGGTGACGCGACGATGAGCGTGGTGGCTGCGTCGAACCTGCCGGCGGCCCCGCAACGACCGCGCCCCGCGCCGAGGCGCCGGGCCCCCGTCTTCGGGCCCGGCGCCGGTGGTGGTGCCCGGCGCCCACGCTGGCGCGCGCACCGGCGCCCATCGGGGAGCCAGCAGGCCGCAGCGCCGGAGCCGCAACGTGCTGGGCCCCCGGCCCCGACCCCGTCCCCGCCGCGCCGCCCGCCGCCGCCCCGCCGCCCCGCCGCCGCGCGCCTCGAGCGGCCGCCCCGCCCCGCCGCGCGTCGCGACGTTCGCCGCGGACCGCGCACCTACCGGATCGTCTCCCTCCGCCTCTCCGGAGCCTCGGGGAGTCGCGCGTGCGAAGGCGCTCCTCGCCACGTGGCAGCGCTGGCACCGTCGCCACCGCTGGCGCCGCGGGCGCCTCCCCCTCCCCCACTCCCCGCCGCCTACGGCAGCTCGCTGACCGCGGCCTCGAAGCGCTCGACCCGGATCGCCGGCACCCGCACCGGTGCCTGCTTGGCGACCAGGGCCTCGAGCTTGGCGATGCGCTCGCTGGCCTTGGGGTGGGTGGCGTAGAAGCCGCCCGAGCCGGTGTCCTGGTGGGACGCCAGCGTCCGCAGGTAGCTGACGAACGCCTGCGGGTCGTAGCCGGCGGCCACCATGATGGCCAGGCCGACCCGGTCGGCCTCGAACTCGGTGTCCTTGGAGTAGCCCTTGACCAGGGCGCCGTCGACGATGTCGTCGATCGAGCCGCCGAACACCGACGCCATCTGGGCCTCGACCTCGGGATCGAGCTCGACCGAGCTGTCGAGGAACTGCTTCATGACGCCCGACATCCGCGACTTCTGGATCGACCCGATCGCGTGGCCGCGGACGACGTGGGCGACCTCGTGGGCGAGGATCGCCGCCAGCTCGTCCTCGCTGCGGGCCTGGTGGATCGCGCCCGAGGTCACGAAGACGTAGCCGCCCGGCGCCGCGAACGCGTTGATCGACTCGTCGTCGAGGATCACGAAGTGCCAGCCGGCCAGCGGCGACGGCCGGTCGCCGTCGCGCGGCGCGCCCATCGCGGCGAACGCGACGACGTTGCCGACCGCGTTGACGTACGCGGTCGTGCTCGACAGCCGGCCGCTCTGCCAGCCGTCCTCGTCCTCGTAGCGGTAGTCGGCGTTGGCCAGGATCTTGGTGCCGACCGCGCGCCCCAGGTAGTACTCGTTCTCGGGCGTCAGCTCCTTCTTGGCGTCCTTGATGCCCTTGGCCAGGTCGTACAGCCCGCCCGGCGTCAGCGTCGCCTTGCACGCGCCGCCGCCGGCCAGCGCCGCCGCCGCGACCAGCGCGACCGCGACCGCACCGCCCCGGCGGCTCACTGGCCACCTCCCGCCAGCCCGCCCTCGCGGACGAACGCCTCGAGCTCGCCGGGATCGAACGTGACCTGCTCGATGGCGTCGACGTGGCCGAAGTCGAGGGTCGGGTTCTGGTCGCGGTAGGCGCCCTCGATCTGGGGCGTGAAGCCGCGGCCCGCCAGCTCGACCTCGTCGCGGCTGGCGCCGGCGCCGCCGCCGCCCGGCTTGGACGACAGCGCGACCTTGCCGTCGACGATGTTGGTCTTGTGGATCCAGCCGGTCGCGGCGCCCTCGACCCGGTACCAGTCGCCCTTGACCTCCTTGACCGTCAGCTGATCGCCGCGCGACACGGTGCCGGCGGTCGCGCCGATGAACTTGGGGCCGCTCATGACCTTGGCGCTCATGACCCGGACGGTGATCACGGAGCCCGCCTTGACGCCGGCGAGGGCGACGCCCCCCAGCGCCAGGACCACGGTCCCGGTCAGCATCCAACGACGAATCCCTCGCATGCGCATCTCCTCGTGATCGGCGCCGCTCACTTCTCGGCGAGGCGCCACACGCCGTCCCAGTCGTCCGGCGGTGGAGCGTCCTGGAAATGACGGCACCGCTCGATATACATCAGCGACGGGCGATCGTCGGGCTTTTCTTGCAGCGCGGCCTCGAACGCGGCGATCGCCCCGGCAAAGTCGCGCTCGCGGTACCGGCCGAGGCCCTCGTGGTAGCGCGCGACCGCGCGCAGCGCCGCCGGCTCGGACCGGCCCTTCTCGTCGAGGACCTCGAAGACACGCACCGGCTGTTCCTTGCCCTTGACCGTCAGGTAGTCGAGCTCCCGGACGTCGACGTGGTCGGCGACCCGGGCGTGGGTGAACTCGCTGATCATCAGGTACGTCCCGTAGGGCTTGTTTGCCCCCTCGAGGCGGGACGCCAGGTTCACCATGTCGCCCATGACCGTGTAGTTGTACTTGTGCTTGGAGCCCATGTTGCCGACGACCGCCTTGCCGGAGTTGACGCCGGCGCGGGCCCGGACCTCGGCGCCGTACTCGGCCTGCCAGGTGGCGCGGAGCTCGTCACACTTCTTGCGCATCGCCAGCGCGCAGCGGACCGCCTTGATCGCGTGGTCCTTGTCGGGCAGCGGCGCGCCCCAGAACGCCATGACCGCGTCGCCGATGTACTTGTCGACGACGCCGCCGTGGGCGAGCACGAGGTCGGTCATGTGGGTCAGGTACTCGTTGAGCAGCGCGACCAGCCGCTCCGGCGGCAGGCCCTCGCTGATCGTCGTGAAGCCGGCGATGTCGGAGAAGTAGACGCTCATCTCGCGGCTCTCGCCCCACTCCAGCGACAGGTGCTCGGGGTGCGCCATCAGCTCGCGGACCAGCTCGCGCGAGGTGTAGCGGCCGAGCGCCTCCTGGACGAAGCGGCGGCCGCGCCGCTCCGCCGCCGACGTCACCAGCAGCGCCGCGAACGCCGACAGCGACGTGCCGATCGCCGGGGTCGCGACCCCGAGCCACAGGCCGCGGTGGTCGAACTGCCACGACGCCAGCAGCCAGTAGCCGATCAGGACCAGCGCGGTCGCGGCGCTGGTCGCGGCCAGCGCCAGCGAGCCGCGCGGCAGCGACGTCCACAGCGCCACCATGGCCAGCGCGATCGCCACCGCCAGCAGGAACGCGATGATCGCGTCGGTGACGCGGGACGCCCGCACGATCACCCGGCCCGACTCGAGGTTGTCGAGGGCGTTGGCGTTGACCTCGGCCCCCTCCTGGAACTTCGACACCGGCGTGACCCGGATGTCGCGCAGCGCCTGGCCGCTGGCGGCGACGAAGACGTACTTGCCGGCGAGCGCCTCGAGCGGCACGGACGGCGGCTTGCCCTCGTCGAGCAGCGCCAGCGACCGCAGCACCTCGAACGCGCGCAGGTGAGGGTAGACGTGGGCGCCGTGGAAGCGGACGCCGAAGCGGCCGTCGCCGTCGAGCCGGATCCGGCGGCCGCCCAGCACCAGGGCCTGGCCGTCGAGCGCGATCGTCTGGTCGGGGTGCGCCACCAGGTACGCGGCCAGCGCCAGCGACGGGTAGACCCGGCCGTCGTGGCGGAACGCCGGCGCGTAGCGGCGCATGATGCCGTCGGCCTCGAAGTCCTGGTAGACGTTGCCGGCGTGGGCCGGCGCCGCCGCGATCGGCGCCAGCGGCGGATCGACGCCGCGCCGCTCGGGCAGGAAGCCGCCGCGCGCGCCGAGATCGACGCCGTCGCGCCGCGCGATCACCGATTCGATCGTGACCTGCCGCGCCAGGTCGTCGGCCGAAAGCTCGACCGGCACCGGCTCGGCGGGCACCGGCTCGCCGCCGTCACCGGGGTCGACCAGGAACAGCCCCTGCAGCTCGTCGGCTGACATCAGCCGCTGCCAGGTCATCTGCAGGTCCTCGACCGACTTCTTGCCGCCGTAGAACAGCGTGTACGGGCCGTCCGCCCCGGCGGGCACGACGTAGCTGCGGGTGTTCCACGCCAGCAGCTGCAGGGCTACCGCCTGGGCCTCGTCCCAGGTCGCGAAGCTGGCCAGCCGGGCCGCCCACGGCCCCTCGGTGGCGCGGCTGACCTGCGAGCGCTGGGTCATGGCCAGGCCGATCACGGCGTGGCCGTTGTCGCGCATCGCGGCCGCGAAGTCCTCGGCGTCGGAGACCGAGTACTGGCCGCGGTCCTGGAACAGCCAGTCGTAGACGATCGCGCGGGCGCCGGCGCGCTGGGCGTACTGCGCCAGGTAGCCGAACATCGCCCGCGGCCACGGCCAGGTCACGCCGTAGACGTTCTCGGCGTCCTCGAGGTCCTGCTCGGAGATCTCGACGATGACGATGTCGGGGGACGCGGCCGTGCGGTCGGCGGCGTCACGCGCGCGCTGGTCGTAGGTCCACCACTCGGCGCGCTCGACCATCTGCGGCCGGGCGTAGGCCACCAGCGCGGCGAGCGCGCCGACCAGGGCCCCGACCAGGAGCCCCGCGACCAGCCGCTCGGAGCGCTGGCTCCTGGTGCGCGTCACGACTCGACGCTACCACGCCTGCCGGCGCGCCATCACTGGCACAGGTGGGTGCCCAGATCGCAGCTGTCGCTGGCGCAGTCGGCGTTGCTGTTGCAGCCCAGGCCGACCGCGCAGTTGCCGCCGAGGCCGCCGGCCATGCCGGACACCGTGAAGCTGTCGTCGGTGACGGTCTCCTGGAGGTCGACGTTGCCCAGCGCGGTGGCGCGGTCGTGGGTCAGGGTCACGGTGGCCCCGGTGCCGGCGGCGGCGGTGATCTGCAGCGCGGTGCCGTTGATCGCCGTGACGATCGCGTTGCGGACGGTGGCCGAGTTGTCGCCGGCCGAGATGGTCACCGCGACCCGCGGCGGCGTCGGGGCCGCGCCGCTCTTGTCGAACTCGAACGCGATCGACGTGCCCAGACCGTCGTCGATCGTGAAGGTCTCGGCGTCGATGATGTCGTTGGCCTTGACCGCGATGATGAAGCCGGTGGCGACCGCGCTCTGGATCGCGCCGCAGGTGGCGCTGCACGTGCCGCAGGCGTCGGCGTTGTGATCGTCGCAGGCCTCGAAGACCAGGTCGCGGGTGCCGTCGCCGCAGACGTTGCCGGTCAGCGCCAGGCTGCTCTGGCAGTCGGCGCTGCAGCCGCTGCAGCTCGCGACCCCGTAGGCGCACGCGGTCTCGCTGACCGTGTTGGAGTCGTCGCAGGCCTCGAAGGTCGGGTCCTGGACGCCGTCGCCGCAGGTGTTGCCGGTCTCGGCGATCGCGGCCTGGCAGTCGGCCCGGCACACCGTGCAGGTCGCCTGGCCGTAGGGGCACTCGGTCTCGGTCGTCGTGTTGCCGTCGTCGCAGGCCTCGGTGCCGACCAGGCGGTTGCCGTCGCCGCAGACGTTGCCGGTCAGGGCGAGGACGTTGGCGCACGCCGCGTCGCACGCGGTGCAGGTCGCGGTGCCGTAGGCGCAGCTCAGCTCGGTGACCAGGTTGTTGTCGTCGCACGCCTCGTTGGCGGGGTCGCGGCTGCCGTCGCCGCAGACGTTGCCGGTCAGGTCGAGGACCTGGCTGCAGTTGGCGTTGCACCGCTGGCAGGTCGCCGAGCCGTAGGGGCACGCCGACTCGGTCACCAGGTTGCCGTCGTCGCAGGCCTCGCCGGCGTCGGCGACGCCGTCGCCGCAGATCTCGATCTTCTGGCAGTCGGCGCGACAGCCGTCGCCGGACACCGTGTTGCCGTCGTCGCAGACCTCGCCGGCGGCGGTGTCGAGGACGCCGTCGCCGCAGACCTCGAGGCGGCACGCGTTGCAGCCGTCGCCGGCGATCGCGTTGGCGTCGTCGCACTCCTCGCCGGCGGCGCTGTTGGTGAAGCCGTCGCCGCAGTTGACCGGGGTGCAGTCGGCGTCACAGGTCGCCGAGTTACCGCCGGTGTCGCAGGTCTCGCCGGCGGCGACGTTGAGCGTGCCGTCGCCACAGGTCGCGATCGTACAGTTGGCGTCACAGGTGGCGCTCTCGCCCGCGGTGTCGCACTGCTCGCCGGCGGGCACGTTGACGACGCCGTCGCCGCAGCTGACCGCGGTGCAGTCGGCGTCGCAGGTGGCGCTGGCGCCGCCGGTGTCGCAGGTCTCGCCGGCGGCGGCGTTGACGGTCGAGTCGCCGCAGAAGGCGATCGTGCAGTTGGCGTCGCAGGTGGCGCTGTCGCCGCCGGTGTCGCACTGCTCGCCGGCCAGGACGTTGACGGTCGAGTCGCCGCAGGTCGCGGGCGTGCAGTCGGCGTCGCAGGTCGGGCTGATGCCGCCGTCGTCGCAGGTCTCGCCGGCGGTGACGTTGAGCGTGGCGTCGCCGCAGTAGGCGATCGTGCAGTTGGCGTCGCAGGTGGCGCTCTCGCCGCTGGTGTCGCACTGCTCGCCGGCCAGCGGGTTCATGACGCCGTCGCCGCAGGCCGCCGGGGTGCAGTCGAGGTCGCAGGTCGCGGTCAGGCCGCCCTCGTCGCAGATCTCGGCCGGCGTCGTCGTCGTGTTGAGGTGGCCGTCGCCGCAGAACGCGACCGTGCAGTCGTCGTCGCACAGCGGGCCGTCGAACGGCACGCCGCCGCCGCCGTTGTCGCACTGCTCGCCGGCGTTGGCGTTGACCTTGCCGTCGCCGCACACCGACAGCGTGCAGTCGATGTTGCAGGTCGCGGTCTGGGTGCCGTCGTCGCACTGCTCGATCCGGGGCGCCTGGGTGTCGATGAAGGTGTCGCCGCAGGTGTTGAGGGTGCAGTCGGGCAGGCAGTTGTCGGTCGCGAGGCCGTTGCCGTCGTCGCACTCCTCGCCGGGATCGCGGGTCGAGTTGCCGCACTCGAGGCTCGACCGGCAGTTCGACGCGCAGCTGTCGCCGTCGACGGTGTTGCCGTCGTCGCAGATCTCGCCGGCCGCGATGTCGACGATGTTGTTGCCGCAGGTCTCGTTGGACAGGCAGTCGTCGGAGCAGCCGTCGCCCGAGACCTCGTTGCCGTCGTCGCAGACCTCGCCCGCGGCGGAGTCGAGGATGCCGTTGCCGCAGTCCTCGCGCGACCGGCAGTCGGCCGAGCAGCCGTCGCCCGACACCTGGTTACCGTCGTCGCACTGCTCGCCGACCGGCACGTCCTGGAAGCCGTTGCCGCAGGTCTCGTTGGACAGACAGTCCGCCGAGCAGCCGTCGCCCGAGATCGTGTTGCCGTCGTCGCAGACCTCGCCGGTGGCCAGGTCGATGACGCCGTTGCCGCAGCCCTCGCCCGACCGGCAGTCGGCGGCGCAGCCGTCGCCGTCGAGGGTGTTGCCGTCGTCGCAGATCTCGCCGACCGCGAGATCGATCTCGCCGTTGCCGCAGGTTTCGTTGGACAGGCAGTCGTTGCGGCAGCCGTCCTCGGAGTCGGTGTTGCCGTCGTCGCAGACCTCGCCGACCGCGGTGTCGGTGATGCCGTTGCCGCACAGCTCGCTCGACCGGCAGTCGCCGGAGCAGCCGTCGTCGTCGTTGGTGTTGCCGTCGTCGCAGACCTCGCCGGCCGCGGTGTCGACGGTGCCGTTGCCGCAGGTCTCGTCGGACTTGCAGGTCTTGGAGCAGCCGTCGCCGTCGCGCACGTTGCCGTCGTCGCAGACCTCGTCGGGATCGGTGTTGCCGTCGCCGCAGTTGTCGCGGATGCAGACCGTGTCGGCGGCGGCACACCGGGTCCCCGACGGGCACACCCGGCCGTTGGGACAGTCCGTGCTCTGGGTGTCGACGCAGGTCACGGCGCCGGCGGCGGCGAGGGCGACCAGGGCGAGCCGCACCAGGGCGGCGTGGACGTGGCGAGTCATGACGGTCCTTTCGGAAGGCGAGACGAGGCGTGCGCTAGGGGGCGTGCGAGCCGGTCCGGATCAGAACGAGAACGAGGCCTGGACCCCGACGGTGTCCTTGCCCACGATCGGGACCACCGCGGTGGCGGGCGGCGGCAGCTTCTCGACGTCGATGCGGTACGGCTTGGGGCGGTTGAGGATCAAGAGCGTGATGCCACCGGCCAGCGCCGCGGCGCCGACGCCGTAGCCGACGAAGGCGATCGTCTGCTTGGTGTCGGCGGAGTCGCGGATGCCCTGCTCGGTGCTGGTCGGGGTGCAGCCGGCGTGCTGCTCGGCCTCGCAGGTCTTGGCCCACTGGTCGAAGTCGCTGTAGCCGCTGGCGGCCGAGGCGTGGAGCAGGCCGCCGACCGCGAGCAGCAGGACGCCGCCGCCGCCGACCGCGTAGGGCATCCACGACGGGAACTTGCGGGTGTAGCCGGTGAGCTCCTCGGGCCGGTACAGGCGCATCGGCACCTCCTCGGTCTTGCCGCCGGCGAAGACCCGGGTCAGCGCCGCGGTCTCGAAGCCCTCCTTCGAGGCCGTGATCGTGTGCTCGCCGGCGCGGATCAGCGTCTCCTCCTTGCCCGGGCAGCTCACCGTCTGCTTGCCGTCGACGAACGCCTGGGCGCCCGGCTCGGTGCAGCTGACGACGATCCGGGTCAGCTGCAGCTCGACCAGGGCCTGGTAGCGGACCGCCTGCTCGAACTTGTCCTGGTCGAGGGCGCAGACCCCGAACGCCATCGCCTTCTCGAGGCTGGCGTGGACCTCGATCGGCTGGTCGAGCGGCAGCAGCGCGAGCGCGAGGTTGTAGTGGATCGCGGGGTGGTCCCAGTGGGTCACCGCCTCGCGGTACTTCTCGGCGGCCTTGACGAACAGCGAGTCGCGCAAGAGCGCGTTGCCCTCGCGGAACAGGCCGCTGGCGAGCTTCTGGTCCTCGTCGGAGACGCCGTTGGCCCACGGCTTGCTGCCGTCGCACTTGCTGGCGTCGGCGGCGGGCGCGGCGGGGGCGCCGTCCCCCGCGGTCGGGTCGGCGGGCGCCGGGGCGTCGCCGCCGGCCGGCTGAGCCGCCGCGATCCGCGGCAGCGCCGGCGTGGCGAACGCCAGCGCCGTGGTGACAGCGACGAGACATCGTGCGCTACGCATCCAGCTCTCTCCTCGATCTCGGGGGGCGCCCCGGGGGTTATCGGCGCGGCGCGGCGCGGGCCGCTACTTGAGCTCCTCGACGATGTCGCCGATCTGCTTGGTCAGCTCCTTGACGCGCAGCCGCTCCTTGGCGAGCAGCTTCTCGACCTCGGCCTTGGCCATGACGGCCTCGGCCTCGGCCTTGCGCGCGGCCGCGGCGGCCTCGACCGCCTGCTTCTCGGCCTTCTCCGCCTTGTCGCGCTCCTTCTTGGCCTTCTCCTTCTCGGTCTCGGTGTCCTCGAGGGCGAGCAGGAGCTCGGCGTTGGCGCGCTGCAGCTCCTCGGCGCTCTGCGCGACCTTGGCGTTGGCCTTGGCGGCGTCGCGCTCGGCGAGGCGCTGGGCGTCCTCGGCGGCGCGCCGCTCCTCCTCCTTGCGGATCGTCTCGGCGAGCGCGTCCTCGGCCTTCTGCTTGGCGCTGCGCGCCACCTTCTCGGCCTGGGTCGCCTCGGCGGCGGCGCTCTGGGCCTTGCCGCGCTGCTGGTTGATCACGAACAGCGCCACCATCGCCGCCGCGACCAGCGCGCCGAGGAAGATGAAGCCGCCGACGACCAGCAGCCGGTTGCGGCGCACGCCCTTGTCATGGGCGTCGAAGACCGCGCGCAGGAACGACTCCTGGACCCACGGCAGCTCGCCGCGGTAGCGCGCCCGGAACTTGCGGGCCTCGCCGACGATCTCGCCGCGCCACAACAGGCCGGCGTCGTGGCCCTTCTGCTGCCACTGCCGCGCCGCCTGGCGCAGCTGCTCCATGAACACCGAGTCCTCGTGGCCCTCGTCGAGCCACTTCTTGAGGGTCGGCCAGCTGTGGATCAGCGACTCGTGGACGATCTCGACCGTCGACGTGCCGCCGCCCTCGGCGGTCTGGACCACGACCAGGCGGGCGTAGGCGAGCTGGTCGACGACCCGCTTGACCTCGGCGTTGTCCTTGGCGAGCTCGTCGAGCTCCTTCATCGAGATGATCGCGCGGGTCCGCTCCGGCGTGACCAGGCGCAGGAACAGGGCCCGGACCAGGCCCTGCGACGTCGGCGTCATCTTGTTGAGCACCGCGTCGGCGTGGCTGGCGAGGGCGCCGCCGATGCCGCCGATCGCCTGGTAGCTCGCCTTGGTGAACATCTTGCGGGCGCTGTCGCGGGCGTCCCACAGCTTGGCCGCGGTGAACTGCAAGAGCGGCAGCGCGCCCGGCGTCTGCGCCAGGTGGTCGAGCATGTCCTCGACCATGCCGACGTCCTCGAAGTGGTAGCCGGCCATCTCGGCGGGCTGGACCAGGGCGTCGCGCAGGCCGTCGCGGTTGGGCGGCAGCACGAAGAACAGGCCCTGGTTGAGCTCGGCCATGAACTGCGGGTTCTCGGCGACGCGATCGAGGAAGTCCGAGCGCACCGACAGCACCAGCCGGACCGGCGCGGTGGCGTCGTCGGCGGCGGCGGCCAGGCACCGCACGAACGCCTGGCGCTCCTCGTCGTCGGCGACGTTGGTGTAGAGCTCCTCGAACTGATCGACGAAGATCAGGATCCGCTTGTTCTCGCGCACCGCCTGGGCGCGCATCGTGGCGCCGAGGTAGCCGGGCTCGTCCTTGAGCCGCTGCGCGGTCTTGGCGTTGCGCTCGACCTCGTCGGCGATCGTGTTCGAGGTCGCCATCATCGGCGACATCATGCTGACCAGCGCGGCCATCGGGTTGCGGCCCGGGCGCAGCACCTGGCACTCCCACGCCTCGCCGGACCGCTTGAGCGCGGGCACCAGGCCGGCGCGGACCAGCGACGACTTGCCGACGCCCGACGAGCCGACCACCGCCAGCATCGGCTGGGTCCGGATCCGGTTGACCATCGCCGCGATCTCGCGCGACCGGCCGAAGAAGCGCGCCGCGTCGTTCTCCTGGAACGACGCCAGGCCGGCGTACGGGCTCTGGTCGACGTGGATCTCGCGGGTGAAGCGGCCCGGCCCGTACGGCTCGAGGGCGCGCAGCAGATCCATCGCGGTCGGGTAGCGCTCGTCCTTGTTCTTCTTGAGGCAGCGATCGATGACGGCCGCGAGGCCGGCGGGCAGGTCCTGCATCGCCTCGCGGATCGACGGCATCGGCTGGTCGAGCATCGCGGTGATGACCAGCTGCTGGCCGCGCAGCGGGTGCAGCGGGTGCCGCCCCGTCAGCATGCGCCACATCATGATGCCCATCGCCCAGATGTCGGTGCGGTGGTCGATCTCGATGCCGCCGATGCCCCACTGCTCCGGGGACATGTACGCCATCGTGCCCATGATGGCGCCGCTGCGGGTCAGGCCGGTCTCGGTGTTGTGGTTACCGCCCTGCCCCGCCATCTCGGCCGCGGTCGGCAGGCGGATCGCCGCCGCCGACGGCGTGTTCGACGCCTTCTCCTGCAGCACCTTGGCGATGCCGAAATCGAGCACCTTGACCGTGCCGGTGTCGGTGACGAAGACGTTGTCGGGCTTGAGGTCGCGGTGGGCGATGCCCTGCTCGTGCGCGCACACCAGCGCGCGCAGCACCGGGATCGACAGCTCGACGACGCGCCCGACCGGCAGCTTCTGGCCGCCCTCGATCAGCTTCTGCAGCGGCTGGCCCTGCAGGAACTCCAGCGCCATGAACGGCGTCTGGACGTACTCGCCGACCTCGTAGATGATGACGATGTTCTCGTGGCTGCACCGCGCGGTGGCGCGCGCCTCGAGGAGGAAGCGCTGCGACAGCTCGGGCTGCGGCGTCTGCAGGAACTTGACCGCGACGCGACGACCGAGCTTGGTGTCGCGCGCCAGGTAGACGACGCCCATGCCGCCCTGGCCGAGCTCGCGGATGAGCTCGTACTGGTTGAACTTGACGCCGGGCGCGGGCTGGACGTGGACGCCGGAGACCTCGGTGCGGAACGGGCTCGAGCTCCCCGGGGAGCTGCCGGGCTGCGAGCTGGACGCGGTGGGCTGCGGCGTGCCGAGCGCGAGCCCGCTCGGCGAGGTGCCGGCGAGGTGCGGCGACGCCGGCGGCGGGATGACGGCGGTGCGATCGCTGGGCGCCGCCGGGGTGGGTCGCGCGACCGGCGTCGCGGGCGCGCCCATCACCGTCGCCTCGTCCGGGGCGGCGGCGTGCACGGGGGCCATCGCGGTCTTGTCGCTGCCCACGCCGTTGCTGCCCGGATTGCCTTCGTGATCGCTCATGATGCTCCTCGCGACACGGACCACCGGCGGACAAAGGGGTGAGCAGGATCGCGCATGGCGCGGGCCCCGCTGACCCCCCTCAGGGTCAGGCCGGCTCGTGTTCTTGCGGGATTATGTACCGGCGCCGACTGACGGTCTACCCCCGGCGCGAGGCCCGGCGCAGTCGTTGCGTCAACGTCGGCGCGGCTGTCGGAGCCATGGATACGGTTCCCCACGTGTGGTCTCACCCGTACCGGGCGTCGTACTCGGCGAACAGCCGCAGCGAGCCGAGCGTGGGCGGCTCCCCGGTGCCCGCGAAGAAGTCGGCGGACGCCGCGTCGATCTCGAGCTGCCCGTTGTGCGCGAGGGCGAGCGTCACCAGCCGCCGCAGGTTCTCGCGCGAGCTGGGCGCCGCCCCGCCCGGCAGCCGGCGGTAGTCGAGCCGGGTCGACGCCAGCAGGCGCAGGGGCGATCCGGTCGTCGGCACCAGGTCGACCAGCAGGGTGCGCGCGAACGGCGGATCCGGCGGCATCCGCCGGGCCGCGACCGACGCCAGCTCGCGCCACGCCACCGTCCGCGCGTCGCCGGCCTCGGTCACGACCTCGAGGCCGTCGGCGGTGATCGTGCCGCCGGTCACGACGAAGCGCAGCGCGGCGCGGGCGTGGTCGACCGAGGCCTTGCTGCTGGTCCGCGACGCCACCTGCGCCCCGACCGGGCGGCCGAGGGTGCCGGCGGCGTCCTGCAGCGCCGCGGTGGTGGCGGCGACCTGCCGGGACGGCGCCGCGGGCGCGACCACGGCGCCGCCGCGCGGCGCCTGCTCGACCGCGTCGGTGCCCAGCGGCGTGGCGCGGCGGCGCAACGCCGGCGACAGCACGCCGAGCAGGCCGGCGCCGAGGCCGAGCAGCAGGCCGGCGCGCGGCGCGGTGTCGGCGCCAGGGATGACGTCGCCGGCCGACGACCACAGCAGCAGCGCCACGATCGTTCACAGCGCGCTGGTCGAGACCGCGATCCAGCCGACCAGCGGCCCGCGCCGGACGTCGAGCATCGTGGTCGCGACCGCGGCGAGGTGGACGGCCACGACCGCCCAGCCGAGCACGAACAGGATGCGGCCCAGCTGCGCGAAGGTGCCGCCGAGCGCGGCGACGTGGACGCAGCGGCCACCCCGGCACATCGCCAGCTCGCGCAGCCCGAGCTCGACCGTGGTACCGGGCGCGGCGGCGGCGAACCAGGAGGCGAACAGCGCCGCGACCGTGAGCCCGATCGCGAGCCCGTGACCGACGAGCCGCTGCGGGTGCATCTCAGCCGGCCCCGTAGCGGCGGTCGTAGCTGGCCAGGTCGGCGGCGGTCCACGGCGGCAGCGCCTCGCGCCGGTAGACGAAGTCGGCGGTGGCGTCCTCGAGCTGGAGGTCGGGCTGCATCGCCCGACACAGCGCCAGGGCCCGGCGCAGATCGTCCAGCGGCGTGCCCGGCGGCGCGGTGCCGGGGATCTGCAGCCGCGTCGAGGTCAACAGCCGCACCGGCGCGCCCTGCCGCGGCAGCAGGTCGACCATCGTCGTGCCGGGCGCGAACGGCGCGCCGGTCAGGTCGCGGGCGAGCGCCGCGGCGAGGTCGGCCCACGCCAGCTCGCGGCGCTCGCCCGCCTCGGAGACCACCACCAGCGAGGCCTCGCCCAGCTCGGCCCGCGCCGCCGCGAAGCGGACGCCGCTGGCCGGAGCGTCGGCGATGTCGTCGAGCGACACCGTGTCCGACGCCGGCGGCGACGGCGCCGACGCGACGGGCCCCCTTCGCGGGCGCGGCCGGCGGCCCGGCGTCGAGATCGATCGGCTCGACGCTGGCGCGGCGCGCCCGGACCGGCGCGATGGCCCCGGCGGCCTCTGCGGCGGCGGCGCCGCCGTCCGCGGCCGCGCCGCCCGTCCCGCGCGCCACCGGCGCGACCGGCACGTACGTCCCGGTCGGCTCGCGGGCGTCGAGCAGGCTCAGCGCCGGCGAGAACAGCGCGATCAGGGCGCCGACGATGCCGGCCCAGAACGCCCACGTCACGCTGACGTCGAACATGTGCTGGATCGGTGTCGGCAGATCGAGCGTGAAGTAGGTCATGCCGGCGAACGCCAGGTAGACCAGGCCCGCCAGCGACGGGCCGGCGCCGGGCGCCTCGCCCGCCAGCGCCGGCATCAGGCCCTTCCAGACGATCCCCAGCAGCGCGAACCAGCCGTACGCGAAGGTCATGATCGCGACGATGTCGAACGCGCCCACGATCTTGACCTTCTGGCACTCGCCGCCGAAGCAGGCCTCGGCGTGGCGCAGGCTGACGTCGAGGGTCGCGCCCCCGACCTCGATCCGCCACCACGGCAAGAGCAGCGACGCACCGATCCCGACGATCGCCAGCACGTAGGCGAGCAGCCGCTTCCAGTCCCCCATGGCCGCATCGTAGCGCAGGGGCGCGCCGCCGGGCGCGCGCCGCGCCGGCGCCTGGCGCCGGCGGCGCCGGTGCCGGTGCCGGTGCCGGTGCCGGTGCCGGTGCCGGTGCCGGTGCCGCGAACGGGTGACGCCGCGGCCGCGCCGCCGTATGGTGCGCAGCCGATGCGCCGGATGCTGCTGCTGGTCACCGCGATCGCGGTGGCGGTGATCGCCCTGTTCGGGCTCGCCGAGGCCGCCGGCGTCCCGGTGCTGACCGCGCCCGAGCGCTACCTCGCCGCCGGCGGCGCCGGTGCCTCGGCGCTGGCGATGGGCCTGCTCGCCGCCGACATCGTCCTGCCGGTGCCGTCGAGCCTGGTGATCGCCTACCTCGGCGCCGCCCACGGCGCCGCGATCGGCGCCGCGCTGGCCACCGCCGCGGTCCTCGCCGGCGCGCTCGTCGGCTTCGCGATCGGCCGGGCCAGCCGCGGCGCCATCGGCCGCTGGGTCGGCGAGGCCGAGCGCGCCCGCCTCGACGCCCTGCTGGCGCGGTGGTCGATGGCCGGGGTCGCCGCGACCCGACCGGTGCCGGTGCTGGCCGAGACCGTCGCGGTGGTCGCCGGCACCTCGCCGACGCTGGGCTGGGGCCGGTTCGCGATCGCCGCCGGCCTCGGCATCGTCCCGTTCGCCGCGCTCAACGCGGCGGCCGGCGCCGAGGCCCGCGACGGCAGCTTCGGGCTCGCGGTCGTCGCCGCGCTCGTGATCGGCGCCGCGCTGTGGCTGATCGGCCGGCGCGCCGGCGACGCCGCGGAGCCGGCGCCGTGACCGCGCCGATCGTCGTCGACGGCCGGCCGCTGCGCGCCGCCAAGCGGTTCGTCGACGGCACCCACCGCGCGCGCACGCCGGCGGCGACGGTGGCGCGGTGGCGCAAGCTGATGGCGCCGCTCGGCATCACCCGGCTCGCCAACCTCACCGGCCTCGACTCGCTGGGCGTCCCGGTGTGGTCGGCGATCCGCCCCAACGGCCGCAGCCTGTCGACCTCGCAGGGCAAGGGCTTCACCGACGACGCCGCGCGCGCGTCGGCGCTGATGGAGAGCATCGAGACCTGGCACGCCGAGCACGTCGCGCGGCCGCGCCGCCGCGCCAGCTGGCGGGCGCTGCGCGACCGCGCCGCCACCGTCGATCTGCGCCAGCTGGCCCGCGCCCGCCGCGGCCGCCTCGATCTCGACGCGCCGCACGACTGGGTCGAGGGCTGGGATCTGGTCGCGAGCGCGCCGGTGTGGGTGCCGCTGGAGGCGGTCACCCTCGACACCGTCTTCGGCGCGCGCGCGCCGTGGTTCGACGTGTCGTCCAACGGCTTGGCCTCGGGCAACCACCTGCTCGAGGCCATCGTCCACGGCCTGTGCGAGGTCATCGAGCGCGACGCCGAGGCCGGGTGGCGGGCGGCGCGCGGCGACGTCCGGGTCGACCTCGCCACCGTGCAGGATCCCGGCAGCCGCGCGATCCTGGCCCGGCTCGCCGACGCCGGCGTCCACGCCACGGTGTGGGACCTCGGCTCGGACCTGGGCGTGCCGGCGTACGGCGCCGCGATCCTCGAGGACCCGGCCGAGCCGGCGTGGCGCGCGCTCGGCATGTACCAGGGCTTCGGCTGCCACCTCGATCCCGAGATCGCGGTCGGCCGCGCCCTGTGCGAGGCGGTCCAGACCCGGGTCACCTACGTCGCCGGTAGCCGCGACGACTTCTTCCCGTTCGACTACGACCGCGCCACCGACCCCGAGGTGCTGGCGCCGATCTGGGACGAGCTGCACGCCCCGGCCGCCGCGGTCGTCGATCTGCGCGACGCGCCGCGGCTGGCCACCGCGACCTTCGAGGACGATCTGCGGCTGCTCGTCGGGCGCGCGGTCGCCGGCGGCGCGACCCGGGTCGTCGTCGTCGACCTGTCGCGGCCCGAGCATGGCGTGCCGGTGGTCAAGGTGATCGTGCCGGGCCGCGCCACCCGGGTGGAGCTGATGGGATGAGCCGCGCCGGTGCCACCTACGTGTTCCTCGGCCCGAGCCTGCCGGTCGACGAGGCGCGGCGCGTGCTCGACGCCATCTACCTGCCGCCGGCGGCGGTCGGCGACCTGTGGCGGCTGGTCCGCGACGGCCGCCCGGTGCGGGTCGCGATCGTCGACGGCTACTTCGAGCGCATGGCCGCGGTCTGGCACAAGGAGATCCTCGCGGCGCTGCAGGCCCGGGTCGAGGTCTGGGGCGCCGCCAGCATGGGCGCGCTGCGCGCCGCCGAGCTGGCGCCGTTCGGGATGATCGGCGTCGGCCGGGTCTACGCCGGCTTCCGCGCCGGCCGCCTCACCGACGACGACGAGGTCGCGGTCGCCCACCTGCCGGCGGCCCACGGCTACCAGGAGGTGTCGACCGCGATGGTCGAGCTGCGCGCCGGCCTGGGCCGGGCCCGCCGCGCCGGCGCGCTGTCGCCCCGCGATCACGACCGCCTGGTCGCGCTGGCCAAGGCCCGGTTCTACCGCGAGCGCTCGTGGGTCCAGCTCGATCGCGACGCCGCCGACGCCGGGGTGTCGCGCGCGGCCCGGACCCGGCTGGCCCGGGTGGTCGACGCCGCCGGCGCCCGCCTCGACGTCAAGGCCGCGGACGCCCGGGCCCTGCTGCGGCGGCTCGCCCGCAGCCCCGAGCGGCGGCCGCCGCGGCCGCGGTGGCGGATGTCGCGGACCTGGTTCTGGGAGCGCTTCGAGGAGATCATGGCGTAGCGACGCCGGCGCCGGTGTAGGCTCCGGCCGTGGGGATCACACGCCGCCGGGTCCTGCAGGGGCTGGGCGCCGCCGCCGGCGCGGTCGCGCTGGGCTGCGGCGACGACGAGGGCGCCGCGCCCGACGCCGCCGCGCCCGACGCCGGGTTCGCGCCCGACGCCCGGATCGAGGTCGACGGCGCGCCGGTCACCGCGTGCACCGCGACGTCGCCGCTGGGCGCCGCCGAGCTGCTCGCCGACATCGAGACGATCGTCGTCCTGTGCATGGAGAACCGGTCGTTCGATCACTACCTGGGCTCGCTGCGCCTCGCCGAGGGCCGGCTCGACGTCGACGGCCTCACCGGCGCCGAGACCAACCCGGATCCCGACGGCGCGCCGGTCGCGGTCCACCGCCTCGACGACTTCACGCCCGACGATCCGCCGCACGGCTGGGATCCCTGCCACGACCAGTGGAACGACGGCGGCAACGACGGCTTCGTCCGCGCCCACGCCGGCGCCAGCCAGGCCGACGTCATGGGCTACCACGTCCGCGATCAGCTGCCGGTGACCTACGCGCTCGCCGACGCCGCGGCGATCTGCCAGCGCTGGTTCTGCGGCTGCCTGGGCCCGACCTGGCCCAACCGCTTCTACCTGCACGGCGCGACCTCCAACGGGGTCAAGAGCAACCTGCCGGCGCTCGGCTTCCGCAGCGTCTTCGCCCAGCTCGACGACGCCGGCGTCGCCAACCTCAACTACTACTCGGACGTCGCGTGGGCGACCGGCGGCTACGGCAAGCTCACCGGCCTGGCCACGATCGAGCGCTTCTTCGAGGACGCCGGCGCCGGCAACCTGCCGCCGTTCGCGATCGTCGACCCGGCGTTCTTCGGCGGCGGCGCCAACGACGACCACCCGGATCACGACGTCCGCCTCGGCCAGGCCCTGATCGCCAGCGTCGCGGCGGCGATCGGCGGCTCGCCGCAGTGGGACCGCTGCCTGTTCGTCGTCACCTACGACGAGCACGGCGGCTTCTTCGATCACGTGCCGCCGCCCGAGGCCGCCGACGACGATCCCGACTTCCGGCGGCTCGGCTTCCGGGTGCCGTCGCTGGTGATCGGCCCGACCGTGCGGCGCGGCTGCGCCATCGACGCCACCCTCGAGCACGCGTCGGTGGCGTCGACCCTGGCGGTCCGCCACGGCCTGGCGCCGCTGACCGCGCGCGCCGCCGCCGCCGCCGATCTGTCGGCGTGCATCGATCCGCGCCGGCTCGGCGATCCGCTGCCGCCGCCGGTGCTGCCGCCGGTCGAGGTGTCGCTGCGCGAGGTCGCGCGCCGCCAGGCGCTGGCGCGGCGCCGACCGCTCGCCACCCACCGCGAGCTGGCGGCGGCGCTCGACGCCCGCCTGGCGCCGGCGGCGCTCGATCGCCGCGGCGACACCGACGCGGTGGTCCGCCGCACCCTGGCCTGGGGCGAGCGGCTCGGCGCGGTCCGGCTGCGCGACTGACCGCCGGCGGCTCGCGCGGGTCAGTCGACCAGCGCGCGCGCCACCACGGCGCGGCCGTGGGCGGCGACGCCCGCGTCACCCGTCCCGGTGCCGGCCGCGATCATCGCCAGGCCGTGACGTGCCACCGCGTTGACCCGGGCGCGGGCCCAGGTCGCGGCCGACACCGGGCCGTAGGCGGCGAGGAAGTCGGCGCGGGCGCGCCGCGGCGGCAGGCTCCACCCGATCGCGAGGTCGACCGCGGGATCGCCGACCGCCAGGTCGATCCAGTCGATCACCGCGGCCAGGGCGCCGCCGTCGACCAGCAGGTTGCCGGCGTGGGCGTCGCCGTGGATCACGGTCGGCGCCGCGTCGATCGGCGGCGGGCGCGTCGAGCACCGCCGCGACCCCGGCCCGGGTCGCGGCGTCGAGCGCCAGGTCGTCGAGCCAGGCCCGGCCACGGCCGGCGACCCGGGCGACGTCGCCGCGCGGGTCGGCGCCGACGCCGGCGGCGCGCAGGGCGTCGACCGGGATCGCGTGCAGCGCGCGCAGCCAGGCGCCCAGCGGCGCGGCGAGGGCGGCGCGCGCGTCGTCGTCGAGCCCGGCGGCGAGGACGGTCGTGCCGGGCAGCCAGCGGTGGCCCCAGAACCGGGACGGGTAGCCCAGCGCCGGCGCGCCGACGTGCAGCGGCACCGGCACCGACAGCGGCAGGTGCGCCGCGATCACCGGCAGCCCGCGCAGCTCGCGATCGAGCGCGGCCGCGACCACGGCGCGGCGCGGGAACCGGAACGCCAGGTCGCCGAAACGCCAGACGTCGACGTCCCAGCCGCGGCCGCCGTGTAGCGGACGTAGGCCCGCATACGCCGGGAACTGCGCCGCGACCAGGCGCGCCGCCAGCGCCGCGTCGACGGCGTGCTCGGGCTGCCACGGGCTCGGCATGCTCGACGTCTACCATCGACGCGACGTCACGTGCAGCACGGTGCCGACTGGGGGTATGGCCGGCGCGCGCCGCCCCACCCCGGGGCCCCGATCGCGACCACCGCCGATCGAACGCGCCGGAACCACACGGGCGCCCCCGGGGATCGCGCCCCCGACGCCGTCGGCCCGCTCCTTGCTCTATCCCGGCCCGTGCACACTCCCGCGCCGACCCCGCTCCACCCTCCGACGTTCGCCGAGAGGTTCTGGCTGCTGGCTCGCGGTCCCGAGCGGATCGCGGACGAGGAGCCGGAGCGGTCGGTGGGCGTCGTCCGGCAGTTCCTGATCGCCCTCGACGGCGCCGAGCAGCTGCCGGCCCGGACCCCGGCGGCGGCGCTGATCTCGATGCTGCGCAACGCCGAGCTCGACGGCGACCTGTCGTACGCGTCGCCCGAGCAGGTGCGCGGCGAGATGGTCGACAACCGGTCGCTGGTGTTCTCGCTGGGCGTCGTCCTGTTCGAGCGCCTCACCGGCCGCCACCCGTTCGGCGCCGAGAACAACCGGCCGCGCCGCATCGACCGCATCCGCCGCGGCGAGCTCGGCTCCGGCGTCAACTCGTTCCCCACCGTGGCCGCCGGCCTGCGCTCGGTGCTGGTCCGCTCGATGAGCCCGTTCTCCGAGGAGCGGTGGACCGATCTACGCCAGCTGCGCGATCTGCTGGCCCAGTTCATCGACCAGCAGGCGCCGGCGCCGCGCCTGCCCGGCACCACCGCGTCGCCGGCGCCGTCCGGCGACGGTCCGACCCGCGTCGTCCGCATGGCCACCGACTTCGGTCGCGAGCTGATGAGCGTGGTCGAGCGCCACGATCGGACGCCCGGCCAGCCGCCGCCGCCGAGCCGGTCGACGCACCGGCTGGCCATCCCGACCTCCGGCGTCGCCGCCGTCACCGCCCCCGGCGCCGCGCCCGGCACCGCGCGGCGCCGCCCGGCCACGCTGCGCGTGCCGGCGTCGTCACGCTGCGCCCCGCGGTCGAGCCCGACGCGCGCGCGCACCACCGACAGCGTCGTGACCCGGGTCCGCGGTGACGGCATCGATCCGCTGGCCGCGACCATGCAGCTGGTGGTCGACGACGAGGGCATCCGCACCGCCAACCTCGAGGACGTGGCGCCCGCGCCCGCGGCGCCGCCGCGCCGCCGCCGGTGCCGACGATCCGCGTCGTCCACACCGACGCGGTCCGCGAGCAGCGGACCGTCCTGGCCCGCGGCCGCGCGCCGCCGCCGACGACGCGCGACGCCGCGAGGCCGCCTCGGCGCGGCCGCTCGCGGTCGTGACCGTGCCGCCGCCGACCCTGACGCTGGCCCGGACGCCGACGCCGGTGCCGGTGCGCCCGCCGGTGCGGACGCCGACCCCGACCCCGGCGCCGCGCGTCGCGACCACCCGCGCCCGGTCGCCGTCGCTGCCGCTGCCGCTGCCGGCGCCCGACGGCTCCGATCCGTTCTTCGAGGACCTCGAGCTGGCGACCGCGCTGCACGGCGGCTCGCCGCGCCGGCGGGTCGCGATCATCGCGACCGTGAGCGCCGGCCTCGGCGCGCTCGTCGCGGTCGCGCTCGCGGTCAACCTCCAGTCGGCGCCGACCCAGGCGGCCACCCACGCCGCCGCCGTCGCCACCCCGCTCCACGCCACCGATCCCGCCCCCCCCCCGATCCCGCCGCCTCACCCGCCCCCGCCCCGCGCCGCGCGCGCGCGCGGCAGCCCCTGCCAGCCTGCTGCGCGCGCGCCCCACGCCCAGCCCCGCCGCCGTCACCCCCGCCGCCGTCACCCCCTGCCGCCGTCCCCCCGCCGCCGTCACCCCCGCCGCCGCGCCCCCCGCGGTCGCGGCGCCCGCCGCCCGCGACGGCATCGCCGACGACGGCTCGCTGGAGTCGCAGATCGCCGCCGCGGTGGCGTCGTGCATCCACCCCGAGGCCTCGAAGCACGCCCGCATGCTCGGCCTGTCGCTGCTGTACGGCGACGGCGTCGTGCACAAGCCGTACTTCTCGGCCACCGAGTCGCTGCTGCCCGCCGAACGCGGCTGCCTGGCCCGCGGCCTGCGCGGCCTGGCGTTCGTCGGCGCCCCGACCAAGGGCGTCTACGAGTACACCGTCCGCATCGAGGGCGACGGCGTCGCCGTCACCTCGCGCGGCGCGGTGCAGTGACCCCGACGGTCACGGGCACAGCTGCAGCCCCGGCACCGGCTGGGTGACGCGGGCGCAGCGGAGCTGGCCGCCGCGCCCGACGATCCACAGCTCGCGCGTGCCGTCGCCGTCGAGATCGCCGGCGACGACGTCCAGCGGGTCGAGCGCGGCGGGCACGTCGATCGTGCGCGCGGCGTCGGCGGCGAGCGCGCCGCCGGCGACGTGGACGCCGTGGACCAGCCCGAGCTGCGGCGTGCCGGTGCCGGTGCCGTCGGGCCCGTCGAGGAACGCCCAGTCGAGGCTGCTCGGCCCTGCCAGGACGGTCTGGCCGTCGACCCGGTACGAGTCCGGGTAGGCGTCGTAGCCGGTGTCGCCGGTGACCAGCGTGGTCACGAGGTCGGCGCCCTGGTAGGCGCGCAGGTAGACGCCGAAGCTGCGGGCGCCGCCGATCAGGACGTCGTCGGGAGCGACGCCGTCGACGTCGGCGCGCACGGTGCCCAGCGCGACCACGCCCTGGCCGTCGAACGGCGCGACCCCGGCGGGGTCGCCGCCGCCGTTCTGGCCGATGTAGCGGGCGCCGCCGCCCTCGATGACCAGGACCTCGTCGCGGCCGCAGTCGGCGGTCGGCACCGCCTCGACGCCGTTGATGCTGTCCCAGCCGGGCGTGGTGTCGAACCGGTAGACCAGATCGATCGGCGCGGTCGCGAAGGCGTCGACGGCGCCGGCGGTGCGCAGGATGCGCAGGTGGTTGGAGTCCGACAGCCACAGGTCGTCGCCGGTGGCGTCGCGCCGGACCCACGCCGCGTGCATGTAGGCGTCGGCGCCGAACAGCTGGAAGTCGAGCACCCGGACCGCGGGGACGTCGACGTACGGCGACGCGCCGCCCTGGTAGGCCCACAGCTGCGCGATCACGACGTCGTCGGTGCGCTCGACCGCGAGCACCGCGAGGTCGGCGCACGGGCTGGGCCCGACGACGTCGCGCACCGCGACCGCGTGGACCTCGGCGCCGGTGACCAGGAACTGCTGGTAGGCCGGCGCCGCCGGATCGATCGGGCCGAGGGCGACGTAGAGCCCGTCGTCGGCGCCGCGGGTGCCGGCGAGCAGCAGATCGTCGACGCCGTCGCCGTTGAGGTCGTCGATCCAGACCTGCCGGATCGCGGCGCCCGCCAGCGGCGTCGCGGTGAAGTCGCCGGGCAGGTCGCACGCGGTCGCCGGCCGCGGATCGCGCACGCAGGGGTCGACCGCGGCGTCGGGGGCGACGCCGCCGTCGCCGTTCGCGGGCGGCGGCGTGCTCAGGCAGCCGGCGACGCCGAGCACCAGCGCCAGCGCCAGCGCCGGCGCGCCGCGCCGCGCCGCCGCGCCCCAGGCCCGGATCCGTCGCATGCGGTCGATCCTACGCGAGCCACTGCACCGCGGCCACCGCGGCGCCCGCCACCATCGCGACGCCGAACGCGAGCGCGACGCCGAGCCCGAAGCGGCGGCCGCCGCCCATCATCGCGATGCTGCCCTTGACCACCGTGTTGCTCGCGACCGCCACCGAGATCGACAGCGCCGCGATCTCGGCGCCGCTGGCGCCGTCGACGACCTGCCGCGACGCCGCCAGCGTGATCGCGTCGACGTCGGCCAGGCCCGAGGCCGCGGCGGCCAGGACCAGGCCGTGCGATCCCAGGTACGCGGTGGCGAAGTGGGCCAGCAGCATGACCGCGCACAGCACCGCGCCCCAGGTCAGCGCCGGCACCACCGCGAACGGGTTGCGCAGCTCGAGGGCGCCGTGCTCGACCTCGGTGGTGCCGCCGCGGCGGATCGCCAGCGCGCGCCACAGCGCCGCCGCGACCAGGACCGCGACCATCGCGCCCAGCGGCCCGGCGAGCTGCCACGCCACCGCCGGTGACAGCACCGCGGTGATCACGACGACGCGCACGCCCATGACCGCGTTGGCCAGGAACACCGCCAGCTGCGCCGGCGCGCTGGCGTCCGGGGCCGCGCGCGCCTGCCTGGCCATCGCCGCGGTCACCGCGGTCGAGCTGGTCAGGCCGCCGAGCAGGCCGGCGACCGCGACGCCGCGGGTCGGCCCGAGCAGGCGGTGGGTGATGTAGCCGACGTACTCGACGCCGGCGATCAGCACGACGAAGATACCGACCTTTCGGGGCGGGATGGCGCCCCACGGATCGGCGGGCGCGGTCGGCAACAGCGGCAGGACGATCGCGACCAGCACCAGCAGCTGGATCGTCGCGGTCAGCTCGAGCCGGCGCAGCCGCACCACCGCGTCCTGCATCCACGGCTTGGCGATCAGCAGCAGCAGGGTCGCCAGGGTCAGCGGCACCGCGAGCGCGCGATCGACGTGGACCAGCATGCCGAGCAGCGTCACCACCACCGCGGCGGCCTCGGTGGTGAGGCCGATCTCGTGGCCGAGGCGGGCGACGATGACGTACTGCAGCCCGATCAGCGCGACCACCGCGACCACGACCACCGGCGCCACCGCCGGCACGCGATCGCCGAGGAACGCCGCCAGCCACCCGGCCAGGGCCAGCAGCGCGAACGTGCGCACGCCGATCGGGCTCTCGGGCGGCGCGCCCGGGTGCTTGTCGCGCGGCACGTCGCCGGGCGCCAGGTCGGCGGAGGCCCGGTGGTGCTCGCGCTCGAAGCCCACCACCAGCCCGACGCCGACGGCGTAGGCGGCCTCGACCAGCAGTTCGGTGCTGCTCACGGCGTGATCTTCGCACGGCCGCCGGTGGCCGGGCGGCGGCGCGCGTGCGAACCTACGGCCATGCGCGACTCGCTGGTACTGACCGTGATCGGCCCCGATCGGCCGGGGCTGGTCGAGGCCCTCGCCGATCGCATCGCCGCCGCCGGCGGCAACTGGGAGGCCAGCCACATGGCCCGGCTCGGCGGCCAGTTCGCCGGGATCCTGCGGGTCGGCCTCGACGCCGCTCGCACCGACGAGCTGGTGGCGTCGCTGCGCGCCCTCGACGACCGCGGCCTGCAGGTCGTGGCCCGCCCCGGCGCGGGCGCCGCGGCGCCGACCGGCGCCCGGGTTCGCCTCGACCTCACCGGCGACGACCGCCCCGGCATCGTCCGCGACGTGTCGCGGGTGCTGGCCGAGCGGGCGGTCAACGTCGAGGAGCTCGAGTCGGAGGTCGGCAGCGCGCCGATGTCGGGCGAGCCGCTGTTCCGCGCCCACGCGGTGCTGCGGGTGCCGCCGACGACGACGCTCGACGACCTGCGCGCCGGCCTCGAGGCCCTGGCCGGCGAGCTGATGGTCGACCTGGCGGTGGAGGAAGGCTGACGTGCGCGCCGTCGCGCTGGCCGCCGCCCTCGCGATCGCGACGCTGCTCGGCTGCGGGCCGGCGATCGGCCCGGCCCCGGAGGATCCGCGCGGCGAGACCAACGGCCGCATGTTCGACATGGTGTCGAACAAGCCCGACGGCAGCGAGTGGACGATGCGGCTGCGCGGCGACTCGATGTGGGTCGCGTACTCCGACACCGAGGGCGGCGAGGACCGCGGCCCGTACACGCTGACCGCCAAGGAGGCGCGCAAGGTGTGGGAGCTGATCGACGCCGCCGACCTGCCCGACCTCGAGGAGCAGGACATCGACCCCGAGGTCGGCTCGGTGCTGCTGCGGCTGCGCGAGCCCACCGGCGACGGCGAGCACGAGCTGATCGAGGCCAACGTGCCGCGCGACACCGAGGACGAGGCCGTGCTCGATCTCGCCGACTACCTGGTGACGTTGATCCAGCGCTACACCAAGGTCGCGCCGGCGCTGTGAGCGCGGCCGCGGCCGCGGCCGCCGGCTACGCCTGCTGGGCGCGCCCGGTCATGGGCACGAACCGGACCGGGAACACGTGGCGCTCGGTGAAGCCGTCCGGGCGCCGGACGATGCGCACCAGGTCCTGGTCGACGGTGCCGACCGGGATGACCAGGCGGCCGCCCGGCGCCAGCTGCTCGAGCAGCGGCGTCGGCACCTCGGGCGGCGCCGCGGTCACGATGATCGCGTCGAACGGCGCCGCGTCGGGCCAGCCCGCCCAGCCGTCGCCGATCCGCAGGTGGGCGCGGCAGCCCAGCCGCGCCAGGGTCGCCGCGGCGTCGCGCGCCAGCGGCTCGACGATCTCGATCGAGTAGACCTGGTCGGTGAGCGCCGCCAGCACCGCGGTCTGGTAGCCGGAGCCGGTGCCGATCTCGAGGACGCGGTCGTCGGGCCCGATCGCCGCCAGCTCGGTCATCGCCGCGACCACGTAGGGCTGGCTGACGGTCTGGCCGTGGCCGAGCGGCACCGGGTTGTCGTCGTAGGCGTGGCGGCGCATCGCCGCCGGCACGAACGCCTCGCGCGGCACCTCCCGCATCGCCGCCAGGACCCGCGGATCGGCGACGCCGCGCGCGGCGATCTGGTCGGCGACCATCCGCTCGCGTCGCCCGCGCAGCTCGTCGGCTCCGACCGCGTCCACGCTGCAGGATAGCGCACGGCGCCGCCGCGTCGATCGCGACCGGGCGCCGCGGCCGGGCGCCGCTACGGCACCTCGGGGTGCAGCCAGGTCCCCTCGAGGTACTCGCGCAGCCGCGCGATCGCGGTCGGATCGCCGGCGACGACGTCGTCGCGCAGGACCCACTCCGGCGGCGTGTCGAGCGCCGCCAGGCGATCGAAGATGCGACCACGTGCCGCGGGCGCGACGACGGCGAGCAGGTTCCACAGGCTGACCGAGTCGCGCGCGACCGCCAGCCGCAGCACCTCGTCGAGCGCGGCGGGGTCGGCGGGATCGCGATCGAGCCGGGCCAGCGCGCCGCGCAGCGCCGGCGCGGCGTCGATCGCCCACGGCGTGCCCGGCCCGGCGCCCGGGCGGGTCACCGCGCCGGCCCCCATCGGCACGACGACGGTGCGGCCGTGGCCCTCGAGCTCGACCACGCCCGAGGTCACCCGCAGCGCGCCGGCGCCGTCGGGGCCGACCTCGAGATCGTACTCGCAGCCGAGGTCGACCGCGGTCGCCGACGGCGTGTCGATCACGAACAGCCGCGGCGGCGCGCTGACCCGCGCGTGCAGGCGGCCGCGGTCGAGCGCGAGCCGGTGCTCGGCGGCGCCGGTGCCGACCAGCGCGAGCCGCGAGTCGCCGCCGAGCTCGATCTGGCCGATGTCGGCGACCTGGACCCGCACGTGATCGTCGCGCCCGGTCTCGATCGCGCCGCCGACCGGCAGCCAGCCCGCGGCGACGATGTCGCCGCCGCAGCGCGGCGCCCCGGCGGTGGCCTCGAACCGGAACCCGCCGGCGGGCGCCGGCGCGGCGCACGCCAGCGGCGGCGGGCCCGGATCCGGCGCGCGCCGCAGCAGGCCCAGCACCACCACCGCGGCCACCGCCGCCGCCGCCACCACCGCCGCCGCCGCCGCGTACGGCCAGCGGCGCGGCCTGGCGCGCCGGCAGCGCCGGCGGCGCGCCGCGATGGCGCAGCCCGGCGAGCGCGCGCCCTCGAGGCGGGCGACGTCCGGGTCGACAGCGCCGCCGCCGTCCCACAGGTAGTCGTCGCGGTCGTCGCGCGGATCGTGGTCGCTCATGCGTCCTCGCCGGCCGCGGTCGCGCCCAGGCGATCGCGCAGCAGCATCATGCCGCGGTGCAAGTTTACCCGCACCGAGCCGGGCGTCAGGCCGGTGCGCTCGGCGATCTCCGGCCCGGCCAGGCCCTCGACCAGGCGCATCAGCAGGATCTCGCGGTAGGCCTCGGGCAGGGTCCGGATCGCCGCCAGCGCCTCGCGGACCTCCGCCGCCGGCACCGGCGCCACCGCGGGCTCGGGCACGCGGTCGTCCGCCGACGCGCGCGGCGCCCGGCCGGCGCCGCGCAGGTGATCGGTCGCCCGGTTGCGCGCGATCGTCATCAGCCAGCCCGGGAACGCGGCCGGCTCGCGCACCGCGTCGAGGCGCTGCCACGCGATCAGGAAGACGTCCTGGACCAGGTCGGCGCAGTCCTGCCAGGCGACGCGCGCCAGCACCACCGCGTGCACCGCGGCCGCGAAGCGATCGTAGAGGTGCGCGAACGCGGCGCCGTCGCCGCGGCGCGCGGCGATCACCAGGTCGACGACCGACGGCGGCGCGGCGGGCACGGCGCCTCGACCTTCGCGCGGACCCGGGCCCGGCTCAAGCGCCAGCGCGGCGTGACCGCCTTGCGACCACCGCGGTGCCGCCGCCGTCGTCACGACGCCGCGGGCACCTCGTCGCGCGGCGCGACCACGATGCCGCGCGCCGCCAGCGGCGCGACGACGTCGACCGCGACGGCGCGGCGCAGGGTCCGGCGCAGGCCGTCGGCGGTCATCCACCCGGCGAGGCCGCGGTGCGCGGCCGGCGCGTCGCCGCCGGCGCCGTCCTGCCACAGCGGCGCGTAGCTGGCCAGCGCGCGCGCGGCGACGCCGCCGAGCCGGGCGCGATCGACCCGGTCGCCGCACCAGTCGAGGACCAGCCAGCCGAGGTCGGCGTGGGGCCGCTCGTCGCGGACGATCCGGGCCAGCACCGCGCGGGTCAGCGGGTGCGCCGCGGCCCGGGTCGAGCCGGCCAGCACCGGCACGCTGAGCGCCTCGCCGACGCAGCTGATCCGCAGCGCCAGCTCGGCGGCGCGCTCGATCGCGGGCAGCCCCGGCGCGGTCACCGGCGCCAGGCGCTCGAGGTCGACCTGGTACGGCGCCGCGCCGCCGAGCTCGGCGGCGACCCGCGCCGCGAGCTCGACGTGGACCAGCTCGTCGACGACGAAGTCGGCGGCCATCGCGGTGAGATCGACGGGCGCGCCGGCCTCGAGCAGCGCCTGGGTCAGCGCCGAGAACGCGGCGGCGCTGGCGTACTCGCTGAACGCGCCGTCGGTCCACGACGCGCGCGCCGCCGCCGCCAGGGCGTCGTCGATCGGCGCCGCGGCGAGGCTGCCCCACGGCAGCGCGTCGACGCCGGGCCAGCGCCGCCGCAGGCGCGCCGCCGGCCGGCCGCCGTGCCAGTCGAGCTCGAGCTGGGCACTCACGGCGCCGGCGCCGCCGTCGCCACGGTGCAGGTCGCCATCGGCCCCTTTGCCGACGTTGCCCGGCAGCGGGCGCCCGTCGGCGTCGCACATCGGCCCGGCCGCCGGTGCCGCCAGGGGCCACCGCCGCCGGCACCGCCGCGATCGCCGCGGTCGCGGCCACGACCGCGGCGGTGGCCGCGGGTCGACGACCGGCCTCGGCGCCGGCGCCGGCGCGTCGGCGCCGGTCAGGGCCGCGCGGGTCGGCGGCGCCACGGCCGCGGCCGGCAGCGCGGCCGCGGCGAACGCGACCTGCCAGGGTCGGTGACGGCGGGGCCGCGGACGCCGGGGCGCAGGCCGCGGTGGCCGCGGCGAGGCCGACGCCGACGGCGGCGGCGAGCAGCTTGCGAGGGCCGAGGTGGGCGCGGGCGCGCCGGCGGGACACGGGATGGGGCACGGGATCCTCCAGTCGGTCGGGACGGTTCGGATCCAGGACGCCGCCGCGCGCCGACCGTTAGCCGCGCACGTGCACGCCAGCCATAGACCGGACGCGCGCCGGCCCCGCCGCCCCGCCGCCCCGCCGCCCCGCGGCCGCTACGCCGGGGTCGACGTCGCCACCGTCACCACCACGACCGCGGCGTCGTCGCCCAGCGGTCGGTCGCCGCGGTGCTTGCGCTCCGCGTCCAGCACCGCGGCCAGGATATCGCCGGCGGGCTTGCCGCCCTGGGTCGCGATCACCTTCTGCAGGCGCCGGTCGCCGTAGGCGTTGCGGTGCGGATCCTCGGCCCGCACCAGGCCGTCGGTGTACAGCACGAACGCGTCGCCCGGCGCGAGCGGCACCTCGTACAGGCGGTAGCCCGACTCGAAGGCGTCGCCCAGCATCGGGCCGCTGCCGGCGAGGACGCCGAGCTCGCCGCTGCCGCGGACCTGGTAGGGCAGCTGGCCGCCGGCGTTGGCGTAGCGGACGATGCCCCGCCCCGGATCGAACAGCGCGGCGAAGGTGCGGGCGTGGACCGGCGCCGATGCGTGCGACAGCGCGCGCGACAGCATCGACAGCAGCGCCGCCGGGTCCTCGATCGGCTTGTCGCCGGTGACCAGCAGGTCGCACGCGCTCTTGACCACCGCCGACGTCATCGAGCCGGCCAGGCCGGCGCCCACCGAGTCGCCGACGACCATCAGGACGCGGCCCCCCGTGAGCGTGTAGACCGACCAGAAGTCGCTGCCGGCCTCGCCGGCGACCTCGACGTCGCCGGCCCAGCCCAGCACGCCGGCCTCGCCGGAGCGGGCCGCCGCGACCAGCGAGTCGTGGAAGGCGCTGGCCAGCGACACCTCGCGGGCCAGCGAGAAGGCGTGGCTGGCCTCGACGTGCAGCCGCGCGTTGCCGCACGCGGTCGCGGTCTGCTCCTGGAACAGCTCGAGGATGCCGCGATCGACGTGGACCTTGCGGCTGCGCCGCAGGCCCAGCACCGCGATCACCTCCTGGCGATCGACCAGCGGCATGATCGCGTCGCAGCCGGCGAACTCCATCAGCTGGCGCGCCGGCTGGCGCATCGCGCCGAACCGGGCCTCGCCCAGCTCCTCGGTGAGGATCACGCCGCGGTTGTGCTTGAGCCAGCCGAACAGGCCCTTGGCGCCCGCCGGCGCCCGCCCCACCACCGCGCCCTCGCCGCCGTCGCCGGCGCCGACCAGCGACGCCTCCCACTCGCCGTCGATCGGCAGGATCGCGACCGCGCGCTCGGCGGCGAACACGACCCGCGCCGCCTCGCCGGCGAAGCCGAGGATCTCGACCACCGAGCCCAGCTCGAGCGACTGCTCGGCGAACTCGACCAGGGCCCAGTGCACGGCCGGCTGGGCGTCGCGCTGCGATCGCAGGAACGCGACCAGCGCCCACACCACGACCAGCACGACCGCGAGGGCGATGCCGACGATCACGCCTCGCCCTCCTGCCCCGCCGCGGGCCCCGGATCGGTGAGCTCGAAGACCAGCACGGTGACGTCGTCGCCCATCGGCTGGCCGCCGGCGTGGGCCTCGAGCTCGGCCAGCAGCAGCTCGGGCACCTTGGTGCCGCGCTCGCCGGCGGTGCCGGCCAGCAGCGCGCGCATCCGCTTGTCGCCGTACGGGTCGCGCCCCGGCGTGCCGCAGTCGACGACGCCGTCGGTGTACATGACCAGGCGATCGCCGGGCGGCAGCGGCCGGTCGTGGTTGTCGAAGCGGGCGCGCGGCGAGGCGCCGAGCGCGTCGCCGCGCGCGATCAGCGCCTCGACGGTGGCGCCGGGCTGGCCGTCGCGCGGCTGCTTGACCATCACCGGGAAGTTCTGGCCGGCGTTGGCGAAGCGCATGGTCTGGCGCGGCACGTCGATCACGACCGCGAACGCGGTCATCATGTAGCGCCGCTTGCCGGTCCGGTAGACGACGCGGTTGAGCTGGGCCAAGAGCTCGCCGGGATCGGCCTCGGCGCCCCACAGCTGGCACAGCGCGTCGACCGTGCCCTTGGCGACCGCGGCCAGCAGCGCCGGCGCCGCGCCGTGGCCGGTGGCGTCGGCGGTCAGCAGCAGGACCTTGCCGTCGCCGAGGTCGCGCCACATCCACAGGTCGCCGCCACACTCGGCGACCGGCCGGAACAGGCCGCGCAGCTCGAAGCCGGGGCGGCGCACCGGCTTCTCCATCGGCATCATCGCCTCCTGCATCGCGGTGGCGAGATCGACGGTGCGCGACAGCTTGCCCTGCTGGGTGACCTCGGCGTCGAGCAGCGTCCGCGCCACCGCCGCGGTGGTGTACGCGCGCAGCGCGCGCAAGAGCCGCGTCGTCGCCGGATCCGCGGCCGTGCCCGGCGGCCGCGCGACGATCAGCACGCCGAGCAACAGGCCGCGGTGGCGCAGCGGCAGCACGACGTCGCAGTGCGCGGCGTCGAGCATCGCGGCGACCGCGCGCGGGCCGTCGCCGCCGCCCTCCTCGACCGGCAGATCGAACAGCTGGGCCAGCGACTCGCGATCGAGCGCCTCGCCGACCGCGCCCAGCCAGTCGAGCGCGGCGGTGGTGTCGCCGAGCTCCGGCGCCTTGCCGCACAGCACGACCTGCCGGATCGCGCCGTCGGCGCCGCCCGGCGCGATCAGCACCGCGCACGGCGGCCCCTGCGGCGGGAAGCCGGCGCGCAGCGCGGCCGCGAGATCGCGGGCGACGTGGTCGACGCTGCCGGCGCGCAGCGCCTTGCGCAGGAACGCGGTGGCGACGTCGTCGACCTCGCCGCCGCCGGCGCGCAGCCGAGGCTCGACCACGAGCAGGTCGATCGCCGTCCACGCCACCGCGGCCGCGGCGCACGCGATGCCGACCGGTGACGCGATGCCGACGGCGCCGGCTGCGACCGCGAGGCCGGCCGCCGGCGCGAAGGCCCCGAACGACAGAGCGTGTGCGAGTCCCCCCACGACCTCGATGCTACCGGAAGACCGCGCCCAGCGGTGCGATCCGGGCGGTCAGCCGGGGCCAGGCTCGACGGCGCGCCGCGGCCGGGGATCGCGCCGGCGCCGGCCGCGCGCCGGCCGGCCGGTCAGGGCACCAGGACCGCGGCCGAGCGCGCCGGCAGGTGCACCGTCATCGCACCTCCGGCGACGGTCACGGTGCGGCCGCCGGGGTCGAGCCGGTCGGTCAGCGTGCCGTCGCCGGTGACGTCGGCGGGCACGGTCACCGGCGCGTCGATCGCGGCGCCGCTCTTGTTGATGACGACGATCGCGGCCTGGCCCTGGTAGGTGCGGGCGAACGACAGCACGTCCTCGGTCACGGTCAGGGCCCGGTAGTCGCCGCGACGCAGCGCCGGCAGCTCGGCGCGCAGCCGGCCGGCGCGGGCGACCCGGGCGTACTGCTCGTCCTGCCACGCCGAGCGCTGCCCCACCGGCTTCCAGTCGTGGCGGTTGTCGGGGTCGGCGCCGCCGTCCTCGCCGTACTCGTCGCCGTAGTACAAGAGCGGCGCGCCCGGCACCGTGAACAGCCAGGTCAGCGCGATCGCGGCGCGGTCGTAGGGCTCGCGGCTGGTCGGCGGCTGCGGCAGCCCCTGCGACAGCCACTTGTGGTGGACCAGGTCGCTGCCCGAGCCGTAGGTCGCCAGCGACACCAGCCGCTCGCTGTCGTGGCTGCCGACGAACGGCGTCATGACCGCGCCCGCCGGGTACTGCTGCTGGCTCATCCGGGTCCAGTAGTCGAGGTGCAGCATGCCCTTGCTGTCGTCGGCCCACACCCGGTACGCGGTCGCGTGATAGAGGACGAAGTCGAACTGGCCGCTGAGCGCGTCGGGCCCGATGTAGCGCGAGATCGTCTCGTACTCGGGCAGGTTGGCGGTCAGATCGTCGCCGTTCCAGCCCATCGCGGTCTCGCCGAGCAGGAAGTAGTCGGTGCCGCCCTGCTCGAAGGTCTCGTGGACCCGGGTCGACAGGTTGAGGATCGCCAGATCCTCGACGTGCTTGACCGCGTCGACGCGCAGGCCGTCGAGGTCGAAGCGATCGAGCCACCACAGCGCGTCGCTGATGATCTGCTCGGAGGCGGCGCCGTTCTGCCAGTCGACGTCGGGCATGTAGGCGTGGAACGAGCAGTCGAGGCGGTGGGTGGTCCAGTCGCAGCCGGGCTGGCCGCACTCGCAGCCGGTGCGGAACCAGTCGGGGTGGGCGGTGACGTACTCGTGATCCTCGTGGACGTGGTTGATGACGAAGTCCATGAGGATGCGGATGCCGTGGGCGTGGGCGGCGGTGACCATGGCGTCGAGGTCGGCGGGGGTGCCGAGCCGCGGGTCGACCGCGCGGGCCTTGACCGGCCAGTAGCCGTGGTAGCCGGTGACGCCGTGGCCGTCCTCGGACTCGATGCCCTGCATGTTCTCGACGAACGGCGACAGCCACAGGGCGCGGACCCCGAGATCGTCGAACGTGCCGTCCTCGATGGCCTGGGTGACGCCGCGCAGATCGCCGCCGTGGTAGTCGGCCGCGGCCTCGGCGCCGGGCGTCGGCCCGGGATCGTTGGACGGGTCGCCGTCGCGGAAGCGGTCGACCATGACCATGTAGATGAGGGCGTCGCGCCAGTCGAAGGCGTCGGCCTCGACCCAGAACGGCACCCGCAGCGGCTCGGCGGCGGCGCCATCGCCGTCCTGGGCGTCGAACACCAGCGTGTGCTTGCCGGCGGCGAGGCCGGCCAGCGACACGTCGACCACGGCGCCGTCGAAGCTGACGCCGTCGGTGACCTCGGCCTCGCTGGCGTCGTGGCGGAGCACGACGTGGACGCCGTCGCGGGTCACCGGCGCGCCGCCGGCGCCGCGCACCACCCGCACCCGGACGTGGGCGGTGCCCGAGCCGGCGACCTGGTGATCGATCATCTCGAGCAGCGGGACGTGACAGTCGGGGACCCGGACCGCCGAGTTCTCGATGCCGCCGTCGTAGGCGCGGTAGGCGTTGCCGGGATCGAGGATCCACTCGGTGGTCCCGCCCGGCCGGGTCACGACCAGCTTGTAGGCCCAGATCCCGGGGTCGAGGTCGAGGGCGGCCTCCCAGGTGCCGTCGCCGTCGGGATCGACCAGCGGGGTCCGCGCGTCCCAGGCCCAGGCGCCGGCGACCTCGACCGCGGTGACGGCGCCGGTGGGGGCCAGCGCGAAGTGGGTCGTGCAGGTCCGCTCGGTGACCCCGCCATCGGGCCCGCCGCCGGCGTCGGGGGAGACGTCGCCGCCGTCGGGCGGGAGGCCGGCGTCGTCGCCGCCGCCGCCGCCCATGGGGTGCGACGAGGCGCACGCCCCGAGGATCAGCAGCGACAGGAGCCCGGACCCGCGGAGGCAGCGCATGCGAAACAAGGCAGCAACACGAATGCCACTCGTCACGCCCTCGCAACCTCGCGGAACCTCGGCGACGGCGACCGCGGCGCGTTGTCTTTGGCAACGCGGCGGCCAATCGACCGGGCCAGGGGCGCCCGGGCCCGAAGGTTGATAGCATCGTCCAGACCCCGTGCGCGCCCGCTTCGTCCTCGTCTACCAAGACCAGCGAGTCCCCCTGCCCGACGGCGAGGTGGTGATCGGCCGGTCGGTCGCGTGCCAGGTCCGGTTCAACGCCCCGACGGTGTCGCGCCGCCACCTCGTGCTCCGGATCGACGGCGACCAGCTCACGGTCGACAACCTCAGCCAGTCCACCGGGACCCTGCTCAACGGCCGCCGCGTCACCGGACCGACCCCGGTGCAGCCTGGCGACGAGCTGACCCTGGGCCCGCGCGAGGTCCGGATCGAGCGGCTCCAGCCCGGAGAGATCCCGCCCCCGCCGCGCCCGGCGCCGGCCCTGGGCCTGCTGCCGGACGGCGACGACGACGAGATCACCGAGACCTTCGAGGTCCCCGAGGTCGCCGCGCTGATGGCGGGCGCCACGCTCGAGTACCACACCTGCCCGCGGTGCCGGACCCGGGTCGGCTTCGACGTCACCACCTGCACCGCGTGCGGCCACGTCTGGCCCGCCGACGTGCCGAGCTCGCGGCTCGGCCAGGTCACCTCGCGTGACGTCGTCGACGACATCCCGATGCCGGCGTCGGTGATGGCGGTCTACTCGAGCGACGCGATGACCGTCGACGTGACGATCACCGAGCTACGCAAGGACGGCCTGTTCATCCCGACCGAGCTGCTCGACGCCCCCGGCACGCCGTGCGAGGTGACGCTGTTGCCCGACGGCCAGGCGCCGCTGGCGATCCAGGCCGAGGTCACGTCGGTGCGAGGCGCGGTCATCGGCGGCGCGCCGCCCGGGCTCGACGTCCGCTTCACCCGCATGAGCGACGGCGTCGGCCTGTGGATCGAGCTCTGGCTGCGCGCGCACCAGCGCCGCGGAACCGGCGGCTGATGCACGCCGAGCTGACCCAGCTGGCCGAGCTCGCGCACGCCCTGCAGGCGCGGATGACGCTCGAGGATCTGCTCCAGCACATCGCGGCGACCGCGGCGCGGCTGACCCGGACCCCGCACGCGTCGCTGCGGCTGCTCGATCCCACCGGCAGCCGCCTGCTCGCCGTGGCCCGCGCCGGCGAGCCCCTCCACCTCGACGCCGCCTTCGAGTTCGAGCGCGGCGAGGGCCTGCTGGGCTGGATCGCCGAGCACGGCCAGTCGCTGCGCAGCGACGATCCGGCGACCGACGCCCGCTTCCTGATCCGCTCCGATCAGAGCCGGACGATCGGCGCGTTCCTCGGGGTCCCGGTGCTGTCGGGCGCGCGCTGCCTGGGCGTGCTGTCGGTGGCGGCGGCGACCAGCGGCCACTTCACCGACGACGACGAGGCCGTGCTGGTGCTGCTCGCGGCGATCTCGGCGCCCCACATCGAGGTGTCGCGGCTGGCCCACCTGGCGCGGATCGATCCGCTGACCGGCGCGCTCAACCGCCGCGCCCTCACCGAGCCGGCGGTGCCGGCCGACGATCGCGATCCGCTGTCGGTGCTGTTCGTCGACGTCGATCGCTTCAAGGCGGTCAACGACGACCACGGCCACGCCATGGGCGACGAGGTCCTGCGCACCGTGACCCGGACCCTGGCCGGGCTGATCCGGCGCGACGACGCCCTGGTCCGCTGGGGCGGCGAGGAGCTGGTGGTCGTGCTGCCGGGCGCGACCCTGGCGACCGCGAGCAGCATCGCCGAGCAGGCGCGGTGCGCGGTCGCCGCGACCGCGATCGCCGTCGGCGACGCGTCGCTGCGGGTCACGGTGTCGATCGGCGTCGCGCAGCGACGGCCGGGCGAGGACCTGGCGGCGGCGATCGACCGCGCCGATGCCGCGATGTACGCGTCCAAGCGCGCCGGCCGCGACCGCGTCACGGTCGCCCCCGCGGGCTGACCTGCCTCAGACCGCGAGCGCCGCGATCGTCTCGATCAGGTCGGGCGCCGGATCGATCAGCACCAGGCCGTAGCCGTCGCCGGTGCGGCGGACGACCCGGGCCCAGCAGCGGTGGCGGGTCACCGCCAGGCCGTCGCCGGCGGGTAGCTCGAGGTCGAGGCCGAGCTCGGCGCCGAGGTCGATGTCGTCGCGCAGCATCAGGAACAGGCCGGTGGTCGAGATGTCGCGTGCGACCGTGGCGCGGGTCGAGCCGTCGGGCAGCTCGACCGCGACGTCGACCGGCACGACGACGCGGCGCGCCCGCTCGAGCGCGCCCGCGGGCTCGGGCGCCGGGCGCGGCACCGCGACCTTCTCGCTGATCCGCCGCAGCGCCGCCATCGCGGTCTGCGGGATGACCGGCAGCGCGGGCAGCCGCGCGGTCGGCGCGCGGGCCACGGCGATCGCCGGCAGGCTCGGCGGCGGCGCGGGCGAGTCCAGAGGCGCGGCGGCGGGCGGGGGCGACGGCGCGACGGCCGCGACCGGACCGGGCGCCGGCGCCGGCGGCAGCGGCGCCGCCGTGGTGGCGGCGACCGCCGCGGCGGTGACCTCGGAGGCCTCGTCGGTGAGCGCGACCATCTCGGCGGTGCGCGTGCTCCAGCCACGCCGGGCGCGCGCCGGCGGCGGCAGGTGCGGCGCGTCCTGACCGCGGCCTCGGTGCGCGCTGGCGCCGGCGCCGCGGCCGCCACGATCGCCCTGGGCGGCGCCGCGACCACCGGCGCCGGCAGGGCGCGCGGCGGCCGCCGGCCGCGCCGCGGCCAGCCCGGCGGGCTCGCGGCTGCTCATCGGCGCGGCGTCGACCTTGCCGTCGACCTCGTCGAGGTAGACCAGCGACAGCGCCATGCCGAGCTGATCGTCCTCGGCGATCGGCGTCCCCGGCGAGGTGTGCTCGACGACGAAGTCGCGGACGTCGACGTGATCCGGCACCAGCTCGGCGACCACCGCCGCGTACGGGCGCGCCGCGTCGTCGTCGCCGGCCTCGCGCCACACCGCCTCGAGCCCGACCCGCGCCAGGTACAGGCGATCGTCGTCGGCCAGCGGCAGCTTGAGGCCCTGCACGATCAGCGGCACCAGCTCGCGGGTGGCGTGCACGGTGCGGGCGTGATCGACCAGCACCGCCCACGACGCCAGGTGGCCGGGCACGTCGGCGAGGCCGGCGCCGTAGGCGTGCTCGAGGCCGCGCCGGACCAGCCGCAGGCCCAGGCCGGGCGCGACGCCGCCGATCACCAGCCGGGTCGCGGCCGCGCGCACCTCGTCGGCCCAGGCGCGCGGCTCCTGCCGGGTGGCCAGGCGGATCTTGTAGAACGTCAGCAGCTCGTCGGGGTTGCCGCGGACCAGCAGCAGGTCCTCGACGCCGCGCGCGACCTCGTCGTCCTCGGGGCACCGATCGAGGGCCGCGCGCAGCAGGCGGGCCCGGGTCTCGTCGCCCATCCCGGTCAGCCGCGCCAGCCGGGCCGCGTGCAGGAGCGCCGCCGCGCCCGCGGCACCGCCGACGGCGCCGCGCTCGTACCACCGCGCGACCTCGCCGCGCGGATCGGCGAGGCTGCCCTCGATCGCGGCCAGCGCCGACGCCGCCCGCTCGTCGCCGTCGTCGCGGGCCGCGCCCAGCGCGCGCACCGCGCGGGCCGGCTCGCCGCCGTCGATCCACGCCGCCGCGGCGACCCAGCGCATCGCGCGATCGCCGCCGCGCTCGTGGGCCACCGTCGCCAGCTGCGCCACGGTGTCCATGCGGCGCAGCTCGAGCGCGAGCCGGTGCGCCGCGGCCAGGGCCTCGCGCGAGCGCGCCGCCGACCACGCCAGCAGGTAGGCGTCGAGCGCGTGCGCGCGATCGGGCTCGACGTGCTCGAGCGCGCGCGCGACGTCGAGGACCTTGCCGCCGTCGACCGGCTGCTCGTCGCGGAGCACCGCGAGGCGGGCTCGCAGCACCGCGCGCCAGTCGTCCTCGCGCCACAACCGCGGGCGCAACGAGGGCGGGATCATCGGCTCCAGGATACGCCGGTCGCCCCGCACGACGCGACGCCTGTCGCGAGCGATGACGCCGACGGCGTGTGGTCGGCACGCTTGCACCGGCGCCGGGTCGACCACGCCGCCGCAGGTCGCGCCGCGGTAGGCTCCGCCCATGCGCCGCCTCGCCACGCCGTGCCTCGCCGTCGCCGTCACCGCCGCCGTCGCCGCCTGCGGCGCCCACACTCGCGCACCAGCCGCCGCCGATCGCGCCGCCGGCGACGCCGCCGGCGGCGACACCGCCGCCGCCACCGCCGACGGCGGCCAGGACGTCCGCCTCACCACCGCCGACGGCGTGACGATCGCCGCCACCTACTGGCCCGGCCCGGCCGGGGATCGCGGCTGTGTCGTCATGGTCCACCAGCTCAGCTCGACCCGCGCCGAGTGGGCCCCGTTCGTGGCGCGCCTGCGCGGCCGGGCGCACCTGATGACGATCGACCTGCGCGGCCACGGCCAGTCGACCGCCGGGCCCGACGGCGCGCTGTCGTGGAAGGACTTCACCACCGACGACTGGGCCGCCGCGGATCAGGACGTCACCGCGGCGACCGCGTGGCTGAGCGACCACGGCGCCGACGGCGACCGCTGCGTGCTGGTCGGCGCCTCGATCGGCTCGAGCGTGGTGCTGCGCTGGGCGGCCAGCCACGGCCACGTCCCCGGCGTCGCGCTGCTGTCGCCGGGCCTGGGCTACCGCGGCCTCGACACCACCGCGGCGGCCAAGGCCTACCCGGGCCTGGCCCTGGTGGTGCGCAGCGAGGAGCGCGGCGCCGAGGACGCGGCGACCTTCCTCGAGCGGACCTGGGGCGACCGCGTCGTCATGCGCGTGGTCCCCGGCACCTCGCACGGCGTGCGCACCGCCAACGACGACCCCGGCGTGATCGACGCGGTCGTCGACCTCGTCGACCGCGCGCTGCAGGCCCGGTAGACCGCCGCGCGGGCGCCGCCCCCGCGGGTTCGCTACACTCGGACGGTGATCGGCGAGACCCTGGGGAGCTACCGGATCGAGCGCCGCCTCGGCGAGGGTGGCATGGGCACGGTCTACCTCGCCCACCACCAGGTCATCGGCCGGCGCGCCGCGGTCAAGGTGCTGCGCGCCGAGCACTCGGCCCGCGGCGACATGACCCAGCGCTTCTTCAACGAGGCCCGCGCCGCCGCCGCGATCGACCACGGCGGCATCGTCGACGTGTACGACGTCGGCACCACCGCCGACGGCCGCGCCTACCTGGTGATGGAGCTGCTGGAGGGTGAGTCGCTGGCGGCCCGGATGTCCCGGCTCGGCGCGCTCCCCGGCGACGACGCGGTGCGGATCGCCCGCCAGATCGCCGGCGCGCTCGCCGCCGCCCACGACCGCGGCATCGTCCACCGCGACCTCAAGCCCGACAACGTCTTCCTCGTCCCCGACCCCGAGACCACCTCGGGCGAGCGGGTCAAGCTGCTCGACTTCGGGATCGCCAAGCTGCACGGCGACCTCGCCGCCGACGCGCCGATCACCCGGACCGGCGCCATCTTCGGCACGCCGGTGTACATGGCGCCCGAGCAGTGCCGCGGCGCCGAGGCCGTCGACCACCGCGCCGACCTCTACGCGCTGGGCTGCATCCTCTACCACATGGTGTGCGGGCGGCCGCCGTTCCGCGGCGCCGGCCTCGGCGACCTGCTCAGCCAGCACATGCACACGCCGCCGACGCCGCCGCGGGCGCTGGCGCCGGCGATCTCCGAGGGCCTCGAGGCGATCATCCTGTGCCTGCTGGCCAAGGATCCGGCCCACCGGTTCGGCGCGGCGCGGGCGGTGATCAACGCCCTCGACGGCGGCTCGGTGACCTCGGCGACCGGCGCGCACGGCGGCGCCGCCGCGGGCGACGCCGCCCTCGCCCGCACGGAGGCCTCCATCGAGCCGCCGTCGTCGGGCGCCGCCACCGATCCGATGGCGCGCTCGACCCTGGGCGGCGCCGCCGCCGAGCTGGCGACGGCGTCGCCGCCGCCGCGGCCCGCGACTCGTCGCCGCTGGGTGGTGCCAGCCGCGCTCGGCGCGATCGGCGTCGCCGCCGCCGCCGCCGCGCTGCTGCTGTGGCGCCGCGCGGGCGACTCTCGCCGGGCGCCACCACCGCCGCCCACGCCGCCGACGCCGCGGTCGCGCCCGCGCCGCCGCGACCGCCTGAGCTCAGGCTGACCTTCGTCGACGAGCTCACCACCGCGAGCGGCGCGGCGCGCACCCGCTACGGCTCGCCGGGCGCCTGGGACGCCGCCGCCCGCGACTTCGAGATCGCGGCCGCGCAGCCCGGCGCGCCCGACCGCTGGCGCGCGCGGCGCCGCCGGCGCCGCCGGGTACGCCGCGTTCATCCGCGGCGACGACGCCGGCGCCGCCGCCCGGTTCGCCGACGCGGTCGCGGCCGCGCCGGACTGGGCGTGGCTCCAGGTCAGGCTGGCCCGGGCCCGGGCCGCGCTCGGCGACGAGCCCGGCGCGGTCGCGGCCGCGCACGAGGCCCAGCGCCTGGCGCCGCGCTGGTGGGAGGCGATCGCCGCCGAGGCCCGCGCCCACCGCGACCTCGGCCACTACGATCTCGCGATCGAGCACTACCGCCGCGCGCTCGAGCTGGCGCCCGAGGAGCCGGCGCTGCTCGCCGAGCTGGCGCTGGTCTACCACGTCGCCCGGCTCGACACCGAGGCCGAGCGCTACGCCCACGCCGCGCTCGCCCTCGACCCCGACGTCGCCAGCGCCCGGCTGCTGCTGGCCGAGCGCGCGCTCGAGGCCCGCGACGGCAAGGCCGCGCTCGCCGAGGCCGACCGCCTGGTCTCGGTCAACCCGCGCAGCGTCAGCGGCCAGCTGGCCCGCGCCGACGCGCTCGCGCTGCTGCGGCGCCGCGACGAGGCGCGCGACGGCTACCGCAAGGTGATCGCCCTCGAGGACGAAGCGCCCCAGCACGCCGCGCCCGAGGCGCGGCTCGCCGAGGTCCGCGCCGCCCTCGCCGCCGGCAAGCTGCCGGCGCCGCGCGGCGGCGCCCGCAGCAAGCAGACCTCCAGGCAGGATCCTCGCAGCCCGCAGCGATCGATCCGGGACAGCAAGCCGGCGGACCCCACGCGATCGCCCAGACCCGACAAGGACATCCTGAACGGCTTCTGAGCCGGCCGTGCCGCCGGGCTCAGTTCTGCTTCGCGCCCTCGCGGATCCACACCAGCAGGGTCAGGTAGTCGGGGTCGAGCGCGCTCGCGAACGTGATGTTGGGGTGGTCGTCGGGCGGATCCTCCGCGGACGGCATCGTCAGCACCAGGCTGGCCTCGGGGTTGGCGAGGTCGACGCGCAGCGCGCCCGGCGCGACCGCCAGCTCCTCGGTGAGCTCGCGGTGGATCAGGTTGGCGGAGCCGTCGAGGGTGAGGTTGCCGAGGTCGCGCCCCGGGCCCGAGCCCGAGTGGCAGCTCTGGCAGCCGCGGGACTCGAAGATCGGGATGACGTCGTTGCTGAACGAGACGTCGCGCGGCAGCACGACGCCGCCGTCCGACACGGTGAGCCGGGCCAGGGTCGCCGCCGCGGGCGCGACCGGGCTCTGCGGCATGTCGAGCGTGTAGCCGGAGTCGGGCGCGGCGAGCAGCCCGACCAGGCCGGGCCGGACCTCGAAGAACACCGCCCAGCCCGACGCCGAGGTCTCGGTCGCGGTCGGCGCCGGCGCCAGGTCCGCGTCGAGGAAGTACGGCCCCAGCACGCCGGCGGGCACGTCGAAGACCGCGGCGGCGACGCCGGCGCGGCCGTGTCCGGCGTCGTCGACCACCTGCGCCAGCAGCACGCCGGTGCTCGCGGTGGGCTGGACGTCGAACGCGGCGCTCAGCGACGCCAGGTAGGCCTCCGACACCGCCGCGACGTCGACGTCACCGTAGTCGCGGTCGCCGACCTCGATCGCGGCGCCGTAGGTGTTGCGGTGCGTGGGCGCCGCGCCGGCGAGCACGTAGAACACCGAGTGCGGCGCGACGCCGTCGAGCGCGAAGCTGGCGCCGTCGATCGCCACCGTCGGCACGGGGTCGAGCCCGAAGGTGGAGATCGTCGCGCTCGCGGCCACCGGCTGCCCGGTCTCGAAGTCGACGACCCGGCCGGTGACCCGCAGCGGCGAGCCGTCGCCGCCGCCGTCGTCGGCGCCGCAGCCGGCGCCGACGGTGATCGCCGCGATCATCGCGAGCGTGAGCCCGCTGACTGTTGTTGCGCGCATGGGCTGATTCCTCCTCGAGCCCCTGCCACAGCAACCATCACGCCAGCCCCGTCGACGATGCGATTCTCGACCGTTCACGACGGTGTGGTGGGGCACCTCTCCCCGATCGACGAGAAGCCCCCCGGCGCGCCTGCCCTACATCTCCCCACGCGCGCCGGGCGCGCGCCCTCGCCGGTCACGGGGTCGCGACGTCAGCGGTCGCGCCGTCGCCGGCGGCGTCGGCCTGCGGCCGCGGCGCGGCGGTGCGGTCGAGGCTGCCGGCCGGCTGCTCCGGCGACCGGCTCAGCTCCCACAGCGCGAAGCCGAGCAGCGCGGCGCCACCGCTGAGCATGATCAGCCCGTCGCGCATCGCGGCCTGGTCCTCGTCGCACTGCGCCGGCCCCCACGTCGTGTTGTCGTCGCAGCTGATGCCGTCGACGACCAGCGTGCCGCCGACCAGCACGGCGACGCCGCCGAGGAAGGCCATGCCGCGCTTGTGGTTCTGGGTCAGGCCACCACACCCGGTCTGGGCGAGCAGCGCGGCGGTCACGACGAGCGTGAGAGCAACCGGCGGGGTGCGCATCACGCCTACGTTAGTGCAACTCGTGCGCCACGTCAGCCGCGCGCAAGTGGGCGACCTGGCAGCGCGGCCGCACCGAGGACGACGTGCGACGGGGCCTGGGCCCCCCTGGCCAGTCCCCCAGCCACCTGCGTTTTGGTACCGTGAGGACATGCCCCAGCTCGTCCGCCGTGTCGCGATCCTGTCGTCGAGCCTCGTGCTCGCCCTCGGCGCCTGCGGCGGCGACGACGGCGGCACCCCGATCGACGCGCCCCGGCCGGACGGGCGCAGCGTCGACGCCGCGCCGCCGGCGCTGTGCATCAACCAGAAGGACGCGGACTGCGGCTACGTCCCCGAGCCGTTGCTGCCCACCGAGCTGTCGCTCGCCGATCAGCGGACGATGGCCGCCCGCTTCAACCCGGCGCAGATCCACACCGGCGCCGACGTCTGGGCGGTGTCGGTCGACTACCTGCTGGCGCAGGGCGGCTCGTTCACGCCCCTCTTGCAGGTCGCCGAGCACGACGGTCGCCTCAACTTCAGCTACGACGTCGACGAGACCACGACCCAGAGCGCGTACCAGGATCCGCAGCCCGATCTGCTGACCACCGACTTCTCGGGCCTGCCGACCACCGCGACCAGCGGCCGCGGCCTGGTCTACTTCGTCGACGGACCGGGCACCAACACCGGCAACGACTACGGCGACGAGACCTGGCGCGCCGCCTGGCGCGAGGTCCAGGGCTCCACCGATCCGGCGGCCGCCGCCTACCCGCCGCTGCAGTACGCGCACTTCTTCTGGCTGTCGAAGGCCGACCGGCTGCTCGCGATCCAGTACTGGTTCTACTACCCGTACGACAAGTTCACGAACAACCACGAGGGCGACTGGGAGCACGTCAACGTCGTGCTGCGCTACCCCGACGGCGGCGAGCCGACGTTCGCGATGGCGCAGTTCTCGTTCCACGGCCGCCAGCTCGGCATCGACGGCGCCGATCTCTACCGGGTCGGCGACGGCAACGGCGGCGATCACCTGGTCGTGTTCTCGGGCGGCGACGCCTGCCTGAACTACGTCCCGGACTGCTACTGCGGTGACGAGTCCGGCGGCTCGTACCCGTACCCGGGCCGCTACAGCCTCGGGTTCAAGGAGGACGTCGCCGGCATGGCGTCGCGGCCCGGCCACGCCTTCGCGCCCGACGCCTACACGATCCAGCTGCTGCCGCGCCTCGAGGACGTCGACTTCGCCGCCGAGCCCGACCTGTCGTGGTACGCGCTGCCGTTCATCTTCGGCGAGCCCACCGTCGAGGCCAACGCGGTCGCCGCGATCGCGACCAACAACCACCGCGCGCCGGTCGGCCCCAACCCCGCCCACGGCGAGTACGACGTCGGCATCGAGGAGCCCGACGACGCGCTGCCGTTCAGCGGGCCGCAGCCGTTCGAGGTGCCCGCGGGGTGGACGCTGGTCAACGAGCCGCCGTCGACCGTGTTCGCCGACATGCCGCCGCGCACCGACTGCGTGCCGCAGTAGCGGCGGCGCCGCCGCGCCGCCGGCTCACGACGCCTTGCGCAGCGACGCACAGATCGAGATCACCTGCGCGCGCTCGGCGGGGCTCGACGTGTTGCTGCCGCACTCCCACGGCTGGCCGTCGATCGTCGTGCGGATCTGGACCCCGTAGAGCGGGGTCTGGTCGATCATGCTCTCGAGCTCGTACTCGAGGCGCCAGCCGCCCTCGGTCGGCTCCTCCTTGGTGAAGCGCTTGAACGGGTTGGGGTCCTTCTGGATCTCGCCCTTGGCCGCGGCGAGGTCGGGCTGCAGGGGCGACAGCTCGCCGGCGCCCATCACGAACGTGGTCGGGGACGTCCACAGCGTCGCCGCCGGGAAGCCGGCGCCCGCGGTGTTGTCGTCGACGGTGGTGCCGTCGGGGACCTGGGCCTCGAGGCCGAGGCCGCCCAGCCGGGCCCAGGTCAGCTTGGCCGGCGGCGCGGCGGGCTCGGCGGCCTTGGCCTCGGCGGCGCCGGCCCTGGCGTCGTCCTTCTTGCAGGCGGTGGTGACGGCGAGGGGCAGCAGGATCGCGACGGTGAACAGCGGCTTCATCGGAGGTCTCCGGGTCGAGGGTGTGCGCGGCTGCCATACCAAGGTCCGTGCCACGTCCAAGGGCGCGAACCCGCACGGTCGCGCGCTCGAGACCGGGTCCTGCCCGACCCGACCGGCGCGGTCCCCTGGGGCGATCGCGACCCGACGTCCGCCGCGGCCCCTGGCGTGCGCTCGCGCACGCGGGTCGCGGTGCTTCCACGTGGCACCCACCCGCGCCCCACGATATGAAGACGGCCACCCAGGGGGGCTCATGCGTCATCCACGGATCCTGATCCTGTCGCTCGCGCTCGGCGCGCTCGGCGCGCTCGCCACGACGATGGCGGCGCCGCGCCGCGCCGCCGCCGACACCACGATCGCCGGCGGCAACGTCATCAACCAGACCTGGACCGCGGCCAACGGCCCCTACCACCTCCAGGGCGACGTCACCGTCCCGGCCGGCGCGTTCCTCACGATCGAGGCCGGCACCGTCGTCGAGGCCGCGGCGTCCACCGACGGCCAGGCGTCCGGCCTGCACACCGGGCGCATCGAGCTCACGGTCCAGGGCACGCTCGACGTCACCGGCACCGCCGCCGCGCCGGTGACGTTCCGCGACGCCAGCACGTCGAGCGGCACCTGGTACGGCATCGTCGTCGACAGCACCGCCGCAGCGGTGACCATCGACCACGCCGAGATCCGCGACGCCATCCACGGCGTCACCAACCTCGCTGCCGGCGGCGTGCTGTCGCTCGCCGACGTCACCGTCACCGAGGCCTCCAGCTACGGCCTGTACCTGCGCGCCGGCAGCCCCACGCTCGCCCGCGTCCAGCTCATCGGCAACGGCTCGGCCGGCGTCTACGTCACCGACGGCGCCGCGCCGACCCTCACCGACGGCGTCGTCCGCAACAACGGCGGCTACGGCGTCTACTTCGCGCCGTCGTCGGGCGCCCGCACCCTGACGCTGACCCGGTGCACCCTCAACGCCAACGGCACCTACGGCGTCTACACCGGCGCGTCGTCGCCCGGCGCCGTCACGATCACCGACTCGATCGTCACCAACCAGTCCAGCTACGGCCTCTACCGCGGCGACGCCTCCACCGTCTCGGTCACCCACTCCGACGTCTGGAACAACCCCACCAACTACGTCGGCGTCTCCGCCGGCACCGGCACGATCGCCGCCAACCCGCTGTTCGTCTCCGCCACCGACCTGCGCCTCACCTCCAACTCCCCGGCCCGCTTCCTCGGCGGCGGCGGCAACGACGCCGGCGCCCTGCCCTACGACGGCGTCGCCACCACCGGCCTGCTCGGCACCCTGTGGATCGACACCACCCTCACCGCCGCCGGCAGCCCCTGGACCGCCTCCGGCGACCTCACCGTCCCCGCCGGCGTCACCCTCACGATCGAGCCCGGCGCCACCCTGCAGTTCACGGCCTCCTCCGACGCCATGCTCGCCGGCAGCCACACCGGCCGCGGCGAGCTCGTCGTCGCCGGCACGCTCGTCGCCGACGGCACCACCGCCAACCCCATCACGATCAAGTCGACCTCGACCTCCAGCGGCACCTTCTGGGGCCTCGACGTCCTCGCCGGCGCCACCGGCCTCGTCCTCGATCACGTCACCGTCCAGGACGCCATCTACGGCCTCGTCTACCGCGCCACCGGCGCCGGCAACGCCATCACCTCCTCCACCTTCACCGAGGCCTCCAGCTACGGCCTGTACCTGCGCGCCGGCAGCCCCACGCTCGCCGGCGTGCAGTCGATCGGCAACGGCTCGGCCGGCGTCTACGTCACCGACGGCGCCGCGCCCACCCTCACCGACGGCGTCGTCCGCAACAACGGCGGCTACGGCGTCTACTTCGCGCCGTCGTCGGGCGCCCGCACCCTGACGCTGACCCGGTGCACCCTCAACGCCAACGGCACCTACGGCGTCTACACCGGCGCGTCGTCGCCCGGCGCCGTCACGATCACCGACTCGATCGTCACCAACCAGTCCAGCTACGGCCTCTACCGCGGCGACGCCTCCACCGTCTCGGTCACCCACTCCGACGTCTGGAACAACCCCACCAACTACGTCGGCGTCTCCGCCGGCACCGGCACGATCGCCGCCAACCCGCTGTTCGTCTCCGCCACCGACCTGCGCCTCACCTCCAACTCCCCGGCCCGCTTCCTCGGCGGCGGCGGCAACGACGCCGGCGCCCTGCCCTACGACGGCGTCGCCACCACCGGCCTGCTCGGCACCCTGTGGATCGACACCACCCTCACCGCCGCCGGCAGCCCCTGGACCGCCTCCGGCGACCTCACCGTCCCCGCCGGCGTCACCCTCACGATCGAGCCCGGCGCCACCCTGCAGTTCACGGCCTCCTCCGACGCCATGCTCGCCGGCAGCCACACCGGCCGCGGCGAGCTCGTCGTCGCCGGCACGCTCGTCGCCGACGGCACCACCGCCAACCCCATCATGATCAAGTCGACCTCGACCTCCAGCGGCACCTTCTGGGGCCTCGACGTCCTCGCCGGCGCCACCGGCCTCGTCCTCGATCACGTCACCGTCCAGGACGCCATCTACGGCCTCGTCTACCGCGCCACCGGCGCCGGCAACGCCATCACCTCCTCCACCTTCACCGAGGCCTCCAGCTACGGCCTGTACCTGCGCGCCGGCAGCCCCACGCTGCACGCGGTCCAGGCCATCGGCAACGGCTCGGCCGGCGTCTACGTCACCGACGGCGCCGCGCCCTCGCTGACCAGCTGCGTCGTCCGCAACAACGGCGGCTACGGCGTCTACTTCGCGCCGTCGTCGGGCGCCCGCACCCTCGGCCTGCTCGGGTGCACGCTCAACGCCAACGGCACCTACGGCGTCTACACCGGCGCGTCGTCGCCCGGCGCCGTCACGATCACCGACTCGATCGTCACCAACCAGTCCAGCTACGGCCTCTACCGCGGCGACGCCTCCACCGTCTCGGTCACCTACTCCGACGTCTGGAACAACCCCACCAACTACGTCGGCGTCTCCGCCGGCACCGGCACGATCGCCGCCAACCCGCTGTTCGTCTCCGCCACCGACCTCCACCTGCAGATGGGCAGCGTCTGCATCGACGCCGGCGGCACGGGCCCGGCGACCGACGCCGACGGCGTGACCCGGCCTCTCGACGGCGACGGCATCAACGGCCCGGCCTGGGACATCGGCGCCTACGAGTACGTCCTGAACGCGACCTGCGGCAACGGCGCGGTCGAGCCGCCCGAGGTCTGCGACGACGGCGTCGCCAACGGCAGCTACGGCCACTGCAACGGCACCTGCTCCGCGCTCGGGCCGCGCTGCGGCGACGGCGTCGTCGAGGCCGGCGTCGAGCAGTGCGACGACGGCAACGCCTCCAACACCGACGCCTGCCTGACCACCTGCGTCGCCGCGACCTGCGGCGACGGCTTCACCCGCGCCGGCGTCGAGCAGTGCGACGACGGCAACCCCGACGACACCGACGCCTGCCTCACCACCTGCGTCGCCGCGACCTGCGGCGACGGCTTCACCCACGCCGGCGTCGAGGCCTGCGACGACGGCAACCTCGACAACACCGACGCCTGCCTGACCACCTGCGCCGAGGCGACCTGCGGCGACGGCTTCATCGAGGCCGGCGTCGAGACCTGCGACGACGGCAACACCGACAACACCGACGCCTGCGTCGGCGCCTGCGTCGCCGCCACCTGCGGCGACGGCTACACCCGGGCCGGCGTCGAGCAGTGCGACGACGGCAACACCTCCAACACCGACGCCTGCGTCTTCGGCTGCGTCGCCGCCACCTGCGGCGACGGCTTCACCCAGGCCGGGGTCGAGGAGTGCGACGACGCCAACGGCGTCGACACCGACGCCTGCCTGTCCTCGTGCGTGGCGGCGCGCTGCGGCGACGGCGTCCTGCGCGCCGGCGTCGAGGAGTGCGACGACGGCAACACGATCGCCACCGACGCCTGCACCGCGGCGTGCACGATCGCCACCTGCGGGGACGGCGTCGTCGAGGCCGGGGTCGAGGAGTGCGACGACGCCAACGCCGACGACACCGACGCCTGCGTCAGCGGCTGCGTCGCCGCGGTGTGCGGCGACGGCCACGTCCGGGTCGGCGTCGAGGGCTGCGACGACGGCAACGACGTCGACGACGACGGCTGCACCAACGCCTGCGTGTCGTCGACCTGCGGCGACGGCGTCGTCCAGCCCGAGACCGAGGAGTGCGACGACGGCAACGACGACGACACCGACGACTGCACCGGCAGCTGCCTCGAGGCCCGCTGCGGCGACGGCCTGGTCCGTGCCGGCCTGGAGGACTGCGACGACGGCAACACCGACGACGGCGACGGCTGCTCGGCGCTGTGCGAGGCCGAGGGTGGCCCCGACGCCGGCCCCGGCGGCGGCGACGCCGGCGTCGACCCGGGCAGCCCCGACGGCGGCTGCTGCGACACCGGCGGAGGCGGCGCGCCCGGCACCGCGGCGCTCGCGCTGCTGGTCGGGTGCGCGCTCAGCGCGCGCGGCCGCCGGCAGCCGCGGCGTGCTCGCGCAGCGCGGTGAGCAGGTCGCCCCACCACCGGCCGATCGTCGCGCTGAACGCGGCGCCGGTCCGGCCGTGGCGCGTCGGGTGATCCGGGCGCAGCGCGGCCCAGCCGCGATGCACGACCACGACCCGGGTGCCGGTCGCCACCGGCTCGAACCCGATCTCGACCCAGGTCACCTCGTCGGGCGCGAAGTTGGTGTTGCGCCACGTGAACGCCAGCCGGGTCGGCGGCTCCCACGCGGTGACCGTGCCGATCTCGATGACGTGGCCGGCGTCGCCGCCGGCGCCGGGGAAGCGCTCGAACAGGCGGCCGCCGACCCGGGCCTCGAACTGCAGCACGCCGGGGCTGCGGCCGCCCATGCGGAACCGCGGCCCGCGCCGCCACCACAGATCGATCTCGTCGGTGAAGATCGCGAACGCCTCCGCGGGCGGCACCGCGACCGTGACCGAGACCCGGGCCTGGTCGCCGGGGCCGGGCGGCGCGCCGGCGCCGGTCACCGCCGCCCCTTGCGCGGCCGCTCGGCGTGGGCCTTGAACGCGGCCAGCTCCGCGGTCCAGAACGCCTCGACGTCGTCGAGCCAGGTCCGCAGCGCCGCGAACGGCTCCGGCCGCAGCCGGTAGACCCGGATCCGCGCGTCGTGGTCGACGCCGGCCTCCTCGACCAGCCCGGTGCGCCGCAGCACCCGCAGGTGCCGGCTCAACGCCGGCGCGCTGACGTCCAGCGCGGTCGCCAGCTCGCCGGCGCGGCGCGGCCCGCGACGCAGCAGCTCGATCACGGCGCGACGCGTCGGATCGGCGAGCGCGGCGAACGCGTCGTCGACGGTGGCGGTGGCGGCGGTCACGAGCGCGGGCTGCGGATGCGCTGGTAGAACCACCAGTGGTGCCCCTCGGGGTCGACGCACTCGTAGCCGCGGTCCTCCCAGTAGTCCTCGCCGTAGTCAGTGTTCTCGGGCTCCTTGACGATCACCGCGCCGGCGCCGCGGGCCCGCGCGCAGTGGGCGTCGACGTCGTCGACGTAGACCATCAGGGCCTGGGTGTTGGCGCCGCCGACCGAACGCGGCGCCTGGCGGTGGGTCGCCTCGGGGCGCGCCGACCGCGCCGCCTCCTCGCTGACCATGACCAGGCCGTCGTCGCCGAACGTCAGCTCGGAGTGGACGATCGCGCCGCCGTCGCCCTCGATCTTGAGGCGGACCTCGAAGCCGAAGGCCTGACACAGCCAGTCGATGTGGGTCGCGGCCTGCTGGCACACGATCGAGGGCGAGATCCGGGGCCATCCCGGTGGGGTCTTGCGCATGGTTCCTCGGGGGGCTGGGGGACACGGGGCCGCCGACGTCATTGCCGGCCGGGTTAATAGTTAACCCAACAGGAAATCATCCGCAAGCCGGTCGCGCCGGCCACTCGCGCGCGCCGGCCCCGCGGCCGTGGGCTACGGTGTCGACGTCGCCGGCCTCGCGCGCCGGCCCAGGAGGCCGCTGATGCAGAACCTCAACCTGATCGACGGGCGCTGGTGCCCCGCCCTGCACGGCGGCCAGCTCGCCGTCACCGACCCCGCCACCGACGAGGTCCTCACCCACGTCCCGAACGGCGGCGCCGACGACGCCCGCGCCGCGATCGCCGCCGCCGCCGCCGCGCTGCCGGCGTGGCGCGACCGCACCGCCGCCGAGCGCGCGCGCCCGCTGCGCCGGCTCGCCGAGCTCATGCTCGAGCGCGCCGACGCGCTGGCCACCCTGATGACCCGCGAGCAGGGCAAGCCGCTGGCCGAGGCGCGCGGCGAGATCGCCTACGCCGCCTCCTTCATCGAGTGGGCCGCCGAGGAGGCCAAGCGGATCTACGGCGAGACCGTCCCGGCGTCCCACCCCGACAAGCGCATCCTGGTGCTGCGCCAGCCGGTCGGCGTCACCGCCTGCATCACGCCGTGGAACTTCCCGGCCGCGATGATCACCCGCAAGCTCGGCCCCGCCCTCGCCGCCGGCTGCACGATGGTGGTCAAGCCGGCGGCCCAGACCCCGCTGTCCGCGCTGGCGCTCGGCGAGCTGGCGATCGAGGCCGGCATCCCGGCCGGCGTCGTCAACATCGTCACCGGCGACGCCCGCGCCATCGGCGGCGCGATCTTCGACGCCCCGGTCGTCCGCAAGGTGTCCTTCACCGGCTCGACCGAGGTCGGCCAGCAGCTGATGGTCCAGGCCGCGCAGCACGTCACCCGGCTGTCGCTCGAGCTCGGCGGCCACGCCCCGTTCCTGGTCTTCGACGACGCCGATCTCGACGCCGCGGTCCGCGGCGCGATGGCCACCAAGTTCCGCAACAGCGGCCAGACCTGCATCTGCGCCAACCGCTTCTTCGTCCAGGCCGGCGTCCACGACGCCTTCGTCGCCAGGCTGAGCGCCGCCGTCGCGGACCTGCGCCTCGGCCACGGCCTCGACGACGACGTCACGGTCGGCCCGCTGATCGACGACGCTGCGATGGCCAAGGTCGCCGACCACGTCGACGACGCCCGCCGCAAGGGCGCCCGCCTGGTGATCGGCGGCGCCGCGGCGACCCCGCGCCCCGGCCTCACCGCGCGCTTCTTCCAGCCGACCATCCTCGACGGCTTCACCGATCAGATGAAGGTCTGCCACGAGGAGACCTTCGGCCCGGTCGCGCCGGTGCGCCGGTTCACCACCGAGGACGAGGCGATCGCCCTGGCCAACGCGTCCCCGTTCGGCCTCGCCGCCTACTTCTACACCCGCGACGCCTCCCGCCTCATGCGCGTCGCCGAGCGCCTCGAGTACGGCATCGTCGGCGCCAACGACGGCGCCCCGTCGACCGCCCAGGCTCCGTTCGGCGGCGTCAAGGCCTCCGGCTTCGGCCGCGAGGGCGGCCGCTACGTCATGCACGAGTACCTCGACATCAAGTACGTGTCGTGGGGGCTCGGCTGACCGGCGGCCACGCAGGGCGCGCCACGGGCCCGCCGGTCGCCGGCCGACCCCGGCTCGGCGCGGTGGCGCACGACACCGACACCGACACCGACACCGACACCGACACCGACACCGACACCGACACCGACACCGACGCCAGCGCCGAGTAGACGCCCTCTCGATGCGCCGTGCAGGGCTTGTCGCGACCACCGCGACTTTCATACGATCGCGCAGATGCATGTCCGCGGCTGGGGAGTCCGCGGCGCCGCCCTCGCGATCACCGCGACGGTGTGCGCCGGTTGCTTCGTCGAGACCTGGGCCGGCGCCGGGTCCGTCGACTATCAAGGTCGCCGCGAGAGCGGCTACCGCGTCGGCCTCACGGTCGGTACGGTGCTGCCCGGGCCCGTGGTCGCCGGGGTCGGCCTCGGCGAGGTAGCGCAGCACGGCGACACGTTCTCGGGCGCCGGCGAGGCGTTGCACGGCCGCCTCGACGTCAACCTCGCGCCGCACGTGTACGCCGTCGGTACCGGCCACATCGGCTGGTGGCGCAACGCCGACGACGGCGCGCTCATGACGCAGCAGGAAGGCCGCATGCGCGGCGTCAGCGCCGGGCTCGGGATCGACCTGCCGTGGGCCGAGCAGCAGCGCTTGACCCTGTCGGTCGCACCGGCCTACGCCGACTGGGACGCGCCCAACGGGTATGCGCGCTCGCTCGGCGGCGAGGTGCGGCTGCGCTGGCTGTGGTCGACGTTCGAGACCTTCTGGTGCCAGGGCGGCAAGTGCGCGACCTTCGCGCCGGCCGAGTTCGGCAGCCTCACCCGCAACGCCGGCGACTACGAGCCGACGCCCATCCGTCCCGGGCAGCCGGCGCCGGAGCGGAGCTGCACCAAGGTCACGACGTGCACCAACACCAGCCTCGGGCGCCGGTGCACGGAGAGCACCCGGTGCTGAGGCGCACGCGGCTCGCGGTCGCGGCGGTCACGGCGGCGCTGGCCACCGCGCCGCGCGCGGCGCGCGGCGACGAGACCCTCGAGGATCTCTGCGCGCACCTGCCGCACCTCGACTCCTGCGACGGCGTCGAGCCCGCGCCGTTCGATGACGTCGCGCAAGGCGTGATCCGCGGCGGGTTCCGCGTCGGTCTGGTCGACGATCCCGAGGCGATGGGCGGGGTCGAGCGGCTGTACGTGCTCGAGCACCAGCTGATGATCGGCCGGCCCGGGAACAGCATCGTCGCGGTGTGGGACGTCGGCTTCGGTGGCAGCTCCGGCGGCGGCGTGTTCGGCCGCGTCGAGGTCGGCGCCGGCTACCGGGTCCACCTCCGCGACTTCGACGCCGAAGCGTGGGCGTCGTTCGGCGGCGACGGGCTGTCGCAGGACCGGATCCCGTTCTCGCTCCTGCTGGGGGTCGGCACGCAGGCGACGATCCGCCTGCCGCGCCTCGCCGTCACCGGGCGCGTCGAACGCTTCATCCGCGGCTGGCGGACGATCGACCCGGCGGACCCGACGACGATGACCGACCGCACGGGGGTGCTCCGGTACAGCGCGCTGGTCGCGCTGGGCCACAAGCTCCCCAACCAGCTGTCGTCGCCCATGTACACGGCGCCGTACCTCGAGGTCGAGATCGAGGACCTCCCCGGCGGCCGCGTCACGTGGATCAACGTCGGCGCCTCCCACTACTTCGGCGAGCTGCCCCGATGACGCGGGCGTGGTGGCTCGTGGCGCTCCCCCTGATCGCCGGCTGCCTCGAAGGGACGACCGGCGCCGACGTTCCGCCGATCGCGGTGGCGACGGTCGGCGACGGCGCGTGCGCCCTGCCCGGCGTGACCGAGGTCGTGCTCGACGCGACCGGCTCGTCGGGTCCCGCGGGACAGCCGCTGGCGTTCGCGTGGCAGTTTGTCGAGGTCCCCGCGGGCGCGTCGCCCCAGCTCACCGACCCGACCACCGCGACGCCTCGGTTCGTCCCACCGGTCGCCGGCACCTATCGGCTCACCGTGACGGTCACCGCGGCCGGCAAGTCCACCGAGTCGGCCCCGGTCGCCGTCATCGCCGACGAGCGCGCTCCCTCGATCACGATCGTCTCGGGAGACGGCCAGACCGAGGTGGTCGACAACGGCCCGCGCGACCCGCTCGTCGTCGAGGTGGACGACGCATGTGGAGCCCCCGTGGCCGGTGCCACCGTGACCTGGCGCGGCGACGGCGCCCGCGCCGATCACCCCGTGGTCGTGACCGACGCGCTCGGCCGCGCCGAGACCGAGATCTGGCTCGGCATGACCGCCGGCGAGCACGAGGTCGTGGCGTCCCTCGACGACGGCACCTCCGCCACGTTCACCGTCATCGCGGAGCCCGACGAGCCGTTCGCGCTGCTCGTCGCGGATCTGGGCGGCAGCGTGCCGGCGAGCGCGACGACGCCGGTGCTGGTCGGGATCCGCGTCGTCGATCGCCAGCTCAACCCGACCGGCACGGACACGACCTTCGCCTTCGGTATCGCGATCGCGGCCGGGCCGGACGAGGCGCACTTCGACGACGACGCCGACGGCGACTGCACCGACGGCGGGCCCCGCCAGCTGTCCGGGCTGACCACCACCGCAGGAGCGGCGACGGTCGGCCTGTGCGGGCCGGTCGCCGGCGACGTCTACCTCGACCTCGTGCTGTCGCCATCGGAGCAGCTCGAGGACGCCGGGCTCGAGACCACGTACCTGTTCGACGGCGAGGCCGACGCGCCCGAGATCTCGACGGCGCCGCCATGGGCGCGCGGTGAGCCCGCGCCGGTCCCGGGCGTCGGGTTCCACGGGGCGGTGTACGCGACCGAGCTGACCGGCCCCGCGCCGGCGGTGACGTCGCGGTCGCACGCGGATCTCGTCCTCACGGCGCCGGCGATCGATCCACCGCTGGGCCAGGTGTACGAGGCGTGGCTGGTCCACGACCAGGTGCTGCGGCTCGGCGTCGACGACGACGGCTGCCCGCGCACCGGCCACGTGCTGCAGGGAACGACGCCGCTGGCGCCGCGCGACGAGTACCCGGCCGGAGCGCCGTGCGACGGCCTCGACGCGGCGTGGGTCGGCGCGTCGGTCGGCCGCCACGAGGCGCGCTACCTCGTGGATCCCGCGGGCGCGTCGACGTTCACCTGGCGGCTCGGCTACGGCGCCGGCAGCGACGCCGCGGCCTGGTACGTCGACGACATCCGCTACGTGCGCGTCGCCGAGTTTCCCCGGGTCCGGTTCGTCGCACCGTGACGCCCGGCTGGCCGCGCACGCCGGTGGCGACGGCCGCGGCGGTACGGCTCATCGCGTGCGACGATGACCTCGATCGTCGAGGTCGAGCGCGCGCACGCCGTCGAGGTCGCGCTCGCTGACGAACAGCAGCAGGTAGCCGCAGGCCAGGCAGATGCGCGCCCGGGTCGCGGTGACGACCAGATCCTTGGCGCCGAACAGGCCGCGGCCGCCGCCGCCGTCGAAGCGGGCGTGGGTCTCGAAGGAGCTGTAGCGCGCCGGCGGTGACAGCTCGTCGCTCGCGCAGGTCGGACACCGCAGGACGTCGGCCATGGCCCATCGTGCGACGTCCCGGCCGCCGCGGTCCAGGGCCGCGCCGCGCCCGGGCGACCGCGGGCCCGGCCGGGGCCGCCCGCGGGGCCCGACGATCGGGGCCGGGCGTGATCGCGCCGCGGCCGATCACATCGCGGGACGGCTGGCTCTACCCGGGGGAAGGAGACCTCGTCCCATGCCGAAGCCCAGCCTGCGCTCGATCCGCCGCACCTTGTCCGCCACCCTGCTCGCCGCCGCCACCGCCGCGTGCGGCAGCGTCGACCCCGGCGCCGACGGCCCCGACGCCGACCTCGCCGACACCACGGCGCCGTCGATCGCGTCGACCATGCCCGCCGACGGCGCCACCGGGATCGCCGCCGACGCGCGCATCTTCGTGACCTTCAGCGAGCCGATGGATCCCGCGACCGTCGCGGCCGCGTACGCGTCGACCGACCTGCCGCTCGACGCCGTGTCCCTGGCGTGGAGCCCCGACAACACCGTCCTCACGATCTCGCCCGACGCCGGCCTCGCCTACGCCGAGGGCGTCGGCACCGATCCGGACGCCGTCACGGCGCGGACCTACACGGTGACGATCGGCGCCGGCGCCGCCGACTACGCCGGCAACCCGCTGACCGACGCGACGACGCTGACCTTCGCGACCCGGCGCCGCCTGAGCACGTCGGTGCCGCTGGACGGTGACCTCACCCGCGTGGCCCTCGGCGGCAGCCTGCTCGGCTCCAGCAACGACGTCTGGGTCGGCGACAACGCGGTCGACAACACCTACCGCGCCTACCTCACGTTCGATCTCGCGACCATGCCCGCCGACGTCGACGTCGAGGCCGCCTCGTTCTCGGCCCGCCAGCTGGCCCCGATCGGCGCGCCGTACAACCTCGGCGCGGTCATGGTCCAGCAGATCAGCTTCGCGACCTTCACCGGGTTCGACCAGCTGCCGGCGCTGTCGCTGCCCGGCGCGCTGTCCATGGATGGCACCGCCGAGTCCAAGTCGATCGACGTCACGTCGCAGGTCGGCGACGACCTGGCCCACCGCAGCGAGCGCGGCGACCACTCGCAGTATCGCCTGCAGATCGATCAGGCGACCAACAACGACGCCACCACCGACCGCGCGGTCTTCGCCCTCGGCACCTTCGAGATGACGATCCAGTACGTCGCGCCGTGACCGTGACGCCGCTCAGCGCAGCCGCACGCCGACCATGAGCGCCGAGGCGTCGCCGAGCGCCCGGTAGTCGACGGTCAGCGCGCGCAGGCGCCGGCCCAGCAGCGCCAGGCTGGCGCCGAAGCGCCAGCCGCCGTCGGGGTAGCTCGCCTCGTCGGCGGCGCCGGCGACGACGTCCGGGCCGCCGCGCCAGACCCGGACCACCTCGACGTCGAGATGACGCAGGCCGACCCAGGTGCCGGCCGCGGCCCCGACCCCGCCGTACCAGGCGGCGCCCAGCAGCGGCGCGTCGCCGGTGCCGATCGCGTCGCGGCCGACCGCGCCGACGACGGACAGCCGGCCGCCGACGCCGACCGCGGCGCGCGCGCCGACATCGTAGGCGACGCCGTGGGCCGAGTCCCAGCCGAGCTCGGCGTTGATCCGCACCGACGCCAGCTCGTCGCCGCGCGCGACCGCCAGGCTGACGCGCCCGCCCCAGCCGCGCTCGTCGGCGCCGGCGCGGGTGCCGAGCGCCAGCGCGAGCGGCAGCGGGCGACGCCGCCGCGACGACGTCGCCCGCGACACGCCGGGCACCGGCCCGACGTCGGCCGTCACCGGCTCCGGCGGCGCCGCCGCGACGTCGCCGCCGGTGGCGGCGACCGCGTCGGTCGTGGCGGCCGGCGGGACCGGCGGCCCGAGGCTGACCAGGAACCCGACCAGACGGGCGCGATCGCGCCCGGACAGCACCTCGTGCCGGGTCCGCACCCGGATCACGCCGCTCGCGGTCGTGGCGCACAGCTCGTCGGGGCCCATCCCGGTGGTGCCGGTCCACCCGGTCGGCAGCCAGCGCGGCGCCAGCGGCTCGCGGTCGCGGGTCGCGGGGTCGTCGCAGGGGTACGGCGACCGCATCACCTTGACCGGAGCGGCCAGCGCGGCCAGCCAGTCGGTCGGCGCGCTGCCGTCCCGGCTGTCATCGCCCTGCTCGACCGACCAGCGCGCCTGCCACTCCGCACTTTCGGAGTCGACGTCCGCCGGCGCCAGCGACCAGCCGTCCGGCAACGCCGCGGTCAAGCCGGTCTCCGGCAACGGCGCCGGCGCCGCGGCGGGCGGCACGACCTCCGCCGCGCTCGCGATCGCCTCGAGCAGCGTCGGACCGTAGTCGCCGGGATCGTCGAGCGGCAGCTCGACCGCGACCGCGCCCCCGGGCAGCGCCGCGCAGGCGACGTGGCGCTTGCCCTTCGCCACCCAGTGGTGGAACCCGAAGGCGTCGTCGGGCTGGGCCTTGGCGCCACGCGGCGCGACGCCGGCGCAGTCGGCGACCCGCCGCACCGTGAAGACGATGGTCGCCTCTTCGTCCCACGGCGGCCGCAGCACGTCCTGGCCGACGTCGCGGCCGCCGCCGACCGCGCGCGTCACCCCCGGCAGCTGCAGCGTGACCTGCGAGCCGGGCAACGTGACCAGATCGTAGCCGTCCATCGTCGACGACGACGCCACCGCGTCGAGCAGCGACGCCAGCCGCGCCATCGCCGCCGCGTCGGTGGCGCCGGCGTAGTTGATCATGCGCGCCGCGGCGTCGGCGGGATGCGCGCACGCGTAGTACGCGCCGGTGCCGTCGCTACGGACGATCAGGCGCGCCTCCCAGCCCTGGGCCGGCGCCGCCGGGGTCTTGCTCGACGCCCCGGGTTCGCGCTGGGCGTCGAGGAGCGCCGGGCACTCGCCCGCCAGCTCGCTCAGCCACAGCACCGCGCCCTGATCGTCGCGGAGCTCGTCGACCCCGATGCTCGGGACCGCGTGGTCGTGCCAGCCCGCCGGCAGGTCGACCACGAGGCCGCTGCCAGGCAAGACGACGGGCTCCGCGCTGGCAGACGACGTACCTGCAACGAGGAGGACGACCGCGAACGCGGACGCCCGAGGTGTGGAGCCCATGTGCGTCGATGCTAGCAAACCGCCGATCCGCGCGCGATCGGCACCAGCGCGCGCGGCGACCGGCGTGACGCGACGCGACGCGACGCGACGCGACGCGACGCGGCTCGCGCCCCTCCACGACCGCGGGCGTCCGGCGTAGACTCCCCGCGATGTCGACCTCCCCCCTCGTCTCGCTCGCGATCGCGGTCGCCCCGCTGGTCGCGGTCGGCTGCGGCGGCGGCGCCACCGGCGCGCCCACGACCGCCGGACCGGCCACGCCGGTCGAAGCCGCGCCCGATCCCGCGCACCACGGCCACCATGGCCACCACGGCGCCGACATGCCGCACCGCTTCGAGGACGCCGACGCGTGGGCGAAGGTGTTCGACGATCCGGCGCGCGACGCCTGGCAGCGCCCCGACGAGGTCGTCGCGCTGCTCGCGCTCGCCCCCGGGATGGTGGTCGCCGACGTCGGCGCCGGCACCGGCTACTTCGAGGGCCGGATCGCCGCCGCGGTCGGCCCCGACGGCGAGGTCATCGCCACCGACGTCGAACCCGACATGGTGCGCTACCTCGGCGAGCGCGCCGCCCACGACGGCTGGACCAACGTCCGCGCGCTCCAGGTCGAGCCCGGCGACCCCGGCCTCGCGCCGGCCTCGGTCGATCGCGTCCTGATCGTCGACGTCTGGCACCACCTCGACGACCGCGCCGGCTACGCCGCCAGGCTGGCGACGGCGCTGCGCCCGGGCGGCTGGGTCGCCGTCGTCGACTTCACCGGCGACGCCGAGCGTGGCCCGCCCCGCGACCACCGCCTGGCGCCCGAGGCCATCATCGCGGATCTCACCGCCGGCGGCCTGGTCGCCGAGCTGGCCACCGAGACGCTCCCCGACCAGTACGTCGTCATCGGGCGCCTGCCCGACGGGCGCTGACGGGCGCCGGCGCGGCGCGCGCCGACTCGACCGCTAGAAGTCCGGCTCCTCGACGGCGACGCACTGGCCGTCCCGGCAGGCCACCTCGTACCGCTGGTAGATGCAGCCCATCTTCGGGCACTCCGGTCGCTCGGCGCACTGCCTGGCGAAGTCGGCGTCGAAGTCGTCCTTGTGGGCCTTGTTGATCGCGTTCCGGCAGCCACAGGCGCTCGGTACGCAGCACCGACCGACCCGCGGGCAGTAGGTCATGCAGTCGCTGCTGCTGGTGCAGGCGCGGTAGTCGACCGCGCCGGGCCGCCCCGACGGCTTCGCCGGCGCGGCCGGCGCGGGCTCGACCGGGGCCTCGGCCGGCGGCGGCTCGGCAGGAGCCGGCTCGGTCGCCGGCGCGGGCGGCACCGCCGGCGTCACCTCGCGGGGCTCGCCCGCCCGGGTGCAGCCGGCGACGAAGATCGTGATGAGCGAGACCCAGCGGGTGGCGCGAGCAACGGAGCGCATGCGCGGATCATCCCGCGGATCGGCCGCCGACGCCCGCGGTCCGACCCGCAAGGCGGTGCCGGAACCGAGCGCCGCCGCGGCTAGAGCCGCAACGCCGGTCAGACAGGCTGTGGTCCCCTGGGCGCACAGTGAGACCGCGGGCCGACGCGGCCCGCTCGTCAGGCGCGCGCTGCGCGCGGCGCACAGGGCGTGAGGCGAGCGTCGCCGCGTCGCGGCGCCGCCGGGGCGCCACGCCGCCCGGTCCGGCCGGGCGGCGGCAGCGATCTGACCGGCATTGGGCCTAGGGCTGCCGGACGATGTCGACCGAGATCTCCACGGCCGCGACCTCGCCGCGGTTCTCGAGCCAGTGCCAGGTGTTGCGGTCCTCGGGCCAGCCGACGCCGGGGCCGTAGTCGGTGGCGACGCCGTCGCGATGATCCGTGATCGTGCCCTGCAGGATGAAGACGGTGCCGGGCCGGTCCCGGTGGTCGTGGACCGGGCCGAAGACGCCCCCCGGCTCGATCGTCACCCGCCGCATCCGCAGCACGCGCCCGGCCATGCCCTCGATCTCCGGACCGAGATCGACGGTCGCCAGGAGCTCCACCGTCACGCCCCTGGTCTCGGGCGCCCGCAGCTCGTCCTTCATCGTGCGCTCCTCGGGTTGCGCAGGGCCCGCCGGGACGAAACGCCTCCATCCCGTGCAGGCGCCCGCTTGCGCAGCGGAAACCACGCGCGATACTGATCTCGTCCTGCTCGCACGCCCTGTCAACTGCCCGCCGCGTGCGCCCCGGCGGCGGCCATCGACGGCTCGATCCTGGGATCGAGCCGCCGTGATCCACCCGCGCCGCACGACCACCGACCGCGACCCGAACCGGAGCTCGACGACACCATGAGCGCCACCAAGATCACCATCGAGGCCACCGTGGCCGCCCCCGTCGACCACGTCTGGCGCTGCTACACCGAGCCCGCGCACATCATGCAGTGGAACTTCGCCTCCGACGACTGGTGCTGCCCCCGCGCGGAGAACGACCTGCGCGTCGGCGGCCGCTACGTGGTTCGCATGGAGGCCAAGGACGGCAGCTTCGGCTTCGAGATCGAGTCCGTCTACGACCAGGTCGTGCCGCACGAGGCCATCGCCTACACCATGAGCGACGGCCGGACCGTGACGACCACCTTCGCCACCGCCGCCGGGTCGACCACCGTGACCACGACGTTCGAGGCCGAGCAACAGAACCCGGCCGAGCGGCAGCGGCAGGGCTGGCAGGCGATCCTCGACAGCTTCAAGCGCCACGCCGAGTCCGCCTGACCCGCCGCCGGCCCGCCGCGGCCGACGCGGTCACGGCTCCGGCGACAGCCCGCCCGGGGCGAACGCGCCCCGATCGGGGAACGCCGCCGCGTGGAAGTTGCCGTTGGCGGGATCGACGAGGCCGGGATCGTCGGTCGAGTTGCCAGCGCCGGCGTGCCCCTGCTGGGTCACGGTGTCGGTCACCGTGATCGAGCCGGCGTCGTCGACGCCGAAGTCGAAGGGCTGGTCGTCGACCCCGAGGTTGTCCCAGAACACGCTGCGCTCGACCGAGGCGGTGGCGCCGCCCTGGACCACCAGCGCGCCGACCTCGGCGGTCGGGCAGTGGTGGGCGACCACGGTGAGGTTCGCGAAGCGGGCGGTCGAGTCGCCGAGGCCGCCGACGTCGACCAGGATGCCCGAGCTGCGACGGTCGTCGACGCAGCCGTTGCCGCTGACCAGCTCGAACGCCACGGTGGCGTCGACGTCCTCGTCGTAGAACTCGCCGGAGGCGTAGCTGGCGGCCTGGTTGCCGAGGACGACGTCGTGATGGACGGACACCGGCGGGCGCGCGCTGTTGCCGTCGACGATGAAGCCGGCGCCCCAGCCGCCGCCGCCGAGCTCGCCGAGCAGCTGGTTGTCGATCACGACGTTGTACGAGATCTCGGACGCGCCGATGACGTACATGCCGCCGCCGTGCGAGCCGCGCGCGGTGTTGCGCTCGACCCGGTTGCGGGTCACCCGGACCGCGCCGGCGGCCACGCTCGCCCCGCCCTGCGCCACGATCCCGGCGCCGCGCCCGGCGACGTTGTCGAAGACGTGGCAGTCGCGGACCTCGGCGGTCGCCCCGTCGAGCGCCCGGACCACGACGCCACCGCCGAAGGTGGCGTCGTCGATCGTTCCCGGCGGCTGGTTGTCGTGGACGACGTCGTGCGACACGACGATCGTCCCGCCCTCGCCCGCGAAGCCGCCGGCGCTGGCGACGATGCCGCGATCGCGGCCGCCCGTGGAGACGACGAAGCCGTCGATCACGGTGACGCCGCCCATGACGCAGACGACGAAGGCCGGCGCGGCGCCGTCGCCGGTGACCGTGGTCCGGTAGGTCGCGGCGTCGCGCGCGGCGAAGTCGGCGCGGAAGCCGCCCCGCAAGCTGACGTTCACCGCGACGCCGCCGTTGTCGCAGCCGTCCTGGTAGTCGCCGAGCTTCACGCTCTCCGCGTAGGTCCCGGCGGCGGCGTCCTCGTCGCCGCTGACCTGGACGACGTCGCCGTCGCGGATCACCGCGAGCGCCTCGGCGATCGTCCCCATCGGCGCGCTCGCGGTGCCATCGCCGGCGCCGCCGGCGCGGACGCACAGGACCTGCCTCCCCGACGCCGTCACGCCGGTGCACGCCTCGGCGACGCCGTCGTCCACCGACGTCGGACCTGCGCCGTGCAGGGTCAGCGGCCCGGTCGGCAGCGGCGCCGCGTCGGGCGGCGCGTCGGTCCCCGCCGCGCCCGCGCCGCAGCCGACGACCAGCAGCCCGACCAGGGCGACGCTCCATGCTCCCCGTCGCGAGGTTCGACGCGCCATGCCGACAGCGTACGGCGCCACGGGTGGCGCCGGGAAGCGCCTTCGCGCCCCGCGCCGATCACTGCCGACCGCCGTCCGGTCCGTCACACCGGCGCCGCGCCGCGCCCGCGCCGGCGCCGCGCCGCTCCGCTATCCTCGGCGCATGACCGCCGACGCTGCCGACGACGACCCGATCGACCCCGCGCGCCGGCACACCGGGCACTGGCAGTTCCACGACGACGACTGCCGGTGCGTCGAGGGCGACCTCCCGTACTGCAACCGCGGCGGCGCGGTGTGGTCGTGCTGCGGCGCGTGCAAGGAGCACTCGGAGTGCACCGCGCCGGCGATGCACCCGACGTACTGGAACCACCCATGGCACGGCAAGACCATCAGCGGCTGGGCGGGGGTGTGGCCGACGTACAAGCGCAACGCCGAGATCCGCGCGCTGCTCGACGGCAACACGCGCGGCGACGAGCGGTGACGCCGGTGACGCCGGTCCCCGTCGACCTCGGGGTCCAGGTCGCGGATGCCGAGGACGTCGCGGTCCAGTACGCCGCGGGCACGCTCGTGGTCACCTTCGTCGACTGGCGCGACCGGCCGCAGCGGCTCGCGTTCGACGGCGTCCTGGCCTTCCGCGCCTGCGGCGCTTTCGACGCCCTGTGCCGCCGGCGCGGCGCCCTGATCCGCAGGTCTCCGGCGACGGCGCGACGCGACCGGCACGCGTCCGGTCACGGCGCCGGCAGCGCCGCCTTGACCAGGGCGCGGCGCGCGGCGTGGACCAGGCGGTTGTAGCCGGCCAGCACCGGCAGCGCCGCGCGCAGGGCGCCGGTCACGCGGTACGCGGTCAGCTCGAGCACGACGCCGTCGGGCGCCTGGACGTAGGCGTAGCGGATCATGCCGCCCTGGCGGACCGGCGACAGCACCGCGACGCCGGCGGCGTCGAGCTCGCGGACCGCGGCGTCGACGTCGTCGACGTTGATCCCGACGTGGGCGACGCCGAACCCGGCGGCGACCGCGCCGTCGCCGGCCGGCGGCGGCGCCGCCGGTGCCAGGCCGGGCGGGAACGGGCTGACCACCAGGAGCTGGCCGCCCAGCAGCAGGAAGTCGTTGCCGTCGCCGTGGGCGCTGGTGGTGCGGCCGACGAGCTCGGCGCCGAAGTGCCGCTGGTAGAAGGCCCGCGTCGCCGCGGGATCCGCGGCGTAGAGGTGGACGTGATCGAACGCCGCGACGCGCATGCGCGATGGTTACCCGATCAACGGCCGCCGTGGCGGCCCGACCGACCCTCGCGGTCCGTCGGTCGGACCAGCCCACCGACCCGGATTCGTTCGCGAGATCGCCGATCCGGCGGTGAATGAAGCCGCGGCCCCGGCGTCCGACGGCTTGTTGATACCCCTCGCCTACCCGACGACGACCCCGGTCCAGACGATGCCCGCACCCCGGCCCGCGCCCTGGCGCTCGCCCTGGGTCGTGCGGCCCTGACCGCCGCGACGTCTCGCCACGCCCCGCCGGGCTGATCCCCAGCCCTGCCCCTCCCCGTCCGGCGCCGCGCTCCCTCTAGAGTGCGCGCCGCTGCGCGAGCGATCGCGCGCCGTCCCGAACCGACCCTGGAGGTCTCCCTTGCTACGCCCTCGCCTCGTCATCCCCCTCGTCACCCTCGCCTCGCTGGCCGCGGTCGCCGCCGCCCAGCGCCCCGCCCACGCCCAGGTCCAGTGCTCCGCGCTCGACGGCAACTACGATGGCTGGATCAGCGTCGACAACGGCAAGCACACCCCCCTCGTGGTCACGGGCGACACCTGTGACTTCTCGATCTTCGACCACGATCAGGTCGTGGCCACCGGCTTCGGCGGCGACCAGGTCGTCAACATGTACGTCCCGTTCGAGACCGGCCGCGCCATCTGCCAGGGCAGCTACGACGCCGGCGCGCACGTCCTGTCCACGCACTGCGAGGAGGCGACCGACGCCGAGACCCCGCGGGTCTTCGACCTCAAGCTGACCCGCACCGCCGGCCCGGCGGGCCCGCCGAAGCTGTCGCTCGACAGCGCGCACACCCGGATGTGCACCGACGGCGACACCCTCTGCATCGAGGGCACGTTCTCGGCCGACGGCACCCACGTCACCGGCAACGCCGCGGTCTGGACCCACGCGATGCGCATGGAGCTCGACGACGCCGACCTCACGGTCGACCTGTCCAAGCCGGCGGTGTCCGGCACCGCGACGATCAGCTTCCCCACCTTCGGCGTGCTCTCGGGCCTGCAGAGCGGCACCGCCCAGGCCGCCGTCTACATCGGCTACGGCACCGACACCACGTTCCACCTCGAGGACGCCGACTTCCACCCCCGCACCGACCGCTTCTACGTCCACACCCAGCTCCAGGGCCAGCTCGACGTCGCGATCGCGGCCACCGGCCAGAAGCTGTTCGAGATGAAGCCGGGCGCGACCACCCTGCTCGAGCTCCAGTCGCCCATCCTCTACATGGACAAGGTCGCGGGCTCGCCGCTGGGCGACATGATCGACGTCCCCGGCGTGCAGTCGTTCGCGTTCTCGCTCGATCCCCGGCTGTGCTTCAACTTCACCACCCAGCACCCGATGCTCGACCTCTACACCGGGCAGCTCGCGACCCGCTCGACCTGCGCCAACCTGCGGGTCCGCGGCTCCGGCTCGATCGAGGTCATCGACTTCAGCGGCGAGCTCGCGGTCGACCTCGACGCCGACGGCGACGGCAAGACCATCTTCGAAGGCCAGTCGCGCGACTTCACCCTCGGCGGCAACCTCGACATCGGCATCGGCATCGGCGACACCCAGCTGTCGGTGACCGTCGGCAGCTCGGCGATGTTCTACGAGGCCAGCGTCGGCTCGTCGGGACGCATCAGCGTCGCCTCGGTGGGCGGCTCGGCGGCGATGTTCGGCAAGACCCCGCTCAAGGACTTCATGGGCGGCCTGTCGCCGCACACCTGGGCCACCGCCAGCGGTGGGGACGCGCGGGTCCGCTGGACCGTCGACTACTCCGTGGTCGCCGGCTTCAACGTCGCCAACGCCACCACCAACGTCCGCGTCCACGACCGCGACGTCACCGTCGAGCTCAGCGGCAAGGTCGGCCTGCCCGGCACGCCCCTCGGCGTCGACGTCACCGGCTCGATCGACCTGGCGACCAAGCAGTTCGCGCTGACCGGCACCGGCAACCTCGGCTTCGGCGACGCCGTGATCGCGAACGCCGCGGTCACGCTGAGCAACGCCGGCGTCGCGTTCGGCGGCGCGATCGGGCTCGACCTCCCCGGCATCGCGATCAGCGGCCAGGTGGCGTCGCGCAAGGACGGCAACGAGGGCACCCAGCCGGAGATCGTGACGCCGACCAACTTCGGCATGTTCGGCAACGTCGCGATCAACATCTACGGCCACGAGCTCGCCAGCGGCACCGTGCAGGCCAGCACCGGCAAGCGCATCAAGCTGGGCTTCTTCCAGATCTCGGGCGACGGCATGATCGTGATCCGGGGCAAGATGGGCTACGGCCCGGTCCGCGTCGACCTCATGGGCGTCGCCGGGCGCCGCCTGTTCTTCGCCAGCGGCTCGGTGAAGGTCAACGGCAGCTCCTCGGTGAGCTTCCCCGGCAAGAGCATCAGCGTGAGCGCCAGCGGCACCGCGTCGCTCAGCGTCGGCACCCAAGTGGGCATCAAGTTCCACTTCGACGGCAACGTCAAGCCGGTGGGCCACCAGTCGGTCGACATCTCCAGCGACGGCAAGATCCGGGTCTCCGTCGGCTGGAAGTTCTTCAGCACGACGGTGACGATCCCGCTGTACTGAGGCCGCGCCCGCGCCGCGGGCGCCCTCGCCGCCCCGGTGGCCGCGGCCACCGGGGCTCCGTCGAGGTCGTCC
>JACKDR010000003.1 GCA_020633495.1 Kofleriaceae bacterium | reverse complement strand
CCGCAGGACGTCGCGGCGCCGCGACTCGCCGTCGGGACCGCGCGGCGCGGCCCGGCGCAGGAGCTCGTCGACCAGCTCGGTCAGCGACCGCACGCAGCGCGCCGGCTGGTCGTGGACCAGCACCAGCGGGTAGTCGTAGCGCAGCGCGGTGAGATCGCGGTACGGCGCCAGCAGCGCCGGCCGCAGCCCGCGATCGTCGATGGGCTCGACCGCGCCGTGGGTGCGGGCGCCGGCGAGGTGGAAGGCGAGGTGGGCGCGGAATTGCGGTTCCATGGGGGCCCCTCAGGTCGTCGCGGTCGGCCCGTCGGGCCAGATCGTGTACTTGTCGAGCTCGGCCTCGAGCCCGGCGCGGATCTTGTCGGGGGTGCGCAGCTGGCTGGGCGCCCGGATCTGCTCGTAGCGCGGCACCTCCGGGTTCCAGTACAGGATGCCGACCGGGATCGCGTCGGTGCTCGACGCGATGTCGCGGGCGCGCGACAGATCCGACGGGTCGTGCTCGAGGCGGTTCTTGTAGACCCGCTCCAGCGACGGGTCGAGCTGCAGGCCGCGCGGGTGGGTCAGGACCTGGACCCGGTTGGGCTCGCGCATCGCGATCTCGTGCAGGCCGGGCTGGAACTCGGGGCAGCGCTGGATGACGCGCACGAACGAGAAGCCCTGGTGGCGGTAGGCCGCCGACAGCACGTCGAAGACCAGATCCGGGATCCAGTCGACGACCTGGGCCACGAACGAGACGTTCTGGACCCCGAGCGTGACGGTCAGCGGGTTGAGCGCCTCGAGGTAGCTGCCGCGCGGCGTCGTGTTGCTGCGCGTGCCCAGCGGCGAGGTCGGCGACGCCTGCTTCTTGGTGAGCCCGTAGATCTGGTTGTCGTGCAGGATCACCGTCATGTTCATGTTGTAGCGAATGGCGTGGATCCAGTGCGCCGCGCCGATGCTGCAGCAGTCGCCGTCGCCGGTGTTGACGAAGACGTGCAGGTCGGGCCGCGCCAGCTTGACGCCCTCGGCGATCGGCAACGCACGGCCGTGGATGCTGTGGAAGCCGTAGGTCTTCATGTAGTGCGGGAACCGGCTCGAGCAGCCGATGCCCGACACGAAGACCGTCTTCTCGGGCCGCAGCTCGGCGTCGCGACACAGCCGCTGCACCGCGGTCAGGATCGCGTTGTCGCCGCAGCCGTTGCACCAGCGCGGCATGCCGCTCTGGTACTCCTCGAGCTCGTGGTGCTCCTCGTAGAGCGCCAGGACGCAGTCGGTGAGCGACGTGGTCACGACGCGACCTCCTTCTGCTGGCGGCCGGGCAAGCGGCCGCGGATGACCTCGCACAGCCGGCCCGGCTTGAGCGGCTGTCCCCGGACCTCGGACCAGCAGTCGACGTCGACCAGGTAGCGGGCCCGCAGCATCATCGCCAGCGCCGAGTAGCGCCGGTTGCTGTCGTCGATGACGCCGTCCTCGAGGGTGTCGGACCAGTTCTGCTCGATCGTCATGACCCGCGGGAACCGGGCCATGATCTCCTTGATGCCGCCCGCCATCGGCTGCAGGAAGCGGAGGTGCATCGACGACACCGCGAGGCCCTCGCCGCGCAGCCGGTCGACCGCCTCCTCGATGACGCCCTTGGTGCTGCCCCAGCCGATCACCAGCAGGTCGCCGGTGTCGCCGCCGTGCACGGTCGGCGGCACCAGCGTGCGCTGCAGCGCCGCCAGCTTGAGGCTGCGGTGGCGCAGGCCCTCGGCGTTGATCACGGGGTCGTACGCGACCCGGCTGTTGCGGTCGTGGGCGAGGCCGGTGATTGTGTGCATGCCGCCGGGCTGGCCCGGGATGAAGCGGCGCGCGATGCCGGTGACCGGGTCCCAGTCGTAGGGCTTGGCGCCCGGCGGGATCGGGCTCTGGTCGACCGGCGGGGCCAGCCAGGTCTCGCTGAACTGCGGCCGCGCGAACGGCTGCTGCGCGGTCGCCAGGTTGGCGTCGGACAGCACGACGACCACCATGTTGAAGGTCTCGGCGATCTTGCGCGCCGTGATGATGGCGTAGAAGCAGTCCTCGATCGTGCTGGTCGCCATGACCACCTTGGGCGCGTCACCGTGCGAGCCGAAGACGGTGGCCAGGAGGTCGCCCTGCTCGGTCTTGGTCGGCTGGCCGGTGCTGGGGCCGCCGCGCTGGACGTTGAGCACGACCAGCGGGATCTCGGCCATCACCGCCAGGCCCAGGGCCTCCTGCTTGAGCGAGTAGCCCGGGCCCGAGGTGATCGTGATCGCGCACTTGCCGGCGTACGACGCGCCGATCGCGAACGCGCACGCCGCCAGCTCGTCCTCGGCCTGGTGGACGATGCCGCCGACCTTCTCGAAGACCTCGCTGAGGTAGTGCGACGCCGAGGTTGCCGGCGTGATCGGGTACATCGCGCAGATCTCCATGCCCGAGGCCAGGACCCCGAGCGCGGCGGCGGTGTTGCCGTTGACGACGATCTGCGGGGTCGTGACGCGCTCGGCGGGGATCCGGAACTTGAAGTCGAGGTGGGTCTCGGCCCAGGCGTGGCCGGCCTCGACCAGCGTGACGTTGCTCTCGATCACCGACGCCGCCTTCTTGCGGAAGATCAGCGCGATCTGATCGCGGGCCAGCTGCAGGTCGAGGCTGTAGATGTTGCACAGGATGCCGAGCGCGAACATGTTCTTGCCCTTGCGGGGATCCCCGACCAGGGTCCGGCACTCGCGCTCCATCGGGATCTCGATGACCCGGTAGCCGGCGGCGGCCAGCTCGTCGACGGCGGCGGCGTACGACGCCGCGATCCGGGGATCCGGGTGCTCGCGCCACATGCCCTCGAGCAGGATCCGGGCGCCGTGCTTGAGCTCGCCGGCGCGGACCCGGCCCAGCAGCACCTGCTCGTTGAACGCGACCACCAGGTCGGCCTCGTCGCCGCCGCTCTCGATGCGGCGGGCGCCGATCCGGACCCGGTTGCCGCTGGCGCCGGCGACGCTGCGCGCGGGCGGCTGGATCTCGGCGGGGATGATCTCGACGGTCCAGATGCCGTTGCCCATCCGCGCCGCGATCGCGGCGAGCGACTGGCCGCAGCGCTGGGCGCCCTCGCCCGAGTCGCTGACGATCTCGATGACGTGCTCGTCGAGCACGGTCGCGATCCGGGAGTCGTGATGCGTGGGTAGGTTCTTCATGATGGTCTCGGCCCAGGTGGGCGCGTCGCGCGGACGCGCACGAAGTTGCGCTCGGCGGGATCGAGCCCGAACAACAGGTCGGCCGCGGCCGGCCGGGCGTCGCGGTAGACGACGTCGGTGTCGCGCAGCCCCAGGTACGCCTTCATGCTGCGCGCCGCGCGCCGCCCCGCGCCCATCGCCTCGATCACGGTCGCGGCGCCGGTGACGATGTCGCCGCCGGCGTAGACCCCGGCGAGCGAGGTCGCGAGGTCGTCGTCGCAGGCGATGTAGCCGCGGCGGTCCAGGGCCAGCCCCGAGGTCTGGCCGATGATCGGGTTGGCGTTGGTGCCGATCGCGTAGACGACGAGATCGACCTCGAGGTCGTGCTCGCTGCCGGGCACCGGCACCGGGCTGCGCCGGCCGCTGTCGTCGGGCTCGCCCAGCGACATGCGGATGCAGCGCACCGCGCGGACGTTGCCGCGGTCGTCGCCGAGGATCTCGATCGGGTGGGTCAGCCAGTGGAACTGAACGCCCTCCTCGGCGGCGTGGTGCAGCTCCTCGGCGCGGGCCGGGCTCTCGGCCTCGGTGCGGCGGTAGATGCAGCGGACGTCCTCGGCGCCCAGGCGCCGCGCTACCCGCAGCGCGTCCATCGCGGTGTTGCCGGAGCCGACTACCGCGACCCGCCGGCCCATCGGCATCGGGGTGTCGTGGCCGGCGTCGCGGGCCCGCATCAGGTTGCACCGGGTCAACAGCTCGTTGGCCGACAGCACGCCGTTGAGGGCGTCGCCGGGGATGTTGAGCAGGCGGGGGTAGCCGGCGCCGGTGCCGATGAAGACGGCGTCGAAGCCGAGCTCGGTGACCATCTGCTCGATCGTGAACAGCCGGCCGACCAGCGTGTTGCACTCGAACTTGACGCCGAGCGCGGTCAGGTTGGCGATCTCGGCGTCGACGACCTCGTTGGGCAGCCGGAAGTCGGGGATGCCGTACTTGAGGACGCCGCCGGCCTGGTGGAAGGCCTCGTAGACGGTGACGTCGCAGCCGGCCTTGGCCATGTCGGCGGCGCACGCCATGCCCGCCGGGCCCGAGCCGACGATGCCGATCCGGAACGCGTTGCGCTCGATCGGCGGCACCTTGAACCACTTCTCGGCGATCGCCTGATCGCCGACCCAGCGCTCGAGGCGGCCGATCGCGACCGGCTCGAGCGCCGCCCCGACCGCGCACGGGCCCTCGCACTGGTTCTCCTGCGGGCACACCCGCCCGCAGATCGCCGGCAGCAGGTTGGTGTCGGTGATGACCTGGTAGGCGCCGCGGAAGTCGCCCTCCCCGATCTTGCGGATGAAGCCGGGGATGTCGATGCCGACCGGGCAGCCGGCGACGCACGCCGGGTCCTCGCAGAACAGGCACCGCTCCGACTCGCGGACGGCGTCGTCGCGGTGGTAGCCGTGGTTGACCTCGGCGAAGTTGCGGGCGCGCTCGTGGGGATCCTGCTCGCCGACCGGCGTCCGCTGCTGCGGGATCGAGCGGATGGTGCGCTTCTTGGCCATCGGCGTCCTCTCAGTTGGGGTGGTGGTCCATGCGGCACTGGCCCTGCCACCGCTCGAGCGCCGCCTTCTCGTCCTCGACGTAGCGGCGCAGCCGCACCTGCAGGTCCTCGAAGTCGACCTCGTGACCGTCGAAGTCCGGGCCGTCGACGCAGGCGAACTTGACCTTCTGGCCGATCGTCACCCGGCAGCCGCCGCACATGCCGGTGCCGTCGACCATCACCGGGTTGAGGCTGACGATGGTCTTGATCTTGGCGGGCCGCGTCGCCTCGGCGCACGCCTTCATCATCACCGGCGGGCCGATCGCGACGACCTGGTCGAGGTCGGGGTGGACCTCCATGGTCCGGCGGATGCCCTCGGTGACCAGGCCCTTGATGCCGGCCGAGCCGTCGTCGGTGCAGATGATCAGCTCGTCGCAGCAGGCGCGGAACTTGTCCTCCCAGAAGATCAGGTCGCGGTTGCGGAAGCCGAGGATGCCGACGACGTAGGCGCCCTGCTCCTTGAGGCCACGGGCCTGCGGGTAGATGGGCGCGACGCCGAGGCCGCCACCGACCACCGCAGCCTTGCGGACCCCGGCGACGTGGCTGGGCACGCCCATCGGGCCGACCACCCCATACAGGTAGTCGCCGACCCGGCACCCCTGCTGCATCTCGCGGGTGGTCTTGCCCACCGCCTGGATGACCAGCGTGATGGTGCCCCGGGCGCGATCGAAGTCGGCGAGGGTGAGCGGGATGCGCTCGCCGTGCTCGTGCGACATGACGATCACGAACTGCCCGGGTCGCGCCGCGCGCGCCATCATCGGGTGCCGGATCTCGAGCAGGAAGGTGGCGTCGGAGAAGTCCTCGCGACTGACGATCTCGAACCTGGAACCTTCGGGCATGACTTCATTCCCGGGTGATGAGAGTGGACCTGCGAGTCCGGTCAGGTCGCACGCTACCCCCCGAGGCCGCGGCCGACTTGACCGGCGACAAGTCGCCGGGGGCTTTCGCGCCGTGACGCGGGTGCACATCGGCGGTGATCTCGGCGGCTTCTCCTCGGGAACGTGCCGGGGGCGGCGCGCTCCACCGAGGTGAGGCCGGTTCCGTCGGCGGCCACCGGATCGGCGGCGCCGGAGTTGATCCCGATCAGGTCGGACCGCTACAGGCCGGTGGCCGGCCGCGCCAGCGCCAGCAGGCCGTGATCCGGATCCTCGACGACCTCCCGGCCGAACTGGGTCAGGTCGGCGCTGGAGTCGTAGGCGCCGTCGCGCGACAGGGCGAACCAGCTGTCGTCGGCGCCCGACGCCGGATCGTCCCACGCCCACGCCAGCCAGCCGAAGCCGTGGGCCTCGGCGGCCTCGATGATCTCGGCGGGCGTGAGGTCGGTGGGCGACGGCCCGATGCCGCGCCCGGGGCCGAACTCGCCGAGGATCACCACCTGCCCGGTCGCGGCCAGGGCGTCGAGCCCGGCGGTCAGATCGGTCTGCCAGCTCTCGCCGCCGCCGCTCGCCCACAGGCCGTAGATGTGCTGGTCGAAGATGACGTTGTGCTGCGGGTCGCTGGCGAAGACCTCGGCGGCGTAGGTCGCGAGGTCGTCGTTGTCCTGGCCGCAGCCGCCGGAGGTGATCGAGATCGTGCAGCGGTAGCCGGCGGCGCGGAGCCGCGCGATCGCGTCGACGTAGGCGTCGCGCCACGCCGGCCCCGACGGCCCCCACTCGTTGGCGATGTTGAGGATCATCTGGTCGTCGACGGTCTGCCACGCCGCCGCCTGCGCGACCCAGGTGTCGACGATGCTCGACAGCGTCGCGGCGCTCTCGTCGCAGGTGCCGGCCCAGCTGCCCGGCATCGGCACGATGCCGTCGTCGAGCGACTGCCGCACCAGCGCCAGGTTGGTCGCGGTGGGCTGCGCGAAGTCGATCACCCAGCGCACGGTGTTGGCGTGGGTCCGCGGGATGCCCGGCGAGCTGGCGTCCCAGTGCAGCTTGTTGACGCCGCGCGGCCGGAACTCGACGCCGGCGGGGTCGTACAGCTTGCCGTCGGCGACGAAGAAGCCGTGGCCGGTGTTCTCCGGCGGCCGCGTCGCCGGGCCGGTGGCGTCGCCGCCGCCGGCGGCGTCGGCCACGGCGCCGTCGTCGTCGCCGCCGCTCGCCCCGCCGCCGCACGCGATCAACGCGACGGCGAGCGACGTCGGGGCCAGCAGGCGCCCCAGGATCCGGACCCGCTCGATGCTCTTCATGACGATCTCCAGACCCGGCGGCCTGGACAGTCTACACGCGATCGCGGCGGCGGCAGCGGCGTCGCGGCGCCCGCCGCCGATCGGCGCGCCGCTCAGCGGCCGAACACCAGCGGGGTGCGGAAGGTCAGGCCGCCGCTGACCTGCAGCGCGCTGACGTCGTCGCCGAGGCCACGGCCCGCGACCTCGGCGTAGACGCCGATCGCGTAGGTGCCGAGGAAGACGCCGCGCGGCTCGATGCCAACGCCGCTGGCGTAGAGCTCGGCGCTGAGCCGGCCGGCGACGCCGAAGCCCGACTGCTCGACGCCGAACGCGCTGCTGCCGAGGTACTCGCCGCGGCCCGACGCCCACGTGCGCCAGAAGCTGCCGTGCGACAGGGTCTGGCCGACCTCGAGGTAGGCGCCGCCGTACAGGACGTCGTTGTCGGCGTCGGGCATGGCGTCGTCCTTGGGGCCGGCGAGCACCGCGCCGAACACGCCGACGCCGACGTCGAAGTCGGTCGGCGTCGGGCTCAGCGACGCCCAGTGGATGCCGAGCTTGAGCTCGACGCCGGGCAGGTAGCCGTGCGTCGTGTTCGCGCCCTGAGCGCCGATGTCGATGCGCAGCGGCGCCATGAGCTTGGGCCCGGGGCGGCGACGGTAGCGGCGCGGCTGCGCCGACACCGTGGTCTCGGGCTGGGCGTCCCCGCTGCGGTGATCGCGCTCGACCGGGGCGTCGGCGGCGCGGTGATCGCGCTCGGCGGGCGCGGCCGACGCCGGCGCGGCGGCGAGGGTGGCGAGGGTGGCGGCGGCGGCGACGGTGGGGGCGAGGAGGCGAGCAAGCGGGGCGAGTCGGTTCATGCGCCCGGCAGATTTCACGGCACGTGCCACGGCCGCTGGCCCCCTGCTTTCAGGGGCTTGGCGGCCCGACCGTGAACGGCCGTTGGCGAGCCGTCGGTGGGTCGGCACGTCGTCGGGCCGTCGTCGGGCAACCCCGGCGATGGCACGACGCGGCATCGTCGTGACGCCCGGGCGCCGGCGGCGAGGCCGGTCGCCGCGCGCCGGAGATCCTTGTTAGGGTCGTCGTCGATGTCCGCCTACACCGAGCTCGAGCGTCGCTTCCACCGCCTCTACGCCCTGCGCAACGCCAACAACGTGTTGCAGTGGGACTGGGCGGCGATGATGCCGACCGGCGGCGCCGAGGCCCGCGCCGAGCAGGTCGCGGCGATCAAGGTGGTGTGCCACGAGCAGATCAGCGACCCCGCGGTCGGCGACCTGCTCGACCGCGCCGAGGAGGAGCGCGCCGGGCTCGACGCCTGGCAGGCGGCCAACCTGGCCGAGATGCGGCGGCAGTGGATCCACGAGACCGCGCTCGACGCCCGGCTGGTCGAGGCGATGTCGCGGGCGTGCTCGGCGTGCGAGCAGCAGTGGCGGCGGGCCCGCCCCGCCGCCGACTTCGCGATGGTGCAGCCGCAGCTGGCCGAGGTGCTGGCGCTGGTCCGCGAGGCCGGCGCGGCCAAGGCGGCGCGCCTGGGCTGCTCGACCTACGACGCGCTGCTCGACGAGTTCGAGCCCGGTGGCCGCGCCGCCGAGATCGAGCCGGTGTTCGCGCACCTCGCCGAGGTCCTGCCGCCGCTGCGCGCGAAGGTGGTCGAGCGCCAGGCCGCGGCCGGCCCGGTGCTGCGCCCCGCGGGGCCGTTCCCGGTCGAGCGCCAGCGGGCGCTGGGCCTGGCGGTCATGAAGACGCTGGGCTTCGACTTCGACCACGGCCGCCTCGACACCAGCCTCCACCCGTTCAGCGGCGGCGTCCCCGACGACGTCCGCATCACGACCCGCTACGACGAGGCCGACTGGGTCCAGGCCCTGATGGGCGTGATCCACGAGACCGGCCACGCCCAGTACGAGCGCGGCCTGCCGCCGGCGTGGCGCTACCAGCCGGTCGGCCAGTCGCGCGGCATGAGCACCCACGAGGGCCAGTCGCTGCTGATGGAGATGCAGGCCGGGCGGTCGCGGGCGTTCCTCGACTACCTGGCGCCGCTGGCGCGCGAGCACCTGGGCGGCGACGGCCCGGCGTGGGCGCCCGACAACCTGCACCGCCTCTACACCGCGGTGCACCCGGGCTTCATCCGCGTCGACGCCGACGAGGTCACCTACCCGTCCCACGTCATCCTGCGGTTCCGCCTCGAGCGCGCGCTGATCGGCGGCGACCTGGCGCTCGCCGACCTGCCGGCGGCGTGGAACGCCGGCATGCAGGAGCTGCTCGGCATCACGCCGCCGTCGGATCGCGAGGGCTGCCTGCAGGACATCCACTGGTACGACGGCGCGTGGGGCTACTTCCCGACCTACACGCTGGGCGCGATGACCGCGGCACAGCTCTACGACGCCGCCGGCCGCGCCCTGCCCGGCCTCGACGACGCGATCCGCGGCGGCGACTTCGGGCCGCTGCTCGGGTGGCTGCGCGCCAACGTCCACGGCCATGGCTCGAAGCTGTCGGCGCGCGGCCTGCTCGAGCACGCCACCGGGCGCGCGCTCGATCCCGCGGTGTTCGTGCGCCACCTCGAGCGCCGCTACCTGGGCTGATCGACCGGGCGCGTGAGGGTGCGATCCTCACGCGCGCTGCGCCGGAGGCGCACGCGACGGGATCACCGCGTCGGCGCGGCCGGCGCCCGGCGCCGCGACCGCGAGCAGCGCGCCGTCGGCGGCGACGATCATCGAGCCGCCCTGGCCGGGGATCTCGACCACGCCCGGGCCCCAGTTGGCGTTGGCGACCGCGACCCCGTAGTGCCGAGCCAGGAAGCTCAGCCGGGTCGGCCGGGTGTCGAGCCGGTCGACCCACGCGGTCGGGAACAGCAGCAGGTCGACCTCGGCGAGGGTGGCGTCGGCCTCGACCGCGAGGCGGTGGAGGTCGAAGCAGATCGCGATCGTGACCTCGAGGTCGCCGAGGCGGACCCGCGGGTGGGGACGATCGCCCGGCGTGGCCCAGCGCTCGGGGAACCACGGGTGGCGCTTGCGGTAGTGCAGCACCCGCGCACCGTCGGGCCCGAACCCGACGGCGGCGTTGTGGCGGACGTCGCCGTCGGCCTCGATCAGCGGGCCGACGAGGTGGACCTGGTGGCGCGCCGCCAGCGCCGCCAGGCCGCGCGCGGTCGGGCCGTCGAGCGGCTCGGCGGCGGCGGTCAGATCGTAGTCGCCGGCCGGCGACACGTAGCCGGTGAGCGCGGCCTCGGGCAGGAGCACGAGGTCGGTGGCCGGGCCGCGCGCGAGGATCGCGTCGACCTCGGCGAGCGCCGCCGCCGGGTCGCCCCACCGCGCCGGCAGCTCGACGACGGTCACCCGCACAGCACGGCGCCGCGCGCCGCCAGCAGCTCGCGCAGGATCGATCGGTGGCAGCGGGCCTCGTCGTCGCAGTAGCAGCCGACCGACAGCGCGGTCGTGCGCGACAGCGCCACCAGCAGGTCGAGCAGGTGCGACGCCGCCGGGGTCGCCATCTCGGCGCGGTAGCGCCGCACGAACCCGGCCCACGCCTGCGGCGTCGTCGCGGCCAGCGCCTCCTTGACCAGCGGCGCCGACGGCGCCAGCTCGGGCAGCCACGCGTCGTAGTAGTCGCGCCGCGCCAGCTCCCCCTTGGGCACGCCGCGAGGCGGCCGCCGCACCGTGCCGAGGCGCAGGCCCTCGTCGGGGTGGCGCGGGCTGCCGAGCTTCACGATCCGGATCGCCATGGCGGCCACAGCATACGGGATCGGCGCCGGCGCGCGCCCGGTGCTACCGTCACCGCGATGCGATCACCTGGCGCGCTGGTGTCCCTGGTCCTCGTCGGCGGCGCGTGCGGCGGCGGCGGCGGCGGCGCGGGCGCCGGCAGCGGCGGCGGCCCGCCGCCGGTCGGCAACCGGACCGACCCGCCGGCGGCGACCGCGGCGCGCCGATCACCGGCGCCGCCGACGCGGTGGCGCGCTTCGACGAGCTGTTCCCGGCGCTGGTCGCGGGCGCCACCCACGGGCACCGCGCGACCCTCGCCGACCTCGACGCCGCGCGCCGCGCCGGCCAGAGCCCGGGCCCGAGCGCGGCGCCCCAGGCCTGCGCCGAGGTCGCGGCCCGGGTGACCGACACCCTCGGCGCCGACCGCGCCCCGATCGTCGCGGGCGACGTCGCCGACGTCGCCGCCGTGGGCGCGGCCCCGTGCTGGGTGGTGAGCCTGTCGCTGGGCTTCACGACCCTGCTCGTGGTCCTCGACGCCGACGACGGCGCGCTGCGGCTGGCCTGGTTGCCCCCGGAGGGGTGACCGCGCTCGACACGATCGTCGGCCGACCGGCGACGTCGTCGCGGTAGGCTCGGGCGATGCGTCGGCGACTGGCGAGGTGCACGGCGGTGCTCGCGATCGGGATCGCGGGCACCGGCTGTGACGGCGCGCCGCCCCTGACGCCCGGCGACTACCACCTGCGGGTCATCGGCGACTCGTTCTGGGTCGGCTTCGACGCCTGGTACGACGTCGCGCCCGGCGGGGCCCTGACCGGCCACGGCTGGCGCGAGCCGTACGCCTGCGACGACGCGCTGACCACCGACGAGGCGGCGCGCCTGACGTCGCTGCTCGACGCCGCCGACGTCCTCGACCGCGGCGACTCGCCGCCCAACGGATGCGCCGACCAGACCACCTGGCTGATCGACATCGAGGCCACCGCCGGCGCCGCCGCCGGCCGGCGCAACCGCTTCCGGTACGACGACTGCGACGGCGGCGACGCCGTCGTCCCCGCGATCGTCGAGCTGATCACGACGCTCGACGACCGGATCGCGACCGCGGCCGCCGCGGGCCGCTGCGACGCGTGCCCGGTCGAGCTGGCGAGCGACGCGTGCTACGGCGACGCCGACGGCGCCGCGCGGTTCTGCCTGGGCGCGGCGTGGCAGGTCTGTGACCCCGCCGGGGTCGACGCCGTCGTCCCCTGCGCCGGCCGCGCCTCGCGGATCTGCGACGCCACCGCCGGGTGGCTGCCAGCCTCGGCGCTGGCGCTGACCGCGGCGACCCTGCACCGCCAGCTCGACGGCACCACGACCCGCTACGCCCTCGCGGTCACGCTCGACGTCGACGACGTCGGCGACGCCCGCCTCGACGTGCCAGACCTGCGGGCCTTCTTCGTGCCGACCAGCGCCAGCGGCGCCGCGCTGCCCTTCGAGCCCACCGCCCTGAGCGCGAGCGCCCTGACGATCGAGCCCGACACGCACGCGGTCGTCGACGTCACCTTCCAGATGCCGGCGATCAGCGCCGCCTACGCCACCCTCGCGCTCCGCGCGCACCCGTCGCCGCTCGCGGCCCTCGGCCCGGCCGCGCCGGTCGCCGTCGTCGACGATCCACCGCCGTGAACGTCGACGACGCCGCCGTCTAGGGCAGGCAGGCTTCGACGATCTGCCTCAACATCGGGAGCGTCACGGCGCCCTCCGAAAGGACACAGGCGTTGAACGCGCGCAGATCGAAGCGATCACCGAGCCGCTGCTCGGCCTCGGTGCGCAAGCTCAGGATCTCCAGCGCGCCGGTGTCGTACGAGGTCAGCTGCGCGGGCCATACCGCGATGCGATCGACGAGCCCCTCGGCGAACTCGGCGGAGAAGCCACCGGCCGTGATGTACGCGACCGCGCGCGACCGCGTCCACCCGTACAGGTGGATCCCCGGGTCGACGACCATGCCGCGACCCGGCCAGAGCCGCCGACGGATGCGGCCATACGGCGTCCGGTAGAGCCCGAGTTCCTCGGCGACCTGCTCGGCGTAGCGTGCCCAACCCTCGACGTACGATCCCACGCCGACGAGCTCGCGGATCCGGTGACCATGTGGCAACGCCCGGGCGATCGAGATCTGGAGGTGATGTCCGGGCCAGGCCTCGTGGAACGCCACCACCTCGGCCTCGCCACGCGTCGGGTGCTGCAGGAGATTCACCTTGTACGTAGCGGGACCGCCGTCGCTCGCGTCCGCCTCGTAGTACCGAGCCGACGGACCGGCTCCCACGAACTCCGGGTACGGATCGACGACGACCCGCGCGGTCGGAACCACTGCCACGACGCGATCCATCGCGGCGTGCGCACGCGCGAGCGTGTCGCGCGCAAACGCCAACTGGGCGGCGCCGTCCGCGAAGCCTGCCTCCGGGTCGGCGGTGATGTGGGTCTGGAGCGTCTCGAGGTCGGAGATCCCGTAGGCTTCCTCGGCGATCTTCGCCGCCTCGCGAGCCAGGGCGGCGACCCGCGCCTCACCGAGCCGCACCGTCTCGGCCGGGTCGCGTTCGAGCGAGGTCTCCGCACGGAACGACGCGCGCCAGCACGCGACCCCGTCCGGGTTCGCCGAGACGCCGAGCTCCTCGCGCGCCGCGTGGCGATAGGTGTCGGCGAGGAAGTCGCGATAGCGTCGCAACGCGGGCCTCACCTGCGTGACGATCAGCTCCGTGAACGGCGCAGCCAGCTCTGGAGCCCGCCGTGCCGGCTCGTAGAACGGCGACTCCTCCACGGTCAGCGCCAGCATCGCGTCGAGCTGTTCGATCACGCGCTCGACCACCGAGCGCGGCGCGGAGTACCCGAGCCGCAGCCCCTCGCGGAGGTTGGCGATCTCGGTGTCGACGAACCCGGCGAACCGGGCCCAGCGCGCGAGCGCGACCCGACGCTGCGTCGCCGAGGCCACGGGCTGTAGCGCGGCGACGTCACCGATCCACGTCTGCCAGCCCATCGAGTCCACGGCCCACAGCTCGGATCGACAGATCCGGGTGCTGCGATCGCGTTCGAGCGCCTCACGCAGGAAGCCCAGCGTGATCCAGGCAGGCGAACCCGGCGGCGGCTGAGCGCCGAGCGTGTCGAGACGCGCCAGCAGCTCGTCGACGGTGCGGTTCCAGGCCGCGGTCGCCGCCGCGGAGTGATCGGGGAAGCGATCGTAGGTCGCCTCGGGCCAGCCGAGGAGCTCGATGGTCAGGGGAGAGTGCTCGATCGTCGCGCGAACGTAGGCGTCGGCGACGGCGTCGACCCGGGCGGGATCGTCATCGTGCGAGCCGTGGCCCGGAGCGTGCCCGCAACTTACGCTCATGATCGCTGCTAGCAGCGCGGTCCGCATGATGCTCGTGTATCGCGATCGCGCCTGGCGCTCCACCGGGCACGCTGGCCTTCGGCGCGACCGCGCGAGCGGGTCAGTCCGCCTGCATGCAGAGCTCGATCCGGTTGACCGCCAGCGTGCCCGAGGACGGGCCGGCCTTGATCCGGATCAGCACGTTGCCGTCGCCAGGCGAGATCTCGGTGGTCATGTCCGCCGCGTACCACGCGTACGGCGCGACGTTGCTGACCAGGTTGGTCGGCGCGGCGCCCAGGCCGTCGAAGGTCTGCCAGGTGAAGCTGCCGCTGGCGGTCGTGTTGTAGCTGCGGCCGTAGACCGCCAGGGTCGCGGTCGTGATCGACGAGATGCCGACGGTGGTCAGCTCGAGATCGACGAAGTCGCTGCCGTCGAGCAGCAGCCCACCCTGGGCGAGCGCGGTGTCGACGAAGGACGCCGTGAAGCCGGGCTGGTAGCCGTAGGCGGCGGCGTGGTCCCGCGAGTGATCGGGCAGGCCGTCGACCTCGTAGACCACGTACGCGGTGCCGCCGGAGCCGGCCCAGCGGACGCGGTACGCGGTGGCGCCGGCCGCGCCCGACAGGCACGGGCCACCGGTGATCACGCCGGCCGCGGCGTCCGGCACCAGCGCGGCGTCGGGCGGCGCCGCGTCGGGCGCCGTCGCGTCGGGCGCCGTCGCGTCCGGCACCGCCGCGTCCACCGCCGCCGCGTCCACCGCCGCCGCGTCGGGCACCGCGGCGTCCGGCGACCCGGCCATCGCGTCGGGCGCGCCGGGCGCGCCATCCGGCGTCGACGTCGCACCGTCCGGGGCCGCCGTCGTCGCGTCGAGGTCCGCGTCGCCACCGGCGGCGCCATCTCCCGGGATCGCCGCGTCGGCGCCGGGCCGGGCGTCGTCGTAGCTGCGCGGCTGGCCGCATGCGGCCGCGACGCAGGCGAGCGGGATCAGGCGACGCAGCATGGCCGCAGTTCTAGATCGCGCCACGGCCGGCGGCCAGCGCGATCGTCGCCGCCGCGCGCCGCGCCGTCACCGGCAGCGGGTGACCCGGCAGGTCTGCTTGACCGAGGCGCGGTACGCGGCCTGCGACACCAGCACCATCTTGGTCAGGTGATGACCGCACGCGGCGAGCGCGTCCTGGCGGGCCGCGTCCTCGGTGGCGCCGACGCCGTCCGAAGCGGCGACCCGGTCGCGGCAGTACGAGCCGTCGCACACCTCGTAGACGCCCTCGGCGTCGCACCCGTGCTGGCCGGCGGCGCCGGCCTTGCCCGGCAGGGTCACGGTCTGCTTGACCGCGGCGCAGTCGGCCTTGCCGATCTCGGCGACCTGGTCGACGGTGGTGCCCTGCTCGAGCTGGTCGGTGCAGTAGCTCAGGCAGCCGGGCAGATCGCCGGCGACGCCGCACCCCAGGACGTGGGTGCAGGCGTGCAGACAGGTGAGGATAGGCTCGTCGTTGGTCACCGCGGCGCAGTCCTCGGCGACGTACGCGGCCAGCGCGGCGTCGGGCTCCTGGCCGCTGGCGACGACCAGCGCGGCGCAGTCGGGCAGACACGCCTTGAGGTCGACGCCGGTGACGCACTCGGCGCGGTGCGCGCACGCCCGCCGGCACGCCGCGCCCAGCTTGAACTGCGGCTCGGCCTGCTTGACCTGGTCGCACGGCGCCGCGGCGTAGCCGTCGAGGGTGGCGGCGTCGAGCGCGCCGAGATCGAAGAGCGCGGCGCACTCGGGCGTACAGCCGGCGGCGTCGCCGAGGCCGCACGACGCCCGGTGCTCGCAGGCGGCCTGGCACGACGTCGTCGCCGCCGACGAGCCGGCGGGCGGTGGCGCCGCGGCCGCGCCGACCGCGGTGCTGCCGAGCCCGGTCAGCGCCGACGGCGTCGCGCCAGTCGCCGGCGCCGGCGCCGGCGCCGCCGCGGCGGCGGTGGGCGCCGCGGTCCCGGCGGTCGAGCCCGCCGCGGGCGCCCCTGCGGCCGGGGCCGGCGCCGCGGCCGAGCCCTTGGCCGCGCCACCGTCGTCCTTCTTGCCGCATCCACCGATCAACACCGCGACGATCACCAGGCACCAGCTCCGCGTCGGACCCCTCCGCAGGATGTGTTTGTCGTGAACGGCGCGAGCGTATCAGCGACGCCGGGCGACGGTGCGTGCCGACCGGGCCAAACGGCGGCCGCCCGGGACCGGCGCCGGCCGCGACAGGGCACCGCGCGTTGACGGCCGCGGGCCCGCCGTCGACACTCGGCGAGATGTTCGCGTCCCGCCCACGCTCCTCCCTCACCGTCGCCGTCGTCACCTCGCTGCTCGCCGCCTGCGGCGGCAGCCAGGCGACGGCGCCGGCGCCCAGCAACACCGCCGGCGATCGTCCCGGCGCCGACGGCCCCGGCGGCCGGGTCGCCGCGCTGCCGTGCACCGCCGAGACCGTCGCCGGCAGCTGGCGCGTCGAGGCCGGCTCCGACTTCGAGGAGATCACGCTCGAGTCCGACGGCACGTTCCTCAGCCACCTCCACGATCGCCCGTTCCTCGGCGGCACCTGGTCGGTCGACGACGGCGCCCTCGTCCTCAGCGGCGACGACGGCACCGCCACCCGCATCGACGGCGCCCGGTGCGCCACCGCGCTGATCGGCACCACCGACGGCGCCGACGTCCGCTGGGACCGGCTCGAGCCGACGCCCTGATCCGCCGGCGCGCGGCGCGATCCGCTCCGCGCCGCCGGCTCAGCGGGCCTGCTCGGTGCGGACGTGGCGGAGCAGGATCGGGCGCCCGAGCACCGCGACCACGACGAGGCCGCCGAGGAACGCCAGGGCCAGCGGATCGGTCCGGACCAGGCGATCGACCAGCGCGATCGCCGCCGCGGTGGCCGCGACGGCGCCCAGGCCGGTCACGACGCGCGCGCCGCTGCGCTCGCGGAACGCCAGGCCGCACACGATCGCGAACGTGGTCAGGAACGCCAGGCTGGCCGCCTCGACCAGCGAGGTGAGGGTCCCGACCGCGGCCAGGATGGCGGCCAGGACGCCGAGCGCGACCACCGCGCGATCCGGGATGCCGGCGGCGTTCTCGTGGTCGAGCGCGGCGGGCAGCTGGCTGCCCGCCGCGACCTCGTGGGCGAGCCGCGCGGTGGCGAACAGCGTCGAGTTGATCGCCGAGCCGGTCGAGAACGCGGCCGCGATGGTGACGATCACCAGGCCGGCGGTGCCCGCCGCGCGCTCGCCCGCGATCGCCAGCGCGACCTCGGCGTGGGCGACGACCTGATCGGCGCCGATCAGCATCGCGGTGCCGAGCGCGACCACGACGTAGACGCCGATCACCACGACGATCGCGCTCATGACCGCGCGCGGCAGGGTGCGCCGCGGCGCCTCGATGTCGTCGTAGTCGTAGGCCAGCAGCTGGAAGCCCTCGTAGGCCATGAACACCGACGCGGCGCCGAACAGCGCCGAGACGACGCCGGCGTCGGCGACGCCGCGGCCCAGCGCCGGCGGATCCCAGCGCGCCAGGCCCCAGCCGGCCAGCGCGACCAGGGCGGCGAGCTTGAACCACACCAGCACGAGCTCGACCCCGCCGGCGTCGCCGACGCTGCGCAGGTTGAGGCCGATGAACACCGCCAGGATCGCGACCGCGGCGACGCGCGCGAACCACGGGCCGAGGCCGACGACGTGCCCGAGGTACTCACCGAAGGTGTACGCGTAGACCGCGTTGGTCAGGACGTAGCCGACGATCAGCACCCACGACAGGCTGCCCGCCACCTGGGTGGCGTCGATCTCGCGCAGGAACGTGAACGCGCCGCCGCCCTTGCGGTAGTGCGCGGCCAGGCTGACGTAGGCGTGGCCGGCGGCGAGCGCGATCGCGCCGGCGGCGACGAAGCTCAGCCACGACCACGGCCCGGCGATCGCGATGACGACGCCGAGCGTCGAGAAGATGCCGCCGCCGACCATGCCGCCGACCGCCATCGCCCACGTCGCACCGAGCCCGAGCTTGGATCCCGCACGCCCCATCGGGATCGGTGTGCCACGCGATCCCGATCGCGACAACCCGCCGCGGGTCGCGCCGCGGGTCGCGGTCGGCGCGATCGCGCCGCGAGCCCCGCTCAGGCGCCGGGCGTGATCGCGATCTGGTTGTCCACCGCGGCGACGCCGGCGACCGCGCGGGCGACGTCGCCGGCGTAGGCGGCGGTGCCCGGACCGATCGCGGCCCCGGTGAGGGTCACCCTCGCGCGGTCGACCGCGACCCCGATCGAGAGCCCGGCGAGGCGCGGATCCGCGGCCAGCGCGGCGCGCACGGCGCGGATCAGGTCCAGGTCCGACACCTTCGCGGGCGCGGGCCCTTGCTCGAAGAACTCGAACGACGGGATCTCCTGGCGGGTGATCTCCTCGTACGACTTGGCGGGCGCTTTGGACTTCGTCATGTTGCGGTCTACCTCCCGGCGCCCGGGGTCGGTAGGCCGACGCGGCGATCAGCGGTACGTGCCGAGATCGACGAAGGCGTGGTCCACCATGATCACGTACGGGCGGTCCTCGAAGCGCAGGTGCTTGCCGTCGAAGCGCTGGATCTGCAGCAGGCCCATGCCGTAGCCCATCGGCCCCTGCGAGTAGTAGTTGATCGACAGCCGGTACGGGCCCGCCTTGGGGGTGCCGGGGATCGCGAAGCACTCCGGGCCGTAGCCGGTGGTGTTGTCGGCGTACAGCTCGCCGCCGGACGGCAGCTCCATGCTCGAGTACCAGGCGTGGCCGCCGCGGGCGTCGCGGATGTGGAAGTCGACGTCGTTGGCGTCGGTCTCCCAGTACATGATGAACCGCGTCGACGGCTGATCGGCGACCTCGAGGTGGCGCGCCGTCAGCTCGCGCTCGACGTCGGCGCGCGGCCCGTCGGCCGCCAGGTAGACCGCGGCCAGCATGCCGGCGTCCTCGGCGAGGACGCGGTCGGCGCCGGGGAAGCGGTCCTCCGGGTACGGCTGGTCGATGCCGGCGAGGATGGCGGCGAACGCGCCGGCGTGATCGCCGGCGCGCTCGAGCGCGTAGGCGAGCAGGCGGTGGCCGGTGACGTGGTCGGGGCGGTCGGCGACCGCGCGCCGGTAGGTGTCGATGGCCAGGGCGCGGGCGGCGTCGCCGAGGCGCTCGAGGCGCTCGCCGGCGAAGCGGCGCAGGTCGGCGCGCCCGGGGAACAGATCGATGATCGAGCCGTAGACGCGGGCCGCGGCGGCGACGTCCTTGCGGGCCTCGAGCGCCTCGCCCAGGCCGATCAGCGCCAGGACGTCGCCCGGGGCCTCGGCGTGCCACGCGCGCGCCCGGGTCAGCGCGACGTCGAGCTTGCGGCGGCGCAGCGCGTCCATGATGTCGGCGAGCTTGCCGGTCAGCGGCGGCTCGCCCTTGGCGTCCTCGTCGTCGGCGGCGGCGCCGGTGGCGACGCTGCCGCCGTCGCCGCCGTCGCTGCCGCCGGTGGGGCTGAACACGAACGGGTAGGCCACGCGCACCGCGCCGCCGGTGGGGCGCGGGTACTGGACCGTGGCCAGCACGGCCGCGATGCAGCGCGCGACCTCGGCGTGGACGCCGGTCGCGGTGGCGCCGGTGACCGTGCCGTCGGGCGTGATCGTGAACGTCGTCGCGACCTGGCCGGCGAGCCCCGGATCGCTGAGCAGCTGCTTCTCGTAGCAGTAGGTGATCTTCGGCAGGTTGCGCCGGACGTAGCGGCGGATGATGGCGCGATCGAGGCCACCCTCGACGGTGGCGGCGCCGATCCGCACCGACGGCACGCTGGCGGTGCGACCGCGCATGCCGCCGCGACCGCCGCCGACGCCGTAGCCGCTGCCGGTCCCGGAGCCGTGGCCGATCGTGCCATAGCGACCGGTGCCGATCGTCCCCCAGCCGGAGCCGCCGCCGCCCGGCCCGAAGCCGGAGCGGCCGAAGCCGAAGCCGTCCGCCGCGTCCGCGGGCGCGTCGCCCAGCAGGCCGCCGGCGATGCCGTCGTCGCCATCACCGGCGCCGTCGCCGGCGCCGCCGGTGGTGGACGCGGAGTCGAACTGCGACGCGACGTCGGTCGCCGAGCCGACCTCGCGGTCGGCGGCGTCGTCGTCGGGCGGCGGCGGCGGCTCGTCGCCGGGCCCCGCCGCCGCGATCTGCAGCGCGGCGCGCCGGGTCACCTCGACGCCGTCGGTGCCGATCACCAGGATGTCGGCGAGCGCGGTGCGCGCGATGTGGTAGCGGTCGTAGTCGGCCTCGCTCTCGAGCACCAGCATCGAGGTCTGGCTCGACAGCACGCGCGCCGCGGTCGAGCGGCGCGCGATCTCGGCGCGCAGCGCGGCGACGTCGTCGCCGGACGCGGCGGCGTCGAGCCGGGCCTCCAGCTCCTCGAGCTCGGCGCCCGCGACCGCGCGCTCGATCAGCGCCGGGGTCGCCTCGCCCAGGCCCAGCCGCTGGCGCGCGCCGCCGATCGTGACGTCGAGGGTCTGGGGCGCGCCCGGCACGCGCGCGTAGACCACCACCGGCGTGCCGGGGCGGACCGCCGGGATCCGGCGCGGGTACACCCAGCTCGCGCCCGCGACCTCGACCGGGGCGTCGACGATCACGGGCTCGCCGAGCGCGGCCGCGACCGCGGCGACGCCGTCGTCGAGGTCGAGGACGTCGCCGGCGCGCGACCGCGCGCGGACCAGCGCCGCGCCCAGGCGCTCGTCGCGCAGGCCGCCGACCAGGACCACGTCGACGCGGTCGACCGGCAGCGCGGCGGCCGCGGTGACCAGCGCCGCGGTGTCGGCGCCGGCGGTGACGACGCCGTCGCTGACGACGACGACGCGCCGGTGCGGCGCCGCGCCGTCGGCGGTCAGCGCGGCGAGCGCCTGGCCCAGGTCCGAGGCGCCGGCGGCGCCGCGCGCCACCAGCGCGCGGTCCGCGGCGTCGCCGTAGCCGGCGGCGTCGCCGCGGTAGATCGGCTGGGTGTCCTGATCGAACGCGACGACCTCGAGGTCGAGGGGGTCGCCGTAGCGGGCGTGGAGCTCGCCGATCAGGGCGCGGATCGACGCCACGTAGCCGGCGAAGCCGAGCGCGCGCGACGCGCTGGTGTCGACCAGCACCGTCAGCTGACGCGGCGCCTCCGCGGCCGCGGTGGCGCCGGCGCCGTCGAACGGCACGACCGCGACGACCAGGTCACCGGCGGTGACCGCCGCCGCCGCCGGCGCGGCGGTGGCGACGAAGTCGTGGTCGGGCTGCCAGTCGTGCTCGCTGAGGGTCTGCGGCCCGTGCGAGCCGTCGAGCTGGATGGCGTCGAGCTGGACGTCGATCCGCCCCACCGTCGGCAGGCCGAGCAGCGGCAGCACGTAGGCGCGCCCGGCCAGCTCCTGCGAGAACGACAGCACCAGGTGCTTGTCGCCGCCGGCCGGGATCGGGAAGACGCGGGCGGTGAACTGGTTGCCGGCGGCCTTCTCGAGCAGCGCGGGATCCTGGCGGCGGTGCAGGAAGTCGTCGTAGGCACGGCGGGCCAGGGCCTTCTCGACCACCTCGGCCTCCTGCCAGCCGTCGTCGCGCTCCATCGCGAACCGCGACACCGCGGCGCGCGGCGGCAGCGTGATCGCGAACGTGCCCTCGCGGACCCGGTCCTCCGGGTTGTGGAAGTACAGGTGCAGCTCGGTGAACGCCAGCGGCCCCTCGACGACGGCGTGGGCGTCGACCCGGGTCAGCTGCAGGCCGCTGCCGTCGGACGCGGTCAGCGTCCACGGCGCCGCGGCGGCGCGCGGCGCCGGGCGGTCGATCGCGACCCGGGTCATCGCGGTCACCAGGCCGCGCGCGGCGCGGCGCGGCGGGCCGCGACCCGCGCCGGGCCGCGCGCGGCGACGGGCGGGGACGCGGCGGTCGCGCCCGTGGTCGGCTCCGTGGACGGGTCCGGGATGCCGCTCTGGCAGCCGAGGACGATGAACGCAGCGATCGCAGCGAGCCTTCTGTGCATGGATCCCCCGATCCTCCGACAGCGGTCGTGGCACCACGTTCCCACGAAATCGCCTGGCCGGGCGCACCGGCGTCGCTCCCGGCGGCGGCGGAGGCGCCGCCGCGCTATCCTGACCGGGCCGTCCCGGCAGGAGCCCGCATGACCCACGACCACGCCTCCCCTCGCCGCCGCGCCGGTGTCCTCGCCGTCGCCCTGGCCCTGGCCACGATGATCGCCGGGCCGGCGGTCGCCAGCCCCGAGTACAAGTGCAAGGACAACCGGGTCGAGAAGAGCGGCAGCACCAAGTTCACGGTGCGCCGCTCGGGCACCGACCTCACGATCGAGAAGTCGGGCAGCACCCAGGGCAAGGCGGTGCAGCGCGGCAGCAAGATGGCGGTCGAGGTCTCGGGCAGCACCAAGGCGACCATCGAGAACGGCAAGATCTACAAGAGCGGCTCGACGTGGGGCACGGTGGCCGACGCCCAGAAGCAGTTCGACTGCGACGGCACCGTGGCGGCGACGCTGTGGGTCCTGTTCCAGCTCGGCATCCTGCCGTGACCGCGAGCCCGATCCGGTGACCCGCGCGCTCGCGCCCCTGGTCGAGATCCACCACCGCCTCGACGACGTCTTCGCCCACGTCCGCGAGCTGGTGCTGGTCGGCGACGGCCGCCGCGCCGCGGCGCTGCTCGACGTCTTCCACGGCCTGACCGCGCGCCACGCCGCCGACGAGGAGGCCCGGCTGGTGCCGCGGCTCGACGCCACCGCGCGGGTGGCCGGCCGAGCTGTACTTCGGCCAGCACGTCAAGCTGCTGGCCGCGATCGGCCGGCTGCGCGCGCCGGTGGCGGCGGTCGACCGCGCGACGCCGGGCTGGCGCCGCGCCGCGCTGGTCGCGCTCGACGCCGCGGCGCCGGTGCTGCACCTCGCCGAGCACCACCACCTCGCCGAGGAGCAGGACCTGTTCGTGCACGCCGCCGCCACCGCGCCGGCGCTGATCGACGAGCTGGCTGCGCGCTGGCGCGCCGACCTCGACGGCGCCCGCGGCGCCCTCGACGACGCGATCGCGGCGCTCGCGGCCGCGCCCTGACCCGGCCGCGCGCCGCCGCGCGGCCACGTCAGCGGGTCTCGGCCGCCGGCATGCCGAACAGGAAGTCGTCGGCGGCGCGCTCGGCGTGGCAGCTGTAGCAGTCGCCGACCTTGCCGACGATCGGCGTGCCGGCGGCGTCGGGCAGCGGCAGGCCGTCGGGATCGGTGACGGCGAACCACCAGTCGCCGAGGTCCGCGTTGTAGCCGGGCGGCCCCTTGCACATCACGGTCAGCTTGGTGATCGTGCCGGCGGCGTCGCGCACCTCGCGGACGATCATCGAGCCCGGCGCCACGTGCGCGCCCGAGCCGTCGACGTCGGGGTGGATGCGGAGGTACTCGTCCTCGGACTCGCCGTCGAACCAGACCGTGATCCGGGCGGGCGCGAGCTCGGAGGCGTAGGGCTCGCGGCTGAGCTCGTCCATGTCGTGGTACGCGCCGACCCGGGCCAGCGCCGCGCCGTCGACGGTCTCGATCATGTCGACGACGCAGGCGGGGAGCAGCAGGAGGGCGGACGCGAGGAGGGCACGGCGGCCGAGGCGGCGGGGGTACATCACGGCCGGGGCAGTGCAACCGACGTACCGCCGCCGTCCCGTGGAGTTCCCGAGATCTTGGGGATTTTCGTGCCCACAGCGGTGGTGGGGACGGTCCCCGACAGCGTAGGTCGCGGCCTACACCGCCGCGCCGCCGGCGCCGGCGCGCGCAAGGTTTTCGCCGCGCCGCGCCGCGGGCGCGGCCGACGCGCCGCGAGCCGCGCCGACCGGCCGGTCAGCCGGCGAGGCGCGCGAAGTGGCGCCGGAACGCGTCGGGCTCGAAGCCACCGGCCGCGGCGAGGCGCGCGACCTGGGCGTCGTCGGCGAGGTCGGCGGGCTCGAGCCGCACCATGTACGCGCGCGCGACCTGGTAGTTCTCGCTGGTGACGTCGACCGCGCGCTGCCGGCCCCGGCCGGTCGCGGCGTCGACGCACTCGGCCAGCGGCACCGGCCGCAGCGCGCCGGTCTGCAGCGTCACCACCGCGCCGCCGCCGCCGCCGACCAGGTGGCGCACCGCCGCGAAGCCGAGATCGCGGGCGTACTCGGCCTCCATCGGCAGCGGCGCCGCGCACCGCAGCTCGTAGCCGATGGTCTTGTCGACCACCGAGACCTTGATGCCGCGCTTCTCGAACCGCAGCGTGACCTCGTTGAGGACCTTGCGACCGAGATCGATCTCGGTGACCCGGATGTTGCCCTGGGCGTCGCGGTCGACGTCCTGCAGCTCCTCGACCTCGGCGGGATCGAAGCGCTCGACCAGGGCCTCGCTCAGCAGCGCGACGCCGTGCGGCTTGCCCAGCGCGCGGCGCTTGATGATCGCACCCTCGACGATGTCGACGATGTCGGCCAGGCGGACCGGGCCGGGGCCGAACTCCTCGGGGATGACCGTGCAGGTCGCGCTGACCGCCTTGCCGATGCCGAGCGTCAGGTGGCCGGTCGGCCGGCCCATCGTGACGCCGAGGTACCAGCGCCCGGTGGTGCGGGCGTCCTCCATGAGGTTCTTGACCAGCTCGACGCCGACGTGGCGCGCGGTCTCGTGGCCGAGGCTGACGACCTGGGCCGGCACCGCCAGGTCGTTGTCGATGCTCTTGGGCACCAGCACCACCTTGATGCGGCCGCCCGACTCGCGCTCGATCGCGAGCGCGCTGCGCACCAGATCGTCGCCGCCGATCGCGACGACGGCGTCGATCGCGAGCTTGCGCAGGGCGTCGACGGTGTTGCGCAGCAGCACCGGGTCGGCCGCGACGTCGGTGCGCGAGGTGCCGAGCATGACGCCGCCGGTCAGGTGGGCTCGCGACACCTCCTCGATCGTCAGCTCGTGCTGCTCGTCGGTGTAGCGCTGGGCCAGCCAGTGCAGCCCGTCGTGGAAGCCGATCGGCACGCAGCCGAGCTTGATCGCCTCGATGGCGGCGGCCGCGATCACGGCGTTGGTGCCGGGCGCGGGGCCGCCGCCGACCACGACGCCGATGCGATGGATGGCCACGCTCGGTCTCCTCAGGTGGGGGTGGTGGGCGGCGCGAACCGGGCGCGCAGCTCGTCGGCGGTGGTGCCGCCGGCCTCGGCCAGCTGCTCGACCCACGCCGGATCGCGGAAGTCGTCGGGCTCGAGGCGCAGCATGTACTCGCGGGCGACCTGGTAGCTCTCCGACGCGGGATCGACGAGGCGGACCCGGGTCCGGCCCTCGGCGGTGCGCATCTGGGCGAACGGGATCGGCACCAGGTGGCCGTCCTGCACCGTGACCATCGCGCCCGAGCCGCCGCCGACCAGGAACCGCACCGCGTGGTAGCCGAGGTCGCGGCAGTACGCGGCGTCGAACGCGATCGGGTCGGCGCAGCGCAGCTCGTAGCCGAGGTTCTTGTGGGTGATCGTCACCTTGATGCCGCGCCGGAGCAGGCGGCCCTGCAGCTCGACCTTGACCTTGCGGGCGAGGTCGACCTCGGCCATGCGGATGTGGCCGTGGTCGTCGCGCTCGACGTCCTGCAGGTCGGCGAGCTCGGCCGGATCGAGCTTGCCGATCAGCCCCTCGGCGAGGACCGCGACCCCGTGGTGGTGCCCGGCGGCGCGGCGCTTGATGATCGCGCCCTCGACGATGTCGCAGATCGTGCCGAACGGCACGACCGGCTGCGGGAACTCCTCGGCGATCAGCGTCAGCGTCGCGCCGGCGGCCTTGCCGATGCCCAGCGCCAGGTGGCCGGCGTGGCGGCCCATCGCGACGACGACGTACCAGCGGCGGGTCGAGCGGGCGTCGTCGGCCAGGCTGCGCACGACCTCGGCGCCGACGTGGCGCGCGGTCTGGAAGCCGAAGGTCGGGACGTGGTCGGGCAACGGCAGGTCGTTGTCGATCGTCTTGGGCACGTGGGCGCAGCGGATGCCCTGGCCGGTGCGGCGGTCGACGTGGCTCGACGACAGCGCGGTGTCGTCGCCGCCGATCGTGATCAGGTGATCGACGCCGAGCCGGGTCAGGGTGTCGACCACGGTGGCCAGCTTGGCCTCGTCCTTGGTCGGGTTGTCGCGCGCGGTGCCCAGCACCGAGCCGCCGGTGAGGTGGATGCGCGAGACGTCGTCGATCGTCAGCTCGCGGACGTGGTCGACGTCGCCCTTCATCAGCCAGCGGAAGCCCTCCTGGATGCCGAGCACCCGCAGGCCCCGGTTGCGGGCCTCGATCGCCGCCGCCGAGATGACGGAGTTGATGCCCGGCGCCGGCCCACCGCCGACCAGGATCCCCAGCGTGCCCTTCGCGGTCATCTGCGACTCCCTGCCCCGCCGTCAGGCGAGGTTGCTGTAGACGTTCTGGACGTCGTCGTCGCCCTCGAGCGCCGCGATCAGCTCCATGACCTCGTCGGCCTGGTCGTCGGGCAGCTCGGTCAGGGTCTGGGCGACGTACTCGGACTCGGTCGAGATCACCGCCAGCTTGCGGGCCTCGAGCGCGGTCTGCATGGCGCCGAAATCGGTGAAGCCGCAGCGCACGACCAGGACCTTGTCGCCCTTGTCGGTCTCGCCGTCCTCGAGCGCGACCAGGCCGTGGTCGATCAGGTCGAGCTCGAGCTCGTCGCGGTCGATGCCGGCGGGGTCGAGGCGGAACACGCCCTGGCGCTGGAACATGAACGCGACGCTGCCCGACGTGCCCATGTTGCCGTCGTGCTGCTTGAAGTGGTGGCGGACGTTGGCGACCGTGCGGGTCACGTTGTCGGTGGCGGCCTCGACCAGCAGCGCGATGCCGTGGGGGGCGTAGCCCTCGTAGACCACGATGTCGTAGCTGGCGGCGCCCTGGCCGCTGGCCTTCTTGATCGCGTTCTCGACCCGCTCCTTGGGCATGTTGACGGCGCGCGCGTTCTGCAGCGCGCGGCGCAGCGCCGGGTTGCCCTCGGGGTTCGGACCGCCGGCCTTGACCGCGATCGCGATGTCCTTGCCGATCTTGGTGAACTGCTTCCCCACGCGATCCATGCGCGCGAAGATGGTGCTCTTGCGTTTCTCGAAGGCGCGGCCCACGGTCGGAACCTACAGCCAAGCGGGGCCGGAATCTAGCCGCGCACGTCGATCTGGCGCCATGCCCCGGGGGCCAGGCCGTCGAGGGCGTAGGGCCCGATCGCGGCCCGGACCAGCCGCAGCGTCGGCAGCCCGACCGCGGCGGTCATGCGGCGGACCTGGCGGTTGCGGCCCTCGCGGATCGTCAGCTCGATCCAGGCGTCGGGGACGGTCTTGCGGAACCGCACCGGCGGGGTCCGTGGCCACAGCCACGCCGGCGGATCGATCGGCCGCGCCTCGGCCGGGCGGGTCGGGCCGTCCTTGAGCGTGACCCCGGCGGCCAGCCGGGCGAGCGCCGCCTCGGTGACCGTGCCCTCGACCTGGACGCAGTAGGTCTTGGGCGCCTTCCACCGCGGATCGGTCAGGCGCTGGTTGAGCTTGCCGTCGTCGGTGAGCAGCAGCAGGCCCTCGCTGTCGTGGTCGAGCCGCCCGGCGACGTAGACCCGCGGCGGCAGGCCCAGGCCCGCCAGCGTCGGGCGCGGCGGCTCCTGGTCGTCGGTGAACTTGCAGTGCACCAGGTACGGCTTGTTGAGGGCGATCAGCACGCGGGCGGGCCTCGAGCCCTCCGTAGCACGGGCGCGGCCCGGGTGGCGCGGTGGCTGACGTCGGGCTTACATCGTCTGTACATCGCGACCGCGCTCGCGGCCGCCGGCGCCGCCAAGCCGCTGCCAGCGCTGGGCTTGACCGGGCGCGGTCGCGACCGAGGGGTCGGAGCCCGCGCGATCACCGGGCTTTACTCGCCGGATCGCGGCTCGTACGGTGCCCGCGATGAGGCCTCCCCGGTCATCGCCGCGCGCCGCGGCTGCGCGGGCGTTCGCCGTGGCGTCGACCCTGGCGGTGACGCTGGCGGGCGCCGGCCGCGCCGTCGCCGGCGGCTTCTACGTGCCCGAGATCGGCGCGCGCGCCGCCGGGCTGGGCTCGGCGGTGGTCGCCGACGGCGACGATCCGTCGGCGATCTTCCACAACCCGGCCGGGCTGGCCGGCGCCGACGGCGTCCAGGTCGAGCTCAGCGCCGGCATGTTCCTGCCCCGGGTGACGTTCTACCGGCGCCCGCTCACCGATCCCAACACCGGCGCCGACCTCCACTTCGACGGCGTCCGCAACACCAACCGCGTGATCGCGGCGCCGTACCTGGGGGTCAGCGCCGCGCTCGGGCGCCACGCCACCGCCGGCGTCGCGGTCTACGCGCCGTTCGGCGCGACCCTGGACTTCCCGCTCGACGGCGCCCAGCGCCAGGTCGTCACCCAGATCGCGCTGCGGACGATCTTCGTCAGCCCGGCGGTCGCGGCCGAGCTGCCGCACGGGCTGACCGTCGGCGTCGCGGCCAACCTGATCTGGGGCGACCTCGCGCTCGAGCAGCGCAACGCCCTGCCCTACGTCACCGGCGATCCCGAGCAGTACCCGGACCCCGGCGCCGGTCTCGAGGGCATGACCCGCATCGGCGGCCGGGATCCGTTCAGCGTCGGCGCCACCGTCGGCGTCGGCTGGCGCGCGCCGGGCGGGCGGCTGCGGGTCGGCGCCAGCGTCATGTCGCCGGTGACGCTGCACCTCGAGGGCGACGCCCGGGTCGAGAACGAGTCGATCGCGCCGCTGGTCGACGGCGACGGCGTCGAGCAGCAGCCCGCCGGGGTCCGCGAGGACGCCGTGCGGATCGCGCTGCCGCTGCCGCTGGTGGCGCGGCTCGGGATCGCCGCCGAGGTCGCGCCGCGGTGGCGGGTCGAGGCCGACGTCAACTGGCAGCGGTGGTCGACCTTCGAGCGCCTCGTCGTCGACTTCGTCGACGAGCCCGAGCTCCTGCCGACGCCGGGCGCCTATCTCTACGACGTCACCGTCGAGAACGCGTGGCGCGACACCTGGAGCGCGCGGCTCGGGGTCGAGACCACGCTGCCGGCGGCGCCGGTGGCGCTGCACGCCGGCGTCCTCTGGGACCAGAGCCCGATCGACGACCGCCACTTCAGCCTGCTGACCCCCGACTCCGACAAGCTCGGCGTCGCGGCCGGCGCGCGGTGGTCGCGGCCGACGCGCGGCGGCCGCCTCGACGTCGACCTCGCCGCGCTGCACCTGTTCGTCGCCGAGCGCGACGTCGCCCCCGCCGCCGACGGCAGCCCCGGCTCGGCCGGGACCATCCTCGACAAGCCGGCCCCGAGCTTCTTCCACGGCGTGACCCGGGCCGGCTTCGACGTCATCACCCTCGCCGTGGCCTGGAGGCAGTGAGATGCGACCGACACTCCTTTCGACGTGCATCCTGGGCGCGCTCACCGCCGCCGCGTGCGGCGGCGGCGACGACCCGTTCGCGGCCGGCGACGACAGCCCCGCCGCCGCCGACGCCCACCTCGGCGGCCCCGACGCCGACCCGTCCGCGCCCGACGCCGCGCCGGCGCGCGCCTGCGCGACCGCGCCCAAGCGGGTCGTCGTGGTCGGCGACAGCATCACCGCGTGCTCGGTGATCGGCGGCCCGCAGGGCGCCAACTGCGTGTCCAAGCAGCTCGCCGACTACGTCATCGCGCACTACGCGCCCGGCGCCAGCTACGAGAACTACGCCGTCGGCGGCGCCCAGCTCGCCGACCTGCCCGGCCAGATCGCCAGCATCCCGGCCGGCGACGGCCCGATGCTGCTGGTGGCGTACATGGGCGGCAACGATCTGGCGCCGTACATCTTCCAGTCCGACGCCGCCGCGATGGCGGCCTGGGACGACCTGTCGGGGGAGATGCGCGACACCTGGGACGGCGTGTTCGCGACGCTCGGCAGCGACGATCGCTTCGCCGACGGCGTCACCGTGCTGATGAACACCCAGTACAACCCGTTCGACGACTGCACCGCGCCGCCGTACAACCTCAGCGCCGCCAAGATCGAGATCCTCCACATGTTCAACGACACGCTGGGCTCGATCGCCAGCGGCGCCGGCGACCGGGCGATCCTGGTCCACCAGTTCGAGCCGTTCCTCGGCCACGGCCACCACTACGACGTCGACACCTGCCCGCACTACCAGGCCGGGGCGACGCCGTTCATGCAGGACACCATCCACGCCAACGCCGACGGCAACGCGCAGCTCGCCGCGGTGATGGAGGGTGGCGCGGATCGGCTGTACCGCGACTGCACGCCGTAGCGCGCCGCGGGGTCAGGGCGCGACGTCGATGACGACGGCGCGCACGCCCCGGGCCAGGCGCCAGCCGGTCGGGGTCGTCTCGATCACGGTGCGGCCCGGCAGGACCTCGGCGAGGGCGCGGCGCAGCCGGCTGATGCCGACGTAGACGGTGTTGCGGTGGCGCAGCGGGTGGTACTCGCGGCCGCGCCAGACCCCGAGGTACAGCGGCTCGGCGCCGACGCCGACCGGATCGTGCTCGACCAGCTGGGCCAGCAGCGCGCAGCCCACCGGGTGGCCGCGGACGCCGCGACCCAGCAGCGGCGCCTCGATCGCGTGGCGCGGCAGGTCGACGACCAGGTCGTGCTCGCCGACCGGCACCCGCGCGACGCTGGCGGCCGCGACGTGGCCGTCGCGGCCGCGGACCTGGTAGCGCGGCGCGCCGCGGAAGCCGAGCGCGGCGACCAGGCGTTCGAGGCCGTCGGGCAGGCCGGCCGGGGCGTGGCCGGCGCGCGCCGCCCGCAGGAGCTGGGTGTCGAGCGACGTCATCGGCGTCGGCGCCACCGCGAGCGCGGCGTCGAGGGTGGCGATCGCGCCGGCGTCGTCGTCGCCGGCGCGACGCAGGGCGGCGTCGACCAGCGCGATCCGCGCCTGCACGCCGCCGTAGCCGGCCGGCTCGGCGAGCGCGCGCGCCGCCGCCAGCGCGCGGCCGGCGAGCACGCGATCGACGTCCTGGCCGGTCGACGCCAGCGCCAGCGCGATCGCGACGTGGGCGCGGGCCTCGAGCAGGTGGCGCTCGAGGCTGCCGAACCGGTGCGCCGCCGCCGAGGCGTGGCCGAGCGCGCGCCCGGGATCGCCGCCGAGCAGCTCGACCTCGGCGCGCTCTCGAGCTCGCCGAACGCCGAGATCGGGTCGCGGTCGCGCCCGGCGCCTCGTCGACCGCGTCGTCGAGGAGCTGGCGCGCCGCCGCCAGGTCGCCGCCGAGCACGGCGATCCGCGCCAGCACCGCCGCGGCCCAGAACCGCGCGTAGACCGGCGTGCGCGGCGCGGCGCGCAGCGCGGTGGCCTCGGCGCGCGCGGCGTCGAGCCGGCCGCTGTCGAGCGCGACCACCGCGGCCAGCGCCTGGTTCTGCGCCGCGGTCGTGGTCATGCCGGTCTGGCGGGCGCGCGCGCCGGTGCGCTCGAAGGTGCGGGCGGCGCGATCGTGATCGCCGAGGCCGAGGCACGCGACGCCGAGGTAGAAGCCGGCCATCAGCGCGAACGTGTGCTCGGCGCCGGCCTCGAGATCGCGGCGGTGGCGCTCGAGCAGCGCCAGGCCACCGCGCAGATCGCCGGCCAGCACCCGCAGCGCGCCGTCGTGGGCGATCAGCCGCGGATCCTCGCCGGCCGGCGGTCGCAGCGCGGCGGCGACCCGACGGGCCCCGGCGATGTCGCCGCTCTCGGCGCGCGCGTTGAGCTCGAGCAGACGCAGCGCGAACGCGCCGTTGCCGCCGCCGGGGCGGCCGCGCGCGGCGGTGGCGGCGGCCTCGGCGAAGCGCTGCTGGTAGGCCCAGCTGAGGGTGCGAGCGTGGCGGGCCAGCCGCCGCTCGCGCGGCGTCGGCGACGGGTGGGCGCGGCGCGCCTCGGCGAGCACGTCGCGAGCGGCGTCGCCGTCGCCGCGCAGCGAGCGGACGTTGGCGATCTCGACCAGGATCTGGAAGCGCGCCGGCGGCATCGTGGCCCGGGCCAGGGCGTCGCGGAACGCGTCCTCGGCGCGGTCGAGGCGGCCCGCGCGCACCTGCGCGGTGCCGAGCAGGCGCAGGCAGCGCGCCGAGGTCCGGCCCGGGGCACCCGCGCCGCGCGCACCAGCAGCGCGCGGGCCTCGGCGACGCGCGCGCGGGCCAGCAGCGTCTGGGCCCGCGCGAGGTCGATCTCGAGGCGCGCCGCCGGCAGCGCGGTGCGCAGCGCGCGCAGCGCGTCGAGCAGCAGGTGGGCGACGCCGGCGGCGACGAGGACCTCGACGTGGCGCCGGTAGGCGTCCCACGCCGCGGCGGGCGCGGCGGCGGCGAGCAGCGCGTGGATCGCGGCGACCCCGTCGAGGGGCGTGCGATGGGCGTCGTCGCGGGCCAGCAGCGCGGTGGCGACGTCGTGGTGGGCGCGGCGCTGCGCCGCGGCCGGCGTGGAAGCGAGCAGCGCGTCGCGGATCAGATCGTGGACGATCGCGGTGCCGCGCTCGACGTCGAGGAGGAAGTGCCGGGTCAGCTCGATCGTCGCCGCGCGGTCGAGGCCGAGCTCGTCGGGGTGCAAGCGCCCGGCGCCCAGCGCGGCGACCAGCAGGGCGTGGCGCGCCGCCGTCGACAGCGCCGCGAGCTCCGCGGTCAGCGCGTCGTCGGGGTCGCCGGCGTCGTCGCCACCCTCGCCCAGCGGCGCCGCGATCGCGCGCAGCGCGCGGAACGGCGAGCCGGCGCTGCGCCGGAACAGCGCGGCGGCGTCGGGCGCGGCGCCGCCGCGCAGCGCGCCGACCCGGGCCCCGAGCTCGGCGATCTCGCCGGCGGCCAGCGGCTCGACCCGGAGGATCGCCGGCGGCGGCGCGTCGCCGGGCAGCGCCAGGTCGACCCGCGAGGTGACCAGGACGCGGCTGCGGGTGACGTGCCGCGCCAGCACCGCGAGCAGCCTCCCGATCGCCGCGGGCGCGGCGACGTGGGCGTCGTCGATCAGCACCAGCGTGGGTCGGGCCTCGAGCTCGGCGACCAGCAGGTCGAGCGCGTGATCGTCACCGACCGCGTGATCGCGCCGGTCGAGCGCGCGCAGGCCGGCGACCGCGTCGTCGAGCGTGGCCCCGGCGGTGGCGCGCCACAGCCGGGTCGGCACGCCTGCGAGTGGCCCGGCGGCGCGCAGGTCGGCGGCGACCCGGTAGCACAGCTCGGTCTTGCCGATGCCGGCCACGCCGTAAACCAGCACGACGACCTGGTCGGCGAGCAGCGCGCCGAGGCGCGCGCGCGCGTCGGCGCGCCCGACGAACGTCGAGATCGGCTGGGGGAGGGAGGCGGGGCCCATGGCGCGGCGCCCGGAGGATCGCGCGCCGATCATCACGCCGGCGTGACGGGCCCTAACAACGCCTCACGCCGGCGGCCTGCGCGAGCCCGGGCACATGCTGCCCAGGCCCTTCTGGTGGCCGACCACCAGCCCCTGCTGCACCGCCTTGACCTTGCCGCACCCGACGCAGCGCCCGGTCGTGGCGTCGGCGCCGTCGCCCGCCTCGGCGCCGCCGTCGTCGGTGGCGCCGCCGAGCCGCGCCTCGCGCTGCCGTCGCATGTCGTCGATCTTGCCCATCTGGGCAGTAGACCCCGAACCGGGCGCCGCCGGGCCCGCCGGACCTGGAGATCGGCGACGACCTGCTACAGCCGCGCCTCGACGCCGACGTCGAAGCGCCACTGCCCGTAGTAGTACGGGATGCCGGTCAGCGCCGGGATCGGCATCGCCAGGTGCGACGGGTCCAGCGTCAGGTCGAGCCCGGGCCGCAGCGGGATCCGGACCCCGAGGAAGACGGCGCCGGCGTAGATCCCGGTGCTGTAGCGATCGACGCCGACGGTGGGGAACAGGATCGTGCTGGTGCCGAGCTCGACCCGGCTGTACAGCGACAGCTCGGGCCGCACGTACCAGCGCCGGCTCACCGTGACGTAGGCGTCGAACGTGCCGGCGACGGCGCGGCGGGCGCTGATCGAGAACCACGGGTTCCACTCGATGGCCAGGCCGACGGTGTAGCGGCCGCGGTCGACGCCCGCCGCGGTGACCATCGCGACCGACGGCTCGTCGTTGGACGCCGCCAGGCGGGCGTCGAGGTGCCCGTGATCGTCGGCGGCCGCGGGCGACGGCGCCGCCGCCAGGCCGAGCGCGAGCAGCGCGGCCGCCGCCGCCGCCCCGGTCCGCGCGGTGAGGCCGCGGCGGCGGCGGCGCACCACGAACAGGCCGACCGCGACGATCATGAACGCGCTCGAGCCGCCGGCGATCGCGCAGCCGTACGTGGCCTCCTCGTCGAGCTCCTCGGCGTCGCAGTAGCGGTTGCCGGCGTCGCATCCGGCGCGCGCCGCCAGCGCGGCGTCGACCGCGGCCTCGACCCGCGCGCGCCGCCCCGGCGCCGGATCGCCGATCGCGGCGACCAGCGCGGCCGCGGCGTCGGTCGCCCGCTGGACGCGCCGGCGCGTGCGGCCGTCGTCGCGGCGGCAGTCGTCGAGGGCGCCGACGTGGTGGTAGCCGTCGCGCCCGGCGTCGCCGTGGCCGTCGGCGTGGTCGATCCAGTTGAGGACGTGGGTGACCTCGCCGCCGCCGGGATCGCGGAACGTGTGCGAGTAGCCGTCCTCGACCGCGTGCAGCGCGCGGCCCAGCCGGTAGGCGAAGCGCGGCAGGTCGAGCGCGATCCGGCCGCGGAACGCCAGGAACACCTCGACCGCCTCGGTGGCGGCGAGGTCGAGGTCGTCGTCGAGCAGGCCGCCGGCGGCGAGCTCGTCGAGGATGAACGCGCGGCACGCGGCCAGCGCGCCGAGGTCGCCGCCCGGCTCGTCGTCGTCGGGGCCGCGCAGGCAGTGCGCCTGCTGGTCGTCGGGGTCGTCGTGGACCGACACCAGCGCCGAGACGTCGATCGGCGAGAACCCGCGGAGGTCGTTGGAGCGCACGCCGATCAGCAGCGCCAGGGTCCAGACGTCGCGGCGCGGCAGCCGGAACGTCAGATCGTCCATCGCGCGCGCCTGATCCTCGGTCGGCGCGGGCGCGACGTCGCGATCGGGGAAGCCGGCCGCGACCACGGCCGCGACAGTCAGCTCCTCGTGGCACGGCGCGGTCGCCGGCGACTCGATCTGGACCGCCGCGGCCGGCCGCGGCGCCGACGCGACCGCGACCAGCGCGACGACGGCGCCGAGCGCGATCGTCGCGCCGCGGCCGCCGCGGTGGCGTCGCGGCCGGGGCCGCGCGCGCGGGGTCGTCATCGCCGGGGCCTCGGTCGCATCACGCTCGCGACCAGCATACGCGGCCGAGGCCGGCCCGGGGCGCCTACTGGAAGCAGTCCTGCACCGCGGTGTCGACCGCCGCGGGCAGCGCCGGGCAGTTCTCGGCGGCGGCGCTGGCCTGGGTGTCGCAGTCGTCGAGCGAGGTGTCGTCGGTGCACACCAGCGACGACGCCACGCACGAGTTGTAGGTCGCCTGCACCGACAGCAGGCACGACAGGTTGTCGGCGGCGGTGCTGTCGCTCTCGTACGCGGCGACGATGCAGTCGCGCTCGGCCGCGGTCGGGGCCTGGAACGCGTCGGCGAGGCACTCGTCCTTGGTGTTGTAGCCGAACTCGGCGAAGCACCCGCACAGCGTGTCGGCGTACGACGCCAGCGCCGTGATGTAGTCGTCGACGTCGCTGGACACGCCGCCGCCGCCACCGCACGCGGCCTGCGCCGCCGCCGCGGTCGCCATCGCGGCCACCAGGGCCACCTTCCGCATCGATCGAATCATCCGAGCCTCCTCCAGGTGTTGGGATCCAGGCGGTCCATTTCCCCGTGGACCGATAAGTCGTCCAGCTTACGCCTCGATAGATGAAACAATCATCGAAACGGCGACGTCACCGCGGCGCACCGTCATCGCTCGCCGGCGTGGACCGCGAGCAGCACGAGGCTCTCGCTGGCCCACGCCGGCCGCTCGAGGCCCGTCGCCGCCGGTGCGTACGCCGCGCGCCCCAGCTCGGTGCGCGCCTTCACCGTCAGGTGGCGATCGACGTCGACCTCGGCCTCGACGGTCACCGCTCGTCGAGCGCGGTGTCGCGGCCGGACGGCTCCTTGCGATCGAGGACGACGCACTGCCCGGGCGCGCCGCAGACCTCGAGGTGGTCGCCGTCGTCGAACGGTCGCAGGGTCAGGGTCAGCGGCTCGCCGCGCCGCGCGACGACGCCGAGCAGCTCGCGCTCGGGGACCGGCATGTCCGCCCAGCTCTTGCGGCACCGGGTCAGCTGCTTCTGGCGCAGCTCGGGGCTGGCGATCGTGACCCGGTAGGCGTCGGCCCCGGTGGGCACCGCGAGGTAGCGCCCGCCGATGCGGACCGGCTCGCGATCGCGCTCGCCCTGGACCGCGACCTCGATCGTGTGGTCGGCGAAGACCTCGACGCAGAACCGGTGGTAGCCGAGCTCCCAGCGCCCGAGCGCGAGGTCCACCGGCGCGGCGTCCGACGCCGCGCCGCCGGCGTCGATCGCCGTCGTGACCGCGGCCGGGTGGCCATCCCCCGGCGACGCGGCGGGAGCGGTCGAGCGCCGCTCGCAGCCCGCGGTGAGGAACACGACCGACGCGACCATCGCCAGCGCACGCATCGCAGAGGAGTGTCCCACGGATCGACGCGGCGGCGGCGACGCACGCGCGCGCCCGCCGCGCTACGGGAAGTTGCCATCGCCGACCAGCAGCTGCCCGGCGATGCCGTCGGCGGGCCACGCGAAGGTGTCGGTGACGGTGGCGCCGTCGACGCCGCGCAGCTCGATCGTGAACTCGCCCTCGCCGAAGCCGCTGGCGTCGGTGAGCGTGCCGTCGCCGGCGCGCGCGAGCTCGACCGGGCTGGCGTGGTTGGCGCTGGTCACCGACACGCCGGCCAGCGGCACCCGCGCGTTGCGGACCCACAGGCTGGTCCAGTACGGGTTCGAGCCGGTCTGGAACTCGTAGCGCACCGGCCCGGTGTCGTTGCACTCGGCGAACTGCCAGGTCATCGCGCGCGGGTACTCGCCGCTGTCGAGGATCGCGTAGGCGGCCGGGCTGACGTCGATGCTGTTGGGCGTGGTGTCGCCGTAGGTCACGACCCGCAGCAGCGCCGACTTGCCCATCGCCGTGGTGACGTAGATGCACGCGTCGCAGTAGCTGGCGACGTCGGGGATGCCGTTCCACAGCCCGGCGAGGTACGGCCCCTCGACCGCCTGGATCGACGACGCGTAGCCGCCCGCCGGCGCGCACGCGTTGTGCCACTGCGACTCCTCGTAGTCGACCGGGCCGAGGTGGAACTCGCCGCCGGTGTACGGCTCGCCGTAGGTGACCAGCTCGTCGGGCTGCGGATCGACATCGCCGCCGCCGCCGCCGGGCCCGCCGCAGCCGGCGACCAGCCCGACGCCCAGGATCGCGACCGTGCCGAGGTGACGCGCCATCGTCCCAGCGTACCCGAGCCGGCGGGGCGGATCGACGGCGACGGTGCGCGGCGCGGTTCGCGCCCCTGCCTCGCGCTCGTCCTGCTACGGTGAACCCGTGCTCGTCGCGATCCTCGGCACGCTCCTGGCCGCCGGCATGGCCGTCGTGCTGGCCGTCGTGGCCGGCCGCCGCGATCGGCGCGAGCGCCTCCGGCTCGGCCTGGACCTGCCGCCGCGACCCGACCCGCCGCTGGTCGATCGCGCGTTCGACCCGGCGCGGTGCGCCTACTGCGACGAGGCCACGCGCTACCGGTGCCGGGCCTGCGACCGCGCCGGCTGCGAGGACCACCGGCCGCGCGGCGCCGAGCGCTTCTGCTACGAGTGCGACCGCGAGTGGCGGGCCGGCGCCGGTCGGCGCGGCTGGCTGATCACCGGCGTCGTGCTGGCGACGATGTTCGCCACGCTGCTCACGGTCGCCGGCCTCATGGCGGCCTTCGACCGTGCCGGGATCGTCAGCAGCCGCCTCGCGCTGGCCGCGCTGGTCGCGCCGTTGCTGATCGCGGCGCCGACCTACCTCGCGATCGAGCGCCAGCTGCGCCGGCGGTTCCGCCCGGTCGGCCAGGTCCCGCGCGCCACCGTGCGCCGGTAGCGCGCGGCGCGGCGCTACGGCTCGACGCAGACGCCGGCGCTGCAGGTCATCGGCGACGGACAGCCGCCCTGGCCGTCGCACGCCGGGCGCTGGCACAGGCCGCCGGACGGCGAGCTGCACACGTACGGATCCGGGCACGGCGATGCGGTGCTGCAGGTCCGGATCGCGCACACGCCGGTCTGCGTGATGCACCGCTTGCCGTCGCTGCAGTCGGCGTCGCTGCCGCAGTCGCGGACGCAGGCCCCGAAGTTGGTGTTGCACGACGTCCCGGTCGGGCAGTCCTGGTCGCCGCCGCAGCCGTTGCACACCCCGCCCGGCGCGGTCATCGTGCAGCTGCTCTGCCCGGGGCAGTCGACGTCGGTGCGGCAGTCGACCGGCCCGAGGTCGCTGGCCGCGGCGTCGATCGCCGTCGCCGCGTCGATCGCGGTGGCGGCGTCCGGGCCCGGCGCCGCGTCGACCGGGTCGCCGCCGTCGCTTGTCGACGCCGCGTCGATCGCGCGGGCGTCGCCCGCCGGCTGGCCGCCGTCGTCGCCGCAGCCGGCCGCGTACAGCCCCAGCGCCATCAGGAACATCGTCAGCGCACGCATCGGCGCGTCATACCGCCGGGGCGCGGCCTCGCGCAAGCGTCGGACCGGCGCCAGCGCCGGATCCCGCGATCCTCGTCCGCGTGATCGAGATCGTCGAGCTCGTCGAGGCGCCCGTCGCGGCGCGGCGGGGCGCGGCGGGCCGCACCAGGACCGTCGGCAGCGGTCCCGGCACCTTCACGACGCCGCGCGCGACGCCGCGCGGGTGGCGAGGCATCCTGTCGCCATGGACGAGCTGCGATGGCGACGGTACCGGCGCGTGATCGATGACCTGGTCGAGGACTCCCTGCGCGGCCAGGGGCAGCTCGGCCCGCGTCGAGCGCGGGCCGGGCTCTGGAACGCGCTGGCGACCGCCGAGTTCGTGCCGGAACAGCACGCGATCAACGCGCTGCTGGCCCGGCTGTCGCCCGAGGAGCGCGAGGTCATCGCCGGCATGCTGTTCGACCGGTTCACCGCCGGCGTCCACCAGGCGCTGGTCGCGCTGCACGCCCACGAGATCGAGCCCTTCGACGACGGCTACGAGGGGACGCCGTACCACGACTTCGTCGGCCGCCTCGACGACTGGCCCTGGCCCGACGAGCTGGTGCCACGGCGCCGGTGAGGACGTCGGGTCGCATCCCGCGGCAACCGCGGCCGGCCCGCCGCGGCGTATGCTGCGGGCGATGTCCCCACCGACTGCCTCCGACGACCTGTGCGCGATCGCGCGCCGCTGGCTCGACTGCTTCGCGCGCCACGACCTCGACGGGCTGCTGGCGCTGTACGCCGAGGACGCGGTCCACACGTCGCCCAAGATCCGGGCCCGCCATCCCGAGACCGGCTGCGTGCTGCGCGGGCGGCCGGCGCTGCGCGCGTGGTGGGCCGACGCGTTCGCGCGGCTGCCCGGGCTCGGCTACGAGCTGACCGCGCTGACCGCCGACGACCGCCAGGTCTTCATGGAGTACGGCCGGCGCGCCCCCGGCGAGCCCGACCTGCCGGTCGCCGAGGTGCTCGAGGTCGTCGACGGGCTGATCGTCGCGAGCCGCGTCTACCACGGCTGACGACGACCACGGCCGCGGCTACCGCCGCCGCGACGACGGCGACGGCTGGGGGCACGCGCGGCACGCGCGACGTGCTCGCCGCCGCTACGGGTTCGCGGCTACGCCGCTCACCCGGCGCTCGGGATGACCGAGGTCGTGGCGCCGCGCCGCTACCGCGGGTGCATCAGCAGCTGCGCGATCGCCGCGCAGTAGCAGGCAAAGCCGATCCCGAACAGGATCATCGCGACGCCCAGCGAGCGCGACTTGGCGTCGCGCAGGGCCAGGGCGCGCGTCACCGTGGTCAGCGGATCGTCGGCGATGTCCTGGGTCAGCCAGCGCAGCTTGAGGACGCCGCCGATCGCGGTCAGCGCGGCGGCCAGGACGATCAGGATGCCCGCCGAGATCAGCACGCGGGCGAGGTCGCCGGTCTGGGCGATCGCGCGGCCCGAGAAGCCGGTCACCGTGATGACGATGCCGGACAAGGACAGCAGCACCTGGGTGCGCAGCACCAGGACCGCGAGCTGTCCCTCGACGATGCCGAACGCGGCGCGGTGGTCGCCGCCGACGAGGTCGACGATGCGGCGCGCCTCGTCGTCGCGAGGATGGGTCACGCCGCGCCCTCCCCGCCCGGCGGGCACGGCGAGGTGGGGCGGCGACACGGGCAGCGGGACGTCACGTCGCCAGAGTACCCGAGCCCCGACCGCGCGGGCACCGGGTCAGGCCATCGCCGACGACGTCAGCGCCAGGTTGCCGCGGACGAACGCCGCCATCGCCGGCGCGTAGCCGGCGAACCGCGGCACCTCGATCCCGGCCGGCGCCAGCGCCTCGGCGGTAGCGCGGCTGTGGTAGTGGGTCGGGTGCGCCATGTAGTCGACCAGGCTCGACGGGATCTGCAGCAGCCGGTAGACGCCGGGGACGTGGTCGATCAGGGCCTTGGCCAGGCCCACCGGCAGGCGGATCCGCAGGACCCTGCGGCCGGCGGCGGCGGCCATGATCTCGAGCGCCTCCTCGCAGGTCGGCGGCTCCGGGTCGGCGAGCGCGAAGGTCCGGCCCACGGTGTCGGCGCGCCCCGACAGGTGCGCGATCGCGTCGACGACGTAGTCGCGCGGCACGACGTTGATGCGGAAGCGGCTGGGGTCGCCGATCACCGGCAGCAGCGCCAGGCGCGGCTGCCGCAGCAGCCAGCGCAGGATGTAGTACGGGCCGTCGAGCTTCTGGGTCGCGCCGGTCTGGCTGTCGCCGACGACGATCGCCGGCCGGTAGACCGTGGCGGGCAGGCCGCGCGCCATCGCCTCGCGGACCAGCACCTCGGCGAGGAACTTGGTCTCCTCGTAGAAGTTGTTGAACGCCTGGCCCTTGTCGAGATCGTCCTCCTCGAAGATCCCGGTGTAGCGGCCGCTGACGTAGCAGGTCGAGACGTAGTGCAGGCGCTCGAGCGACGGGCACCGCGCCGCGAAGTCGAGGACGTGCTGGGTGCCGTCGACGTTGACCCGCTCGGCGACCGCGCGCGGCACGCTGAGGTCGTAGATCGCGGCGAGGTGGTAGATCGCGACGGTGTCGGCGGCCAGCGCGGCGTCGTCGCCGAGGCCGAGGTCCGGCGCCGTGATGTCGCCCTCGCGCAGCGCGATGCGCGCCGCCAGCTCGGGCCGGTCCACCGCCAGCTCGGCCACCGCGGCGGCCGCGGCGTCGGCGAACTTGGCCTGGACCAGGCAGACCGCGCGGGTCGCGGGGTCGCGGGCCAGGACCCGGGGCAGCAGCTCGCGGCCGAGGAAGCCCGGGAAGCCGGTGAACAGGATCGTCGTCGCCATCGGGGCCATCGGGGGACTCCTTGTTATTGACCGTCCGTTCAATAGCACCGTATTGAACGCACGGTCAATATCGATCATGATGGTGCCATGCCGGGACGTCGCGCCTCCGAGGAGTTCCGCCGGGATCAGCTGCTGGCCGCGGCGTTCACGGTGGCGACCCGGACCCGGCTCGAGGGCCTGACCATCCGCGCGGTGGCCCGCGAGGCCGGGCTGTCGCCGGGCCTGGTGCTGTTCCACTTCGCCAGCCGCGACGCCCTGCTGATCGCGCTGCTCGATCGCCTGCTCGCCGAGACCATCGTCGGCGAGGCCACGGCCGAGATCCTGGCGTTGCCGTCGGCCCGGGCCCGGCTGCTGGCGCTGCTGGCCCGCGAGCTCGAGCTGCTGCCGGGCCGGCGGACCCGGCTCGAGCTGTTCTTCGACTACTGGGTGGTCGGCATCGGCCACCGCGCGATCCGCGGCCGGATCCAGCGCGCCCTGCAGCGCTACCGCGACGCGATCCTGCCGCTGGCCGAGGCGGTCGTCGCCGAGGAGGGCGGCCGCCTCGGCGGCGTCGTCACCGGCGCCGATCTCGCCGGGCTGGTGGTCGCGCTGATCGAGGGCTGCGTCATGCAGGCGGTCGTCGATCCCAAGGCGTTCGACGTCGGCCGCGCGCTGACCACGATCGCCGCGGTGATCGCGCCGCCCCCGGTGGAGGCCGCGGCGACGGCCCCGGCGCGGCGCCGCGCCCGGGCGCCGGCGCGCCGCCGCTGATCCTCAGGTCGCCGCGGGGAACATCAGCGCGCGCATGTCGGCATCGAGGGTGTTGCGGATGTGCGCGATCGTGCGGTCGCGCAGGCGCGCCTTGGTCGCGGCGAACGGCATCCGGCCCAGCGCGCCGAGCCGGGTCGCCTCGGCCAGCGCGCGCGCCATCAGCTGATCGGCGGGCACGACCTCGTCGACGTAGCCGGCGGCGAGCGCCTCGTCGGGCGAGTGGACGTGGGCGAGCAGCGTCGCGCGGGTCAGCGCGCTCGGCAGCAGCCGGTCGCGCGCCAGCTCCATCGCCAGCACCGGCACCGGCATGCCGATCGCGACCTCGTTGAGGCCGATCCGGTAGGCGCCGGCGGTGGCGATGCGGACGTCGCCGGTGAGCACGACCAGGGCGCCGCCGGCGAGGGCGTGGCCGGTGCAGGCGATCACCACCGGGATGGGCGCGCCGTACAGCCGCATCAGCAGCTCGGAGCCGCGCTGCAGGAGCGCCTTGGCCTTGTCGGGGCCGCTCATCATGACGCGCAGGTCGAAGCCGGCGCAGAACCGCTCGGGGCGGCCGGTCAGGACCAGCGCGCTGGCCTCGGCCTCGGCGCGGCTCAGCGCCGCCGTGACCTGATCGATCATCACGTCGGACAGCGCGTTGGCCTTGCCGTCGTCCATCTCGACGACGGCGGTCTTCCCTTCGAGGCGGTAGCGGGCGAGCTCGGTCATGGCTCGTGAGCCTACAACGGGCCGGCGCCGGGCACCGCGCCGGAAGCTACTTCACGTAGCGCAGCAGCATCGCGCAGGCCTTGCGGACCCGGGCGTTCTTGTCGTGCTTGGCGGCCCACTTGAGGTGGGCCCGCGCCGGGTGGCCGACGTCGTGGCGCAGGAACCACTTGGCCTTGCCGCTGGTCTTGGGGCTCGACAGCATGCGGATCACGTTGCGGTTGAGCGTGCCGTTCTTGCGGTACGCGCCGTTCTTGCCGATCGCGCTGCGGTAGTGATCGAGCGCGACCGACCACCAGCGCTTGTCGAAGTAGAGGTTGCCGAGCAGGAACGGGATGTAGGCGCTCTGCTTGTTGCGCTTCCACAGCGCGCGCAGGCTGGCCAGCGCCAGCTCGCGCTGGCCGGCCTTGATCAGGCGCTGGGCGCCGGCCACCGAGGTCGCGAGCTGGGCCTGCGGCGGCGGCGCCGGCTCCTCGGCGGGGGTCACCTCCGGGGCGTCGGCCGCCTCGTCCTCGTCGTGCTCGGCGCCGGCGGCGACGGTCGGGCCCTCGGGGTCGAGATCCTCGGCGCCCTCGGGATCGGGCTCGGGCTCGTCGATCTCGACGCCGTCGGCGGTGACGACCGCGGCCGCGCCGGCGTCGGCCGCCGCCGCGCCGTCGGCCGCGACGCCCGCGTCCCCGGTCGTCGCGACGTCGGCCGCGACGCCCGGCCCACCGTCGGCCGCGACGGCCGCGTCGTCGACGCCCGGCGCGAGGACCTCGATCTCGGTCGCGACGTCGCCGCCGACGTCTGCGACGCCACCCGGTCCCGCCACCCCGGCGACGTCGTCGGCGACGGGGCGCGGCGACGGCGCGGCGGCGGGCGTCGACGGCGCCCCGCCTGGCCCCGCGCCCGCGGCCGGCAGCGTCCGCCGCGGCGCTGGCGCGGCCCGGCGTCGTCGATCACCAGCCACAGGCCGATCGCGACCGCGGTCGCCGCGAACAGCAGGAACAGCCAGCCGGCGCGGCCGCGGCTCGCCGGCGCGCGCGATCGCGGCGGCGACGCGATCGTCTCGGCGCGGCCGAGGCCGGCGCCGCCGCCACCGCCACCGCCGAGCTCGTCGAGCGCGTCGGCGAACTCGATGGCGTCGCGGTACCGCGCCCCGGGCTCCTTGGCCAGGGCGCGATCGACGACGTCCTGCAGCCCGGGCGGCAGCACCGTCCCGGCCGGCACGTGCTCGCCGAGCCGCGGCACCTCGGCGCTGCGGTGCTGGGCCAGCAGCACGTAGGTCTCCTCGGCGACGAACGGCCGCACCCCGGTCAGCATCTCGAACAGGACGATCCCGACCGCGTACAGATCGGCGCGGGCGTCGACCGCGGCGCCGACGGTCTGCTCCGGCGCCATGTAGCTCGGGGTGCCGAGCACGACGTGGCTCTGGGTGGTGTCGACCGAGGCGTTGCGCAGGCGCGCCAGGCCGAAGTCGAGGATGCGGACGTGCTCGCCGGTCCCGATCTCCTCGGTGATCATGATGTTCGCCGGCTTGATGTCGCGATGGACGACGTGCTGGGCGTGGGCGTGGGCCAGGCCGGCGAGGACCTGCCGGGTCAGCGCCACCGCGCGCGTCACCTCGAGCGGGCCGTCGTCGAGGAGCTCGCGCAGGGTCACGCCGGCGACGAAGTCCATCACCAGGTAGGGCGCGCCCTCGGCGACCCCGAAGTCGACCACCGAGACGCAGTGCGGGTGGGCGAGCCGGCTCATGACCCGGGTCTCGCGCTCGAACCGGCCCAGGAACTCGCGGTCGGAGGCGAACGCGGCGTGCAGGAACTTGATCGCCACGACCTTGCCGACCGGGACCCGCTCGGCCCGGTAGACCGCGCCCATCGCGCCCGACGCCATGGGCTCGAGGATCCGGTAGCGGCCGTCGACGACGCTGCCGATCCGCCCGTCAGCTTCGGCGCGCTCCATGAACGTCGATCAGGCTACCACGCGACCCCGCTGCCGATTGTGCGCGGATCGACGTCGCGGCCCCGGCTCGAGCTGTGGCGGATCACCCTGTCATGTCGAGCACGTATCCTGCGTGCCATGGGCCGGCCGTCCATCGGCACCGTTCGTGCAGCGCTCTTTGTCGACGGGAGGCGCACATGAACACCCCACGAACCAACGTCGCCCACGGCCGCACGCTGACCGCCCGCGACCTGATGCAGCGCGATCCGGTGACCGTCCCCGGCGACACGCCGTTGCTGGTGGTCCAGCACATGATGGTCGCCGCCGAGATCGATGGCGTCCCGATCGTGGACGCCGACGGCCGGGTGTGCGGGATCGTGGCGCGCGCCGATCTGCTGCGCGCGATCGATCAGGCGTGCGATCAGGACGTCGATGCCGGGCCGCACGGCCCCGAGCCCGGCGACGGCGACCTCATCGGGTACCTGGGCGCCCTCACGGCGGCGGACGTGGCGGCTCCGGACGTCACGTGGACGACGCCCGAGACGCCGGCGTCCGAGGTCGCGCGCCTGATGCGCGAGCGCGGCCTGCATCGCGTGCTGGTCGGCACCGCCCCTCGCCTCGCCGGCATCCTCACCTCGTTCGACCTGCTGCGACTCGCCGAGGCGAGGTCGTGACGCGGCGCGCCGCCGCGTCGCCCGGCACGAGATCTGCTCGAGGCACGGAGGTGGCTCCTCGCTGTCGCACTTTCCTCCACCTGATGTCGTGGATCGCCACGGCCGCGCTCGCGACGGCGACGGCCTGCGGCGGCGACGACGCCGCGTCGAGCCCGGACGCCGACGTCGGGCCCGACGCCGCGGCCGCGATCGACGCCGCGTCCGGCTACCGCGCCGAGGTGGTCCGCCACGAGACCTTCACCCGCGACGACCGCAGCTTCCCGGTCGAGCTGGTCCGGGTCACCCGCCCCGACGGCGCGCGCACCTACCTCGAGTGGATCCGCAGCGACCGCCCGGGCCCGCGAGCGGTGGTGGTGTCGACCGATCCCTACGGTGGCATCGACTGGACCGGCGAGGAGGTCGACGAGCGCTGGGCCGCGCACCCGGCCGGCACCTACGAGGACGTCGACGGGCCCGGCTACGACGGCAGCGCGCAGGTCGTCTACTACCCGACGTCGTGGACCGACGCCGCCGATCAGGAGTACGTCCACCTGCTCGACGACTTCTCGGTGCTCCGCGTCCACGGTCGCTTCTACGCCGGCGGCACCGTTGTCGACGACGTCGAGGACATGAAGGCCGGCATGTGGTTCCTCGCCGAGCAGCCGGCCGACGCCGTCGATCACGGCCGCGTCGGCGTCTACGGCGGCTCGTGGGGCGGCTTCGAGTCACTGTACGCGTCGGCGTACGGCGACCGGCGGGTGGCGCCCGTGGTCACCGTCGCGCTGTACCCGCCGCACGACTTCGCGGCGTGGTCGACCTTCAACGAGGGCCGCGCCGAGCCCGCGTACGGCGCCACCGAGGGCCACCGCCGGCGCATCTACGCGGTCACCGGCGGGCCGCCGCCGACCGGCGACTTCACCGGCTTGACCACCGAGGGCCTGTGCGCCGGCCTGCCCGCCGCGACGCTGGTGCTGCACGACGAGGCCGACAACCTGGTGCCGATCGCGCAGTCCGAGCATCTGGTCGCCACCTGCGGCGCCGACGTCGTCTACTGGCGGCGCGCCACCGGCGCCGCGCCCGGCGACGCCAGCCACGGCCCGCTGCTCGACGAGCCGGGGCTGCCGTCGGTGACGACCTACGGCCTGACCTACCTGCACCGCCGCCTCGCCGCCGCCGACCAGCCGCTGATCGAGGTGTACGTGCCCACCGCGCTGATCGCGCACCTCACCACCGTGCGCGACGCCCAGCTCCGCGGCGCCGACGTCGCGTTCGCGGCGCCGCGGCTGCGCGAGCTGTGCGATCCGCGGGTCTATCTGCTCGACCTCACCACCGGCACGCTGCCGCCCGGCGCCGACGCGGTGGCCGCGGCGGTCGACCAGGTCTGGGGCACGACCTACACCGGCGCGACGATCGACGCCGCGCTCGCCGCCGGCCTACCCGTGCCCTGACGACGCGTCGTCGGGCGCCGCCGCGACCGCGGCCGGCGGCACCGGCTCGGCCCCGGGCGCGTCGTCGGTGTCGTCGGTGTCATCCGTGCCGGGGTCCGGGCCGTCGCCGTCGTCGACGCCGTCCCCGCCGTGCGCGCCGTCCCCGCCGTCCGCCGGCGCCGCCGCGGCCACCGCGGCGCGGGGCGCGGCCAGCAGGCTGGGCCCGACCAGCAGCGGCCGCGGCTCCATGCCGAACCCCAGGTGCTCCCACGTCGTCGCCCAGCTGGTCCAGCGCACCGGCTCGCGCCCGAACAGCGCCGCCTGCCCGGCCAGCGTCGGCACCTCGCCGGCGACGTCCGGGCCCCGGACCGTCGCGCCCGGCGTCGGCCCGCGCAGGTCGTAGACGATCTCGGTGTCGAAGCCGGGGCCCGGCCACACCACGAGGCCCTCGTCGGTGACGTCGTAGGCCGGCACGGTGGCGCCGTCGCCGACCACCTGCTCGAGCTGCTCGCGGACCAGGTCGACCCCGGACAGCTTGTAGAAGCCGGTCAGCGCGATCTCGAGGATCTGGCGCTGCTCGCCGTCGAGGCCGCCGATCCACCCCGGCGACGAGATGCCGGCGATCAGCCACCCCGACTGCTGCTCGAAGCTGATCGTCGCGTGGCCGGGCCCCGCGCTCGGGCACACCAGATCGATCCGGACCCGGTTGGAGCCGACGTCGACGTGCTCGACCGCGACGTCGGCGGCGCGGAACGGCGGCGCCTCGTTGAGCATCGACACCAGCTGGCGATCGGTGAACTTCCAGATCGCCTCCTCGACGTGGTGCAGGCCCTCGCGGTGGCGGGCGACGCCGCGGTCGTCGCGCTTGGCGCTGGCCCGCCGCAGCTTGGTGTGCAGCTTCGGGATCGTGCCCGAGTGGAAGCCGGGCTTCATGAAGCCGACCATGGTCTCGCTATGGCTGCCGATCGACACCGCGCGCAGCAGGTCGGCGCGGGTCCGCCGGTACAGCTTCCAGTTGCCGTTGAGCTCCCAGGCCAGGAAGCCGGCCAGGCCGGGCAGGACCAGCACCGTGAACGCGCCGATCGACGCGCCCAGCGTCGGGCCGACGAACTTGCTCGCCGGATCGCCGATCGCCGTGATCATCTGGGGCGTGAACGGCAGGATCAGCTTGGCCGCCACCGTCACCACCGGGAAGTGCTTGATCGGGTTCACCGTCGGCTCGATGAACAGGTTGGCGTAGAGGCGCAGCACGTACGCCACCATCGACCAGATCGTGCCGAGCACGCCGCGCACGGCGAGCGCCACCTGCGAGTCGCCGGGGCGGAACCGCAGCAGCTCGTCGACGCGGTAGATGCCGCGCTCGAGCAGCTCGAGCAGCCAGCTGAACAGGTCGAGGGCGTACTTGACGATGCCGGGCAGGATGCGGCGCGCCAGGTGCCGCCCCGATCGCAAGAGCCAGTCGCTGACCAGCTCGGCGGCCAGGCTCGAGTTGATGATCAGCGCGGTCAGGCCGAACAGCGCGCCCGCCACCGGCCAGCGCGGGCTGCCGGGCACGAGCAGCAGGGCCAGCCCCGCGGGCATCGCCGGCAGCAGCACCCAGCACGTGATCGGCGCGATCAGGTTGACCCGCCACAGCCGGCGCGGCACGTCGACGAACGCGACCCGCAGGCCGCGCCCCGCCGCACGGACCGCGACGCCAGCGACGCGCCGGAACCAGGCCGCGTGCAGCAAGAGGAACAGGATCGCGGCGACGCCGCCGAACGCCTCCCGGGTGGCGAGCTCGGGCTCGACGTAGCCGAGCTTCTTGGCCAGCGGGCCGACGACGTGCTGCGCGCCCTCGACCAGGAAGAACGCGCCGACCAGGGGCAGCAGGACGTAGAGGGTGGCCAGCCGGCCCAGGACCGTGCCCGACAGCACCGACGACACCTTCTGCAGGAAGCGCAGGTAGATCTCGCCGCGCCGGTAGACGCCCTCGAGATCGGTGGCGAGGATCTTGTCGGCCCGCAGCAGCTGGTCGCCGAGGACCATCTCCTTGACGCGGAGGTCGTGCAGCTTGAGATCGTTGTGCGCGATCGCGTCGCGCAGATCGCCGATCGACAGCCGCCCGACCGCGACCGCGCGGTCGAGCAGCTCGTCGACGATCTTCTTCTGCGCGACCCGCTCGGGCAGGTGCCGCGGCCGCAGCCCGACCTCGTGGAGCGCGGTCTCGATGGTCGGGCGCAGCGCGGTGCGGACGTTGTGGTTGGCGCGCGCGACCATCGCGCGCACCGCGGTGGCGAGCCGCGCCCGGTCGTCGCCCGAGCCCAGCTCGCAGCGCGCGATCTTGCGCGACGCCGCGCGCAGGTGGCGCGCGACCCGGACCTCGCGGGTCGCCGGCAGCGCGCGCACCAGCGCCCGCTTGCCCCACGACCGCGCCCACGCCGCGACGTCGACGACCTTGACCTCGCGCTCGGCGGCCAGGCACGCGGCCTGGAGATCGTGGAGCAGCCGGGCGCCGGCGGTGAAGCGGCGGATCCGGCGCCCGGCGGCGAACTCGGCCACCGGGACCAGGGCCTCGACCCAGCCGTCGGACGCGACGCCGCCGAGCGCGCGGGCCAGCCGGACGACCAGCTCGTCGACGTCACCGCGCGCGGTGATCGGATCGCCGGCGCGCGACGCCAGGATCGCGGCGCGCGCGTTGTTGCCGCGCCGGCGGGCCCCGACCGCGCCGCGCCGCGCCAGCATGCGGCCGACCCGGCCCGCCGGCAGCGGCCGGATCGCCGGGGTCGCGGCGGCGACGTCGGGCGCCGGGTCGCGCCGCGGCGACGCCGGCGCCCGCGCCAGGCCGGGCCGCCGCCAGCAGCGCCGCCGCGTCGACGTCGAGCGCGATCGTGGCGTCGACCCGGGGCTGGCCGCGCAGCATCGGGAAGGTCTGGGCCAGCAGCTCGGGTGCGAAGGCCGCGAGCTCGAGGTAGTGGGCGACGAACTCGACGTAGGTCGTGACGTCGTCGGCGGGCGGCAGCAGCAGGTCCTCCTGCCGCAGCACGAAGCGGACCTCGTCGAACTCGGTCTGGCCGAGCCGGTGGATGCGCTGGCGGATCGCCGCGACGTCGAGGCCGTCGGCGAGCCGCGCCGCGAACGCGTGGTGGACGCGGCCGTGGAAGACGCCGCGCCACGCCTGGGACCAGGCGTCGGCGTCGCCGGCGCCCAGATCGTCGCGGTCGCCGGTGACGACGACGACCTCGGCGGGCAGCCGGGCCAGGACCTCGGCGAGGTCGGCGTCCTCGAGCAAGGTCGCCAGCTCGGCGCGCGGCAGCGCGTAGCCGTGGGCGTGGGGGACCTGGAGGCCGAGCCCGGTCAGGTGGAGGTGGCGCTTGATGACCCGGCGCAGCGTCCGCTCGTCGACGAGGAGCGCGCCGACCTCGGCCAGCTCTTGATCGACGCGATCCACGGGATCGCCAGGGTATCACCGCGGCGTGGCGCGGCGAGGCCGGGTCGCCGCGGCCGGCGCGAGCACGCCGGCGTGGACGACGACGCGATCGCGGCCGGCGTCCTTGGCGGCGTAGAGCGCGGCGTCGGCGGCGTGCAGCAGGGCGTCGCCGTCGCCGGCGTCGGTGGGGAACGCGGCGACGCCGGCCGACAGCGTGACCCGGATCGTGCGGCCGTCGTGGACGATCGCGAGGGCCGCGACCTGGGCCCGCAACGTCTCGACGCGGGTGACCGCGGCCTCGACGGTGGCGCCCGGCATCAGCAGGACGAACTCCTCGCCGCCGTAGCGGCACGCGACGTCGCTGCGTCGGGTGCCGGCGCGCAGGATCGCGCCGAGCGCCCGCAGGACCTCGTCGCCGGCGCGGTGGCCGTGGGTGTCGTTGATGCGCTTGAAGTGATCGGCGTCGAAGATCGCGATCGCGACGGCGTCGCCGGTGCGGGTCGCGCGCGCCAGCTCGCGATCGAGGGTCTCGGCCAGGTAGCGCCGGTTGTACAGCCCGGTGAGCGGATCGCGGATGGCCTGGTCGTGGAGCTGGGCCTGTAGGGCCTCGATCTCGGCGAGCTGGCGGGTCAACGTGGCGTTGGCGGCCTGGAGCTGGCGCTCCATCTCGCGCCGCTGCGTGGTGTCCTGCTTGATCGCGACGTAGTGGCGGATCTCGCCGGTGGCGTCGGGCACCGGCGCGATCGTCTGCTCCTCGACGTAGAGGTGACCGTCGCGGTGGCGGTTGGTGATCTCGCCGTGCCAGGCGTCGCCGCGGGTGATCGTCGCCCACAGGTCGCGGAAGAACGCGGCGTCGTGGGTGCCCGAGTTGAGGATCGCCAGCCGCTTGCCGACGATGTCGCCGGCGGCGTAGCCGGTGATCGCCGTGAACGCCGGGTTGATCCACTCGCAGACGCCCTGGGGATCCGAGATCGCGACGCCGTTGGCGGCGGCCTCGAGCGCGGCGCCGAGCAGGTGCAGCCGCTCGGTCAGGGCCTCGCGCGCGCTGACGTCGTGGAGCACCGCGATCACCCACGAGCCCGTCGGGGTGTCGATGGCGCTGAGGCCGATCTCGATCGGGACCGAGTGACCGTCGCGGTGCAGCGCGGCCAGCACCCGGCCCTCGCCCATCGTCCGCGACCGCGGCGACGCGACGAACCCGGCGCGCTGGCGAGCGTGCGCGGCGCGCCGACCGTGCGGCAGCAGCAGATCGACCGAGCGCCCGACCAGCTGGTCGCGCCGGTAGCCGAGCAGCGCCTCGAGCCGGGCGTTGACCATGACGATGTCCCCGGCCTGGTCGCAGACGACGACGCCGTCGGGCAGGCTCTCGAGCAGGGCCTTCCACTGCGCCTCGGAGGCCCGCAGCCGCGCGTCGGCCAGCTTGCGATCGGTGATGTCGCGGTTGATGCCGAGCGCGCCGGCGGGCGCGCCGTCACCGTCGACCAGCGGCACCACCATCGACTCGATCCAGCCGATCGAGCCGTCGCGGCCGCGGCGCTTGATCTCGCCGGTCCAGTAGCCGTCGCGGGCGATCGCGGCGAAGACCTCGGCGGTGACGCGGTCGACGTCCTCGGGCGCGTGCAGGATGCTGACCGGCTGGCCGACGATCTCGTCGCGCGCGTAGCCGTAGAGCGCGACCGCGCCGGGGTTCCAGTCGACGACGATGCCGTCGAGATCGGTGACGACGACGGCGTCGAACAGGTACTCGAAGGCGCGGGCGCGCTGGCCGGCGCCGGGCGCGGCGCCGACGTCCTCCCCGGGCGCGATGCCCCCCCGATCCGGATCCCGCTGGACGGTCACGAGCCGTCAAGGTAACGCAGGTCGACGGCCGGCCGCCATCGACGAAGATCGCGTCGCGCGAGGCGCGTGCGCCCGAAGATTTCGGAGCGCCCGGACCGTGTCATTTCGACGCTACAGGCGCCGCAGCGCGGGCCAGCCGCGGGGCCGCAAGACCACGGCGCCGGGCTCGCGATAGGGCGACACCGCCGGCGCCGACACCGCCGGCGGCTCGCCGCTGGCGTCGCTGTCCCAGTCACCCAGCAACTCGACGCGATCCCCTGGCTGCAGGAGCACCTCACGGACCTCGTCGTGGCGCAGCGGCGCGAGCGGGTCGGCGGAATCGTGGCACGGGTCGATCGCGGCCAGGTGATCGCCGAGCCGAGCGCGGCTCACCGCCTTGACCGTGGGGGCCGCGCCGCCCGCGCGCCACGGCCCCGCGGGCAGGCTCGCGACGCGGCCGTCGTCGAGCCGCAGCTCGATGCCGGAGGTCCAGGCGTCGCGCGCCATCAGGTGAGCGCGCCGTCGGGTGGTCAGCCACAGCTCGAAGGCCCACGCCGCACAGGTCCGGTCCGTGGCCGGCGACGCCAGCGATCGCGTCCCGACCACGGTGGCCGCCGCGAAGGCAGGCCCGAGCTCGGGCGGCTGCTCGGGTAGCGGCGTGTCGACGATGCGCCGAGCGATCGCGCTCGAGACCACGGCGGCGCTGCCGAGGACCGCGGTCGGGACCATCAGGATCGGAAAGCTGATCGTCTTGAGCAGCGCGAGGACCAGCCCGCCAACGCCGGTCGGGACCGACGGCGTCACCGACCGCGGCCGCGACCTATGTTCGTGCCCACGGGCGATGCGGGCCCGGCGCGCGGCGTACCCCCAGGTCGCCTCGACCAGCCGCGCCCGCCCGGCGTCGTCGAGCATCACGGTGTCGTGCCCGGGCTGATCGCACGTGTCGGCCTCGGGCATCGCGGTACGACATCGCAGGCACACCCGCGGGTGCGGGACCGGGGTCGCGATCAACGCGTCACGGTCCGGCGACGCCAGCGTCGGGGCACGGCGCGCAGTCGATGAACGCGGTGGTCCAGGCGCCGTCGGTGCCGCAGTAGCAGCAGTCGTAGGCGGCGCCGCACACGCCGGCGCAGACCTCGTCGTACGACGGGCAGTCGGAGGCGGTGGCGACCACGACCTCGCAGCCGGTCGACGGATCGCCGGCGCACGCGGCGGCGGCGGGGGCGTCGGGGGCGGCGTCGGGCCCGGCGTCGGCGGGCGCGGCGTTGTCGCCGCAGGCCGCGATCAGCAGGCCGACCACCACGAGCGCGCCCGAAGCCACGGTGCCGGCGAGGAGCCTCATGCCCCGACGCTAGCACCGGCGCTGCGGCCGGCCCCGAGGGCTCGCCGGTTTGCCCAGCTCTGCCGCCCGCGGTCGTGGGGCTCACGCGCGCGGCCGCAGCCATTGCGGCCCTGGCGGCCGCGGACGACGGCGGTTGCGGCGAGCCGGCGCGGATCCCCCCGGAAGGTCACGGTGACCGACATGGTCCTACATATGCAGGATCTCGACCCAGTTGCAGCGAAGGGAGGCAGTCATGACGACGTCACGTCTGATGGCCGTGCTGGCGAGTGGCGCCCTGGCGGCGTGTGCCGGGGCCGACATCACCGGCGAGCCAACCTCGTGCACGACGACGCGCGCGCAGCTGGCCGAAGGGAGCGTCTTCCTGTTCGAGCCGAGCACCTCGCGGGCCGCCATGCACACCTACCTGAGCGTGGACGACTTCGCCACCGAGACCGTCCTCGACGTCCCGCTCGCGGGCGGCGTCGTCCTGGTCGACCTCGACGACCAGGGCGGGCTCGTCCTCGACGAGCTGCGGATCAACCACGACCCGGCGCCGCTGCTGCCGCAGATCGATCTGCGCCGCGCCACCGCGGCCGACGACCTCGGCGACGCGTGGATGAGCGCGATGGTGGTCACCAGCGCCGACCCGATCCCGCTCGCCGACACCTACTGGAGCGACGACGACGTCGGCGTCGCCGCGGCGCGGCCCACGGCCGTGGACGCGTCCTGGCGCGTCTACGCCGCCCACCGCCGCACCGAGATCGACCGCACCACCGTGCTCGACGTCGGCGCCAAGGTCCAGTCCGACGGCGATCGGCTCCGCCTGGTCATCACCGGCCAGTCGGCGGTGGGGCACCCCATGGTGTGGAGCTGGGGCCACGTGACCGTGTACTCGACGCTCGACTACACGCTCGACGGCTACGCGGCGCGGTACTGAACTGCCGACCACCTTCGGGTACACTCGCCTCCCCGTCGGGACGAGCCCTCCCGCTCGCCCCGGCCCAGGAGGCTGCATTGACGACGATCGAGTTCACCCTCAACGGCCGGCCGGTCACGGTCGAGCCCCGTGACGACGAATCCCTGCTGGACACGCTGCGCGACCGCTGCGGCGTGCGCTCGACCAAGGACGGCTGCGCGCCCCAGGGTCAGTGCGGGTGCTGCCTGGCCATGGTCGGCGGCCGCGCCGTCGTGACCTGCGCCATGCCGGCCGCCAAGGCCGCGGGCAAGGACATCCTGACCCTCGAGGGCCTCGACGACGCCGAGCGGACCCAGATGGCCGACGCCTTCGTCGCCGCCGCCGGCCTGCAGTGCGGCTTCTGCATCCCCGGCATCATGGTGCGGGCCAAGCACCTGCTCGACAAGAACCCCGACCCGTCGCGCGACGAGATCGCCAAGGCGATCGACGTCCACCTGTGCCGGTGCACCGGCTACACCAAGATCGTCGACGCCGTGCAGCTGCTGGCCCGGGCCCGCCGCGGCGAGCCGGTGCCGGCGCCGCTGGTCGACGGCGGGGTCGGCGCCCGGGTCGGCCGCTACCGCGGCGCCGACCTGGCGCTGGGCGCCCGCCCCTACGTCGCCGACCTCCGTCGCGACGGCATGCTGTTCGGCGCGCTGACCCTGTCGACCCACGCCCGCGCCCGGGTCGTCCGCATCGACACCACGCGCGCCGCCGCCCACCCCGGCGTGGTCGCGGTCGCGACCTACAAGGACGTCCCCGGCGCCCGCTGGTACGGCCTGATCAAGCTCGACTGGCCGGGCTTCGTCGCCGAGGGCGAGGAGGTCCGCTACGTCGGCGACGTCGTCGCGGCCATCGCCGCGGTCGACCAGCACACCGCCCGCGAGGCCGCCGCGCTGGTCGACGTCGAGTACGAGGTCCTGCCCGCGGTGACCACGGCCGAGGCCGCGATCGCGCCCGACGCGCCCCAGGTCAACCCGACCTACGGCAACGTCCTGTCGCACACCAAGATCCGCCGCGGCGACGTCGACGCCGCGCTGGCCGCCAGCGCCCACGTCGTCACCGGCACCTGGACCACCCAGCGCATCGAGCACCTGTTCCTCGAGCCCGAGAGCGCGCTGGTCGAGCCCGGTGAGCGCCCCGGCACGTTCAAGCTCTACACCCAGGGCCAGGGCGTCTTCGACGACCGCCGCCAGTGCGCCGCGTTCCTCGGCATCCCCGAGGACGATCTCGCGGTCGAGCTGGTGCCCAACGGCGGCGCGTTCGGCGGCAAGGAGGACATGTCGGTCCAGTCGCAGACCGCGCTGCTGTGCCAGCTCACCGGCAAGCCGGTGCTGCTGACGCTGACCCGCGAGCAGTCGATCCGCATGCACCCCAAGCGGCACCCGATCACGATGACGTACACCGTCGGCTGCGACGCCGACGGCCACCTCACCGCGGTCAAGGCCGACATGCTCGGCGACACCGGCTGCTACGCGTCGGTCGGCGCCAAGGTGCTCGAGCGCGCCGCCGGCCACGCCTGCGGCCCGTACAAGGTGACCCACGTCCACGTCGACGCGATCGCCGCCGCCACCAACAACCCGCCGTGCGGCGCGATGCGCGGCTTCGGCGCCAACCAGGCCCACTTCGCGATGGAGGGCTGCATGGACCTCCTGGCCGAGAAGGTCGGCCTCGACGGCTGGGAGATGCGGTGGCGCAACGCCGTCGACGTCGGCGACACCTTCGCCAGCGGCCAGGTGTTCGAGAAGTCGGTGGGCATCAAGAAGACGCTGCAGGCGGTCAAGGACGTCTACTACGCGGCGCGCGCCGAGGGCCGCGCGGTCGGCATCGGCTGCGGCCTCAAGAACAGCGGCATCGGCAACGGCGCCGTCGAGTGGGGCAAGGCCCGGCTGGTGGTCGAGCGCGACGGCACGATCTCGCTCTACAACGGCTACACCGAGATGGGCCAGGGTCTCTTGACCGTGCTGGCCCAGTTCGCCGCCGAGGTCACCGGGCTGTCGCCGTCGCTGTTCCGGCCCAAGGTCGACTCGACCTTCGCGCTGGGCTGCGGCCAGACCACCGGGTCGCGCGCGACCCTGTTCGGCGGCAACGCGGTGACCAGCGCCGCGACCAAGCTGCGCGCCGCGCTCGACGCCGGCAGGTCCCTGGCCGACCTCGCCGGCGAGGTCTTCGCCGCCGACGTCAAGATCGACGACACCACCCCGCCCGAGGCCAAGGTCGCCAAGGTCAAGACCCACACCGCGTTCGGGTTCGCGACCCAGGTGTGCATCCTCGACGGCGACGGCCGGGTCGAGCGCTTCGTCGCCGCCCACGACGTCGGCCGCGCGGTCAACCCGTCGCTGTGCGAGGGCCAGATCGAGGGCGCGATCCACATGGGCCTGGGCTACGCGCTGACCGAGGACCTGCCGTGCGAGGACGGCTGGCCGGTGACCTACAAGCTGCGCGAGATCGGCGTGCTGCGCGCCCGCGACATGCCCGCGGTCGAGGTCATCCTCGTCGAGGAGCACGAGCCCGAGGGCCCGTTCGGCGCCAAGGGCGTCGGCGAGATCGGCCTGGTGCCCACCGCCGGCGCGGTCGCCGGCGCGCTGGCCGCGTTCGACGGGGTCCGCCGCTACGCGCTGCCGATGAAGGACTCGCCCGCCGGGCGGGTCATGAGCGTCGGCAAGATCAAGCGGAGCGCGGAGCCGACGTGACCGCGCCGGTCGTCAACGCCCACACCCACGTCTACAGCGGCCTGGCGCCGCTGGGCCTGCCGGCCCCGGAGATCGCGCCCGAGACCTTCGTGCAGATCCTCGAGCGGGTGTGGTGGCGGCTCGACCGCGCCCTCGACGCCGCGGCGCTGGCCGCGAGCGCCGAGCTCTACGTCGCCGAGGCGGTGGCGCTGGGATGCGCGGGCCTGATCGATCACCACGAGTCGCCGCGGTTCATCGACGGCTCGCTCGACGTCATCGCCGACGCCTGCGATCGCTTCGGCATGCCGGCGGTGGTCTGCTACGGCGCCACCGAGCGCAACGACGGCCGCGACGAGGCCCGCCGCGGCCTCGCCGAGTGCGCCCGGTTCGCCCGCGCCAACCGGCGCCCCGGCGTGCGGGTCGCGGTCGGGCTGCACGCGTCGTTCACGGTCTCCGACGACACGATCGCCGAGGCCGCGGCGCTGGCCCGCGAGCTGGACACCGTGCTCCACGTCCACGTCGCCGAGGACGGCGCCGACGTCGCCGACGCCCGCGCCCGCGGCTACGACGGCGTGATCGATCGGCTGGCCCGCCTCGACGCCCTGGTGCCGGGCTCGATCTTCGCGCACGGCGTCCACCTCACCGCCGACGAGGTCCGCCGCTGCGACGCCGCCGGCGTCTGGCTGGTCCAGAACCCGCGGTCCAACCGCGGCAACCGGGTCGGCTACCCGGCCGCGCTGGCAGCGTCGAGCCGGGTCGCGCTCGGCACCGACGGCTACCCGGCGGCGATGACCGACGAGCGCGCCGCGCTCGCCGAGGAGGCCGCCGCCCACGCCGACGACCCGACGCGGGTCGCGGCCCGGCCCGACGCCGGCGCGGCGCTGCTGGCCGAGCGGTTCGGCGGCCCGGTGGCGCCGCCCGACGCCGCCGCGCGGGCCCGCGCCGCCGCCGCCCTCGACGACATCCGCGGCCGCGCACGGCAGGCCGCGACCACCCTATGGGCGCGCATGCGCCAGCTGTAGACTGCGAGCGAATCGACATGACCCGACCTGCCCTCGAGACCGAGATCGTCGACCGTGACGTCCACGATCGCACCGTGGCCCTGTTCCGCGAGCGCGGCATCGTGCTGCCGACGCTGTCGCAGCTGGCCGACCCCGACACCATCCCGGCGGCGACGATCACCGCGCTCGACGGCGTCGATCCCGACGCCCCGGATCCGGCCAACCTGTTCCGCGTCCACTGGCACAACCGCGCCGATCGCAAGGGCCGGGTCGGCGTGCCCGACCACGTCGTGCTGCCCAAGGCCCTGACCGGCGTCGACGCGCCGATCCTGGTCGCGTTCGGCAACCGGTTCCCGATGATCCGCGCCCACAAGGTGCTGGCCGCCTACGGCTGCCTGGTGCCGCGGCTGGTCACCGGCCAGTTCGATCCGACCCGCCACCGCGCGGTGTGGCCGTCGACCGGCAACTACTGCCGCGGCGGCGTCGCGATCTCGCGGATCCTGGGCTGCCGCGGCGTCGCGGTCCTGCCCGAGGGCATGAGCGAGGAGCGCTTCCGCTGGCTCGAGCACTGGGCCGCCGAGCCGGGCGACATCGTCCGCACCGTCGGCACCGAGAGCAACGTCAAGGAGATCTACGACAAGTGCGCGGAGCTCGACGCCGACCCGGGCAACGTCATCTTCAACCAGTTCTCGGAGTTCGCGAACCACCTGGTCCACCTCCACGTCACCGGCCCGGCGCTCGACCGGGTGTTCGAGGCGGTGCGGGCGGCGCGCCCGGGCCTGAAGCTGGCCGGCTTCGTGTCGGCGACCGGCTCGGCCGGCACGATCGCCGCCGGTGATCACCTCAAGGATCGCCACGGCACCCGGATCGTCGCCGCCGAGGCGCTCGAGTGCCCGACGATGCTCTACAACGGCTTCGGCGAGCACAACATCCAGGGCATCGGCGACAAGCACATCCCGTTCATCCACAACGTCACCAACACCGACGTCGTGTCGGCGGTGTCGGACGTCGCCACCGACTCGCTCAACGTGGTCTTCAACACCGCGGTCGGGCGCGAGGTGCTGGCCGCCCGCGGCGTGCCCGCCGAGATCGTGACGGCGCTCGCCGACTTCGGCCTGTCGAGCATCTGCAACGTGCTGTCGGCGATCAAGACCGCGCGCCTGCTCGGGCTCGGCCCCGACGACGCGATCGTCACGGTCGCCACCGACGGCGCCGAGATGTACGCCACCGAGATCGACAAGGCGATCGCGAAGCGGTTCGGCGGCGCCTACGATCGCGCCGCCGCCGAGCGCGCCCTCGACACCCACCTGGCGGGCGCGTCGACCGAGCACACGGTGGCGCTGTCGCCGCGCGACCGCGACCGCATCTTCAACCTCGGCTACTTCACGTGGGTCGAGCAGCAGGGCGTGTCGCTCGACGCCTTCGAGCGCCGCCGCGACCAGGCCTTCTGGGTCGGGCTGCGCCACGCGATCCCGGTGTGGGACGAGCTGATCCGCGGGTTCAACGCCGAGACCGGCGTGTCGCCGGCGTCGTGACCGCGCCCGACCCGTCGCTGGTGTGCACCGGCTGCGGCTTCGTCGCCGCGGCCGATCAGCCGCTGCCGTTCCGCTGCCCGATCGCGGGCCGGGACGGCCGCGACCACGTGCTGGCCCGGCCGGGGCCGCCCCCGGACGCCGCCGTGCCGGCCGACGGTGACGTCCAGCCGTTCGTGCGCTACCGGGCGCTGTCCCACGCGTGGGCGGTGGCGCGGCGGCGCGGCCTGAGCGACGACGCCTTCGTGGCCCTGGTCCGCGACCTCGACGCCGCGGTCGCGGCGGTCGACGGCGAGGGCCGCGGCTTCACGATCACGCCGTACCGCGCGGCGCCGGCGCTGGGCGCCGCGCTCGGCCTCACCGGCGATCGCGCCGGCCTGTGGATCAAGGACGAGACCGGCAACGTCGCCGGCTCGCACAAGGCGCGCCACCTGTTCGGCCTCGCGATCTACCTCGCGGTCGCCGAGCGCACCGGGCTGATCGACGCCGCCACCGCGGCGCGACCGCTGGCGATCGCCAGCTGCGGCAACGCGGCGCTGGCCGCCGCGGTGGTGGCGCGCGCCGCCGGCCGGCGCCTGCGCGTCTTCGTGCCGCCGGCGGCGGATCCGCCGGTGGTGACCCGGTTGGTCGCGCTCGGCGCCGAGGTCGAGCCGTGCCCGCGCCGCGACGACGATCCGCCCGGCGATCCCTGCTACCACCGGTTCCGCGCCGCGGTCGACGCCGGGGCGCTGCCGTTCTGCTGCCAGGGCAGCGACAACGGCCTCACGATCGACGGCGGCATGACGCTCGGCCTCGAGCTGGCGACCCAGGACGCCGCGCTCGGCGCCGGGCCGCTCGATCGCGTCGCGATCCAGATCGGCGGCGGCGCGCTGGCCAGCGCGACGATCCAGGCGCTGACCTGGGCCCACGCCGTCGGCGCCGCCGCGCGCCCGCCGGCGATCCACGCGGTCCAGACCGCCGGCGGCTTCCCGCTGGTGCGCGCCTGGCGACGGGTCGCGCGCGGCCTGGTCACGCGCCTCGGCGGCGCCGCCGCGGTCGCCCCGGCCGCGGATCACGCCGACGACCGCGCCGCGCTCGCCGCCGACGCCGCCGCGGCGCGCTGGCTCGCCACCCACGCCGACGCCGACGCGATCGCCGGCGCGCTCGACGCCGCCGCCCGCGACCGCGCCTCGGCGATGTGGCCGTGGCAGCCGGCGCCGACCAGCGCCGCGTCGGGCATCCTCGACGACGAGACCTACGACTGGCTGGCGGTCGTCCGCGGCATGCTGACCACCGGCGGCTGGCCGGTGGTCGCCGCCGAGGCGACGATCGTCGCCGCCCGCGATCGCGGCCACGCCGCCACCGGGATCGCGGTCAGCGCCACCGGCGCCGCCGGCCTCGCCGGCGTCCTCGAGCTCGCCGCCGCCGGCCAGCTCGCCGCCACCGACCGCGTCGCGGTCCTGTTCACCGGAGTGCAGCGATGACCCGCACCGTCCGCGTCGCGATGACCGAGACCTGCAACGCCTACCCCGGCATGCCCGCCGACCTCGCGGGCGTGCCCGCGCTGGCCGACCACCTCGACGACATCCGCGCCGCCAACGTCGAGCACCACGTCGGGCTGGCCCGCGCCGCCGCCGACCTCGGCGTCCGCGTCCTCGGCCTCGGCGAGCTGTTCGCGGGGCCGTACTTCGCGCTCGGCCGCGATCCGATGTGGCGGGCGCTGGCCGAGGACGCCGCAACCGGCCCGACGGTGTCGACGCTGCGCCAGGCCGCGCGCGACCTCGGGGTGATCGTCGTCGCGCCGATCTACGAGCACGATCCGGTCAGCGATCGCCGCTTCAACACCGCGGTGGTCATCGACGAGCACGGCGACGTCCTCGGCAAGTACCGCAAGACCCACATCCCGGTCGGCGCCAACGAGCAGGGCTCGTTCCACGAGACCTTCTACTACGACGCCAGCGACGGCGAGCTCGGCGCCTGGCCGGCGAACGTGTCGACGAACCGCTTCTTCCCGGTGTTCGAGACCTCGGCGTGCCGGCTCGGCGTCGCGATCTGCTACGACCGCCACTTCGCCGGGGTCATGGAGGCGCTGGCCGACAACGGCGCCGAGGTCGTGCTGTCGCCGGCGGTGACCTTCGGCGCCAAGTCGCGCCGCATGTGGGACCTCGAGTTCCCGGTCGACGCCGCCCGCCACAACCTCTACATCGCCGGCTCCAACCGGCGCGGCGTCGAGCCGCCGTGGACCCAGCCGTACTTCGGCGCCAGCTACGTCGCCGGCCCCAACGGCCGGATCGAGCCGGTCGCGTCGCCGCCCGAGCTGGTCGTCGCCGACCTCGACCTCGACGTCCTGCGCGGCCCGGATCCGTCGGGCTGGGACCTGGCCCGCGACCGGCGCCCGGCGATCTACCGCGGCACCGGCGAGGGCTAGGAGCCTTCAGGACGTGTAGCGGATACCCGCCTCGCGCGGGCGGTGGTGAGATCGCGGGCCGCCGGCCCGGGTCCTGCCGCGAGCGCGGGGGGGCGTCCGCCGGCTCGAACATCCTCGCGGTGACAAGGGCGCGAGCGGTGCTGCTGGCACGAGCGACCACGCAGTCTCGAGCTGGCACGGCCCCGCTGCGGAACTCGCCGTCGGCCGCCCCCCACACGCTCGCGTCACCCGTGCCGGCGTGGCCTGGAACCACCGCCCTGGGGCACGAAGGCGTCGACACGGGCGCGGCGAGCTGCACTGGCAACCAGGCTGCAGGCCATCCATCGTGTGCGGTTGCGAATTCAGCGTGGCCGACCTCGCAGACCGCACACGTCAGATACGACGCTTCGCCGGCTGCGGCCAGACCTCCTGCAGCTCGAGCCCCTTCAAGCCCGCCGCGCGCCATGCTTCGACGAGCACATCCGTAACGAATGTCGGAGAGACGCGCAGGTTCGGGATCTTGAAGGCCACCACTTCGTGCAGAAGATCGCTACGAAATGCGTAGCGCGCGATGCGCATGATTGTCTCCGATCCCTTGAATCGAACAACATCGGACTTACCCTCATCAAGTGCATCCGGCACGAGCCGTGGGTTGAACACGACAAGTTCCTCGCCACGGCAGTCAAGGGGCAAGAGTTCGCCGGCACGCAGCAGCAGTCCCTCGAGGTCGCCCAGCGCAGGTCGACGGAATATCAGCGCATGGGCGCCCAGCCAGGGAGCGTCGACACGCCGAAGCGCGCGACCTTCGTCCGACTGGTGCACTTGGACTCGGATCGGCCTCCACGTTTGCGCGCGTGGCTCACCATTCACCAGGAGGTTGATGGTCTCGAGATCTCCCTCATCGAGGGGATGACAGAGTTCGCCATCTTCCTGAGAGCGAGGTCGATAGACGTGGATCACGGACAGCCACCCTGCAGCCATGGGTCGGAGATGTCGGCGAGGATCTGGAGAGCCTGCTCACGGGACGAGCCGACCGCGAGCGCGTCGTTGACCGCATCGTAGTAGGCGCGCACAACGCGGAGCCTACTCGCCGCCGCGCTCGAGCTCGGCGATGCGGCGCCGCGCCGCGTCCAGCTCGCCGAGCAGGCGCAGGATGACCTCGACGCCGGGCCAGTCGATCTCGAGCTCGCGGACCAGCGTGCGCGCGACCAGGACCCGGTCGACGTCGACCACGGCGACGTCGTCGTCGCGGCGCTCGATCTCGCCCTCGTCGACCAGCCGCGCGATCAGCTCGTGATCGCCGTCGACCAGCTCGACCAGACGCTCGTAGGTGAAGCGCGTGCGGGTCATAGCGTCAGCTCCTCGCGGACGGGCCGGCTGTAGGCGCCGGCGGCGGCCCGCAGCGCGGCGGCGAGCGCGTCGTCGTCACGATCGGGCAGGCGGACGTCGAGCACGGCGTAGAGGTCGCCGCGCTCGTCCTTGCGGGCGATGCCCTTGCCGCGCAGGCGCAGGCGGGTGCCCGGCTGCGATCGCGGCGGCACCTTGAGCAGGACCGGGCCGTCGAAGGTCGGGACCTCGACGGTGGCGCCGTTGTAGGCCTCGTCGAGGGTCACCGGCAGGGTCAGCGACAGGTCGAGGCCGTCGCGGCGCAGCCGCGGGTGCGGGTGGACCACGGTCTCGATCACCAGATCGCCGGGCGGCCCGCCGCCGACGCCAGGCGCGCCCTTGCCGGGGATGCGGATCGTCGAGCCGGTGTCGGCGCCCGGCGGGATGCGCACCCGCACCGTGCCCTGCTGGGGCAGCTCGAGCGCGACCTCGGCGCCCTCGATGGCCTGGCGCAGCTCCATCTGGACGGTGGCGTGCAGATCGGGGCCGCGCGCCTGCCGCCGCGCCCGCCGGAACAGCTCGGAGAAGTCGAACTCGACCGGGCCCTCCTCGAAGTCGCTGCCGCGACGCTGCTGGGTCTGCTGCCAGCGCGCGTAGCTGCGCGCCTTGTCGGCGTCGAAGCCGCCCGCCAGCGACGCCTCGCCGAACTCGTCGTACGCGGCGCGCTTCTTGGCGTCGGACAGGACCTCGTAGGCGGCGGAGACCCGCTTGAACGCGTCCTCGGCGGCCTGGTTGCCCGGGTTGACGTCGGGGTGGTGGCGCCTCGCCAGCTTGCGGTACGCCTTGCGGATCGCGTCGGCGTCCGCGGTCTTCGGCACGCCGAGGATCTCGTAGAGGTTGTCGGCCATCCTGCCGGAGACTGTGCCCCCGGCGCCGCCCGCACGCCAGCGGAGACGCCGCCGGCGCGCGTCGGCCGGCGATCAGCCGAGCGCTTGCTCGAGCGCGTCGACCAGGGCCTCGACGCGGAACGGCTTGGACAGGAACGTGACGTGGGCGAGATCCGCGGGCACGACGTCGGTGGTGAAGCCCGACATCAGGACCACCGGCATGCCGGGGCGCAGCGAGTGGATCGCGGTGGTCGCCTCGACCCCGCCGAGGCCGGGCATCGTGACGTCGAGCATGACCGCGGCGTAGGCGGCGGGCGCGCTGGCGAACCGCTCGATCGCGGCCCGGCCGTCGCCGACGCCCTCGACCGCGAAGCCGAGCTCCTCGAGGGTCAGCCGCACCACCTCGCGGACCATCGGCTCGTCGTCGGCGAGCAGGATCGTGCCGCGGCCGCGGGTCGCGACCGCCGCCGGCGTCGTGGCGTCGTCCAGGGCCCGCACGCCGTCGGCGATCGGCAGGTGGACCGTGAAGGTGGAGCCGCGGCCCGGCGCGCTGGTCGCCTCGATCGAGCCGCCGTGGCTGCGCACGATGCCGTGGACCGCGGCGAGGCCGAGGCCCCGGCCGCCGCGCTTGGTGGTGAAGAACGGCTCGAAGACGCGCATGCAGGTCTCGGCGTCCATCCCGACGCCGTCGTCGCGCACCTCCAGGACCACGAAGTCGCCGGCCGGCAGCGGCTGCCCGGCGACGCCGCGGACGTCGTCGACGTCGAGCCGCGCCCGACGGGTCGAGATCGTCACGGTGCCGCCGCGGTCGCCCAGGGCCTGCATCGCGTTGGTGATCAGGTTGAGCAGCACCTGGGTCAGCGCCGCCGGATCGGCCAGGATCGCGACCGGCCCGGGGTCCAGCTCGAGCTCGATCGCGACGCCGACGCCGGCGCTGGCGCGGCACAGCCCGGCGATCTCGGCGATCGCCCGGTGCAGATCGACGGGCTCCGCGATCTTGGGCGCCTTGCCGGCGTACGCGAGCAGCTGGCGGGTCAGCTCGGCGGCGCGCTCGGCGGCGTCGCGGATGCTGCGCAGGATCCCGTGCAGCGGGTGATCGACCGGCGCCCGGCGCAGGCCGAGCTCGGACTGACCGAGGACGCCGACCAGCAGGTTGTTGAAGTCGTGGGCGATGCCGCCGGCCAGGAGCCCCAGGCTCTCGAGCTTCTCGGCCTCGCGGACCCGCGCCTCGAGCGCGTGTTGCTCGGTCACGTCGGTGACCATCGCGACCGCGCCGGCGTAGCCGCCCGCGGCGTCGGTGATCGGGCTGGTCGCCATCCAGGTCTGGACCGGGCGGCCGTCGCGGTGCCGCAGCTCGAAGTCGTGGCGCTCGGCGACGCCGCGCTTGCGGCGCTCGATGTTGGCGAGCGTGCGCTCGCGCCCGGCGTCGTCCATGAAGTCGAAGACCGGGCGGCCCATCATCTCGGCGGGCTCGTAGCCCAGCATCCGCGCCATCGGTCCGTTGACGAACGTGGTGTCGCCGGCGGCGTCGATCAGCCACACGCCCTCGGCGCAGGTCGACACGATCGTCCGGTAGCGCGCCTCGCTGGCGCGCAGCGCGTCCTCGGCGTCCATGCGCTCGAGCTCGGCGGCGGCGCGCGCCGCGAAGACACCGAGCACCGACGGCAGCTCGGGGATGGGCTCGCGAGGCTGGTCGTCCATCGCCACCAGCAGGCCGCGGACGCGGCCGTCGGTGCCGCGGATCGGCAGGCCGAAGTAGGCGTGGATGCCCATCTCGACCAGCGCGCGATCGTCGGGGAACGCAGCCTGGACGTCCGAGGTGTACTGGCAGCAGTCGCCGACGGTGACGTTGGCGCACGGGGTCCCGGCCTGGGCGTACGAGAACGGCGCGCCGAAACCGGCGCCGGTCCAGATCGCGCGCACCTGCACCCGCTCGCCGGGCGCGACCTCTCCGACGAAGGCGTAGCGGGTCCCGAGCACCTCGGCCATGCTGCGCACGAGGGCACGGAAGAAGTCCTCGCCGGTGCTCGAGGAGGTCGCCTCGAGGAGGTGGATGATCGAGCGCGCGATGAAGGTAGGCATGCCGGACCGGCCCCGTCGGCGCAGCATACTCCGGCCGGCCCGGGTCCGGGTGCCGGACCGGGGCGCCGGGGGGGGCCCGGGGCCCGGACCGGAGGCCGGCGACGAGCCGGCCCGCCCCGTCGCCGGTCGCCGTGTAGAGTACCGAGGTGAGCGACCCGTACCGGACGGCGACGCTGCGGTGCCCGGCGTGCCAGGACACGCTGCTGCGGTCGTTCCTGCACCGGCTCATCTGCGATCGCTGCCACGGCCTGCAGATCCAGCCCGACGATCTGATGGGCCAGATCGGCACCGGCGACCTGGTCGACCTCGTCGACCGCGAGGCGACCACCCGGGTGTGCCCGCGGTGCCCGCAGCCGCTCACCGCATGCGCGCTGCGGGTCGGCGACGTCGACCTCGGCCACGGCTTCGCGCGCTGCCCGCGCCACGGCCTGTGGCTCGACGGCGGCCAGCTCGAGCACGTCCTCGAGACCATCGCTCGCCACGGCCACATGGGCGTCGGCGGCCGCGGCAAGTGGTACGGCGGCGCGCGCGGCGGCCTGCGGGCGCGGCGCCAGAAGCGGCCGCGCCGGGTCCGCGTCGACGCCGCGCCCAGCCGGTTCGAGGACCAGGCGCTGACCTGCCCGGCGTGCGCCGACGCGCTCCACCACCGCGACGATCGCTGGGACTGCGACGGCTGCCGCGGCGTCTTCGTCGAGAACGCCGCCCTCGAGCTGCTCATGATCGAGATGACCGGCCAGCCCTGGACGCTGCCGGCGGCCGCCGGCGCCGCCGGCGACCGGACCTGCCCGATCTGCGCCGAGGCGCTGATCGTCGAGCGGTTCGAGGACGCGGTGACGATCGATCGGTGCACCGCCCACGGCCTGTGGTTCGACGCCGGCGAGCTCGCCGACGCGCTGGCCCGCGCCGGCGGCGGCGGCCGTCACGGCGGCTGGCTCGGCCGCCTGCGCGAGTAGCGCCGCGCCCGATCGTGCGACGCCGCACGCGGCGGCGCGGCACACGATGGCACGCCGAGGCAGACCGCGGCCGCGCCGGGCCGGCCCCCGCGGGCCCCTGCTAGCGTCGACGCATGAAGAAGCACGGCAAGCTCGCCCTCCGCAAGCACACCGTCCGCGCCCTCGTCGCCGTCGAGCAGGTCCGCGGCGGCTCCCCCCTGTCGGTCTTCGTGTGCCCCCCGACCGAGCGCGAGAGCTGCAACGTCTGCGACCTGACGATCGGCAAGTGCTCGGTCATCTGCATCTGACGCCGACCGGCCGCGCGGCCGCACCGCGCCTGCGCGGAGGGCGCCACGCCGCTCAGGCGTGCCGGCGACCCAGGTAGATCACGTGGGTGCCGCCGCCCTTGCCGGCGCGGTGGGTGGTGACGTCGAAACGCGCGGCGGCGAAGCGGCGCGCGAACGCGGCGTCGGGATCCTCGGCCCACACCGCGAGGACGCCGCCGACGGCGAGCGCGGCGTGGCTGCGGGCCAGCGCGGCGGCGCCGTAGAACGGATCGTCGCGGCCCTGGCTGGCCGCGTTGGGCCCCTCGTAGAGGTCGAGGATGATCGCGTCGAACGCCCCGGTGGTCGCGGTGGCGATCAGCGCCGCGACGTCGGCGACCTCGACGGTGACCCGGGGATCGAGGACGGCGCCGTCGGTCAGCGGCGCCAGCGGGCCGCGGCACCAGCCGACGACCTCGGGGGTCAGCTCGGCGACGGTGACCCGCGCCGCCGCGGGCAGGACGTCGAGCGCGGCGCGCAGGGTGTAGGCCATGCCGAGGCCGCCGATCAGCACGTGCGGCGCGGCGACCCGGGCGATCGCGGCGCACGCCCGGGTCGCCAGCTCCTGCTCGGAGCGGCGGCCGCTGGTGGTCATCAGGACCCGGCCGCCGATCAGGATCAGGAAGTCGCGATCGCCGCGCTGGCGCAGCTCGAGGGCGCCCTCGGCGGTGGCGACGGTGGCGAGCGTGGTCCAGGGCCGGGTCATGCGATCAGGCGTCTCCGCCGCGCATGACCCGCTGGACCGTGGCCGCGGTCAGCTTGAAGTCGGGGGCGACCCGGCCGCGGAACAGCTCCTCGCCGCTGAGCTCGGCGAACACCGCCAGGATCGCGTGCGGATCGTCGTCGTCGGGCGCGATGTCGAGGTCGACGCGGACCCGCACATCGTCGTCGGTGGCGAACGACAGCGACCGGTGCAGGCGCTCGCGGGCGGCGGCCTCGTGGCGGCGCAGCACCTCGGAGGCGCCCTTGACCAGGGTCGCGAACGCGCTGGCGTCGAGCGGCTTGGGGTTGCGCTTGTCGCGCCCCATCGTCCACGGCCCGACCAGCGACGGCTCGTCGTCGCCGACCCGGGTCATCGAGACCGCCCAGCCGTCGTCGTCCTCGTTCTTGATGATCTTCGCGATCCAGCCCGACTTCTTCCACAGCGTCGGTTCGGTGATCTCGGCGTGCCCGGCGTCGTCCATCGCACCACCATCGCTCCGATCGAGGGTGTAGAACAGGGCAGATGTCCCTGCAGTGGTACCCGGGCCACATGACCAAGGCCCGCCGCGAGCTGGCGGCCCTGGTGCCGTCGCAGGACGTCGTCATCGAGGTCCTCGACGCCCGGCTGCCGGCCTCGAGCGGCAACCCGGTGCTGACCGAGCTGCGCCGCGCCAAGCCCTGCATCAAGGTCCTGACCAAGAGCGACCTGGCCGATCCCGCGGCGACCCGGGCCTGGCTGGCCTACTTCGCCGGCGATCCCGCGGTCACCGCGATCGCGTCGACCACGGATCGGCCCCAGGACACCCGCAAGCGGATCGCGTCGCTGTGCGCCGGCATGGCCCGCCACCGCGGCCCCGACAAGGCGGTGCGGGCGCTGATCGCCGGCGTCCCCAACGTCGGCAAGTCGACGCTGATCAACACGCTGATGGGGCGCGCGGTCGCCAAGGTCGGCGACAAGCCCGCGGTCACCAAGAACCAGCAGCGGGTGGTGCTGCCCGGCGGCATGGTCCTCACCGACACGCCGGGGCTGATGTGGCCGCGGATCGACGACGAGGACGTCGCGCTGCGCCTGGCCCTGGTCGGCTCGATCCCCGACACCGCGCTCGACTACGTCACGCTGGCGACCTTCGGGGCCCGCCTGCTGCTGGCCCGCTACCCCGCCGAGGTCGTGGCCCGCTACAAGCTGCCGGCGGCGCCCGCGACCCCCGAGGACCTGCTCGCCGAGATCGGACGCCGCCGCGCCGGGCTGCGCGCCGGCGGCGTCGTCGATCTGCAGACCGCCGCCGAGATCCTGGTCCACGAGGTCCGCGCCGGCCGGCTCGGGCGGCTGACCCTCGAGGACCCGCCGGCCACGGCCTGGACCGGCGCGCCCGACGCGCCCGACGCCGACGCCGACGCCGACGCCGACGCCGACGCCGACGCCTCCGACGACGTCACGGACGCGACGGACGCGGCGGCCGGGGACGATCGCGACCCAGCTGCCGGTCCCGGGCCCGATCCCGACCCGGATCGCGGGTGACGCCGTCGGGGATGCCGCCGGTGACGGCGCTGGCGTCGAGCTGGCCCCGGGTCCACAGCGTGCGCTCGACCATGATCGTGAAGACCCGCTCGAGCGCGGCCTGCGCCGCCGCGCCCTCGAGGATCCCGTAGGCGCGCGCGATCGCCTCCATCGTGGCGAGCCCGCCGGGGCGCGGCTCGGTGCGCAGGCGGTAGCGCGACGGCGGCCCCGGCGGCAGCGTCACGCACGGCACGTCGCGCAGGCCCGGCACCCGGGTCCGCACCCGCTGCGCCTGCCGCCAGGTCCCGTCGGGGACGATCAGCGTCACCGGCTCGGGCCCCGGCGGCAGCCGGTCGAGCGGCACCGCGTCGTCGTCGGGGAACAGCAGCACGGGGCGGGTCCCGGCCGGCGCCACGAACGGCGCGTCGGGCCGGCCCTCGGCGCCGCGCACGATGATCTCGTGGTGGACCAGGCACGCCGCGGCGAGCCGGCCGGTGTTGGTCGGCTTGCGATCCTCGTAGCGGTGGATGACCAGGACCAGGCGGGTGCGGGTGTCGAGGCGCGGCAGCTCGGCGCACACGCACAGGCCGCCGAGCATCCGGCAGCCGGCGCAGCGCAGGGCGGCGTTGTCGCGACGACTCACGCCGGCGTCATACTACGTTCGCGCGCGGCCGGGCGTGCGGGCGCCGTCGCGACGCGGGTAGAATCGCCGCCGCCATGGCCGACCTCCGCCCCTACCCGTTCGGCGCCCTGATCCGGCGCGCGCTGCGGGAGCTCGACGAGCGCAACTCGATCTTCGACCTGCCGGTGAGCAAGGGCTTCTTCGGCAGCGCCGACCACGACCTGTCGGTGCGCTTCCACCGCCACGCGCCGTCGTCGCCGCTGGGCCCGGCGGCCGGGCCGCAGACCCAGATGGCGCAGAACCTGGTGCTGTCGTGGCTGGCCGGCTGCCGGGTGTTCGAGCTCAAGACCGTGCAGATCCGCGACGACCTGCAGATCCCGCGGCCGTGCATCGACATGCAGACCGTCGGCTACAACGTCGAGTGGAGCCAGGAGCTCCGGCTCGAGGAGAGCCTCGACGAGTACGTCAAGGGCTCGATGCTGATCGAGATCCTGCAGGCCAGCGGCAGGCTGCCGGTGGTGCCCGGCTTCGAGCGGGTCGTCTTCGACATGAGCGTCGGCTACGACCTCGCCGGCATCCAGAGCGACAAGGTCCAGGCGTTCATCGCCGGGCTGCAGGACGCGACCGCCGTGGTCGACCGGCTGCGCGCCGAGATCCCCGCCGAGTACGCCGCCTACCGCGACCTCGACTTCACGACCCGGCTGTCGGACACGCTGACGCTGAGCACGTTCCACGGCTGCCCGCCCGACGAGATCGAGAAGATCCTGGCCTACCTGATCGAGCACGACGGCCTGCACTGCAACGTCAAGCTCAACCCGATGCTGCTGGGCCCGGCGCGCGCCCGCGAGCTGCTCCACGACGTCATGGGCTACCGCGACGTCCACATCCCCGACACCGCGTTCGAGCGCGACGCCCGCTGGGATCAGATGGAGGGCTTCGTCGACCGGCTCGGCACGCTGGCGGCGTCGCGGGACCTCAGCTTCGGCGTCAAGTTCACCAACACGCTGATCGTCGAGAACCGGCGCAGCTTCTTCCCGGCCAGCGAGAAGGAGATGTACCTGTCGGGCGCGCCGCTCCACGTCCTGGCGATCAACCTGGTCGCCGCGTTCCGCGACGTCTTCGGCGCCCGCTTCCCGATCTCGTTCTCGGCCGGCATCGATCGCGGCAACTTCGCCGACGCGGTCGCGCTCGGGCTGGTGCCGGTGACGGTGTGCAGCGACCTGCTCCAGCCGGGCGGCTACGGCCGCGCCGCGCGCTACTACGATCCGCTGCTGACCCGCATGGCCGAGGTCGGGGCCCGGACCATCCCCGAGTACGTGATCCGCGCGTTCGGCGCCGGCGGCGAGGCGCTGGCGGCGCTGACCGGCGTCGACGACGCGACCCGCGCCGCCTGCGCAGCCGCGCTGACCACGCCGGGCGGCGACCTCGCGGCGGCCGCCGGCCCCGAGCTCTTGGCCCGCTGGGCCGCCGAGGCCGCGGTCCGCAACACCGCGATCCACGTGCCCAGGGCCACCGTCGATCCGCGCTACGCGCTGCGCACCAACAGCAAGCCGCCCAAGAAGCTGGGCAGCCACCTGGCGCTGTTCGACTGCGTGACCTGCAACAAGTGCGTCCCGGTGTGCCCCAACGACGCCAACTTCGCCTTCGTGCTGCCCGCGATGACGCAGCCGATCGTCAAGGTCCGGCGCGACGCCGGGCGCTGGGTCGCGCGCACCGACGGCGAGGTGACGATCGCGCAGAAGCAGCAGTACGCGAACTTCGCCGACTTCTGCAACGAGTGCGGCAACTGCGACGTGTTCTGCCCCGAGGACGGCGGCCCCTACGTGGTCAAGCCGCGGTTCTTCGGCACCGCCGCCGACTGGCGCCGGTTCGTCCACCTCGACGGCTTCGCCGTCGAGCCCGCCGAGGACGGCGGCCGCCGCCTGCTCGGCCGCATCGACGGCCGCGAGCTGTGGCTCGAGCCCGCCGGCGACGGCGCCGCGGATCGCGTCCGGTTCACCGGCCCGGGCTTCGCGGTGACGCTGGCGCCGGCGGACCCGGTCGCGACGCTCGACGGCGACGCCGACGGCGAGATCGACCTGACCCAGCTCCACATCATGGTGTGGATCCGCGACGCGGTCTTCGAGGGCGGCGCGGTCAACTACCTCAACGCCCTGCGCGACGACGGCGGCGCCGCCGCGACCCCGGAGGCGTCGTCGTGAGCGACGCCGGGCTGCGGATCGACGGCGACCGCCTGCTGCGCCGGCTCGCCGCGCTCGCCGAGGTCGGCGCCATCGACGGCGGCGGCGTGTGCCGCCTCGCCCTCACCGACGCCGACCGCGCCGGCCGCGACCTGGTCACCGGCTGGATGCGCGAGCTCGGCCTGACCGTCACGGTCGACCGCATCGGCAACGTCGTCGGCACCCGCGCCGGCGCCGCCGCGCTGCCGCCGGTCATGATGGGCTCGCACATCGACACCGTGCGCACCGGCGGCCGCTACGACGGCAACCTCGGCGTCCTCGCCGGTCTCGAGGTCATCGAGCGGCTCATCGAGGCCGGGGTCACGACCCGCCACCCGGTCGCGGTCGGGTTCTTCACCAACGAGGAGGGCGCGCGCTTCGCGCCCGACATGATGGGCAGCGCGGTCCACCAGGGCGCGCTGCCGCTCGACGTCGCGCTGGCCACGGTCGGCATCGACGGCGCCACCGTCGGCGACGAGCTGGCGCGCATCGGCTACGCCGGCGACACCCCGTGCGGCGAGGTCCGCGCCGCCGCCTACCTCGAGCTCCACGTCGAGCAGGGCCCGGTGCTCGAGCGCGAGGGCGTCGCGATCGGCGCGGTCACCGGGGTCCAGGGCATCTCGTGGACCGAGCTGACCCTGCGCGGCGTGTCCAACCACGCCGGCACCACGCCGATGTCGATGCGCACCGACGCCGGCTACGTCGCCGCCGAGATCGCGTGCTTCGTGCGCCGCCTGGCCCGCGACTACGGCGGCGCCCAGGTCGCGACCGTCGGCCACGTCACCGTCGCGCCCAACCTGGTCAACGTCATCCCCAACCGGGTGGTCATGACCGTCGACCTGCGCAACACCGACGACGCGATCCTGCAGCGCGCCGAGCGCGACACCGCCGCGTTCGTCGACGAGATCGCCGCCGCCGAGGGCGTCGCGGTCGAGCGGCGGACCCTGGCCCGGTTCGCGCCGGTCGACTTCGCGCCGGCGATGGTCGACCGGGTCGAGGCGGTGGCCCGGGCCCAGGGCCACACCGTGCGCCGGATGCCCAGCGGCGCCGGCCACGACGCCCAGATGTTCGCGCCGCACTGCCCGACCGGGATGATCTTCGTGCCCAGCGCCGGCGGCATCAGCCACAACGTCCGCGAGTTCACCGAGCCGGCGCAGCTGATCGCGGGCGCCGACGTGCTGCTGCAGGTCGTGCTCGAGCAGGCCGGCTGACCTCGCGCGGCGGCGCCGCCGCCACCACGACGAACGACGCCGGCCCTCGCGGACCGGCGTCGACCATCACCGCGAGGCGCCAGCGGCGCCCGGGCGGCATGGAGTCGGGCGTCTTCGGGACCGCTAGTAGCGGCCGCGACCGCCGCCGCCGCCGGGGCGACCACCGCCGCCGCGACCGCCGCCGCCGCCGCCGCGCTGCGGCCGCTCCTCGGCCTCGTTGACCCGCAGGGGCCGACCGTCGACGTTCTTGCCGTTCAGCTCGGAGATCGCGCGCCGGGCCTCGTCCTCCGAGCCCATCGTCACGAACGCGAAGCCGCGGGCGCGGCCGGTGTCGCGATCGGTCGCGACGTGCAGATCGCTGACCGTGCCGAGCGCCGAGAAGACCTCGCGCAGCGTGTCAGGGGTGGTGTCGAAGGACAGGTTGCCTACGTACAGTCGAGTGCCCATTGCGTCTCATCTCCGTCGTCTGTGTCGTCTGTCATCGGCTCGTCGTCACGTTCACAGACGGCGCGCCAGGTTGTCCGCGCCACGCCGTACGCGGTGCGCGAGAGTGCTCGTAGTTGATCGATCGAGACCGACGCCGACGCGCCGCGGGCGGCGACCGCCGCCAGCACGCAGGCGCGCGCCTCGGTCAGGGTGCCCGGCCAGCCCCCGGCGACCGAGCGCTGCTGGGTGCGCAGGTCGTGGGCACAGGCCCGCGCCCAGGCCTCACCCGCCGCGACGGCGAGCGCCTCGAGCTCGAGGGTGGTGGGGACGCTCGCGTGGGTCTGTCGTCGCAAAAGGAGGGGCCGATCCGCTTCATCGCTGGTCGGCGCCGCTCGCAGCTGTCTGCAAAGGACGACCCAGAAATGGTCTGCGCGCTAGCTGTAGCACGGGGCTCGGGGCTCCACAACGGCGGAACCTCGTCCCCGACGACGGCGCCGGCGCCGAGGCGGGGGACCACGCCCCCACCCGCGCGCGCCCGGCCGGCGCTACGGCGCGGTCCGGCGGACCACGAACAGGCCGCGGTTCATGTCGCTGACCAGGAGCGTGCCGCTGGCGAAGAACGGGTAGTTGCTCCACGCGCCGTCGAACGAGGCCCAGCCGCACGCCTGGCCGTTGCCCGGGTGCGGCAACGTGCCGCCGGGCCCGACCGGCGCCGGGCCCGCGCTGCCGCCGGCGACGGCGCGCCGCCGGCTGCACCGCGCGGTGCCCGCGGCGACGACGTCGTCCTCGGGGTGGGTGTCGAAGTACGCGACCTCGGCCATCGCCACCGGATCGTCGTCGGCGAGGTCGACGATGCGCAGGCCGCTGGTGTAGTTGGCCTGGTAGGCGAAGCCGCCCACGACGTAGGTGTTGTGGCCGATCGCGTCGCGCGGGTTCTCGAACACGCCGATCACGACCGGCGCGTCGAGGTCGCGGACGTCGATGACGTAGGTGCGCGTGTTGCTGCCGCCGAACTCGTCGTACTCGTCGTTGAGCAGGAAGTACTGCTGGTCCTCGGTCAGCCAGCCCTGGTGGGTGTAGCCGGCGCCGGCGTAGGTGATCCGCGCCAGCTGCACGGGCGCCGCCTTGTCGGTGACGTCCGCGATGCCGAAGAAGTTGCCGCTGCCGTCGATCTGGCCATCCGAGGTCAGGCAGATCTCGTGGTCCTGGTGGGGGACGTCGGGGCCGCGGTAGACCACGCACTGGGCGTCGTGGGTGTAGGCCGCCACCGGGTACGCGGGGCCCGGCGTCGCGCCCTCGGGCACGCCGCCGGCGAAGCAGCCGACGTAGGTGGGCTGGGTCGGCTCGTGGAGGTCGATCATGAACAGGCCGCCGGCGCACACCGGATCGGCGCCGGGATCGGTGGCGCCGACCGCGTAGGCGTACCCGGTCTCCTCGTCGATGACGAGGTTGTGGGCGTTGCCGAAGCCGCCGTAGTGCGCGGTCTCGGTGAACGTCTGCGGCGAGGTCACGCCGCGCAGCCGGGTGAGGTCGAAGACCTGCAGGCCGTGGCCGGCCGCCTCGCTGACCACGAACGCGTGATCGCGGTAGACCTTGATGTCGCGCCACAGGCTGGCGTCGGTGTGAGTCGGCAGCAGGCCGAGGTAGCGCGGCGCGGTCGGCGTCGTGACGTCGACGAACGCGGTGCCGACCGAGGTGCCCACCAGCGCGTACTCGTGGCCGGTCTCGGGGTCGGTCCAGCCCCACAGATCGTTGCCCTCGCCGCCGGCGGCGCCGAGGTCGGCGAGCGGCACCTGCGCGAGCAACTCGACGCCGCTGGCGTCGGGGACCACGACCGCGCCGGGCAGCGCGAGGCTGCGGTGCGGCCGGCCGGCGGTGACGTCGACGCGGAGGGTGCGGGTGCCCGGCGCGGCGTCGAGGTCGGCGCCGTACGGGACGTACGCGACGTCGTCGTCGGCCGCGAGCGTCACCGGCGTGGCGGTGACGCCGGCGCCACCGCCGACGGTGACGTCGACGGCACCGGCGAGCCCGGACAGCCGCTTGATCCGCACCGGCAGGGTCTCGTGAAAGCCCTGCGCCATGACGCCGCTGACCGCGCGCGGGCGCGCCACCGCCAGGCTCGGGTCCGGACGCTCGGCGGTCGAGGTCACGCGCAGGCTCCAGGTGTTGAGCCAGCCGGACGGCTCGAAGTCGCGGTTGTCGACGACGAGGCGCCAGGTGCCGGCGAGCGGCGTGCCGTACGCGAACCGCAGCGGCTCGACCGGGCGGTAGCTGGCCTCGGGGAACGCCGGCTCGGCGTCGTAGCCCCAGACCACGTCGTCGACGACGTCGTGGTCGGCGCGATCGGAGAACGTGGTGGCGATGTCGTCGTTGTAGGTCTGCGGCGAGCTGGCCAGGACGATGTCGTCGCCGGTGACGTCGTTGTGCAGGCGGACGTCGAGCCGCCAGACCTCGGGGTGGGTGATGTCGACCGTGACCTCGAGGTCACGGACGTAGCCGGCGTCGTCGATGACGATCGCGTCGTCGGTGCGGCCGACGTCGAGCGGGACGTGCGGCGCGCTGGCGTAGGTCGTCGTGGTCGGGCGCGCCAGGACCGCGTCGAGCTCGTGGATGACGCCGTTGTCGGCCTCGATCGGGGTCGAGATCAAGCGGACGTCGCCGTTGAGCAGCAGGCCGTCGAGATCCGTGGTGAGCTCGATCGCCCGGCCCTCGAGGGTGGTCAGCGTGGTGACGGCGCCGAGCTCGTCGACCGAGCGCGCGGGGTCGGTGACGTGGTAGCGCAGCAGGTCGGCGAGGCCCGGCGTCGCCAGCAGCTCGGCGGCCGACAGCTGCTGGCTGTCGAGGAAGACCGCGAAGGCGTCGTCGGTGGGGGCCAGCAGGGTCAGCGAGCCGTCGCCGTCGAGCTCGCCCATGACGCCGGAGGCGTCGAGGGCGAGGCGCAGCTGCGACAGCTCCGGCGTGGCGCGGACGCGGTCCGCGATCGTGTCGTGATCGTCGGCGCAGGCGGGGACGAGGCCGGCGACCAGGCCGAGGGGCAGCAGCAGGGAGGCGCGTGGCAGGCGCGATGCGACACCGGTCATGGGGAGGTCCTTCGCGAAGGGAGGCAGGCGGGACGGGACGGGGCAGGCTCCTCGGCCGGGCCACCGTGCACGCGTCGACAGCGGCGACCGCGACAGGGTTGCACGGCGGCGCCGGCGGCCCCAACCGCGAACGTCCTTTGCCAGATCTTGTGATCGCGCTGTCGAGTCGACGCCTCACCTGGCGGCGCGGCGTGCGACCTCGCTCACGTCGCTCCCGTCCGACCGGTCACCACAGGCGGCGCCACCACGACGGACACGCCGGGTTGAGCTTGGCGCTGAGCTCGACGTCGTCGCTGCGATCCCGGGCCAGCCGCTTGAGCACCGCCGGCGCGGTGCCGCGGTGCCGGGCCACGGCGACCCGCACCGCGACCCGCCGGCTGCTGGCGAGGACCGCCAGCGCGGCCGCCGGCGCGTCGGCGCGGCCGGCGAGCAGCAGGTGCAGCGTGGTGCCGCGATCGTGATCGACCTCGACGTCGGAGGTCCGCGCGACCGCCTCCAGCGCCGCCGCCGGCGCGGCGGGGCTGCGCACCAGCTCGACGCGGACGCGGGTCGACGGATCGGCGGCGAGCGCCACCAGCGCCGCCGCCGGCGCGGCGGGGTTGCCCGCGACCGCGACCCGGACGTCGATCTCGGGATCGGCGGCGAGCCGGGTCAGCGTCGCCGGGGTCGCCGCCGGGTTGGCGGCGACCGCGCTGCGGATCCAGCCATGCGGCGACGCCGCCAGCTCCTCGATCACGTGGGCCGGCAGACGCGGGCTCGCGGTCGCCGCCCACGAGCCGGCGTCGGCGCGCGCCAGCGCGGCCAGGATCTCGGGTGACGTCGTCGGGCTGGCGGCGACGGCGTCGCGGACGTCGGGATCGGGATCGGCGGCCAGCGCCTCCAGCGCGGCCGCCGGGGTCGCCGGGTGGGCGGCGACCCGGGCGCGCACGATCGGCGCGACGTGGCCGGCCAGCGTGGTCAGCGTCGCCGGTGGCGTGTCGGGCGCGGCCGCCGCGGCCAACGCGACGTCGAGGGCGTCGGGCTCGAGCAGCGCGATCCACGCGCGGTCGTCGTCGCCGGCCGCGGCGCCGTCGCCCGCGCCGGCGAGATCCTCGCCCACCAGGTAGGCGAAGCCGCTCGCCGCCAGCGGCGGCGGCGCCGCGCGCACCGCCAGGGCCGCGCCGCAGCGCGGGCACGCCACGGTGTCGGCGCCGAGCCCGACGTGGAGCTCGTCGACCGCGAAGCGGTCGTCGCACGCCGGGCAGGTCGGGTCCTCGAACGGCGGCCGCAGCACGTCCTCGCCACCGAGCTCGGCGCCGAGGACGTCGAGCCCGAGCGCCACGGCCTCGCCGCACCGCGGGCACGGCAGCGCGTCGGCGAGCCGCCGCACCGCGAACGACGTCGCACACCCGTCGCACGTGACGCGGGCACAGACGACCACGCCGACGAGAGCTGCCATGCGCGGACTATAGTCCGGCGCCGCCGCGGCGGCGCCGCCGCGGCTCAGTACAGCGCCACGTCGGCGGTCGCCGCGACCTCACCGGGGTCGTCGCCGCGGGTCTCGGTGTCGCCCTGGCCGAGCTGGCCGCGGTCGTTGAAGCCCCAGCAGCGGACGCCGCCGTCCTCGAACAGCGCGCACATGTGCTCGCCGCCGCCCGCGACCTGGCGCACCGCGCGCCCGACCGGCAGCGGCACCGGCTGCAGCGCGTCGCCCATCTCGCCGGGACCGTCGCCGATGCGCGAGCGGTGGCCCTGCCCGGCCTGGCCGTAGAAGTCGTTGCCCCAGCACTTGACCTCGTCGTCGTCGAGCAGCGCGCACACGTCGCTCTGCGTGAACGCCAGGCCACGCGCGGTCCGGCCGACGCCGAGGTCGACCACCGGCAGCGCGTCGCCCATCTCGCCCGGCTGGTCGCCGCGGCTCTGCAGGTCGCCCTGGCCGAGCTGGCCCGAGGTGCCGGCGCCGAAACACTTGAGCGCGCCGTCGCCGTCGAGGATCGCGCACGAGTGGAACCTGCCGACCCCGAGCCGGGCCACGAACCGGCCAGCCCCGAAGGTCGTGGCCACCAGCGCGGCGCCCATCTCGCCGGGATCGTCGCCGCGTCGCTGCGTGGTGCCCTGGCCGAGCTGGCCCTCGCTGTTGCTGCCCCAGCAGCGAACGTCGCCCTCGTCGGAGGTGACGCACGCGAAGTAGTACCCGACGCCGAGGTCGGCGACGTGCAGCGACCCGACGTCGACCGGCGCCAGCGCGTCACCGAGCTCGCCGGGGTCGTCGCCGCGCTGGACGGTATCGCCCTGGCCGAGCTGGCCCTGGTCGTTGGCGCCCCAGCACTTGACGCTGTGGTCGTCGAGCAGCGCGCAGGTCGAGAACTCACCGGCCGCCACCGCGAGCGCGGTGCGACCGGCGCCGAGGTCGACCGCCGGCAGGGCGTCGCCCATCTCGCCCGGCTGGTCGCCGCGCGCCGCGGTGTCCCCCAGCCCCAGCTCGCCGTGGCCGTTGGAGCCCCAGCACTTGAGGCGGTGGTCGTCGAGGATCGCGCAGACGTGGTTGAGGCCCCCGGCGATCGCGATCGCGTGGCGGCCGGTGCCGAGATCGATCCACGGCAGCGCGCCGCCCAGCTCGCCGGGCGCGTCGCCGCGCGCCGCGGTGTCGCCCAGGCCGAGCTGGCCGGAGCTGTTGTCGCCCCAGCACTTGACCCTCCCGGTGGGGTGCAGGAGGCATGAGAACGAGAACCCCAGCGCCAGCATCGGCGCGGTGACCTCGGGCAGGGGCTCGGCGTCGGCGGGCGCGCCGTCGAGCGGCACCGCGTCGACGGCCGCGGCGTCGATGGCCGCGGCGTCCGCCGGGCTCGCGCCGTCGTCGCCGGCGCCGCACGCCGACATCAGCACCATGGTCACCAGGAGCACACCGACGAAGGCTCGCATGACGCCACTATCCCAGGCGGCGCCGTCGCCGACCTCTCACGCCGATCTCACGCGCCCGACCGGCGCCGGCCCGATCGGCGCGGGCGGGCCCGGCCCACCGCTACGGCCGGCGCATGTGGAACGTGTGGTCGATCACCGCGTAGAGCGCGTAGCCGAGCCGCGCGATCGGCCGGGCCCGGGTGATGTCGACCCGCCCGCCGACGATCAGCCGGTCGTCGACGTGGACGCCGATGACCTCGCCGAACAGCGCCGCCTTGGGCTGGTCCGGGTCGCGCGACGGCAGCTCGACGGTGCGCCAGTGCCGGCACTCGAGCTGGACCGGCGACTCGCCGACCCACGGCGGCCGGACCTGCCGGGCCGCCACCGCGGTCAGGCCGGCGGCGGCGAGCTCGTCGGTCTCGGCCGGCAGCGCCGCCGAGGTCGCGTTCATGGCGTCGCGCAGGTCCCAGGTCGCGAGGTTGACGACGAACTCGCCGGTGGCCTCGATGTTGGCGCGGGTGTCCTTCATCGGCCGGTCGGGCTTGCGGCCCCCGGGCGCGACGCACACCATCGCCGGGTCCTCGGACAGCAGGTTGAAGAACGAGAACGGCGCCAGGTTGACGTTGCCGGCGGCGCTCACCGTCGAGATCCAGCCGATCGGCCGCGGCACGACCAGCGCCTTGAGCGGATCGAACGCGAGGCCGTGGTCGCCGGCGCGGGGGTCGTAGTACATGCGGTCCGGCCCCGGCTCAGAAGCAGCAGCTGTCGCGGTAGCCGCAGCGCAGGCACCGGTAGTGCGCGTGCTCGGGCTGCATCGCGGTGTCGCAGGTCGGGCACGTGATCGACAGATCGACGGGGCACGCCCGGGTCGGCGCGGTCGCGGCGGCGCCGGGCGACGACGGCGGCGCGGTCGCGGCGACCGGCGACGGATCCAGCGAGGTGGCGGGGTGGCGGGCGGGCCGGCTCATGGCCCGGACGCTACCAGCCCGCGCTGTCAGTCGCGCCCCGGGAAGCGCGCGGCGCCGGGCTCGGGATCGAGCGCGCCCAGGTTGGTCAGGTACGACACCATGTGATAGAGGCCGACCAGCGCGGCGATCTCGATCAGCTGGGCGTCGTCGAAGTCGGCCCGCACGGCCGCCCACAGCGCGTCGGTCACGGTCGCGCGCGCGTGCAGCTGATCGCACAGCGCGAGCAGGGCGGCGTCGCGCGGGCTCCACACCGCGGCGTCGTCGTGCACGGTGGCGGCGACCTCCGCCGGCGTCAGCCCCACCGCCGCGGCGAAGAACGTGACGTGCACGCCCCACTCGTACTCGGCGCCGCACCGGGCGCAGGTGCGCAGGATGACCAGCTCGCGATCGCGCGCCGTGATCGCGCCGGGGTCGAGCAGGCCGCCGCGACGCATCCGGCGCAGCACGCGCGGGTTGTGGGCGACCATGCGGAACAGCGCCAGCGGCGGCACGCCGGGCGGCATCAGCTTGGTGAGGTCGTCGGCGACCGGGGCGGTGAACGGCGGGGACAGCGGTTCGATGCGGGGCACGGGATCGTCTCCTTGCTACTGTTTCCGTAGCATCCTACCTGCTATGGTTTCCGTAGCAAGGAGATCCTGACGATGGCGACCCCGCGCAAGGGTCAGCGGGTCCGCGGCAGCCGGACCGGCCGACCGATCATGGTGCTGCTCGACGCCCTGGGCCGACGCTGGGCGCTGCGCGTGCTGTGGGAGCTGCGCGGCGCGGCGCTGACGTTCCGGGCGCTGCAGGCGGCGTGCGGCGGGGTGTCGCCGAGCGTGCTGGCCGCGCGCCTGCGCGAGCTCACCGAGCTGCGGCTGGTCGAGCTCGGCGACGACGGCTACCGGCTCACCGACGAGGGCCGCTCGCTCGAGGCCGTGCTGCGGCCGCTCGATGCGTGGGCGACCCGATGGGCGCGGTGACCGCCGCGGCCGCCGCGCCCGGGCTCACAGGCTGGCGCCGTCGAAGGTCTCGACCGGCAGCGCGGTGGCGTCGAGGTCGGCGACGCAGCGCAGGTTGATCGCCACCATCTCGGTGCCGTCGTGCCCGGCGCCGTGCGAGAACGAGCGGACGCCGCAGGTGTGGCAGAACTTGTGGTGGGTGCGACGCTTGCCGAACTGGTAGTCGGTCAGCGCGTCGTCGCCGCCGAGCAGCCGGAACGACGTCGCCGGCACGAACGCCAGCAGCCAGCCGTTGCGGGAGCAGATCGAGCAGTTGCAGGCGAACGCCTTCGTCGGCGGGGCCATCGTCACCTCGTAGCGCACGGCGCCGCAGTGACAGCTTCCTTGGTAGGTCCGGGGCTCGCTCATGGCGTCACCATGCCGCGGCGGCCCCGCGCGGTATTGTAGAAACGCGACATGCCGCCCGATCCCTCCAGCCGTCACGGGATCCTCGACCCGCACGCCGGCGAGGGCCGCTTCACCCTGACCCGCCACGATCCGGCGCCGGCGCTGGCCGCCGTGGTCGAGCGCCACTGGATCGTCCGCTGGGACCTGCGCGACCGGCCGCCGTTCGAGCAGGAGACCCTGCCCTTCCCGTGCGTCAACCTGGTGTTCGGCAGCCACCGCCCCGGCGTCCACGGCGTCTGCACCGACCGGTTCGTGGCCCGGCTCGAGGGCCAGGGCTGGGTCGTCGGCACCAAGTTCCGCCCCGGCGGCTTCCGCCGCTTCGTCGACGTCGCGATCGCCGAGCTGACCGACCGCGTGATCGCGATCGACGCCGCGTTCGGCGGCGACGGCGCCGCGGTCGATCGCGCGGTCCACGCCGCCCCCGACGACGCCGCCCGGCTGCGCCTGGTCACCGAGCTGCTGGTGGCGCGCGGCCGCCGCGACGCCGACGACGCCACCGCGCTGGCGGTGCGCGCGGTCGAGCTGGCCCGCACCGATCCCGCGATCGGTCGGGTCGCCGACCTCGCCGCGCAGGTCGGCGTACCGGTGCGCGGGCTCGAGCGCATCTTCCGCAGCCACGTCGGCGTGCCGCCCAAGTGGGTGATCCGCCGCTTCCGCGTCCAGGAGGCCGCGGCCCGGGTCGCCGACGGCGCGCCCGCCGACTGGGCCGCCCTCGCCCACGACCTCGGCTACTTCGACCAGGCCCACTTCATCCGCGACTTCCGGGCCCAGATCGGGCGCACGCCCGCCGAGTACGCAGCGCGCTGCGCGGCGGCGCGACGCGGCCCGTGACCGACGACGGCGCGCCCTGCTAGAGTCCGCTTCCCCCGGTGCTCCGTCTCGACAGGAGCCGCCCATGCCCGCTTCGCGTCCCGTTTCCGTCCCGCCAGCGACCCGCGATCGCCGCCGCACGCCGCCCCAGGCGCGCCCCGGGCGTCGCGGGCGCCGCCTCGCGCTCGCCGCTCGTCGCCGGCTGCGGCGGCGCCGCCGACACGACCGCCGACGCCGCGGCCCGTCCGCCCGACGCGACCTCGCGCCCGCCGGACGCCGCCACCGACGCCACGACCGACGCCGCCGGCCCCGACGCGCCGCCGCCGACGCCGCCCGCCGGGCTGCCGCGCTGGGTGGTTGGCGACCCCGCCGACGCGCTCGCGCACCCCCGGGCCGGCCTGATCTTGATGGGGGGCGGCACCGACGTCGACGCCGCGTTCGCGTGGCAGCGCGATCGGATCGATGGCGGCGACGTCCTGGTGCTGCGGGCCTCGGGCGGCGACGGCTACGACGACTACCTCTTCCAGGACATCGGCGGCGTCGACTCGGTCGAGACCCTGCGGGTCGACACCGCCGCGCTCGCCGCCGAGCCCTACGTCCGCTGGGCCATCGACCACGCCGAGGCCATCTTCATCGCGGGCGGCGACCAGGCGGTCTACACCGCGGCCTGGGCCAACTCGCCGGTCGCCGACGCGCTCGGCGACGCGTGGGCGCGCGGCGCGGTGGTCGGCGGCACCAGCGCGGGCTGCGCGATCCTGGGCGAGATCGTCTACACCGCCGCCAACGGCACGGTGTACTCCGACGAGGCGCTCGCCGATCCGTACGATCCGTACGTCACGCTGACCCGCGACGTCGTCACGCTGCCGCCGCTGGCGCACGTCGTCACCGACACCCACTTCGTCCCGCGTGATCGCATGGGCCGGCTGCTGACGTTCGCCGGCCGCGCCATCGCCGACGGCTGGACGAGCCGACCGCTGGGGATCGGCGTCGACGAGGCCACCGCGCTGGTGGTGGACGACGACGGCACCGCGACGGTGGTCGGCGACGGCGCGGTCTACATCGTGGCGCCGGACCAGCCACCGACGACGTGCGCGGCGGCCACGCCGCTGGCGTGGTCCGACGTGCCGCTGTACGTGCTCCGCGCCGGCGACACGATCGCGCTGCCGTCGGGCGACACCGCCGTGGCGGCGCGGACGCTGTCGGCGGCGGGGGGGCAGCTGACGCCGGCGGATCCGTACTGAGCGGCGGCGGCGGCGAGACCGCTCGCGCCGGCGACCGGCTCAACGCACCAGCTGCACGACCGCGGCGAAGTGACAGATCACCGCCGCGACCACGAGGGCGTGGAAGATCTCGTGGTAGCCGAAGACCCGCGGCGACGGGTCCGGCCAGCGCAGCGCGTAGACCGTGGCGCCGACGGTGTAGAGCAGGCCGCCGGCGAGGATCGGCGCCAGCACCGCCGGGCCGGTGGCCGCGGCGACCGTCGGCAGGTACGCGACCGCGAGCCAGCCGAGCCCGACGTACAGCGCCGCCGACACCCAGCGGGGCGCGTCGACCCACAAGAGGGCCCGCAGCGCGCCGAGGGTCGCGCCCAGCCACACCATCACCAGCAGGCGCGCGCCAGCGGCGCCGCCGACGCCGAGCGCGCACACCGGCGTGTAGCTGCCCGCGATGAACACGAAGATCGCCGCGTGATCGGCGCGGCGCCAGCGCACCGCCGCCGCCGGGCGCCAGTGGCCGCGGTGGTAGCTGGCGCTGACCCCGAGCATCGTCGCCAGGGTCACCGCGTAGATCGCGGCGGCGACGGCGGCGCCGGCGGTGCTGGCCATCGCGACCAGCACGCCGCCCGCGCCCAGCGCGACGAAGAACGAGAACTGGTGGGCGACGCCGCGCAGGCGCGGCTTCGCGACGGCTTCGTCGAGGTACGACATGCCCGCAGGGTGGCGCCCGCGCGGTCACGGCGCCGTCGTGGTGTCGCCAGGTTCGGCGCGCCGATCGTCACGACCCGGTCACGTCGCGGTGCCGGCGGGCCGCCGCGACGCCCGCGATCGTGACGAAGCGGGTTCGCCGGCGCCGGCGGCGCAGCGGTTGCGGCGCGAGCCCGCCGGCCGCGCAAGCCGCGCGCGGCCCGGCCGCCGGCTCAGGAGCCGCCGAGCTTGCGGAAGTGATCGAGCCCGTCGGGCTTGAGCGAGTACACCGGCGCCAGCTTCTTGTGGCAGGTGCCGCACTCGAGGTCGGGCTCGTGCGCCTTGGCGTCGCGGACGAACTGCTTCATCGCCGCCTTGGCGGCGGCCTGGCCGCCGCGAGCGCAGGCGTCACCGACCAGCTTGGTGTCGAACGTCGTGCGCTCGCACGGCTTGCCGGTCGCGACCGCGGCGTCGACCGGCGGCGGCGGCGGCGCGGCGTCGATCGGCGTCGGCGGCGGCGGCGCGGCGTCGATCGGGCGCGGCGGCGTGGCGCGCGCGCGGCGTCGAGCGCGGGCCGCGACGGCGCGGCGTCGACCGCGGTCGCGGTGGGCGTGGCGTCGGCCGGCGCGGTCGCCGCCGGGTGGCATCGACCGGCGGCGGCGTCGCCGCGGCCGCGGCGTCGGCGGCGGGTGCGCGCACCACCGCGGCGGCGTCGGCCGGCGCGGTCGGCGGGCCACCACCGGCGGCCTTGTCGTCGCGCTTGCACGCGGCGGCGGAGGCCGCGACGGCGGCGATCAGCATCGGGATCAGGAACGGGCGACGTCGGGACACGGGCATCGGGCTCCGGGCCGGCGAACGGCGCCGGTGCTCGCTCTTACCACGACTCGCGCGCGCCCCGCCGCCGCGATCCAGGCGTCGCGCGCCGGCGCGACCCGTGTAGGATCGTCCGGTTGCACGACGCCACCACGACGTTCACCGGGACCGCGCGCTACGAGCTGCGCCGCCAGCTCGGCGCCGGCGGGATGGGCGTGGTCTACGAGGCGCTCGATCGCGAGCGCGACGCGCTGGTCGCGCTCAAGACCCTGCGCCAGGTCGGGCCGGCGGCGATCGCCCGCTTCAAGCAGGAGTTCCGCGCCCTCGCCAACCTGGTCCACCCGTCGCTGATCACCCTCTACGAGCTGGTCAGCGAGGACGACGGGCTGTTCTTCACGATGGAGCTGGTCCCCGGCATCCACTTCGACCGCTGGGCGTGCGGCGGCAGCCCGACCGACGACCTGTCGACCCACGAGGACGACGGCCACCCCACCGAGCTGACCCGGTCGCTGCGCCTCGGCGACGACCGCGACGATCCCGAGCAGACCCACCGCGGCCGCGAGCTGCCGGCGCAGCGCCCGCGCGCCCGGGTCGACCTGCCGCGCCTGCGCCACGGCCTGCGCCACCTCGCCGAGGGCGTCGCGGCGATCCACGACGCCGGCATGCTGCACCGCGATCTCAAGCCGTCCAACGTGCTGGCCACCCTCGAGGGGCGGATCGTCATCCTCGACTTCGGCCTGGTCACCGACCTCGCCGACGAGAGCCCGCAGCTGACCGAGGACCGGCCGCTGCAGGGCACGTTCGGCTACATGTCGCCCGAGCAGGGCGCGCGCGCGCCGCTGACCCCGGCCAGCGACTGGTACAGCGTCGGCGTGATCCTGTACCGGGTCCTGACCGGCCGGATGCCGTTCCTCGGCGGCCGCGACGACGTCCTCATGGACAAGCAGCGGTTCGAGCCGCCGCCGCCGCGCGAGGTCGCGCCCGACGTCCCCGAGGATCTCGACGCGCTGTGCCTCGAGCTGCTGCGACGCCAGCCCGAGCGGCGCCCCGCCGCCGCCGAGGTCCTGCGCCGGCTCGGCAGCGAGTCGCCGCGCGCCCGCGGCGGCGCGCGCTCGGTGGTGTCGTCGCAGGCGGCGTACGACACGCTGATCGGCCGCGACCGCGAGCTGGCCACGTTGCACGACGCGTACGCCCGGACCCAGGCCGGCGCGCCGGTGGTGGTCCGCGTCCACGGCCCGTCGGGCGTCGGCAAGAGCCGCACCGTGCGCGCCTTCCTCGACGGCCTCGGCGACGACGACGATCCCGTGATCCTGCGCGGCCGCTGCTACGAGCAGGAGTCGGTGCCGTTCAAGGCGGTCGACAGCCTGGTCGACACGCTCGCCGGCCGGCTGGCCCGGCTCAGCGAGCTCGACGTCGAGGGCCTGATGCCGCGCGACGCGGTCGCGCTGGCCCGCCTGTTCCCGACGCTGCGCCAGGTCGACTCGTTCACGGCGCGCCGCCGCCGCGAGGTCCCGATCGCGCCGGATCCGCTGGAGCTGCGGCGCCGCGCGTTCGGCGCGCTGCGCGAGCTGTTGACCCGGATCGCGGATCGCCAGCCGCTGGTGCTGGCGATCGACGACCTGCAGTGGGGCGACGTCGACAGCGTCGCGCTGCTCGCCGCGCTGCTGCGGCCGCCCGACGCCCCGGCGCTGCTGCTGATCGCCGGGTTCCGCAGCGAGGGCCGCGACGCCAACCCGTTCCTCGCCGCGTTCGACGATCACATCGCCAGCGCCGGCATCGCGGTGCTCGACCTCGCGATCGGGCCGCTGTCACCCGACGACGCCCGCCAGCTGGCGTCGGTCCACCTCGGCTCGGCGCCCGAGGCGCTGGCCCACGCCGACCGGATCGTCGAGGAGGCCCAGGGCAACCCGTTCCTGGTCGAGGAGCTGGCCCGCCACGTCCGCGAGCGCCACGACGACAGCCAGGTGGTGTCGCTCGATCAGGTCCTGCGCGGCCGCCTGCTCCGGCTGCCGCCCGAGGCCAGCCGCCTGCTCGCGATCGTCGCGGTCGCCGGCCGGCCGCTGGCCCAGACGATCGCGCTGCGCGCCGCCGAGGTCGACGACCCCGCGACCCTGGCGCTGCTCAAGGTCGGCAGCTTCGTCCGGACCCGCACCGTCGGCGACCACCGCTACGTCGAGGCCTACCACGACCGGGTCCGCGAGGCGGCGACCGCGCTGCTGTCGCGCGACGAGCGCCGCGACCTGCACCTGCGCCTCGCCGAGACCCACGAGGCCGCGCCCAACCCCGACCCCGAGACCCTCGCCTACCACTACGCCGGCGCCGACGAGCCCCGCCGCGCCGCCGAGCTGTCGGCGATCGCGGCCCGGCGCGCCGCCGACGCCTACGCGTTCGATCGCGCGGCGACGCTGTACCGCGCCGCGATCGACCTCGATCCCGGCACCCCGGATCGCCACCTGTACGTCGAGCTCGGCGCCGCCCTCGCCAACGGCGGCCGCGGCGTCGAGTCGGCGGACGCGTTCCTGGCCGCGCTCGACGGCGCGTCCCCCGCCGAGGTCCTCGAGCTGCGCTGCCGCGCCGCCGGCCAGCTGCTGTTCAGCGGCCACATCGATCGCGGCCTCGCCACGCTCGACCAGGTGATCGACGCGGTCGGGCTCAAGCCGGCGGCGACGCCGCGGCGCGCGCTGCTGCAGATCGCGACCACCCGCCTGCGCCTGGCGCTGCGCGGCCTGCGCTACCGCGAGATCGACGAGCGCGAGGTCCCGGCCAGCCAGCTGGTCAAGCTCGACGTCGCGTTCGCCGCCGCCGAGGGCCTGGGCACCAGCGACACGATCCGCGCCGCCGCGTTCCAGACCCGGTCGCTGCTGATGGCGCTGCGCACCGGCGAGCCGCGCCGGGTCGCGCGCGCCCTCGCCACCGAGGTGGTCTTCACCTCGCTGCGCGGCACGCCGGCGGCGGGCCGGACCGCCGCGGTCCAGGGCCTGCTCGACGAGCTCACCGCGCGGCTCGGCGACCCCGACAGCCGCGCCCTGGCGATGGGCGCGCGCGGCCTGGCCGCGTTCAACGAGGGCCGCTGGCAGGACTGCACCGACGCCTGCGATCGCGCCGAGCACACGCTGCGCGACGAGTGCACCGGCCTGCGCTGGGAGCTGGCGACGGTGCAGCTGTTCCAGGGCTTCGCGATGGCGATGACCGGGCGGGTCCGCGAGCTGGTCGCGCGCTTCCCGGTGCTGCTCAAGGAGGCCAACGAGCGCGGCGATCTGTTCGCGGCCACCAGCCTGCGCGCGTGCCTGGGCTTCTACGTGCCGCTGACCCGCGACGATCCCGAGACCGCGTACCGCGAGGTCGACGACGCGCTGGCGCGGTGGTCGGCCAACGGCTTCCACCTGCAGCACGCCAACGCGCTCAACTCGCGGGTGTCGATCGACCTCTACCGCGGCGACGGCCTGACCGCGCTGCGGCGCTGCGACGAGGCCTGGCCGGCGCTCGAGCGCTCGCTGATGCTGCGGGTCCAGCTGATGCGGTCCCTGCTGTGGAGCGTGCGCGCGCGCGCGATGGTGGCGGCGAGCCACCAGGACGGCGACCGCCGGCGCCTGCGCAAGATCCTGAAGATCGCGCGCCGCATCGATCGCGAGGGCGTCGACTACTGCCGCGCCGAGGCCGCGATGCTGCGCGCCGCGGTCGCGCACCTCGAGGGCGATCGCGCGCGGACGCTGGCGCTGCTGGCGACCGGCATCGAGCTGGCCGAGCGCGCCAACCTGGTGCTCAACCAGGTGGCGATGCGACGGGCCCGCGGCCTGCTGATCGGCGGCGACGAGGGCGCCGCGCTGATCGCCGAGGCCGACGCCTTCATCCGGTCACAGGGGCTGCGCCGGCCCGAGGGCGTGACCGCGGTGTTCGCGCCCGGCTTCGATCGCTAGCCGACCCGGCGCCACGTTGCTGGCCCCGACCGCGCGCAGTAGCATGCGCCACGATGTCTGTACCCCGTCGCGTCCGTGCCGCCGCCGTGCTCGCCACCCTCGCGCTCCTCGCCGCCGCCGGCGCGTGTCACCGCGACACCCCGGATCGCGGCCCGCCGCCCGGCGCCGATCCCGGCCCGGCCAGCGCCCCGGCGGCGCCGCCGCGCGCCGCGCCGGCGTCGTCCGACGGCCTGCCGACGGTGCAGCCCGCCGAGCTGGCCAGCGCGCTCGCGTCCGCGCCCGCCGACGCGCGGCCCCTGCTGATCCACGTCGGCTTCCGCAAGCTCTACCAGCAGGCCCACATCCCGGGCTCCGAGTTCTACGGCCCGACCTCCGACGACGCCGTGCTGGCCAGCCTGCGCCAGCGCCTCGACGGCCTGCCGCGTACCACGCCGCTGGTCATCTACTGCGGCTGCTGCCCGTGGGATCACTGCCCCAACGTCGCGCCGGCGGCACGGCTGGTCCAGGACATGGGCTTCACCGCCGCCAAGCTGCTGTACATCCCGCACGACCTCGGCACCGACTGGGTGGCCAAGGGCTACCCGGTGGCCAGCGGGGACTGACGTGGCTCCGGCCCGGCCGCGGCCGCGCGGCGTCCTGGTCGCGGCGGGTGCCGCGGCGCTGCTCGCGATCGGCGTGATCGCGCTCGTGCTGGTGCGCGGCGGCGGCCGCGCCGCGCACCGCGTCCACACCGAGCGCCCGCCGGCGCCGGCGATCGCGTTGACCGGGCTCGACGGCGCGCCGATCGACCTCGCCGCGCTGCGCGGCAAGGTCGTCGTCGTCGATTTCTGGGCGACCTGGTGCGAGCCGTGCCGCGACGAGATCCCGCAGCTGATCGCGCTGCAGCGCGAGCTCGGCCCGCGCGGCGTGCAGCTGGTCGGCATCTCGATGGACGACACGATCGACGACGTCCGCGCCTTCGATCGCGACGTCCACCTCAACTACCCGGTCGGCCTCGGCGACGCCGCGCTCGGCGAGCGCTTCGGCGGCGTCCTCGGCCTGCCCGCCAAGTTCCTGATCGATCGCGATGGCCGCATCGCCGACCGCCGGGTCGGCCCGGTCGACACCGCCGAGCTGGCGCGCGCACTGCGGGCGCTGCTCGCCGAGTGACCGGCGCCGTCGCCGGCTACCGGGGCGCGCGCGAGTTGCGGCGGCGCCGCGCCAGATCGAGCGTGCGCGTCCGCGGCCACGACACCGCCGGCAGCGGGTTGGCCGGGCGCGCCAGCAGGTAGCCCTGACCGTAGCGGGCGCCGGTCGCGATCACCGCCTCGAGCTCCTCGGGCGTCTCGATGCCCTCGGCCACGACCCGGGCGCCGAGGTCGCTGCACAGCCGCACGATCGCGGTCACCAGCGTGAACAGGCGCGAGCCGTCGGCGAGCCCCGACACCAGGTCGCGATCGATCTTGACCACCCGCGGGTGCAGATCGGCGATGTACTTGAGGTTGGAGTAGCCGGCGCCCAGATCGTCGACGACGAGGTGGACGCCGCGGCCGCGCACCTCCGACAGCATGCTCTGGCACAGCGCGAAGTGCGACAGCGGCACGCCCTCGGTGATCTCGAGGTAGACGTCGTCGGAGTGCTGGAAGATCGGATCGTCGGCCTGGACCAGCCAGCCCTCGTCGAGCTCGCTGGGGTGCAGGTTGAGGAACAGCGGGTGGTCCGGGCAGCCGTCGACCGCCATCTGGCGGAGCAGCCGACCGAGCTGCCCGGTGTAGCCGTGGGCGACCGCGGCCTCGAACAGCGCCACCGGCCCGTCGAACTCGGCGGCGGTGGTCCGCGCCAGGGCCTCGAACGCGAAGACCTTGCGGGTCTTCAGATCGACGACCGGCTGGTAGACGATCTGGCACTCGCGCGTCGTGACGACCCGGTGGATCGCCTCCTTGGTCCACTTCACACCGGTGCGCGGCACGGATCTAGACGGTAGCCGATCGGCGGCCGCGACGCTGCAGCGTCAGGTGTCGGGAAGCTGCGCACGCGCGCCGACCGCGGCGCGACGCGGCGCCGCGCTCAGAACGGCAGGTCGTCGTCGCCGCCACCCCGGCCCCCATCGCGGCGGAAGTCGTCGTCGCCGGGCGGCGGCACGTCGTCGCGGAAGTCGCCGCCGCCACCGCCGCCGCGTCCGCCGCCACCGCCACCGCCACCGCGCGGGCCGTCGTAACGCGCGGCGCGACCGGCGCTCGCCGGCTCGATCTTCCAGACGTCGAGGCTGTTGAAGTACTTCACCTCGCCGCTGGGGCTGGTCCACTCGCGGCCGCGCAGGCTGAACTCGATGCGGACCTCGTCGCCGACCGCCATGTCGTCGAGCTGGCTACACCGCTCGCCGCTGAGCTGGAACATCACCAGCTGCGGATACTTGGGGTTGTCGGCCAGCTCGACCACGAACTCGCGCTTGGTGAACCGCGCCGACACCTGCTTGGTCTCGAAGACGGTGTGGAGCTTGCCGGTGACTTCCATGCCCATGCGCGGAGCATAGGCCGACCCGGGCGGCGTGTCGCGCGTCGCGGACGGGAGCGTGCGGCGCCACGGACGGGCGGCGCCCGGCCGCCGGCCGGGGCCGCCCGGCTACGGCCGCGGCACGTGGGACACGAACTCCTCGAGCTTGCCGGCCGGGGTGCGCCCGAGCTCGGCGACGACCTCGAACGTGATCGCGAACGGGTGGCCGAGGCAGGCGTGCAGCGCCGCCGTCAACGCGGCGCGATCGTCGGCGGTGAGCGGGCCGTCGGGGACGATCCGCAGGCGCAGCGCGTCGACCGTGTCCTGGACCAGCTGCAGCTCGCGGTACCGCGCGGCCTGGCGACACGGCACCGTGAACACCGGCCAGGCGACGCGACCGTCGGGGTAGCTCAGCATGCCGCGGCGCCGGCCGACGATGCGGTCGAGCACCGGCAGGCCGCGCCCGCACGGGCACGGCGCGCCGACCTCGGCGTAGTCGCCGATGTCGTAGCGGATGAGCGGGGTCGCGAAGTTGTGCAGATCGGTCACGACCACCCGCCCGGTGGCGCCCGGACCGCACGGGGCGCCGGCGTCGTCGAGGATCTCGACCAGGACCCGCTCCGCCTGGACGTGGTAGTGCGGGTGCGACGGGCACTGCAGCGCCAGGTAGCCGACCTCCTGCGCCGAGTAGAGGTCGACCAGCGGCACGCCCAGAACCTCCGCGCACAGCGCGCGGGTCTCGGGCGCCAGCCGCTCGCTGGTGGTCCGGACCTGCCGCAGCGACGGCAGGCGCACGCTGGTGTCGGCGAGGCGGCGCAGGATCGCGTCGAGCACGGTCGGGTAGATCAAGAGGTAGGCAGGATCCTCGCGGCGCAGCCACGCGATCATCTCGTCGATCGTGCTGCGGATCGACAGCACCGCGAGCGGCGCGTCGGGCGCGAACGGCTGGGTCGCGGGGCCCCAGCCCCGGGCCTGCACCCCGGCCGGCGCGGCGGCGTCGTCGCCGGTGTAGCGGATCGAGGCCAGCTTGGCGGTCAGGTCGCGCCCGTGCCAGGCGTGATCGCGCAGCGTGATCGCGTGCCAGAACGCGTCGGTGACCGAGGTGCTGCGGACGCGCACCGGCTGGCCCGAGGTCCGCGACGTCGCGATCTCCTGGGTCCGGCCGTGATCCGCGGGGTACTGGCGGCTGACCAGCCGCGCCCCGGCGTCGATCACCTCGGCGCGGGTCAGCACCGGGACCTCGGCCCAGCGCGCGGGCGCGACGCCGTCGGCGGTGACCGCGACGCCGGCGGCGGCGAACCGCTCGGCGTAGTGCGCGGTCGACGCCACCGCGTGGCGGACGAGGTTCGCGAGCTGGCGCTGCTGGTGGGCGCGCAGCGCCTCGGCCGGCCACCACTGGGTCTGATCGAGCTGCCACAGCAGCGCCAGCAACGTCGACGCCCGCGGATCGGTGAGCGCGGGCCACGCGATGCCGGGGACGATCGAGCGCAGGGGCAACATGTCGCGTCGGCTCGTATACCATGCGCCACGATGGCTCCCGACGACGACGCCCGCGATCACTGGCCGCGGCACGCCCGAGCGTGGGCGCGGATCGGCCCGCCGCTGCGGCCGGTCGCCGACGACGTCGCGCGGGTCGCCGCCGAGGCCGCGGCGTGGACCGCGGCCCACGGGCGGGCGCCGCGGGTCCTGCTGCTGGGCGTGACCCCCGAGCTCGCGACCCTGCCCTGGCCGGCCGGCACGGAGCTGGTGGCGATCGATCGCTCGGCGGCGATGATCGGGGCGCTGTTCCCGACCACCGGCGTGCCCGCCGGCGCGCGCGCCGCGCGCGGCGAGTGGCTGGCGCTGCCGCGCGCCGACCGCAGCGTCGATCTCGCGGTCGGCGACGGCTGCCTGAGCAACCTCGGGTTCGCCGCCGACTACCGCCGGTTCGCCGCCGAGCTGGCCCGCGTCCTCGCCGACGACGGCCGCCTGCTGCTGCGGCTGTTCGCGGCGCCGCCGGCGCCCGAGTCGCTGGCCGAGATCGGCGCCGCGCTCGCCGCCGGCGCGATCGGCAGCATGCACGCGCTCAAGTGGCGGCTGGCGATGGCGGTGCAGCCCGCGCACCGCAACGTCGCCGTCGTCGACATCCGGCGCGCGTTCGACGAGCTCGTCGTCGATCGCGCGGCGCTGGCGGCGCGCACCGGCTGGCCCGACGACGTGATCGCGACGATCGACAACTACCGGGGCTCGAGCCTGGTGTACTCGTTCCCGACCGCCGACGAGGTCGACGCCGCGCTGGCGCCCGCCCTCGTCCGTGTTCACCGTCACGCCCCGGCCTACGAGCTCGGGGATCGCTGCCCGACCGTCGTGTGGTCGCGCGCCGTTTGATCCCCGCCGCGCCGGGACCCGGGCTATGCTCCGGCCATGCGCCGATTCTCAGGGGTGGCTGCCGGGATCTTCCTGTGCCTGGCCGGCTGCGGCCACGACGACACCTACACCGACGCCGCGCCCGGCGCCGACAGCGCCCGGGTCGACGCCACCACCGCGCCCGACGCGGTGCCGACCGGCGCGCTGACGGTCACCACCCACAGCCGCTGCTGCGACGACCCGCCGGGCACGCTGGTCGCGGGCATCCCGGTGTTCGTGCTCGGCCCCGACGGCGCGCTCGCCGCCCAGGGCACCACCGACGCCACCGGCACCGTGACGTTCCAGGACGTCGTCGCCGGGTCCGCGGTCACCGCCATCTACCCCGACAACGGCAACAGCACCCAGCTCGTCACCGTGCTGGCGGTCAAGCCCGACGATCACCTGGTCTTCGGCGACGGCTACACGGCGGGTCGGCCCGGCAGCGCCGGCACCGGCAACATGACGATCACGTTCCCGGCCGCGGCCACCGCGACCTCGTTCCAGATCTCCACCGAGTGCGACGGCACCTACGGCTACGCCGCCGGCACCACGTCGGTGTCGCTGTCGGAGCGCGCGTTCTGCGACACCGGCGTCGCCAGCCTCGCGCTGCGCGCCTACGACAGCACCGGATTGTTCCAGACCGCGCTGGCCCGCGACGTCACGTTCGCCAGCGGCGGCTCGTACGACGTGCCGGCGTGGACGCCGACCACCTCGCTGGCGCTGTCGCGGACCGGGGTCCCGGCCGCGGTCACCGAGGTCGACTTCACGGCCCGCGCCGTGGTGGCCAACCTGTACACCCCGACCAACTACGACTACCAGCTGCCGACCGGCGGCACCGCGATGGTGACGATCCCGGTGTCGGCGCTCGGCGACCGCCTCTACACCTCCAGCACGATGTACCGCGACGGCGGGCTCGGGCCGCAGGAGAGCTACCGCGGGCAAGCGGTCGGCGCGGCCACCAGCACCTGGTCCGGCGAGCTGCCGTGGGTCGGGCAGATGCTGTTCAACGCCGGCGCCCAGATCGCGACCTGGATCCAGACCGGCGACCACGCCTACGACGGCGCCGTCGGCTTCACGTCGTGGGAGCACTACACGCCGGGCGGCGACGCCGGCGCCGGCACGTACACGTACTTCGACTGGACCATCCTGATCCCGCCCGGGGTCACGACCTGGACCTGGAGCGCCCCGCCCGCCGAGCTCGCGCCGTACCTGCCGCAGGTCGCGGACTACCTGTACACGCCGGCCGTCATGCTGGTCGATCTGCTCGACACCGACGGCTACGACGGGCTGCGCCAGACCCCGCAGTGGCAGTACGACTGCCCGGGGTGCGCCATCGAGCGCGGCGAGCTCACCGACGCGTCGGTGGCGTTCAGCGCCGACGGTGGCGAGGGCCTGCTGCTGGCGCCGCCGGCGCACCGGCCGCCGTGGTACCGCGGCGGCGACCGTCCCACCCTGGGACGGCGCGCGGCGCCGCCGCAGCCCTGAGGCCCGCCGCGACCGCGCCACGAGGCCCCGCTCCCGCCTCGGCGCGCGGGCCCTGACCGCGGCATGACCAAGCCCTGACAGGCGCCCGGTCGGCCCGCTGCTACGGTCCGACCAATGGATGTCGCCGTCGTCGTCAACCTGCGCGCGCGTCGAGGCTCCGAAGATGTCGGCGCGATGGTGCGGCACCGCCTGCCCCGCGCCCGGGTCCGGGTCACCCGCACCCTCGACGACGTCCGCCGCTGGATCGACGACGAGCTGGCGCCGGCGCCGCCGGACCTGCTGCTGTCGGGCGGCGGCGACGGCACCGCGGTGACGCTGCTCAACGAGCTGCGCGATCGCCAGGTCGACGTCGCCCACCTCGGCGTCCTGCGGCTCGGCACCGGCAACGGCTGGGCCAACGCCACCGGCGCGCCGCGCGCCCACCGCGCGATCTCCGGCGTCGCCGCGCTCGGCGACGCCGCGCCGCCGACCCGCCGCTTCGCGCTGGTCGAGTGCGACGGCCGCATCGCGCCGTTCCTCGGCACCGGCTGGGACGCCGAGATCGTCAGCGACTTCCGCGCCCAGGTCGAGGCCATGCCGCGGCCGCTGCGCCGCTTCAACGACGGCCTGCCCGCGTACCTCATGGGCATGTTCACCCGGACGATCCCGCGCCACGTCCGCGGCGCCGGCCCGGCCAACGTGGTCGTCACCAACCTCGGCGACGACGCGCTGACGGTCGACGCCCATGGCCGGGTCGTGCCGCTGCCCGGCGGCGAGCGCGGCGCCGTGCTGTACCGCGGCCCGGCCAGCGTCGCCGCGGCGGCGACCACCGAGCAGTGGGGCTTCGGCTTCCGCGCGTTCCCGTTCGCGCACGCCGCGCCGGGCCGGGTCTCGGTGCGGGTCTACGGCGCGCCCGTGCTCGAGGCGACGCGCAACATGTTCCGCCTGTGGCGCGGCGAGCACCCGATGCCGCGCATGCACGACTTCTTCCTCACCCACGGCCGCATGGAGTTCGATCGCGAGGTGCCGTTCCAGATCGGCGGCGACGTCGCCGCGCCGCGCCGCAGCTTCGAGTTCCGGATCGCCCGCGAGAGCGTGGCGATGGTCGACTGGCGCCGCCTCGCCGCCTGAGCGACGCGCCGCGCGCCGTCACCGGGCCCGCGAGCCGGTGGACAGGCGACGCCGTCCGCGGCTATGAGGTCGCCATGAGGACGATCTCGCCGACCGCGACCCGACGGTTCGATGGCCGCGTCACCGCGGTGCGCGGCTGGGCCGGCGGCTGGCTGGTCATGGGCCCGGCGCCCGGGCTGGTCGTCGTCGATCGCGCGCTGGCGACGGTCGCCACCGTGGCGGTCACCGCCGCCGACGCCGCCCTCGACGCCGCCGGCGCCCGCCTGATCGTCGCCGCCGACGGCGGCCTGCGGGCGTGGACCGGGCCGGGGTACGCCCGCCGCGGCTGGGACGTCGACGACGCGGCCGCCACGTGCCGGCTCGGGGTCGACGACGCGCGGCTGTGGACGGCGGCGGCGAGCGACGACGCCGTCCTCGTGACCGTGCGCGATCCGGCGACCGGAGACGCCCGCGGCGAGGTCAGGCTCGACGATCCGTTCGGCGGCGCGGCGGTGATGCTGTGGCGGCACCCCGATCCGGCGTGCGTCGTCGCCTCGATCGCGGCCGGTCAGGACGGCCAGGCCGCGTACCTGATCCGCGACGACGGCGGCGTGGTCACCGCGCGCGAGGTGCCACCGCGCGACCGGCTGCCGCCGGTGTTCACGGCCACCGGCGACGCCTACCTGAGCGGCGACGCCGACGCCCTCGAGCACCGGGCGTGGCCGTCGGGCGACGTCCTCGGCGAGGCCGCGTGGTCGTGGGACGACGACGTCGAGGTCGACGACCCCGCCGGCGAAGATCTGCAGGATCTCGGCGGCGGCTTCGCCAGCTGGGCCTCGGAGCACGGCCGCCTGTACGCCGTCGACCTCGCGCGCATGGAGCGCGTCGACGAGATCGTCATCGAAGGTCACCCGGTGGTACCGCTGGCCACCCGGTACCCGGCCCTCGCCGGCGACCTCACGCCGTGCGGCGACCTGCGGTGGAGCGCGCCCGGCCCGGTCGGCTTGATCGCCACCGTCCACGGCGACGCCACCCTGGCGGTGTCGCGCGTCGATGACTGGCGACCGCCCGGCGCGTCACGCTGAGCCGGCGGCCGCGCGCGGCGCGCCGAGCCGCGCGGTGACGCCGCCACGATGAGCCGCGTCCACCGCGCCCCGTCGACGATCGCTGGCCCCGTCGACGGGCGATCTGCTAGCTTCAGCGCGTCATGGCAAAGCTCAAGGTCGGCGTCCTCGGCGCCACCGGCATGGTCGGGCAACGCTTCGTGTCGCTGCTCGCCGATCACCCCTGGTTCGAGATCGCCGCGGTCGCGGCCAGCCCCGGCTCGGCCGGCAAGCGCTACGGCGACGCGGTCGCCGGCCGCTGGACCCTGCCCGGCGACGTCCCGGCCGCCGCCGCCGCGCTGACCGTGATCGACGCCGCCGACGTCGCGACCGTCGCCGGCCAGGTCGACTTCGTGTTCAGCGCGGTCGACATGGCGAAGGACGCGATCGCCCGGCTCGAGGACGCCTACGCCGCCGCCGAGACCCCCGTGGTGTCGAACAACTCGGCGCACCGCTGGACCCCCGACGTGCCGATGATGATCCCGGAGATCAACGCCGACCACCAGGCGATCATCGAGGCGCAGCGGCGCCGCCACGGCACCCGCCGCGGCTTCGTCGCGGTCAAGCCCAACTGCTCGATCCAGAGCTACGTGCCGGCGCTGCACCCGCTGCTCGGGTTCGGCCCCACCAAGATCGCGGTGGCGACCTACCAGGCGATCTCCGGCGCCGGCAAGACCTTCGAGACCTGGCCCGAGATGGTCGACAACGTCATCCCGTTCATCAAGGGCGAGGAAGAGAAGAGCGAGCAGGAGCCGCTCAAGATCTGGGGCTCGATCCAGGGCGACCGGATCGTCGCCGCGACCACGCCGGTGATCAGCGCCCAGTGCATCCGCGTGCCGGTGTCCGACGGCCACATGGCGGCGGTCTTCGTCGCGTTCGAGCGCGCGCCGTCGCGCGAGCAGATCCTCGCCACCTGGCAGGAGTTCGCGGGCCGGCCGCAGGCGCTGGGGCTGCCCAGCGCGCCGACGCCGTTCCTGCGCTACCACGACGACGACGCCCGGCCCCAGACCCGGCTCGATCGCGACGCCGGCGCCGGTCAGGCCGTGTCGATCGGGCGGCTGCGGCCCGACGCCGTCTTCGACTGGCGCTTCGTGGCGCTGTCGCACAACACGGTGCGCGGCGCCGCGGGCGGCGCGGTGCTCACCGCCGAGCTGCTGAAGGCCGACGGCTACCTGACCGCGAAGTAGGGCCGCCGGCTTCGCGCCCGCTAGTGGTGCTTGCCGTCGGGCTTGCCCTTGTCGTCGGGCTTGCCCTTGTCGTCGGCCTTGGCGTCGGCCTTGGCCTTGTCGTCGGGCTTGCCGTCGCCCTTGCCGTCGCTCTTGCCGTCGCTCTTGCCGTCCGGCTTGGCCTCGGCCTTGCCCTTGTCGTCTTTGCCGTCCTTGCCGTCGGGCTTGGCCTTGTCGTCCTTGCCGTCCGCCTTGGCCTTGTCGTCCGCCTTCGCGGGCTCGGGCTTCTCGGGCTCCGCCTTCACGGCCTCGGGCTTGGCGGGCTCGGGCGTCGGCTCCGGCTTGGCCTGGGCCTTGTCGGGCCTGGGCTTGGGCGGCGCGCCGACCAGCTCGTCGAGCCGGTCCTCGACGGCGTCCATGCGGTCGCCGACCTTGGCCAGCGCGGCCCGGAGCGCGTCGAGCTGCGCGGCCTCGTAGGCCGGCTGTTCGGGGAGCCCGGCCCGGGCCAGGGCGCCCTCGAGCACCGCCTGCGCGGAGAAGAAGTCGTAGCGCAGTCGTAGCGCTTCGAGCAGATCGTTCCGGTCGACTCTGGTTGCAGCCATCGCGCCTCCATCAGCGCGCCCCGATGTTCCCGGCGCGCCGCAGACAGCCTAGCGCGTTGAGGCCCCGAGCAAAACCCGCAGGGGCAGCTCCCGCGCCTCGGCGCGGCTTGCCGCGTGGTGCCGGCGTCGCGCGCCGCGGCGCATCGCGTCGCCGAAACGCGCGAAGGGCGCGCCGCGGCGCGCCCCTCGATCGTCACCGCGGTCGTCGAGCCGCGGCGTGATCAGCCGATCGGGTGCGAGCAGTCGGTGACCAGGCTGGTGTCGAACTTCAGCGTCCAGTCGAAGATGAAGCCGTTGTCGATGGACCAGCAGTCCTCGACGCGGATCGTCCAGTTGCCGTCGAGCTCGGTGCCGACCAGGCCGTTGAAGCCGCTGACCGCCTGGTAGTCGCCGGGCGGCAGATCGTGGGTGCCGTTGGCGTTGCAGTAGTCGAGCATCGGCGGGTTGATCGCGACCGGTGTCCAGCAGTAGGTGGCGCCGACGCCGGGGACCGGCGCGCCGCCCTCGTCCGACTCGTTGGGCTGGCCCATGAAGACCTCGCTGCCGGTGGTGCCGAGGAACTCCTGCAGCACGATCACGGTGCCGTTGGGCGCGACCAGCTCGATCTGCAGGTCGCGCAGCCACGAGTGCTCCATCGTCACGCACACGCCGAGGAACTCCGAGACGTCCTGGATGGTCTGGCCCGGCTGGAAGCCGGTGATGTCGATCGTCGAGGTGTAGTTGTTGGTGCAGCTGCCGTCGTCGGGCAGCGCCACCGGCTGGCCCTCGATGTCCGAGGCCTCGCCGCACACCGGGCAGTCGCCGACGCCGGAGCAGTCGACGTCGTCGCAGTCGTACCAGCCGTCGCAGTCGCTATCGACGTGGTCACCGCAGTTGGACTCGGCGTTCTCGGTCGGCACGCACTGGTTCGGGCCGGGTCCCGCGTCCGGGGCGCTATCGTCGTCGCCGGTGCTCTGGTCGTCGCCGTTGCCGCCGCCGTTGACGCTCGGGCCACAGGCGACGAGCGCGAAGGTGCAGAGGGAGGCGGTCAGGATGGACGCGGCAGACGACAGAACATGCTTCACGATGGACCTCTTCCAGGCAAAGGGGGGCAGAGAGGCGCGCATGACAGCACGGTCACTCCGGGGTCGTACACCAACCGATCCTGTCCGCAGCCTGTGAGGTCGACGTCTCACCTGACGCGATGGATCTCGGCATCTTGCGCGCGCCAGGGACAGTTGACCCCGTCGCATGACAGCTAGCTTTGGTGAGCGACCTGCAACTTTTTCTCGCGTGACGATTACACCGCCAGATGGCAAGGAAAGGCACGGTACGGTTTTCGTCGAGGAAGCTCGACGACGAGGCCCCCGCGGCCGCCGGATGACGGCCCGCGGACGCCGGTGCCAGCCCTAGCGCTCGAGGGCGCGGTCGACCAGCAGCGACACGGCGACCCCGACGACCGTGCCGACGACGTCCCAGGTCAGATCCTTCCACGACGGATCGCCGCGGCCGGTGGCGTCCCACAGCTCCTTGGCCACGCCGGCCGACAGCGCGACCGCGGCGCCGGCGCCGGCGCGCTGGTCGTGACGCTCGAGCCAGATCGTGCTGACGGCGTAGCCGCCGACCGCGAGCGTCGCCGACGCGCCGAAGTGCAGCGCCTTGTCGCGACCGAGCCAGTCGTCGGCGCGCGCGACGCCGGGCGCCACGACCACCAGCGCGACGATCGCGGCCGCCGCCGCGGCGCGCGGCGTCCCCGCCGCCGTCAGTCCGGGATGTCGCTGCACCGCACCCGCTCGGTGGAGGCGTCGCCGGCCGAGAACGCGCGGGCGTCGACCGCGGCGGCCCGCTGCTGCGCCGCCTGCTGCGCCAGCAGCCGCGACTGCTGGACGTTGCGCGGGCTGTCGCGCCCGCTGGGATCACCCATGCTGTCGATGACCGCCATCGTGGTGTTGTGCTCGATGCGCTGCTTGTCGGCCTGGAACACCATCGCCTGCTGGTAGCGCTGCAGCGCCGCCAGCATGACCCGCCCCGCCGCCACCGACTGGTTGGCGGTGGCGCGCGTCGGCGCCGCGCTCGCCGGCACGACCGTGAAGTCGCCGTCGACGCGGTTCATGTTCTCGGTGATCATCATGTTGGTGTCGTGGAGGATCGTCTGGAACTCGGCGGTGAGCCACGCCAGCTCGCGGACGTCGGCCATCGTCAGCGTCATCTGGCCGGTCGCCGCCGCGTAGCCCTGCTGATCCTCGAGCGAGGTCAGACCGGGATCGGTGCGGACGAAGTAGCAGTCGGCGTAGCCGAGCGCGACCGCGCGCTGCAGGTGAGCGAGCGCGTCCTCGGCCTGCTGCGCGCCGGCCTGGCAGCTCGCCACCGCGACCAGGGCCTCGGCGGCCCACACCGGCTGGCCCCCCTGCTCCGCCTCCGTGGCGTAGGCCTCCAGCGCCGGCACGCGGGCGGCGCAGTCGGGGGCGCCGAGCGCGACCTGCAGCAGCCGATCCGCCCAGTCGCCGGTCGCGACCGCGGCCAGGTCGTTGGCCGGCGCCGCGCCGGGGCGCCCCGCGGCCAGCGCCGACGGCGTACCGCCGGGCGTGGTGTCGCCGCCGGCGGGCGTGGCGCCCGACGACGACGACGGGCGGGCGCTGCGATCACCGGTCGCGGCCGACGACGGCTTGCCGTCGTCGCGCTTGCTGCACCCGGCGGTGACGGCCGCCGCGGCGGCGACTGTGAGGATCAGGTGGCGAGGTCGCATCGGAGCTCCTGGCAGGTCTGGGTCCCGGGCGGGCGCGGCGGCGGCGGCGGCCCGCCGCCGACCGTCGAGGCCGGCGTCGACGGTCCCGCAGCTCGTGATCGCGGCGATGCACGGCCCCCCATCGGCTGGCCTCGACGATAGCAGCGGCGGGGCCGGCCCGGGCCCGGAGCGGTCGCGAAGTGGCCGCGCCCGCGGTGGCGGCGCCACCGGCGCCCGTGCCACGCTGGCGCCGTGATCGCGCCGTCCGAGCTCGCCGCCGTCGCCGATCGCCTCGCCGCGGCGCTGCCCACCGCCGCCCAGTGGCAGGACGCCGGTCGGCTCGCGGGGCCGCCGGCGCGCGCCGTCGGCGCCTACCTGGCGCCCACCGGCGAGCTGGTGTTCTTCCACAACCTCGGCGGCGCCGCCGTGCCGTCGCGCGCCGAGGTCACCGCGGTGATCACCGCGCTCGACGCCCACGCCGCGGCGCTGTGCGCGGCGAGCCCGGACCTGGCGGCGCTCGCCGCCGGCCGCGCCATCGCCTGCGAGGTGGTCGTGTGGTCGGGCCCGATGGATCTGACCCTGGCCCGCAAGTGCGGGGAGATCCTCACGATCGAGCCCTGGTTGGCGGCGACATAGGTGGCCAGGCGCCGCATCCATGGTGAGCTTGAGGCATGGCGCTCGAGCTGACCGTGGTCCTGGTGCTGATCCTCCTCAACGGGTTGTTTGCCGGCACCGAGATCGCGGTGCTCAGCGTCCGGGCGACCCGGCTGCGCGAGCGGGTCGCCGGCCGCGATCGCCGCGCCATCGCGGTCGAGGCGCTGCGCGCCCACCCCGAGCGCTTCCTCGCCACCGTCCAGATCGGCATCACCGTGGTCGGCAGCACCGCGGCGGCGTTCGGCGGCGCCAACCTGGCCCGCGATCTGGCGCCGATCCTCGCCCACGCCGGGCTCGGCAGCCACGCCCAGGACGTCGCGATGGTCGTGGTCGTGGCCTCGATCGCGTTCCTGTCGCTGGTCCTCGGCGAGCTGGTGCCCAAGTCGCTGGCGCTGCGCTACGCCGACGGCTACGCGTTCGCGCTGGCGCGGCCGATGCTGTGGCTGGCGCGAGCGGCGCGGCCGCTGGTGTGGTTCCTCACCGCGTGCTCGAACCTGGTGCTGCGCGTCTTCGGCGATCGCACCAGCTTCACCGAGTCGCGGATGTCGCGCGAGGAGCTGCGGCTGCTGGTCGAGGACGCGGCCCGCGCCGGCGCGGTCGATCCGCGGTCGAGCGCGATCGCGTCGCGCGCGCTGGCCTACGACGAGGTCACGGTCGCCGAGCTGATGGTGCCGCGCGAGCGGATCGTCGCGCTGCGCCGCGACATCCCGGCCGACCTGCTGCGGCGGGTGCTGCTCGAGGAGGGCCACAGCCGCATGCCGGTGTACCAGGGCTCGCTCGACGGCATCGTCGGCTACGTCATCGCGCGCGATCTGCTGTCGGTGGCGTGGGGCGACGGGCTGATCGTGCTCGACGACATCCTGCGGCCCGCCTACGTCGTGCCCGAGACCACCCGCGGCGCGGTCGTGCTGCGCGAGATGCAGGCGCGCCGGATCCAGATGGCGATCGTCGTCGACGAGCACGGCGCGGTCACCGGCCTGGTGACGATCGAGGACCTCGTCGAGGAGCTGGTCGGTGACATCATCGGCGAGCACGACCGGCCCGAGGACGTCGTCCAGTGCGAGCCGACCGGCACCGCGCTGGTGCCGGGCTGGGCGCCGATCCGCAAGGTCAACCGCGCGCTCGACACCCGCCTGCCCACCGGCCGCGACAGCCGGACGATCGCCGGGCTGTGCATGTCGATCGCGCTGGCGATCCCCGCCGCCGGGGCGCGGCTGCGCGCGCCCGACGGCACCGTGCTCGAGGTGGTCGACGCGTCGGCGCGTCGGGTCCGGCTGGTCCGGGTCCACCCGCCCGGCCCCGAGGACGAGGCCGGCGGCGCCGCGCCGCCGACGTAGCCGTCGCGCGGCTGCTGACAGGCCGCTGTCAATCGGCGCCCGCAGGGTGGGCGCATGAACAACAGCATCAACTGGTTCGAGATCCCCACCCACGACATGGACCGGGCGGTCCGTTTCTACGAGCAGACCCTCGGCGTGACGCTCGAGCGCGAGGTGTTCGGCGGCATGCCCCACGCCATCTTCCCGGTCAGCGCCGAGGACCGCGGCGTCACCGGCGCGATCGTCACCGCCCCGCACCTCGCGCCGACCCGCGGCGGCGTCGTCATCTACCTCGAGGCGCCCGACGGCGTCGAGGTGACGCTGGGCCGGGCCCGCGCCGCCGGCGCCGACGTCGTCATCCCCCACACCTCGATCGGCGAGAACGGGTGGATCGCGGTGATCGCCGACCCCGAGGGCAACCAGGTCGGGATCCACTCGCGGACCCGGCCGTAGGCGCGGCCCGGCGGCGGTCGGCGCGATCGCGCGACCGCGCGGCGGTGGTCGTGCCACCATGGAGGCATGTCGTCGTTCCCGTTCGCGGTGGCCGCGGTCGCCGTCGCGGTCGCGGCCTGCACCGTCGCGGCCCCGCCCGCCGCGCCGCCGCAGCAGCCGCCGCCGCCCGCCGTCGCGGCCGCGACCGACCTCCTGCCGGCGCCGGAGGCCGCGGTCGCGCCAGCCGAGCCAGCGCCGGCCGACACCTGGGCCGCCGAGCCGGCGCCCGCCGACACCACGGCCGCCGAGCCGGCGCCGGCGGACACCAGGGCCGCCGAGCCGCCGCCACCCCCGCCCCCGAAGGCGGCGCGCGCCGCGACGTCGCCGCTCGACGACGTCCTCGACGGCGACGACGCCGCCGGCGTCACGTTCGTCGCCTGGCCCGAGCAGCGCACGGTCGACGACGAGGCCTGGGGCCCGGTGCTCACCGACGTCGCGCGCCACCTGGCGACCACCGAGATCGATCCGTACTGGCAGGGCGGCACCGACGACTCCGGTCGCGCCACCGACGGCCACGAGGGCACCCACGGCATCCAGTACCGGCTGCGCAACTACGGCGGCAAGCTCGCCGGCTTCACCGGCCGCGACCACGTCAACGGCTTCTACGTCCTGCGCGATCGCGCGGTCATCCTGCTGGAGCCGCCGGTGTCCAAGACCGAGGTCGGCCCGCGGGTGCCGGCGTCGCTGCGCGGCCACCGTTACGACCTCTACATCGCCCACCAGGAGGGCTGGAACGATCGCCCGCTGTACGTCCTCGACGAGTGGTCGGCGTACTGCAACGGCGCCGCGGTCGACATCGATCGCGCCCAGCGCGGCCTCACCCACCGCGGCTTCGTCGTCACCGACGCGATCATGGGGCCGCTGGAGTTCGGGGTCTACGCGATCGCCGTGGTCCGCGCCGTCGCCGAGGTCGCGCCCGACTACCTGCGCGACCACCCCGAGCTCGCCGCGTTCGTGGCGTGGAACCTGCGCCGGGCCATGGGCCTGTACCGCCTGGGGCGCGCCATCACCGAGCTGGCGTGGACCGACGCCGACACGTACCTCGACGCCCTGCGCACCGGCGACGACGCCGCCGACCTGCGCGGGTTCGTGCGCGACACCTGGGGCGAGGCCTGGGCTCGCGACGTGCTCGGCTTCTAGGCCGCGCCGGCCGCGCGCGCCGTGATCGCCGCCGCGGCCGCGCCGGCCGCCTCCGGATCGCCGTCACCGGGGCGCGACGATCGTGCGACGATGGCGTCATGAAGCCGACGTCGTGGCTGTCCCTGGCGCTGCTGCTCGCGACCGCCACCGCCTGCGGCGACGATCCCGCGGCCGGCGACGATGCCCCCGTCGTCGACGCCGCCGCCGGCGACGCCGGCCCCGACGCCGCGCCCGGGGTCTCCGCGATCGCGCACGTCGTCGTGATCGTCCAGGAGAACCACACCTTCGACAACTACTTCGGTCGCTGGTGCACCGCGACGCCGGGCTCGGCGCCGGCGTGCAACCAGGGCCCGGGCTGCTGCGAGGCCGCGCCGGCGACCGATCCCTCCGGGGTCACGCCGACCGTGCTCGACGACACCGCCAACGCCGACCACGATCCCGACCACACCCAGGACTGCGAGCTCGCCGAGATCCACGACGGCGCGATGGATCGGTTCGCCACCGGCACCAGCTGCGCCGACGCTCGCAACGTCGCGATCGCGCCGGCGGCGCTGGTCGCGCGCTACCAGGGATGGGCCGCGCAGTACGCGCTCGCCGATCGCTACTTCCAGCCCATCGCCGGGTCGTCGTCGTCCAACGACATGTACTTCGCGGTCGCCCGCTACGTCTTCACCGACAACGAGTACAAGCCCGACAGCAACGGCGCCGGCTGCACGCTGCCGTCGACGCGCGTCACCTACGACGGCGTCACGACGATCGCCGATCTGCTGGTCGATCACGGCGAGACCTTCGCGTTCTACGCCCAGGGCTACCAGCGCATGCTCGACGCCACGTTCTGCCCGGCGGCGCCCGCCGACTGCCCGTTCGGCCTGCCGACGACGCCGTGCGACTACGACCCGTCCGACGTGCCGTTCGAGTACTACGCCCAGTTCCTCGACAACCCGACGTACATGAAGGACCTCGACGCCCTCGCCGACGACGTCGCCGCCGGCGCGCTGCCCAGCGTCGCGTTCGTCAAGCACGTCGGCTACCGCAACGAGCACCCGGGCTACGGCACGACGATCTCGGCGGGCATCGCCTCGGTCGAGGCGGTCGTCGACACGATCGCGCAGTCGCCGTACGCCGACGACACGCTGATCCTGGTGGTGTGGGACGAGGGCGGCGGCTTCTACGATCACGTCGCGCCGCCGCCGGCGAGCGCGGTGGACGGCCAGCCCTACGGCACCCGGGTGCCGCTGCTGGCGCTGGGCCGCTTCGCCCGCCCCGGCTGGGTGTCGCACGTCGAGCTCGAGCACTCCTCGGTGGTGCGGTTCCTGGAGTGGAACTTCCTCGGCGCCACCGGCCAGCTCGGCGGTCGCGACGCCGTGGTCCACAACCTCGGCAGCCTGCTCGACCCGGCACAGGTCGGCGTCGTCGTGCCCGACTAGCGCGCGCTCAGGCGACCCGTGACACCACGGTCGGATCGACCTGGGTGTCGTCGGCGGCGCCGTCGTGCTGATCGCTGGGGAACGGCGCCTGGCTGCGGGCGCGTCGGTCGAGGCGCGCCGTGCAGGTGCGCGGGCACCGCACGCAGTGGGGCGGACGGAACCGCGAGCAGGCCTGGACCAGCCGGCCCAAGGGAACCTGCTCGTACTCGATCAGCTCGAGGTGCGCCGTCTCGGGGCAGGTGATGAGCTGGTACGCCATGGCCTCGGCGATTGCAGCCGGCGCGCCAGCGAGCCCGTGGCAAGGTTTGCGGGGGTCAGGCCGGTCGTGGCGCCGCGGCCGCGCACGGGTTGCGCGAAATCTCCCGACCGCCCGGCGTGAAGCGAACCTTGGCCGCGCCCGCGCGCGCGACGGCGCCGGGGGCGTGGGGCGCGCCGCCCCAGCCCCCGGGACCGGCCGCCCCGGCCAGCGCGGCGCACCGGCGCGGCGCACGCGGCCGGCGCCGGGCGCCAGCGATCGCTAACGATCGATCGTGTCGTCGGTCGGGCCGCTGTTCTGGTCCTGGAACTCGGTCTCGGCGCCCGAGATGATCACGAACTCGACGCGCCGGTTGCTGGCCCGGCCCTTCTTGGTCTTGTTGGACGCGATCGGCCGCTCCTCGCCGTAGCCGATGGCCTCGAGGCGGTCGGCGTCGACGCCGTGCGAGGTCAGGTAGCGCATGACGGCCTCGGCGCGGCGCTGCGACAGGTCCTTGTTGTAGGCGTCGTCGCCGACGTTGTCGGTGTGGCCCTCGACCCGGATCCGCAGCTGGCCCTGGGCGACGATCACCCGCGCCAGGTTGTCGAGCAGCTTGTACGACCGCTTCTCGATGATGTCCTTGTCGGTCTTGAAGTAGACGGTGTCGAGGATCTCGAGCTTCTGATCGGTGATCTTGACCAGCTGCTTGTCGGCGCAGCCCTGGTTCTTGGCGGTCCCCTTCTCGTCCGGGCAGTTGTCGAGGCGATCGACGACGCCGTCGCCGTCGCGGTCGGTGTCGGGGCAGCCCTGGTTGGCCGCGGGCCCGGGCTCGTCGGGGCAGGCGTCGACGCGGTCGAGCACGCCATCCTCGTCGTTGTCGGGATCCGGGCAGCCGTCGTCGTCGGCGAAGCCGTCGGCGTCCTCGGCCTCGGCCGGGCAGCGATCGACGTCGTCGGTCAGGCCGTCGGCGTCGCCGTCACCCCACGGGCAGCCCTGGTTGTCGACCACGCCGACCTCGTCGGGGCAGCCGTCGTCGGCGTCGAGCACGCCGTCGCCGTCGTTGTCGGGATCGGGCACGCCGTCGGCGTCCTGCCAGCCGTCCCGGTCCTCGGGATCCATCGGCGCGCCGTCGTCGACGTCGAGCACGCCGTCGCCGTCGTTGTCGGGATCCGGGCAGCCGTCCTCGTCCTGGAAGCCGTCGCGGTCCTCGGGCTGGGTCGGACAGGCGTCGTCGGCATCGCGCAGGCCGTCGTGGTCGCGATCGCCGGGGCCGTGCGCGGCGGCGCGGCCGAAGCGCAGGCCGGCGACGACGCGCCAGTCGGGGGTGCCGAAGCCGTGATCGAGGCCGACGCCGGCGCCGGTGAAGGCCTGGATCGGCGCCGACACCTGGTAGCTGCCGCCGGCGAGCAGCTCGAGGTGGTCCTGGTTGGACACCGCCAGCGGATCGGCGAGCGCGGTCGCCGCCGACATCGTGGCGTCGAGCTCGAGCGGGCGGCTGGCGAACCGGTAGCCGACGCCGGCGCGGGCGAACAGCTCGTCGTCGACGACGAGGTTGGCGACCTGGCTCGCGCCGCGCAGCCGCAGCCCGAGGTTGGCCGAGGCGCGGACCGCGCCGAACGTGCGCGACACCGCGACCTCGGGCGCGAAGGTCGCGCCGGTGTCGCCGAAGTAGGCGTCGTCCTGGGTCGAGCTCGGCGCGGTGAACGCCGGGATGATCGCGACCGAGACGCCGGCGCGAGCCTGGCGCAGGACCACCAGCTTGGGGCTGAGGCGCAGATCGCCCAGGCCGAAGCTCGAGATCGGTGCCAGCCCCATCGGCGCCGCCGGGTTGGCGGCGTCGCGACCCTGGTAGAGGATCAGCGGCACGTCGAGGCCGATCGCCAGCCAGTCGGTGATGCCGAGGCTGCCGACCAGGTCGCCGCCGATGCGGTCGCCGACCAGCGCGCCCAGGACCTCGCGGTCGGCGTCGTCGCGGTAGATGACCAGCGGATCGTTGGCGTAGCCGGCCCACAGGCCGAGATCGAAGGCCCAGCGGCCCGGCGACTCCGCCCACTCGACGTCGAGCAGGCCGTCACGATCGGTCGACAGCCGGAAGCGCTCGACCGGGAAGGTCCCGGCCTCCATGGTCTGGGCGCGCGCGGGCGCGGTCGCCAGCGCGGTCGTCGCGACCACCGCCGCGCCGGTCAGCGCGACGCGACGGCGCCGGCCGCCCAGCGCCAGCAGCGCCAGCAGCGCGATCGCCGCGCCGCCGGTGGCGCCGCCGCCGCCGGCGTCGCAGCCGCCGCCCGACACGCCGACGTCGTCGACGAAGCCGTCGCCGTCGGCGTCGGGATCGCAGGCGTCGCCGAGGCCGTCGCCGTCGCTGTCGACCTGATCGGGATCGCCGACGTCCGGGCAGTCGTCGAGGGCGTCCGGGACGCCGTCGCCGTCGGTGTCGGGGTCGGGATCGACCGGCTGATCGTCGCTGGGGTCGTTGGGGTCGCGCTCGCCCTCGTCGACGACGCCGTCGTGGTTGGCGTCCTCGTCGCCGTCCGAGACCCCGCCGTCGTCGGTGTCGGCATCGAGCGGGTTGGTCGTGGTCGCCCCGGCGTCGCCGTCGGGGATGAAGTGACCGGCGTCGACGTCGGTGTCGGGGTCCGGCTCGGTGATGCCGAGCTCGGTGCCGTCGAACAGGCCGTCGTCGTCGCTGTCGGGGTCGAGGACGTTGATGACGCCGTCGCCGTCGGTGTCGTCGCGCCAGTTGGGCTCGTCGCCGTCGCGGACGCCGTCGTCGTCGGTATCGGCGTCGTCGGGATCGCTGCCGATCTCCTCCTCGACGGCGTCGGTCAGGCCGTCGCCGTCGCGATCGCTGACCGTCGCGTCGTCGCTGGGGTCGTTGGGGTCGATCTCGCCGGCGTCGACGACGCCGTTGCCGTTGACGTCCTCGGCGCCGTCGAGGACGCCACCGCCGTCGGTGTCGGGATCGAGCGGGTCGGTCGTGGTCGCCCCGGCGTCGCCGTCGGGCACGAAGTGGCCGGCGCCGACGTCGGTGTCGGGGCTCGGCGTCGTGACGCCGACCTCGGTGCCGTCGTAGAGGCCGTCGTTGTCGCTGTCGGGATCGAGCGGGTTGATCAGGCCGTCGCCGTCGCTGTCCTCCCACCAGTCGGGCTCGTCGCCGTCGAGGATGCCGTCGTCGTCGGAGTCGGCGTCGTCGGGGTCGGTGCCCAGCTGCTCCTCGGTGGCGTCGGACAGGCCGTCGCCATCGCGGTCGCTGCCCACCGAGACCGTCACGGTCGCGGTCGCGGTGCCGCCCTGGCCGTCGGAGACCGTGTACGTGAACGTGTCGGTGCCCTCGAAGCTGGCGGTCGGGGTGTAGGTGACCGTGCCGTCGCCGTTGATCGCGACCGTGCCGTGGCCGGGCGTCGTGGTCGCGGTGACGGTCAGCGCGTCGCCGTCGACGTCGCGGTCGTTGTCGAGCACCGCGACGACCACCGCCGTGCTGGTCGGCGTCGACGTGGCGTCGTCGACCGCCACCGGCGCGTCGTTGACCGAGGTGACGTCGATCGTCACCGTGGCGGTGCTGGCCTGGCCGTCGGCGTCGGTCACCGTGTAGTCGAACGCGTCGGGCCCGTGGTAGTCGGCGTCCGGCGTGTACGTCACCGTGCCATCGGCGTTGACGACGACGGTGCCGTGCGCCGGATCGGTCGTGGTCACGGTCACCGGGGCGTCGCCCAGACCGCTGTCGTTGTCGAGGACGGCCACCGTGACGGCGCCGTCCTCGGCGACCGTCGCGGCGTCGTCGACCGCCACCGGCGTGTCGTCGACCGGGGTGACGTCGATCGTCACGGTCGCCGTGCTGGCGTCGCCGTCGACGTCGGTCACCGTGTAGGCGAAGGTGTCGGCGCCGTGGTAGTCGGCGTCCGGCGTGTACGTCACCGTGCCGTCGGCGTTGACCACGACCGTGCCGTGCGCCGGAGCGGTCGCGGTCACGGTCACCGGCGTGTCGCCGAGGCCGCTGTCGTTACCCAGGACGTCGATCGTCACCGCCGCGTCCTCGGCCACGGTCGCGGCGTCGTCGACCGCCACCGGCGTGGTGTCGACCGGCGTGACGTCGATCGTCACGGTCGCGGTGCTGGCCTGGCCGTCGGCGTCGGTGACCGTGTAGTCGAAGACGTCGGCGCCCTGGTAGCCCGGGTCCGGCGTGTACGTCACCGTGCCGTCGGCGTTGACGACGACCGTGCCGTGCGGCGGGTCGGTCGCGGTCACCACCAGCGGCGCGTCGCCCAGCCCGGTGTCGTTGCTCAGGACCGCGACGGTCACGCTCGTCCCCTCGTCGACCGTGGCCGTATCGGCGACCGCGACCGGCGTGTCGTTGACCGGCGTCACGGCGATCGTCACGGTCGCGGTGCTGGCGTCGCCGTCGGCGTCGGTCACCGTGTACGTGAAGGCGTCCGGCCCGTGGTAGTCGGCGTCCGGCGTGTACGTCACCGTGCCGTCGGCGTTGACGACGACCGTGCCGTGCGCCGGATCGGTCGCGGTCACCACCAGCGGCGGGTCGCCCAGCCCGGTGTCGTTGCCGAGCACCGCCACCACCACCGTGCCGTCCTCGGCCACGGTCGCGCTGTCGGCCACCGCCACCGGCACGTCGTTGGTCGGCGTGACGTCGACCGTCACCGCCGCGGTGCTGGCCTGGCCGTCGGCGTCGGTCACCGTGTACGTGAAGCCGTCCGGCCCGTGGTAGTCGGGATCCGGCGTGTACGTCACCGTGCCGTCGGCGTTGACGACGACCGTGCCGTGCGCCGGATCGGTCGCGGTCACCACCAGCGGCGCGTCGCCCAGCCCGCTGTCGTTGCCGAGCACCGCCACCACCACCGCGCCGTCCTCGGCCACGGTCGCGCTGTCGGCCACCGCCACCGGCACGTCGTTGGTCGGCGTGACGTCGACCGTCACCGTCGCGGTGCTGGCGTCGCCGTCGGCGTCGGTCACCGTGTAGTCGAAGGTGTCGGGCCCGTAGTAGTCGGCGTCCGGCGTGTAGGTCACGGTGCCGTCGGCGTTGACGACGACCGAGCCGTGCGCCGGATCGGTCGCGGTCACCACCAGCGGCGGGTCGCCCAGCCCGCTGTCGTTGCCGAGCACGGCCACCACGACCGAGCCGTCCTCGGCCACGGTCGCGCCGTCGTCGACCGCCACCGGCTGGGTGTCGATGTCGGTGGTGTCGCTGGCGCCGTTGTTGGTCAGGTCGGGGTCCCAGACCCCGGCGGGCGCGGCGACCGACGCGGTGTTGGTCAGCGCGCCCGACGCCGTGGCGTCCAGCGTGCCGGTGATCGTGAAGGTGACGGTGCCGTCGCGGAGCAGATCGACCAGCGCGTCGATGCCGCCGACCCCGGCGGCCGCCGGGCACGACGAGCCGGCGGTCGCGGCACAGGTCCAGGTCACGCCCGTCAGCGACGCCGGCACCACGTCGACGACGTGGGCGCCGGCCACCGGGATCGGCGCGCCGTCGGCGAAGGTCACCGCGACCGTGTAGGTGACCACCGCGCCCGGGGTCACCACCGCGACGCCGTCGTCGACCGTGATCGCCAGATCGGCGTCGAACGTGAACGGCAGCTCGCCGCCGAGGTCGACGACCTGGCCGCCGCCGCCGTGGGTCGAGCCGTTGACCGGGAACTCGGTGACGCCCGCCGAGTCGCTGGTGCCCGAGACGCCGCGGGTCGCCGACCGCGTCGCGGTCGTGGTCGAGGTCGCGACGAAGCCGCCGCCGCCGCCGCCACCCGGCCCCTCGCTCTCGTTGCCGCAACAGATCATGTGCTGGTTGCCGCCGACGCCGCCGTTCGCGGCCATCGTCACGCCATCGATCGCGTTGGCGCGGATCACGAGGCTGCCACCGCCGCCACCGCCGCCGGGCGCGTCGTTGCCGCCGGCCCCGGTGTCGGTCCCGGCCGCGCCGTCGGTGCGCACCGCCGCGGTGCCGGTGACCGCGTCGGCGATCACCAGGACGATGCCGCCACCGGCGCCGCCGGCGCCGGCGCCGCCGTTGTTGCCGTCGCCGGCGCCACCGCCGCCGCCCATGAACAGGACGCCGCCGACCGGATCGTTGGTCAGCGGGTGACCGCCGCGGCCGCCGAGCTCGCGCCGGTTGTCGCCGCCCCAGTTGGTGTTGCCGGGCCCCTCGGTGAGCGCGTTGCGGTTCGCCGACGCGTAGGTGTAGCCGCCGCGACCGCCGCCGCTCGAGGTGGTGCGCGCGTTGCCGTTGGCGACGTACGCCGGGTCGAGCGCCCACGCCGCCGCGCCGACCACCGTGTTGGACATGACGCCGTGGCCGGTCCACACGTTGCCGTCGTCGCCGTTGGCGCCGCCGCCGCCGCCGCCGTTGTGGGCGTTGCCGCCGCCGCCGCCGTTGGCCGGCGCGCCGCGGCCGTAGCGGCCGCCGAGGCCGTCGTAGTCGGTGGCGAAGCCGGCGATGCCCTCGCCCTTGGCCGCGCCGTCGGTGTCGGCCGCGGTGCGGTACGCGGTGGCGTTGTTGGTCGACGCCGCGTTGTCGGTGGCGCCGCCGCGGAAGCCGCGGCCGGTGACGTCGATCGGCCCGTCGAGCTGGGCGTCGTCGTGGACGTAGACCGCGACCACGCCGCCGCGCGACCCGTTCCACGCCGGGGCGGTGATCGAGCCGGCGGCCGTGACCTCGAGCCGCTGGTACTGCGGCACGCGCACGACCTGGGTGTGGCCCGCGATCCGGTAGGCGTTGCGCAGCGGCGCGGCCAGCGTGATCTGGTTGCCGGCGACGCCGGTCGCGAACACCAGCTCGTAGTTGCCGGCGCCGCCGAGCGAGCTCACCGTGCCGTACGCCGCGTTGTTGGCCGAGGAGATCGTCGCGCCCTGCATCTGGATCACCATCAGCAGGTCGCCGCGCCCGACCGGGCCGAGCGCCGCGGTCGTCAGCAGCGTCGCGTCGTCGACGGTGATCGTCGCGTCGCCGCTCGCCGCGTCGGCGGCGAGGCTGGCGTAGGCGTTGACGACCGTGTTCGCGATCGCGATCGTGCCGGTGCCGTCCTCGCCGGCGAGCGGCTGCGCGGCGGTCGACGTCGGATCGTCGTCGGGGACGGGGTCCCCGGCGCAGGCGATCAGGGTGAGGACGCTGAGGACGAGACCAGACCAGGCGAGTCGCTTCATGGGCTCCCAGACTACCACGCTACAGGGTCCAGGCATCCCCCTGGAAGGGTGCCGTCGGGTAGCGATCGGGATGCGTTACGCTTTTGTCGAGGGGCACACGTGCGGGTGCGTGGGGCGCGGACGCACATCACGTGCGGACCCCGCCGCTCGGGCTACAGTCGCCGCCACCATGCCCCGTCAGCCCCTCGCCCCGGTCGCCCTGCTGGCCGCGCTCGCCGCGTGCAGCAGCGCGCCGAAGCCCGATCCCATGCACCACGATCCCGATCCCGTCGTCACCGCCGACGCCGCGGCGCCGGCGCCGTCCCCCTACGACGCCGCGCGCGCCGAGGTCACCCGCCTCACCGCCGAGGCCGACCGCGATCCGCTGCTCGCGGCGTGGACCGGCGCGTACGGCGGCGTGCCGCCGTGGGACCAGCTCGACGCCGGCAAGTTCGGCGCCGCGTTCACCACCGGCATCGCGCTGCGCGCCGCCGAGATCGACGCGATCGCCGAGGACCCCACGCCGCCGACCTTCGCCAACACGCTGGTGCCGTACGAGGCGGCGGGCCGCCACCTCGATCGCGCCGAGACCTTGTTCTCGGTCATGACCAGCAGCCTCAACGCGCCCGAGGTCCAGGCGGTCGATCGCGAGTGGTCGCCCAAGCTGGCGGCGGCGGCGGACGCGATCTCGTTCAACAGCAAGCTGTTCGCGCGGATCGCCGCGGTCTACGACGGTCGCGCCGACGCCGGCCTCGACGCCGAGCAGCGGCGCCTCGTCGAGCTGACCTACGACGCCTTCGTCCGCGCCGGCGCCCGCCTCGACGCCGCCCAGAAGGACCAGCTCGGCCAGCTCAACCAGGAGCTGGCGGTGCTGTTCACCGACTTCGGCAACAAGGTGCTCGCCGACGAGAACACGTGGATCGTCCTCGACAAGGGCGACCTCGCCGGGCTGCCCGAGACGCTGCGCGCGTCGTACGCGGCGGCCGCCGCGGAGCGGGGCCTCGCCGGCAAGTGGGCGGTGGTCAACACGCGGTCGAGCGTCGACCCGTTCCTGACCACGTCGAGCCGCCGCGACCTGCGCGAGCGGGTCTGGAAGGCCTTCAAGAACCGCGGCGACAACGGCGACGCCAACGACACCAACCAGACGATCGCGCGGATCGTCGAGCTGCGCGCGCAGCGCGCCAAGCTGCTGGGCTACGCGTCGCACGCGCACTGGCGCATGTCGAACACGATGGCGCTCGACCCGGCCAAGGCCCAGGCGCTGATGATGGAGGTGTGGCCGGCGGCGGTGGCGCGGGTCGAGGAGGAGGTGGCCGACATGCAGAAGGTCGCCAACAAGGAGAAGGCGAAGATCACGATCGAGCCGTGGGACTACCTCTACTACGCCGAGAAGGTCCGCAAGGCCCGCTACGACCTCGACCAGGACCAGCTCAAGCCGTACTTCCAGCTCGACAACATGATCGCGGGCGCGTTCTGGATGGCCGAGCAGCTCTACGGCCTCGGCTTCACCGAGATCACCGGCACCGTGCCGGTGTTCCACCCCGACGTGCGGGTCTGGAAGGTCGAGGACAAGGCGACGGGCGCGTTCGTCGGCCTGTTCTACGGCGACTACTTCGCGCGCGCCGGCAAGCGCTCGGGCGCGTGGGCGTCGACCTACCAGGGCCACGAGACCTACACCGGCACGGTGCAGACCGTGATCGCGTCGAACAACAACAACTTCGTGCGCGGCGCCGCCGGCGCGCCGGTCTTGATCTCGCTCGACGACGCCCAGACCCTGTTCCACGAGTTCGGCCACGCCCTGCACGGCCTGCTGTCGGAGGTCACCTATCCGGGCCTGCGCAGCACGCCGCGCGACTTCGTCGAGTACCCGTCCCAGGTCCACGAGATGTGGGTGCTGACCCGGCCCATCCTCGACCGCTTCTGCAAGCACGTCGACACCGGCAAGACGATGCCGCAGAAGCTGATCGACAAGGTCGAGAAGGCCAAGAAGTTCAACGAGGGCTACGCCACCGTCGAGTACCTGTCGGCGGCGATCGTCGACATGGCGCTGCACACGCTGCCCGACGGCAAGATCGACCCCGACGCGTTCGAGCGCGAGACCATGGAGAAGATCGGCGCGCCGCCCCAGGTCGCGATGCGCCACCGCCTGCCCCAGTTCAACCACCTGTTCACCAGCGACGCCTACTCGGCCGGCTACTACAGCTACCTGTGGTCCGAGGTCATGGACGCCGACACCCGCCAGGCCTTCGAGGAGGCCGGCGACGTCTTCGACAAGGCGACCGCGGCGAAGCTGCGCAAGTACATCCTGGCCCCGGGCAACTCGACCGACCGCGCCGAGGCCTACCGGCAGTTCCGCGGCCGCGATCCCGACGTCGACGCGCTGCTGGCCAAGCGCGGCTTCCCCGTCAAGACGATCCGCGTCGAGCAGCGCCGCACCGACAAGCCCAAGCCCAAGGGCAAGTGACCCCGGAGCCCACGATGACCACCACCAACGCCCAGATCCTGCTCGCGTCGCGCCCTGACGGCGAGCCCACGCTCGACAACTTCCGCCTGGTCGAGACCCCGATCCCGACGATCGGCGACGGCCAGGTCCTGGTCCGCAACCGGTTCCTCAGCCTCGACCCGTACATGCGCGGCCGGATGAGCGACGCCAAGAGCTACGCCGCGCCGCAACCGCTCGACCAGGTCATGCTCGGCGGCACCGCCGGCGAGGTGGTCGAGTCGCGCGATCCCGGCTTCGCGGCCGGCGATCAGGTCGTCGGCTTCGGCGGTTGGCAGCAGTACGTGGTCGTCACCCCGTCGCGCGGCGGCCTGCAGAAGGTCGACACCACCCACGTGCCGCTGTCGGCGTACCTGGGGCCGGTCGGCATGCCCGGCGTCACCGCGTGGTACGGCCTGACCCGGATCATCGCGCCGAAGGCCGGCGAGACCGTCGTGGTCAGCGCCGCCAGCGGCGCGGTCGGCAGCGTCGTCGGGCAGCTCGCCAAGCTGCGCGGCGCCCGCGCCGTCGGCATCGCCGGCGGCCCGACCAAGTGCGGCTACGTCGTCGACGAGCTCGGCTTCGACGCCTGCGTCGACTACAAGGCGCACCGCGAGGTCCGCGACCTGGCGCGGGCGCTCAAGGAGGCCTGCCCCGACGGCATCGACGGCGACTTCGAGAACGTCGGCGGCACGATCCTCGACGCCATCATGCTGCGGGCCAACGCGTTCGCGCGGGTCGCGCTGTGCGGCATGATCGCCGGCTACAACGGCGCCCCGATCCCGATGGCGATGCCGCAGCTGCTGTTGACCAACCGGATGAAGCTCGAGGGCTTCATCGTCAGCGAGCACATGGACGCGTGGCCGGCGGCGCTGCAGGAGCTGGGCGGCCTGGTCGCGACCGGCAAGCTCCGCTACACCGAGACCATCGCCGAGGGCCTCGAGGCCGCGCCCGAGGCGTTCCTCGGCCTGCTCCGCGGCCGCAACCTCGGCAAGCAGCTGGTCCGGCTGAGCTGACGGCGACAGCGACGGCGCGCCCCGCTCGCCGGCGCGCCGCGCACCGCTCACCCCGAGCGCGCAGTCGCGGGGGAGCGCGCCGCCGCCCTCCCGCGAGCGGTGTGGAGACCGCGGGCCGCCGGCCCGGGTCCTGCCGCGAGCGCTGGGGAGCTTCCGCCGGCTCAGACATCCTCGCGGTGACGAGACCGCGGGCGCGGGTGGTGGAGCGGGCGGCCACGCCGTCGCCTGCTGGCACGAACCCGCTGCGGAACTCGCCGGCGGCCGCCCCCCAGCGCTCGCGTCACCCGGGCCGGCGTGACGTGGCGCGAGCACGGAGGAGGCGCGGCGCGGTCCGGCCCACGCCCCTGATCGAATGACAGCGTAGGGCTCGACGCCCCGTCGCCGCGCGAGTCGGACGGCGAGCTACAGGTAGCTCAACCAGCCCCCCGGGTGCCGCGCCTTGACACCCGCGTACCAGCGGCACACCGGGTAGAGCGCCGCGATCGCGACGATCCAGACAGCGTAGACTCCGACGAGCCCGAAGCCGAACTCCTCCGGACTGCCACGATACGGCAGGTGGCCGATCTGCAGGCGGTACGTGAGCTCGGCGACCCGACCGATCAGCATGATGTGAAGGATGTAGAAGAACAGCGGCACCCGGCCGAAGACCAGCAACACCCGCGTCGCCGCAGCTCGCCACTGCTCGAAGCCGGCGAGCAGCAGTAGCGCGATCCCGAGCATCACCAGCAAGTACAGCAACGACGGCGGGTACTTCGTGACGTTGAGAAACGAGAGGACCGTGAAGACCCGGGACGGCTGCACGGACCACGGAGCGGGATCCCCGTACCAGTCGAGGCCACGCAGGACCACGAACGACACCAGCATCGCTGCCGCGATCGCGACGTAGTAGCGCTGCCGCAGCCGAGGGTCGCTACGAAGCGGTTCCTGGCTGATCCAGGCTCCGAACGCGTACCCGAGGGCCATGACTCCGATCCATGGCACCAACGGGTACAGGACGAGCAACGCAGGACCGTGCTCCCAGTCGCCCAGCACGCCGAACTCATGGAGGATCGTCCATAGCCACGATGCGTGCCCCATCGACTCGGCGGACACGCCGTCCAGTGCGTTGTGGCCGAGGACCATGATCGCTCCGACCGAGATCAGCAGCCATCTCGGCAGGTAGATGAGCCCCGCCAGCGCGACCATCGACCAACCGAGCGCCCAGATGACCATCGCGCGGTAGTGGACGAGGTCGATGTTCGCGAAGCCCTTCCACCCGAAGTTGACCACGGTCAACTCGAGGACAACGAGCCATAGCCCACGCGTGATCAGGAAGCGCGCCAGGCTCCCGCGATCGCGCCCTCGCCCGAGCGAGAGCGCAGCCCCCGTGCCCGCGAGAGCCATGAATACCGGCGCGCACAGATGGGTGATCCATCGGGTGCAGAACATCGCCGTGGACGTCTGCGTCAGGTCGGTCGGATCGAACGGAGAGCTCGACCAGAAGTCCCGGGTGTGATCGAGCGCCATGATCACCATCACCAGCCCGCGCAGCAGATCGACGGACTCCAGCCGTTGCGACGGCGCTGCCGTCGAGACCGGCGACGTCATGGAGTCTCCGTTCGCTCCCTGAACCACACTCGACTGCATCGACGCGGCGTGAAGTACCACGTCGCGGCGCCGGCCGGGGGGCGCGGTGCCGTTTGCCATGTGCTGCCAGGCCTCACCGCCCCGGACGGGGCGCCGCGCTAGCGGTGGCGCCAGCGCAGGCGGACGACGTCGAGGAGCATGCGGGCGGCGTCGGTGCCCGGCGACACCTTCGACTCGTCGACGTGGCGCCACACCACGGGCACCTCGTCGACGCGCCAGCGGCCGCGCGCGAGGTACAAGAGCTCGACGTCGAAGGCGAAGCCGTCGACGGTGGCGCGGCCGAAGAGGTCGCGGGCGGCGGCGGCGGTGAACAGCTTGAAGCCGCACTGGGTGTCCTTGATCGGGCCGATCGCGCCGCGCATCAGGGCGCGGACCAGGACGTTGAAGGTGCGGCCCATGGTCTCGCGCAGCGGGTGCTGGCGGACCCGGATGTCGCTGTCGGGCAGCGCGCGCGACGCGATCGCGACGTCGGCGCCGGCGGCGAGGCGGGCCTCGAGCTTCTCGACCTCCTCGATCGGGGTCGCGAGATCGGCGTCGGAGAACAGGACCCGGGCGCCGGCGGCGGCCAGGGCGCCGGCGCGGACCGCGGCGCCCTTGCCCCGGTTGGCCGGCTGGACCACGACGCGGACCCGGGGCTCGGCGGCGGCGGCGGCCTCGGCGATCGCGACGGTGCCGTCGCGCGAGCCGTCGTCGACGACGATCAGCTCCCAGGCGCCGGCGAGGTCGGCGCGGCCGCCCAGGTAGGCGCGGATGCGCTCGAGGGTCGGCCCGAGGCGGGCCTCCTCGTTGTACGCCGGCACGACGACCGACAGCGCGGGGCGGGTGGACACGGGCCGCCGACCTTACCGCGCGCGCCGTCGCTCACACCAGCAGCGCGACGAGCGCGATCACCGCGATCACCGCGATCGCCACCGCGACGATCAGCGGCGCCCGGCCGCCGGGGCTCGGCGACGCCGACGGCAACGGCGCCGACGCCCCGGCCCGCGCCGCCGCCGAGGTCGCGGTCGGCGGCGTCGCGACCGCGACGCCGGTCTCCGGCCCCGACGCCTGGGTCACGTCCGGCGCCGACGGCGCGCCGACCTCGGGGCCGAGCCGGGCCTCGAGGTCGCGCAGGTAGCGGTCCGCCGGATCGACCAGCCGCAGCCGGGTGCCGCCGGCCTCGACCGTGTCGCCGTCGCGGACCAGCGCGCCGGGCTCGACCCGGGGCGCCAGCCGGCCCGCCACCCGGGTCCCGTTCTTGGAGCCGAGATCGACGACGCGGACGCCGTCCCAGCTGCGATCGACCGCGACGTGCTGGCGCGACAGGTCGGGATCGAGGATCACGGCGATCGCGCCCTCGCCGCGGCCGATCACCAGGCGCTCGCCGACCGCGGGCAGCACGACCTTGCGGCCGGCGTCGGGGCCGGCCTCGATCTCCAGGACCGGGCCGCCCTGCTCGTCGCCGCCCAGCAGATCGCGGACCAGCTCGCGGGCCAGGCTCGCGGTGCGCTCGACCCCGGCCGGCACCGCGTCCGACGGCGCGTCGTCGACGGTGATCGTCCAGCCCGCGACCGTCACCGCGACGCCGGCGGCGAGCGGGGCGCGGGCGCCGACCGCGACCTCGCGGGCGCCGACCCGCACCGGGCCGCCGCGCGGCTCGACCTGCCACGCCGCGCCGTCGAGGTGCAGCACGAGGTGCTCGGCCGCGACCGCCTCGTCGAACAGCCGCACCGCGCAGGTCGCGGCGCGGCCGACCCGCACCGGCCCCGGCGCGACGTCGATCGCCCGCGCCGCGGCGCCGCGCGACACCGCGATCCGCAACAGCCTCACCGCGGCCCTCCCGGCACCGCGTCGAGCCAGCGCCACCGGCCCAGCCCGGCCAGGGCGAGCCCGGCGAGCCCGGCGAAGAACGCCAGCACGAGCGCGACGTAGCCGCGCGGCTGATAGCGCAGGACGATCCGCCAGGTCCCCGCCGGCACCACCACGGCGCGCAGGTCGTGGTCGGCGCGGAACAGCCGGGCCGCGCGGCGCGCGCCGTCGACGCCGACCAGCTCGGCGGTCCAGCCGCGATCGTAGGGCTCGGCGATCACGACGACGCCGGCGGCGGGCGCGTCGACGTCGACGACCATCGCGTTGCGCGCGAAGCTCACGACCCGGCCGGCGACGGGCGCGGGCACGACCCCGTCGGCGGCCGGCGCCGGCAGCGCGACGCCACGGACGTCGTCGGGCTCGACGTAGGCGACCACGGTGGCCGACGGCGGCGTCGCGGCCAGGGCGTCGAGGAGCTGGGCGTCCGAGGTCACCTCCACTCCACCGTACCAGCGGACGACCGGCGCCACGTCGTCGATGTCGACCACGCCGGGGGCGACGGTGCGCCCGGGCGGCGGCTTGCGGTGGCCGGCGAACCAGCGGACGTTGAAGTGGGCCAGGATCGCGGGCGTCGCCTTGGCGCGGCGCTCGAGGTCGGCGTGGCGCTGGGGCTCGATCGGGTTGATGTAGCCCGACCACTCGCGGACGTCGTGCTGGAACGCGACGTGGAACGGCACGGTGCCGCCGTACGGCGACGACATGTTGCCGACGTGGTAGCGCCAGGTGTCCGCCGCGCCGGACATCGCGGCCAGCTGCACCAGCCCCTTGGCGTCGGGGCGGCGCTGCAGGATCGCCAGCTTGCCGGCGCCGGCGTGCCACAGATCGGCGAGCACCAGCGCCGGCACCACCGCCGCCGCCGCCCACCGGGTCGCCCGCGCCAGCCGCGGCCGCGACGCCGTCCACGCCGGCGCCGCCGCCACCACCGCGATCGCCGCCGCCGCGGCAAACGCCGGCGCGCGCCAGCCGGTGGCCGCCATCGCGGCCAGCCAGCCCGCGGCCAGCGCCAGCCACGCCCACCGGGTCCAGCGCGCGCGATCGCCGGCGAGCAGGGCCGCCGCGGCGTCGCCGGCGAGCACCGCCGCCGCGAGCCCGAAGACGAGCTTGTGGCGGTACGCGATCCGGAACAGATCGAAGCCGGGGACATGGGTCGCGAACCACGGCAGCAGGTGGCCCTCCTTGCCCAGCGCCAGCGCCAGGCCGAGCGCGCCGACCGCCAGCCAGAACCCGACCTCGGCGCGCTCGCGCGCCCGCCGCGCCGCGATCAGCAGCCACACGCCGCCGACCAGCGGCAGCATCCCGACGTAGACGTCGGCCTGCCAGTTGTGATCGAGCCCGGGCACCAGCAGCTCGCGGAGGTGGCCGCGCTCGAGCGCGCCGCCGAGCACGTAGCCGAGGCCGCGGTGGGCGCGCGGCGACGCCGCCACCGCGTCGCGCGCCGGCAGCCACGTCGCCGCCAGCAGCGCCGCGGCCAGCGCCCCCAGCGCGATCAGCCCCGGCCCCATGCGCCGCACCGTCGCCCACACCGCCCGCGGCGACGGCGACGGCGACGCCAGCACCAGGAACCCGCCGTAGAGGAAGCACACCACCAGCGCGTAGAAGAAGCTCTGCGGGTGCCCCGCGGTGCCCATCAGCCACAGCGCCGCCGCCACCGCGGCGCCGCGGCGCGCCGACGGGTGGGCGACGAAGCGCTCCAGCGCCAGCAGCCCCCACGGCAGGTACAGCATCGGCCACAGGAGCGCGCCGTTCTTGTGGACCAGCAGCGGGCTGCCCAGGACGTAGACCAGCGCCGCGACCACCGCGGCCGCGTGCGAGCCGGTGCGCCGCCAGGTCCACGCGTGCATGCCGCCCAGCGCGGCCCACAGGCCGAGCAGGACCTTGGCCTGGATCAGCCAGGCGCCGTCGCCGAACGGCACGCTGCCCAGCCACAGCAGCCAGTTCACCGGCGAGAACAGCCCGGCCTGGGGATCGGCCAGCATCGGGTAGCCGCCCAGCGCGTACGGGTTCCACATCGGCCACTCGCCGTGGCGCAGCGCGTGGATCTGCGACACCAGATCGGGCCAGTACTCGACGACGCAGTCCCAGCCGCTCATCTGGCCGCGCAGCCAGACCCGCCAGAACAGGGCCGTCAGCAGCAGCGCGTAGCCCGCCGCCACCGCGCCGATCGTGAGAACCACGCGCTTGCGCATGCTGGATGGCTTCCGCCGCGGCACTATAGCCGATGCCACCGGGCGCCCCGCCTTGACGGGCCCGACGTGGTGGTCGAAAACACACCGCTGTTCCGCCGATGAGTGCCCGCCGACGTCTCGCCTCCGCCGCCCGCTGGCTCGCGCCCAGCGTCGCCGCGGCGTGCCTGGCCGCCGCGGTCGCCGGCGTGGCCGAGAACCTCGGCCAGGGCCTCGGCGGCGTCGGCACGATCGCCGCCGCCGGGTTCGCGTCGCTGCTGGCGGCGCCGGTGTGCCTGGTGCTGGCGCTGTTCGTGCGCGGGCTGTGGGCGGCGTGGCGCCCGGCGGCGCTGGCCGAGCGCGTCCTCGAGGACGGCGGCGGCGCGCCCCGGCTCGCCGGCTGGATCGGCTTCCTCTTGTTCGGCGCCTTCATCCTGTCGTGGGCGACGTTCAACGGCGTCCGCATCCTGTCGCGGGTGTCGAGCTTCAAGGTCAACGTCGTCGCGCTGACCCTGCCGATCGTCGTGATCGTCGCGGCGACGCTGCTGACCGCGCTGTCGCGGCCGCTGGTCGATCTGATCGCCGCGGTGGTGCGCCGCGCCGATGCCCGGGCGCGGGCCCGGTTCGGCCGCTCGCTGGCGACGCCGCGGGTCATCTTCGCCGGCACCGTCGTCGCGATCGGCGTGCTGCTGGTGATCGCGTGGTTCGTCACGGTGCGGCCGCGGATCGGCCCGCTCGACATCGACATCGTCCGCCACCCGCTGATCGCGCTGGGCCTGACCGCGGCGCTGCACCCGGCGTGGCGGCGGCTGCGGCCGCGGCGCGCGGCGCTGGCGATCGGCGTGCCGGCCGCGGTGGCGTCGCTGGCGATGGCGGCGGCGGTCCTGGTCGTGCGCCTCGATCGCGCCGCGCTGATGCTCGAGATCTGGAGCCAGCCCACCGTCGCCGGCCTCGCCGTCGAGACCCTGTTCGACGTCGACGATCTGCGCAACGCGGCGACGCTGCAACGCTACCGGCCGGCGCCGCGCGCCGGCGCCGCCCACCGCGACGTCATCCTGATCACGATCGACACCGTCCGCTACGACCGCACGCCGCTGGGCAAGGGGCCGGCGTCGATGCCGACGCTGGCGGCGCTGGCCGCGCGCGGCACGTCGTTCGCGTGGGCGTTCTCGCCCAGCAACGTGACCCGCCGCTCGATCCCCGCGATGATCCTCGGGCTGTCGTCGCCGCGGGTCCGCGGCCGCGTCGTCGGCTGGGCGCTGCGCCTCGACCCGCGCCACGTCCCGGTCGGCGAGCGCCTCGCCGCCGCCGGCTACGACACCGCCGGGTTTTTCTGCTGCGGCTCGTTCTGGGAGCCGAGCAAGAAGACCGGCTACTCGCGCGGCATCGACCACGTCGTGATCGACTCCGACGGCGACGTCCTGACCTCCGAGGCCACGACGTGGCTGGCCGAGCGCTACGCGCAGCCCCACGACCGGCCGCTGTTCGTGTGGATGCACTACATCGAGCCGCACAACTGGATGAAGCGCAAGGACGAGGGCGGCAAGGGCGCCACCGACTCGCGCCACCGTCGCTACGACAAGGCGCTCGCCGACGTCGACGGCTTCCTGGGGAGGATCGTCGCCACCCTCGACGCCATCCCCGAGGACCGCCGCCCGATCGTCATCGTGACCTCGGATCACGGCGAGGGCCTGGGCGATCACGGCCAGCCGTTCCACTCCTCGGATCTGTACGACAGCCAGACCCACGTCCCGTTCGTGGTGGTCGTGCCCGGCGCCGAGCCGCGGATCGTCGACGAGACCGTCAGCCTCACCGACCTGACCCCGACGCTGCTCGACCTCGCCGGCTTCGTGCCGCCCGACATGCCCGACATGGACGGCCGCTCGGTCGCCGACCTGGTCCGCGGCGAGCGCGTCGGCGACCCGCAGGGCGGCACCGCGTACGCCGCGATGATCACCGACCGGTCGACGTCGGAGTCGGCGCGCGCGGTGGTCAAGGGCGTGTGGAAGCTGATCGACGGCCCCCACGGCCTCGAGCTCTACGACACCCGCGCCGATCCCAAGGAGGCCAAGAACCTCGTCGACGAGCAGCCGGCGGTGGTCGCCGAGCTCAAGGCGATGCTGGCGGAGCGGGCCCGGATCGACGCGACCAGCCCGTTCCCACGCTGGTCGTCGCCCTGACCGGCGGCCGCCTCACGCCGCCGCGGTCACGGCACGCCGACGTCGGCGAGGCCGAGCCGCCACCAGCCGTCGGCGTCGGCGTCGACCAGGATCGGGTTGATGATCGCGAACGGCACCGCGCCGGGCCGGCCCTCCTCGCTGTGCAGGTTGCCGGTCATCGCCCACGGCAGCGGCTCCTCGCCGCCGACGTCGACGCCGATCCAGCCGTCGCGCGGCAGCGTGACGTCGAGCCGGCCCCGCCAGCCGTCGCCGGGCGGCACCGCGACGTCGTGGACGATCCGCGCGCCGTCGCCGGTGCCGACCAGGACGCGCAGCCGGTCGGCGCGCGAGAAGCGCGCCTGCGCCACGGCGACGTCGAGGTGGACGACGCCGCCCGGCGCGTGGAGGATCTGCCCCGGCCCCGCGACCCCCGCGCCGTCGCCGGTGGCCTCGACGTCGAGCCAGGGCCCGGTGGTGGCGATCGCGCGGCGCGCCCGGACCGCGTCGACGAACGCGTCCTGGTCGAACGGCGCGGTCCGCGGATCGTCGACGAAGACGTAGGTCCGTGACAGGCCGTCGCGGATGCCGTCGAGGTGGTGGGTGTCGCTGTTGCCGACGCCGGCGACCAGGACGCCGTGATCGATCAGCGTGTAGAAGTCGCGGACGCCGTCGTCGAGGCGGCGGTCGCCGGGCAGGTTGAAGACCGTCGTCCCCGCCAGGACCTCGACGGCGTCGAAGTCGAGCGCGAACGGCGGCGGCCAGGAGACGCCGTCCCAGCCGGCGACGTCGAACAGCGCGTTGACCCGGTAGCGCGGGTGGTTGATCTGGACGATCGGCCGGCCCGGCTGGCCGCGACCCCACGCCATCACCCGCGCCGCGCTCCACGACCGGGTGTCGTCCTCCGACGGGCTGCCGCCGCGCGGCGCCGCGCGATCGATCGTCACCGGGTAGACGCCGGCGTGGACCCAGTCGCTGCCCAGCTCGTTCGACGCGATCGACGCGATCCACGGCGCCAGCCCGGTCAGCGCGATCTCGTCGTCGAGATCGCCGTTCCAGTTGTGATCCGACAGCGCGACCACCCGGATCCCGGAGGCCGCCATCGTCAGCACGCGGATCAGCTTGGGCACGGTCGAGTCCGGCGACGCCGCGGCGTGGACGTGCAGGTCGGCGGCGATCGCGTCGCCGGGGTCGAACGCGCGCTCGAGCGGGATCGTCAACTCGACCCGGCGCTCGCCGAGCGCCACGGTCGCCTCCCACGGCTGGTACTCGAGGCCGCGCCACGCCCACACCCGGTAGGTGCCCGGCACCAGCCACGGGTCGGCGCCGCAGTGCGCGTCGGCCGGGATCGTCGCCTCGCCCCACGGCAAGATCAGCCCGTCCCAGGTCGCCAGCGCGCCCGGCGCGACCCAGCAGTAGCCATTGGCCTGACGGCGACCGCCGAGGAAGTCGCGCACGCCCCACCGCACCGGCTCGTCGCCGGCGAACAGGGTCAGCCGCGCCGGCACCGGCGGGCCGTCGGGCCCGTCGGTGATCCGCACCACCAGCGCGGGCGGCCCCGGCGCCGGCCCCGGCGCGTCGCGGCAGCCGCGGTCACCGCCGCACCCCGCCGCGGCCAGCACCACCGGCGCCAGCGCGCGCGCCCGCCACCGCGCCGTCGCCGCCCTCATCGGGTCGCGGCGGCGCTCGCCTCCTGCGCCTTGTAGGCGTAGTAGCGGTCGAGCACCATGCGCAGGTACAGGCGCGTGTTCTTGAACGGCGGCACGGTGTTGCCGTAGCGCTTCAGCGACCCCGGGCCGGCGTGGTAGGCCGCGATCGTCAGCACCAGGTCGCCGTCGTAGCGGTTGGCCAGCCAGCGCAAGAGGCGGGTGCCGCCGAGGATGTTCTCCCGCGGATCGAAGACCTGGTGGACGCCCATGTCGGCCTCGACCGCCGGCATCAGCTGCATCAGCCCCTTGGCGTCCATCGACGACACGACGTGCGGGTCGTAGTCGCTCTCGACGTGGATCACCGCGCGGATCAGCGCCACCGGGATCTTGTACAGCTCCGACGCCTCGTAGATGTACGCGTCGTAGCGGTGGTAGCGCTCCGGCGAGCGATCACGCGACGGCACGACGTCGCAGCGATCGCAGCCGCCGCGCCGGGCCGCCGCCTTGGAGCCCGGATCCGGCGCCTCGTCCATCACCTTCTTCCAGCGCTGCCGGGCCTTGCCGCGGGGCGCGATGTTGGTGAAGTGCACGACGCCCTCGTCGTCGGTCCACTGGTAGATGTCGGCCGCCGCCGGGCGGTCCCGCAGCAGCAGCGCCGCCACCACCAGCGCCAGGCCGACCAGGCCGGCCCGGCCACCGCGGACGAACCGGCTCCGGGGTGGGTCGGCGTGCATGCCCGGCAAGCGTAACAGCGCCGCGACGGCCGCGCAAAACCGCCGGCCCTGGGGGTATGGTCGGCTCCATGTCCGAGCCGATCGTGACCGACTACCTGGTGATCGGGTCCGGGATCGCGGGCCTGCACTTCGCGAACCTGGCCTCCGCCCACGGCAAGGTCATCGTCGTCACCAAGAAGGCGCCCGACGACACCAACACGAACTGGGCCCAGGGCGGGGTCGCGGCCGTGCTCGGCGACGACGACAGCCTCGAGCGCCACGTCGAGGACACCCTGGTCGTCGGCGACGGCCTGTGCAACCGGGCGGTCGTCGAGATGACCGTGCGCGAGGGCCCCGAGCAGGTCCGCCGCCTGCTCGAGTACGGCGTCCGCCTCGCCCACGGCGACGACGGCAAGCTCGACCTGACCCGCGAGGGCGGCCACAGCCGCCGCCGCGTCGTCCACCACGAGGACATCACCGGCCGCGAGATCCAGCGGGCCCTGCTCGAGGCCACCCGCAAGAACCCGCAGATCACGCTGCTCGACGACCACATCGCGGTCGACCTCTTGTCGATGGCCAAGTACGGCGGCGAGCCGGCGTGCTTCGGCGCGTACGTCCTCGACCGCGACGCCGGCGAGGTCAAGACCATCCTGGCGCGCGCCACGGTGCTGGCCTCGGGCGGCGCCGGCAAGGTCTACGTCTACACCTCGAACCCCGACGTCGCGACCGGCGACGGCATCGCGATGGCGTACCGGATCGGCGCGGTGGTCTCGAACCTCGAGTTCGTGCAGTTCCACCCCACGGTGCTGTTCCACCCGCACGCCAAGAGCTTCCTGATCTCCGAGGCGCTGCGCGGCGAGGGCGGCAAGCTGCGGCTGGCGTCGGGCGAGCGGTTCATGGACGCCTACCACCCGCTCGCCGAGCTGGGGCCGCGCGACGTCGTCGCGCGCGCGATCGACAACGAGATCAAGAAGTCGGGCGCCGACTCGGTCTTCCTCGACATGACCCACCTCGACGCCGACTTCGTGCGCGGGCGGTTCCCCAACATCTCGGAGCGATGCCTGGCCCTCGGCATCGACATGACCAAGCAGCCGATCCCGGTGGTGCCCGCGGCCCACTACATGTGCGGCGGGGTCAAGGTCGACGACGTCGGCCGTACCAACATCCGCGGCCTGTACGCGATCGGCGAGACCTCGTCGACCGGCCTGCACGGCGCCTGCCGGCTGGCCTCGAACTCGCTGCTCGAGGGCATGGTCTTCGCGGCCCGCGCCGCCGACGACGTCCGCGACGTCGAGTCGGTGCGACCGCGCCAGGTCGCGCCGTGGAGCTCGGGCCACGCCACCGACTCCAACGACGCGATCGTCGTGACCCTGAACTGGGACGAGATCCGGCGCTTCATGTGGAGCTACGTCGGCATCGTCCGCACCGACAAGCGCATCGATCGCGCGCGCAGCCGCATCGAGCTGCTGCGCGAGGAGATCAAGCAGTACTACTGGGACTTCAAGATCGACTCCGACATCATCGAGCTGCGCAACCTCGCGCTGGTCGCGCACCTGATCATCGAGAGCGCCCGGCGCCGCAAGGAGTCGCGCGGCCTGCACTACACGCTCGACTACCCGGACAAGGATCCGGCGCCCCACGACACCGACCTGCACCTGACCGACGGCCCGCCGGCGGCGTAGGCGCATCCGCGCCGCCGACGGTCGGTGACGTTTCACACCACGGCACGTCAACCGCCGTTCACGCGCCGGATCCGGGCCGGATCGCGGCCCGCCGCCGCAACGCGCCGGATTCATGGAAGAACCGGTCGACTTCGCGCCCCGCACGGGCCCCCGCCGGAGGACGCCCCGCGACCTGGCATCGCGGTCGCAATACCTCCGGCCATCTCCGAGACGCTGAACTGACGGACGGCCACGCGTCTAGGAGGGCCGCCGGGGCATGGTGCCCCGGCGGTCTCTTTTTTCGGTGCTAATGTCACTCGCGATGAGAAGAGGCCTCTGTCTGCTCGTCGCGATCGCCGCCGCCGGCGCGTCCGCTTGTGGCGGCGCGGTCGGTCGCGGGTCCCCGGCGTCGGCGAGCGTGCGCGAGCTCGTCGCCGCGCTGCGGGCCGACGACGCCCATCGCGCCTACGATCTGCTGTCCGGCGACGTCCGCAAGGCCGTCAGCTACGACGAGTTCGCCCTGCAGTGGAAGCAGAGCAAGGCCGAGCGCGAGTGGCAGGCCCGGGTCCTCGAGGACAGCCTGCGCGGCGACCCCGACGTCGGCGAGCGCGCCCTGGCCAGCTACTCCGACGGCAAGATGGTCGCGCTCGAGCGCGAGGGCAAGGCGTGGCGCCTCGAGTCGGCGCTGGTCTCGCACTCGAAGGCGAGCCGGCCGCGCGACGCGATCCGCATGTTCGCCGAGGCGCTGGCCCACGACGATCTCGACGGCCTGCTGCGCACCCTCACCACGCGGCGCCGCGACGGCCTGCGCACCCAGGTCGAGGGCTTCCTCAAGGGCCTCGAGAAGCGCATCGACGACAAGATCGACGAGATCGGCGCCGACCGCGCCGAGCTGCGCTGGGACGAGAACGACATCCAGTACCGGATCGTCCTGCGCAAGGAGGACGGCGAGTGGCGCGTCGACGACATCCACGTCCGCCCCGCCGAGCCCAAGGAAGAGGAAGGCGAGGTCGACGGCGTCGAGGGCGGCGTCATCGACTTCTGAGCGGCGGCGACGGACCTCGGCGTCGCGCCTAGCCCCGTCGGGGTGAGGACGAGAAAGCTGCCACCGCGACGCCGCCGTGCGACACTATCAGCCCGTGGGGGCGGCTCGTGCCGAACGATGACGATCCGGGCACGTCCCGGACCCAGCAGCTGGCGCTGCGCGACCTCGCACCGGAGACGGTGCGGGCGCCGCAGGCGTTCGCGGCGCGCCTGGTGTGCCTGGTCGGGCGCGAGGTCGGGCGGGTCTACCGGCTCGGCGCCGGCACGTCCCTGATCGGTCGCTCGCTGCAGGCCGACGTCTGCGTCGACGAGCCCGACGTGTCGCGCGAGCACGCGCAGGTCACCTTCCGCGCCGGCCGCCACGTCGTCCGCGATCTCGGCAGCGAGAACGGCACCCAGGTCAACGGCTCGCCGGTGACCGAGCACGTGCTGCGCCCCGGCGACCGCATCCAGATCGCGGGCAGCGCGGTGCTGGTCTACGGCCGCCCCGACGATCTCGACGAGCGCGCCCAGCGCCTGCAGAAGCTCGAGATGATGAGCCAGCTCGCCGGCGAGCTGGTCCACGACTTCAAGAACGTCCTCACCGTGATCAAGGCCAACGTCGAGTTCGCGCACGGCCGCGCGCTGGGCGCGGTGACCCGCGATCCCGAGCTGCTCGACGCCCTCGACGACATCCAGCAGGCGCTGACGTCGTCGCAGGCGATGACCCAGCGCCTGCTCGGCTTCACCCGCCGGAGCTCGCCGCACGCCGCCGCGGTCGCCGACGTCGCGCGGGTCGTCGACGAGGTGGTCGCGCTGGTCCGCCGCAGCCTGCCGGTCAACATCCGGGTCCAGGTCGACGTCGCGCCGCAGCTGCGGGTGACCGGCAGCGACGACGACCTGCGCCAGGTGCTGCTCAACCTGTGCCTCAACGCCCGCGACGCCATGCCCGACGGCGGCACGCTGTCGATCCACGGCGGCGCCGGCACGCTCGAGCGCGTCGAGGCGCTGTCGCTGCACCTGCCCGGCCCCGGCACCTACGCCGATCTCGCGGTCACCGACACCGGCGTCGGCATGACCGAGCAGGTCCGGGCGCGCCTGTTCGAGCCCTTCTTCACCACCAAGCCGCCGGATCGCGGCTCTGGCCTCGGCCTCGCCACCGTCTACGGCCTGGTCCGCAGCCTCGGCGGCAACGTCTTCGCCGAGTCGTCGCCGGGCCGCGGCGCGACCTTCCGGGTCCTCTTGCCTGTCGCGTCCGACCTGCCCGACACCGACGACGCCGACCGCCACTGAGCGGTCGTGAAGCGGGGCGGCCGCCGCCCCGCGACCGCTCAGCCGATCGCGCCCATGTCGACGATCAGCTTGCGCATGAACAGCTCGATGTTCCGGCGCAGCAGCGGATCCGGACACAGCGGCAGCGACCGCCGCCAGGTGTCGACGGCGCGCGCCACCATGCCCTGCTTGTAGTAGAGGTACGCCAGCCGGGTCAGCGCCGGGAAGTACTCGGGCTCGAGCTCGACGACGCCCTCGTACTCGTCGATCGCCTCGACGTGCTGCGACTTGCGCTGCAGCAGGTTGGCGAGCACGAACCGGTACTTCGCGCTCGACGGATCGGCGGTGACCGCGCCGCGCAGCAGGCCGATCGCGCCGTCGACGTCGCCGCGCTGGTACAGCTCGATCGCGCGCTGGAAGCCCTGCTCGCCGGCGCTCGAGCGGCTGCGCCGCCGGCCCAGCAGCTCGCGCACGACCTTGTGCAGGCGCCGGCTGTCGAGCGGCTTCTCGACGTAGGCGTCGGCGCCGTAGCGGGCGAGGACGTCGTCGGTGACGCGCCCCGAGTCGATCACCGCCGACATCAGCACGACCGGGACGTGGCCGAGCGCGACCGAGCGCTTGATCGCGCGGCACAGCCGGAAGCCGTCGACCTCGGGCAGCAGGATGTCGCAGACCACCAGGTCGGGCGCGCCCTGGCGCACCGCGCGCACCGCCTCGCCCGCCGACGCCGCGGTCGCGGTGACGTAGCCCAGCGGCTGCAGCTCCTTGACCAGCAGGTGGCGGGTCGCGAAGTCGTCGTCGACGATCAGCACCCGCGGCTGGCCGTCGGCGGTCGGCGCCGGCACCGCGTCGAGCTCGGCGATCAGCTCGACGAGCTCGGGATCCTCGTCGTCGCCGGCCTCGGGCCACGGCGTCTCGAGGCCGCTGGTCGAGTCGGCGCCGGTCGACGCGTTCGAGCCGCTCGACGACCACCCGGTCGACGCCGCGTTCTCCTCGGTCGGCGGCCCGGCGTCGCGGCGCGGCGTCGCAAGCTCGATCGACGAGATGCTCGACGACGAGATCGCGTCCTCCTCGTCGAGCATGAGATCGACCATCGCGATCTCCTTGGTGACGTCGTCGACCAGGGCGCGGTGGGCGCGCGCGGCGTCGTCGACGCGGCCGCCCTCGGGATCGTCGGGCGCGACCAGCGCGAGCTTGCCGCCGCGCGCCTGGGGATCGACCATCGCCTCGATCCCGACCCAGTAGCTGTCGCCGCGGGCGCGGCCGAGGTAGGCGGCGCGGATCGTGCGGGCCAGCGTGATCTCGAGCGCGATGTACAGCTCGACCCGCTTGCCGCGGACCCGCTCGACCTCGGCGGCGGCGATCGCCGCCGCCGCCTCCGAGGGATCGACCGCCGCGACCACGACGCGGCGCGCGTCCTCGAACAGCGGCAGGACCCGGGCCCGCATCGCGGTCTCGCGCGGCAGCGCGCCGAGGACCTCGAGGTGCACGACCGACTCGTCGAGGACGACGCCGGGCCGGCCGCGGACCGTCGACAGCGTCGCGATCAGCGGCCGCTCGGGGCTGTAGCCGAGGATGTAGCAGAGCGACGCCACCGGCAGCCGCAGCGACTGGCGCGCGAGGACGTCGTCGAGCGCGCGGGCATCCGGCAGGATCTCGCGTTCGAGCAGCAGCTTGCCGAGCAAGGCCCCATCGCGCCGCACGCTTCACGGTAACAAATGCGGCCCATCGCGTGGCGCCGCGCGCCCACCAGCATCCGGAGCTGCATCCGGAATCCACGACGAACCCACTCGCCCACACCTCCACCTCCGCGCCACCGCGGGGGGTGGCTAGTCAAAACGCCCCACCCTGCTCGAGCCTGCTATCCTGGTCGTGACGCGGTCGTATCTTTCCGGTCACCCTGTGGTTTTCGGCTGTCGCTGGACGGCTTGCATTGCGCTATAGTGCGCCACGCTGTCGCACTGGCGCGCCCCTCCCAGCGTGCCCCGATTGGCCATACCTGCCGAAAGTCATAGCAATCTCACACGTTCCGTCGGCAGCAGGTAACGCGTGGCACCCTGCTTGCTTGCCGGACGGCACACCTCGCACCGCTCCATCCCTCCAGGAGGCTAGAGACCCACATGTCCGACTTCAAGATTGGCGACAAGGCTGTCTACCCGGCACACGGCGTCGCGGAAGTGGTCGGCATCGAGAACAAGGAGATCAACTCCCAGGTCTGCTCCTTCTACGTGCTCAAGGTGCTCGACACCGAGATGCAGATCCTGGTGCCGAAGGCGAAGGCGGAGCAGGTGGGGCTCCGGCCGATCGCCACCGTCGACGAGGTCGAGGAGGTGTTCGACATCCTGCGCGAGCAGGACGTCCACATCGACAAGCAGACCTGGAACCGGCGCTACCGCGGCTTCATGGAGAAGATCAAGACCGGCTCGCTGTTCGAGGTCGCCGAGGTCTATCGCGACCTGTACCGGCTCAAGAGCACCAAGGTCCTGTCGTTCGGCGAGCGGCGCATGCTCGACACCGCGCGGAACCTGATCGTGAAGGAGCTGGCGGTGGCGCGGCGGTGGAGCGAGGAGAAGGCCGAGAAGGAGCTCGAGAAGGCCACCGCCGCCTGAGCGGCGACCCCGGCGAACCCCGGTCGGTCCGGCGCTCCGGACGGGCCGCCCCGATCTCCTGATTGACGCATCCGGTGGGTGCGTAGTAGAAGCCCGCGCGGATGCAGGTTCACGTAGCTCTGGCCGAGATCTTCAAGCTCCAGGTGGACGCGATCGTCAACCCGGCGAATTCGCTTGGCATCATGGGTGGCGGCACCGGAGGCGCGATCCGTCGCCACGGCGGTGACGTGATCCAGCACGAGGCGATGTCGCGGTCCCCCATCGCGGTCGGCGCCGCGATCGTCACCGGGCCCGGCGCGCTGCCCTGCGCGCACATCATCCACGCCCCGACGATGGAAGAGCCGGGCATGCGCATCGGCGCCGAGAACGTGCGGCGCGCCGCCCGCGCCGCGCTGATCGCCTCGGATCGCCTGCAGTTCAAGGTCATCGCGTTCCCCGGCATGGGCACCGACCTGGGCGACGTCCCGATGGACGAGGCGGCCCGGGCCATCGTCGAGGAGATCCGCGCCCACAAGCGGCCGTTCCCCGAGACGATCTACCTGGTCGACACATCCCAGGACATGGTCGAGATGTTCGAGGACGCCCTGCGCAACGCGCAGCAGAACCTGTAGCGGTCGGCGTCCGCGGCAGCACGGGATTTCCTCACGATCCCCGTCAGGTAGCGCCCCGATCGCGTTGACCGGACGACCCTGGCGGTGCTCTATACTCAGCCCGCTTTGCAGCTAACGGCCTACATGCCAGCTGGGCTGGCGATCGTCCTCGCCGCCGGATTCGCCGGGCTCCTGTTCGCCCTGGCGGTGTTCGTCGGCCCCTCCGCGGTCACGCCCGAGAAGCTCAAGCCGTTCGAGTGCGGCTCCGAGCCCATCGGCTCGCCCCGGGGCCGCTACTCGGTGAAGTTCTACCAGGTCGCGATCCTGTTCCTGGTCTTCGACATCGAGGCGGCCTTCATGTACCCGTGGGCGCTGCTGTACCGCCAGCTGTCGTTCTCCGGCGGCCACGTCAGCATCTTCGGCTTCGTCGAGATGCTGCTGTTCGTCGTCACCCTCGTGGTGGCGCTGGCCTACGTGTGGAGAAAGAAGGCCATCGGATGGGACTAGAGCTCGTCACGACCAAGCTCGAGGCGGCGGCCAACTGGGGCCGCAAGTTCTCGCTGTTCACGTACCCGTTCGTCACGGCGTGCTGCGGCATGGAGTTCATGTCCGTCGCCGCGCCCAAGTACGACATCGCGCGCTTCGGCGCCGAGTTCCCGCGGTTCTCGCCGCGCCAGGCCGACCTGCTGATGATCGTCGGCACGATCACCGAGAAGCAGGCGCCGGCGCTCAAGCGCGTCTACGACCAGATGACCGAGCCGAAGTGGGTCATCGCCTTCGGCGTGTGCGCGTCGACCGGCGGGTTCTACCAGAACTACCACGCCACCCCCGGCGCCGATCAGGTCATCCCGGTCGACGTCTACATCCCGGGTTGCCCGCCGCGCCCCGAGCAGGTGCTCGACGCCCTGATGCTCCTGATGGATCGCATCCAGGATGGCCGCGGCCACAGCCAGCTCCGCCTCAAGCGCGACAAGCTCGTCCTCGAGCAGCAGCGCCAGGCGGAGGACTGAGCCCGGGCCAGGAGCCAAGCTAGCCATGGCGCAGAAAGTCCTCGACGCGCTCGCCAAGAAGTTCGGCGCCGCGGTCGAACGCACCGAATCCGACGGCGGCGACGAGATCGCCTGGATCGCCCGCGACAAGCTGGTCGAGATCGCGACCTGGCTGCGCGACGACCCGGCCATGGCCTTCGAGCAGGCCATGTTCGTCACCGCGATCGACCTCCTCGATCTGCGCCGCCCCGACGAGTACGGCGTGCTCAAGCCGGTCGACGTCGACGCCGCCCGCTTCGAGGTCTGCTACCAGCTGCGGTCGCTGAAGCACCGCCACCGGCTCCGGCTCAAGGTCCGGGTCACCGAGCGCGATCCGCGGGTGGCCAGCCTCACCGGCGTGTGGTCGTCGATGCAGTGGCAGGAGCGCGAGACCTTCGACATGTACGGGATCCGGTTCGACGGCCATCCCGACCTGCGCCGCATCTACCTGTACGAGGAGTTCGTCGGGTACCCGCTGCGCAAGGACTACCCCAAGGACAAGCGGCAGCCGCTGGTGCGCCGCGACGACCTGCCGTCGCCCGAGGCGACGAAGTCGCCGAAGGCTTAGGAGCTGCCATGGCCGACCTCAAGACCCTCGTGCTGGGGCGCAAGGACGTCCAGGACCTCGACGTCGAGCAGGAGATGCCGTCGGAGCTGATGACGGTCAACATGGGCCCGTCGCACCCCGCGATGCACGGCACCGTGCGCATCGTCCTGACCGTCGACGGCGAGCGGATCGTCAAGGGCGACATCCAGCCCGGCTACCTGCACCGCTGCTTCGAGAAGGAAGCCGAGTACGCGACGTACACGCAGATCTTCCCGTACACGGATCGGCTCAACTACGTCTCGCCGATGATCAACAACGTCGGCTACGCGATGGCCGTCGAGAAGCTGCTCGGCATCACCGCGAAGATCCCGCGGCGCGCCGAGTACGTGCGCGTGATCGTCAGCGAGGTCTCGCGCATCACCGATCACATGACGTGCATCGGCGCCTCGGCGATGGAGCTGGGCGCGTTCACGCCGTTCCTGTACCTGCTCAAGGCCCGCGAGTGGCTGTACATGCTGCTCGAGGAGGTCTCGGGCGCGCGCCTGACCCACAGCTACGTCCGGGTCGGCGGCGTCGGCAAGGACCTGCCCGACGGCTGGCTGCCCAAGCTGCTCAAGCGCCTCGACGAGATCGAGGCGGTCCTCGTCGAGTGCGAGGTCATGCTGAACAACAACAAGATCTTCCGCGACCGCATGGCCGGCGTGGGGGCGTTCAGCAAGGAGGACGCGATCAACTGGGGCCTGACCGGCCCGGTCGGTCGCGCCTGCGGCATCGACTACGACGTCCGCAAGGACTTCCCGTACTCGATCTACCCCGAGCTCGAGTTCGACGTCCCCACCGCCACCACCGGCGACTGCTACGACCGCTACCTGGTGCGCGTCGAGGAGATGAAGCAGTCGATCCGGATCCTGCGGCAGTGCGCGACGCAGCTCCCCGACGGCCCGACGATGATCGACGATCCGCGGGTCGCGCTGCCGCCCAAGCGCGACGCCTACAACACGATCGAGTCGATGATCCGGCACTTCAAGCACATCGTCGACGGCATCAAGGTGCCGAGCGGCGAGGCCTACACCTTCGTCGAGGGTGGCAACGGCGAGCTCGGCTTCTTCATCGTCGCCGACGGCGCCGGCCGGCCCTACAAGTGCTACTGCCGGAACCCGTCGTTCGTGCACCTGTCGAGCGTGCCCAAGACCATGCAGGACCACCTGATCGCCGACATCGTGCCGATCTTCGGCATGATCAACATGATCGGTGGCGAGTGCGACAAGTGACCTCGAGGACGGCGCCGCGCCGCCCGGGACCGTCGATCGGAACAGACGCATGAGTGACGTACAGCCCCCGCAGCCGCCCGCGACGGTCACGCTGACCGTCGACGGCAAGTCGGTCACCGTGCCCAAGGGCACCAACGTGCTCGAGGCCGCCAAGCAGGTCGGCGTCGACATCAGCGCGTTCTGCTACCACCCCGGGCTGTCGATCGCCGCGTGCTGCCGGCAGTGCCTGGTCTCGATCGAGAAGGCGCCCAAGCTGGCGCCGTCGTGCCAGACCACCGCCGGCGACGGCATGGTCGTCCACACCACCGACCCGCAGTCGACCGCGGCGCGCAAGCAGATGCTGGAGTTCACCCTGGTGAACCACCCGATCGACTGCCCGATCTGCGACAAGGCCGGCGAGTGCACGCTGCAGAAGCTGTACTTCGAGAACGACAACGCCAACTCGCGGGTCGACGTCCCCAAGGTCCACAAGCCCAAGGTCGTCGACCTCGGCCCGCACGTCGTCCTCGACGCCGAGCGCTGCATCCTGTGCACCCGGTGCATCCGCGTCTGTGACGAGGTCGCCGGCGAGCACCAGCTCGAGATGTCGCACCGCGGCGCCCACGAGGAGCTGGGCACCGCGCCCGGCGCCCGGCTCGACAACCCGTACTCGATCAACACCGTCGACGTCTGCCCGGTCGGCGCGCTGACCGCCAAGGACTTCCGCTTCACGATGCGGGCCTGGGAGCTCGAGGCGACGCCGTCGGTCTGCAACGGCTGCGCGACCGGGTGCAACACCGAGATCCACCACCGCAACGGCCGCGCCTGGCGGCTGGTGCCGCGGCACAACCCCGACGTCAACCAGTACTGGATGTGCGACGAGGGCCGCTTCACCTACCACGAGCTGCGCGAGGATCGCCTCGCGGTGCCGACCAGCGGCGGCCTGCCCGCGAGCTGGGACCGCGCCCTCGCCGCCGCCGCGCAGCAGCTGCAGGCTGCGCTCAAGACCCCGGCCCAGGTCGGCGTCGTGCTGTCGGCGCAGGCCAGCAACGAGGAGAACTTCGCGCTCGCCAAGCTGGCCGCGGCGTGGAAGGTCCCCAACGTCTTCGTCGCCAGCCGGGCCCCGGTGCCCGACCGCGCCGACGACATCCTGCGCGACGCCGACGTCGATCCCAACCGCCACGGCGTCGCGGCGATCGCGCCGGGCGCGCTCGGCATGGCCGAGCTCGAGGCCGCCATCAACACCGGCGCGATCCGCGCGCTCGTGGTGCTCGGCCACGACCTGCCGCTGTCCGAGACCGGCCAGGGCCGCCTGCGCGAGATCGACGCGCTGGTGGTGTTGGCGTGGCGCGAGATCGGGCCGGCCCGCGCCGCCACGATCGCGCTGCCGATCGCGGCCTGGGCCGAGCGCTCGGGCACCATCACCAACCGGCAGGGCCGGGTCCAGCGCCAGCACGCCGCGCTGCCGCCGCCCGGCCAGGCGGTGGCGGGCTGGGAGGCGCTGGTCCGCCTCGCCGGCGCCACCGGCGCCAAGCTGTCCTGGACCCACGTCCGCGACGTCCACAAGGACATGGTCGCGGCGGTCAAGGCGTTCGAGGGCTCGACCTGGGCCCGCGACGTCCGTCCCATCCAGCTCCGCTTCGCCAACTCGCGCGGCTAGCGCACCGGCAGGGAACCCATGCACATCGTCTACGCGATCCTCGACAACCCCGCCACCAAGTGGGCGGTGCTCGCGATGGTGATGGTGATGCCGCTGGCGTCGCTGCTCACCTGGGCCGAGCGCCGGCAGAGCGCGATGATGCAGGACCGCCTCGGTCCCAACCGCGCCCGCATCCCCTGGCCGGTGGTCGGCCGCACCCGCCTGTGGGGCATCCTCCACTTCATCGCCGACGCGATCAAGATGATCGCCAAGGAGGACTTCGTCCCCGGCAGCGTGCACCGCGGCCTGTTCGTGCTGGCGCCGATCCTGGCCCTGGCGCCGGTGCTGGTCGCGTTCGCGATCATCCCGTTCGGCCCGACGATCTACCCGCACTCGTTCACGTCGGTCCTCGACACCTACCACCTCGCGGCCGGCAGCCCCGAGACCGCCGCCGCGTTCACCGACTCGATCCGGCTGCAGGTCTTCCAGGTCGAGTTCGGCCTGATCTTCTACTTCGCGATCCTCACGCTCGCCAACTACGGCGGCACGATCGCCGGCTGGGCCAGCTACAACAAGTGGGCGCTGCTCGGCGGCCTCCGCTCGTCGTCGCAGATGATGTCGTACGAGGTCTCGATGGGCCTGTCGCTCATCGCGATGTTCCTGATCTGGGGCACCCTCGAGCCCGGCGCGATGGTCCAGCTGCAGGGCAGCGAGCCGTGGAAGTGGGGCATCGTCGCCTGGCCGTTCGTGCCCATCGGCCTGATCTCGTTCGTGCTGTTCTTCACCGCGGCGATCGCCGAGACCAAGCGCGCGCCGTTCGACCTGCCCGAGGGCGAGCCCGAGATCATCGGCTACTTCGTCGAGTACTCCGGCCTGCGCTGGGGCATGTTCTTCCTCGCCGAGTTCATCGAGATCGTCTTCATCGCCGCGGTGATCACGACGGTCTTCTTCGGCGGCTACCAGCTGCCGTTCCTCGACGCCGACGGCTTCCGCTTCGGCGGCGAGTGGGTGCTGGTCAACGGCCAGCAGGTCCACCTGGGCGGCGCCTTCGCGCCCCTGCCCCACGGCATCGTCACCGCGTTGCAGATCGGCGCGTTCGGCGCCAAGGTGATCCTGCTGTGCTGGTTCCAGCTGATGATCCGCTGGACCCTGCCCCGCATGCGCGTCGACCAGCTCATGAACCTGGGCTGGAAGATCCTGCTGCCGTCGTCGCTGGGCCTGATCATGATCGCGGCGCTGGCCAAGCTGATCTCGTTCCTGTGACCCCCTGAAGCCCCTCGAGGTACGCCATGGGCGCCCACGCCACCGACCACGACGACTCCGAGACCGACGGCCCCAAGGTGCTGTCGGTGTCCCCGCGCAACCCGCGGGTGCGGACGATCCAGATCCACCGGCCCGCCCCGCAGGACGCGTCGTTCCTGGCGGCCACCGCCAAGGGCCTCGGCGTCACGCTGCGCCACTTCTTCAAGAACGTGCTGCGCGGCAAGGACCACAACTACATCGAGACCGTCGAGTACCCGGAGAAGAAGGTCGACTATCCGGAGCGGTTCCGCGGCCTGCACCGCCTGATGCACCGCGACGACGGCGCGGTCCGCTGCGTCGCCTGCATGTGCTGCCCGACGGTGTGCCCGGCGCACTGCATCACGATCGTCCCGGCCCAGACTGACGACAAGGGCATCGAGAAGTTCCCGGCGGTCTTCGAGATCGACGAGCTGCGCTGCGTCGTGTGCGGCCTGTGCGTCGAGGCGTGCCCGTGTGACGCGATCCGGATGGACACCGGCGAGCACGCCAAGCCGGTCGAGGAGCGCCACGACGCGGTCATGACCAAGGACGCGCTGCTCGAGCTGGGCGCGCGGTCCACGGCGGTGCAGGGCGGCGAAGGCGCCGCCTGGCGCGAGCGCAAGTAGCGCGACGCACCACGGCGCGCGTGATCGCGCGCGCCGCGCGACGTCCCGCGTCGCCGGCCTGCGCGCGGGCGCGCACCGACGGCGCGCGATCGCGCCCTGCGCGCGGGCGCGCACCGACGGCGCGCGATCACGCCCTGCGCGCGGGCGCGCACCGGCGGCGTGCGATCACGCCCTGCGCGCGGGCGCGCACCGGCGGCGTGCGATCACGCCCTGCGCGCGAACGCGCACCGCGCGACGTCACGAGCGTGCGCGCTCGTACCGGTCGCGTCGCGATCGCCGCGACTCCCGCGCCGCGCGCGTCGATGACGCGGTCGTCCACGACGGAGATCGCGCGATGTTCGTGGTTGATCTCGCGGCGTTCGCGGCGTGGTTTTTCTCGACGAAGATCACGCTTGACCATCAAGATCGTCGTCGCTAACGTTGTCTTCGAGATCACGACGGCCCGATACGGAAGCGGGGCTAAATTCTGTCTCCTACACCGTCTATCCAGGGATCTGCCTCTGTCTTGGGAGCGCACGCCCGCACGTCGGGAAGCCCGATGAGATACCGCGGAGCCCACCTACGTCGAACGTAGGGGGTAGAAAAGCCCTTCGGTCGAGCCGTCGTGACTCGTTTGATTCGAACCCGGTGAGGTCGCCCTCACCGGGTTCACGTTTTTTCGGTCTGTCCGGTCTCCGGACAGGGACCGCGGCGGCCTACTCGAGCGCGGTGGCCAGCCCGACCCAGGCGCAGCCGGCGGCGAACAGCGCCAGGAAGCCGGCGGTCGTGACCGCGTGGTGCTGCGCGGCCCAGCCCGCGGCGGCCGCGAGGTACGCGGCCAGGCCGAGCTCGAGGATCCAGCCGCGGCCGCGACCGGCGCGGTAGCGACGCCGCCTGGTCCGGCCACCGACGCCGCCATCCTTGGGGGTGCGGACGAACCCGGAGCGACGCCCGATCGCGCCCTCGAAGACGGCGCGGGCCTGGTGCAGCGCGATCCCGGCGGTCAGCGCGCCCAGCAGCGGCACCCGCGCCACCGCCGCCGCGACCTCGCGGCCGCGGCGCCCGGCGCCGCGCGCCGCCACCACGGCGTAGGCGCCGAGCACGACCGCGGTGAGGCCGGCGCCGACCAGGTGGATCCACCGCGGCACCGCGGCCGCCGCCGGCGCCGCGGTCAACAGCAGCGCCACCAGCGCCGGGTACGCCAGGTTCTGGGTCAGGTGCAGCCCGGCCTCGGCGCGGGTCCGCCACGGCAGCGGCGCCCGCACCACCCGCGGTAGCAGCTTGCGGGCGCACTCGATCGAGCCCTTGGCCCAGCGGAACTGCTGCGACCGGAACGCCGCCATCGTCGCGGGCAGCTCGGCGGGCGCCGCGACCCGGCGCAGGTAGACGAACCGCCAGCCGCGCAGCGCCGCGCGGTACGACAGGTCGAGATCCTCGGTGAGCGTGTCGGCCTGCCAGCCGCCGGCGTCGGCGACGGCGCGGGCGCGCCACAGCCCGGCGGTGCCGTTGAAGTTGAAGATGTGGCCGCTCCAGGCCCGCGCCGCCTGCTCGACCCCGAAGTGGCCGTCGAGGAGCAGCGCCTGGGCGCGGGTCAGCGGCCCGGCGCCGGCGTTGAGGTGCTCCCACCGGGTCTGGACCATGCCGACCGCGGGATCGGCGAAGCCGCCGACGGCGTCGCGCAAGAGCGACGGCGGCGGCACGAAGTCGGCGTCGAGCACGAGGTGCAGCTCGCCGCGCGCGACCGCGCGCCCGGCCTCGAGCGCGCCGGCCTTGAAGCCGCGGCGGTCGACGCGGCGCAGGTGGCGGGCGTCGATGCCGCGGGCGCGCAGCCGCGCCACCCGCTCGGCGCAGATCGCCGCGGTCTCGTCGGTCGAGTCGTCGAGGACCTGGACCTCGAGGCGATCGCGCGGCCAGTCGAGGGCGGCGACCGCGTCGAGCAGGCGCGCCGCCACCGCGGCCTCGTTCCACAGCGGCAGCTGCACCGTCACCACCGGGAGGTCGCCGGCCAGCGGGGTCGCGGCCGGCTCGGCGCGGCGCCGACGCACCGCCGCGACGGTGAGGGTCAGCCGGTGCGCGCCGTACAGCGCCAGCACCGCCAGCGACGCCAGGTAGACCGCGACGACGATCGGCACGACCTAGTCCCCGCGGCAGGGATGGTGGCCGTCGGTCGGGCAGTGCCCGAGCGCGAACAGATCCATGCTGACCGCGACGCCGACGTGGATCAGCACGCCGCCCCAGATCGACCGCGTCCGCATCGCCAGCGTGCCCAGGATCAGGCCGGCGCCGATCGCGCCGAAGGTCTCGGGCATCGGCTTGCCGTAGTGGATCATGCAGTACGGCACGATCATCACGAAGATCGCGTTGCTGCCGAGGGCGCGGCGCAGGCCCTGCAGCAGGAAGCCGCGGAAGAAGAACTCCAGGGACAGGAACTGCAGCGCGTACAGCCCCTCCCACGCCAGCAGATCGAACCGCGACCGGTTGGCCGACTTGTAGAACGGGTACGTGGCCTGGAACGACGCCGTCTTCGACGCCAGGTAGACCGCGGGCAGGACCAGCGCGAACAGCACGACGTAGACCCACAGGTGCTTGATGAAGCCGCGCATCGAGATGTGGTAGTCGCGCAGCCGCTCGCCCGGCATCAGCGCGACGACGATCGCGGGCAGCACCAGGTAGCCGGCGAACCGCCAGCCGGACCACCACGCGAAGCCCTTGAGCTGCCAGTACGGATCGGGGTGGCGCGGGTCGTAGGGCCACAGCTTCTCGAAGTAGACCCGATCGCCGATGTACTCCTGCAGCGTGAGGGTCACGCACGCGGTCACCAGGATGACCAGGACCCGCCAGTCGAACCGGCCGGCGTCGCCGGGCGCGCGCACGGTGTCGGCGTCGATCGCGCGGAACTGCGCCGCCACCCAGCCGCCGGTGCGGGCCCAGACCGAGCGAGCGACGTCGCGCAGCCCCATGGCTCAGGTCCTGGCCGCGACCAGCTCGGCGGCGGCGCGCAGGCGGCGCCGCGACACTTCCTTGCCCAGCACCGCCATCGTGTCGAACAGCGGCGGCGACGCCTTGCGCCCGGTGACCGCCAGGCGCAGCAGCATGAACGCGTGCTTGGTCTTCCAGCCCAGCTCCTGGCACCAGGCGCGGGCCTCCTCCTCGAGCATCGCGTGGTCCCAGCCCTCGCGGGCCTCGAGGCGCTCGACCAGCTCGAGCAGGGCGCGGCCGACCCGCACCGGCTCGACGTCGGGCACGACCATCTCGGCGATGACCGCGGCGTAGTCGAGGTCGCCCGAGAAGAAGTACTCGGTCGCGGGCACGAACTCGTCGAGGCGCTTGATGCGCTCGCGGACCAGGCGCACGACCTCGACCAGGTGGGCGCGCGACAGCCGCCACGCCAGCAGGGCGTCGACGACCTCCTCGTGGCTGAGCTCGTGCAGGTACTTCTCGTTGAGCCAGACCAGCTTGTCGAGGTTGAAGACCGGGCCGCCCAGCGAGACCTTGTCCCAGCCGAACGCCTCGATCATCTCGGCGAGCGTGAACTTCTCGCGGTCGCCGCCGAACGACCAGCCCATCAGCGCCAGGAAGTTGAGCAGCGCCTGGGGCAGGATGCCGGCGTCCCGGTAGTAGTTGATCGAGACCGGGTTCTTGCGCTTGGAGATCTTCGACTTGTCGGCGTTGCGCAAGAGCGGCAGGTGGATGAACTCGGGCGGATCCCAGCCGAAGCCCTGGTACAAGAGGACGTGCTTGGGGGTCGACGAGATCCACTCCTCGGCGCGGATCACGTGGCTGATCTCCATGAGGTGATCGTCGACGACGTTGGCCAGGTGGTAGGTCGGCATGCCGTCCGACTTGAGCAGCACCTGGTCGTCGATCTGCGTGACCTCGAACGGGACCTCGCCGCGCAGGCGATCGTGGACCACGACCCGGCCCTTGAGCGGCGCGGCCAGGCGGATCACGTGGGCCTCGCCGGCGGCGGCGCGGCGGTCGCTGTCGGCGGCGTCGAGGCCGCGACAGTGGCGGTCGTAGCCGAGCACCGACGCCTTGGCCGCCTGCTGGGCGGCGCGGACCTCGGTCAGGCGCTCGGCGGTGCAGAAGCAGCGGTACGCGGCGCCGCGCTGCAGCAGGATCGCGACGTGCTCGGCGTAGATCGCGCGGCGCTCGCTCTGCCGGTACGGGCCGAAGGGGCCGCCGACGTCGGGGCCCTCGTCCCAGTCGAGCCCGACCCAGCGCAGGGCGTCGAAGATCATCTGCTCGCTGTCGGCGCGGGCGCGGCTCTGGTCCGTGTCCTCGATGCGGAGGATGAACTTGCCGCCCTGCTGGCGCGCGAAGGCGTGGTTGAAGAGGGCGACGTAGGCGGTGCCGACGTGTGGATCCCCCGTCGGAGACGGGGCGATCCGCACGCGAACGGGACGGTCCGTGGCGGCCATGGTGCGCCCTTGTATCACGCCCCTGGCGCGACCTGCTACGCTGGGGTCGGTGCGCATCCCCCCGCGACTGCTGGCCTTCGGGGTCGTCGCCTCGACGTGGGCGACCCCCGCCGTGACCCGGGCCGACGCCGCGCCCGCCCCCGCCGCGCCGGTGCCCGCCGCGGCCTCGCCCCCGGCCGCCGCGCCCGCCCCCGCCCCGGGGGTGCCGATGTCGATCACCGGCCAGGTCGTCGAGGCCCGCGGCCGGTGGACCGCCGACCGCCGCACCATCGTCACCGACGCGGTCATCGTCGGCGACGACGGCGCGCGGACCACCGTGACCCAGCTCGGCGGCCGCGCCGACGGCTTCGGCATGCAGCTGATCCCCGGCCCGGCCCGGCTCGAGGTCGGCGACCGGGTCCTGGTCCGGGCCCGCGCCGCGACCACCCGGCGCGGCCGGCCCCGGATCGTCGCCGACGACGTCACCGTCCTCGCCGGCGGCGCGACCCCGTTCGTCCGCACCGGCCCCACCCCCGCCGGGCACTACCTGTACTGGCGCTCGGGCTGCGTCTTCCTCACCTACGACGTCGACGGCACCGTCGACCTCGCCGGCGACAGCGAGCGCGCCGTCATGGACCAGGTGCTGGCGACCTGGAACGCGGCGATCGAGGGCTGCTCGTACCTGCAGCTGCTCGCGACCGCGCCGGCGCAGGGCGAGGTCGGCCACGACGACGTCAACCTGATCACCTTCCGGGACGACACCTGGTGCCGGCCCGCCACCGACGGCGAGCCGCCGTTCTGCCTGCCCGTCCGCGCCGCGGCGCTGACCACGGTGGTCTTCGTCGACGACGCGTCGTCGCCGCGCGACGGCGAGATCGTCGACGCCGACGTCGAGATCAACGGCGCCGACTTCTCGATCTCGACCGCGGGCAGCTCGCAGGGCACGCCGCCCTGCCTCAGCGACCTCGCCAACACGCTCACCCACGAGCTCGGCCACGTCATGGGGCTCGAGCACACCTGCCTCGCCCCCGACGATCCGCCGCGCGTCGACGATCGCGGCGACGCCGTGCCGGCGTGCATCGCGACCTCCGACCCGACGATCCTCGACGCGACGATGTACAACTACCAGGAGTGCGGCGAGACCAAGAAGGCCTCGCCCGAGGCCGACGACGTCGCCGCGGTGTGCGCGATCTACCGCCTCGCCGACGACCCGGGCACGTGCGAGCCGATCGGCGGCGGCACGTCCGGCTGCTGCGACGCCGGCGCCGGCGATCGCGGCGCGACCGGCGCCGCGGCGCTGGCCGCGCTGACGCTCGCCGGGCTGGCCCGGCGGCGCCGGCTCACTTCGCCGCGGGCTTGAGCGCGTAGGTCGCGGTGATCCGGGTCGTGCCCGGCCGCGTCCGCATCGGGAACGCCCAGCTCTTGGCCTTCGCGATCGCGCAGGCCGCGACCTTGGCGACGCCGGCGTCGCCGGCGGCCGGGTCCGACGACGCGCCGGTGACGCGGCCGCTGACGTCGACCTCGAGGGTGAGGCTGAGGGCGCCCTCGAGGGTCGGCGTCGCCTGCAGCGTACGGTCGTAGCAGGACAGCACCTGCGCCGCGTACGGCTCGAGGACGTAGCGGATCGCGTCCTTGTCGTGGCGGCCGGCGCCGGCCGGGGCCGCCTTGTGGGTGGCCTCGAGCGCGTCGGCCTCGCCCTTGACCGCGGCGGCGTCGGCGCGATCCGGCATCGCCAGGTAGGCGGCGTAGAGGTCGCGCGCGGCCTCGTACCAGCGCTCGTCGAGCGCGGTGCCGTAGAGGTAGTTGGCGAAGCGGGCGTAGTTGAAGATCAGCTTGGCGGTCTCGTCGCGATCCGCGGCCGAGCACGCGGCGCCGCAGGCGTCGAGCGCGGCGGTCGCCTGCTTGACGTAGCCGACCAGCGCCGCCGGGTCGCCCAGCTTCTTGGCGTTCTCGGCCTGGTTGAGGCGCAGGCGCGGCACGTCGACCGGGGCGATGTCCTTCTTGATCTCGAACATCCGGTCGATGACGGCGTTGCCGTCCTTGAACCGGCCGGCGAACTTGAACGCCGGGTAGATGTCGTTGAGCGCCTTGAGCGTGGCGTTGCCGATGCCGCCGAGGTCCTTCTCGTTGAACTTGGCGATCTCGGCGGCGAGCGCCTGGATCTCGTCGACGGAGGCGTCGGTGCGGGCCGCGAAGATCGCGACGTCGCGGAACAGCGCCGGCAGCGACGACTTGCTGCGCCAGCCCTTGGCGGCGGCGAGCAGCGCGGCGCGGCCCTCGTCGAGGCGGCCGGCGCGCCACAGCGTCCACGCCACCGCGTACGCGACCTCGGGGGCCTCGGGGGTCGGCTTGACGCCGTCGATCGCGGCGAGCGCCTCGGCGTTCTTGCCGGCGCGGACCAGGTAGTACGCCAGGTAGCCGCGCCGCTCGGTGGTGCCGGCGTCGTCGGGGAACTGCGCGACCGCGGCGGCCAGGGCCTCGGCGGCGCCGGCCTCGTCGCCGAGGACGTAGGCGAGGCAGGCCAGGTTGTGCAGCAGCACCACGTCGACCGCGTCGGGCGAGGTCGCGCGCGCGTCCTCGAGCGCCTTGCGCGCCTCCTGGCGCATGCCCAGGCGCTTGGCGTCGTCGGCCTCGCTGCCCGCGGCCTCCCACAAGAGCGTCGCCAGGACCTCGGCCTCGACCACCTTGAAGTCGGGCTTGGCCTTGGCGAACGCCGTGCGCTGCTTGGCGATCGTCGTCGTCTTCTTGGGGCGCACCAGCAGCAGGCCGGGGCGGTCGAGGCCCTCGGGCACGAAGTACGTGCCGGGCAGCTCGACCGCGTCGTACGCCAGCGTGATGTCCTCGGGCTGCGGGCCCTTGGGCCCGGTGTCCACCTTGGGCCCGGTGTCGACCTTGGCGGGCGAGCCACACGCGGCCAGGGAGGCCACCGCGGCGGCCGCGGTGGCACGAGACAGGAACGAGACGAGGGATCGCGGCATCGGGGGTTGGATAACACGAGGGGTCCCCGAGTTGAACCCGCGGCGGCGTGTCGCGGCGCAGGTGAGCCCGCGCACGGCGGCGGGCCGGGACCCGCGTGCTAGGATGCCGGCGGTGTCCAGGCTGCGAGCCCGTCTCGTCAAGGCCCTGTGTGTCTGCTCGATCGCAGCCGCCACGTCGGCGTGCGCGCGGGTGAGGCCGTATCAGCGGCAGGACCTGGCGCGGCGCGCGATGGTCGAGGACCGCGGCGCCGGCGACCGGCGCTTCCACCAGCACCAGACCGGGGCCCGCGAGGGCGCCGACGGCGGCACCGGCGAGCCCGGCGGCGGCTGCGGCTGCAACTAGGCGGCGCGCGAGGCAGCATGCGGGTTCCGGCGGTGACGGCGGTGGCGATCGGCGCGGCGGTGTGGCTGGCCGCGGGCGCGGCGCGCGCCGACGGCGAGCTGGCGATGCGCGGCGTCTACTACAAGGAGAAGGCGACCCGGGTGGTGCAGCCGATGCTGGACGCCCGCTTCGACGTCGGCGACGCCGGCCAGGTCGACGCCCACTTGCTGGTCGACGCCATCACCTCGGCGTCGGTGGCGTCGGGCTCGTCCGGGATCGCGTTCAGCGAGCGCCGCTACGAGGCCGGCGGCGGCTACCTCGACCGGCGCGGCCGCTGGGGCTACGGCGCCTCGGGGCGGCTGTCGCGCGAGCCCGACTACACCTCGCTGTTCGGCGGCCTGCGCGGCGACGTCGCGCTCGCCGACGACAACTTCCTGCTCGGCGTCGCGCTCGGCGCCGGCCACGACTCGATCAGCAACGCCGGCGCCGCGATGATGATGGGGACGCCGCTGTCGGGGACGATGACGACGCTCCTGGCCTCGGTGTCGGCCAGCCAGATCGTGTCGCCGCGGCTGGTCGTCGGCCTGACCTACGACGTCAGCCGCCTCGACGGCTTCCAGGAGAACCCGTACCGGTCCGTGATCACCGCCGAGGGCCTGGTCATGGAGCGTCACCCGCAGACCCGACGGCGCCAGGCGTGGGCGGCGAGCGCGCGCTGGTTCGTCGGCCGCACCGCGACCACGGTGATCGCCAGCCACCGGGTCTACGTCGACGACTGGGGCATCGTGGCCCACACGCCCGAGCTGCGCGTGGTCCAGGAGGCCGGCGACGCCGCCGACGTCGCGATCCGCTACCGCTACCACCACCAGAGCGCCGCCGACTTCTACCTGCCGTCGTACCCGTCGGCGGACCCCAGCGACTTCCCGTACCTCACCGACGACGTCAAGCTCAGCGCGTTCACCAGCCACACGATCGGCTTCAAGGTGGGCGTGTTCGGCCGCGCGTTCGGCCTCGACGGCGCGCTCGGCGACGCCCGCGGCGAGGTCGAGTTCGAGTACGTCGACCAGAACAACCGCTTCGGCAACGCCGGGATCGCCAATGCCGCGCTCATCTTGCCCATCCGCTAGCCGGCCCCGCGCCACCTCCCCGGGGCGCGCCGGCGCGGCCGCCACGCTGCTCGCCGCGGCCGTCTTCGCCACCGCCGCCGCCGGCTGCGGCGACGACGCGGCGTGCGGCGCCGGCGACGCGCCGGCCCAGGGCGTGACCGCCACCGCCGGCGACACGACCGTCACCTACGGCGCGTTCCAGGCCGCCGCCAACAACGACTGCCGGACCGCGTCGCCGCCGGCCGGCGTCGTCAGCCTCACCGTCTTCGGCGGCCAGGCCGATCCCGCCGGCGCCGCGTTCGTGACGCTGTGCCTGCCCCGCCCCGACCTGCTCGCCGACGGCTCGACGGTGGCGCTGAGCGGCGACGTCCAGCCGGTCCCCGACGACGCCCGGGTCCAGGTCATCGACGTCCAGGCGGCGCTGCCCGGCGACTGCGCGTGGACGATCGGCGACGCCGCGCCCACCGGCACCGCCACCTTCGAGGGCTTCTGCGATCAGGGCGTCGCCGCCGCCGGCTTCGCGCTGACCCTCGACGGCACGGTCACCGTCGACGAGACCTGCGCCGGCGGCGCCGCGACGCCGCGCCAGGTGACGCTGGCCGGCCGGGTCGCGGTCGCGCCGCAGTAGCGGCGCCGCTACGGCGTCGCCGGCGGCGGCTCGACGTACGACAGGTCGCGGACCTGATCGACCAGCGGCCCGAGCAGGTCGCGGGCCAGGCCGCGCAGCTCCTCGGACTCGCCGATCAGCCCGGCCAGCGCCGGCCCGAACGTGTAGTAGGCCTCGACCGCGAGCTCGCCGACGACGTTGGTGCGCAGGACGCTGTCGCGGACGTGGCGCAGCATCGCGACGTCGTTGGCCAGGATCGAGCCGTAGGCGGCGGTGGCGACGAAGCAGGCGTCGACCTCGCCGGTCTCGCGGGCGCCGGTGGTCAGCTCGATGATCTCGAGCGGACCGTAGTTCTTGCAGTCGTCGTAGGCGCGGATGCCGACCCAGTAGTCGGTCTGCGGCAGCAGCCCCGGGATCGTCAGCTCGCGGGTGGTGCCGGCGTCGTCGGGCACCATGCTGACCGCGACCGGGTTCGACGCCAGGAAGTTGTCCTCGACCATCGCGGTGCCGGCGCGGTAGCGGACCTCGTAGCCCTCGACCCGGCCGTCGAGGCCGTCGTCGCCGGGCTCGACGAACGACACCGTCGCGGTGGTCGCGGTGACGTCGACGACCTGACCGTCGGCGGGGGCGGCGGGCGCGGCGTCGTCGCGCTCGGCGCGGGCCTGGACCCGGACCAGGTAGGCGAGCTCGCCGTCGACCGTGGTCAACAGGCGCTGCGCGCCCGAGCCGGGGACGTCGGTGTCGATCGTGCCGTCGGGGACCCGGACGTCGCCGTCGAGGCCGTCGGGGTCGCCGTAGCCGTCGAAGGTGGTGGCGGTGCCGATCGTGAGGTCGTTGCCGACCGTGACCGGGACCCGGTAGACCACCGACGGCTGGCCCCGGTAGGGCAGCCCGTACTGCGAGTACAGGATGCCGGTCGGCGCCGGGTAGCTGGTCGGGTTGTACTCGGCGTTGAAGTCGGACTCCTTCGAGACCTCGACCCAGACCACGTAGTCCCCGAGCGGCAGGTCGGCGGGCAGCGGCCAGTTGAGCAGCAGGTGGGCGCCGCCGACCGGGGTCGCCTGGGTGACGGCGTCGAACGGGTTCATCTCGTCGTAGCCGGCGACCGCGGGGTCGTCGACGCCCTCGGTGTAGGCGACGTCGGCGCGCGGCGGGTACAGGCTGTCGGACGCCGACGGCACGCCCTTGTCGGTGTACGCGGTCGACGCGCAGGTCTCGGCGTCCCACGCCGGCTCGCCCTCCTGCAGGGGCCGGCAGTAGTAGCCCTCGACCGACGACTGCGAGAACGAGTGCGACAGATCGTTGTCGGTGCCGCTCTGGAACACCAGCATCGGCCAGCTCATGCCGTGGCGGTGGGCCCACACCGGGAAGGTCTGGATGCGGCGGCCGTACGGCCACGCCCACGAGCTGTTGAAGTCCATGCGGCCGGGGCGGTTGCCCAGGCCGCGCCGCCCGGTGGCCTCGGTGAGGTACAGGGTCTCGACGTAGTTGCCGGCGGCGTCCTCCAGCCACACGACGATCTGCAGCTCGTCGGTGGGCGTGAAGTCGATGTCGACCACCCGGCACAGATCGTCGGCCGCCGCGGGGGACGGCGCCGCGGCCGGCGCGGCGGCGATCGCCAGGGCCAGGGCCGCGAGCGTCAGGCGGGGGTGGCGCATCCGACCCATTATTCGCGGACCGGCGGCCGCCGACAAGCGCCCGATGGTCGCGGCGACCCCGGATCGACGCGCCGGTGGCCACGATCACGCCAGGCCGGCCGCGCCCATGTCAGAGCGGGCACCTAGCGTTCGGGCGTGACCCGGCGCCGCCCCGAGTACCTGGTGCTCGACATCGAGACCGTGCCCGACACGGCGCGCTGGGCGCGGCCGGAGCTGCCCCACGGCACCGAGGCGCCGTTCCCGCCGACCTGGGCCCACCGGGTGGTGGTCATCGGCTGCCTGTGGCTCGACGCCGACTACCGGCTGCGCCGGCTCGGCGTCATCGGCGACGCCACCGCCACCGAGGTCGACGAGGGCCAGCTGCTCGAGGACTTCGGCCGGTTCGTCGGCAAGCAGCGCACCGTGCTGGTGACGTACAACGGCCGCGCCTTCGACCTGCCGGTCATCGCGCTGCGCTCGCTCGGCCACGGCGTGCCGCTGCCCTGGTACTACCAGGAGCGCGGCGTGCGCTACCGCTACAGCGAGGACGGCCACATCGATCTGTGCGACTGGCTGGCCGATCACGGCGCGACCCGGTCGGGCAGCCTCGACGCCCTGGCCCGGCTGATCGGCCTGCCCGGCAAGGTCGGCGTCGACGGCTCGCAGGTCGAGGGCATGTACCGCGCCGGCCACCTGGCGGCGATCCAGAGCTACTGCCTGGCCGACGTCGCCCAGACCGCGCTGCTGTTCCTGCGCTTCCGCCTGCTGCAGGGCCAGCTGCCGGCGCCGGCCTACCGCGACGCCGCCCGCGCCCTGCTCGACGAGCTCCAGGCCGACGCCCGGGTCGGCCCGTCGCTGGCCGGCGTCGATCGCGACCGCCTGCTGTCGGCGCGCGGCCCGTCGACTGCGGCGCCGGCGGCCGCCGACGGCGGCCCGGGCATGGCGCCGGTGGGGCCGCGGCCGGCGGCGCCGCTGCTCGACCTGCGCGACGGAGACGACGGCGAGCCGCCAGGGCCTGACGACTCGACCTCGGGGCTGGCCCCGATCCCGACGGCGATCCAGGCTTGCCCGTCCCCGGCTCGTGATGCCCGCCGCCGCCCGCCGCAAGCCCGCCGCCGCCGCCGCCCCGCCGTCGCTCGACGCGCTGCGGGCGCGTCGCCTGCCGCTGTCGTTCTACCGGCGCGACCCGGCGACGCTGGCCCGCGCCCTGCTCGGCTGCGCCCTGGTCCACGGCGATCGCGCCGGCGTCATCGTCGAGACCGAGGCCTACCTGGGCCCCGAGGACGCGGCGTCGCACGCGCGGTTCGGGCCGACCGCGCGCACCGCGGTCATGTTCGGCCCCGGCGGCGTGAGCTACGTGTACCTTTGCTACGGCGTGCACGAGATGTTCAACATCGTCGCCGGCGACGACGGCGACGCCGGCGCGGTGCTGATCCGGGCGCTGGCGCCGCTGCGCGGCCTGCCCGACGACGCCGCCGCGGCGCGCGGGCCCGGCAAGCTGACCCGCGCGCTCGGGCTGTCGCGCCGCCACGATCGCCGCCCGCTCGACGGCGACGACCTGTTCGTGGCGCGGTGGCGGCGGATCGCGGCGACCGCGGTGCGGCGCGGCCCGCGGATCGGCGTCGCCTACGCCGGCGCGTGGGCGGCGACGCCGCTGCGCTTCACGATCGCCGGCGAGCCGGCGGTGACCCGGCCGCGGGGCGCGTGACCGCGATGCCCCGGGTGACGTTCCGCGACGCCGACGGCGCCGAGCGCGCGACCGAGATCGCCGACGGCCAGACCGTCTTCGACGCCGGCGCGCGCCTCGGCGTCGGCATCGACACCTCGTGCGTCGGCAAGGGCACCTGCGGCCTGTGCCGGGTCAAGGTGCTCGACGGCGCCGACGCCCTGCCGCCGTACACCGACGAGGAGCTCAAGCACCTCGGCAACGTCTACCACATCACGCGGGTCCGGCTGTCGTGCCGGCTGACCGTGCGCGGCGGCGACGTCGTCGTCGCGCTGGCCGGGCGCAGGCAGAAGCGTGGCCGGACCTGACCGCGCTCAGCCCGGCAGGCTCGCCCGGTAGTACGTCACCTCGCCGTCCTTGACCTCGACGGTGATCGTGACCTCCTTGCGGGTCGGCGGGTTGACGATGCGCAGCGTGTGCTTGCCGACCGGCAGCTGGATGCCCTTGGCCGGCGCCCGCTGCTTGATCTTCTTGCCGTCGACGTAGATCTCGCCCCAGCCGTTGTCGATGAAGAGATCGATCTTGCCGAAGCGCTGCACCGCGACCAGCGTGCGCGCGACCTCGGTCGGGTGCTCGAGCGACAGGTCGACGGCGACCCGGGCCGGGACGTAGCCGGCGCGCGAGATCACCAGCTCGACGCCGCGCGCCGGCTCGAGGTCGTCGCGGACCAGCGGGGTCTCGCCGATCAGCTTGCCGCCCAGCGACACGGTGGCGCCGGGCGGGTCGCTCTGGACCCGGAGCGCGGCGCGCGCCGCGACCATCGTGGCGCGGACGCGCACGGTCTCGCCGGGCTGGGCGACGACGCCGTCGTCGATCCACGGCCGGTAGCCGGCGAGCTCGAGCCGCACCGCCTGCTTGACCCCGGCCGGGATCGTGACCGTGGCCGGCGTCGACGTCACCTCGACGTCGCCGACGGTGCCGTGGGCGCCGGGCGGCAGCGAGTCGATCTCGAGCACCGCGGTGGTCGCGGCGTCGGCGGGCGGGGTGGCGACGGCGGCGCTGCCGGCGTCGACCGCGGTCGCGGCGGGGTCGCGGGTCGCGAGCCACGCCACGACCCCGACCGCGGCGACGCCCGCGACGCCCGCGAGCCACCACTGCCGCGGCGTCGGCGCGACGACACCGGCGCGGTCACCGCGTCGCCAGGCCCGCTGGCCACCGGCACGCCGTCGCGCGGATCGACGACCCGCGACGACGCGGCGGCTGCCGCCGGCGGCCGCCGGCCCCGGGATCGGGGGCGGACCGCCGCCGACCTCGCGCCCCGCCGAGATGGCCGGCGCCGAGCCCAGCCGCTTGGTCCGCGGCGTCCCCGAGATCGTCGTGGCGTCGAACTCGAGGTGGGTGATGCCGTCGGGATCGATCCGGCGCTCGAGCACCGCGCGCGACGTGGTCTCGTCGCCGAGGTTCTGCAGCTGCACCGGCTCGGTGACGCGATCCTTCTCGCCCTCGTCGGCGGCGTCCTCGGCCTCGGCCTCCTCGGCGCCGAGGATGATCGCCTCGCGGGTGATCACCAGGGGCGCGCCGTCCTTGTCGCGGTACAGCTTCGACGCCGTGACCGCGGTCGAGTGCTGGTTGGTGGTCAGCGCGGTGCGCCGCTCCGGCCCGGGCTGGCCCAGGTTCTCGGCCATCGAGTGGCGCAGCAGCAGATCCAGGCTGTGCTTGCCCGAGACGTTGCCGGCCGGCGACAGGTCGAGCGCCAGCGACACCGCGTCGGCGACGTCGAGCGCGGTCGCGACGATGCTCGACTCGTACGACAGCTCGGTCAGCGCGCGCTGGATCACCGCGGCGCGGGTCGGCCGCCGCCCCGGCTCGCGCGACAGCGCCGGCAGCAGGATCTCGTCGACCCGGCGCGGCAGATCGCGGCGGATCTCCGACGGCCGCGGCAGCGGCATGTCGTTGATGTTGCGGACGATGTCCTCGACCTCGTCGCCCGGGAACAGCTTCTCGCCGGTCAACAGCTCGTAGAGCACGACCGCCATCGAGAAGATGTCGGAGCGGGGATCGACGGGCTCGCCGCGCGCCTGCTCCGGCGACATGTAGCGCCACTTGCCCATCACCTTGCGCTTGGCGCCCGGCTTGGGCCGTTCGGGGCGCGCCGCCACGGCGATGCCGAAGTCGGCGATCTTCACCTCGCCGGCGCGGGACAACAGGATGTTCGACGGCGACACGTCGCGGTGGACGACGCCGTGCTGGTGCGCGAAGTCGAGGCCGCGGGCCAGCTCGACGCCGATGTGGAACGCCGCCGGCACCGGCAGCGGCCGCGCCAGCTCCTTGTGGCGACGCAGCAGCGCGGCCAGGTCGAGGCCGTCGACGTACTCCATCGCGATGAACAGCGAGCCGGCGAAGCGACCGAAGTCGAAGACCTGGACCACGTTGGCGTGCGACAACCGCACCGCGACCTTGGCCTCCGCGATGAACCGCTCCTCGAACTCGGGATCCCGCGCCAGCTCCGGGAGGATCCGCTTGATCGCCAGGGTCTTCTCGAACCCGTGCGCCCCGTAGGCCTTCGCCAGGAAGACCTCCGCCATGCCACCCACCGCGATACGGTCGAGAACGTCGTACCGCTCGAGGCTCTTCTGGGGCACCTCGGCCACGTGTGCTCTATAGTATGGAGATGCTGTCGGGCGCCACGCCCCCACCACGCCGCCTCGCCGCGATCCGAGGGATCCCGACGGTGTGCGCGGTGTGTGTCAGTGTGCTCTGCGCCGCCGCGGCCACGGCGCAGGCCCAGCGGCCGCCCCGCGCCGTCGCGGTCATCGACGCCACCGCGGCGCCGGCCAGCGACGCCGACGTCTCCGACCTCGCCGGCCGCCTCGAGGGCCAGCTCGAGCGCGAGAGCGACCTGGTGCTGGTGGTGTCGGACCGGCGCTTCGCCCTGGTCGGCGCCATCCCCGACGACGAGCGGCCGGTGCTGGTCGAGGCCCGGGCCGCCCTGGGTCGGGCCCGCGACGCCCTGGCCCGGTTCGACAGCAAGGCCGCGGTCGACAGCGCGGGCGCCGCGATCGACCGCCTGGTCAGCCTGACCCCGACCGCCGAGGTCACCGCCCTGATCGCCGATCTGGCCCTGGTCCGCGGCCTCGCCGAGCTGGGCGCCGGCGCCGCCCCCGAGGCCGGCCGCAGCTTCGGCCTGGTCCACCGCCTGGCGCCGGAGCGCACGCTCGATCCGGCGCGCTACCTGCCCGAGGTGGTCGCCGCGTTCGCCGCCGCCGGCGCCGCCGCCGACATGACCACGCTCGACGTCACGGTGCCCGGCGGCGCCGAGGTCTGGGTCGACGGCGCCGACGTCGGCCCGGCGCCGGCCTCGATCCAGGTCGCGCCCGGGCTGCACTGCGTCACGATCACGGCCGACCGGCTGGTCACCCAGGGCGAGCTCGCGACGGTCCCCGCCAGCGGCGCCAGCCTCACGCTCGAGCCGGTCGAGGCCAGCCGGACCACGTTGCTGCAGCGGCAGCGGCGCCGCCTCGCCGCCGCGACCGACGACGCCACCGCCGCGGCGGCGGTCAGCGAGCTGCTCCGCATGATCGGCGGCCAGGACGCGATCGTGGTCGGGCGCGACGGCGATGGCCAGCTGGTCACCCGCATCTACAGCGGCCGCGGTGGCTGGGTCGGCGAGCCGCACCCCACCGAGGGCCGGGACGTCGACACCATCATCAAGCCGCTGCGGCCGATCAAGCCGGTGGCGCCGCCCGACGACGGCGACGGCAAGGTGGTGGCGCCGCCGCCGCCGCCGGAGCCCTGGTACCGCCGGCGCTGGGTCCAGGCGTCGATCGGGGGTACGGTCGTGGCCGGCCTGCTCACCAGCGTCGTGATCGCCCTCACCCGCGATCCCGGCCACAGCACCGTCGACATGACGGGCTTCCCCTGACCCCCGCGCCATGACCGGTCGTTCCGCCTCGCCCACCGCCGCCCCGCTCGCCCGCGCCGCGCTCGCGCTGGCCGGCGCGGTCGCGGTGACGGCGATCGCCGGGTGCGGCCCCGACGCCGATCACTTCCGCATCCAGTTCAACCTCGAGCGCGGCGACGGCGCGACCTGCCCGAGCGACAGCTGCGAGAACATCCCGCTGGCGTGCGACGCGATGGTGCTGCTGCGCATCCTCGACGTCGCCGACGGCCAGCCGCTGTACTCGCAGTGCGAGCGCATCGACGGCGGCGGCAACCTGTGCACGCTCGGCCAGCTCGACGTCTCGGGCATCGATCCGCTGCCCAACACGATGGTCGAGATCCAGATGGCGGCGTGGCCCGCCGACGAGGTCGGCGGCGAGTGCCCCGACGTCAGCTTCACCCGCGACGGCGCGCCGCTGCAGATCGACTCGCAGCAGCCGACCCCGGCGATCGCCGGCCGCGCCTACTTCGAGGTCGGCTCGGGCGAGGTCGCGCCGGTGACGCTGGCCTGCGTCGACGTGCCGGCCCTCGACGCCGACGCCTGCAAGGTGCCGCCGACGGTCATGGTCACGGCGATCGTCGACGACTTCGACATCGGCGTGTCGGTGCCGCCGAGCCTGGCCCAGTTCCTCGACGTCCGGGTCGGCGAGCCGGTGCAGGGCGCCGGCACCTGGGTGCTCGACACCGCGGCCACCACCAAGCTCGACAGCACCCAGGTCGCGCCGGTGCCGATCTGGCAGCAGCCCGCCGACGCGATGATCATGTTCGATCACTTCGCGTGCATCCAGGTCGAGCACACCACCGAGCTCGAGCGCAGCGCGACCGTGACCTGCCAGCCGGTGACCGCCGACGTCGAGCAGGTGTCGGCGACCGGGTGGCTGGTCGACCGCAGCACGCTCGATCAGGTGCGCCAGGCCCTGGGCCTGGCGTCGCTGCCGCCGCTCGGCCTGGTGCTGGGCCGCGTCCTCGATCACCTGGGCCAGCCCGCCGAGGGCGTCGTCGTGTCGGCGACGCCGGCCGCCGGCACCAACATCTACTACCTGTCCGACGATCTCACCACCACCGACGGCATCACCGCGACCCAGTCGTCGGGCCTGTTCGTCTCGGTCGACGCGCCGTTCCCGACCACGTGGACCGCCGAGGCCACCGACGGTCGGGTCCAGAACGAGGTCGGCACCGGCGGCCAGCTCGAGGGCAAGGTCACGGTGGTGATCCTGCGGCTGGCCGAGCCCGCGAAGGCACCATGAAGGAAGCCTGGTACCGCATCATCCTCGCCGGAGGCGACCAGCCCGCGCTGGTCGTCGCGCCCGGCGCCCACCTCGGCGCCGCGCTCGACGTGGCGCTGGCGCGCGCCGCCCGTGGGCAGGAGCGCTGGCCGGTCGCCGCCGAGCTGGCCACCGCCGGCGACGTCCCGCTCGGCGAGTCGGTCGGCCGCGGCGTCGTGGTCGCGCGCGACGCCCCGGCGGAGGTGCCGGCGTGGCGCTGGCCGTCGGGGATCGTGCCGACGCCCGACGGCGCGCGCCGGCTCGGCGCGCCCCGCGACGGCTACGTCGTGCACCGCCACGACGCCGGCGCCGCGCTCGAGGCGGTCGTCGCCGGCGATCGCGTCGTCGAGGTCTTCATGCAGCTCGTCGAGGAGCTGCCGTCGGCGGACAACATCGAGGTCCGGGTCGCCGGCCACCACGGCGACGCCGGGATCAGCGAGGTCTGGCTGACCCCGCGCCTCGGCGACGTCCGCAAGGTGATCCGGTTCCTCGACGATCACGACGTCGAGCTGCTCGGCAACGGCCACGTCGAGGTCGCGGTCTACGTGCGCGCCGAGCGGGCGACGCTGCGCCTGACCGAGCACAAGCGGATCGTGTGGGTCGCCGCCGACGACGAGGTCCTGGCCCGCGGCGAGGCCTGGCTGGCGGCGCGCGGCGTGCCGCCGCTCGACGCGATCGCCGATCTGACGACGGTGGACCACCACCACTACCGCCCGGGCAAGTCGCTGCCGCGCAAGAAGCTGCTGGAGCGGCTGCACCGGATGCGGCTGCGGCGCGTCGACAGCTGGCCGGATCCGCCGGTGGCGGACGACCGCGCCGGCGCCGACGACGGCGCCGCGCCCGACGCGGCGGCGCCGTAGCGACCGCGGCGTGGCGCGGCGCTACCGCGCCAGCATCCAGCTGCGGTGCGCCGGGTCGGCGCCGTCGAGCGTGGCGGTGACGGTGGCCTGATCGCCGGCGCAGCTGAGGGTCAGCGTGCCCGCGACCGTGACCCCGGGCGCGGCGGCGTCGACGCACGCGAAGGTGGCGGTGAAGGTGCCGTCGCCGGGCGCGCAGGCGAGCAGCGGCGCGCCGCACCGGGCCAGGCCGGGCGCGGCGTCGGCGAGGGTGAGCTGGCCGCAGCTCGCGCCGGCCGCGGGATCGGCGGCGGTGGCGACCGTGACGGTGATGCCGTCGCCGCGCCAGGTGCCGGGGCACGCCACCGGCGCGGCCGCGGCCGCCAGGGGCCGCAGCGCCGGCGCCGGCGTCGGTGGCGGTCGCCTCGAGGCGGGGCCGCGACCCGGCGCGGACCGCCAGCAGGACGGCGGCGCCGCCGATGCCGAGCGCGACCCCGGCGATCGTGAGCGCGAGGCGGGCGTCGCCGATGCGCGGCGGCGAGGTCACCGGCACGTCGTCGACGCGGCGGGGCGTCGGCTCGGGGGACGCGGAGCTCATCGCTGCACGCTACGCGACCCGGGGCGTCAGGCAAGCCCCGGCGCGCGTGGTCGATGGTCGCGACGCTGGCGCGACCGGCGCGCCGGCACCGAGCTGACCGCGGTCGGCCTGGCAATCCCGCCGCAGCCGCGCGATGATCCCGGCATGCGCCGCCTCACCGCCCGCTCGATCGGCATCGTCGTCCTCGTCGTGGGCGCCGCGGTCGCCGCGTGCGGCGCGCCGCAGGGGGCGTACGGGCCATCGGCGCTCGACCCGCCCCGGTTGAACGAGGACGGCCGTGGTGACATCTCGATCGACGCCCGTGACCTCGACCGCGACGGCATCATCGACGGCGCCGATCACTGCATCGCGACCCCGGAGGATCACGACGGCGTCGACGACGACGACGGCTGCCCCGAGGACGACAGCGGCCGCAAGGACTTCGACGGCGACGGCATCGCCGACGACGCCGACCTGTGCCCGGGCGAGCAGGAGACCCGGAACGGGTACCAGGATGGGGACGGGTGCCCGGACGTGGCGCCGGCGCCGGCGCCGGCGCGACCCTGAGGCAGCACCGGATCGGGCACGGGCACCGGCACGGGCACGGGCACGGGCACCGGCACGGGCACGGGCACGGGCACGGGCACGGGCACGGGCACGGGCACGGGCACGGCCGGATCAGACGGCGGCCACGGCGCGGATCTCGTCGAGCACGCCGTCGAGCTCGCGCTCGTCGGCCAGCGGGTTCATCAGCGCGGCGCGGAGCACGACGCCGACCGGCAGCCGGGTCTGCAGCAGGTAGTAGCGGCCGCGGACCAGGACCGCGCGCCGGACCCGCGCCTGCAGCGCGTCGAGCTCGGGCCCCGGCGGCGGCCCGCCCGCAGGACGCCAGCGCCAGCACACGATGTTGCCGTCGGGCGGCGTCACCAGCTCGAAGTCGGGCGCGGCGTCGATCCGCGCCGCGAGCGCGGCGCCCAGCGCGAAGACCCGCTCGACGTAGTCGCGGAACAGGCCCGGACCGTGAGCGGCGAGCACCCCGTAGAGCATCACCGACAGCATCCGCTTGGTGCACTCGAGCGTGCGCAGGCCCAGGTTGAACCACTCGGCGTGGGCGGCGTCGCGATCGCCGTCGCCGGCGGCGTACAGGTACGACGCCTCCTGGGCGAACGCCTGGTAGCTGCGCCGCTCGTCGCGGAAGATCACCGCGGTGACCAACGCCGGCAGCGCCAGCAGCTTGTGGGCGTCCCACACCACCGAGTCGGCGCGCTCGATGCCGGCGACCAGGTGGCGGTGCCGCGGCGACAGCGCCGCCGCGGCGCCGTGGGCGCCGTCGACGTGCAGCCAGACCCCGCGCTCGGCGCACCACGCCGCGATCTCGGCCAGCGGATCGTAGGCGCCGGTGCCGGTGGCGCCGGCCGACGCCACCACGGCGACGACGCGGCGGCCGGCGTCGGCGGCGCGGGTCCACGCGGCGTCGAGCGCGTCGGGCCGCAGCCGCCACCGCGCGTCGACCTCGACCGGGACGACGCCGCCGTCGCCCCAGCCCATGATGCGGACCGCGCGGGCCAGCGAGTAGTGGGCCTGGGTGCTGCCCAGGATCGCCAGCGGCGGGCCGCCGTGATCGCCGGCGGCCCAGGCGTCGAAGCCGGCCCGGGCCTGGCGCGCCGCCAGCAGCGCGGTGAGGTTGCCGAGCGAGCCGCCCGAGGTCAGGACGCCGCCGGCGCCCGCGGGCAGGCCGAGCTGGCGCGCCATCCACCGCACCGCGGCCAGCTCCATCGGCGTCGCGGTCGGCCCCATCTCGTAGACCGCCATGCCGTTGTTGAGCAGCGCCGCGACCAGATCGGCGAGCGCGGCGCCGGGCAGCGGCGGCGGCACCTGGTGACCGAGGTAGCGCGGGTGGTGCAGCCGGATCGAGCCCGCCGCGATCCGGGTCAGGACGTCGACCAGATCGTCGTCGCCACGATCCGGCAGGTCGTCGGGCCACGCCGCCTGCGCCGCCGCCGGCTCGACCCACGGCAGCACCGGCGCGTCGTCGCGGCCCTCGGCGGCGACCAGGTGATCGGCGAGCCGATCGATCAGGCGGTGGCCGTCGGCGCGGAACCGCGCCGGGTCGTAGGCGGCGCGCAGCGACGCCGCCAGCGGCGGCAGCGACGCCGGCGCCGCCACGGCCGGCTCGTCGTCAGGCGGCGAGCCCGGCGGCGCGCCGGCCGCCACGGCTACTCGTCCTCGCGCCCGGGGTTGGACAGCCCGAGGCGGTGCAGCATCTTGTGGATCGACATGCGATCGATGCCGGCGGCGCGCGCCGCGGCGGAGATGTTGCCGTCGTGGTGCTCGAGCAGCTTGCTGATGTAGCGGCGCTCGAACTCGCTGATCACCGCCTGCTTGGCGTGCTTGAACGGCTGCTGGATGTCGACCGGCACCGCGAACTGGGCGTCGGGCGGCGTGATCGTCGACGACGGCGTCGCGGTCTCGGACCGGGTCGGCTGCGGCATCGCCGGCGCCCGGCGCAGCGCCGCCTCGTTGACCGGCGACTCGGCGAGCAGCACGGCGCGTTCGATGACGTTGCGCAGCTCGCGGACGTTGCCGGGCCAGTCGTGCTTCATCATGAGCTCGACGGTGTCGGGCGTGATGTGCGCGCCCTCGCCGCCCGGCGTGTTGGCCAGGATGTGCTCGATCAAGAGCGGGATGTCGTCCTTGCGCTCGCGCAGCGGCGGCACGTGGACCCGCGCCACCGCGAGCCGGTAGAACAGATCCTCGCGGAAGCGGCCGCGGTTGACCTCGACGCCGAGGTCGCGGTTGGTCGCGGCGACGACCCGGATGTCGACCTCGATCGTGCGGGTGCCGCCGACCCGGCGGACCTCCTTGCGCTCGAGGACGCGCAGCAGCTTGGGCTGCATCGCCAGCGGCAGCTCGCCGATCTCGTCGAGGAAGATCGTGCCCTGGTGGGCGCGCTCGAACGCGCCGGCGTAGTTGCCGGTGGCGCCGGTGAAGGCGCCGCGCTCGTGGCCGAACAGCTCGCTCTCGATCAGGTTGGGCGGGATCGAGCCGCAGTCGACGACCACGAACGGGCCCTCGGCACGATCGCCGGTCTCGTGCAGCGCCTCGGCGACCAGCTCCTTGCCGACGCCGGTCTCGCCGGTGATCAGCACGGTGGTGTCGGTGTGCGACAGCTTCTCGAGCCGGGCGAACAGCTCGCGCATCTTGACCGAGCGGCCGCTCATCGTGCCGAAGCGATCGCGCTCGGACAGCTCGACCTCGACCGACTCGCCGAGCGGCTCGAAGCGCAGGCGGGTGCCGCCCAGCGCGATCTGCGCGCCGGGCTGGACGTAGACGTCGTTGATGCGCAGCCCCGACACGAACGTGCCGTTGGTCGAGTCGAGATCGCGCAGCCGGTAGCCGCGCTCGTCGAGCCGGATCTCGCAGTGCAGGCCGGAGACCTTGGCGTCGGACAGCTGGACGTCGTTGCCGCGGCGGGCGCCGACGCGGATCACCGCCGACTCGATGTCACGGACCAGCCCGGCGTCCGGGCCCGCCACCACCTCGACCCGACAGCGCCGGACGCGCACGCCCGCGGCGCGCCCACCGATGAAGGTGACCCATGTACCTGAGCGCAGGTCATCGACCGGCATCCGCGGCAGCCTACCACTTCTGCTCGCGACCTTGCGTGCTACCGTGCCGCCGCAACCGCGCCGGAGCCCGCCATGACCCTGCGGCCGACCTCGTCCGATCTCCCCGCCCACCTGACCCGGCTGCCCGATCTGGACGCCGCCTGGACCGAGGCGTCCGCCGGGGTCCGGCTCGACGCGGTGCGCCGCGACGGCCGCCGCCTGCGCGACACCCTCGCCGACCGCGGCCCCGCGATCGCGGTCCGCACCGCGGACCTCATCACCTTCCCGTACCCGACCGGCTACGGCCTGCAGGGCGCGGCCCGCTCGCCCGCGCCCTACGTCATGATGCGCAACCGGGTGCAGCTGGTGCAGGTCGACTGCGAGGGCACGCTGATCAACATCCTGGTCAACCCCTCGGACCCCGAGCGCTCGAAGCACGCCCCGTTCTTCGCCCGCCAGGTCGAGCGCTACGGCGAGCTGGTGGCGCGCCGCCTGATGACCCAGACCCACGGCACGGTGGCCGGCGCCCTCGCCGCGTGGGGCGTCGATCCCGCCGACATCGACTACGTCACCTTCGATCACCTCCACGTCCAGGACCTGCGCGGCCTGCTCGGCACCACCGAGCCCGAGCCGGGCGCGACCGCGCCGACCCCGGCGCTGCTGCCCAACGCCCGGCTGCTGGTCCAGGCCCGCGAGCTGCGCATCCTCGATCACCTGCACCCGCTGCAGGTCGACTGGTTCGTGGCCGACGGCATCCGCGGCGTCAGCCCCGATCGCTTCGTCGTGGTCGACGGCGACTACGCGGTGGGCGCCGGCTTCGCGATCGTCCGCACGCCGGGCCACACCGAGGGCAACCACAGCCCGACGATCGTGACCTCGCGCGGGCTCTGGACGATCAGCGAGAACGGCGTCTGTGCCGACGCGTACGCGCCCGAGTCGAGCCGCATCCCGGGGCTGCGGGCGTGGGCGCGCGCCACCGGCTGCGAGGTCGTGCTCAACGCCAACACCCGCGAGCACAGCCTCGACCAGTACACGTCGATGGTGCTCGAGAAGACGCTCGCCGATCCCAGCACCGAGCGGCCCGAGTTCGTCCAGCACTTCTCGTCGTCGGAGATGGTCCGCCACGTCCTGGCGCCCGGCCTGGCGCCGACGTTCAGCCACGGCGCGATCGAGCACGGCCAGGTCCAGGCCAAGCGGACCTGGCGACGCGGCGCCACCGCGACCGCGGCGCGGGCCTGACGCGGCGCGCGACCGCGCGACGCGGCGGCGACGGCGCGCGACCGCCGTCTTACATCATCGGTCGCGCGGGACAGGCGGCTTGAGCCGGGCGCGGCGCCGGCCGTAGGGTCGCCGGGCGCCGCCGCAGAGGAGCCACGCCCATGCCGCACCTCCACGTCCCGACCGCCCGTCGCGCCGTCGTCGCCAGCCTGGCGGTGGCGGTCGCCGTGGCCGTCGCGCTCGCCGCCGGCTGCGGCGACGACGCCGGCGCCGGCGTGCCCGACGCCGGCCCCGCCGACGCGTTCGCCTCGACCTGCGGCCAGCCGGGCGATCCCGGCAACGAGCTCGGCGTCGGCCACTTCTGCCAGACCCTGCTCGACTGCGGCGACACCGCCGAGGCGCCGCTGTGCTCGAACATCGGCGACGAGACCACGTGGTTCTGCACCAAGACCTGCGCCAACGAGGACGCCGGCGTCGAGGTCTGCGGCACCGGCGCCACCTGCACGTGCGGCAACGGCGGGTGCGGCTGCACCCCGACGAGCTGCCTGTGATCCCGCGCCGGCGCCCGCCGGCGCGCCCCGACCCGACGAGGAGGCCCCCGATGCGATCGACGTTCCTGGTGACGGCGCTGTTGACCCTGACCACCGCCGCCGCGTGCGGCGCCGACGGCGACGACGGCCCGACCACGCCCGAGATCCTCGACGGCTTCGCGCCGCGCGCGTCCGGCCCCGACGAGCTCCAGGTGGTCGGGCCGATCGTGCGCGACATCGCGCCGGGCGCCGACGTCACGCTGTGCAGCTACCTGCCGCTCGACCGCGCCTTTCCCGACACCCTCGACGTCGTCGGCGCCGAGGGCTTCCAGTCGCACCTCGCCGCCCACCACGCCGTGCTCTACCTGGTCGAGCGCGAGCGCCCGGTCGACACCCACGAGTGCAACGACGACGACATGATCAACGCCCGCTACCTGGCCGGCGCCGGCGGCGGCGACGTCGGCGGCAGCGTCGACTACATCCCCGAGGGCGTCGCCTACCGGATCGACGCCGGCCGCCAGCTGATGGTGCAGAGCCACTGGATCAACGCCACGACCGCGCCGGTCGACGGCCAGGCGGTCTTCGACCTGACCGTGCGGACGCCGTCGACCGACGTCGAGCTGGCGCAGCTGTTCACCTGGACCAGCACCCAGATCGACGTCCCGGCCAACGCCACCGGCAGCGCCCACACCGACTGCGTGGTCCAGCAGGAGATGCAGTTCTTCCGCATCGGCGGCCACGCCCACGAGTGGGGCACCCAGGTCAGCCTGAGCTACACCCCGGCCGGCGGCAGCCCCGAGGTCTTCTACGACGAGCCGTGGGAGTCGTACATGGCGTTCGACCCGCCCCGACTCGACTTCGCCCGCGCCGAGGCCATGGTCGTCCACCCCGGCGACACCCTCAGCATCGACTGCGCGTACGCCAACGACACCGGCGACGCGCTCGGCTTCCCCAAGGAGATGTGCACCGGCTTCGGGTTCTACTTCCCGGGCACGGCGCAGCTGGATTGCACCGACGGCAACTGGCCGGAGTAAGCGGCGCGCCGCGGGTTGCCTGGTGACGCGGCCTCGTGCCACGGTCGTGGCCCCATGGCCGGCCTGAATCGTGAGTTCGCCCTCCCCGGGACCCGCCCCAAGTTCGCCCGCGATCGCGTCGTCGACGTCGAGCACATCGCGCTGCGGCTCGACCTCGACCCGGTCGCCAAGCTCTTGCGCGGCACCGCGCACCTCGACTGCGCGGTGCTCGCGCCCGACACCCGCTGGGTCGTGCTCGACGCGGTCGAGCTGACGGTGGGCGCGGTCCGGGTCGGCGACGCGGCGGCGCCGTTCGCCCACGACGGCCTGCTCCTGCGGATCGACCTCGGCGGCAAGCGCCCGGCGGGCGAGCGGATCGCGATCGAGGTCGACTACGAGGGCCGGCCGCGGCGCGGCCTCTACTTCGTCGGCCCCGACGAGGGCTACCCGGACAAGCCGCTGCAGGCGTGGACCCAGGGCCAGGACGAGGACTCGCGGCACTGGTTCCCGTGCTTCGACCAGCCCCACGAGAAGGCCACCAGCGAGGTCACCGTCACGGTGCCGCACGGCTGGTTCGCGCTGTCCAACGGCGAGCTGATCGAGGACGAGGCCATCGGCGATCGCCGCCGCCTCCACTACAAGCTCGACATCCCGCACTCGTGCTACCTGGTCACGCTCGCCGCCGGGGAGCTCGCCACCCTCGAGCACCGCTGGCGCGACGTCCTGGTCACTTACCACGTCGCCCGCGGCCTCGAGGCGCAAGCCCAGCGCACGCTCGAGCGCACGCCCCGCATGCTCGAGGTGTTCTCGGAGAAGTTCGGCGTCGACTACCCGTACAGCCGCTACGCCCAGGTCTTCGTCGCCGACTTCATCTTCGGCGGCATGGAGAACACGACCGCGACCACCCTGACCGACGTCGTCCTGCTCGACGAGCGCGCCGCGCTCGATCACGACGTCGACTCGCTGGTCGCCCACGAGCTGGCCCACCAGTGGTTCGGCGATCTCGTGACCTGCCGCGACTGGGGCGAGGGCTGGCTCAACGAGGGCTTCGCGACCTACAGCGAGTACGTGTGGCGCGAGGCCTACGAGGGCCGCGACGCCGCCGACCTCGAGCTCGAGGACTGGGCCGAGACCTACATGGGCGAGGACGGCGGCCGCTACCGCCGGACCATCGCGACCAAGCTCTACGACGAGCCGATCGACATCTTCGACCACCACCTCTACGACAAGGGTGGCCGGGTCCTGCACATGCTGCGCTACGAGCTCGGCGACGACGCGTTCTGGGGCAGCCTGCGGCACTACCTCACCAAGCACCGCCACGGCTCGGTCGAGACCCGCGACCTGGCGCGCGCGGTCGAGGAGGCCACCGGCCGGGTCCTCGACTGGTTCTTCAGCCAGTGGGTGATCGACGGTGACGGCCACCCCGAGCTCAAGGTCGCGTTCACCTGGGATCCCGACACCCGGCTGGCGACCGCGACGATCGAGCAGACCCACAAGGTCGAGGGCAAGACGCCGCGGTTCCGCCTGCCGACCCGGCTGCGGTTCCGGGTCGACGGCCAGGACGTCGACGTCCCGGTCGAGGTCGTCGACGAGCGCCACGCCTTCCACGTCCCGCTCGACGCCGAGCCGACCCAGGCGATCTTCGATCCGGGCCGGGTCATGCTCGCCCACGTCGACACCGACAAGAGCCAGGCGCTGTGGATCGGCGAGCTCGAGGCCGCCACGCTGGCGGTCGATCGCATCCACGCCGCCCGCGCGCTCGGCGGCAAGGGCGGCGCGCGCGCCGAGGCGGCGCTGGGCCGCGGCCTCGAGCGCGATCCGTTCTGGGCGGTGCGCGGCGCCTGCGCCGCGGCGCTCGGCGGGCTGCGCACCGATGGCGCGCGCGACGCGCTGATCCGGGCGCTGGCCACCGAGGCCCACCCGCGGGCGCGGCGCGCCATCGTCAAGGCGATCGGCGATCACCGGGAGGACGCCAAGGCGATCGCCGTGATCGAGGGCGTCGTCGAGCGCGGCGACGCCAGCTACTTCGTCGAGGCCGAGGCGTGCCTGGCGCTGGGCCGGCTGCGCGCGCCGTCGGCGCCGCGCCTCTTGCGCGAGGCCGCGACCCGGCCGTCGTACGGCGACGTCATCCGCCAGCACGCGTACCGCGGCCTCGCCGAGGCCCGCGACGACTCGGCGGTGTCGATGCTGCTGTCGGCGACGACCTGGGGGCACCTGTCGCAGGGCCGCCGCGCCGCGCTGGGCGCGCTCGCCGCGCTGGTCCGGGGCCGCCGCGACCGCGACGCCCGCGACGTCCGCGACACCGTCGAGCGCCTGGTCGAGGATCGCGACTTCCGGGTCCAGGCCGCCGCGCTCGAGGCCCTGGCGGTGATCGGCGATCCGGCGGCGGTGCCGGCGCTGCGCCGGGTCGTCGACCGCGAGCTCGACGGCCGGCTGCGCCGGCGGTCGCGCGAGATCATCCGCGACCTCGAGGAGGGCCGCGGCCGCGACGAGGAGCTCAAGAAGCTGCGCGACGAGGTCGACGGCCTGCGCGGCGGCCTGGCCAAGCTCAAGGAGCAGGTCGAGAAGCTCGAGGTCGGCGGCCGCAAGAAGGACAAGAAGAAGGACAAGGACCGCGACAAGAAGGCCAAGAAGGCCAAGAAGGAGCACGGCGGCGATGACGGCGCCGCCTGACCGCGCCGACGGCGCCGCCGAGGCCGGCGACGGGACGGCCACCACACCGACGCCGCCGGGGCGGCTGGTCCCGATGGCGTTCGTCGCCGACTGCGAGCGCGCGGTGGCGTTCTGGGCGCGGCTGGGCTTCGGCGTCCGCAACCGCTACCTGAACGAGACCGACGGCCGGCTCAACTGGGCCTGGCTCGAGGCCGCCGACGGCGCCGCGCTCATGGTCGCGCGCGCCACCGCGCCGGTCGCGGCCGACGCCCAGGCCGTGCTGTTCTACCTCTACGTCGCCGACGTCGCCGCCTGGCGCGCCGAGCTCGCCGCCGCCGGCGTCACCGCGACCGAGATCGAGACGCCCGAGCACTCGCCCAACGGCGAGTTCCGTATCACCGATCCGGACGGCTACGTCGTCTACGTCCGCCAGGTCGACTGAGGGCCGGACGGCGGGACGGGGCTGACGTGGTGGACGGGGTGGACGGGGCTGACGTGGTGGACGGGGTGGACGGGGTTGACGGGGTGGACGGGGGGGGGGGGGGGGGCGGGGGGGGCGGGGTGGGCGGGGTGGCGGGGGTGGACGGGGTGGACGGGGTGGACGGACGTCGCGTCGGTGCTGGCTCCCGGAGGCTCCGGAGAGGGCGGCGGGGATGGTCGGGATGTGCGCGGGGCGGGGCGGCGCGGCGCGGCGCGCCGCGGCGCGGGGCGGCGCGCGGGCGGCGGCTGGCTGGCCGCGGGGCTGCGGGCGCGGCGCGGGGCCGTGTGGGTGCCGCGCGGTCGGGGCGTGGGCTGCGGCGCGGTCGGGGCGTGGGCTGCGTGGGCTGAGGCTCCGGCCCGGCCGGTCGCTGGCTCCCCGATGAGCGTGGTGCTGGCGCCGGCGTGGGTGCAGAGCACCACCACCGGCGCCGGGCCCGAAGACGGGGGCCCGGCGCCTCGGCGCGGGGCGCGAGCGTTGCGGGCGCGGGCCGGGCATCGGGATCGCGACGGCCGCGCGAGCCGTGATCGACGCTGTCCGGGAACCGGACAAGAAAGACACGGCCCGGGACGATCGTGGTCGATTGTTCTTGACGGCGTTCGCGGCCGACGACGAGACGCAGGCGCGATGGCGCGGCTGATCGTCGACGGGGCGCGCAGCTCGGCCCGCTGCGCCGAGAAGCGGACCGCGACGACGACGCGAAGGGTCGAGGTCGGTTGCGGGGCGCCACGGCGACGACAGGAGGCCCGAAATCGTCGTGGTAGAGAAGGAATGCGCGCGTGCGCAGGGAGGAGTGGAGATGTTCGATCGCGACAAGAACGAGCGGGTGGTCTCGCGTGAGCTCGACGGGGCGGGCGGAGGCGGCGACGCATCCCCCGACTGGCGACAGCTCGATCGCCACCTGCGCGGCGTCGCCCGGTGACGTGCCGCGCTCGACGCCGAGGAGGCGCGCTGGCTGGTGCTGGCGCAGCAGGTCGAGCTGCACCGCCGGTTCGGCTACGCGAGTCTGCACGAGTACCTCGAGCGCACGCTGGGCTACGGGCCGCGGGCGGCGCGCGAGCGGCTGCGCGTCGCCAGCGCCCTGCAGGTGCTGCCGCGGACCGCGGCGGCGCTGGCCCGCGGCGAGCAGTCGTACTCGGCGGTGCGCGAGCTGACCCGGGTCGTTCGCGAGGACACCGAGCGGGTGTGGCTCGACGCGGCGGCCGGCAAGACGGTGCACGAGATCGAGACCCTGGTCGCCGGGCGCAAGCCCGGTGATCTACCGGGCGATCCGGTGGATCCGGCCGAGGTCCGGCGCGTGGTGTCGCTGGAGGTCACCGCCGAGACCTACGCGCTGTGGCGCGACGCGAGGCTGGCGCTGGAGCTCGAGCGCGGCGAGGCCGTGCCCGACGACGAGCTGCTGCGGGTGCTGTGCCTCGGGATGCTGGCGGGCGAGCCGGCTCCATCGAGCGAACGCGGCAAGCGCGGGCGCGCGGCGTACCAGATCGCCTTGATGCAGTGCCCCGACTGCGAGCGCGTGACCCAGGACGGCGGCGGCCGCGCCGTCGAGGTGCCGGCGACCGTCGTCGAGCGCGCGCGCTGCGACGCGCGCGTCCTCGGCCGGGTCGACGGCGACGGCGACGTTCACGTGATCGCGAAGCCGACCCAGGCCATCCCGGCGCCGGTGCGCGCGGCGGTGGTCGCGCGAGATCACGGCCGCTGCCGGGTGCCGGGCTGCCGGGCGTCGCGATGGGTCGAGGTCCACCACGTGCGACCGCGGGCGCAGGGCGGTCGGCATACGCTGGCGAACCTGATCTCGCTGTGCGGCGGCCATCACGACGCGGTCCATGTGGGCCGCTTGAAGATCACGCGGTCGGCGTCGGGACAGGTCGGGTTCGTGCACGCCGATGGAAGGCGGTACGGCGCGCCGCCGAGGACCAGCGACGAACGGGACGAGCCGGCCGCGGTCCGCGTGGGCCGCGCCGACGCGGCCCTGTCGCTGGCGCAGTGGATCGAGCGATCGATGCGGCCGGTGACGCGACGACGAGCGGGTGCCGCGTGGTCGACGCGGGCGACAACGACCTTGACACCCACCGGAGGATGAACTCGGTGCCGGCGCCGCGAGCCCGTCTGCGGGCGAGCGAGCCGATCGGCCCCCCCGCATCGTTCGCGACCGACCCTCGGCAGCCGCCGGGATCGACGCCCGCGGGCGGGTGCCGGCGCGACGATCACGCCGCCGGTGACGTCAGCACCTCGACCATCGCCGCCACCGTGGCCCGCGCGCGGTCGACCTCGTCGGCGTCGAGGGTGACGCCGCCGACCGCGGCGTGGCCGCCGCCGCCGTAGCGCTCGCACAGCGCGCCGATGTCGTGGCCGCGCGGCGCCGCGAACGGGTTGTGGCCGACCGCGATCTTGATCGCGCCGTGGTGGCGCGCCGCCGATACCGAGTACCGGCAGGCCGGAAACAACGCGTAGCCGAGGAAGCCGGGCGCCGGCACCTCCGGGTGATCGAGCAGGTCGAACAGCACGACGTCGTCGATCGGCCGGCCCAGGGTCGCCAGCGCGTCCTTGGCGCGGTCGCGGCCGGCCAGCAGCGGCTCGAGGTCGCGGCGCACCCACGGCGCCCGGTCCAGCTCCTCGAGCGCGACGCCGTCGGCGAGCGCCGCGACGTAGCGGGCGACCAGCGCGTCGTCGCCGACGGTGGCGATCCACGCGGCGAGCCGCTGCGCCGGCGCCGCCAGCGAGATCGCCTCCTCCGCCGAGGCGAACGCCGCGGCGTCGATGATCTCGGCCCACCGCACCACCTCGGCCAGCGCCGGCGGCGGGACCCAGCCCCAGCGCTCCTGCAGGGTCCGCGCGATCAGCCCGGCGCACGACGGCGCCGCCGGATCGAAGCGCCGGGTCTCGGCGGGGCGGGCCTCGAAGTCGGCGCGCAGGGTCGGGGGCTGGAACGCGGTCGCGTGGTGGTCGAACCACCAGCGCATCGCCGGCGACGGCGAGTACCGGAAGTCGACGCAGGCGTTGTCGTCGCCGTCGATCGCGACACCCTCGAAGGGGTCGCCGTCGCGGTGGCGCAGGCCGACCGGGATCGCGTGGCTGTCGGCGGCGATGACCTCGCGGTGGAACCGCGCGAACAGCCCCGCCGAGGCGGTGCCGTCGAAGCAACGGTCGTGGAAGAACAGCTTGAGGTCCATCGATCCCTGGGGTGACCCGGGTGGCCGGCCGGGGGCCGGGGGCGATCACTCCCCATTGTACGGGCCTGCGCCCGAGGATCTACCGGTGGTACACCACGGGTCATGTCCCCCAGCACCGTCGCCTGGCTCACCACGATCCACGTCGTGGGCGTCATCCTGTGGATCTCGAGCCTGACCGCCGTCCTCGCGCTGCTGTCCGTGCACGGCAAGGTCGACGGCGTCGCCCGCGAGAGCCTCGGCCGCATGGAGCGCGCGCTCGCCATGATCATGGACCTCGGGGCGACGATCGCGATCGGCGCCGGCCTGTGGCGCGCGCTCGGCGTCAAGCCCACCGAGTTCGGCCACGGCCCGTGGCTGCACATCAAGCTGACGGTCGTCGTCCTCGGCGTGCTGTCGATCCACGGCCTGGCCCGGGTCAAGATCAAGCGCTTCCGCGAGGGCCGGGTCCGGGCCCTGCCGCCGATCCTGTGGGTGGTCTTCTTCGCCGCGGTCGTGGTCGCCGCGATCCTCGGCGCCAACACGACGCTGCTGCGCGGCTAGGTCGGCCGGTGGGGGACGCGGCGCGCACGATCCTCCACGTCGATCTCGACGCCTTCTTCGCCGCGGTCGAGCAGCGCGACGATCCGTCGCTGCGCGGCAAGCCGGTCATCGTCGGCGGCTCGGCGCGCCGCGGCGTGGTCGCGGCGTGCTCCTACGAGGCGCGCACCTTCGGCGTCCACTCGGCGATGCCGATGGCGATCGCGCTGCGGCTGTGCCCGCGCGCGATCGTCGTCCGCCACCACATGGCGCGCTACGCCGAGGCGTCGCGCGCGTTCTTCGCGATCCTCGGCGACTTCGCGCCGGTCGCCGAGGCGCTGTCGTTCGACGAGGCGTTCCTCGACGTCACCGGCAGCGAACGCCTGCTCGGCGACGGCCCGACGATCGGCCGCGCCATCAAGGCGCGGGTCCGTGACGAGCTGCGGCTGGTGGCGTCGGTCGGGGTCGCGCCCAACAAGTTCGTCGCCAAGATCGCCTCCGACATCGACAAGCCCGACGGCCTCCGCGTCGTCCCCGCCGACGGCATCCTGGCGTTCCTGCACCCGCTGCCGGTGAGCCGGCTGTGGGGCGTCGGCGAGGTCACCTGCGACCGGCTGCGGGCGCTGGGCCTGCGCACGATCGGCGACGTCGCGCGCTACCCCGAGGCCGCGCTGCGCGGCAAGCTCGGCGACGTCACCGGCGCCCACCTGGCGGCGCTGGCCCGCGGCGAGGACGCCCGCGCCGTCGAGGAGGGCCAGGCGCCGGTGACGATCGGCCACCGCGAGACCTTCGAGGACGACCACGACGATCCCCGCGACCTCGAGGTCGTGCTGCTGCACCAGGCCGACCGGGTCGCGGCCCGGCTGCGCGCCGCCGACCTCCGCGCCGGCGCGGTGGTGCTGATCGTCAAGTACGACGACTTCCGGCAGATCACCCGGCGCACCGCCCTGCCCGATCCCACGACCGACGGCCAGGTCCTGGCGCGCGCCGCGCTCGAGCTGCTCGGCCACGTCGAGATCGCCGACCGGCCGGGGCGACGCGTCCGGCTGGTCGGGCTGTCGGCGACCGCGCTCGAGCCGCGCGCCGCGCCCCGCCAGCTCACGCTCGACGAGCCGCGCCGGGCCCGCGGCGAGCGCCTCGGCGCGGTGCTCGACGAGGTCCACGCCCGGTTCGGCGACGCCGCGCTGCGCCGCGCGATCCACGTCCGGCCCGACGACGACGACGACGGCAACGACGGCGGCGGCTGACCGCTGACCGGCGGTGACGACGACGGCGCGGGGTAGGTCCTGGGCCCACGCCGGCCCCGCCGACCGCGACCAAGTACCCGGGCCGGCGACCGCACGATCCGGCTACGATGTGTGTGTTGGCCGACGAGACCGACACCACGCGAACCCCGACGCAGGAGGCCAGACGCCGCATGCCCGCGTTCGGGCGCGGCACCTGCATCGGCCGCTACGTCATCCTCGACCACCTCGGCTCGGGCGGCATGGGCGTGGTCTACCGCGCGTTCGATCCCGAGCTCGATCGCCAGGTCGCGCTCAAGCTGGTCCGCGACGTCTCCGATCAGGCCGCGACCCGCCTGGTCCAGGAGGCGCAGGCGCTGGCGCGGGTGTCGCATCCCAACATCGTCGGCGTCCACGACGTCGGCCGCTTCGCCGGCTCGGTGTTCATCGCGATGGAGCTGGTCGAGGGCCAGACCCTGCACGCCTGGCACCGCCAGCAGCACCCGACGTGGCGCCCGACCCTGACCGCGTTGATCGCCGCCGGCCGCGGCCTCGCCGCCGCCCACGCCGCCGGCCTGATCCACCGCGACTTCAAGCCCAACAACGTCATGGTCGGCAAGGACGGCCGGATCCGCGTCCTCGACTTCGGCCTGGCCCGGGTCGCCGCGACGACGACGTCGGGCTCGATGACCCCGGTCGACGTCGCCACCGGCGCGACGCCGTCGACCCCCGACGGCCGGGCGGGTCGCGGCCGCGCGTCGCCGACCGCGCCGGACGCCGACGCCGCGATGGAGACCGCGACCGCCGACCTCGACAGCGACGGCGGCGCCAGCCCCGACGCCAGCGCCCGGGACCGCGCGGCGCGCTCGCGGTCGTCGACCGCGATCGAGATCCCGGCCGACGAGGCGCTGGCGCGGCAGGCGATGCTCCACGATCTCGAGGCCAGCACGGTCGACGACGACGGCGCGCTGCCCCAGATCATGGCGAGCCGGATCATCGGCACCCCGGTGTACATGGCGCCCGAGCAGCGCAAGCGCGGCGTCATCGACGCCCGCGCCGACCAGTTCGCGTTCGCGGTGGCGGCGTGGGAGCTGCTGTACGGCGAGCGCCCGTTCGAGGGCGCCGACGCCTCCGAGTACGCCGCCAACGCCGCGGCCCACAAGGTGCGGCCGCCGCCGCCGCGCCGCGACGTGCCGGCGTGGGTGCGCCGGCCGCTGGTGCGCGCGCTGTCGCCGGCGCCCGGCGACCGCTTCCGCTCGATGGACGACCTGTGCGCCGCGCTGGCCGCCGACCCGGCGGCGCGACGCCGCAACGTCGCGATCGGCGCGCTCGCGGTCGGCCTCGCCGCGCTCGCCGTGGTCAGCGCGGTGCGCCGCCGCGACCCGCCGGAGCCCTGCGTGGACGCCGCGCGCCACCTCGCCGGCGTGTGGGACGCCGCCGCCGCGACCCGGATCCGCGCCGCCTTCGAGGCCACGGGCAAGCGCCACGCCGCCGACGCGTTCACCCGCGTCCGCGCCGCGCTCGACGGCCGCGCCCACGCCTGGGTCGCGATGCACCACGACGCGTGCGTCGCCAGCAAGGTGCGGGGCGAGCAGAGCCCGGCGCTGCTCGACCTGCGGATGGGCTGCCTCGACCGCCGGCTCACCGAGCTGCAGGCGCTGGTCACCGAGCTGGGCGAGGCGCCCGACACCACCCGCATGAACCGCGCGCTCGAGGCGGTGGCGGCGCTGCCCGACGTCGCCAGCTGCGCCGATCGCGACGCGCTCACCGCGGTGGTGCCGATGCCGTCCGATCCGGATCGGCGCGCCCAGGTGCTCGCGCTGGAGCACGAGGTCGCCGAGCTCGAGGCCCTGACCCTCACCGGCCAGTGGCGGCAGGCGCGCGCCCGCGCGATCGCCGCCGACGCCGCGGCGCGCGCCCTCGACTACCCGCCCCTGGTCGCCGAGGTCGCCTACCAGCGCGGCCGCATCGAGCGGCTGGCCAGCGACTTCGACGCCGCCGAGGCCGCGCAGCGCCAGGCCGCGCTCGCCGCGGCGCGCGCCCACGACGACGCCCTGGCGGCGCGGGCGTGGTCGGAGCTGGTCGACATCGTCGGCTACGGCCAGGCCCGCCCGGTCGAGGCCCTGGCCTTCGCCGCCGCCGCCGAGGCCGCGTTCGAGCGCGCCGGCGCCGAGCCGCGCGCCCGCGCCGAGCTGCTCGAGGGCGAGGCGCTGACGCTGATGGTCCAGGGCCACACCGACGAGGCGCTCGAGCGGGCGCGCCGCGCCCTCGCCATGACCGAGGCCGCGGTCGGGCCCGACGATCCCGACGTCGCCGACGTCGTCAACACGGTCGCGATGCTGGAGTCGAGCCGCGGCGACTACGCCGCCGCCGAGGCGCTGCACCGCCGCGCCCTCAAGATCCGCGAGGCCGCGTTCGGCCCCGATCACCCGCGGGTCGGCGACTCCCTCGACAACCTCGGCGTCGTCGTCTTCCACCAGGGTCGCCTCGACGAGGCCGAGGCGCTGTACCGGCGCGCGCTCGACGTCCGCACCGCCGCGCTCGGCGACGACGCGCGCGACGTCGGCACGACGCTCAACAACCTCGGCGGCCTCGAGATGGAGCGTGGCGACGACGCCGCGGCCGCCGCCGACCTCGAGCGCGCGCTCGCGATCTACGAGCGCACGCTCGGCCACGACCACGCCGACCTGGCGATCCCGCTGTCGAACCTGGGCGACCTGGCGGCGCGCCGCGGCGATCACGCCCGCGCCCTCGGCTACTGCCGGCGCGCCCTCGCCCTGGACCAGGGCGCGGCCGACGAGGGCGACCCCGATCTCGCCTACGACCTCGACTGCATCGGCGAGGCCCACCTCGGCCTCGGCGACGCCGCGGCGGCGCGGCCGGTGCTGGAGCAGGCGCTGCAGCTGCGCGAGGGCGCGCCCGGCGACGCCGGCGAGCTGGCCCGCACCCGCTTCGATCTGGCGCGCGCGCTGTGGCAGACCGCGGCCGGCGACGGCGATCGCAAGCGGGCCCGGCAGCTCGCCCGCGCCGCCCTGGCCGGGCTGACCGGCGCCGGCGGCGCGTCCGCGGCCCGGGCCGCGGAGGCCAAAGCGTGGCTGGCCACGCACTGATGATCGCCTGTCGATCCGGGTACTTGAGCGCGCCCTGACGGCCGCGACCCGGCGCGGTACGAAATAGGGGTTCCCACGGTCCGACCGCTGCGTGTCTACCCACCAGAGCCCGCCATGAACCCCCTCCGTCCCCTCCTCCCCCTCCTCGCCACTGCCTGGGCCGCGGTCAGCCTCCCCACCGCCGCCGCGGCCCAGGCCCCCCCGTCCGACGACGTCACCTCGTACGCGATCGTGGTGGGCTCCAACGCCGGCGGCCCCGGCCAGGACACGCTGCGCTTCGCCGAGGACGACGCCCGCCGCGTCGCCACCGTGCTGCGCGAGCTCGGCGGCTACACCCGCGACCACGTCCACATGGTGCTGGCGCCGTCGCCGGCGCGCCTGCTCGACGCCATCGATCAGGTCGCCGCCGAGGTCGAGCGCGACAGCGCGGCGGGCCGCCGCTCGCTGGTCTTCTTCTACTACTCGGGCCACGCCCGGGCCACCGCGCTGGTCCTCGGCGACGACGAGCTGTCGCTGTCGCAGCTGCGCGGCCGGCTCACCGAGCTGCCGTCGAGCGTGACCCTGGTCGTGCTCGACGCCTGCCAGAGCGGCGCGTTCACCCGGGTCAAGGGCGCCGAGCCGGCCGCCGACTTCTCGTTCAACTCGCGCACCGGCCTCGACGCCACCGGCCTGGCGGTGATGGCGTCGTCGTCGGAGAGCGAGCTGTCGCAGGAGTCCGACTTCCTGCAGGGCAGCTACTTCACGCACCACCTGCTGGTCGGCCTGCGCGGCGGCGGCGACCGCGACAAGGACGGCCGGGTCTCGCTCGACGAGGCCTACCAGTACGCCTACAACCAGACCCTGCTGGCGACCTCGGCCACCGCGGTCGGCAGCCAGCACGTCAGCCTCGAGGTCGACCTCAAGGGCCAGGGCGAGGTCACGCTGACCTTCCCCGACCAGGCCGACGCCACGATGGTGCTGCCGGCCGCGCTCGCCGGCGACGTCCTGATCGAGCGCCTGCCCGCCGAGGCCGTCCTCGCCGAGGTCCACAAGGTCGCCGGCGACGATCTCGACGTCGCCGTGCCCGCCGGCACCTACCGGGTGCTGGTCCGCAGCGCCGCGGTGATGCAGCGCTGCCCGGTGACCGTGCCGCACGGCGGCGCGATCGCGGTCGATCTCGCCGGCTGCGACGAGATCGCGCTCGCCGACACCGTCGCCAAGGGCGGCGACGCCGCGACGCCGATCCGCAACCGCTGGGCGATCGAGCTCGGCGCCGGGCTCGCCGGCGCGCGCCGCGACGCCTTCACCCGCCGGCTCGAGGACGCCTTCGACTACTCCGGCGGCGCGCTGCGCAGCCAGCTGTCGGTCGAGCTGGTCCGGCGGATGACGCCCAACCTGGCGCTGACCGGGCGGGTGACCCGGATCGCCAGCGAGCACTACAGCTACGCCACCGACCTCGAGCCGCTCGGCTACGACGTCACCAGCAACGTCTTCACGGTCGGCGGCCGCGGCGAGCTGTCGTTCCACGACGACCACACGCTGCTGTTCGCCGAGGCCGGCCTCGGCCTGACCTGGGCGCGCGACCGCTTCGAGGACGAGATGGATCGCGTCTTCTCCGACGACTTCTTCGCGCCCCACCTCGCCGGCGCGGTCGGCGTGGTCCGCTACTCGCCGTGGCTGAACGGCGTCGGCATGGGCCTCGAGGCCCGCTGGCTGTACGCCCCCACTGTCACCAACGAGCTCGACGATCCCGACACGATGGACGTCGGCGGCCTGTTCTTCGGCCTCACCGTGGACTACCGCCCGTGACCGCCCCCGCCCCCGCCCCCGCCCGGAGCCCGATCATGCGCACCCTCCGCACCACGATCCCGACGCTGTTGACGGTCGCGCTGGCCGCGACCCAGGTCGGCGCCACCGACTGCGGCCAGATCATCGACGATCCCGGCTTCGACCTGTGGTGCGGCGACACGCTGTGCGCGTGGAAGCTCGAGCGCGGCGAGATCCGCGCCGCCACCAGCTGGCACCAGGGCGACGACGCCGTCGAGCTGCTCGGCGCCGACACCGCGATCTCGCAGCTGACGCCGGTCAACAACTACGACACCCACTGCATCCGCTTCGACCTGGTCGCCGACGTCGCCGAGAGCACCGAGGTCCGGCTCGAGGGCGACGTCTTCGGCGACGGCACCGTCGACTGGAGCGAGCGCATCCCGACCTCGGCGTGGGCCAAGGTCAGCTACCGGATCCGCATCGACGGCGCCTACGACGGCGTCCTGTTCCGGCTGACCAAGCGCGGCGCCGGCCGCGCCGTGCTGGCGCGGATCGCCGCCGAGACCGCCGACGACTGCGGCTACCCCGGCATCGAGCTGCCGCCGCGGCCCGACGGCGCGCTGTGCGCGGTCGACGGCGACTGCGCCAGCGGCACCTGCTGGAACGGCTTCGTGTGCTCCGACTGCGACGCCGACGCCGACTGCGCCCCCGGCGACGTCTGCGGCCGCGCCCGCGACGTCCCCGGCAACCTGCAGCCGTGGCTGACCTGCGTGCCCGAGGGCGCCGGCCAGCTCGGCGAGCCGTGCGTCTACGATCCCGAGTGCGCGTCCGGCATCTGCACCGCCGGCAGCTGCGGCGAGTGCGACGCCAGCACCGCGTGCCCCGGCGGCGAGGTGTGCACGTCGCGCACCGAGCTCGGCGTCCGCGAGTGCGGCAGCACGCCGCGCGCCAGCGGCGCCCCCTGCTTCATCGACGACGACTGCGTCAGCGGCGCCTGCGACGGCACCCCGATCGGCTTCTGCGACGACGCGTCGTGGATCCCGCGGATGTGCGGCGACGACACCGAGTGTCCCGCCGGCTCCGATCTCACGCCGGGGGCGTGTACGTTCGTGGGTGCCGCCGGTGGTACCTGCCAGTGATCCCACGTCTGCTTACCGGACCTACGGTCCGGCGCTGATCCGCAAGGCCGAGCGCGTGCTGCGCGACCGCGACGACGCGGTCGACGTCGTGCACGGCCTGTTCGTCGAGCTGATCCAACGCGACGCCCCCACCCCGGCCATGGACCTCCCCTACCTCTACCGCGCCGTCACCAACCGGTGCCTCAACCTGCTCCGCGACCGGGCCAACCGCGAGCGCCTGCTGGCCCGCGAGCAGCAGACCGTCGAGGACGCGCTGGCCGGGGCCCGGGTCCGCTGCGACGATCACGTGATCGGCACCCAGCTGCTGGTCCGGCTGGTCGAGCGGCTCGACGAGCGCCACCTCGAGGTGCTGATCGCGCGCTACGTCGACGATCTGACCCAGGAGGAGATCGCCGAGCTGCTCGGCACCAGCCGCAAGACCGTCGGCAAGCGGCTGGCGCGGATCCGCGCCGAGGTCCTCGCCCTCGACGCCCGGCGGCCGCGCGACGACCAGGAGGCGCGACGATGAGCGCGACCTGCGTGTCCGAGCCGGTGTCGTGGCTGCGCCTCGAGCGCTACGCGCTCGGCGAGCTGCCGGGGCCGCTGGCGCGCGAGGTCGCGGCCCACCTCGCCGGCTGCCCGGCGTGCCGGGCCTGCCTCGACCGGATCGAGCGCGACGAGGTCGCGCTGCCGGCGCTGCCGTTCGCGGTCGCGACCACCGCCGCCGCGCGGCCGGCGGGCACCACGGCGCGGCCGTGGTGGGCGTCGTGGTGGTCGCGGCTGGCGATCGGCGGCAGGCCTGGCCGCGGCGGCCGCCGCGGTGCTGCTGGTGATCGTGCTCGGTGACGGCCGCCGCGACGACGAGCGCGACGAGCGCGCGCGCGCCGCGGCGCCCTGGCTCGCGCTCGCCGGGCCCTGGCTCCACGTCAAGGGCGCCGGCGAGATCGTCGTGTCGCTGGTCCGCGACCGCGCCGGCGTCGCCACCGTCGACGCCGCCGGTGCCGGGCCGCGTGACCGGCTCGCGGCGATCGTGACCTGCGCCGAGCCGGCGCCGGTCACCGCCGACCTGGTCGTGTTCCAGCGCGACGGCGACGGCGGCGACGGCGACGGCGGCGACGACCGCTGGGTCGCCGCGTTCCCGGGGCCGCCGCAGCCGCTGCGCTGCGGCAACCGCGTCGTCGTCCCGGGCGCGTTCCGCCTGACCCCGGGCCCGACCGGCCGGCTCGACGCGATCGTGTGCGTCGCGATCGATCCGGATCGCCCGGAGCGCGCCGTCGATCGCGCGGCGCTGGCGCGGCGCGGCCCCCACGGCCCGGGCCTCGGCTGCGTCGCGGTCGCCGGCGACGACGCCGCGCCGTGACCGACGCCGCGGCGGCGCTCAGGAGCCGCCGTCGTCGCCGCCGGAGACCGGCTCGTCGCCGAGCAGCAGCAGCGGCAGCTCCAGCCGCGACACCAGGCCGAGCTTGCCGAGCAGGTTGCTCTGGTGGAACTTCACGGTGCGCGGCGAGATGTGGAGCTGCTCGCCGATGTCGCGCAGCGCCCGGCCGCGCAGCAGCAGATCGAGCACCTGACGCTCGCGCTCGCTGAGCTGGTGCTTGACCGCCAGCGCCTCGACCTGGCCCTGGACCAGGCGCTCGGCGGTGCCGGCCTCGAGCCACTCGTGGATGACCTCGGCCCGATCGCCGCCGCGGCGGAGGCCGTGGACGACGACGACCCGCCCGTCGGGCGCCACCACCGCGCCGGCCGCGAGGTCGCGCCCGTCCATGGCGGCGCCGACCACCGGGCAGTGCCGGCACGGCGCCGCGAACCCGAGCTCGGCCTGGTAGCAGCGCGCGCCGACCGCGCGGTGCGACGCCTGCCGGATCACGCCGAGCTCGGCGCCGTGCAGCGTCACCTCCATGCGGGTCGCGGTGCCGGGCGGCCGGATCGCCGGCATCGGCTCGACCAGGCACACGACGCCGGGCTGGGCGTCCCCGACCGTCCACGTGGTCAAGACCGCGCCGCGCGGCTCGCCGCTGCGGCGGCGCAGGTGCAGCGACCAGCTGCGCTGCTCGTCGCCGACGGCCTCGGTCAGCGACCGCGCGGCGTCGGCGGGGTGCGCCACCAGCTCGTCGACGGCGCGGCCCTGGACCTCGGCGCGGCTCCAGCCGAGCAGCCGCTCCATGTGGACGTTGAACACGCGCACCCGCCCGTCCGCGTCGAAGACGAACACGGGATGGCCGACGATGTCGGCGAGCTGCGATGCAGCAGGCATCCAATCCAAGCGGGGCCTCTCGAACGAACCAGCACAGGTCCGAGGGCGTTCCCTGCAACCATCCAGGGCCCTGCGAACAGCGGTTCATTGCAGTCTATGAGGCGTGGTGGAGGCTGCAACTGTCCGCTGGGACAGTTGTCGGTGGTGCGGCCGCCCGTCACGCTCGTAGCGAGCACGGGGATGGACGAATCGAACCGACGGAGCGCGGCGGGCGCCGAGCCTCACGCGGCAGCGCAGCCCGCGCTCGACCTCGACGATCAGCTCCGCGTCGTCGGGGCCAACGAGGCCGCGACCGCGCTGCTCGGCGACGGCTGGCGAGGCATGTCGGTCGCCGAGGTGCTGCGCGTCGGCACCGGCCGGTGGAGCCTCAGCCGCGGCGACACCACGGCGTCGGGTCACGGCATCCGCATGACGCTCGATCCCGCCGAGACCGCCCGCCTCACCGCCGAGGTCCTGGCGCTGGCCAGCCGCGGCATCCTCGCCCGCGAGATCGCCCATGACATCAACAACCTGCTGACCTGCGTCCTGGCCACCGCCTCGCTGCCCTCGCCCGAGCGCGAGGATCTGGCGGCGATCGCCGAGGCCACGACGTCGGCGGCGGCGCTGCTCGGGCTGCTGCGCGGCCCCGACCGCGATCCCAGCCCGCGCGCCGCGGTCGACCGGGTCGTGGCGTGGTGCGCCCTGCTGCTGGGCCGCCTGGGCCGGCGCACCCGGGTCGAGGTCCACAGCGCCGCCGAGCCGCTGATCGCGGCGGTGCCCAGCTACGAGCTGCAACAGCTGATCGTCAACCTCGGCGTCAACGCGATCGAGGCCATGCCCGCCGGCGGCCGGCTCGACCTCGCGGCGCGCCGCGATCGCGACCGGCTGGAGCTCAGCGTCGCCGACACCGGCCACGGCCTGGGCGCCGAGCAGCTGGCGTCGATCTTCGAGCCCGGGGTCAGCTTCAAGGAGGGCCACAGCGGCGTCGGCCTCGCCGTCGTGCGCAGCATCGCGGATCGCCGCGGCGGCGGCGTCGAGGTCACGAGCGCACCGGGCCAGGGCACCCGCTTCACGGTGTCGCTGCCGCTGGCGACGTAGCGCGCGCCGCCGCTACCCCACGTCCGGGTCGTCGCCGCGATCGCGGCGCGCCGCGTAGGTCACGAAGCTCCGCTCCCAGTCGCGGCCGTCGAAGGTGCGCAGCGGCAGCGCCTCGAGGTCGACGCCGTCGACGCAGCGCAGGTTGACGTCGACCTTGTCGGGATCGGAGCGGGGCACGTAGAACGGGGCGCAGCCGCAGCGCGGGCAGAAGTGATGGCGCGCGACGCCGGTCCCGAAGCCGTAGGTCGCGAGCGCGGCCGCGTCGGTGAGCAGGCGGGTGTCGGCGACCGGCACGATCCAGTGCAGGTAGCCCTTGCGGGCGCAGATGGAGCAGTTGCAGATCAGCACCGACGCGGGGCGGCCGCGCACCGCGAGGCGGACGCCGCCGCAGTGGCACCGCGCCTCGAGCCAGCCCGCGGGCACCGCCGCGTCGGGCGCGTCGCCAGCGTCCGGCGCGGTCACGGCACGCCGACGCGCGGCCGCCAGATCGCCGCCGACGCCGCCGGGCCGACCGCGACGCAGGTGTACGGGCCATGGCGCCACGACTCGATCGCGTCGTCGCCGTCGGTGCGGCTGACCCGCCGCGGCGGCACGTCGCGGGCGTGCTGGACCAGGTAGGTGACCTCGGCGGCGGCGCCGCCCGGCACCGCGACGCGGAACCGGATCAGCGCGGCGCGGCGGCCCAGGACCTCGACGTGGCGGACCCCGACGACCTCGAGATCGTCGCCGGGCGCGGGCAGCGGGGTGTCGGTGCCGAACATCGCCAGCGCCCACGCCCGCAGCTCGCCGGGATCCGGACCGGCGAGCTCCCAGGTGACGTCGGCGCGCCGGTGCTCCTGCAGCGCGACGGTCGCGACCTCGTTGCGACGGGCCGGGAACACCGTGTAGATCGTCACGACGGTCCCGGTGAGGATCACCAGCGTCAAGAGCAGCGACACCATCGCCTGGCGCTTCTCGGGGCGCGGCGCGGTGATCGCGGGCGCCGGCTCGGCCTCGTCGTCGGGACGATCGGCGTCGGTGTCGACGAGCTTCACGACGCCACCTGCGCGGCGCCGATCGCGCCGGGCGCGGCGCCGAAGCGGCGGACGAAGTCGCGGAGCAGCCGGGCCAGGAAGCCGTCGAGGTCGGCGAGGTCGGCGGCGGTGGCCTCGACGGTGTGCCGGCACCACAGGACGCGGCCGGCGCCGCGGTGGACGGGCGCCAGGCGCGCCGCGGCGGCGCGGACGTCGTCGGCCAGCTCGTAGTGGACCATCGCGCTCTTGCCGGTGGGATACGTCAGCAGCCCGTCGGCGACGCGGAGCTGCAGCACGCCGCGGCCGGCCGGCGCGTGCCGGGCGGCGTCGTCGAGCGGGTACCAGGGACCGAAGCGCATGTCGGCCAACGATGGTAGGTTCGCGCGGCGTGCGCAGCAACGGCCAGCCCGACATGTTCGGTCGCGGATCGCCCGACGACCCGGGGGCGCCGGGGCAACCTGCCGCACCCGGCGGCGCCGCCCCCGCCGGCGCCGCCGCAGCCCCGGCGGCCGACGACGAGGTCGCGCCCGGCCGGCGGACCTTTGGCGCCGCCACCGACGACGACGCCGGCGCCGACGACCGGCTCGTCCTCGGCGACTCGGCGGCGGTGGCCGCGGCGTGGCCGCCGGCCAGCCTCGACGCCATCTACGTCGATCCGCCGTTCGGCACCGGCACGGTGCGGCGCGGCCGCGGCGCCGCCTACCGCGATCGCCCCGACGCCACCGACGATCCCGACGCCTTCGTCGCCTGGCTGATGCCCTGGCTCGACGCCTCGCGCCAGGCCCTGCGCGCGACCGGGTCGCTGTTCGTTCACCTCGACTGGCGCGCCGTCCACTACGTCAAGGTCGCCCTCGACCGCGTCTTCGGCCGCGGCTGCTTCGCCGGCGAGCTGGTGTGGTGCTACGCGGTCGGCGGCAAGAGCCGGCGCGGCTTCGGCCGCAAGCACGACACGATCCTGTGGTACGGGCGCGGCGCCGACTGGGCGTTCTACCCCGACCAGGTCCGGGTGCCGCGGCGCGGCGGCTCGCACATGCGGGTCGTCACCGGCGACGACGGCCGCCCGGTCCAGGAGAAGACCGACCGCAAGACCGGCCGCGTCTACCGCTACCCGGTCGACGCCGGCAAGGTGCCCGAGGACTGGTGGACCGACGTCGAGACCCTCAACCACTCCGACGCCGAGCGCACCGGCTGGCCGTCGCAGAAGCCCGAGCGCCTGCTCGAGCGCGTGATCGCCGCGGTGACCCGCCCCGGCGATCGCGTCGCCGACTGGTTCGCCGGCTCGGGCACGACCGCGGCGGTGGCGCAGCGGCTGGGCCGCGGCTTCGTCGTCGCCGATCGCGAGCCGGCGGCGATCGCGACCTGCGTGCGGCGGCTGACCGCCCAGGGCCGCGCCCTCGCCGCCGCCGGCGCGCCGCCGCCGGCGCTCGACGTCACCGTGGCGGCGGCGCGGCCCGACGATGACCGCGCGGCGCGGCGCGGGTAGGATCGCGGCGCCATGGACGAGATCGCCGCGGGCTCGACCCAGGACGCCGAGCTCGACTTCGACCTCGACGATCCCGACGACGACGCGCCGGCGCGCCGGGTCGGCCGCTACGTCCTGGTCAGCGAGCTGGGCCGCGGCGGCATGGGCGTGGTGTACCGGGCCCAGGATCCCGACCTCGGCCGCGAGGTCGCGGTCAAGCTGGTGCGCAACCGGGCCTCGGCGCTGGCGTCGACGCGCCTCTTGCGCGAGGCCCAGGCGATCGCCCGGCTCGCCCACCCCAACGTCGTCACCGTGCACGACGTCGGCACCGTCGGCGATCAGCTCTACGTCGCGATGGAGCTGGTGCGCGGCGCGTCGCTGCGGCACTGGCTGGCGCGGGCGCGGCGCGGCCTGCCCGCGGTGCTCGACGTCTTCGCCCAGGCGGCGCGCGGCCTGATCGCCGCCCACGACGCCGGCCTGGTCCACCGCGACTTCAAGCCCGACAACGTCCTGGTCGGCGAGGACGGCCGGGTCCGGGTCGTCGACTTCGGCCTGGCCCGGCTGGTCGCCCACGACGCGGCGCCGGCGCCGCCCCGCGACGCCGGCATCGCGCTCGGCGGCCGCGTCACCCGGCTCGGCGCCGCGGTGGGGACGCCGCGCTACATGGCGCCCGAGCAGATCCTGGGCAGCGACGTCGACGGCCGCGCCGATCAGTTCGCGTTCTGCGTCGCGCTGTACGAGGCGGTGGCGCGGCAGCGCCCGTTCGTCGCCCCCGATCTCGACGGCCTGGCCTCGGCGATCATCGCCGGCGAGCTGCAGCCGGTGCCGGCGGCCGCCGGGGTGCCGGCGTGGCTGGAGCGGCTGCTGCGCCGCGGCCTGGCCGCGGCGCCGGCGGCGCGCTGGGCGTCGATGCACGACGTCCTCGACGAGCTCACCGCGGATCGCGCGATCGAGCGCCGCGCCGCGCTCGACAACATGGGCTCGACCGATCCCATGGTCGCGGCGTTCCCGCCGCGCGACGCCGACGCCGACCGGGTCGGCGCGCTGCGGGCCCGGCTCGAGCGGGCGTGGGGCCGCAAGTCGCGCGGCGATCTCGCCGGCGCCATGGCGCACGCCCAGCAGCTGGTCGCCGACACCGCGCGCCTCGACTACCCGCCGCTGCGCGCCGCCGCGCTGTACCTGCTCGGCAACCTCGAGCACCGCACCGGCGACTCCACCACCGCGCGCGCCACCCTGCTGGCCGCGGCCGAGGTCGCGGCGCGCGCCGGCGACGACTGGCAGGTCGCCAACGTCTGGGTGTTCCTGGTCCTGGTCGCCGGGGTCGGGCTGCGCCGCCCCGAGGAGGCCGGCGCGTTCGCGGCGTGCGCCGAGGTCGCGCTGGCGCGCACCGAGCACAACCCGTCGCTGCGCAGCCGGCTCGACAACCACCGCGGCCTGGTCGCCGCCGCCGACGGCCGCCTCGACGAGGCGGCGCACTGGCACCGCGCCGCGGTGGCGCGCGACCAGCAGACCTACGGACCGCGCCACGGCTACCTGGTGCTGTCGCTCTTGCACCTGGCCGACGCGCTGGTCGCCGCCGGCCGGCTCGACGACGCCGCGCCCGCGATCGCGCGCGCCGCCGACATCCTCGAGCTCGACGCCCCGGACCGCCAGGGCGCGGCCAGCCCGTCGCGGGCCCGCTGCCTCGAGCTGCGGGCCCGGCTCGCCGACGCCGCCGGCCGCGCCGACGAGGCCGCCGACCTGACCGCGCGCGCCCGCGCGATCCGCGAGCGGCTCGGCCACGGCGCCGGGCGGTAGCGCGCTCGCCGGCCGCGGCGACGCCGGCCACGGACGGCGCAGTCACGGCCGAGCCGAAAGCAGGTCCGGCCTGGCGGGACGCGGTCGACGCCGGCGCGAGATGACGAACGGTTCGGGTTCGGTCGCTCGCGCTCGCGTCAGCGGCCCGATCGAGCCGCCCCCACACGGCGGGCCTCGTGGCTCGATATCAGCCCTCTCTGATAAATATCGGCGAAATCAAAATGGCGACGATGCGGCAGGGGACGTTCCGGTTCGGCGACCCGCGCGGCGGCAAGCGCGCGGGTGCCGGCCGGCCGGCGCGCGGGCCGCGCGCGAGCGAACGCCACGGGCCGCGTCCGCCCCTGCGCAGGGAGCACCCGGTGCACGTCACGTTGCGCACGGTCGCCGGCGTCGGCCGCCTGCGTCGACGCGACGTCTATCGCGCCATGCGCCGCGCCCTCGTCACGGCGTTGCGCCGCGACGACTTCCGCGTCGTGCACCTGTCGATCCAAGGCAACCACATCCACCTCCTCGTCGAGGCCGCGAACGCGACGGCGCTCGCGCGCGGCATGCAGGGTCTCCAGATCTCGGCGGCGAAGCACATCAACCGCGCGATCGCCCACCGGACCGGCGCGCGGCGGCGCGGCCAGGTCTTCGCCGACCGCTACCACCCGCGCGTCATCACCAGCCCCAGGCAGGCGCGCCACGCCCTCGCCTACGTCCTCAACAACTGGCGCCGGCACGGCGCCGACCGCGGCCTCCGCACCCACCGCCTCGATCCGTACGCGACCGGCGCGCACTGGGACGGCTGGGCCGACGGCGTCGTGCTGGCCCAGCTCCGCGTCGATGTCGAGATCCTGCCGGTCGCGTTCCCGACGACGTGGCTGCTCACCACCGGCTGGAAGCGTCACCGCAAGGTGTCGCCGTGGGAGCGGCCCGGCACCGGGTGACGGGCCGCCAGCGCGTTCGCGCCGCTCGTGGTCACTCACCCGCGGGCGGGCGCGCTACCCTGCCGACGTGCGCCCCGCCGCTGCCGGCCTCCGGAGCCGGACCGCCGCCCCCGCCGTCGCCGGGATCCGGACCGACGACCGCGCAGGTGCCGACAGGCGGATCGCCGCCGGCGCGGTCGCCGGGAGCCGGACCGCCGTCGCCGGGAGCCGGACCGCCGTCGCCGGGAGCCGGACCGCCGTCGCCGGAGCCGGACCGCCGTCGCCGGAGCCGGACCGCCGTCGCCGGAGCCGGACCGACGACCGCGCCGGCGCTGGATCCGGATCGCCGCCGCCGCGGTCGCGCGCGCCTGGACCGCCGCCGGTGCGGTCGCGCGCGCCACCGCGGTCGTCGCCGCCGCGGTCGCCGCGGTCGCCGCCCTCGCCGGCTGCGGCGACGACGAGCACGTCACGGCCGACGCCGGCGTCGACGCGCCGGCGCCTGACGCGCGCGAGCCGACCCGGTGGTCGGTGCGGATCGCGCCTCCGCCCGACGGCGACGCCTTCATGGCGCCGCGGGGCATGAACCGGGTGACCGGGCGCGTCGTCGGCTACACCGGCGACGCCGCCGACACGCCGACGTCGCGGCCGGTGCAGGTCGACGTCAACGGCGTCGTCGAGGTGCTCGCGGTGCCCGACGACGACCGCGGCGTCGCCTGGGGCGCCGCCTCGCCGCTGATCGCCGGCGAGCACGGCGGCGCGCCGCGGCTGTGGTACGGCGGCCAGCGGGTCGCGCTGCCGGTGCCCGACGGCTGGACCACCGGCGTCGCGCGCGCGGTGTCGGGCGCGGGGCTCGCGGTCGGCAGCTTCGGCGATCACGACGAGGACGCGCGCCGCCGGCGCCGACCGGGCCACGGCCGTGCGCGTGGGACACCGCGCGCTCGACCGCGGTGCTGCCGCTGGCCCCGCTCGACGCCGCGTACCCGCGCGGCGCGCGTTCTGCCGTCGACGACGCCGGCGTCGTCGCGGGCTGGGTCGACAGCGCCGCCGGGCCGCGCGCGGTGCGGTGGCCGGCGCTCGACGCCGCGCCGGTGCCGATCGAGCTCGCCGTGGCGCCGGCCGCGGTGGTCGCCAGCGAGGCGCGCGCGATCGACGCCGCCGGCGACGTCGCCGGCCGCGCCACCCTGGACGACGGCCGGGTGATCGCCTTCGTCGACCGCGTCGGCGGCGCCGGCGCCGGCGCCACCGTGCTGCCGGGGCTGCCCGGCGCCACCGCCGGGTTCGCCGAGGCGCTCGGCCTCGACGATCTCGGCCGCGTCGTCGGCGCCGCCCGCGGCGCCGACGGCGCCGTCCACGCGGTGCTGTGGACCGACGGCGCGATCGTCGCCCTCGACGACGCCCTGGCCGGCCTACCGACCGGCGTCCGCTACCTGTCGGCGGCGGTCGGCATCGACGGGGCGCGGCGGATCGCCGCGGAGGCGGTCATGGCGTCCGGAGTCGACGACGAGGTCCGGCGGATCGCGATCCTGACCCCGATCTGGTAGCCGGCGCGCCGCGCGACGCCGGTGGCCCTGGCACGCGGCCCGCCGGCGGCGATACCATGGTGGCGATGCGGGGGCACACGATGCTCGGGGCGATGCTGCTGGTGGCCGCGTGCGGCCCGCCCGCGGTGACCCGGTCGACCGGCCCGGCCACGGATCCCGCGCGCGACCCCGACGCCGGCGTCACGCCGACGACCGCGACGCCACCGGGCAAGGACGATCCGCGGGTCGAGGCGCTGAGCGCGATGACCGACCTGCTCGACGGCCTGGCCAACCAGATCCAGCACATCACCGAGGACCAGGCGCCGTCGAAGGCGCGCTGCACCCGCCTCGCCGACGCGGTCAGCACCTGGGGCGAGGCCCACTACGAGGCCTACGAGATCGCCGACGGCGAGGGCGCGTACCTGGGCATCACCAAGGCCGACGCCGACAACCAGGACCTGCGCCGCCTGGCCCGCCAGCTCGCGTACTCGTCGTCGCTGCTGATCGACCTGGTCGACGAGGACTGCCTCTACGGCTCCGGCGCCTACGGCGACATCCTCTACGACTACCTGGTCGGCTACCAGGGCCTCGCCCACTGGGTGAAGGAAGGCGACACCCGACCCTGGGAGTACGAGCAGCTGGTCCAGGAGGCCGAGGCCGAGCGCGACATCTGATCGCGCCCGCGTCCGCGCGCCGCTCACTCGGTGATGACGAAGTCCTTCACCACCGCCATGTGCTGCATGCTCGGCGCGGCGCTGTCGGTGACGAGCGCGGGCGCGACGTCGTCCAGCGGCGTGAAGACCCGGGTGTCGAAGACCAGGCCGTCGGCGAAGCTGGCGGCGCCGATGTCGACGGTGACCACGTACGGCGCGAGGTCGGCGTCGGGCATCACCCAGTCGTAGGGCTTGGTCCGCCCGGCGTTGGTGAAGTCGTTGCCGGCCTGATCGCGCGGGTGCGGGCCCGCGGTGTCGACGACGCCGCCGAGGGTCGTGATCGCCGCCTCGGTGCGGGCCGCGGTGTTGAGGTCGCCGCCGATCACCAGCAGGTCACCGGGCGGCACGTTGGCGGCGACGTAGGCGGCCAGCGCCTGGGCCTCGGCGTCGCGGTTGGTCGCCGAGCTGGTCAAGAGGTGGATGCTGACCGCCCACAGGTCGCGCGGCCCCGGGACGTCGATCCGGGCCCAGGTGAAGCCGCGGTTGGACACCTGGGGATCGTCCCAGGTGCCGGAGCCGCGGATCGGGTAGCGGCTGACGACGCCGTTGGGCAGCTGGACGCCGTTCTCGCGCGCGAAGCCGAACCCGGGGCCGAACGCCTGATCGACGAAGCCGCGCAGGTCGGCGGCGGTGTTGCTGCCGGCGTTGAACTCCTGGACCAGCGCGACGTCCGGGTCGAGGCCGTCGAGGATGCGGATCCCCGGCGCCTCGTAGGCCTGGCCGCTGCCGCTGGTGAGGTTGGCGGCGACGATCCGCAGCCGCACCGGCAGCGGCGGCTCGGCGTCGGCGGGCGCGGCGTCGACGCCGGGGCCGTCGACGGGCGCGTCGATCGCGGCGGCGTCGTCGCCGGCCGCGTCCGTGGGCGCGTCGACGATCGCCGCGTCGGCTCGGGCGGCGTCGACGCCGCCGTCGCCGCCGTCGTCCCCGCACGCGCACGTCGCCGCGATCGCGACGACCGCGATGGAACGCCACCCGACTTCGATGCGTGCCATCGTCCTCGGAGCGTAGCACCCGGCGCGCCCGCGCCGGGCTGCGGCAACGTGGCCTACCCGCCCCTACCTGCGGCGCGGGCCGGCGCCGCTCAGAACACCCGGCGCAGGAAGTCCTGGGCGCGGGCGACGGCGCCGTCGCCGTAGAGCTGCTTGATCAGCCCGCGGATGCGCTCGTAGGTGCCCTTGGGCAGCTTGAACGACAGCAGGTTGACGGGCAGCGCGAACGACTCCTCGGCGGTCGCCTTGGTCCGGGTGAACTCGCGGATGCCCTCGTCGCCGTGGATGCGGCCGAACCCGGACTCGCCGACGCCGCCGAACGGCAGCGACGTGATCGCCGAGAACGCCATCACCGAGTTGACCGCGGTCATGCCGGCGCGGATGCGGTCGGCGATGTCCTTGGCCTTCTTGCCGGCGAACACCGACGAGCCCAGGCCGAACGTGGTCTCGTTGGCGGCGCGGACCGCGTCCTCGGTGGACGCGACCTTGACGATCGGGATCACCGGGCCGAAGGTCTCGTCCTTCATCACCTTCATGTCGGCGGTGACGTCGACGAGCACGGTGGGCTGGATGAAGTTGCCGCTGATCGCGTCGGGGCCGCCGGCCAGGACCTTGGCGCCGCGGGCGACCGCGTCGGTGAGGTGGTCGCGGACGATGTCGACCTGGGCCGGGCTGGTCATCGCGCCGATGTTGCCGTCGTCGCCGCCGACCTTGACCGCGCGGACCTCGTCGACGACCTTGGCGACGAAGCGATCGTAGACGGCCTCGTGGACGTAGACGCGCTCGACCGAGATGCACGCCTGGCCGGAGTTGGTCAGGGCGCCGAACACCGCGGCCTCGGCCGCCTTGTCGACGTCGGCGTCGTCGGTGACGATCATCGGGTCCTTGCCGCCCAGCTCCATGAGCACCGGGGTCAGCCGCTCGGCCGCCGCCTGCATGACCTTCTTGCCGGTGCCGGCCGAGCCGGTGAACGCGATCTTGTCGACCGCGGCCCGGGCCAGCGCCGCGCCGGTGGCGCCGGCGCCGGTGACGACCTGGAAGACGTCGGGGATCGACAGCGTCCGCGCCGCGATCTCGGCGATCTTGACGCCGGTCAGCGGGGTCAGCTCGGACGGCTTGAAGACCACCGTGTTGCCGGCGGCCAGCGCGTACGCGATCGAGCCCATCGGCGTGAAGATCGGGTAGTTCCACGGCCCGATGACGCCGACGACGCCGAGCGGGTGGTAGCTGATCGTGGCGCGGTAGTTGGCGAGCAGGCCGGGCGACACCCGGTGCGACTTGAGCGCCTTCTCGGCGCGCCGCGCGGCGTGCGAGAGGTGCGACAGCGCCATGTAGACCTCGGTCATCGCGTCGACCCGGGGCTTGCCGTTCTCGCGCGCGATCACCTCGGCGAGGTCGTCGCAGGCCTCGGCGAGGCCGGCGCGGAAGCGGGCCAGCTCGGCCTCGCGCTCGCCGTACGACATCGCCGACCAGGTCGCCGCGGCGGTGCGCGCCCGCGCGACCGCGGCGTCGACGTCGTCGGCGGTCATCACCGGCACGGTGCCGACGACCTCGCCGGTCGCGGGATCGTGTGACGCCAGCTGCTCGCGCTGCGCCGAGGGAGGCGGCGTGGTGCCGCTCTGCTTGCCGTTGCCGGGGACCTGCGTCGTCGCCATCGTTGCCTCCTGGGCCGCCTGGGTGCGTGTCACGCGCGCAGCTGCGCCGCGCGCTTCTCCTGCTGCTGTGCCGTCATGACCGTGTAGGCGGTCATGTTGACGATGTCCTCGACGGTGCCGTCGTTCTGCAGGAGCGCCACCGGCCGGGCCAGGCCCAGCAGGATCGGCCCGACCGCGCCGGCGCCGCCGAGGACCTTGAGGGTCTGGTAGGCGGCGTTGCCGGCGCCCAGCGACGGGAACACCAGCGTGTTGGCGTTGCGGCTCAGCGTCGAGAACGGGTAGTAGCCCTTGCGCTTGGCCTCGTCGAGGGCGAACTCGGGCTGCATCTCGCCGTCGATCTCGAGGTCGGGGCGGCGGGCGCGGATCTGGGCCAGCGCCGCGCGCACCTTGGCGACCTCGTCGTGGTGGACCGAGCCGAAGTTGGAGAACGAGATCATCGCGACCCGCGGCGTCACGCCGAGGGCGGTGACCGCGTCCGCCATCTGGACCCCGATCTCGGCGAGCGTGTCGGCGTCGCAGTCGATGTTGATCGTCGTGTCGCCGAAGAACTTCACCGAGTTCTGCAGCACCATCATGTACATGCCGACGGCGCGGGTCGCGCCCGGCGCCAGGCCGACGATCTCCAGCGCCGGCCGCACGGTCTCGGGGAAGGTCAGCTTGAGCCCCGACACCAGGCCGTCGACGTCGCCCTGCTCGAGCATGACCATGCCGAAGTAGTTGCTCTTGGTGATCAGGCTCTGCGCCATGTTCGGCGTCACGCCCTTGCGCTGGCGCAGCTGCCACAGCCGCTGCGCGTAGCGCACCGCGCGCTCGTCGCTGCGCGGGTCGATGACCTCGACGCCCTGATCGAGCAGCGTCAGGTCGAGCTCGCCGCACAGCCGCTCGACGTCCTTGCGGCGGCCGAGCAGCACCGGCCGCGCCAGCTCCTCGTCGACGACCTGCTGCACCGCGCGCAGGAGCGTCGGGTTGGCGGCCTCGGGGTAGACGATCCGGCGCGGGTCGCGCTTGGCCGAGCGCGCCATCGACCGCATGATCGAGTACGCCGCGTTCGACGACTTGCGCATCAGCCGCTCGCGGTACTCGCCGACGTCGATCTGCTTGCGCGCGACCCCGCTGGCCATCGCCGCCTCGGCCACCGCCGGCGCGACCCACCACAGCACGCGCGGATCGAACGGCTTGGGGATGAAGTAGTCGGGCCCGAGCTTGAGCGGCTTGCCGCCGTAGGTCGCGATCACCGACTCCGGCACCGGCTCGTGGGTCAGCGCCGCCAGGGCGCGCGCCGCCGCCACCTTCATCTGCTCGGTGACCGCGGTGGCGCGGACGTCGAGGGCGCCGCGGAAGATGAACGGGAAGCCCAGGACGTTGTTGACCTGGTTGGGGTAGTCCGAGCGCCCGGTGGCGACCAGGGCGTCGGGCCGGGCCGCGACCGCCTCGGCGTAGTCGATCTCGGGATCCGGGTTGGCCATCGCGAAGACGATCGGCCGCGGCGCCATGGTCTCGAGCATGCCGCCGGTGACGACGTTGGCCACCGACAGGCCCATGAACATGTCGGCGCCGACCATCGCGTCGGCGAGGGTGCGGCGGCCGTCGTCGGGGCGCGCGAAGCGCTGCTTGTGACCGTTGAGATCGGTGCGGCCGGCGTGGATCACGCCCTTGGAGTCACACAGCACGACGTGCTCGCGCTTGACGCCGAGGCTGATGAAGAACTCGACGCACGCGATCGCGCCGGCGCCGGCGCCGGACACCACGAGCTTGAGGGTCTCGAGCGGCTTGTCGGCGATGACCGCGGCGTTGAGCAGGCCGGCGCCCGAGATGATCGCGGTGCCGTGCTGGTCGTCGTGGAACACCGGGATGCGCAGGCGCTTGCGCAGCTTCTCCTCGATCTCGAAGCACGCCGGCGCCGCGATGTCCTCGAGGTTGATGCCGCCGAAGGTCGGCTCGAGCGCGGCGACGATGTCGACGAACCTGTCGACGTCCTTCTCGGCGATCTCGAGATCGAAGACGTCGATGTCGGCGAACTTCTTGAACAGGCAGGCCTTGCCCTCCATGACCGGCTTGCCGGCGGCCGGGCCGATGTTGCCCAGGCCCAGCACCGCGGTGCCGTTGGAGATCACCGCGACCAGGTTGCCGCGGGCGGTGTACTCCCAGCTCAGGTCCTCGTTGGCCTGGATCTCGAGGCACGGCTCGGCGACCCCCGGCGTGTAGGCGAGGGACAGATCGATCTGGCTGACCAGAGGCTTCGACGGGACGACCTCGATCTTTCCGTGCCGGCCCCGCCGGTGGTAGTCGAGTGCGTCTTCCTTGCGCGCCATGGACCGGACGGTAGTCCCCCGGCCGCGACGCAGCAAGCGATCCCGCGGCGGACGCGGCTTCAGCCCCGGTCAGAGCGCGCCGATCAGGCCGGTCAGGGTCGTGGCCTCGGCCTCGGACAAGGTGACGCGGGCCTCGACGAGCTCCTTCTCGGCCTCGATCGTGAGGCTGTCGGCGGCGCCGGCCAGGCCGGCGCTGCGCATGCTCTGGCGGACCTGGTCGAGCTGGGCCGCGGCCAGCGCGACCAGGCTGGCGGCGGTGTCGGCGTCGCCGAACCGGGCCCGGACCTGGACCACCAGGTCGGCGCCGAAGGTGACGCCCAGCGACAGCCACTGCGGCGCGAACGCGCCGGCCTGGCGGGCCATCGTCGCCGGCACCTCGGCGGCCAGCCACAGATCGTGGCGGGTGTCGGTGCCGGCGATCGCGGCGCGCATCGCGGCGCCGGCGGTCGAGGTCGCCAGCGAGGTCCGGCGCTGCTTCTTGCGGGCGTGGTCGATCAGCGCCGGCATCGCCGAGGTCGTCGCGACCAGGAGCCGCTGGTCGACCAGCGCGAGCGCGACGGTCGGGCCCTCGTAGTAGGCGACGCCCGCGCGCTTCTTGCGGCGCCAGTCGGGCTTGCCGTCGCCGTCCTCGTCCACCTTGGCCAGGCCGGCGAGCGCCCGGGCCGGGACCCGGCCCTCGACGACCACCACCACCCACGCCGGGTCGCCGCCGGCGCGGTCGGTGGCGATCAGCAGGGTGTCGAGGTCCGCCTTGGGGTCGAAGTCGACCGAGGCCAGCGCCGCGGCGACGCCGGGCGAGCGCCCGACCAGCGCGTCGATCGCGCGGTCGGCCAGCGCCGCGCCGCGAGCGTCGGCGGCGTCGAGGACGCCGACCAGCGCGGCGTCGTCGGGCAACAGCCCCAGCAGGTCGGTGCCGTCGCCGGCGGCGGCGACGCGCGGCGCCGCGACGACGGCGACGCAGGCGAGCAGGGCGGCGGGCAGGACGCGCATCGTGCGATCATGACGCGCCGGCCCCGCCGCCGCCACCGGATCCCGGCCGGTGTATGATCGGCGGCGCGTGACCGACCAGCAGCAAACGATCCTGATCGCGGCGTCCGGTGCGGTCCCCGCCCTGATCGTCATGGCGTACTTCGACTGGCTCGACCGCAAGCGGCCCGAGCCACGCAGCCTGCGTCGCAAGGCCGCGTTCTTCGGCATGCTGTCGGTGATCCCCGTGCTGCTGATCGACGGCGGCCTGATGAAGGCGTTCGCCGGCAAGGCCGAGGCCGCCGGGCCCTACCACGTCGCGCTGTTCCAGGCCTTCATCGTCGCCGCGATGGTCGAGGAGTTCTGCAAGATCGGCGTCGTCTACTGGTCGGTGTGGAACAAGAAGGAGTTCGACGAGCGGATGGACGGCATCGTCTACGCCGCCCGCGCCGGCCTCGGCTTCGCGCTGGTCGAGAACATCCTCTACATGTCGCAGCAAGGCGATCTCAAGGCCGCCGCGTTCGTGTGGACGCTGCGGGCCCTGCTCGCGGTCCCGGGCCACGCGGTGTGGACCGGCATCATGGGCTACCTGGTGGCGCGCCGCCGCTTCGACAAGCGCGGCCCCGGCTTCCTCGGCGGCTACCTGATCGCGGTGTTCCTGCACGGCGCCTACGACGTCTCGATCTTCCTGCAGGTGCCGCTGCGCGCCGACGGCATGGACGCCCTGGCCGGCGGGCTCCTGCTGGTGCCGCTGGTGGTGACGTTCATCGGCTGGCGCACGATCCGCCGCATGGCCCGCACCGCGCTCAAGCTCGACGACGCCTCCGAAGCGGCCTCCGGGCACACCGCGACCAAGTCCGCGACCTAGCCTCGCATCCGCCTCTCCCCTCCCACCGTCGCCCGAAGCGCCACGTCACGCCGGCCCGGGTGACGCGAGCGACGGGGGGGCCTCCGCCGGCGAGTTCCGCAGCGGGCCCGTGCCACCACGGGACCGCGTCACCGCCCGCGCCCGCCTCACCGCCCGCGTTCTCGTCACCGCGAGGACTGTCCGAGCCGGAGGACGCCCCCCGCGCTCGCCGCAGGCCCCGGGCCGGCGGCCCGCGGTCTCCCCACCGCTCGCGCGAGCACTCCGCGCTCCCCGCGCCGCGCGCGCCAGCCGACCAGGCCGCTCACGCGCGCGGCGACGCGACCGCGCGCGCCGCGCTTGATGACCAGCGCGGCGACGCCCCGCCGACACCACGACGCCGGCGCCGAACAGCCACACGCCGCGCGCCAGGCCCATCCCCGGCAGCGCGGGCGCGGTGGCGATGAAGATCGCCGCGGCCACGGTCACCGTGAACACCGCGACCAGCGCCGAGCCCGCGGCCAGCGTGCCGGCGCGCCTGGCGGCGAGCGCGCCCGCCATCGCGGTCAGCGCGAACCCGGCGATCAGGCCGCCGCCGTAGGTCGCCATGCCGGCGCGCAGCCACAGCCCCGAGCCCGCGAGCCAGCCCAGGCCGACGTCGCGGCAGGTCCCGCCCATGCACGTGCGCGAGCTCAGCGGGCCGATCGTGACGTCGCCGCCGGCGACCGACCACCAGCGGCCGGCCTGCACCGCGATCGCCAGCAGCGCGGCGCCGACGAGGGCGAGCCCGATCGAGGTCCATCGAAGGCGGCGGGTCATGGGCGGCGCATTGTCGGGATCGGGCCCCGACGAGGCAAGCCCAAAACCTATGTGCACGTACATCCACCCCGTGTCGATTTCCGGCCGCCCCCGTTGATCCCCGCGCCGGCGCTGTCGAAAACTCGAAGGCCTCCCCGTCGCATGCGATCCAGGCCGGCATACGTGGTGATCGCGGCGATGGGCGCGCTGGCGCCGACCGCGATCGCGCACGCCGCGCCGGCCGACGCGACCTCGGGCGCCACCGCCACCGCCACGGCCGCCGCCGCCGCCGCCGTCGAGCGCAGCGCCACGCGCTGGCAGGCCGCCGCCGACCGCTTCGCCGAGACCGCGGCGGTCCTGGGCAACTGGGTCCACGCGGTCGACGCCGACGACGTCGGCGCCCGGATGGGCGCGTTCGTCAACGTCCAGCTGCGCGAGGCGCTAGCCGCGGGGCAACGCTGGCTGGCCACGACGATCGACGGCTTCGACGCCCTGCCCACCCCCGACCTGTCGGCGCTGTGCGCGGCGCCGGTCAAGGGCGTGGAGAGTTCCGGCTTCGGCTGGCGCGACGACCCCATCAACCACCGGCCCAAGTTCCACAAGGGCACCGACTTCAAGGCCGATCGCGGCACCCCGGTGTACGCCGCCGGCGACGGCGTCGTCATCATCGCCGGCCAGCAGCACGGCTACGGCAACGTGGTCTACGTCGACCACGGCGCCGGCATCATCACCCGCTACGGCCACCTCAGCCGGGTCGGGGTCAAGAAGGGCCAGGTCGTCAAGGCCGACGAGCTGATCGGCAAGGTCGGCGCCACCGGCCGCGCCACCGGCCCGCACCTGCACTTCGAGGTCCGCATCGACGGCCGCGCCGTCGACCCGGGCCTGGCGATGGACGTCGCGGCGCTGCAGCGCAGCCAGCCGGCGGTGGTGTCGCGCCTGGCCGCGATGTCGCTCTTGCCCTCGGTCCAGGACGCCCGCGTCGACCGCCACGGCCCGCCGCGCCACAAGCACCGGCCCGAGCGCCGGGGCCGCTCGCGCCGCGACCGCCCCAACACCTAGTCCTCGGCTCGGAGGACCCGCGGCTCGGAACCGCTCCGAGGTGGCCCCCGACCGGGCGACGCCGCCAACCTGCGGTATGCCTTGGGCACGTCCCTCGTAACACGCGCAGCTGCCTCTTGCGCTCCCCGGCGCCGCGCGGGATAGCACGAGCCCATGTCCTCGCCCCGCGCCTCCAGCGCCCCGCCGCCCGTCGCCGCCCAGCGGTACGTGGCCTGGCTCGTGCGCCGCGGCCTGGTGGTGATCGCGGCGGCGGCGGTGCTGTTCGGCGTCGCGGTCTACCTGACCGCGTTCCACCTGCCGCTCAAGGCCGACTTCTCGCACCTGCTGCCCCAGGACGCGCCGTCGGTCCGCGACCTGCGCAAGCTCGACGAGCGGGTCACGACCCAGGACACGCTGCTGATCCTGGTCACCGCCGACGATCCCGAGATCCGCGCCCGGGTGGCCGCCCAGATCGCCGAGGCGGCGCGCGCGCTGCCGCCGACGCTGGTCAGCCGGGTCGAGACCGACGACGCCGCGACCCGCGCGTTCCTGCGCGCCCACCGCCACCTGTTCGTGCCCCTCGACGACCTGATCGCGGCCCGCGACGCCCTGCGCACCCGGATCGATCAGGCCAAGCTCGAGGCCAACCCGCTGTACGTCAACCTCGACGAGGACGAGACCGACGCCGACGCCGCGGCGGCGCGCCAGCGCCTCGACGAGCTGCGGCAGCGGCGCCACGACGCCGAGGCCCGCCTCGACCACTCCGGCTACGTCGGGCCCGACGGCCACGTCCAGCTGCTGGTCGTGCGCACCGGCTTCGCCAAGACCGACGTCGCCCAGGGCAAGGCGCTGATGGCGGCGCTGCAGCGGGCCCGCGCCGAGGTCCTGGCCCGCCCCGGCAACGCCGGCGCCCGGATCGGCCTCACCGCCGGCGTGCCCGGGACCATCGCCGAGCACGACGCGCTGGTCCGCGGCATGCTGCTGTCGAGCCTGATCACGGTGGTGCTGGTGGCGCTGGCGCTGTGGCTGTACCTGCGCAGCATCATCCTGCTGGGCCTGCTGTCGGGGTCGCTGGTCGTCGGCACCACGGTGTCGTTCGGCGTCGCCGCGGTCACGGTCGGGCACCTCAACGCCGCGACCGCGTTCCTCGGCGCGATCATCGCCGGCAACGGCGTCAACTACGGCATCCTGCTGCTCGCGCGCTACCTCGAGGAGCGCCGCCGCCACAGCCCCGAGGACGCGATGGCGCGGGCGATCCACGGCACGCTGCGGCCGACGATCGTGGCGTCGCTGGGCGCGTCGATCGCCTACGGCTCGCTGGCCGCGACCTCGTTCCGCGGCTTCGCCGACTTCGCGATCATCGGCGGCGTCGGCATGATCCTGTGCTGGCTGGCCAGCTACAGCCTGCTGCCGGCGATGGTGCTGCGCTGGGGCACGCGGACCCGGATCGTCACCAGCGACCCGGTGCTCGGCGGCTGGCTGGCCCGGCTGTTCGGGTTCCGCCGCGCCGGCGTGGTCTGCGCCGTCGCGCTCGTCGTCTTCGGCGCCACCGCGTGGGAGTCGTACCGCTACGTCGCCGACGATCCGTTCGAGTACGACATCACGAAGCTGCGCTCCAACGGCGACGACGCGATCGAGGTCCGGCGCTGGATGGCGCTGTCGGACGCCAACTTCGGGCGCGGCATCTCGGGCCAGACCTTCATCGCGGTCGATCGCCTCGATCAGGTGCCCGAGGTGGTCGCGGCGCTGCGCAAGGTCGACGACGGCGTGGCCCCGGAGCGGCGCACGATCGGCGTCATCCACTCGATCCTCGACGTCGTCCCCGAGGATCAGCCGGCCAAGCTCGCGGTCCTGGCCGAGATCCGCGCCCTGCTCGACGACGACGCCCTCGACGCGCTCGGCGACGACGAGCGCGCCGAGATCGCCGAGCTGCGACCGCCCGATGACCTGCAGCCGATCACCCCCGAGGGGCTACCCGAGGAGCTCAAGGTCCGGCTGCGCGAGCGCGACGGCCGCATCGGCTACCTGATCGGGGTGCGGCCCGACACCCACCTCGACGAGTGGAACGGCAAGGACCTGATCCGGTTCGCCACCGCGATCCGCCGCATCGAGCTGGCCGACGGCGAGACCCTGACCACGTCGGGGACCCAGGTCATCTACGCCGACATCCTGGGCACGATCAGCAAGGACGGGCCCACCGTGGTCGCGGTGGCCAGCCTGTGCCTGATCGTCATGGTCCTGCTGGTGGTCGGCCGCAACCTGCGGGCGGTCGCGGTCCTGGTCGCGACCTCGATGGGGTCGCTGGGGCTGATCGCGGTGTGCTCGGTGACCGGGATCAAGGTCACGTTCCTGGACTTCGTCGCGCTGCCCATCACGCTCGGGCTGGGCGTCGACTACGCGATCAACATCGCCCACCGCCACCATCAGGACGAGGAGGTGTCGGCGGCCGAGACCCTGCGGACCAGCGGCGCCGCGGTCTTCCTGTGCTCGCTGACCACGATCATCGGCTACGGCTCGCTGCTGGTGTCGGACAACCTGGCCATCCGTGGGTTCGGCACCGCGTCGCTGATCGGCGAGATCTGCTGCCTGGCGACCGCCCTGATCGTCGTGCCCGCGATCGTCGGGCTCAAGCGGTCCCGCGCCGGTGACGGCGGGGTCACGTCCGAGGTCGCGCTGGGCGAGCAGCCGCCGGTGGCGCGGTAGGCGCGCGAGCGCGCGGGCGCCGCGCGCGGCGGCGCCGTCGCCAGCCCCTGTCAGTTCACCCCCGATCGCGGACGTGTTACCAAGGGGCATGGGGTCCCGCGCCTCGATCGCGCTCGTCGTCACGCTGATCGCCGCCCTCGCCACCGGGTGCACCCGGCGCAACGATGGCTACTGCTGCACCGACGGCGCGCTGTGCGACGACGTCGGCGGCGTCCTCCAGGCCTGCACCACCGCCGGCACGATGTGCGACGACACCGGCGCGCTCGACGGCACGCCGCACACCTGCGTCGCCGATCCCAACGCCAGCGACTGCAACGGTCCCGACGACTGCAACCCGACCAACCCGGTGTGCCTCGACCACGTCTGCGTGCCGTGTGACGCCGACGCCGACTGCCCCACCGAGGCGGAGCCGCGCTGCGACCGCGCCAGCCATCGCTGCACCGGCTGCGACGGCCCCGACAGCTGCGCCCGCTTCCCCGACACGCTGGTGTGCGGCGACGGCGGCGCCTGCGTCGCGTGCGAGGAGCCGGCCGCGCCCACCGAGTCGGCGAGCTGCCCGGTGGCGACGCCGGTGTGCAGCACCGCCGACGAGTGCCGGGTCTGCACCGACCACCGCGAGTGCGGCAGCGGCGCCTGCGACCTCGGCACCGGCATGTGCGTCCCCGCGGACGCGATCGCCTACGTCGAGGAGGGCGCCAGCGGCGGCAACGTCCAGTGCACGCGGGCCGCGCCGTGCCGCCGACCCAGCCTGGGCGTCGCGGTCGCCGGCGTCGACCGGCCGTTCATCGTCGTCGCTGCCGGCGACTACACCGACGACGTCTCGATCGTCGACAAGGACCTCACGATCATCGGCTACGGCGCCAGCGTCACCGCGGCGTCCAACGGCCCGGCGATCAGCGTCGCCAGCACCGACGCCCACGTCGCGCTGTACGGCCTGACCGTGACGTCGTCGCCGGTCGGCGTTAGCTGCACCGGCGCGGCGTCGTCGGACGTCGCGCTGACCGCGGTCGACGTCACCGTCGAGATGAGCGGCATGCTCGGCATGGCGCTCACCCACTGCGACCTGGTCATGACCCGCAGCCGGGTCAGCAGCAACAACGACGGCGGCATCTCGCTGACCCAGGGCTCCAACTTCGACATCACCAACTCGATCATCGACGGCAACGGCGGCCCCGGCGAGGCGTTCGGCGGCATCCGCATCGAGACCCCGCGCACCACCGCGGTCCGGCTGGCGTTCAACACGATCGCCGACAACACCTCGAGCACGACCAGCGGCAGCTTCTTCCCCGGCATCCGGTGCGAGTCGACCAGCACGCTGCCGGCGTTCCACTCCAACATCGTCACCGGCAACCACGGCGGCTCCGGCGACGTCCAGGTCGGCGGCTCGACCGGGTGCGGCTACGAGTACTCGCTGGTCAACCCGGCGATCGGCGGCGCCACCAACGTCACCGGCAACCCCGGGTTCACGACCACCTACCACCTGACCACCGGCTCACCGGCGGTCGACAAGGGCAAGCCCGACAGCGGCGTGCTCGAGGACTACGACGCCCAGCTCCGGCCCCCCGACGTCCCCGACATCGGCGCCGACGAGCTGTAGCGCCGGCGCGGCGGTCAGGCCCGGCGGCCGTCGACCCAGCGGTAGAAGCCCTCGCCGGACTTCTTGCCGAGCTTGCCCTCGGCGACCAGCCGGCGCAGCAGCTCCGGCGGCGTGAAGCCGGGGCCGATCGCGCCCGCGAGGTACTCGGCGATGCCGAGGCGGACGTCGAGGCCGACCAGGTCGGTCAGCTCGAGCGGGCCCATCGGGTGGCCGTAGCCCAGCTTCATCGCGGTGTCGATGTCGGCGGCCGACGCGACGCCCTGCTCGACCATGCGGATGGCCTCGAGGCCGAGCACCAGGCCGAGCCGGCTCGACGCGAAGCCCGGCGAGTCCTCGACCGTGATCGGGGTCTTGCCGAAGCGGTCGGCCAGCGCGACCGCGGCGGCCACCGCCGACGGGTCGCTGCCGGCGTGGCGGACCACCTCGCACAGCTTCATGACGTGGACCGGGTTGAAGAAGTGCATGCCGACGACCCGCGACGGATCGGCGACCGCGGCCGCGATCGACGCCACCGGCAGCGACGAGGTGTTGGTCGCCAAGAGCGCGTGGGCCGGCGCCGCGCGATCGACCTGGCCGAACAGCTGGGTCTTGAGCTCGAGGATCTCGGGGACCGCCTCGATGACGCAGTCGGCGTCGCGGCAGGCCTCGGCGAGGTCGCTGACGGCGCGCAGCCGCGCCACGGCCTGGTCGCGAGCGGTCAGGTCGAGCTTGCCGAGCTTGACGCCCTTGTCGAGGTTGGCCGTGACCTTGTCGATCGCCGCGGCCGCGACCGCCGGATCCAGGTCGTAGATGACCGCGCGACACCCGGCCAGGGCGGCGACGTGGGCGATGCCGTGACCCATCGTGCCGGCCCCGAGCACGGTGACCGAGGCGATGCGATCGGCGGAGAAGCGAACGTCCGTCATGTCCGGCTCATACCACGCGGGGCCCGCCGCTTGCGCGGCGGCGGCGTGGCTCGTACCGTCGGGCGATGCCGCGTGCCCACGTCGACCCCGACCGCCTGCGCCGCGAGCTCGAGAGCCTGCTGGGGGCCCGCCGGGTGTCGATGCGCGACGGCGACCTCGACACCTACGCGCGCGACATGTGGCCGCGGCTGCTGCTGGCCCGCCGCGACGGCCAGCTGCCCGAGCACCGGCCCCACGCCGTGGTCTGGCCCGAGACCCAGCGCGAGCTGGTCGCGCTGGTCAAGCTGGCGCGCAGCCTGGCGATCCCGGTGATCCCGTACGGCGGCGGCTCGGGGGTGTGCGGCGGGGTCGTGCCGCTGCGCGGCGGCATCACGATCGACCTCAAGCGCATGCAGGCGATCCGCTCGGTGTCGCGCGACGAGATGGTCGTCGACGTCGAGGCCGGGCTGTCGGGCGAGCGCTTCGAGCGCGAGCTGCGCCGCCGCGGCTACACGTTCGGCAACTTCCCGTCGTCGATCTACTGCTCGACGGTGGGCGGCTGGCTGGCGACCCGCGCCGCCGGCCAGCTGTCGACCAAGTACGGCAAGGTCGAGGACCGGGTCGCCGGGCTGACCGTGATCACCGGCCGCGGCGAGCTGATCGAGACCGACGGGCCGTCGCGGGCGGTGCGCGGCCCCAACTGGACCCAGCTGCTGGTCGGCAGCGAGGGCACGCTCGGCATCATCGCGGCGGCGCGGCTGCGGCTGTCGACCGCGCCGCAGCTGGAGATCTTCCGCGGCTTCGAGTTCGACGACGTCGCCGCCGGTACCGAGGCGATCCGCCGGGTCCTGCAGCGCGGCCTGCGCCCCGCGGTGGTCCGGCTCTACGACGAGCTCGACACCTTCATCAACTCGCTGGGCAAGAAGGCGGCCACCGGCGACCACGCCGGCGCGCCGATCACCACCGGCTACGGCGCGCCGCACGACCTGTCGGCGGCGCCGGTGCCGATGCCCGGCGAGGGCGCGCTGCCGGTCCTGCCGCGGCCCGAGCCGCCCGCCGACGACGGCGTCGTCAGCCGGCTGCTGGCGATCGCGCGGGGACGCCGCCGCGGCCTCCACAAGGAGGCGGTCGGGCTCGCGCTCGATCACGCCAAGCTGGTCAACCGGATCGCCGGGACCGTGGCGCGGCGCGGCTGCCGCATGGTGATCGGCCTCGAGGGCGCGCGCATCCGCACCGAGGTCGAGGCCGCGCTGACCTTCGCCGAGCTCGCCCACGCCGGCGGCCGCGACACCGGCGAGGAGGCCGGCTGGGCCTGGCTCGCCCACCGCTACGCGGTGTCGTACCGGATGTCGCCGACCTTCCGCGACGGCGCGTTCGTCGACACGATGGAGGTGGCGTCGACGTGGGAGCGGCTGATGGACCTCTACCACTCCGTGCGCGACGCGATCTCGCAGCACGCCGTGGTGATGGCGCACTTCTCCCACGCCTACGCCGAGGGCTGCTCGATCTACTTCACGTTCGCGGCCCACGCCGACGACCTCGCCGGGTCGCGGCGCCTCTACGACACGATCTGGCGCGACGGCCTCGAGGCGGTGACCCGGGTCGGCGGCACGATCAGCCACCACCACGGCGTCGGGCTGCTCAAGGGTCCGTACATGGCCGGCGAGCACCGCGAGGGCATGGCCGTGCTGCACGGGCTCAAGCAGAGCCTCGATCCCGACAACCTGATGAACCCCGGCAAGCTCGGGATGGCCGCGGCGCCGACCGGCGTGCCGCGCAAGGAGGCGTCGTGAACCGCGACGCGTTCGCCCGCGAGCTGGGCGTGCTGGTCGGCGACGGCAACGTCCAGGGCGTGCCGGTCACCGCCGGCGAGCCGCCGGCGTGGCAGGTCGCGCCCGGCTCGGCCGCCGAGGTCGCCGAGGTGGTGCGGCGCTGCAACCGCGACGGCGTCGCGGTGCTGCCGGTGGGCAGCGGCGCGCGGCCGACCCGGTGGAAGGCGGTCGCCGAGCGGCCGCGGGTCCACGTCGCGATGCGCCGCATGGATCACGTCGTCCACCTCGACGAGACCTCGCTGCTGGTCCACGTCCAGGCCGGGCTCACCGGCGCCGGCCTCGAGAAGGTGCTGGTGCCGCGCGGCCTGTCGCTGGGCGACTACCCGGCGACGATGCTGGGCTCGACGATCGGCGGCATGATCGCGGTGCGCACGCCGGGCAAGTCGTCGGCGCGCCACGGCTTCCTCGAGGACGCGGTGCTGGGGGTGTCGGCGGTGCTCGCCGACGGTCGCTCGATCCACACCCGGGTCGCGCCGCGGCGGGCCACCGGGCCCGACCTGGCGCGCGCGCTGTGCGGCAGCGAGGGCACGATCGGCGTGATCACCTCGGTGGTGCTGCGCATCCACCTCAAGGCCGAGGCCCGGCTGCTGGCCGCCTACGTCCTGCCGTCGTTCGACGCCGCGCTGGCGGCCGCGTACCTGGCGCTGCGCGAGGAGTGCCAGCCGGCCGGGCTGCGCGTCTACGACTCCGCCGAGGCCCGCGCCCACCTCGGCGACGAGCTGGCGCTGGCCGGGCCGGCGCTCGACGACGACGCCGCGCTGTTGCTGGTCGCCACCGCCGGGCCCACCGACCTCGCGGTCTGCGATCGCGACCTGGTGACCAGCGCCGTCGAGGCCGAGGGCGGCGCCGCCACCGATCCGCGCCTGGCCGACGCGTGGTGGAAGCTGCGCGGCGGCGATCCGCGCCAGGTGCCGCCGCCGAGCCTGCAGGTCACGGCGACGCCGTCGAAGCTGCGCGCGGTGTACCGGGCGGTGCGCGACGCCGCCCGCGACGCCGGCGCCACCGCGCGCGCCCACGTGTCGCGCTTCGACGCCGGCGGCGCGGTCGTCTTCGTCACGCTGGTCGCCGACGGCAAGCCGCTCGACGGCGCCCGCCTCGACGCCGTCCGCGCCACCTGCGAGCAGGCCGCCGGCGACGCCGGCGGCTGGCTGCTCGGCGCCCGCCCGGCCCAGATGGATCCGTACCTCGCGGCGCTGCGCGCCGAGCTCGATCCCAACGGCATCCTCAACCCCGGCGCCCTGAGCTGATCGCGTCGGCGACGACGTCGACCTCGACGGCCGCACCGCCGTCGTCGACCTCGACGGCCGCACCGCCGTCGTCGACGTGAGCGACGGCGACGACGCGATCGTCGATCGGGTCGGACGAGCCGGCACGCGACGATCCGCGTGGCGGCGAACCGCGGCCCGCCCCCTCGACTTCGGGGTCGGTGCTGCGCACCTCCCCCTCCGCTCGGGGTGAGCGTTCCCCGCGGCGTCCTCCGCCGCCAAGCGTCCGCCGCGACGACGCCCCCGCCCGCTCGAGGTGAGCGTTCCCCGTGGCCTCCGCCGCCCCGCCCGCTCACCCCGAGCGCTCGACCGACGGCCGTCGGAGATTTGCCGCAAGACGAACCGGGTCAGGTCGCCTGGTCGACGTGGTTCGCTCACCTCGAGCGGAGCCCGAGCGGCGCAGCCGCGAGGGCGCAGTCGAGAGGGCGTGGATCGGTGCGGTCTCGGCGGCGCACCGGTGCCCGCCCGGGCGGGCGTCGGTGCGCCGCCGTTCCGCGCGGCACGCGCGGTCGAGCCGCGCGGCGTCCTCGGACCGGCCGCTACGTCGGCGTCAGCTCGAGCGTCACGCTCGACGCCACGTAGCCGGGGTTGCAGCAGCCGCCGGGCGCGGTGGCCTCGACGACGATCGTGGTGTCGAGTGGCTGGTACCCGGGCGCGGTCACGTGGACCTGGTAGGCGCCCGCGGCGGCCTCCGACGGCGACACCTCGCTGGTGCACACGGTGTCGGCCAGCGCCTCGCACGAGGTCTCGACCGGCGTGCCGTCCGGGCGGGTCACGGTCACGCTGGCGTCGGCGACACCGCGCACGATCACCTCGAGCGGCGGCGCCGCCGGGCCGCACAGCAGGTCCGCGCAGTCATCCGATCCGGCGCCCCCGTCGCACCCGACGCCCCCGACGCAGGCCGCGACCCCGACCACGCCGAGCCGCACGACCAGCCCGAGCCGCACGACCAGCGCGCTGCGCCGCGACCGCATCGCCGCATCATGCCACACGCCGCGCCGGCGCCGCCGGCTACTTCTTGCGCGGCACCGACGCGAACGCGCGCGCGACCTTGGTGCCGCGCGCCGGCGTGGCCCGGCGTCCGTTGCCGCGCCGGTCACGGCTGACCTGCGCGGCGACGCGGCGGCCGCGCACGGTGAGCGCGTGGGGCCGGGCCCGCTCGTCGCCGCCGCCCTGGACCGCGACCAGGCCGGCGTCGCGCAGCACCGACAGCGCCCGGCTCGCGCTCGACTTGGTCTTGCCCATCGCGGCGCCGATCGCGGTCACCGTGTCGCGGCCGGCGGCCAGCGCCGCGAGCGCCTCGGCGTACGGCGAGGTCGACGCCAGCCGGACCAGCTCGGCCTCCTCGAGCTCGACGCCGAGCTCGGCCTGGAACGACAGCGTGACGTCGGCGAGCGCGGCGGCGTAGCCGGCCTCGAACGAGGCGCTGTCGGCGGGGCGCGCCACCGCGCGCAGGACCGCGGCCAGGTGGTCCGGGCGGCGCCGGCTCAGCTCGACGCCGACGGCGCCGGCCAGCGCCCGCAGCCACCGCGGGTCGCCCGGGTGGGCGGCGAGCTGCTCGAGGATGGCGTTGAGGTCCATGGCGAGGCTCCTGCGATCACCGTAGCCTCGGTGCAACTATCGCGCAACGGTTGTTTCCCACCGACCCGGCCGGCCCGGCCCGGGCCGGGCGCCGCGTCACCGCCGCACCGCCGCCACCCCGTCATTCCGCGAACTTCGCCGTCACCAGGCAGGGCGGCGCCACCTCCGACCGGCGCACGATCGTCGGCACCTGCAGGGTCGGCCGGGCCACCAGCAGCACCACCGGGTCGTCGTCGCCGTCGCCACCGCCGCCGCCGTCGCGGGGCTCGGCCTGGTTGACCACGACCACGATCGACTGGGTCTTGCCCGACAGGCCGCGGGCGTCGCTCTCGAACACCGCGGTCTTCTCGGACCACGCCGGCACCACGACCAGGCTGGCGCGCAGCGCCTCCAGCGCGTGCTGCGCGCCCGGCGCCAGGAAGTCCTTGCACACCAGCACCACCACCGAGAAGCCGAGCCGGCCCCAGGCGTCGCAGGTGGCGTGGGCGCGCACCTCGGCCGGCGCGATCGCGACGTCCTCGACCAGCTCGCCGGCGAAGAACGGGTTGAACTTGGCGTGGGTGGCCTCGGCGTACGGCGCCAGCAGCGTGGCGACGTTGCGGCGCACGCCGTCGACCTCGGCGTGGCGCGAGCCCGCGACCACCAGCAGCGGCCGCGACGCCGCCGCGGCGAGCGCGCCGCGCAGGCGCCCCAGCGCGTGGTCGTCGACCGACAGCTCGGGGAACACCAGCACCGCGACGCCGCGCGCCGCGGCGTCGGCGGCCAGCCGCTCGACCTCGGTGGCCAGCTCGCCCGGCGCCACCGGCTGGACGTCGCCGAACGCGGGCCGCGGATCGAGGCGCTGGTGCCAGCGCAGCTGCCGCGACGGCGACGCGATCGGCAGGGCCGCCGCGAGCTCGGCGCCCGGCGCCGGCGGCGCCGCCATGACCTCGCCGGCGAGATCGAGCGCGAGGCCGACGCCGTCGTTGACCGCGGGCGCCAGGGCCAGGCGCCGGGTGCGATCGATCGGGGTCTCGCGCCGGTCCGGCAGCGTGATCAGCGCGCCGGCGAACAGCCGGCGCAGATCGGGCTGGACCACCGGGAACGGCTCGCCGGGGTCGATCTGCCAGCGCCGGCGCTTGCGGAACAGCGCCGCGTAGCGATGCCCGACCGCGTCGTCGAGCGCCTCGGCGATCGCGCGCGCCGCCGCGACCCGGGCCGCGACGCCGCCGAGCTCGGCGTGGGCGACCCGCCACACCCCGACCACCGCGACCGCGAACGCCTCGGGCCACAGCCACTCGCCGGCGACGTGGTCGCCGATCCAGCCGGCCAGGGTCGCGCCGGCCTCGGCCAGCGCGCGATCGACGCCGGCCGAGCGGGCCTCGCGCAGCGCCGCCGCGTGATCGCGGCACACGCGCAGGAGCGCGGCCGCCGCGCGATCGATCTCGATCGCGTCGGCACCGAGGATCTCGTCGATCCACTGCGCCAGGTCGTGGGGGACGGCGGGCACGGGGGCTCCAGGACGGATCGTTCTACCCGATCCGTCTGATCGATCGCGGCGGGTCGTCGGCGTCGTCGGCGCCGTCGCGATGGCGGCGCCGCGGCCGGCTCACGGCGGCGGTCGCCGCCCCGCCGCCTGGCACGACACCGGCCGCGGCTTCGGATACGACAGCCGCGGCTTGGCGGGATCGAAGTAGTCGCGCGGCCGCAGCGGCGCCGGCTTGCTGCGCACCGGCTGGGCGCGCAGCAGGTCGGCGAGGGCGTCGCGGATGATCACGTCGGTCTCGGTGACCGAGCCCTCGGGCAGCTTGAGCCGGCCGATCGCGCCGTCGCCGCCCGACGCCAGGAAGTCGCTGGTCGCGACCGTGACCGTGCGCTCGTCGTCGATCGGCTTGCCCTTGGCGTCGCGCAGCGTCACCACCAGCTCGCCGCCCGAGCAGGTCGCGTCGACGGTCAGGCCGCCCCACGAGAAGATGCCGCTCGAGCCGTGCAGGTTGTTGCTGATCAGCTTGCGCAGGTGCTTGCCCTGCATCGCGACGATCGCGAAGCGGTTGTCGAACGGCATCGCCTCGTAGAGCGCGCCGTAGGTCAGCGGCCCCGCCGGCAGGTCGGCGCGCAGGCCGCCGCCGTTGGTCATCGCGACCTCGACGTCGGGGCGGGCGCGCAGCATCAGGTCGACGAACAGGTTGCCCTCGGCGGACTCGGCGTCGTAGGCCTTGGGGAACGCCTCGGCCAGCTCGGTGACGCCGAGCTTCTCGTCGCGCAGCTCGCGGGCCGGCGCCATCGCGCCGTCGACGATCGCCTGGATCGCGGCGTCGCGCACGACCGGGCGGCCCTCGTAGTCGCCGGGGTCGCAGACCTCGGCGGCCACCGGGTGGCCGTCGCCGTCGAGCGGGCACAGATCCTGGGGCTGGCGGATCGTGCTGGCGACGACCCGACCCTCGGCGTTGATCCGCAGGTCGACGCGGCCGAACGCGCGGCCGCTCGAGTACGACTCGATGACGTCGATGTCGTTGATCCGGTGCGCGACCGCGGCGTGGGTGTGGCCGGCGACGATGACGTCGACCAGGCCGCGCGGCAGCGCGTCGGCCATGCGGAACAGCTCCTCGGAGGTGTCGCACGACGACAGGTCCGACGGGTCGTGCAGGTCGCTGCACTTCGAGCCGACGTGGGCGGTGACGACGACCAGCTCGGCGCCGGCGGCGCGCAGCGCCTCGGCCTCGCGCTGCACCGCGACCGCGGGCATGACCATCGCGAGCCCGGCGAAGTTGGCCGGCATCGTCGTGAACGGCGTCGCCTCGGTGGTGACGCCGATGATCCCGACCTTGACCCCGGCGGCGTCGACGGTCACCGACGCCGGCATGTTGGGCCACTTGATGCGCGCGCCCGACTCGACGTCGTCGATGTTGGCGCTGAGGATCGGGAAGATGGCCTCGGCGGCGCGGGCCTTGAGCGCGCCGCGCGGGTCGTCGTCGGCGGCCTGCGCGGTGACCGCGGGCCCCGGCGGGCCGAAGTCGAACTCGTGGTTGCCGACGGTCGACGCGGTGTAGCCGAGGGCGTTGTAGGCCTCGATCACGGCGTGGCCCTCGTTGAGGTTGGACTCGAGCGTGCCCTGGAACATGTCGCCGGCGTCGATCAGCAGCACCGCGCCGCCGTCGGCGGCGCGCGCGGCGCGGACGTTGGCCAGGTAGCCGGCGAGGATCGGCAGGCGATCGATCGCGCCGTGCAGGTCGTTGGTGCCGACGATCGTGATCGTCACGTTGCCGCGCTTGGCCACCGGGGGCGGGCGCGGCGCCGGCTCGGCGGCGTGGCCGCACGACGCCACCAGGGCGACGCCGAGCGCGACGGAGACCACGGAGGTCAGGACGGAGGCGGTGAGCGAGCTCACCCGGGACGGGCGCATCGGCAGCAGTGTAGTCGGTCCGCGCGCGGCGAGCCACGCACGGATCGGGCACGCGCGGGCGCGGCTCAGGCGCGGCGCCGGGCCAGCACCGGCCAGCCCACCGGGACCAGCACGGTGGCGGGGGCGTCGCGGTACGGCCCCGGCTCCGAGGCGTCCGGCGGGTCGTCGAGCAGCGTCGGCTGCCAGGTGCCGTACAGCTCGACCCGGTCGCCGACCTGCAGCAGGGCCTCGCGGACCAGCTCGTGGCGGAACGGCGCCAGCTCGCCGTCGGGGTCGTGCTGGCGGTCGATCGCGCGCAGGTGATCGATCAGCTCGCGCTCGTCGGTGTCGACCAGGCCGATCAGCCCGGCCGCGGGCCGCCACGGCCCCGCCGGGATCCGGGCCCGGACCCCGCCGTCGAGCGTCAGCTCGAGCCCGTCGGTCCAGGCGTCGCGCAGCACCACCCGCTCCTGCCCGCCCTGCTGCTGGACCAGCTCGATCGACCACGCCGCGCACCACACGTCGCTGGCCGGCGACGGCAGGTCGAGGGCCGAGACGATCGTCGCGCCGGCGAAGCGCGGCGGCACCGCCGGCACGTCGGCGTCGAGGGGCAGCGACGCGCCGGCGTCGCGGCGCCCGGCGATCGCGGCGCTGATCGCGGCGCCCAGCGCGCCGCCCAGCAGCGCGCCGCCCATGATCAGCGTGCGCGACGGCTCGAGCAGGATCGTCGCGGCGCCGCCGACGACGCCGGCGATCGCGCCGCCGGTGGCGACCTTCTGCTGGCGGTGGTTGCGGGCCCGCAGCAGCCGCAGCCGGCGCTCGCGATCGCCGTAGGTGGCCTCGACCAGGCGACGCCGGCCGTCGTCGTCGACGATGACGCTGTCGTGGTCGGGGAGATCGCAGGCGGCGTCGACGGGCATCGCGGCGCGACAGCGCAGGCACACGCGCACGTGCGGGGTCGGGGCGCTGGTCATGACGGCTCCGGCGCCGCCGCCGTGGCGCCGGCGTCGACGGCGTCGACGGCGCCGCGGTCGGGCCCAGGCCTGGGCTCGGCGCCAGCGCGCTCGCCGTCGTCGTCGGCGCCGTCGTCGTCGTCACCGTCGTCGTCGTGGCCGTCGCCGTCGCCGTCGCCGGGCGCAGCGCCGCCGCGGTGGTGGTCGAGGGCGCGCGACGCCCGCTCGAGCTCGAGCGCGCCCGGCCCGCCGCCGTCGCCGCGCGCCGCGATCGTCGCGGGGTCGAGCGCGATCTCGAGGCGGTAGTGGCCGTCGCCGTCGAGCACGGTGGCCCACGCGGCGCCGCCGCCGGCCGCGGTCGGGAACCGGCACGCGACGCGGTCGCCGACCGTCGCGATCCGCACCGGCGGCCCGCAGTCCACGGTCGCGGTCAGCCCGACCTCGGCCAGGGCCGCGGTGACGTCGACCGCCAGCGGCGCGGTCTCGATCACGACGCCGTCGAGCGCCCACGCGGTGCCGTCCGCGGCGTCCTCGAGCGCGACCGGCACCTCGCCGCCCGCCGCCTGGGTGACGGTGCAGGTCACGGGCGGCGGCCCGGGCGGGCAGCGCACCGCCGCGACCTCGACGCCCAGGGTCCGGGACAGGTCCGCGGCCAGCGCGGCCTCGAAGCCACCGCCGCCACCGCCGCCGCTGGCGCCGCCGCCGCCGCGGCACGCCAGCGCGGTCACGGCCAGCAGGGGGGCGACGGAGCGCATCCTGGGTCGTTACCCCACAACCGGGCGCCCGGGCAACGGTCGTCGTGCCGGCGGCGATCCGCCGCGCCCGGCCGGCCAGGCCCCCGTACCCGCGGCCGGGCCGGCCTGCTACCGTCCGGCCATGGACTCCACGCCCTTCGGGGCGCGCGGCCGCCGGGTCGCGATCGTCAGCGGCGCCCGCACGCCGTTCTGCCGCCGCGGCACCGCGCTGCGCGGCCTGCCCGCGCTGGCCCTGGGCGCCGCGGCGGTGCGCGCGGTCGTCGACCGCGCCGGGGTCCCGGCCCGCGACCTCGAGCGGATCGTCTTCGGCCAGGTCGTGCCGGCGCTGGCCGCCCACAACGTCGCCCGCGAGATCGGGCTCGACGCCGGCCTGCCGCGCGACGTCGACGCCACCAGCGTCGCGCGCGCCTGCACCACCGGCTACCAGGCCACGATCGACCTGGCGCGCGCGATCGGCGCCGGCGACGTCACCGGCGGCGTCGCCGGCGGCACCGACTCGGCCAGCGACGTGCCGCTGGTGCTGTCGCGGCCGCTGGCCGACGCGGTCGTCACCGCCAGCCGGGCCCGCAACCCGCTGGCGTGGGTGCGCGCGTTCGCCGGGGTGTCGCCGCGCGATCTGCGCCCCGAGCCGCCGTCGCTGGTCGAGCGCGCCACCGGCCTGTCGATGGGCGAGCACGCCGAGCAGATGGCGCGCGCCAACCACATCAGCCGCGCCGCCCAGGACGCGCTCGCCCACCGCAGCCACGTCACCGCCGCGGCGGCCTGGGCCGACGGCCGGCTCGCCGAGGACGTCGCCGCGGTCGACGCGCCCGGCGCCGACGGCGCCCCGGTGCGCGTCGCGCGCGACAACCTGGTGCGCGCCGGGTCGTCGCCCGACGCCTACGCGCGGCTGCGCCCGATCTTCGATCCCGACCACGGCACGGTGACGTCGGGCAACTCGTCGGCGCTGACCGACGGCGCCAGCGCGCTGGTGCTGGTGCGCGAGGACGTCGCCGTCGCGCTCGGGCTGACCCCGCTGGCGTTCGTGCGCAGCGCCGCGTTCACCGCGCTCGATCCCGCCGGCCAGCTCCTGATGGGGCCGGCCTACGCGATCCCGCGCGCCCTCGATCGCGCCGGCGTCACCCTCGCCGACCTGACGCTGATCGATCTCCACGAGGCGTTCGCGGCCCAGGTGCTGTCGGTGATCCAGGCCCTGGGCTCGGCGAGCTGGGCCCGCGAGCACCTCGGCCGCGACCGCGCGGTCGGCGAGGTCGACGAGGCCCGCCTCAACGTCACCGGCGGCTCGCTGGCGCTCGGCCACCCGTTCGCGGCCACCGGCGGCCGCCAGCTGATGCAGACCGCGCGCGAGCTGCGCCGGCGCGGCGGCGGCCTCGCCTGCGTCGCCGCGTGCGGCGCCGGCGGCCTGGGCGCGGCGATCGTCCTCGAGAGCCCGTAGCCGGCGCTCAGCAGCCCGGCATCGCCGGCGCCAGCGTCGCGACCGCGGCGTCGTCGGCGTCGTCGGCCTCGGCGGCGTCGTCGGCCACCGGCGGCAGCCAGCCACGCCGGGTCCGCGCGACGGCGACCGCGCGCCGACACGCGGCGCGGTCGAGGTACCACCGGTCGCCGAGGTCGAACGCGTCGGCGGCGACGATCGTCAGCGTCGCCTCCTCCATGCAGCCGAGGCCGCCGGTGGTGACGCTGCCGTCGGGCTCGCGCCACTCCCAGCCGGGGCCGAGCACGGTGACCCGGGCGGCGCCGTCCCACTCCAGGTCCCAGCCCTCGGTGCCGGGCGCGCCGTCGTCGCGGCGGGTCGCGCGGCTGACCGAGGCCCGGTGGACGCCGCCCGCGACGTCGCCGCCGGTCACGGTCACCGCGTCGCAGGCGAGCGTGCCGTCGGTGGCCTCGGCGATCGCCCATAGCGCGCCGCCGCGCCGCAGCAGGCGGGCCAGCCGGGCGCGGCCCCGCGCGACCACGGCGTCGGCGACGGCGGCGCGCCCGACCTCGCACGCCGACAGGTCGGTCGCGACCGGCGCGTGCGCGGCCCGCGCCGCCTCGCAGCCGGCGGCGTCGTCGAACCACCAGGCGCCGTCGACCTCGAGGTGGTGCCCGACCGCGCGCACGGTGCGCTCGACCTCGCACGTCGAGGCCTCGCCGTCGCCCTCGGCGTCGTCGCCGCGGCCGGTGGTGGTCTTGCGGAACGGGCTCGACAGCACCAGCCGGGCGCCGGCGGTGGCGTAGTTGGCGTACGACAGCTCGCTGGAGGCGGCGCCGGTCTGCCACCGCAGCACCAGGCGACCGGCGCCGGCCGTCGCGGCGTCGGGCTCGACCGCCCACGCCTCGCAGCGCGCGACGCCGTCGGCGCCGGGCACCAGCAGGTGCAGCGTGCCGGCCCGGGCCAGGGCGTCGACCGGCGGCGGTGGCGCCGCGGCCACCAGCACCGCCGGCGCCGGCGCCGGCACGACCTCGAGCGCGAGCCCGGTGGCCGGGGCTCCGGGCGCCAGCGCGGCCGGGGCCAGGGGCCGCCAGCGGCGCCGCGACCAGGCGCCACCGGCGGCGACGCCGGGGCCGGCGCGCGCCACAGCCGAGGGCGCTCGCCACCGCCGCGACCGCGGCGGCCCCGATCGCTGGGTCTCGCATGCCGCTTCGACACCGACCTTCGCCGCCGGTTTCTGCTAAACAGGCGCCATGCGATCGACGTCACGGGTGGTGATCCTGGCCGCGCTGCTGTCCACGCTGGTGGCCGCCGGCGCCTGCAAGAGCAACAAGGAGGCCGCCAAGGACCAGCCCGGCAGCGGCAGCGTCGCCGCCGGCTCGGGCACCGGCACCGGCACCGGCACCGCCGCGACGCCGGACAAGCCGGTCGAAAAGCCCGGCGACGTGCCGGTGGTCGACCTCAAGGCCCCGCTGACCCACCCGCTGTTCTGGGTCGCGAAGAAGGACGGCAAGGAGATCCATCTCCTCGGCACCTTCCACATGGGCATCGATCCGACCCGGCTGCCCGCGGTGGTGTGGGACGCGTTCCGCGCCGCCAAGACGCTCGCCGTCGAGATCGACATCCTCGATCCGTCGCTCTTGCAGATCGGCACCCGCCAGGACGGCTCGACCCTCGAGCAGGAGCTGGGCCCCGAGGACTGGGCCAAGCTGGTCTCGGTCATGGGCGAGACCCTGGCCGACAGCATGCAGCCGATGACCGCGGCCAGCGCCGGCGTGGTGCTGCAGGTCAAGTACCTGCCGCAGACCCAGCCCATGGACCTGGCCTTCGTCCTCGAGGCCAAGAAGTCCGACAAGAAGATGGTGTACCTGGAGGAGGCGTCGCTGCAGGTGGCGATCCTCGACAAGTGGTTCGACAAGCGGATGCTCCACGGCATCCTCGCCGAGGCCGACCAGCTCGAGCAGAAGTCGATGGAGCTGCTCGCCGCCTACACCTCGGGCGACGAGGCGGCGATCGCCAAGCTCAGCGACGACCGCGACGGCTGGCGCAAGACCGGCCGCACCGACGCCGAGTACGACCAGATGAACGAGGAGATGCTGCTGGGCCGCAACCGGTCGTGGATCCCCGAGATCGAGAAGCTGATCGCCGAGGGCGACGCGTTCGTCGCGGTCGGCGCGATGCACCTGATCGGCGACGGCAGCGTCGTCGACCTGCTGCGCAAGGACGGCTACGAGGTCGAGCGGGTCTCGCCGTAGGCCGCGGCGCCCGCCCCGACCGCGCCGATTGAGCTTCCCGGGCCCGGGCGCGCCAGGTGATACTGCGCGCCGCCACCCCGGAGGATCCATGCGCCGTATCGGCATGGCGGCGGCCGCCGCCCTCGCTCCCGTCACGCTCCTGCTGACCCTGTCGCTGTCGACCGCCTGCGGCGGCGGCGACGCCACGCCCCCCGACGCGTCGATCGACGGCAACCCGGGCGGCCAGACCTACACGCTGCACTGGGGCCCGGTCGAGGTCGCGCCCGGCGAGGAGGACACGCGCTGCGTGACCCTGCGCCTCGGCAACGACTTCCCGATCAAGGTCCACGAGATCCACAACACGCTGAGCCCCGGCTCGCACCACTTCATCGTCTACCGCCTGGCCGACGGCGTCGAGGATCCGACCCCGACCCCGTGCTTCCCGTTCGTCGACACCCTCGATCCCACCAAGGGCGCGCCGCTGATGATCACGCAGCGCTCCGACGAGACCCTCGAGCTGCCGCCCGGCGTCGCGTTCAGCCTCGCCGCCAACCAGATGGTCCGGCTCGAGATGCACTTCATCAACACCTCGCCGACCGAGACGATCTCGGTCGAGGCGACCAGCGAGGTCCACGTCATGGCCGACGCCGACTTCCAGCAGGACGCCGACTTCCTGTTCATCGGCAACCCCGACATCCAGCTGCCGCCCCAGGCCGGCGTGACCCAGACCCTGGGCCCGACCTACTTCCCGATGCCGGCGACCCTGGCCGACGTCAACATCTTCGCGATCACCGGCCACACCCACGCGCTCGGCACCGACGTGCGGGTCGAGACCGTCGCCGACGGGACCGGCCCCGGCAGCTCGATCTACGCGCCCGATCCGTTCAACTGGAACGAGCCCGAGACCACCTTCCACGACCCGCCGGTCACCGTCCCCGCCGGCGGCGGCTTCCGGTTCTCGTGCGACTGGGTCAACGACTCGGGCCACACCGTGGGCTTCGGCGAGTCGGCCAACGACGAGATGTGCTTCTTCTGGGCCTACTACTACCCGAGCCAGGGCAGCAAGGTCTGCATGCACAGCGAGATGTACACGGCCAACCCCATCGACCTGTGCTGCCCCGACGACGCCGTGCTCTGCGCGCTGATCCAGGAGTACATCGGCCAGCTGTAGCCGCCGGCGCCGCGCCTACGTCGGCGGGATCAGCCCGGCGAGGAACTCGCCCAGCTCGCCGAGCAGCGGCGGCGGCAGCTCGTGGCCGCCGTCGAACGGGATCCAGTCGAGCCGCCAGCCGGCCGCGACCAGCAGGTCGCGCAGGGTCTCGGCGGCGGCGTACGGCAGCAGGCCGTCGAGGGTGCCGTGCGACTGCAGGACCCGCAGGCCGGCGCGCGCCGCCATCCGCGGCTCCCAGTCCTGGCGCGCCAGCAGCGTGCCCGACAGCAGCGCGGCCCCCGCGAAGGCGCGGGTCGTGTGCAGGACGACGTCGATCGCCAGCATCGCGCCCTGCGAGAAGCCGCCCAGGACGACGCGGTCGTCGGGCACGCCGAGCTCGGTCCGCACCGCGTCGAGCAGCGCGACGATCCGGGCCCGGGCCGGCGCCATGCCCTCGGGCACCTCGGTCGAGCGGTCGCTGGGGCTGCGCCGCGCCAGGTCGCGCTCGATGCGCTCGAGGTCGAGCATCCACCAGGCGCGGGCGTCGCCGTACAGGCCGCCCAGCTCGAGCGGCGCCTCGGGGAACACCCAGGCCACCCCGGGCACGTCGATCCACTCCGCCAGCGACACCAGGTCGTCACCGGGCGCGCCGAAGCCGTGGAGCAGGACCACGACCAGGCGCGGATCGGGGCGCCCGGCGGGCACGACGCGGGCCCGGAGGTCGCCGAGGGTGACCAGCTTCATGGCCGGAGCATCGGCGCCCCGGCCCCGGGGCGCAACAGGTGACGCCCGGCGGCGCGGGCGCGCGCCGCGCGGACGGGATATCATCACAGGCCGAATGGGGACCGGTCGCGCGTACGTCGCTGCCCTCGCCGAGCTGACCACCTTCGCGGACGCCGACGAGCGGCGTCGGGCCTGGCGGCAAGGGATGGCCGCGCTCGCCGCGGTCACCGCCGAGCGCCACGCCGCGCCGCTCGAGGGCCTCGATCCGCAGGCGCTGCTCGAGGCGGTGCGGGTCGCGCTCGCCGAGGGCCTGCTCGCCGACATGACGTTCCTGGCCCCCGCCGCCGCCGCGCTCGCCACCTTCGAGCTGGCCAGCGGCCTGCCGTCGGGGCCCGAGCGCCGCGAGCTGGGCCGCCGCGTCCTCGAACAGCTCGGCACCGGCGACGGCGACACCTTCATCGGCCTGGCGACGTCGCTGGCGCTGGCGTCGCGGCGGCCGCTGCCGGGCGCGCTGACCCCGGCGCGGATCGCGGTGGCGCTGGCGTCGCCGCTGGCCGACGGCACCGCCGCCGACGGCCTGGCGCTGGCGCTGCTGGGCAGCGCGGATCTCGAGCGCAGCTGGCTGACCGAGCCGTCGACCGGGTCGCTGCCGTCGCGGCGGATGGCGGCGCGCATCCTCGAGCGCGCCGCGCGCGACGCGACCCGCCGCTTCCGCATCGGCGACGACGGCGGCCTGGCGCTGCTGCGACGCCCCTCGGTGCGCGACACCTGGGTCCGGCTGCTGTCGGATCGCGAGTCGCTGGTGTGGCGCCACGCCGCGGTCGCGCGCGGCCTGCTCGCCGAGGCCGAGCCGCCGCTCGCCGAGGAGATCACGCGCGACCTCGCCGACGGCGGCAACCCGACCTGGTGGCGGCGCGGCGCCGCCTCGCTCGCCGCCCAGCTCGAGCACGACTCCGAGGTCGCGGGTCGCTGCGTCGCGCTGCTCGACGGTTCCCTGCTCGACCGCGATCCCGGCGTCGCGCGCGCCGTGGTCGCCGGCCTCGGCGGCGCGTTCGTCGTCGAGCCCGACGTCGCCGACCAGCTCGCCGCCCGCGCGGTCGAGCGCGGCGGCCTCGACGGCGTCGAGGCGCTCGCCGACCTGCGCCGCGAGATGGGCGCCGACGCGCCGCGCGCGGTCGACGCCGCGATCGCCTGGCTCGATCGGGCGCGCGCCGCCGATCGGCCGCGGCCCGGCGAGGTCGGCGACGACGGCCACACCGCGCTGCTGGCGGCGCTGGCCGCCGAGCTGACCGGCGGCAGCGCCGCGGTCGGCGGCTCGCTGGCGGCCCACGCCGACGAGGCGCGCCGGACCCTGCACGCCGGCCGGATCGCCGAGGCCATGCGCGCCGCGCGCGCCGCCGCCGACGTCGTCGCCGAGGCGGTCGAGTTCCTGGAGCGGCTCGACGGCGACGACCCGGTCGATCGCCGCCACGCCTTCCGCACCCTGCGCGAGCTCGATCAGGAGCTGCTGTCCGACGGCGCGGTGATCGCGCTGCTGTCCCACGGCGACGAGATCGCGCGCGGCAAGAGCGACGCGGTCGTGCTCGCCGAGCTGGAGAGCCGGCTCGAGGCCGCGCTGATCGCGCGCGAGCGCGACACCCAGGTCGGCCGGGTCGCGCACCGCGGCCTGCGCCTGGCCCAGCTCCGCGCCCTGGTCCGCGTCATCGACGCCGACGCCCCGGTCGACGACGCCGGCGCGCTGCGCGAGCGCCGGATGCGGGTCGTCCGGGCGCTGCTGCCGCGGGCCCGCCTCGACGCGTCGCCGCTGCGTCGCGCGGTGTGGGCGGCGCTGACCCGCGCCTTCGACGCGCTGCTGCGCGACGAGCAGCTCGAGCTGTCGGACCTGCTCGCCGGGTGGACCACCGCGATGGATCCCGACGACGAGCTCGTGGTCGCGCGCGAGGCGTCGATGGTGCCCGAGGTCCGCGCCGTCCTCGACGCCTACGCCGCGGCGATGCAGGCCACCGCGCGCGCCGCCGACCCCGACGACCACCGCGCCGCGATCGCGGCGATCGCCGCGGCCGGCGAGCTGACCGGGGCGCTGGGCGCGACGTCGTCGCCGCGCACCGACGCGCTGCGCGCCAGCCTGGCCCGCCTGGTGCGCGCGCTCGACGGCGTGGTCCGCGCCCGCGGCCAGCGCGACGTCCCCGGGTTCCTGTTCGACGAGCTCGAGGGCGCGTGCGCCGTCCTCGCCGATCTGGTGGTCGGCGCCCGTCGCCGCCTCGGCCTGCCGGTGACCGCGCCGACCAGCCCGGCGGCGATCCGCGGGGTCGGGCTGACGCTCGAGCGGCTGCGCCGCGGCGGCGAGGTCGACCTCGCCGGCGACGCGGCGGTCGCGGCGGTCGCCGCCGGCGACGACCAGATCCCGCTGGTGGCGCGGCTGCTCGGGGTCGCGCTGGCGCGCCTGACCCAGCTGCCGGTCGAGGCGCCGCCGGCGGTGGCGACGCCGTCCGAGGAGCTCGTCGCGGCGCGCGCGACGCTGACCGATCACGGCCTGCCGTCGTGGCTGCCGGCGTCGCGCTCGATCGGCGGCTTCCACGTCGTGCGCCCGCTCGGCAAGGGCGCCGGCGGCTCGGTCTTCGTCGCCTGTCGCGCCGAGGAGCGCCACGATCCCGCCGCCGAGCAGGTCGCGCTCAAGGTCCCCGACTACGACGGCGGCGCCGCCCGCAACCTGTCGGCGCAGGAGTTCGAGGCCATGTTCCGCGAGGAGGCCGGCGCGCTGCTGTCGCTGCCGCGCCACGCCAACCTGGCCGGCTTCGTGACCTTCGACGCCGGCGCCAAGCCCAAGCCGATCCTGGTGATGGAGCTGGTGCCCGGCCGCACCCTCGAGCAGGTCCTCGAGGTCGGCGGCCTCGACATGCGCGGCGCGCTGCGCCTGATCGACGGCATCGCCGGCGGCCTCGAGACCATGCACGCGGCGCGGGTCGCCCACCTCGACCTCAAGCCCGCCAACGTGATCCTCCGCGGCGAGGACACCGGCGCCCTGGCCCCGGTGCTGGTCGACTTCGGCCTGGCCGGGCGCCGGGTCCGCCCCGGCTGCGGCAGCCCGCACTACGGCGCGCCCGAGGTGTGGAGCGGCCGCAACGGCGCCGAGCCGTTCGCCGCCGACGTCTACGCGTTCGCCTGCCTGACCTTCGAGATCCTCACCGGCCAGGTCCTGGTCGCCGGCGACACCCTCAAGCACGTCCTCGCCACCCACGTCGGTGGCGGCGCCGCGCTGCTGGCCCAGGAGACCCTGGGTCCGACGCCGGTGGCGGAGCTCTTGACCGCGGCGCTGGCGCGACGCGCCGACCAGCGGCCCTCGATCGCGCGGCTGCGCGCCGGCATCAACGCGGTCGCGCCCGACATGGTCCGGACCGCGTGGCCGCTGGGGGCGTGACCGCGACCGGCAACGGCCGGCAGGTCGCGGCGCCGGCGCCGGCGGCCTGCTAGCGTTGCCGCGGTGCGAGCTTCCCATCGTCCTCACCGCCCTGCCCTCCCCGGCGCGCCGCGCCGGCGCGGCGCCGCCGTCGTCGCGGCGCTGATCGCGACCGGCCTCACCGGCGCCGGCTGCCGCCGCGGCGGCGACCACGCCGCGCCCGCCGCGACGCCGGCCCACCGCGCCGTCGCCGGCGACGTCGCGATCGTCGGCGCCACCGTCGTGCCGATGGATCGCGACGGCGCGCTGCCCGGCACCCCGACCGTGCTGATCCACGACGGCTCGATCGCCGCGATCGCGCCGGCTGCCGACGTCGACACCGCCGCGGCGACGGTGGTCGACGGCCACGGCAAGTGGCTGGTGCCGGGCCTCGCCGACATGCACGTCCACCTGTGGGGCGAGGGCGACCTCGGCCTGCTCCTGCTCGAGGGGGTCACCACCGTACGCGACATGTTCGGCTCGCCGCGCCAGCTCGACTGGCGTGCGCGGATCGCCGCCGGCTCGCTCGCCGGCCCGACGCTGATCACCGCGGGCCCGATCTTCGACGGCGATCCGCCGACCTGGCCGGGCAGCGCGGTGGTCACGACCCCCGCGGCGGCGCGCGCCGAGGTCGACGCCCAGGCCGACGCCGGCTACGACTGGATCAAGGTCTACGACGGCCTGTCCGCCGAGGTCTACGCCGCGATCGTCGACGAGGCCCGGGCCCGGCACCTGCCGGTCGGCGGCCACGTGCCGCGCGCGGTCGGCCTCGCCGGCGTCCTCGCCGCCGGCCAGCGCAGCATCGAGCACCTGACCGGCTACGTGCCGTTCTCCGGCGACCGCCACGTCGGCCCCGACGACGTCGCCGCCACCGTCGCCGCCGGGGTCTGGAACGTGCCGACGCTGGTCGTCACCGATCACCTCGCCCACCTCGACGATCCGGCGTCGCTCGCCGGCACCCGCGGGCTCGAGCACGTGTCGTCGTTCGTCCGCAACGCCTGGGAGCCGCGCAACGACTTCCGGCTCCAGGCCTGGACCGCCGAGACCTTCGCGGCGGCGCGCGCCGGCAACGTCGTGCGCCGCCAGCTGGTCGCCGACCTGGCGAAGGCCGGCGCCCACCTGGCGCTCGGCACCGACACCGGCAACCCGTACGTCATCCCCGGCTTCGCGGTCCACGACGAGCTGGCGCTGCTGGTCGACGCCGGCCTGACCCCGGCGCAGGCGCTGCACGCCGCCACCGCCGCGGCCGCCGAGCTGCAGGGCACGCCCGCCGCGTTCGGCGTCATCGCCGCCGGCGCCCGCGCCGATCTGCTGCTGGTCGATCACGATCCGCTGGTCGACGTCGGCGCGCTCGCCGCGCCGCCGGTGGTGATCGTGCGCGGCGTCGTGCACGCGCGCGCCGACCTGCTCGCCGCGGTCGAGGCCGCCGAGCACCCGGTCGATCGCTACGCCGGGCTGCCCGCGCTCGAGGTCGAGGGCACGAAGGTGGTCGAGGCGCGGTACGACGTGTCGTTCCGCGACCAGGTGATCGGCGGCGAGCGGGCGCGGCTGTCGACCGCGCCCGACGGCGCCCGCATCGTGCGCGGCCAGGCGGTCTTCGAGCTGCCACAGCGGGTGGTCCTGACCTACCGCGCCGCCCCCGACACCCTCGACGTCACGGTCGGGGACGCGCCGACGATCCACGTCACCCGCCGCGGCGCCGAGGTCGTCACCGGCGACCTCGCGGTCGACGTCGGCGCCGACGCCGTGATCGCGCCCCAGGCGGTCGCCGAGTTCTTCGCCTACGCGCCGCGGCTCGCCGACCTCGAGATCGGGGCGTCGCGCCCGCTGGTCGCCGCCGAGGTCGTCACCGACGGCGGCCTGCGCCTGACCCCGGGGCGGTTCACGTTCACCCGGCAGCCCGACGCCGACGGCCGCCGCGTCTACGGCATCGCCGGCACCCACGGCGAGCTCGACCTCACCGGTACGTTCTCGGTCGATCCCGACGGCGCGCCGCACCAGGTGTCGCTGACGGTCCGGTTCGGGACGTTCGTGACGACCCGGGTCGAGTAGCGGCGCGCGGCGAGCGGCGAGTGGCGAGTGGCGGCGTGCTGGGGGCGCGGGCGTCGCCCCGCTGTCACGGCCGGCAGGGTCCGCGGCAGGCGTGGCACGCGCGGCTCCCCGAGGCTCCCGAGAGCCGGAGGGGGACGATCCGGCGACGCGCGGTCCGCGGTGGACGTCGGGGGCGCGGACGCCGGGCCGCTCGGCGGGGCGACGCTGCGACGGGGCGACCGGGCGACCGGGCGACCGGGCGACGGCAACGGGACCGCCGGTCTACGCGCATCGCAGCCTCGGCGCTGCGGCCGGCTGGCTCCCCGATGAGCGCCGGTGCTCGCGCCACCGTGGGCGCCGGGCACCACCACCGGCGCCGGGCCCGAAGACGGGGGCCCGGCGCCTCGGCGCGGGGCGCGGGCGTTGGCGGACTGTCCGGACACCGGACAGAATCGACAAGCGCCCGCGAAGAAAATGTCGTTTTCGCTTGACGCGTCCAGCGGCTGTCGTCGGCGCCCGGGCGCGACCCCGACGACGATCGTCCACCAGACGCGCACAGCGCACCGAGGTGCCGCGAAGCCATGCATAGGGTCGATTCGAAGGAACCACCTCGCCTTCGCGGCGCAGCGGGGTGAAGACGAGGTCCGAAAACCCCGTGGTAGAGAAGGAATGCGCGCGTGCGCAGGGAGGTGTGGAGATGTTCGATCGCGACGACGAGCGTGGTGTTGGGGCGGCGGCCGGACTTGCCGGCGCCGGGGCTGCCGTGGGACGTGGAGCCACGCCGGCCCCGGACTGGCGACAGCTCGATCGCCAGCTACGCGGCATCGCCCGGCGCCGCGCCGCGCTCGACGCCGAGGAGGCGCGCTGGCTGGTGCTCGCGCAGCAGGTCGAGCTGCACCGACGCTTCGGCTACGCGTCGCTGCTCGAGTACCTGGAGCGCACGCTCGGCTACGGGCCGCGCGCGGCGCGCGAGCGGCTGCGGGTCGCGAACGCGCTGCAGGTCCTGCCGGCAACCGCGGCCGCGCTGGCCCGCGGCGACCACTCGTACTCGGCGGTGCGCGAGCTGTCCCGCGTGTGCCGGCAGGACACCGAGCGCGCATGGCTCGACGCGGTCGCGGGCAAGACCGTGCACGAGATCGAGGCCATGGTCGCCGGGCGCACCCCGGGTGACTTGCCCGGCGACCCGGTGGACCCCGAGGACGTGCGCAAGACGCTGGTCATGGAGCTCTCGGCCGAGACCTTCGCGGTGTGGCGCGACGCCCGGCTCGCGCTGGAGCTCGAGCGCGGCGAACCGGTGTCGGACGACGAGGTCCTGCGCACGCTGTGCCTCGACCGGCTCGCCGGTGCCGGCGACGGTGCGCGCGCCGGCGGGCGCGCCGCGTACCAGATCGCGCTGATGGTCTGCCCCTCGTGCGAGCGCACGACCCAGGACGGCGGCGGTCGCGCGGTCGAGGTCCCGGCGCGCGTCACGGCGCGGGCGCGATGCGACGCCCGCGTGATCGGCCGGGTCGATGAGACGGCCATAGAGAAGGCGACAGCGACGATCCCGCCGCGGGTGCGCGCGGCGGTGATCGCGCGCGATCACGGTCGGTGCCGGGTACCGGGCTGTCGGTCGGCACGCTGGATCGAGGTGCACCACGTGCGGCCGCGCGCGCAGGGCGGGCGGCACACCATGGACAACCTGATCTGTCTGTGCGGCGGGCACCACGACGCGGTCCACGTGGACCGGCTGCGGATCGCGCGCGCGGCCTCGGGAGAGATCGTGTTCACGCACGGCGACGGGCGGCCGTACGGGTCGGCGCCGGGAAGGCAGCGGCCGGTGTCCGCAGCCATCACCCACGTGGGCCAGGTGACGCACGTGGACCACGCGGCCCACGTGGGCCACACGAACCTGTCGCTCGCGGAGCTCATCGAACGTGCGACGCGCGAGGTGTCATCTACATGAACGCCCGGCCGCCGCCGCCGCCGTCGCCCACGCTCGCGCCCCGCGCCGAGGCGCCGGGCCCCCGTCTTCGGGCCCGGCGCCGGTGGTGGTGCCTGGCGCCCGCGGTGGCGCGAGCACCGGCGCCCATCGGGGAGCCAGCGACCGGCAGTGCCAGCTCGGCAGCCGCGCGGCCGGCCCCGCGCAGCCCACACGGACCACGGCGATGGACCGCCGGCACGCGGCACGCGCCCACGCACCCACGCGCCGCCAGCCGCGGACAGCCGCACCCCCTGGGCCGACCGCGCCGTACGCCGTCCCGCCCTCCCCGCCGCCCTCCTCTCCGAGCCTCCGGAGCCCGCAACGACACGACGTCCACCACCGTCGCCGCCGTCCTCACCGCCGCCGTCACCGCCGCGCCGCCGCCAGCGCGCGCTGCGCCAGGCGGACCAGGATCAGCGCCGCCGCCGCCAGCTCGACCACCGGGTCCGCCGGCCGCCGCCCGGCGGCGCCACCAGGCGCGGCGCGCCGGCGTGGACGATCGGGGTGCCGGACGCGAAGGCGTGGACCGTGCCGTCCCAGCCGCCGACGACGAGCAGGTCGCCGGCGGCGGCGAGCCCGGCCAGCACCGGGGCGCCGACCTCGAGGCGGTGCAGCTCGGCGCCGGTCGCGGCGTCGAGCGCGACCACCGTGCCGTCGGTGGCCGCGGCCCACACGATCGCGCCGGTGACCACCGGCGCGGCGGCGACGGCGCGGGCGCGGCCGCGGTAGTGGGTCGGGTAGATCGCGGCCTCGGGCGCGGTCCAGCTCCACCGGGCGTCGCCGGAGGCGGCGTCGAGCGCCCACAGGTGATCGTGCATCGTCGGGACGATCAGGAACGTCCGGTCGTCGGACAGCTGGGCCAGCGCCGGGGTGCCGAGGATCGCGTAGGCCCACTCGTGGTGGTCGTCGGTCAGCGGCTTGGTCCAGCGCACCGCGCCGGTGGTCGCGTCGATCGCGACCGCGTCGCCCATGCCGGTGGCGACGTAGACGGTCGCGCCGTCGAGCACGGGCGCGGCGCTGGTCGCGATGACCGCCTCGGGCGCGACCCGCCAGCGCGGCGCGCCGGCGCGGGACCACGCCTGCAGGCCGCCGCGGCCGCGCTCGAAGGTCGCGACCACCAGGTCGCCGGCCACCGCCGGCGACGACAGCGTCGCGTGCCACGCGCCGTCGGGCACCGGGTCGAGGCTCCACCGCGGCGCGCCGTCGACCAGCGCCAGCGCGGCGAACCGGCGCTGGCCGCCGGCCCACACCGTGTCGCCGTCGATCACCGGCGACGCCCACACCGTCGCCACCGTCGGATCGAGGCCCGCCGACAGCGCGCGCCGCCACCGCGGCGCGCGCGTCGGCGGCGCCCAGCGCGACCACGGTGCCGTCGCTCTGCGCCGCGACCACCAGGGCGCCGCCGGGCGCGTCGGCGTAGGCGACCGCCGCGCGCACCGGCACCGGCGAGGTCCAGCGCCAGCGCTCGCGGCCGTCGCCGGCGTCGAGCGCGACCACGCCGCCGCCGTCGCCGCGCCCGAGATCGTCGACGGTGACCAGCACGAGGCCGCCGCCGACCACGACGCCGCTGACCGGGCCGCCCACCGGGGTCGCCCAGCGCTCGACCACCGGCGGCGCGATCGCGCCCGGCCTGGGCGCCGCGCCGCGCCGCGCCGCCGCCGAGCTGGGGCCAGCTGCCGATGGTCACCGCCGGGGCCGCGGTCGTCGCGTCGCAGACGTCGATCACCGCGTCGCGGACGACCGGCGCGCGCCGCCGCCGCGCGCGCGCCTCGAGCCGGACCGCCCAGGTCCCCGGCGCGACCGCCGGCACCGCGCCGACGTGGTCCCAGCCGCCCGCCGCCCGCAGCGGCAGCGCCCGGTCGGCGATCCGCGCGGTGACCGTCAGCGGCCGGGCGTCGACCTCGGCGGCGACCACCAGCGGCTCGCCGGGCCGGGCGCAGCGGCCGGGCAGCGGCGCGACCAGCGCCAGCTGCGGCGCGCGCACCACCGCGTGGTGATCGACCTCGATCGTGGCGCCGGCGATCGTGATCACCCGGTAGCCGGCCGGCGTGCCGTCCATGCCGCCCATCAAGAACGGCTCGGTGTCGAGCTCGACCAGCGCGCCGTGGTCGACGACCCGGCTGGCGTGCCAGTGGCCGGCCAGGTACAGGTCGACGCCGCGCGCCTCCATCGACGCGATCACGCGCGCACTCTGGGGTGCGTGGCCGAGCGCGACGATCGTCGCCCCCGGATCGACGTACGCCAGGTCGTGATCGAGGAACGCGATCAGGTCGTCCTCGGGCAGGTTGGTGTCGATCACCACGACGTGGACGTCGTCGACGTCGAAGCTGTAGCCGGCGGGGCCGAAGTGGGCGCGCCAGGCCTCGCCGCCGTCGTACCAGTCGTGGTTGCCGGCGACCGGCACCCACGGCACGTCGAGGTCGGCCATCGCGGCGTCGACCTGGGCCAGCTCCTCGGGCGCGTTGGCGTGGCTGACGTCGCCGAGGATCGTGAAGAACCGGGGCGTCGGCGCCAGCGCGGTGGCGTCGACGATCGCGGCGCGCAGCTCGTCGACGCCGTACGGGCGCTGGTCGGCGTGCAGGTGGGTGTCGGCGGCGACGACGAAGGTGAGCGGGCCGGCGGCGCGCGGCGCCGGCGTCAGCGGCAGGTCGAGCTCGACGTCGTCGGCGCCGGCCGGGACCGCCCGCCACGCCGGGCCGGGCCGGTAGCCGGCCGGGACCCGGGCCCACACCAGACCGGCGTCGTCGGGGATGGTCAGCGTGACCGCGCCGCGGTCGTCGCTGCGCACGAACCCGCCGCCCTCCCACGCCACCACCGTGGCGACGCCGCGCTCGCCGGCGTCGAGGACGCCGTCGCCGTCGGCGTCCGCAAAGACCGTGCCGGTGAGGGTGCGCGCGGCCGCCGCGCCGGCGCCACCGACGATCCCGACGGCGATCGCGACGGCGACGAGCAGCCCGCGGAGGGTACGGCCCGGCGTCACGGCTGTATCCTACGCGGCGACGTGCCCGCCGTCCCTCCCCGTCTCGATCCCGTCGACCGCGACCGCATCGTCGCCGCGCTGCAGGCGGCCGGCTACACCCCGGGGCGGCGCGATCTGGCGACGGTGGTGGCGCTGGCCGCGCTCACCGGCGACCGCGACGAGGCGCTGGCGCTGCGAGCGGCGCGGGCGCTGCTGCGCGCCGAGGCGGTGGCCGCGGTGGCGGCGTCCCGCGCCGGCCTCGACGCCGCGCTGGCCTGCGGCGACGACGGCGGCGCCGCGGCCCGGCTGGTCGCGGCGCTCGGCCAGCTCGCCCGCGCCGGCGGCGACGCGCCCGCGGCGCCGGCGCGCGAGGCGGCGGCGACGGTGCGCGCGGTGCTGGCCGCCGACGGCACGCCGCCGCGGGCGCGTCGCGCCGCGATCGTCGCGCTCGGCAAGCTCGGCGGCGACGACGCCCGCGACGCGCTGTGCGCGCTGTGGGACCGAGGCGGCCTGCCCGCCGACCAGCGCCGCGCCCTCGTCGAGGCGCTCGGCAAGGTCGGCGGCGATGACGCCCGCGCGCGCCCTCGACGCCTCGGCGCGGGCGGCCGCCAGCGGCGACCCCGGCGGCGCGATCATCGATCGCGAGCTGGCGCGCCGCCGCGACCGCGCCGTCCTCATGGCCGAGCGCGACGCCGGCCGCGACGTGCCGTCGACGATCCGCGCTGACGTCGCGGTGCCGGAGGCCGCCACCGTGGTGGCCCGGTGCCGCCGCGGCCTCGAGGGCCTGCTCGGCGACGAGCTCGCCGCCGCCAGGCTCGCGGTGGCCGCGGTGGCGCCCGGCGCGGTCCGGCTGGGCGGCGGCGCGCCGCTCGCGGCGCTGACCGCGCGCGCGCCTGTGGCTGACGGTGGGCATCGAGCTGCCGCTCGCCGCCGACGCCAAGGGCACCGGCGCCGCCGGCGACGCCGACGCCACCCTGCCCGCGCGCCTCGCCGCGACCCTCGCGGCGCCGCCGACCCGCGCCTTGTTGACCGCGCTCACCGACGGCCCGGTGCGCTGGCGCCTGGCCCTCGGCGGCGCCGGCCACCGCCGCGCCGTGGTGTGGCGGGCCGCCCAGGCGGTGCGCGCCGCCGCGCCCGAGCTGATCAACGATCCCAAGGCCACGACCTGGGACGTCGTCGTCGACGCCGCGCGCACGACCGTCGAGCTGCGGCCCCACAAGCTCGACGATCCGCGCTTCGCGTGGCGGGTCGCCGACGTCCCGGCGTCGTCGCACCCGACGGTGGCGGCGGCGCTGGCCCGGCTCGCCGGCGCCCGCGCCGACGACGTGGTCTGGGATCCGTTCTGCGGCTCGGGCGCCGAGCTGATCGAGCGGGCGCGCCTGGGCCCGTGGCGGCGCCTGGTCGGCAGCGACCTCGACGATCGCGCCCTCGCCGCCGCCCGCGCCAACCTCGCCGCCGCCGGCCTCGCCGATCGCGCCGAGCTGATCCGCGCCGACGCCCTCGCCCACGATCCGGGCGGGGTCACGCTGATCATCACCAACCCGCCGCTGGGCCGGCGCATCCGCGGCGACGCCGCCGCGCTGCTCGAGCAGTTCGTGACCCGCGCGGCCCGGCTGCTGGCGCCGGACGGCCGCCTGGTGTGGATCACCCCGGCGGTACGACGCACCCACGACGCGGCGATCCGTGCCGGTCTTTACCGGGACGTCCACCACATCGTCGATCTCGGCGGCTACGACGGCGACCTGGAGGTCTGGCGGCCGACGTCCGGGCTTGCCCGCGGCCGCCACCGTCCGGCATCCTGAGCCCCGAGAGGACGTGTCATGGAAGCGATGTCGGTCGGCAACGTGCTCGGGACCGGGTTCCGGGTGTTCTTCAAGAACCTGCCCGCGTTCCTGTTGATGACCGTGCTCGTGTACGCGCCGCTGATCGCCTGGGCGGCGATCACGCTCGGCCAGAGCGGCGACGATCCGCTCGAGACGCTCGAGCGCATGCAGTCGTTCAACACCTGGGGCGTCGTCCTGCTCGGCGTGCTCGAGATGCCGCTCGCCGCGATGCTGACCTACGGCGTCGTCGCCGAGCTCGGCGGCCAGCACGCGTCGGTCGGCGACTGCATCGCGACCGGCGTCAAGCGCTTCGTGCCGGCGCTGCTGATCATGCTGCTGATCGGGCTGGTCGTGGTGGCGACGATGATCGCGATGCTCGCGCCCGCCGGCGCGTCCAACAGCCCGGCGTTCGTGTGGATCATGATCATCGGCTGGATCGTGCTGCTCGTGACCCTGTACGCGCGCTGGTTCGTGATCATCCCGGCCTCGGTCATCGAGCGGCCCGGCATCTTCGGTGCCTTCGACCGCTCGGGGACGCTGACCGCCGCGCGACGCCTGCGCTGCGCCGCGCTGGTCGTCCTGATGTGGGGCGTCCACTTCGCGGTCTACATCGGCTCGTTCGCGATCCTGCTGCCCCACTTCGGCGACGGTGACTTCGCCACCGAGTCGCTGGACCGGCTGCCGATCTTCGTGATCGTCCAGTTCGCGCTGTGGATCGTGTTCGCCGCGCTCCGCGCCGTCTTCGGCGCCACCGCCTACTTCTACCTGCGCCGCGACAAGGAAGGCACCAGCGCGGAGGAGCTGGCGTCGGTCTTCTCGTAGCCCGGCCGCGCCGCTACTTCTTCGAGTACTTGTCCTCGCGGCGCTGCCCGAACAGCATCTTCTTCTCGAGGTGGGCGCGCAGCGCGGTGTAGAAGTCGCGCAGGAACCGCTCCTGCTCGTGGGTCGGCACCAGCTGGTCGTAGTCGATCTTGGCGTGGATCTTCTCGGCCACCGCCGCGACCGCCTCGGCGTGGGCGACCGTGACCGCCTCGGTGCGTAGCACGCCCTCGAGCACCTGCAGCTCGTAGATGCCGTAGACGTCGAGGTGCGCGGTCGTGAACGGGAACCGCGGCGCCGCGGTCGCCGGCTTGCCGCCCCACGCCGGCAGCTGCGGCGCGTGGGTGGCGGCGTCGGCGAGGTCGGGCGCCAGCACCGTCTTGGGCTGCATCACCACCATCGTGCCGCCGATCATGTCGCCGACCCGCAGGTGATCCTTGTTGAACATCGGCATCAGCAGCAGCACCAGCACCCACGCCGCGGCCAGCAGGCGCGCCCACCCGGGCGCGCCCGGCCACACCTGCGCGCCCGCGACCAGCAGCGTCAGCGGCAGCCAGACCTCGACCTCGCGGACCAGGTTGCGGGCCAGGATCGAGCCCGGCTCGAGCTGGCCGCCGCGGCCGTCGATCACGCGGATCCCGACGATGCGCTTGCCCGGCGTCGCGCCCTGCCAGCGGGTCTCGAAGAAGACGAAGTAGAACGTCCGCAGCACGAACGCCGCGACGATGAACAGCGACGCCGCCCACGAGTCCTCGCCGGCGCTGCCGATCAGGAGGTCCGCGACCAGCACCAGGACGACGATCATCGCGGCCTGGATCAGGACGTCGAGCATGAACGCGCCGGCGCGATCGCCGGGGCCGGCCAGCGTGAACCGGATCGGCACGCCCTCGGGCGTGACGATCTCGCGGGCCCGGCGGTCGGCCACCCGCTGCAGGTACTGGGTCGCCGGCGAGCTCATCGCCGCCCCTCCGCCAGGCGGCGCTCGAGCCGCTCGCGGCCGCGGCCGCAGAAGCCGAAGTACCAGATCCAGAAGCCGGCGGTCGCGACCGCGACCGCGTAGCGCAGCTCGATGTTGGTGACGGTCTGCCGGAAGATGCCCTCGATCAGGCCGGCGACGAAGAACATCAGCACCGCGCCGAGCGCGGCCAGGCCGGCGAGCCGGCCGCGCTCGCGCAGGTTGTCGAGGCGCGGCCGCGCGCCCGGGAAGATCCACGACTGCCCGATCACCAGCCCGGCGGCGCCGCACAGCACCACCGCCGACAGCTCGGTGACGCCGTGGGGCAACAGCCACCCCCACAGATCCCACGACAGGCCGCGGCTGTCGTAGAGCGCGGCGAACGCGCCCAGGATCAGCCCGTTGGTGAACATCAGCAGCAGCGTCGGGATCACGACGACGCCGAGCGCGAACGCCAGCAGGCCGATCCGCGCGTTGTGCGAGAACAGCTCGGCGGCGAACGTGGCCAGGAACGCCGACACGCTGGTGTCGTCATACAGGCCCGCGCGCAGCTCCGCGGTCGTGCTCGCCGGGGTCCGCCCCGACGCGTAGTCGGCCTGGACGAAGGTGTAGTAGGCCTCCGAGTTGTGGCGGACCATGAAGAACGCGGTCATCGCGCCCAGGACCAGGAACAGCGCCGCCAGCGCCAGCTGCCACCGGATCGACCGGATCGCCGCGGGCAGACGCCAGGTGAGGTACTCGGCGATCACGCCGCGGGTCGGGTCGCGGGCGCCGTAGACGCAGAAGTAGGCGCGGCCGCACAGCGACTCGAGGTAGTCGGTCAGGGCGCGATCCAGCGAGATCGAGCGGGCGACGCTCAGCGACGACAGCGTCGCGCGGTACAGGTGGGGCAGCCGGGCCAGCTGCTCGGCGGTCAGATCGCGGATGCCGTCCTTGCGGACCAGCGCGATCAGCTGCTCGAGCTCCCGCCAGGTGCCCTCGCGCTCGCGCCGGAACTCGACCGAGCGCAGCGTGCGCTCCGCGCTGACGCCGGCGCCGGCCGGCATCGGCGCCGGGCGCTGCTTGGCGGTCGTGCCCACCATCAGATCAGCTCCCTCCGCTTGATGTCGAGGTAGCGGTTCAAGAGGTTCATCGAGAACCGCGCCGGCTCGGTGTCGATGCAGTGGACGCCGGCCAGGCGCAGCCGCTCGATCACGATCTGGCGCTCGCGCGCGAAGTCGTTGGCGACCACCGCCTCGTGCAGCGTCGTGACCGAGCGGGGCACCGCGAGGGCGCGGCGCTCGAGGCCGGGGTCGCGCAGCGCCACGAACAGCACCAGGTGGCGGCGCGACAGCCGCAGCACGTTCTCGACCATCAGCTCGGCGGTGATCGTGTCGAGGAAGTCGGTGATCAGGACGATCAGCGAGCGACGGCGCAGCCGGGTCGTGATCTCGGCCAGCGCCAGCGTGAAGTTGGTCTCGACCCGGCGGTACGCCAGGTCGGCGGTGAGGTGCTGGAGCCGGGCGAAGTTGTGGACGCCGCCCAGCGGGTCGGCCCAGGTCCGGATCTGGTCGTCGAAGCCGACCAGCCCGACCCGGTCGCCGGTGCGCAGGCAGAACCAGCTCAGCAAGAGGCCGGCGTTGATCGCGTGATCGAGGCGCGGGATGCCGTCGAGCGGCTCGCTCATCAGGTGGCCGGCGTCGATCGCCATGACGACCTGGTGGTTGCGCTCGGCGCGGAACTCCTGGCACAGCAGCTTGATGTGGCGCGCCGACGCCTTCCAGTCGATCGCGCGGTGGTCGAGGCCGGGCACGTACTCGCGCAGCGACTCGAACTCGCTGCCGTCGCCGATGTAGCGCTCGACCTTGAGGCCGGCGAGGAACTCGCGGCTCGAGAACATCCGCGCCGCGACCGCGCGCACCGCGCCGACGTTGGGCACGACCGCGACCCGGGCGCCGACGACGTGGATCGTGCGCCGCTCCATCAGGCCCATCGGCCCGGTCCACTTGAGGTGCAGCGCGACCACCTCGAGGTTGCCGCGGCGCCGCGGCACCAGCGGCAGCTCGACCACGACCTCGGCGTGGCGGGCCTCGGGCACCGGCATCAGCGTGACCTCGGCCAGCGGCTGCGGCTCGAGGTCGTCGTCGAGCTCGGCGAGCAGGCCGACCCGGGCCGGCCGCTTCCAGCCGCGGCCGCGCAGCGTCACCCGCAGGACGCCGCGATCGCCGATGAAGATCTGGGCCGGGGCCTCGACCTCGAAGGCGAGCCGGCGCCGCGGCAGCGCCAGCAGCGCGTCGAGCCCGCCGATCACCACGACCGCCGCCAGGTACGCCAGCCACACCGTCCACAGCCGCGGGTGGACCAGGACGGCCACCAGCGCGGCGGGGATGCCGCCGGCGAACAGGAGCAGGGCGCGGAGGGTGGGACGCATTGGGGGGCTCGGGACGTCAGCGCGGCGCGGGCACCTGCTCGAGGAGCTGCTGGATCACGGCCTCGCCGGTGAGGCCCTCGATCTCGGCGCCCGGCGCCAGGACGACGCGGTGGCGCAGCGCCGGCACCGCCAGCGCCTTGACGTCGTCGGGGATGACGAAGTCGCGGCCCTGCATCGCGGCGTAGGCCCGGCACGCCAGCGTCAGCATCGCCGCCGCGCGCGGCGACGCGCCGAAGACCAGCTGCGGGCGCTCGCGGGTGGCGCGGATGACGTCGACGACGTAGTCGATGATCGCGTCGGAGATGCGGATCGTCTCGATGTAGCGGCGCATCGCGACCAGCAGGCCGAGGTCGGCGACCGGCTGCAGGCCGAACTCGTCGAGCCGCGGCATCGCCGAGCGCTGGCCGTGGCGCTGGACGATCGCGCGCTCCTGGTCGCGGTCGGGGTAGCCGATCACGACCTTGAACAGGAAGCGATCGAGCTGGGCCTCGGGCAGCGGATAGGTGCCCTCCTGCTCGATCGGGTTCTGGGTCGCGATGACCATGAACCCCGAGCCCAGGTCGTGGGTGACGCCGTCGATCGTGACCGTGCGCTCCTGCATCGCCTGCAGCAGCGCGGCCTGGGTCTTGGGCGGGGTCCGGTTGATCTCGTCGGCGAGCAGCAGCTCGGTGAAGATCGGGCCCTTGGTCAGCGTGAAGCTGTTGGTCTGGAAGTTGAACAGGTTGGTGCCGAGGACGTCGCCGGGCATCAGGTCGGGCGTGAACTGGACGCGCCCGAACTGCAGCGACAGGCCGGTGGCGAACGTGCGCACCAGCAGGGTCTTGGCGACGCCGGGCACGCCCTCGAACAGGACGTGGCCCTCGCACAAGAGCGCCGTCATCAGCAGATCGATCGCGTGATCCTGGCCGACGACGACCCGGTGGACCTGCTCGCGCAGGGCGCCGACGACGTTACGGACGGTGGTCAGATCCATGGGTCATCTCCGTGCGCCAGCGATGGATGCGGGCGGCGAGCTCGACGAGCCGGCGCGGCGGCGGCCGCGGCGTGGCCGCGACCTCCGCGACCTCGCGCTCGAGGTCCGGCAGCGTGATGGTGACGTGGCGCGACGCCCGGACCCGCTCCAGCCAGTGGCGCAGGTTGGTGGGGCCGAGGTCGCGGGGCGCGTGCAGCTTGACCGCGACCGCCTGGATCGTGGTGGCCAGGTAGCGGCGCAGGGCGTGGCCGTCGTGGCCGCCGCCGTGCAGCAGCGCGGCGGTGTGGCGGATCAGGAAGTCCTTGCCCGACGGCACCGCCGGCGCCGCGGCGTGCGCGGGCCCGAACCGGCCGACCGCGGCCCACAGCAGCAGCACCGCCGACAGCAGCGCGGTCAGGGTCGCGAGCACCAGCGGGAACCGGAACAGCGCCTTCCACAGGCTCGGCTGCTCCTCGAAGCCGTGCAGGACCTCGTCGAAGACCACCGGCCCGCCCTCGCGCAGCTGGTCGAGCAGCGCGACCGCGAACTGGACGTTGGCCGGGCGGCGCAGCCCGGCGTTCTGGATCGGCGTCGGGTCGGCGAGCACCCACAGCTCGGTGTCGGCGTCGAACCAGGTGTGGCCGAGCAGGACCAGGCCCTCCTCGGTGGCGACGTCGGGCTCGAGGTCGAGATCGCCGCCGACCAGCTGCGCGGTGGCCAGCGCCGGCACCGGCAGATCGGGGTCGTAGCTGTCGAGCGGGTCGGTCACGGTCGTCAGCTCGGCGTCGAGGTCGAGCGCGGCCAGCACCGCCGCGACCTCGTCACGGGCCAGCGGGTTGCGCCCCGAGATCCAGCGCGGCCGCTCGTCGTCGCGGCTGCCCCACCAGCGCGGCAGCACCAGCAGGACCCGGCGCGCACCCTCGACCATCGCGCGCAGCTTGTGCTGGGCGTCGACGTCGTCGTCGGCGATCGCCGGCTCGGCGATCACCAGCACGCCGTTGTGGGCGCGCGCCGCCGAGTCGGTGCGGCTGCGGATCACCGGGACGTCGAGCTCCTCGAGGATCTCGGCCAGCGCGGCGTGGCCGATCGCCGAGGTCGAGTAGCCGTTGGCGCCGGCGGTCGGCTCCTCGGACAGATCGTCGGCGAACACCGCCAGCGCCAGCGCCGCGATCAACGACGCGACGCCGATGCCGATCAGGATGAACAGCATGCGCCGGGTGAACGGCGACCGGGCGCGGGCGTCGGCGACGACCTCGCTCACGCCGCGCTCCCCGCCGGCGCGGCCCGGTACGCCGACGCGAACCGGTGGAACTGGCCGCGGCAGCGGTCCCAGTCGGCGGCGCCCGGCACGTCGTCGCCGAACCAGGTCAGCTCGACGACCGCCACCAGATCGGCGAGGGCGTCGCGGGCGTCGCCGAGCAGCGGGATGCGGGCCAGGATCTCGCGGCTGGTCAACGACGGCGTGATCCGCACCGCCGAGGTCCGCGCCAGCTCCTGGAACGTGCGCAGGAGCAGCGTGTGGATCGCCTCCGCGAACCGGCCCTGCGCGGCCAGCTCGTCGGCGTCGCCCAGCGGCCGGGCCAGCTCGGCGCGCGGCGCCTCGACCACGACCGCGCCGTCGGCGGTGACCGGGCCGGGGTCGTCGGCGTACTTGAACAGGTCGCGGGCGATGAACCCGGCGAGCAGCACCAGCCCGGCGATCAGCACGCCCCACATCAGGTACGAGGTCAGCGTGCCGAGCGGCGCGTCGGGCGCGTGGTGCTCGACCTCGCGGACGTGGCCGCGCGGCGCCCCGTCGGAGCCCGGCCGGTCGGGGCGGGTGGGCCGGTGCGACCGCGCGCCCGAGCCGGCGCCGGAGCCGGCGCCGCCGCCGTCCGCAGGCTCGCTGTCGTCCTGGTAGCGACCGTCGAGGACGTGCCGGGCGGCGCGCTCGGCGGCCTGCTGGCGGGGCGTCGCCGGCGCGGCGCTCTCGGCCGGCTGCGCCGCCGCCGTCGGCGCGGCGCCCGGCAGCGCGACCGCGAGGACGATGGCAGTCGCGACCGCGAGGACCCTCACCATGAGCCGGGTCATCTTCCCGGATCCCCCGGCGCGCCGCAAGGCAGGCCCCAGGCGGCCAGGGCCGCCCGGGTCGCGGCGGCGTCGCGGGCCGCGACGACCCCGGGATCGTCGAGCGGCGTGGCGTCGGCGCCGAACCAGATCGCGCGCAGGCCGGCGGCGCGGGCGCCGACGACGTCGGCGGCGCGCGAGTCGCCGACGTGGACGATGGCGTCGGCGGCGACGCCGAGGCGCGCCCCCGCCCACGCGAAGATGCCGGGATCGGGCTTGGCGACGCCGAGGACGCCCGAGTCGGCGATCGCGACGAACCAGCGGGCCCAGCCCAGCTCGGCGAGCAGCGCGGCGAGGTGACCCTCGGAGTTCGACACCACCGCCAGCGGCACCCCGGCGGCGGCGAGGTCGGCGACCAGGGCGCGCATGCCGGGGACGTCGCGCCGCCACAGGTTGCGGGTCGCCTGCTGGTCCCACAGCCACGCCACGGTGGCGTCGAGCGCCGCCGCCGGGACGCCGGCGCCGGCCAGCAGCGCCGCCATCAGCTGCCGCCACGGGTGGCGCGCGCCGCGCCCGACCTCGGCCTCGTGGTGGCGCCACGCCGCCGGCCACGCCGCGTCGAGCGCCGCCGCGGCGACGTCGAGGCCGCGCTCGGCCAGCCGCGCCGCCAGCATCGCGGTGTCGAGCTCGACCAGGGTCTGGCCGGCGTCGAAGGTGACGGCGCCTGCGGGCATCGGCTCGGCGGTGCGCCTCAGGCCTCGGCGTCGCGGTCGTCGGCGCCGCGATCGCCGCGCGCGCGGCCGCCGTCGAACGGCCGCACCGACCGCGCGATCGTGCCGATGCCGCCGGCGATCAGCGCGAGGATCAGCAGCGTGTCCCACAGCGTGGCGCTGCGGAAGTGGATCTGCAGGTTGACGATGATGCCCGCGATCACGATCAGCAGGCCGAGGCCGGCGATCAGCCAGCCGGCCAGCGACCGGCCGTTGAAGAACAGGATGCCGACGCCGACCAGCAGCGGCAGCAGCGACAGGCCGAAGCTGGTGCCCTGGCCGCCGCCGCCGCCCCAGCGCCAGTAGCCGCCGTGGACGGTCACCTGGTTGAGCAGCAGGTAGACCCCGACGCCGAGCATCGCGATCCCGGCCAGGAACCAGCCCAGGCCTCCGCTCGTGCCGCCGACGTCCCGCAGATCGCGCATGGGTCGTTGTTACGACATCGCGGTCCGCCGGGCCAGGCCCTGCCACAACCTGCCGTCAGGCCGGGTCACGGCGCCCGACGGGGCCCCCGGGAGCGCCCCCGGGGCGGCGCGGGGCGCGCCGGCCCGCGCCGCTTGGGGGCGGGGCGAGAAGGCGCATATACTGCCCGCATGGCCGCAGGTGGGCGCGCTGGTCAGGAACGTCGCGACGGCGACCGCGGCGGCGCACAGGGGCCGCCGATCCCGGGGCTGGTGATCGTGTGGAGCGGCGAGGCGCCGACGCTCAAGCCGCTGCGGCTGCCGTCGCTGGGGCTGATCCTCGGCCGCGAGCTGCTGGGGCCGCGGACCACCGACGATCGCATCTCGCGCCAGCACGCGCGGGTGCGCTGGAACGGCACCTCGTTCTCGGTGACCGACCTGGGCAGCCGCAACGGCACCTACGTCGGCGGCTCGCTGGTGTCGGAGAACGAGGTGACGGTGACGCCGCCGTGCGTGCTGCGCACCGGCCGCACCGTCAGCGTGCTGGTCGCCGACGTCCGCGGCTACGAGGACGGCGACGTCACCGAGGGCGTCGACGGCGTGATCGGGCCGCGCCGCGCCGCGGTCCACGAGGCGCTGCGCCAGGTCGCCGCCGCCACCGACGCGGTGCTGCTGGTCGCCGAGCCCGGCGCCGGCGTCGACGCCGCGGTGTCGGTCTTCCACGCCACCGCCGGCGGCGGCCCGCTGGTCGAGGTCGAGGGTGGCGCGCTCGCCGGCGCCGGCGGCATCCGCTGGTGGGTCGGCCACGACGGCCGCACCCCCGAGGCGGTGCGCGCCCACGGCGGCACGCTGGTGATCCACGATCTCGACGCCCTCGACGGCGACGGCCAGGCCGCGGTCGCCGGCATCCTCGGCACCGGCGAGCTGCGGTCGCGATCCGGCACCTGGCCGGTCGACGCCCGCGTCGTCGCGGTGTGCGGCCCCGATCAGGTCGAGCCGCTGCGCGCCCAGGTCACCGCCGGCCACTTCCGCGACGACCTGTGGCGGCGCCTGCTGCCGCACCGGGTCGACCTGCCGCCGCTGCGCGCGTGCTGCGAGGAGATCCCGCACTGGGTGGTGAGCCGGACCCGCGAGCTGACGCCGGACCTGTCGATCCACTCGACGATGATCGAGGCGTGCCTGCTGCGGCCGTGGCCGGGCAACATCGACGAGCTGCGCCACGAGGTCGCGTGCGCGACCACGCTGGCCCGCCAGGGCGGCAAGCGCACGGTCCGCGCCGAGCACCTCGACGCCGACGCCGGCATGCTGATCGCCCTGCAGGGCACGCCGACCGTCGCCGGCTCGATGTTCGAGACCGCTCGCCACAGCCGCAGCCGCTTCAAGGTCGTGCTGGACCTCGACGGCGTGCGCGCCGCGCTGGTCGCCGCCGACGGCGACCTCGCGCGCACCGCGATCGGCCTGGGCGTGCACCGCAACCGGCTGCGCCGGTTCATCGCCGAGCACGACGAGCTGGCGCCGCTGGTCAGCGGCGACGAGCCGTACCAGACCGCGATGCTCAGCGAGGGCGACTAGCCAGGGCCGCGGCTCACAGCAGCTTGTTGCGGCGCATCAGCCAGGCCAGGCCGCCGCCGACGACGAACACCAGGGTCCAGAACAGGGCGTAGCCGTGCTTGTAGTGCAGCTCCGGCATGCTCTCGAAGTTCATGCCCCAGATGCCGCACAGGAAGGTCAGCGGCAGGAAGATCACGCTGACCACGGTCAGCCGGTTCATGACCTTGCCGGTCTGGTGGCTGACCATCGTCATGTAGTTGTTGAGCGCGCTCGACAGGATGTCGCGATCGACGAGGACGTCCTGCAGGACCCGCTCGACGGTGCCGACCATGTTGCCGAGGAACGGCTGGGTCGCCTCGCTGACGAACGGCGACTTGCGGGTCGACAGCTCGGTGAGCACCGCGCGCGCCGGCAGCACCACCTTGCGCAGGTGCAGCAGGTCGGAGCTGAGCTCCGACGACTCGCCGAACACCGACTCGTCGACGTCGCCGATCAGCGCGGCCTGGACCTCCTCGACCCGGTCCTCGAACGCCTTGTGGATGTCGAGGTAGTTGTCGATGAGGTGGTCCCACAGCTCGTAGAGCAGGAAGCTCGGGCTCTGGGCGAAGCGCATGAAGTCGGCGCGGTAGGCGCGGCGCACGTTCTCGAGGAACACCGGCTGGCCGCGGTGCAGGGTCAGCATGAAGTGCTCGCCCATGACGACGTCGACCCGCTCGAGATCGAACTTGTGGCCGATCATCCGGCACCCGGACAGCACCAGGTGCAGGTAGTCGTCGTAGCGCGCGATCTGCGTCGCCGGCTCGCGGGTCAGCGCGTCCTCGACGATCTCGGGCACGCACAGGTCCATCTGGGCCAGGACCTTGCGCGCCGCGTCCTCGTCGGCGATGTCGACGTCGATCCAGCAGAAGTGCTCGGCCATGACGGCCCGCACCTGGTCGGGGGCGTGGCGGCCGAGGACCTTGTTGTCGAAGTCGAAGGAGACGATCTGCACCAGCGGGTCGCCGCCCTCGGCCGCAGCCTGGGCGATGCGATCGTTGCTGTCGCTGGGACCAACCACGGGTCCGATGCTATCAGAACCGGACCGAGGGCAGCGGCCCGCTGGGAGGGTGAGATCTCGGAAGCTCGGGAGCGGCGGTGGTGTCGGTGACCGTGACGACGGGGTGACGGCGGGCGGCGGGCGTCAGACCCGACCGGGCCAGGCGTAGCCGCGCTCGTTGAAGCGATCGCGGACGTGGAGGAAGCGCTCGTCGGGCAGCGGCCCGCGCGCCACGTGCTCGGCGTTGCGCCGCAGGTGGGCCAGGCGCCGGGTCCCGACCACCGCGGTGGCGACGCCGGGGAAGTGGGCGGCGAAGCGGATCGCCAGCTCGTCCCACGGCACGTCGCCGGGGTCGTAGCCGAGGCCGCGCCAGCGCAGCCAGTACGGCTCGCACTCGTCGCCCACCGGGCGGGCGTCGAACCGCCACGGCGCGTTGGCCACCGGCCGCTTGGCGATGATCGCGACGCCGGCGCGGCGGGCGCGATCCATGACGCGGGCGGCGCGCTGGTCGCAGAGGTTCAGCGAGGTCTGGACCACGCCGAAGACGCCGAGGCCGAGCGCGACGTCGAGGTCGCGGTTGTCGCCGGAGTAGGCGGCGACCCGCACCTTGCCGGCGCGGACCGCGTCCTCGAGCGGCGCGACGACGTCGCCGGCCGACAGGACGTCGGCGGCGCACGAGTGCAGGTGGACGATGTCGAGGACGTCGGTGCCGAGCCGGACCAGCGCCTCGTCGATGCCGCGCGCCACCGCCTCGGCGGTCCAGTCGGGGACGCCGGCGATGCCGTAGCCGACCTTGGTCGACAGCACGACGTCGTCGCGGCGGCCGCGCAGCAGCCGGCCGAGGCGCTCCTCGGCGCAGCCGTAGCTGCGGGCGGCGTCGATGACGTTGATGCCGAGGTCGAGGGCGCCGTCGACCAGCGCCGCGACCTCGCGCTCGTCGAGCGCGGGATCGCCGATCTGGCCGGCGCCGAGGCCGAGCGCCGAGACCTGCAGGCCGGTGCGGCCGAGGGGACGAAGCGGGAGGCTTGCGGGCACGGCCGCCACGGGAGCACGGGCCGTGCCACCGGCGGCGCGCCGCGATCCTGCGTGGTTGCAGGCGCCGCCGACGTTGCCTTCGGCAACGTCGCGTTGGCGGCGACGCCGCGGCGCGGCCGGCGCGGCACGCCGGCGGCCGCGCACGCCCGCTCAGAACAGCGCGATGATCAGGCTGGCCTTGGTGATCGTGTCGAGCTTGTCGGCGACCGGGACGAAGCCGGCGTCGTAGGGGATGCCGCCGATCACCGCGCGCGGCGCCGGGCGGTTGTCGAACTTGGTGCCCAGCGACACGTTGAGCGAGATCTTCGAGGTCAGCTTGGTGGTGATCGCGGCGCCGGCGTTGACGCGCAGGTCCTCGAACGGGCCCGAGGTCTCGGGCACGGTGTCGAGCGAGTTGAGGTTGCCCAGCACCTCGGCCGAGGCCTCGACGGCGGTGACCTCGGTGAGCTTGCCCTTGTAGCCGACGAAGGCGCGCGCCGAGTGGATCTGCAGCGGGTCGCCGGCGGCCAGATCCTCGTAGCTGAAGTCGTAGCCGACCTCGCCGGTGAGCTGGTGCTTGTCGCCGTCCTTGTACAGCAGCCGGCTGTAACCGACCTGGCCGCCGCCGTAGAGATCCTTGCCGGCCGGGCGATCGGCGCCGAGCGCGGCGGTGGCGTACAGCGAGTTGAACTCGGTGAGGAAGCGATCGTAGCGGAGCTTGGCGAGCCACGCGTTGGCGGTGGTCGCCGTCGACTCCTGGATCTCGTCGGGGCCGATCGTGCCCGAGGCGTCCTCGTCGGAGACGATCAGGATCGTCGACCGCGCGTACGCCATGTTGACCTCGCCGTACAGCTTGTTGTCGGCGTCGAGGCGGGTGACCTTGGCCGCGGCGGTCGCGGTGGTGGTCTTGGAGTTGCCGGTGGTCAGCACCAGGCCGGCCTCGGCGATCGCGGTCCAGTCGACCGCCTTGACCTCCTTGACCTCCTCGGCCTTGCCGTAGTTGAAGGTCGGGTTGGCCTGGGCGGCGGCGAGGCGCGGCAGCGCCAGCACGAGGGCGAGCGCGGTGAGACCGAGCGGGTAGCGAGCGAGCATCGGCGGGACTCCTAGTCGATTGTCCAGTCCGATACTTAGCGAGCCTTCGCCGTGACGCAAGGTGTCGAGGGGGCGCGCCGGGGTAGCCCGGGGGGCGTCGCGGGGCGGTCCACGAACGACGAGCTCAGCGCCGACGGCGCCGCCGCAGCACGCCGAGCAGCGCCAGGCCCGCGGCGCCGAGGCTGCCGGCGCCGCCGCCACCGCCGGCGGCGGCACAGCCGCTCCCCAGGTCGGCGGCGGCGTCGGGATCGTCATCGCCGCCGCCGTCGTCGGGCGGCGGCGGATCCAGGCGGGTCAGCCGGACCGCGTCGAACACCAGCTGGACGTTGTCGGCGAGCGCCTCGCCGGTGTCGTCGCCGAGGTGGATCCACTGATCGCCGCCGGCGGCGAGGTCGAAGTCGCCGAGGCTCTGCCAGCCGTCGACCGCGCCCTGATCGAGTACCTGCTCGTCCTGGGCGCCGGCGTGGCGGACGGTGTAGCGGGCCTGGCGCGACTGCGCGTAGGCGGCGGCGGTGTAGACCTCGATGCGGTAGTGGCCGGCCTCGGCCAGGTGCAGGGTCCAGTGGGCGTAGTTGGCCTCGGCGGTGTCGGCGGTGGCGTGGGTCCACACCAGCGAGCCGCCGTAGCCGGCGTCGGTCTCGGTGCGCAGGTAGTCGGGGTTGCCGCCGCCGGTGAAGCAGGCGTCGCCGTCGTCGATGACGCCGCCGAGCCCGTCGACCACGCCGCACGGCGGGCAGTCGGCGGGGCAGCTGTCGGGGGTCTCGCCGGCGCTGCACACCGCGTCGCCGCACGCGACCGACACGCCGGCGAACGCCTGCAGCGCGGCGAGATCGCCGTTGAACAGATCGGTGTCGACGTTGCCCGAGATGCCGGCGACCCGCCCGGTGGAGCCGGTCTGCCACAGCGCCCAGTCGCTCCACACCGTCGGCAGATCGGGGCACGTCGGCCCGTACTGCGCGACCCACAGCGGGTAGCCGGCGAGCGCGTCGGTGCGGACGTTGTCGTTCCAGAAGTACTTGCCGCTGTAGATGATGGGCGGCCGGCCGATCGCGGCCTCGACGTGCGCGACCCAGGCGGCGACGCCGGCGACGACGTCCGCGGCGGCGAGGCCGTCGGTGGCCTCGACGTCGATCACCGGCGGCAGATCGTCGGGGCCGAGCGTGCCCATGTGCTCGAGCAACAGGTCGGCCTGGGCGATGGGATCCTGGCCGGGGCGGAAGAACTGGTAGACGCCGCGCATGACGCCGGCGGCGCGGGCACCGGCCCAGTTGGCGTCGAACTTGGAGTCGAAGTAGGTCAGGCCGTCCGAGACCCGGATGAAGGCGAAGTCGATGCCGTCACCGGCGACCGCGGTCCAGTCGATCGTGCCCTGGTAGTACGAGACGTCGATGCCGGCGACGGTGGCCCCGGCGGCGCACACGGTGGCGGCCTGGTCGACGGTCGCGACCTCGGGCGGCGACGGCGCGGGATCGTCGGCGCAGGCGGCGAGCGCGAGCCCGACGGGGACCAGGAACAGACCGGCAGCGAGGCGCATCGCGGCTCCACCACAGCAACCGCCGTGCCTGGTCTGACCATTTTCAAACCACCGGATTCACATGGCTTCGTGGCGCCCGCGAACCTCGGTGCGACCGGCGGTGTGCGCACCGCCGTGGGCAGTGCCCGGGCCCGACGGCACCGCCGGCGCCGCAGCTCAGGCCGAGGCCTGCGCCGGGCTGCAGTCCTGGCAACGGTGGACCTCGACCGTGAGGTGCGCCAGCTGGATCTCGCCGAGGATCACGCCGCGGTAGTAGTCGGTGTCGCGCGGCGCCGAGGTCACCAGCGACACGATGCAGCCCTGGCGCCCGGGGCCGATCTCCCACAGGTGCAGGTCGGCGACCCGGACGTCGTCGACGTGCTCGAGGCGACCGGCGATGCGCCGGGCCAGCGCCTGCGACGGCACCGCGTCGAGCAGCTGCCGGCTGGCGTCGCGGCACAGCCCGACCGACCAGCGCGAGATCAGCACGCCGCCGACGATGCCCATGACCGGATCGAGGAACCACCAGCCCCACTGCCGGCCGGCGATCAGCGCCGCGATCGCCAGGACGCTGGTCAGCGCGTCGGCGACGACGTGGAGGTAGGCGGCGCGCAGGTTGTGGTCCTTGCCGTCGCCGTGCCCGTCCTCCCCGTGGTCGTGGTCATCGTGCCCGTGCCCGTCCTCCCCGTGCCCGTGCCCGTGCCCGTGCCCGTGCCCGTGCCCGTCCTCCTCCCCGTGATCGTGGTCGTGATCATCGTGCCCGTGCCCGTGCCCGTGCTCGTGGCCGTGCCCGTCCACGCCCAGCAGCAGCAACGTCACGACGTTCACCGCCAGGCCCAGCACCGCCACCGGCAGCGCCTCGCCGAACGCCACCGCCGGGTGCTCGACCAGGCGCGCGATCGACTCGCCCATCATCCACAGCGCGACCACGCCGAGGACCAGGCCGCTGGCGAACCCGGCCAGCGCGTAGACCTTGCCGGTGCCGAACGTGTACAGCTCGCTGTGCGCCCGGGTCCGCGCGTACCAGTACGCGAACAGCGCCAGGCCGAGCGCGCCGGCGTGGGTCGCCATGTGCCAGCCGTCGGCCATCAGCGCCATCGACCCGGTGGTCGCGCCGACGACGATCTCCGCCACCATCATGATCGCGGTCAGCAGCACGACCCAGCGGGTCCGCCGCTCGCCCTGCTTCACCCCGACCGTGAAGTCGTGGTGGTGCGCGTGCTCGCTGGGGGCGTGGGCGACCATCGGCGCCAAGCATAGCGTGCGATCGCGCCGGTGGTGCTAGCTTGCGACCGTGGCAGCCAAGCCCCCGGTCACCATGGCGATCCGCGCCCTGCGGCAGCATCGGGTCGAGTTCACCCCGCACCTGTACGACTGGGAGCCGCGCGGCGGCACCCGGGCCTCGTCGCAGGCCCTCGGGGTCGACGAGCACCTCGTCATCAAGACGCTGATCTTCGAGGACGACCGCCGCCAGCCCCTGTGCATCCTCATGCACGGCGACCGCGAGGTCTCGGCCAAGAACCTGGCCCGCCAGCTCGGCCACAAGAGCGTCGCGCCGTGCAGCCCCGAGATCGCCGACAAGCACTCCGGCTACCAGGTCGGCGGCACGTCGCCGTTCGGCCTGCGCCGCGCCATGCCCGTCTTCGCCGAGCGCACGATCGCCGCCCTGCCCCGCCTCTACATCAACGGCGGCGCCCGCGGCTTCCTGGTCGAGCTGGCGCCCGCCGACCTGCTGCGGGTGCTGCAGCCGACGCTGGTCGACGTCGCGACGACCTGACCGTCACGCCGCGACCGTCACGCCGCCGGCCGCGGCGGCGTCGGCGTCGCCAGCAGGATCATCGCGAAGCGGCCCTCGACGGTGAACCCGATCGCGGCGTAGGCCGCGCACGCGTCGACCGCCTGGGCGAACAGCACCGCCCGGGTCGCGCCCGCGGCGCGGGCGTCGCACAGCGAGCCGGCGACCGCGGCGCGGGCGTAGCCGCGGCCGCGCAGCGCCGGCGGCGTGAAGACGCCGCCGACCTGGACGCAGTCGGGCATGACCGCGTTGAACGCGGTCATCGCGACCAGCTCGCCGTCGCGCTCGAGGACCCACAGCGTGTCGTCGGCCAGGCAGGCGTCGATCGTGAGCGTCGCGTGGCGCTCGGTCTCGGGTCCGGGGGCGTCGCCGAGGGCCTCGACGTCGTAGGCGATGCGCCACGCGATCAGCGCGTCGCGATCGGCGGGCCGGGCCAGGCGCGCGTGGACCTCGCCGGCGGCCAGCGGCGCCGGGACCCGCAGCGCGTTCAGCGGCAGCGTCATCAGGACCTCGTCGCCGTCGACCGCGCACGGCGCGTCGGCGAGCCCGAGCGCGCGCCGCGCCGCCGCGGCCTGCGCCGCCGGCCCCAGGAAGCCGCCGACCGGCCGGCCGCTCAGCGTCGTCGCCGCGACCGCCAGCTCGGCGACCGCCTCGTCGGCCTGGATCAGCAGCACGCCGTTGCGGTTGTGGCCGACGACGCCGACGACGCGATCGTCGCGCCACGCCACGACGTACTGCGCCTGGTAGCGCGCGCCGGTCCACGCCAGCCCGACCCGGCGCAGGTTCGACCGCACGATCATGCAGGTGTCGGAGCGCGCCGCGGTGTAGGCCTCGATCGCCGCCAGGTCGCCGGCGGCGGCCGGCGCGATCCGCGGCCCGGTCACGACCCGATCGAGCCGCTGTCGAGGATCGTCACGCCGGCGCCGCGCATCTCGTCGATCGCCGCCTCGCTGTCGCCGGCGTGCAGCTCGACGCCGCGGCAGCCGTCCTCGAGCAGGTAGGTCGCGAAGCCGTCGGTGACGGCGTCGAGCGCGGTGAACTTGACGCAGTAGTCGGTGGCCAGGCCGAGGACGTAGACGGTGTCGACGCCCTGGGCGCGCAGCCACTCGCCGAGGCCGGTCGACTTGCGGCGGCCGTTGTCGTGGAAGCCGCTGTAGCTGTCGACGGTCGGGTCGGTGCCCTTGGGGAAGACCTTGGCGATCCGCGCGGTGTCGAGGTCGGCGTGGAAGCGGGCGCCGTCGCTGTCCTGGACGCAGTGCACCGGCCACAGCACCTGGGGCAGGCCGTGCAGATCGATGACCTGGTACGGCTCGGCGCCCGGATGGTTGGCGGCGAAGCTGCCGTGATCGGCGGGGTGCCAGTCCTGGGTCGCGACCACCAGCTCGAAGCGCTTCTGGACCCGGTTGGCGACCTCGACGACCTCGTCGCCGTGCGCGACCTCGAGGGCCCCGCCGGGACAGAAGTCGTTCTGGAGGTCGACGAGGATCAGCGCGCGCTTGGCCATCCCCGGGATCGTCCCCCCGGGGCCCAGCCCGCGCAAGGCCGCCACCCGGCTATCAGATCGCGAAGCTGAAGCCCTGCCGGGTCAGCTTCTCGTACTTCTTCTTGTCGAACCGGTACAGGCGGGCGGCGCGGTGGCGCACGCCCTGCTCGACCTCGTCGGTCTCGATCAAGAGGTCCATCGACAAGAGCTTCTTGCGGAAGTTCCGCTTGTCGAGCGGCTGCATCAGGATGATCTCGTAGAGGCGCTGCAGCTGGGTCAGCGTGAACCGCGGCGGCAAGAGCTCGAAGCCGACCGGCGCGTAGCGGACCTTGCCGCGCAGCCGCTCGATCGCGCGCTCGACGATCTTGGCGTGATCGAAGGCCAGCCGGGGCAGGCCGTCGAGGGCGAACCACGCGACCCGCTCGGCGTCGGTGGCGGCGCGGATGCGGTGATCGCTGAGCTTGGCCAGCGCGTAGTACGCGACCGTGACGACGCGCTCGCGTGGATCGCGATCGAGCGCGCCGAAGGTGTAGAGCTGCTCGAGGTAGACGTCGGTGATGCCGCTCTCCTCGGCGAGCTCGCGGCGGGCGGCGTCGGGCAGGGTCTCGTCGAGGCGGACGAAGCCGCCCGGCAGCGCCCACATGTGCTGGTGGGGCTCGAGCCGGCGCTGGATCAGCAGGACCTTGAGATCGTCGACGTCGAGGCCGAAGACCACGCAGTCGACGGTCAGCGCCGGCCGCGGGTAGGCGTAGGTGAACGTGCCCGGGCCGGGCTCGCCCGGCGACGTCACCCCTGCCCCTCCGCCGCCGACGCCACGTAGGCGCGCAGCTCGGCGAGCTCGCGATCGTAGCCGCCCGACAGGATCGGGAACCGGCACCACGACCGCGGATCGAGGTTCTTGTCGTCGACGTGGAACGACGGCGCGAAGCGCTCGCGCTTCCACTGGTTGCGGCACCACAGCCGGAAGAACCGCTCGACCCACAGCCCGAGCTGCGCGACCGTGTACTGCGGGAACCGGGGCTGGACCTCCTGCAGGACCTCGAGCGGGACCCGCTTGTCGCGGATCGCCTCGTCCTCGATGGCCTCGAGGACGTCGTACGGCATCAGGTCCTTCTCGTCGGTCTGCTCCGCCGACGGCGGCCGCAGCTCGGCGGTCGGCGCCTGGGCGTTGATGTACGACAGCGCCGCGACCGCGTGCAGGTCGGTGGGGCCGACGACCTCGACCCAGCGCAGCCAGTGGCGCAGGAAGGTCTTGTCGATGCCGGCGATCGGCGCCAGGCCGCCCGAGGTGTCGCCGTCCATCGTGGCGTAGCCGACCGCCGCCTCGCTGCGGTTCGAGGTCGAGACCAGCAGCGCGTTGTGCAGGTTGGCGAACATCCACACGCTGGGCGACCGGACCCGGGCCTGGATGTTCTGCAGCGCGACGTCGTCGTGGTCCCAGGTCAGCTTGCGGCCCAGCGCGCCCTCGACGACGCCGACGTAGCCGTCGACCAGCGCGCCGACGTCGAGCGCGTGGAACGTGGCGCCGACGCCCTCGGCGACCTTCTCGGCGGCGGTGCGGGTCACCGGCCCCGAGTTCGCGGTGGCCTGGTAGGCGCACGTCAAGAGGCGCCGGATCACCTCGCGGGCGTCGGCGGCGCCGGTCAGCCGGGTGACGTAGCCGATGCGCGCCAGCGCGCCGTCGAGGCCGTGCTCGACGATCGCCAGCTCGACCGCCATCGCGATCAGCACCGCGCACGCCGCCGAGTCGGCGCCGCCCGACAGCGACACGACGAAGCCGTGCGACCGGCTCTTGCGCATGTAGTCCCACAGGCCGAGCGCCACCGACCGTGCGAACTCCTCCTCCTTGACGTGGTCGCCGTCCTCCCAGCCGCGGGCCAGCACCGGCGGCGCCGCCGGGCGCCGCGCCGGCCAGATGAAGGCGAGCTCGATGACGCCGTCCTCGGCGTCGTGGCGAGGCCGGTGGCTGCCGCGCCGGGCCTGCTCGCGGCGGTTGGCCTCGACGTCGATCACCGCCGACACCACCTCGACGTCGGTGAACGCGAAGCGGCGGCCGCGCGCCGCCAGCTCGCCGCCCGACGCGATCAGCGCGCCGCCGTCGTAGATGACCCGCCCGGCCTCGTTGCCGAGCAGGTTGGCGTAGACGTAGGCGACCCCGAACGCGCGCGAGCCCTCGATCACGAACCGCTGCCGGACCGAGAACTTGCCGAACGCGAAGTGGCTGGCCGACGGGTTGAGGATGATGTCGACGCCGCGCAGCGCCAGGTCCGAGCCGGGCCGGTTGGCGACCCAGGCGTCCTCGCAGATCTCGAAGCCGATGCGGACGTTGTCGACGTCGAACAGGACGTCGCCCAGCGGGTAGCGCTGGTCGCCGCGCTCGAAGAAGTCGCGCTCGCCGGCCGGCCACTCCTTGAACCAGCGCGGCTCGTAGTGGATGCCGTCGCCGGCGAGGAAGCGCTTGCCGACGAAGCCGGCGATCTTGCCGTCGACCAGCAGCGCGCCGGCGTTGTACAGCGCCTTCTCGAAGTACAGCGGCAGCCCGACCGAGACCACCATGCCGCGGGTCGCGGGCGCGATCGCCTCGAGCACCGCGAACGCCTGCTCCTGCAGCCCCGGCGAGAAGAACGCGTCCTCGCAGCCGTAGCCGGTGATCGCCATCTCGGGCAGGCACAGCACGGTGACGTCGTCGGCGCGCGCCAGCCGGATCGCCTCGAGGATGTGGGCCTGGTTGCCGTCCCAGTCGAACGGCGTCTGGTTGAGGACGGCGGCGCCGACCTTGACGAGCTTCATCGCGTGCTCCCGGGCTTCATCGGTTGCCCTTCAGATGCTCGATCAGGACCTGATCGACGCTGTCGACCTCGAGGAAGTCGTCGGCCAGCGCGACCGCGCGGGGGTGGCTGTCGGTGACGACGATGCGTCCGAACAGGCCCGAGTCGCGCAGCCGCGTCACCGAGTCGCCAGGGAAGACGCCGTGGGTCGCGACCGCGTCGATCGCGATCGCGCCGGCGTCGCGGTAGGCGGCGGCGGCGTTGATCAGCGAGCCGCCGGTGCGGATCATGTCGTCGTAGATCACGACCCGCTTGCCGGCGACCGCCGCCGACACCCCGGTGACCTCGGTGTGCTCGCCGTCGAGGCGGCGCTTGTAGACGAACGCGGCGGCGACGCCGAGATCGTTGGCCAGCGACTCGACCCACTTGGCGCGGCCGGCGTCGGTGCAGGCCAGGACGAAGTCGTCGCCGCCGAGGCGGCGGCAGGCGTCGAGGACGATCGACTTGCCGTAGACGTGGACCGGCCGGATCGGGCCCTCGAAGTAGTGCGCGACCGCCGACACGTGGAGGTCGAGCAGGAACACCTGGTTGCCGCGGCTGGCCGCCGGGATCGACGACAGCAGCCGGGCCCGGGTCTTGGCGGTGACGACCTCGCCGTGGCGGACCGCCCGCTCCATCGTCGAATAGCCGTAGAACGGGATCATCAGGGTCATGCGGTACGCGCCGGCGCTGACCAGCGTGCACGCCAGGTCGTAGAGCTCGAGCGTGTCCTCCTCGCCGATCGTGCCGCCGATGAGGATGACGTCGCGATCGGCGCAGTCGCTGACCACCCGCTGGTAGTGCTCGCCGTCGGGGAAGTCCTTGCGCTCGACCTCGCCGCGGTCCCAGCCGGTGCGGGCCGCGATCCGCGCCCCCAGGTACTCGTAGGACCCGATCGTGTACAGCTGCGGCCCGGTCACGACCGGCCTCCGTGGCCGGCGCGGGCCTCGGCGATCAGCCGGCGCTTGATGTCGTGGACGTGGGGATCGAGGCCGACCCGGTGCGGCTGCGGGTTGAGGAAGCGGCGGGTCCGCGGCGACAGCCCGGCGAGGTCGGCGGCGGCGCGGGCCCGGGCCTCGGCCAGCGTCACCGGCGGCGCGGTGCGGGCGCCGCCGTCGAGGCGGCGCGCCAGCAGGTCGTCGGCGCGATCGTACTCGGCGGCGGCGATCGTGACCGCGCGGGTCGGGTCCTCGAGGTCCCACAGCGTGACGTCGCCGGGCCCCGGCGGGGTGTCGTCGTCGTGGATGACGTCGGCGATCAGCTCGTCGCCCTTGCGCAGGCGGCGGACCTGGAGCACGCCGGGGTTGGAGATCTTGATCGGCTGCTCCGACAGCTTGAGCTTGTGGTCCCAGGCGCCGTCGGCGCCGCGCACCGCGCCCAGCTTGTAGACGCCGCCCAGCGCCGGCTGGTCGTAGGCGGTGACCAGCTTGGTGCCGACGCCCCAGGTGTCGATGCGGGCGCCCTGATCGATCAGGCTGATGATCAGGCCCTCGTCGAGATCGTTCGAGGCCACGACCTTGGCGTCGGGGAAGCCGGCGTCGTCGAGCAGGCGGCGGGCCTCGATCGACAGGTGGGCGAGGTCGCCGGAGTCGAGGCGGACGCCGGCGAGCTCGTGGCCGGTGGCGCGCAGCTCGCGACCGATCTCGATGGCGTGGCGGACGCCGTCGAGCGTGTCGTAGGTGTCGACCAGCAGGACGCAGTTGTTGGGCATGGCCCGGGCGTAGGCGCGAAACGCCGCGAGCTCGTCGTCGTGGAACATCACCCACGAGTGGGCGTGGGTGCCCTTGACCGGCACGCCGAGCAGCTTGCCGGCGAGCACGTTCGAGGTCGCGGCGCAGCCGCCGATGTGGGCGGCGCGCGCCGCGGCGATCGAGCCGTCGGGGCCCTGGGCGCGGCGCAGCCCGAACTCGAGCACGGCCATGCCGCGCGCGGCCTGGCACACCCGCGCCGCCTTGGTCGCGACCAGGGTCTGGAAGTTGACCAGGTTGAGCAGCGCGGTCTCGACGATCTGCGCCTGCAGCACCGGGCCCTGGACCCGGATCAGCGGCTCGTGGGCGAAGACGACGCTGCCCTCGGCGACCGCGTCGACCCGGCAGGTGAAACGCAGCTCGCGCAGGTAGGCCAGGAACCCGGCGTCGAACAGGGCGCGGCCGTCGCCGCCGGTGATCGTCGCGAGGTAGGCGACGTCGTCGTCGGCGAAGCGCAGGTGCTCGAGGTACTCGAGCGCGGGCTCGATGCCGGCGGCGATCGCGTAGCCACCGCCGAACGGCGGCCGCCGGAAGGTCAGGTGGAAGACCGCGTCCCGCTCGGCGACGCCGGCCTTCCAGTAGCCGTAGGCCATCGTCAGCTGGTACAAGTCGGTCAGCAGCGCCAGCGACGAGCCGTAGAGGTCGGAAAGGCCGTTGGTGGTCATGTTCGGTCCCGTTATTAGTGTATGTTGTACACTAAGATGCTCGCTGTCAACGCCCATCCCCCGCGGCGGTCACGGTCTGGATGCTAGCCCCGATCGTCTGCTGGGGTGAGCTGCTGTGGGATCGTTTTCCCGAGGGCGCCGCGCTGGGCGGCGCCCCGGCCAACGTGGCGTGGCACCTGGCGATGCTGGGCGCGCCGGTGGCGATGGCGACGCGGATCGGCGACGACGCCGACGGCCGCGAGGCGCGCCGGCGCATGGCGGCGCGCGGGATCGACACCTCGCTGGTGCAGGTCGATCCCGAGCGCGCCACCGGCGAGGTCGAGGTCACGCTGGTCGCCGGCGCCGCCGGCCCGGAGCCGCGCTACCGGCTGGTGCCGGGGCGCGCGTGGGAGCGGATCGACGCCGACGCCGCGGCCCGCGCCGCGATCGCCGCCGCGCCCGCGGTGATCTTCGGGACCCTGGCGCAGCGCACGCCGGCGGGCCTGGCCGGCTGGCGCGCCGCGATGGCCGCGCGCGGCGCCACCACCCTCGCGATCTGCGATCCCAACCTGCGCCCCGGCGTCGTCGACGCCGACGCCGACCGCGCGCTCGCCGAGGCGCTCGCGATCGCCGACGTCGTCAAGCTCGGCGACGCCGAGCTGGCGGCGTGCGCGGCGCGGCTCGGCCACGCCGACCTGGTGGCCTGGCTGCTCGAGGCGCGGACGCCGCGCGCCCGCCTGGTCGCGATCACCCGCGGCGCCGCCGGCTCGACGCTGTGCACCCGCGACGGCCGGCTCGACGTCGCCGGCGTCGCGGCCGCGCCCGGCGGCGACAACGTCGGCTGCGGCGACGCGTTCGTCGCGGTGCTCGCCCACGGCGTGGTCGCGGGCTGGCCGTTGCCGCGGATCGGCGCGGTCGCGAGCCGGTGGGCCGCCGCGGTCGCGGCGGCGCGCGGCGCCACCCCCAGCTTCGACGCCGCGACCGTGGCGCGGCTGCGCGACGCGCCGATCGCCGACGGAGACGGGGCGCCGTGACCGCGGCGCGGGTCGCGTGGTGGCGTGACGATCGCCTGGCCTGGCTCGGCCTCGGCGTCGTCACCGGCGTCGTCGCGTGGACCTACCTGCACGTCTTCGCCGGCGAGCCGTGCGGCGACGACAACACCTTCCACTTCGCCGAGGTCGCGCGCCTGGCCGGCGCGATCCGCCACGGCGACTGGGCGTGGTGGAACCCGGGCGGCAACTCCGGCTACGCGTCGGGCTACTACTACCAGATCCTGCCGCACGCGGTGCCGGCGCTGTTCGCCGCGGCGACCGGCGCGAGCGCGCTGCTGGCGTTCCAGCTCGCGATCTTCGTCCCGGTTGTGCTGGCGCCGCTGGCCGGCTACCGCGCCCTGCGCGTGCTCGGCTGCGAGCGGCTGGTCGCGCTCGGCGGCGCGGTCGCGATGGCGTTCGGCGTCGGCGTGTCGCGGTGGGGCGGCATCGCCGACGGCGTCTTCCTGGTCGGGCTCTACACCCAGCTGTGGGCGATGGTCGTGTTCCCGCTGGCGTTCGCGCACGGCGTGCGCTGGCTCGAGGACGGCCGCGGCCTGGCGCCGACGCTGGCGTGGGGCCTGGTGGTCGGGCTGTCGCACCCGTTCGCCGGCGTCGCGCTCGGCGTCGCGCTCGCCGCGACCACCGGGGCGAACGCGGCGTGGTGGCTCGGCGCCCGCGTCCTCGGCCGGCGCGCGGCGTCGCCGGCGCGGCCGGCGCTGCGGCTGCTGGTCCTCGGCGCGCTGCTGCTGCTCGGCTCGGCGTGCGCGTGGCTGCCGGTGCTGATCGACTACGACGGCTTCGGCGGCTTCCCGCACCGGGTCGGCGACGAGGTCGGCCCCGGCTTCGTGCAGCTCGGCAAGGACCTGGCGCGCGGCGCCCTGTTCGACGCCGGCCGCCCCGCGGTGCTGACCGCGCTGATCCCGCTCGCCGCGGTGATGACCGCGCGCGAGCGCCGCCTCGGCCGGCTGTGGATCCCGGCGCTGCTGTTCGCGCTGCTGCTCGGCGTCGGCCCGCACCTGCCCAAGACCGGCGACGACGACCTGCTGCCGGCGGTGCGGTTCCTCGCCGGGCTGCAGGTGCTGGTCGCGCTCGCGGTCGGCGCCGGCGCCACCGCGGCGACGCTGTGGGCGTGGCGCGCCGCCGCGCCGCTGTGGCCGTGGAGCATCTCGCTGCGCGCCGCGGTGGCGTCGCTGCTCGGGCTCGCCACGGTGATCGTCGTCGTCGAGGGCGCGCGGGTCCAGCGCGGCCGGGTCAAGGTCGCCGCCGACTTCGACGGCATCGGCCGCGCCGAGCTCGATCCGCTGCTGGCGGCGATGCGCGCGGCGCCGCCGGGGCGGCTGCAGGTGCGCGGCGGCGCCGAGAACCACTGGTTCATCATGCTGCCGGCGGTCTACGCCGATCGCCCGGCCAGCCTGGTCATGGGCGGCGCGCCGCTGCAGTCGTCGCCCAACTACGTCTACATGTGGGAGCTGCGCGATCACGTGCCCGGCAAGGACGACGCGCCGACCCGCACCGCGTGGGTGTTCGACGCGCCGCTGGTGGTGCAGAAGCGCGACAACGACTGGGCGGTGACCACCGGCGAGGTGCTGGCGCAGACCGACACCTACGAGCTGCGGCGGCTGCCGGCGCCGGGGCTGGTCGGCCCGGTCGAGGTCGTCGGCACCCTGCCCGCCGGCCGCAAGGCCAGCCGCGCCGCGGTCGTGACCTGGCTGCGCTCCGACGAGCCGTACGCCAACCAGGTCCGGGCGTGGGCCGGCTCGGGCGGCGCCGGCGGGCGACCGCGCGGCCGCACCCTGGCGGTGACCCGCACCGACGCGACGATCCGCGCCGAGGTCGAGGTCGAGGGCGACGGCCCGACGACGTTCGTCATCCGCGAGAGCTGGCACCCGCGCTGGGTCGCGACGATCGACGGCGCGCCGGCGCCGCTGCGCCGGGTCACCCCCGACTACCTCGCGCTCGACGTGCCGCCGGGGCGCCACGTCCTGGCGGTGCGGTTCGCGCGGCCGCTGTGGACGTGGCTGTTGTGGCTGATCGGCCCGCTGGCGTGCGTGGCGGCGTGGCTGGTGCGGCGCCCTAGAACTCGCGATCGGGCAGCGGCGGCCGCCGCGGCGCCACCTCCTCCAGCCGCGACTGCATCGTGACCGCGATCCGGCCGACCACGAGGTGGTCGCCGACCAGCTCGAACGGCAGCGTGCGCTTGACGCCGAGCGCGGTGATCTCGATCGTGCCGCGGACCGGGGTCGCGGCGGGCGCGGCGGCGGTGGCGCCGTCGGCGCGCGCGATCTCGACCAGGTAGTGGCCCTTGGTCAGCTTGCGCAGCGACAGCTGCTCGCCGTCGCTGGCGCCGACGTCGCGCGCCGCGACGCCGTCGCGGCCGCCCATCCACGACACCCGCGACCCCTGCGGCGTCACCAGCGTCAGGTCGAGGTCGGCGCCGCCGGTCCACGACGCCCGCAGCCGCAGCTCGCCGGCGATGCGCTCGTCGGCGCCGGCCGCGGTCGCGGCCTTCTCGGCGACGACCCGCAGCTTGTCGGACGGCAGGCCGCGCAGCACCAGCTCGGCGTCGTGATCGCGGCCGAGCCGGCGCAGGCACCGCGCCGCGGCGCCCGAGGTCCTGGCGTCGTCGCGGCGGATCGCGGCGAGCGCGATCCGGTGGCCGCAGGCCTGGCCGAGCCGCCCGACCCGCTCCTCGGCGGTGGCCAGGCGCTCGTGCAGCGCGGCGTCGTCAGCGGACAGGTCGACGACGCCCGACAGCAGGCGCAGCGCGTCGTCGCGCTTGCCCTGGCGCCCGAGCACGTCGGCCATGTAGACCAGCGCCTGCGGGTCGAGGCGATCTCGCTCGAGCCAGCGCGACGCGATGTCGTAGGCGCGATCGAGGTCGCCGGCGTAGGCGAGCGCCTGGACCAGCGCGCGGTGCTGCTCGCGGCTGTCGGGGCTGGCGGCGAGCGCGTCCTCGGCGGCCGCGACCGCGGCGGTGATCGACGGCGACACGCCGCCGTAGTCGCCGACCGCGGCGACCCGGAACCAGACCTTCTTCATCCAGCGGCCGGGGCCGCGCGGCGCGCGATCGACCGGGCGCTGGTGGCGCGCCACGTCGTTCTTGGCCTTGGCGTCCTTGTTGGCCTCCTTGGTGGTGGTCTTGGCCGGCGGCGGATCGAACGCGGCGTCGCCGCCGTCGGCGAAGTCCGGCAGCGGCTCGCGCGAGCTCGCGCTCGCGGCCTTGCCGGCGGCGGCGCTGGCGCTGCGGCCGCGGGTCGCGCCGTAGCCGGTCGCGCCCGCGTCGTCGGCGTCGATCATCCCCGCGGCGTGGGCGACGATGCCGTCGGCGCTGATCTCGTCGAGGTCGTCCTCGCCGGTCCACGTCACCTGGGGCTGGCTGCGATCGACGCCGTAGGCGTCGAACATGGCATCGGACTCGAGCACGAGCAGCGAAGTCTGGCGCGACAGCACCCCGTAGCCCTGCGACAGCGCGACGATGCGGGCGCGGTCCTCGCCGCGGCCGCCGCGCTCGAGCTCGGCGATCGCGCCGGCCGCCCACAGCCGCGGCACGAAGCCGTTGCCGGGCGCGGTCGAGGCCCGCAGCGCCACCGGGTAGCGCTGCTCGAACGGCTGGCCACCGACGGTGCCGCGCAGGACGACGTCGCCGCGGGGCTCACCGGTGAAGCGGGCGACGACCAGCGTCTCCTCGCCGGCGCGCAGCGTCGGCAGCTCGGTCGGGCTGGCGTCGACGACGCCGGCCGGCAGCTCGACGGTGGCGTCGCGCAACGACGCGCCGTAGGTGGTCTCGAGCACCGCCAGCGCGGCGGTGCCCAGGCGCTGGCCGGGCACCCAGTCGACGAAGTGGCCGCCGCCGCCGCGGGCGACCGCCTCGAGCAGCGCGCGGTCGGCGTCGGCGCCGATGCCGACGGTGGTGACGCGGACGTCGCCGGCGACCGCGGCGATCGCGGCCTCGACGTCGCCGGGGCGGCGGAAGCCGGTCGACGCGAAGCCGTCGCCGACGTAGACGACCCAGGGATCGCGGCCGGCGGCGCGCGCCGCGGTGGCGGCGTCGACGCCGGCGCGGATCGCGCCGACCAGGTCGGAGGCGCCGGCCGGGGCCGCGGCGAGCAACCAGGTCCGGGCCTCGGTGGCGGCCTGCGCGGTCGGCGCGCGCGGCGCGCCCAGGCTGCGGCAGGTGTCGTCGCAGGCGAGCACGGTGAAGCGATCGCGGCGATCGAGCTCGCCGATCAGCGCGCGGGTCAGCTCGACCGCGCGGCCGTGGCGCTCGCCCACCATCGACTGGCTGGCGTCGACGACGAAGATCAGGTCGCGGGCGGCCTGCTCGGTCCAGCGCGGCAGCGTCGGCCGCAGCGCGAAGACCACCGCCGGCCGGGCGTCGGCCGCGACGTCGCGCTGCGCCGCCACCACCGCGGGATCGACGCCGACGCCCTTCTTGGCGGCCAGCCGGTCGTCCGGCGCGGCGGCGGCGCCGCCGGCGAAGGTCCAGGCGCGCAGCTCGGCGGCGCCGTCGGCGGGGCGGTAGTCGACGATCAGGTCGCCGCGCGGCACGAACGCGCCCTGGTCGTAGCGGACCGCGGCGTCGTCGCCGTCGGCGACCGCCGGGGCGTCGTAGCCGCGGGTCGTCACCGACGTCGGGGCCACGCCCTTGACCTCGAGATCGACCGCGAAGTGCTCGGCCGCGGTCGAGCCGTCGGTCGAGTGCGGCAGCGGGTAGACGTAGCGGCGCTGCGCGCCGTGCGGCGCGACCACCTGCTGGTACGCGATCTTGATCGTGCGGGCGCCGTGCGCCGGGATCGGGAAGACGCGCAGCTCGAAGCGGCCGCCGTTCTGCCACTCGAGCAGCGCCGGATCGCGCCACGGGCCGGGCACCCAGATGATCTCCTGCGGCCGGCGCCGCGACTTCGGCGTCGCCTTGTCGATGACGCCGTTCCAGATCCGGCTGGCGCGCTCGCGGTCGACGAACGCGCCCTCGTGGAAGCCGCCGCCGGGGGCGTCGAGCGCGAGGCCGTCGATGCGGGCGTCGGCGGGCAGCGGGAAGCGGTAGACGCCCTCGAGGATCTGATCGGTGTCGTTGCGGAAGGTCTCGGTGATCTCGGTGCGCGCGATCGGCCCGACGATGCGGACCTTGACCTGGTGGTCGGCGAGCGTGAGCTCCCAGTCGCGATCGCGGTGCTCGCCGGGCTTGTAGGCGCGCAGCGCGCCGAGCCCGGCGTCGGCGGTGGTGGTCGTGGTGTCGGGCTGCAGCTGGGGCGGCACCTGCTCGCGCAGCTCGGCCCACGCCAGATCGGCGGCCAGCGACGGCACCGCGGCGACCTCGGCGGCGCCGGCGCCGACGCTGCCCTCCTCGCCGGCGCGGACCTCGACGGGCGCGCCGATCGGCGGCGCCAGCCGGACCGCGCCGCGCGCGACCCGCACGCTGGTGAGGTCGTCGCCGGCGGTGAGCAGGAACCGGGTGCCGAGCACCTCGACGGTGCCGCGCGCGGTGACGAAGCGGACCGGCGGCGCGCCGTCGACGTGGACGACGTCGGCGACGAGGCGACCGGTCGACAGGACCAGGCCGCGGGCGTCGTCGAGGGCCAGCTCGGTGCCGTGATCGAGGGTCAACGTCGAGCCGTCGGCGAGAGTCAGCCACGCGCGGGTGCGGGCGTCGGTCCGCACGTGGGCGCGCGCCGGCAGCGCCGCGCCCGCGACCACCGGGGTCCAGCCCGCGGTGGTCTCGACGAAGACGCCCTGCCCCGACGCCGCCGCGCGCTCGATGCGCGCGACCGTGCCGGCGGCGGTGGCGGTGGGCGCGACGCCCGGGCTCGACGTCCCGGTGGGGACCCGGCGCCGCCGCCGCGCAGCACCAGCGCGGCGCCGGCCGCCAGCGCGACCGCGGCGGTGAGGCCGCCGACCAGGGCCCAGCGACGGCGCGGCGGCGCGGCGGCGGCGCGGGGCGCGCGCGCCGGGTCGGAGCTCGCGGTCGGCGCCGGCGCGGGCGACGCGTCGGGCGGCGCGGCCGGCGGGCTCGCCGCGGCGGCGGCGCCCAGGTCACGGCGGCCGGCGTCGCGGCGCGCGGCGTCGTCGGCGGCGTCCGCGTCGACGCGGGCGAGCACGGCGCGCGCCAGCGCCTCGGGATCCACGGGCTGCCAGTCGGCGCCGGCGGCGCCGACGCCGGCGGCGAGGGCGGTGGCGTCGTGGCGGGCGTCGCGACAGGCGTCGCAGCTCGCCAGGTGATCGCCGTGGCGCGCCAGGGCGTCGGCCTCGTCGGCGACCAGCGCCGCCAGATCGTCGAGCACGTCGTTGCAGGCATCGGGGGTCATGGTCACTCCATCTCCTCGGGCGTCAGCACCGCACGCAGCCGGTCGAGCGCGCGGCTCACCCGCTTGCGCGCGGTGGCCTCGTCGATCCCGACCGCCTCGGCGGCCTCGCGGTGGCTGAGGTCGGCGACGAAGCGCATCACCAGCGCCTCGCGCTCGGTCGGACGCAGGCGGTCGAGCGCGGCGCGGACCACGCCGGCGCGTCGCCGCGCCGCGAAGGTCCCCGCCGGATCGTCGCCGGCGTCGGGCACCAGCTCGAGCGGCCGGCGGGCCCGCCGCCGGGTCTCGAGCTGACGCGCGCACACATGGCGGGCGATGCCGCACAGCCAGGCCCGCACGCTGCCCTCGGCCCGGTAGCTCGCCATCGCCCGGTGGGCCGCGATCAGCGTCTCCTGCACCGCCTCGTCGGCGTCGTGCTGGGCGCCCAGCAGGGCCATGCACAGGCGCCCCAGGGTCCGGCCGTGCTGCCGGGCGCACGCGGCGAGCGCCTCGCGATGATCGCCGGCGGCGATCATCGCCGCGATCGGATCGGCCGGCGCGGCGGCGGCGCCGGCCGTGGCCTGTGCTGTTGCTTGCATCCTGTCCCCCATGTGCGTCGCTCCCGCGGTTTCGTGACCGACCGATTGCAACGTTCGTCGGAGCCTCAGGATCTCCGCGACTTGCACACCTGACCGACGTCTCCGAGACCACGGTCGTCCGGATCCCGGCCGCCCCGGGGCCACCCGACCGACGTCTCCGAGACCACGGTCGTCCGGATCCCGGCCGCCCCGGGGCCACCCGACCGACGTCTCCGAGACCACGGTCGTCCGGATCCCCGCCGCCCGGGGCCAACCTGACCGACGTCTCCGAGACCACGGTCGTCCGGATCCCGGCCGGGCCCGGCGGGCCGCGGCGCCCCCGGTGGCCGCCGAGCCACTCGCCGGCGCGCGGGGCCGCGGTGCTACTCGCCGGCGCTGTGCGGCATCGGCGTGATCAGCTTGTAGAACGACAGGCGCCAGGCGCCGTCGATCTTGGAGAACCGGAAGCTGCCGGCGATGGTCTGGTCGTTGCCGAACTCGAGCAGCAAGTCGAGGGAGGCCCCGGTGTGCGACGGGTTCTGCTTGCCGACCTGATCCTTCTCCTTGGTCAGGATCCGGCGGTACGGGCCCAACGTGGCGCGGCGCTGCTCCTGCAGCTCGTGGAAGTCGACGCGCGAGATCGACTGCTGGAACACCGGCGCCGCCGCGTTCCAGATCGTGTCGTCCTGGCCCTCGCGGGTCTGGACCAGGATCTGCTCGACCAGCGACCGGATCTCCGGCGGCAGCGCGACGCGCTGCTTCTTGGCCGCGTCGGTGGTCAGCATCGGGATCAGCTTGTCCGGGACCTCGACGGTGAGGCCGAGCATCTTCCACCGCCGGTCCTCCCAGCGGAAGCTCATCGTGCCGCGCGCGGTGCCGTTGGCGAACGCCAGCAGCACGTCGGCGCGGCCGGTGCGACCGCTGGGGCCGCGGAAGGTCTCGGTGTTGACGACGTTGGTGACCTCGACGAACGGGCCCAGCGAGCGCTGCATGTCGCTGATCTGATCGACGAAGGCGTCCTCGTGGACCATCTCCTGGAACCGCTCCGACGACTCGAGCCAGACCTCGTGGGCGCCGTCGGCGTCGTCGCGCAGCTGCACGAAGATGCCCTCGATCTGGGGCCGGAAGTCCGGCTTCTCCTCGGCGCGGGTCTGCAGCCACACGATCGCGACGATCCACGACGAGATCATCGCGAACGCCACCACCACGCTGCGCAGCATGACCCGGGCGCGCCGGGTCCGCGGCATGACCTCCTTGACCACCGGCAGGCGGGTCAGCGACTCGGCGATCATCGCCGGCAGCGTCGTCGACCGCTTGCGCCGCGGCGGCTGGGCCTGGGCTCGCGGCAGGTCGGCGCCCGACAGCTGGACGTCGATCGAGCCGCTGCCGCCGGGCGTCGCCTCGCCGCCGGCGTCGGTCGCCGCCGGCAGGTGCGGCGCCGAGAACTCGACGTCGATCGAGCCCGACGGCGCGCCGTCGATCTGCTCCGGCGCCTCCGGGTCCCCGCCGTGGCGGACGTCACCGCGCGCCGCCAGCTCCGACGGCCGGACCCGGGTCGGCTCGTCGCCGCCCCCGGTGGGCTCGTCGGGGTCGCTGGGATCGCGGCTGGACACGGCGTGAGTATGACGCGGGTCGGGGCCCGGCGCGTCAATCCGGCGACGACGGCGACGACGCCTCGAGGACGAAGCGGCGCACCACCTGCTGGACCGTCGCCAGCCGGTACGGCGCGGTCGAGCGCACGTCGGTGATCGGCGTCAGCTCGGCGGCCAGCGCGGCGGCCGCCGCGTCCGCGGTGGCCTCGCCGACCGGCGCGCCGACGATCGCCGCCTCGGCCCCGGCGGCGCGGATCGGCCGGTTGGCCACCGCGCCGAGGCCGATCCGGGCCTCGACGAAGCGCCCGGCCTCGACCCGCAGCAGCGCCGCCGCCATGATCTTGGAGATCGACTGCGCGCGCCGGGTCCCGACCTTGCGCCACAGCTGGCGGGCGCCCGGGTGCGCCGCCGGGATCGTGATCGCGACGATCAGCTCGTCGGCGGCCAGCGCGGTGGTGCGGTAGCCGGTGGGGTAGTCGCGGTACGGCACGCGCCGGGTGCCGCGCGGCGACGCCAGCTCGACGGTGGCGTCGAGCGCGAGCAGCACCGGCAGGCTGTCGCCGACCGGCGACGACGTCCCGACGTTGCCGCCGATCGTGCCGCGCGCCTGGATCTGCAGCGCGCCGATCTCGCGCGCCGCCGCCGCCAGGATCGGCGCCCGCGCCGCGATCAGCGGCGACGTCACGACGTCGCGCCACGGCGTCGCCGCGCCGATGCGCACCGCGCCGCCGTCGACCTCGGCGATCCCGCACAGCTCGGCGAGCGCCCAGACGTCGACGACGCCGACCGGCGCCGGGCGCAGCGGCGCCTCGACCATCAGATCGGTGGCGCCGCACAGGACGATCCAGTCGGGGTGCGCGGCCCGCGCCGCCACCGCCTCGGCGATCGACGCCGGCCGGACGTAGCCGGTGGCGGTCATGGCTCGCCCTCGCCGGCGCGCCGCGCCTGCGCCGCCTCGACCACGGCGTCGACGATCAGCTGGTAGCCGGTGCACCGGCAGATGTTGCCGGCGAGCAGCTCGCGGACCCGCGCCCGCGCGCCGGCGTCGGCGCCGATCGGCTCGGCGTCGACGATCCACGACGCGCACACCGCGATGCCCGGGGTGCAGATGCCGCACTGCGCGCCGCCGCAGGCGAGCAGCGCCGCCTGGACCTCGTGCAGGACCGCGCCGCCGTCGGCGTGCCCGGCCAGGCCCTCGACGGTGGTGACCTTGCGGCCGTGGCACTGCCCGGCCGCGACCAGGCACGCGTTGACCGGCGCGCCGTCGAGCAGCACCGTGCAGGCGCCGCACTCGCCCTCGCCGCAGCCTTCCTTGGTGCCGGTGAGCCGCAGGTCCTCGCGCAGGACGTCGAGCAAGCGACGCCACGGATCGACGTCGACGGCGCGCGCGGCGCCGTTCACTTCGAGGCTGACCTTCACGACTTCCTCCTTGCCGCGTCCCAGGCGTCGCGCCGGGCCGCGATCGTCTCCGGCAACACCGGGACGACGTCGAAGTCGACGCCGAGCGCGTCGACCACCGCGTTGATCGCCGCCGCCGCCGGCCCGTCCATCGGGATCTCGCCGACGCCCTTGGCGCCGTGCGGCCCGTACGGGTACGGGACCTCGACCAGCACGGTCTCGAGGTCGGGGGCGTCGGCGAAGGTCGGCACGATGCAGTTGGTCATGCTGGCGTTGGCGACCTTGCCGTCCTGGTAGAGGACGTTCTCGAGCAGGCCCCAGCCCAGCGCCTGCAGCGTGCCGCCCTCGATCTGGCCCTTGACGATCATCGGGTTGATCGCCTTGCCGACGTCGACCGCCTGGACGCAGCGCTCGACCGTGACCTCGCAGGTGTCGAGGTCGATCGCGACGTCGACCAGGCACGCGGCCCAGCCGAACACCGGGTACGCCGCGCCGGTGTAGGTCGCGTCGTCCCACTCGATGCCGGGCGGCGGCTCGTACTGGACGGTCTCGGCGACCTCGCCCAGCGCCGCCGCCGCCGCGGCCGCGACCTCGGCGAACGGCGCGCCGCCGCGGCCGTGCTCGCCGGCCCAGGCCGCGATCCGGGTGCCGAGGGCGCGGGCCGCGCGCTCGACCAGGCCGCCGACCACCATGCAGGTCCGGCTCGCCACCGTCGGGCCGCTGTCGGGCACCTTGTCGGTCGACGGATCGACGACGCGGACCCGCTCGGGCGCCAGGCCCAGCGACGCGCCCGCGATCTGCGCGAAGATCGTGGCCGCGCCCTGGCCGATGTCGGTCGAGCTCGACCGGACCTCGACGTCGCCGGCGGCGGTCAGCGCCACCGTGGCGCGGCCGGCGATCCGCTGCTCGCCGGCGCCGGTGAAGCCCGAGCCGTGGAAGTAGAAGCAGACGCCGCGGCCGCGCCGCACCGGCGCGCCGCCGGCGCTGACCGCGTCGCGCGCCGGCCGCGGCCCGGCGGCGCGCGCGATGGCCTCGAGCACGGCCTCGGAGCCGACGCTGAAGGTCAGCTCCTGCCCGGTCGCGGTGGTGTCGCCGGGGCGCAGCGCCAGGCGCTGCCGGTAGGCCAGCGGATCGACGCCGAGCAGGCGCGCCGCCTTGTCGATCTGGCGCTCGTACGGGAACGTGGTCTGCGGCGCGCCGAAGCCGCGGAACGCGCCGTGCGGCGGGTGGTTGGTCGCGACGACGCGGCCGACGATGCGCACCACCGGGCACCGGTACGGCCCGGCCGCGTGCAGCACGCCGCGCGACAGCACCACCGGCGACAGCGTCAGGTAGGCGCCGCCGTCCATGACGACGTCGGCGTCGATCGCGACGATCGCGCCGTCGGCGGCGAGGCCGAGCCGGTGCCGGGTCACGCACGGGTGGCGCTTGGTGGTCGCGGCGATGTCCTCGCCGCGGTCGTAGATCAGCTTGACCGGCCGGCCCGCCTTGCGCGCCAGCAGCGCGACGTGGGCGGCGATCATCGACGGATACTCCTCCTTGCCGCCGAAGCCGCCGCCGGTGACCGCCTGGGTCACGACGACGCCGTCGCCGTCGCAGCCGAGCAGCGCCTTCATCGCCTTGTGGACGTAGTACGGGCACTGCATCGAGCCGACCAGGAAGCAGCGGCCGTCCTCCCAGTGCGCGGCCATGCCCTGGGGCTCGATGTACATCTGCTCCTGGGCCGCGGTCGGGTAGACGCCCTCGATGATCCGGTCGGCGCCGGCCATCGCGTCCTCGAACGCGGCGTCGTCGCCGTGGCCCTTGCGGATCACGAACCGCTTGAAGACGTTGTCGTCGCCGTACAGCTTGACCTCGGCGCGCAGCGCGGCGTCGGTGTCGAGCACCGCCGGGCGCGCGCTGATCCGGGGCCGGACGTGGCGGCGCGCCTCGAGGGCGCGGGCCCGGGTCGGGGCCGCGACCAGCGCGATCGCCTCGTCGACGTGCATGACCCGGCCGCCGAGCGGCACCAGCGCCGGCTGGTCCTCCTCGATCAGCGTCACGACGTTGCGGCCGCCGGCGGCGGCGATGTCGGCGGCGGTGACCACGACGACGTCGGTCCAGTCGTAGTCGGGATCGAGGTCGACGGCGTCGAGGACGCCGTGCGCCACGGTCGAGCGCACGGTCGCGCCGTGCCACGCGCCGGGCAGGTCGAGGTCGTCGACGTAGTGCGCGGCGCCGGTCACCTTGGCGACGCCGTCGACGCGCGGCACCGGGCGGCCGACCGGCCCGGCAGGTTGCAGTTCCGCCATCCCCTCCGATACCACAGCGCCGCGGTAAGGTGGTCGCATGGAGACGCGTCGCGCCGGGCGCCTGGGCCGCTCGATCCCGGTGATCGGTTTCGGTGGCCGCGCCCTCGGCCCGCCGCCGCCGCGCGGCGACCGCGACGGCCCGCGGCTCGAGCCACGCGACGCCCAGCGCGCGCTGGCCGCGGCGATCGAGGCCGGCGTCGAGCTGGTCGACGTCGCGCCCGCCTGGGGCGACGCCGAGGCCCTCGCCGGCGAGACGATCCGCGCGCTGCGCGGCCGCGATCGCGTCGTGCTCGCGACGCTGGTGCCCGACGCGCCCCCGCCGCCCGGCGCGACGCCGCGCCCGCCGCGCCCCGGCCCCGACGGCAGCACCCCGGCGCCCGCGCTCGAGCGGGTCCTGCCGGCGGCGTGGGTGCAGCGCGCCGTCGAGGCGTCGCTGCGCGCGACCCGGCTCGAGGTCCTGCCGCTGGCGTGGCTGCCGTGGCGCGGCGGCTGGCTGACGGCGTCGGCGTGGCCGGAGCTGCGCGGCGCGATGGCCCGCCTGGTCCGCGAGGGCAAGGTGCTGACGTGGGGCGCGCACCTGCCCGACGTGCCGCCCGACGACGTCGCCGCGCTGCTCGACGCCGCGCCGGTCGCGGCGATCCAGGTCGCGCTCGATCTCGAGCACCGCGCCGCCGCCGCCGTCCTCGACGCCACCGCGACCCGCGAGGTCGCGGTGATCGTGCGCCGGCCGCTCGCCGGCGGCGCGCTGACCGGCGACGTCGGCGACCTCGGCGGCGTGCCGCGCGCCCGCTGGCGCGACGAGGTCGCCGATCGCGCCGACCTGGCGCTGCGCTGGGTGCTCGGCCACGCCGCCGTGACCGCCGCGCTGGTCGGCGCCCGCACGCTCGATCACGTCCGCGCCGCGATCGCCGCCGGCGACGGCCGCGCCCTGTCGCCGCCGCTGCGCGAAGCCCTGGACGCCGGCGACACCTGAACATAAGATCAGGCCCGTGCCACGGCCTGTCTCCAACCCGCCCAACCCGTGGGCCTCGACCCACGTCGAGTGGCTCGAGCCGCCGCCCGCCGCCGCGCTCGAGATCTACGAGGAGGAGGCGAAGTCGATCCTGTCGTCGAACGACAGCCCCGATCTCGACTTCCGCTGGAGCGTGAACCCGTACCGGGGATGTTTTCACGCATGTGCCTACTGCGTGGCCGGCGACACGCCGATCCTCATGGCCGACGGTCGCACCCGGCCGATCCGGGAGCTGCGGGTCGGCGACGACATCGTCGGCACCGTCGTGCGCGGGCGCTACCGGCGCTTCACCACCACCCAGGTGCTGGCGCACTGGCCCACGGTCAAGGAGGCGTACCGGGTCACGCTCACCGACGGCACGACGCTGGTCGCCAGCGGCGATCATCGCTTCCTCACGCGTCGCGGCTGGAAGCACGTCGTCGACGATCCCCGGCCCAGCGCCCAGCGCCCGCACCTCACCACCAACGATCAGCTGCTCGGCTTCGGCGCGCTCGGCACGCCGAAGCCGCCGTGCGACGACTACCGCCGCGGCTACCTGTGCGGAATGATCCGCGGCGACGGCCTGCTGCGCTCCTACCACTACGACGGGCGCCGCCGGGCCCGGGATCGCGTCCATCAGTTCCGGCTCGCGCTGATCGATCTGGAGGCGCTGGGCCGGACCCGCGCCTACCTCGACCACTTCGGGGTCTCGACCCACGAGGCGGCCTTCCGGGTGGCCGCCGGGTACCGCCCGATGCGCGCGGTCCGCACCAGCGCCCGTCCCCAGGTCGATCGGGTCCGCGAGCTGGTCGCGTGGCCGGCGTCCCCCACCGCCGGCTGGGAGCGCGGCTTCCTCGCCGGCGTCTTCGACGCCGAGGGCTCGCACAGCCGCGGCGTGCTGCGCATCTCCAACACGGACGACGCCATGATCGACCGCACCGAGGCCGCGCTGCGACGACTCGGGTGCGACGTCGTCGTCGAGCGCAGGGACCGCGAGCGCCCGATCGCGGCGGTCCGGGTGCGCGCGAGCGCGCGCGACCGGCAGCGCCTGCTCACGACGATCGACCCCGCGATCAGCCGCAAGCGCTCCATCGATGGCCTCGCGCTCGAGGGCCGCGACCCGCTCCGGGTCGCGGAGGTGACCTCGCTCGGCGTCGACCTGTTGATGTACGACATCACCACAGGGACCGAGGACTTCGTCGCCGACGGCGTGATCGCCCACAACTGCTACGCCCGCCCCAGCCACCAGTACCTCGGCTTCGGCGCCGGCACCGACTTCGATCGCAAGATCGTCGTCAAGACCAACGCGGCCGCGCTGCTGCGCGCGGCGTTCGGCAAGCCGTCGTGGCGGGGCGAGAGCATCACGTTCTCGGGCAACACCGACTGCTACCAGCCGCTCGAGGCCAGCTACGGCCTGACCCGGGCGTGCCTCGAGGTCTGCGCCGAGTACCGCAACCCGGTGTCGATCATCACCAAGTCGATGGTGGTGCGGCGCGACGTCGACCTGCTGGCGCGGCTGGCCCGTGACGCTCGCGCGATGGCGTGGCTGTCGATCCCGTTCGCGCGCGACGACCTCGCCCGCAAGATCGAGCCGTTCGCGAGCCCGCCGTCGCGCCGGTTCGAGACCCTGCGCGCGCTCGCCGACGCCGGCGTGCCGACCGGCATCGGCATCGCGCCGGTGATCCCCGGGCTCAACGACGCCGACCTACCCGAGCTGCTCGAGCGCGCCCGGGACGCCGGCGCCGCGCACGCGTTCCTGATCCTGCTGCGCCTGCCCGCCGAGGTCCTGCCGGTGTTCCGCGAGCGCGTCGCCGAGGTGCTGGCGCCCGAGCGGGTCCGCCGCGTCGAGCACGCGCTGATCGAGCTGCGCGGCGGCTCGGGCAAGCTCGACGAGGCCGCGTTCCACGCCCGCCACCGCGGCGTCGGCGAGCGCTGGCGCGCGATCGAGCAGCTGTTCGAGCTGCACCGGCGCCGGCTCGGCCTCGGCGACGGCCCCACGCACGACGGCGCGACCACGTTCCGGCGGCCGACCCGCCAGCTCGACCTGTTCGCCTGAGCAGCCCCGCGGCGCGATCGCACGCGGTCCGGGAAGAAACCCCGCGCGTGGTCCGGTTCGGGTCGCGAGCGCTCCCTCTGGGCCATTCTTAGCGGCGTGAACCCGTCGGCCGCGCTCACCCATCGACGAGCCAGCTTGACACCGACGTCGGTGCGGCACTAAAAGCCAAGCGTTTTCCGCATTCTCGGTGACCCGGGGACGGCGAAGCACCATGATCAACGTAACCAACTTATCCAAGTTCTACGGGGCGAAGCGGGCGCTGGGGCCGGTCAGCTTCCAGATCGAGGACGGCGAGGCGGTCGGCTTCCTCGGCCTCAACGGCGCGGGCAAGACCACCGCGCTGCGGATGCTGGCCTGCGACCTGCGCCCGTCCAGCGGCTCGATCTCGGTCGACGGCGTCGACGCCGTCGCCGATCCCCACCAGGTCAAGCAGCGCATCGGGTTCCTGCCCGAGGCGCCGCCGCTGTACCCGGACATGACCGTGATCGACTACCTGCGCTTCGCCGCCGAGCTCCGCGGCATGCGCAAGGCCGACCACGCCCGCCGCATCCCCGACGTCCTCGAGCGGCTGCAGCTCACCGACGTCGCCGCCGACGTCATCGGCACGCTGTCGCACGGCTACCGCCAGCGCGTCGGCGTCGCCCAGGCCATCGTCCACGAGCCCAAGCTGCTGATCCTCGACGAGCCGACCCGCGGCCTCGACCCCGTGCAGATCATCGAGATGCGCGAGACGATCCGGCAGCTCAAGGAGTCGCACACGGTGCTGATCTCCAGCCACATCCTGTCGGAGATCAGCCAGACCTGCGATCGCCTGCTGATCCTCGGCCGCGGCGAGATCCTCGGCCGCGGCACCGAGGACGAGCTCACCGCGACCCAGCTCGACGTCAAGCAGGTGGTCGCGATGGTCCGGGCCCCGGACGACGGCCGCGACGTCGCCGGCGTCCTCGGCAAGATCCCCGGCGTCACCGACGTCGCCGAGCCGCGCACGATGCACGGCACGCTGACCTACGTGATCGACTGCGACCAGGACGTCCGCGCCGCGGTCGGCCGGGCCCTGGTCGGCGCCGGGCTCGACCTGCTGCGCCTCGACTCGGTCCACTCCGAGCTCGAGCAGACCTTCCTGCGCCTGGTGGGAGAAGGCGGTCATGCGAGCAACTAGCATCATCTACCGCCGCGAGCTGGCCGCGTACCTGCGGTCGCCGGCCGGCTGGATCGTCGCCGCGGCGGCCCTGCTGATCGAGGGCATCCTGTTCCAGATCCGCGGCCTGTCGCAGGAGCAGCTGTCGGCCGACGTCCTGCGCCAGTTCTTCTGGTCGATGAGCGGCGTCACGATGTTCGCCGCGATCATCCTGGCGATCCGGCTGGTCGCCGAGGAGCGCCAGACCCAGTCGCTGGTGCTGCTCAACACCTCGCCGGTGTCCGACCTGTCGATCGTCGCCGGCAAGTTCCTGGCCGCGCTGACCTTCCTCGGCGGCATCCTGGCGCTGTCGGTCTACATGCCGCTCCTGATCAAGGTGAACGGCAAGATCACGGCGTCGCAGATCATCGTCGGCTACCTCGGCCTGTGGCTGCTGGGCGCCGCCTACCTGGCGATCGGCCTGTTCGCCAGCGCGCTGACCCGCCACCAGCTGCTGGCCGGCGTCCTCGGCGCGCTGTTCGGCGGCGTGATGGTCATGTTCTACCAGCTCGGCAAGGTGCTCGACCCGCCGTTCCGCGACGTCGTCAGCCACCTCGACGCCTGGTGGGGGCACTTCCAGGGCGGCTTCATGATCGGCGTGATCAGCCTCGAGAACGTCGTCTACTACCTCGCCCTCACCTACTTCTTCCTGCTCCTCGCCGTGAAGACGATGGAGGCGAAGCGATGGCAATGAGAACCGCAACGCCCTGGTGGCTGACCTGGCAGCACCTGCTGGCGCTCCTGATCCTGTTCGTCGCCCAGCGCTTCCTCGGCCACTGGAGCACGCTCCAGCTGGTCGCGACGATCGCCTCGGTCGCCGCGATCGCCGCGACCCTCGGGCTGCGGGTCGTCGCCGTGATCCGCACCGCCACCGACCGCCGCGCCGTCGAGCGTACGCTGCTGCTCGCGACGATCGGCAGCATCGCCGGCATCGCGCTGTGGTTCCTCACCACCAAGACCGGCGCCGGCATCGTCGGCGCCGGCCACCTGTCGGCCAAGGGCGCCCGCCGCTGGGACGTGTCGCTGACCGTGCTGGCCGCGATCGTGTCGCTGGCGTCGATCGTCCCGATGGTCATGATCGAGGCGACGCTGGGCCTGGCCCGGCGCGACCGCTTCGACCTCGACGTCAAGGGCAGCGACGACGCCGTCGAGCACCGGCGGGTCCGCGAGGTCGGGCTGTCGGGCCTGACCATCGCGCTGGCCGGCGCGCTGCTGATGGTGACCTGCAACGTCGCGGGCGAGCGCAACCTGCGCAAGGACGTCAGCTACTTCAAGACGTCGTCGCCGGGCGCGTCGACCAAGAACATCCTCAAGAACACCTCGGAGCCGATCAAGGTTCTGCTGTTCTTCCCCGAGGTCAACGAGGTCAAGGACGAGCTCGAGGCCTACTTCGAGGACCTGAAGGACGCCACCCACAAGGTCGAGATCGAGGCCCACGACCCGATCGTCGCGGCCGGGCTCGCGACCGACTACGGGGTCAAGGAGCAGGGCGTCGTCGTGCTGGTCCGCGGCGACAAGCACGAGAAGATCCCGATGGACACCGACATCGAGCGGGCCCGTCGCGCCACCAAGAGCACGACCAAGCCGTCGCTGCGCACCTTCGACGGCGCGGTCAACGCCGCGCTGATGAAGCTGGTGCGCGCCAAGCGGGTCGCCTACCTCACCGTCGGCCACGGCGAGATCAACGACCCCGACTCGCTCGACCCGCGGCTGCGCGAGCAGCTGCCCGACGCCCGGGCCAACACCCTCAAGGACATCCTCCGGGCCCAGAACTACGAGATCAAGAACCTCGGCGCGATGGACGGCCTCGCCGACGACGTCCCCGAGGACGCGACGCTGGTGATGGTGCTGGGGCCGCGCACCGCGCTCGGCGACGACGAGCTGGCGGCGCTGGATCGCTACGTCGCGCGCGGCGGCTCGCTGCTGCTCGCGCTCGATCCGGTGTCGGACGCGACGATGGGGCCGCTCGAGGGCCGCCTCGCGGTCCGCTTCGATCACACGCCGATCGCCGACGACAAGGAGTTCCTGCCCAGCGGCGGGCCCCAGGTCGCGCTCACCAACCAGTTCTCGTCGCACGCCTCGATCACGACGCTGGCCCGGGCGGCGTCGAACCGCGGCATCCCGCTGGTCAAGGCCGGCACGCTCGAGGACGCGCCCTACACCGGCGACGGCGCCGAGCCCAAGAAGACCTACGTCATCCGCTCGATGTCGACGTCGTTCCGCGACCTCAACGACAACCAGAAGTTCGACGACGGCGAGAAGCGCGACCGCTACAACATCGCGGCCGCGATCGAGGGCCCCAAGCCGGCGCCGGTCGAGGGCGCCGATCCGGCCGAGGCCAAGGACGGCTTCCGCGCGATGGTGTTCTCGGACGTCGACCTGTTCGCCGACCGCATGGGCATGCAGGGCCGGCAGATCCTGGTCTACCGGGAGACCAACGGCGGGCCGCTGCCCGACGACGCGCTCCGGTGGCTCGGCGGCGAGGAGAACTACGCCGGTGACATCACCAGCGAGCTCGACGTCGCGATCCGGCACTCCAAGAAGGAGGACGCGTGGTGGTTCCTGCTGACGATCGTCGGCGCGCCGCTGCTGGTGCTGGGCGCCGGCCTGGCCAGCACGCGCCGGCGCCTGCGCGCCAAGGGCGCGCGGCCCGCGGCGACCAAGGCCGCGCCGGCGACGGCCAAGGCGACGGCCAAGGCGACGCCCGCCAAGGCCGCGGCCACCAAGGCCGCGGCGAGCGCCGCCGCCGAGGGTGACGACAACGACGACGACAAGGATCCGGAGGAGGCGTCATGAAGGGAGCCATCATCCATGGCGTCCTGCTGATCGCGATGCTCGTGTTCGGCTACCAGACCTGGTCCCGCGACAAGTCGGTGCCGTCGACGACGGGCACGGTCGTGCTGTGGAACGACAAGGCGGCCGACCTGCAGTCGATCGTCTGGGAGACCAAGGAGCGCACGATCAAGCTGGAGCGCCGCGGCGACGGCGCCGCGGCCTACTACTGGGGCTCGGACAGCAAGAGCACCAAGAAGACCAAGCCCAAGCCGCCGCCCCCGCCCCCGGCCACCGACGACGCCGGCGTGCCGGTCGCGACCGACGCCGGCGTGCCAGCGGCGACCGACGCCGGCGTGCCGCCGGCGCCCGCCGAGCCCGAGGTCGAGACCGTCACGACGACCCGCGAGTTCCCGGTCGGCGAGGCCGGCGACGACCTGATCAAGGGCTTCGCCGCGATGCGCGCGGTCCGCGACCTCGGCGCGCTGAGCGAGGAGCAGAAGGTCGAGTACAAGCTCAACGACGCCGACAAGACCCTGACCCTGGTGTTCCCGTCCAAGACCCGGACCTTCGTCCTCGGCGGCACCGTCGCCAGCGGCAAGGATCGCTACGTCCTCGACGTCGACAGCGGCAAGGGCTACGTCGTCGCCGGCACGCTGTTGACCCCGCTCGAGGGCGGTGAGAACAGCCTCAAGCCGCGCCGCGCGGTGCCGCCCGGCGACACCGTCGCGGCGATCGAGATCGCGGCGCCCGGCGCCGACGGCAAGCACCGCACCGTCGACCGCATCTCGATCACCGACGACAAGGGCAAGCCGACCAAGGCGTGGGGCAGCAAGGCGACCGGCGAGGCCGACGCCACCGCGGCCAACTTCCTGTCGAAGATCGAGACCGAGCTGCGCCCCGGCAAGTTCGATCCCGACCTCGACCCGGCGACGCTGACCGAGCTGGTGACGCTGACCTACAAGGATGACAAGGGCGCCAAGGTCGGCGCGCTGACCCTGTACAAGCGGATGAAGACGCCGGAGCAGCCGCCCGCCGGCGCGCCGGTGCCGCCGAACCCGGCCCAGCCGGAGCCCGAGTACTTCATCAAGAGCGACCTGACCCGGGTGCTCGCCGAGGCGCCGCGCGCCGCCGGCGACCAGGTCGAGCAGAACATCGCGACGGTCCTGGGTCAGTAGCCCGCGGGATTGCGGGCCGGTCCGCGAGCGGTTGCTGGTGACGAGCCGCCGCCCGCCGATCGGCCCGCCCGGGCAACCCCGGGCGGGGCGGCTCCATCCAAAGGAGACGCCATGACCCGAAGCACCGCCCTCGTCGTGGCCGCCGGCACCCTGGCGGCCACCCTCGCCCTCCCCGCCGCCGCGCGCGCCGACACCGTCGATCCCGACGTCATCCCCGACGTCGCCGAGAAGGTCGTCGCCAGCGTCGTCAACGTGTCGACGACCCGCCAGGTCGACCTCGGCCCGTGGGCGTCGGACCCGTTCTTCAACGATCCCCGCTCGCCCTGGTACCTGTCGCCGGACCAGCGCAAGCAGCAGGCCGTCGGCTCCGGCGTGATCGTCACCGCCAAGGGCCGCATCCTCACCAACGCCCACGTCGTCGACGGCGCCGACGAGATCCACGTCACCCTCGCCGACGGCACCGAGCTCGACGCCCAGGTCCTGGGGGTCGACGCCCGCAGCGACCTCGCCGTGCTGCAGCTGCAGGGCAGCCTGCCCGCGCTGACGCCGCTGGCCTTCGGCGACTCGTCGAAGCTGCGGCTGGGCGAGATGGTGCTCGCGGTCGGCGACCCGTTCGGCGTCGGCCAGTCGGTGACGATGGGCATCGTCTCGGCCAAGGGCCGGGCCTCGGTCGGCATCGCCGAGTACGAGGACTTCATCCAGACCGACGCCGCGATCAACCCCGGCAACTCGGGCGGCGCGCTGGTCAACCTGCGCGGCGAGCTGGTCGGCATCAACACCGCGATCGCGTCGCGCAGCGGCGGCTACGACGGCATCGGCTTCGCGATCCCGTCGAACATGGCGCAGCCGATCATGGAGGCGCTGGTCACCGACGGCAAGGTGACCCGCGGCTACATCGGGGTCGCGCTGGCGCCCTTGACCCGCGCCTACGTCGAGGCCCACCACGTCGTCGCGTCGCAGGGCGTCGTCGTCGCCGAGGTCGTCGCCGACGGCCCCGCGGCACACGCCGGGCTCGAGGTCGGCGACGTCGTCGTCGCCGCCGACGACGAGACGATCACGGACCTCGGCCACCTGCGCAACCACATCGCGACCCGCGGCGCCGACGCCCGGCTCGAGCTCACGGTCATGCGCGGCAAGCGCAAGCGCACGATCGAGGTCACGACCGCGGCGCTGCCCGCCCGCGCCGCGGCGACCGCGACCGGCGCCGCCGGGGCGCCCGCCGCCGGCTCGGGCCTGGGCAAGCGCGCGCGACCGTAGCCGGCCGCGGCCCGGTTCCGGGCCGTGCCGCGTATCGCGTCGCGGTCGGGGCCGCTAGCATCGACGGATGAACCGACTTCGCCTGCCCGCCGAAGGTCTCGATCATCCGACGTTCGACACCCTGGAGCCCGACCAGAACGTCAACGTGATCCTGGTCTGGCGCGAGCCGCTCGACGAGCAGCTCGCCGACCAGGCCGTCGAGGTCATGCAGGCCTGGTTCGACGACGACGCGCTGTGGGACGGCTGCGAGGCCGAGGACGAGGCCCACGCCTTCCGCTTCCAGACCTCGTTCAGCTCGGCCGGCGTGATGTTCACGCTGGCCAACACGATCCACCCGCGCGAGCCCCTGCGCGCGCTGATCGCGCGCCTCGGCGAGCTCGGCATCGAGGCCCGCGAGGAGCTGTTCGGCGTCGCGGTGTGGGACGAGGACGCCGAGGTCGAGCGCAGCGCGCCCGAGGTCGGCGCCCCGGCCATCGCCGACGACCTGACCTGCATCGAGGACCACTGGCGCGCCTGCTTCGATCTCGACGGGCCGCAGCCGGCGCCCGAGCTGGCCGGCGAGGTCCGCGAGAGCGCCTCGGAGATGCGCCTCAACCAGCTGCACGTGCCCGGGCTGCGCATCTGCTACGCGACCCTGACCCCCAACTTCCTGCCGCCCGACGACCGCGCCACCGAGGTGCTGGGCGCGGTGGATCGCGCGCTCACCGCCGTGTTCCACGACCTGGCGTGGCCGCGCAAGTACGGCGACGACGACGAGCCGGAGCCGACCGTCATCGGCGTCCTCGATCGCGACGGCGAGCCGGCGACCCACGCCGAGCGCATCTTCCGCGCCGGCCGGGTCGGCTACAGCCTGGCGGTGCTGGCCCAGGATCTGCGCGTCGGCTACCCCCGCCAGCTCCGCGGCGGCTGGGCCTACCGGTTCCGCGAGCACGAGATGTTCACCGCGCTGCGGGCGGCGATCGAGGAGCTCGGCCTCGAGCCGGTGGTGCTGTGGAAGCGCTTCGCCGACGGCGACGGCGAGCTCCAGCACTTCGAGTTCCAGCTGTGGGAGCGGCTCGACGCGCCGGCGACCGCGCGGGCCCGGGCCGAGGTCGCGGCGCTGCGCGCGCAGAAGCTCGCCGACGGCGGCCTCGCGGTGACGCCGCTGCTCGAGGAGCCCGAGGCCCGGCCGGCGCAGCTGGTCGCGGCGGCGACCTGCGACGTCCCCGGCGCCGCCGACCTGCCCGAGGGCTCGCTCGTGCATCGCGGGCCGGGCGCCTGGCACCTGGGGCTGGTCCCCGACGACGAGGTCGACGACGGCTACCAGCTGTGGGCGCTGGGGCCGACGGCGCCGCGCCGGATCGACGCGCCGGCCAGCGGCTACTACGGCAAGGCCGCGCGCTGCGCGTTCCTGCCCGGCGGCACGCGGTGCGTCGTGGCGACCTCGTGCGCGGTCCGCGTCGTCGACCTCGAGGCCGGGCGGGCGTGGGACCGGCTGCGCAGCTTCGGCTTCGAGGAGGTCGTCGCGCTGGCCGACGGCCTCGCCCTGGTGCGGGGCAGCGTCGGCGAGCACTACCTGTTCCCCGACGAGCCCGACGTGGTGGCGGCGTACGAGGCGGACGACCGCGACGTCCCCGACGAGCCCGAGGAGGTCGACGAGCCGTCGCTGCTGTACCTGATCGACACCGCCGAGGCGGCCGAGCCCGGCCCCGCGGTGCAGACGCTGCCGTGCCGCGCCGGCGGCCTGACCGCGATCCTCGGCGGCACCGTCGTGGTGGTGTGGACCCCGTACGAGGAGGCGTGGCGCACCGCGATCCTGGCGCTGAAGGGCGGCCGGCTGCACGTGCTCGCCACCCTGCGCGAGGCGCTGCCGGACGTGCGCGAGGTCGGCGGCAAGGTGTACTCGAGCACCTGCGTCGAGCTGCTGCACGCCGCCGAGGCCCGCGACGCGCTGGAGGTGCCGGCCGACGGCGAGCCGGACCTCGAGGCGATCGCGCCGGACGAGTGAGCCGCGACGAGGCGTGACCGGCGGCGGTCACCGTCGGAGGGGCGTGCGAGCGTGGCGACGTGGGCTCGCTCGGATCCACCGCCGCGGCGGTGCTCGCCGCGGTCGCGGCGATCGCGCTGTACACGGTCGCGCTGTGGCTGGCGCGGGCGCGCCGGCGCCGGGGCGCCAGCCGCAAGGCGGTGCGGCGCGCGGCCCGGGCGCTGGCCGGCGAGGCCACCGGCGCCGCGCTGCTCGAGGCCGCGGGCTACCAGCTGCTCGACACCCAGGCCCGGCTGACCTGGACCGTGCGCTGCGACGACGAGCCCGTCGAGGTCGAGCTGCGCTGCGACGCCCTGGTCGGCCGCGACGGCCGCCGCCTGGTCGCCGAGGTCAAGACCGGCGACCGCGCGCCGAGCCTCGCCACCGCGGCGACCCGCCGCCAGCTGCTCGAGTACGTCGTGGCGTACCGGGCCGACGGCGTGCTGCTCGTCGATCCGGAAGCCGGCGCCATCCACGAGGTCGACTTCGACCTCGCGCGTGACGCCCCACCAGCGCCGCCGCCGCCCTCGTCGATCCGCTCGCGCGTCGGCTGGTTCGCCGCCGGCGTGGTGGCGGGCGCGATCGCCGCGGTCGCGGCGGTCGCACCCTGGTGACTAGCCCAGGTTCTTGTTGGCGAAGTCCCAGTTGACCAGCTTCCAGTACTCCTCGATGTACTTGGGCCGGGCGTTCCGGTAGTCGACGTAGTAGGCGTGCTCCCAGACGTCGATGGTCAGGACGCACGACTTGCCCGACGACATCGGGGTGTCGGCGTTGGCGGTGGTCTCGATGGCGAGGCCGCCGTCGGCGGTCTTGACCAGCCACGCCCAGCCGCTGCCGAACTGGCCGGCCGCCGCCTTCGAGAACGCGGCCTTGAAGTCGGCGAAGTTGCCGAACGACTTGGTGATGGCCGCGGCGACCGCGCCGGTGGGATCACCGCCGGCCTTGGGGGCCAGCGAGTTCCAGTAGAAGGTGTGGTTCCACACCTGCGCGGCGTTGTTGAAGACCGCCTTCTCGGACGCCTGGCCCGCGGCCTGCTTGACGATGTCCTCGAGGCTCAGGGACTCGTACTTGGTCCCGGGGATCAGGTTGTTGAGGTTGTTGACGTACGCCTGGTGGTGCTTGCCGTAGTGGTACTCGATCGTCTCGACCGAGATGACAGGGGCCAGCGCGTCCTTGGCGTAGGGCAGTTCGGGCAGCTTGTGAGCCATGGTGTTCGTCCTTCGTCCTCTGTTGGCGAGGGCAGTCTGTCGCCGTGGTCCGGGGGTGTCAACCCAGCGGGGCCCTCGCGACCGCGCCGGGGCGCGCCGCGCCCGCGCGGCGGCTGCTAGAGTCGCGCCGTGCTCGGCCCGATCCGCCACCTCGCCTCGGTGCTCGCCTACGCGGCGCGGCGCGACGTCCGCCAGCGCACCGACCACGCCGCCGCCGACGACGTCGCGTGGTCGCGGGCGCCGATCGCGGGGGTCCTGCCGGCCGGGCTCGAGCTGACGTGGCTGGGCACGTCGGGCTTCCGGATGAGCTACCAGGGCTGGGACGTGCTGATCGATCCGTACCTGACCCGGATGCCGCTGGGCGAGGTCGGCCGGCGGGTGGTGGCGCGGCCGTCGTGGCCGGCGCTGCAGCCGCGGGTGCCGCGCGCGCGCGCGATCCTGATCGGCCACACCCACTTCGATCACGCCATGGACGCGCCGGTGATCGCCGGCGCGCTGGGCTGCCCGGTCTACGGCAGCGCGTCGATGGCGCGGCTCATGAAGCTGCACGGCCACCCCGAGCTCGCGGTCGAGGTCGAGGCCCACCGCCGCTACGAGGTCGGCCCGTTCACGGTCACGTTCGTGCCCAGCCTGCACTCGAAGCTGGCGCTCGGCCTGTGGACGCCGGCCGACGGCGAGCTGTCGTGCGAGCACCTCGACGACCTGACCCCGAACGCGTACCGCTGCGGCCAGGTCTGGGGCATCCACGTCGAGGTCGGCGGCGCGACGCTGTACCACCAGGGCTCGTGCGATCTGATCGACGACGAGATCCGCCACCGCGGCGTCGACGTCCTGCTCGCCGGCATCAGCGGCCGCCGGTTCACGCCGCGCTACCTGCAGCGCCTGCTGGGCCGGCTGCAGCCGCGGGTGATCGTCCCGCACCACTACGACGACTTCTTCCGGCCGCTCGACGCGCCGATGCGCTTCTCGCTGAACGTCAACCTGGCCGGGTTCCTCGACGAGGTCCACGCGGTCGCGCCCGGGCTGCCGGTGCGCACCGTCGCGATCGGCGAGGTCCTCGGCGTGGAGCCGTCATGAACTACTGGCTGATGAAGAGCGAGCCCGACGCGTTCGGGATCGACGACCTGGCGCGGGTCCGGGTCGAGCCGTGGACCGGGGTGCGGAACTACCAGGCCCGCAACCTGATGCGCGACCAGATGCAGGTCGGCGACCGGGTCCTGTTCTACCACTCCAACGCCGAGCCGTCGGGCGTCGCCGGCCTGGCCCGGGTCCACCGCACCGGCGTCGTCGACGACACCCAGTTCGATCCCGGCAGCAAGTACCACGACCCGAGCAGCGACCGCGCCGACCCGCGCTGGATCTGCGTCGACGTCGAGTACGTCGCGACCCTGCCGCGCGTGGTCGCGCTCGCCGAGCTGCGCGACGAGCCGGGCCTCGCCGAGATGCTGGTGATCCGGCGCGGCATGCGCCTGTCGGTGCAGCCGGTGACCGCGGCGGAGTACGACCTCGTCGTCGAGATGGCGCGGCACCCCGCGCCGGCCGCGCCGGCGAAGAAGCCGAAGGCGCCCGCGAAGAAGCCGGCGCCGGCGAAGAAGCCGAAGACGCCGGCGAAGAAGCCGAAGACGCCGGCGAAGAAGCCGCCCGCGCCGAGGCGCGGCCAGCTCCGCTCCTAGCGAACAGCTGGGCCAGGCCGCTGCTCTTGCGTGGCGCAGCGAGCGGCTGACCGCGGAGTTGGGCCTGACAGCACTCACCCCGAGCGGAGGGGGAGGTGCGCAGCACCGACCCCGGAGTCGAGGGGGCGGGCACCGGTGCGCGTCCGCGCGGGCCGGGTGCGCACCGATCCACGCCCTCTCGACTTCGCCCTCGCGGCTGCGCCGCTCGGGCTCCGCTCGAGGTGAGCGAACCATGTCGACCAGGCGACCTGACCCGGTTCGTCTTGCGGCAAATCTCCGACGGCCGTCGGTCGAACGCTCGGGATGAGCGCCGGCAACCGCGCCCCGCCGCGCCTCGCTGCCCCCGAGCGAAGGAGGAGGTGCGCGGCACCGACGATCCACGGCCCGCGGCGGCGCGCGGCGCTACCGCCCGGCCTGCCAGTCGCGCCAGTAGAACGACAGCGCGACGCTGAGGCCGCCCGTCGGCAGCTCCAGCATGTCGCCGCCGGCGGTGCCGACGTGGCTGTAGTCGACCGACAGCATGACGCCGGCCTTGCGGGCGCCGGCGCGGAAGTCGAGCCCGACGCGGGTGTAGCCGACGAGGCGGCGCGCCGCGACGCCGCGCAGCTCGACCGAGGTCCGGGCCAGGCCGGCCTCGACCCGGGGCTCCGCCGCGACCGGGAAGTCGCGCCGCACCCAGTGCATCCGCGCGAAGCCGCCGAGCTCCAGCGTCGACGCCGCGACGTGATCCGGATCGTCGGTGACCGGGCCGTCGGCCCAGCCGCCGCGCGCCCACGCCCACGCGACGCCGACGTCCACGATCGGCGCCCGCAGGTACGCGAGATCGCCGCGCAGGCCGTGCATCACCGGCGGCTCGGCGCGGTAGCCGTAGGCCTCGAGCTGATCCGCCGCGCGCGACGCGTCGGGGTCGGCGACCGTCGAGCGCAACAGGCCCCCGATCGTCCACATGTAGCGCGGCGTCGGCGCCGGCGCGTCGCCGGCCACCGCGGTCACGCCCGGGGCGTCGGCGCGCGCCGGCGAGGTCACGCCCAGCGTGATCGCCGCGCACGCGATCAGGATCGTCGACAGAGGCTTCATCAGTACCCGTAGTCCGGCTCGGCGACCATCAGTCGCAGGTTGTCGAACACGCAGCCGCCCTCGTACGGATCGGCGGACACGATCAGGCGGCTCAGCGTGACGTCGGGGTAGGTGCCCCACTCGTCCTGCTGACCGATCGGCGGCAGGTTGGCGTGGACGCGCTGGAACTCGCCCGGGCTGCCGTCACCGGCGGTGGGCAGCCGGACCCGGACCTCCCAGCCGCTGACGCCGGGGGCGGCGCTGATCTCGGGGGTGCCGCCGCAGCTGGTCGAGTACTCCAGCCACATCCCGTCGGAGAACTGGTCGTAGATCGTCACCGCCAGCGCCGCGCTCATCTCGGTGGCCGCGACGAAGCGGAGGCCGTGCTCGGCCGGGTGGATCGTCTGCACCACCTCGAAGCCGCCGTAGGCGACGGTCCACCGGCACTCGACGCAGTCCTCGAAGCGCTCGTCGAACACCGGCCGGGGCTCGCCGTCGGGCCAGCAGCCAGCGACCACGGCGGCGGTGGTCGTCACGAACAGCAGCAGCATCAGGGGTCGCATCCGCCCCGGCCCGGTTGCAGCGACCGGGCCAGCCGCGACGCCGCCGCAACCCCGCGACAGCAGGCCCGGCGGCTGGCGCCGGCCATGACCACGATGTCGTGATCCGCGGCCCGGGCCGCGACCGGCCTACGGCAAGAGGCCCAGCTCGACCGCGGCCAGCGCGGCCCCGGCCCGGCTGGCGACGCCGAGCTTGTCGAAGACGTGGCTGACGTGGTGCTGCACGGTCTTGGCGCTGATGCCGAGCAGGCGCCCGATCTCGGGATTGGTCCGGCCGATCGCGACCAGGCGCAGGACCTCGACCTCGCGATCGCTGAGGTGCGCCGGCCACGGCACCGCCGCGGCCGGCCGGCCGGCGACCGCGAGCACGGCGTCGACGCTGGGCGCGTCGAGGCGGCCGGCGCGGGCCTCGGCGACCAGCTGGGCGACGGCGTCGTCGCCGCGCCACCCTGGCCGGTGCGGACGATCCTGGCCGAGCGCGTGCCAGACGTCGGCGGCGGCGAGCACGCGGGCGGCGACGTCGAGGCGGGTGGCGCCGAGGCCGCGGTGGTAGCCGCTGCCGTCGAGCCGCTCGTGGTGGGCGCCGGCCAGCGGCGCGGCGTCGGTGAGCGCCGGGCACACCGCGAGGATGCGCTCGGTCTGCGCCGCGTGATCGCGGACCCGACCCTGCTCGACCGCGTCGAGCGGCCCGGCGCGGTGCCAGGTGCCGAGCGGCACCGCGACCGAGCCGACGTCGTGCAGCAGCGCGGCTCGGCGCAGCGCCGCGCACGTCGCGTCGTCGACGCCGAGCTGGCGCGCCGCGGCCTCGGCCAGGGTCGCGACCGCGTCGGCGTGGCCGAGCGTGAACGGCGAGCGCAGGTCGGCGAACCGGCCGAAGCCACGGGCGACGTCGTCGAGGCGCGCCGGCGCGATCGTCAGCGCCGGCGCGGGCTCGGCGTCGAGGTAGGCGCGCCACGGCGAGCCCTCGGGGCCGGCCAGCAGCGCCGGCGCGTCGGCGACCACGGCGGCGACGATCGCGGCGTCGAGCTGGCGCCCGGCGCGGCGCCGCAGCTCGGCGACCGCGGCGTCGACGCCGGCGGCGCGGGCCAGCTGATCGGCGAGATCGGCGACCGCGACGACGCGCGCGGCCTCGGCGATGTCGTCGCCGGCGAGGCCGCCAGGCAGGCCGCCGCCGTCGACGTGCTCGAAGACGTGGGTCAGCGCGCGCGGCACCGCGGCGGGCACCGGCATGGGCGCGGCGAGCCGGACCGCGGCGTCGCACGCGGCGGCGCGGTGCCGGACCAGGCCGCCGCGGTCGGCGACCGCGCGCGCGATCGCGCCAGCGCGGGCCCGGCGGGTGCCGCCGAGGCCGCGCCACAGCCGGCCGGCGGCGTCGCGCGGCCGCGCCGGATCCATCGGCAGGAGCGCGTGGCGCAGCGCGATGTCGTCGCCGCCGGCGAGCCGGGCCTCCTCGGGCCCGTACGCGGTGCAGCCGATGAAGCGGAGCACCGCGGTGTAGTAGACGTCGCGCTGACGGTCGCCCGGCAGGCCCAGCGCCGCCGCCACGCGGGTCGCCAGCACGGTGGCGTGCAGCGTGCGCTCGAGCGGGAACCCGTTGGCGAGGTCGGTCGCCAGCGACAGCGCGCCCACCGCCTCGGCGAGGCGGACCGGCGAGGCGTCGGCGGGCGCGGACATCGCGCCACGTTACCAGGCCGGCGCCACCGCGCCGGGCCGGCCGCGCCGGCATGGGCCGGGTGGCCTATTGGCCGGCCCCGGCGCCGGTCCTAGCCTGGCCGCGTGTCCCCGCCTCGCCTCCTCTGGTCCGTCGTCGCGGCGTGCGCCGTCGCGCTCGCCGCCTGCGCCACCCCCGACCCCGGGCTGCGCGCCACCACGCCGGCGCCGCCCGCCGCGCCCGCCGGCGTCGCCTTCGCCAGCGATCGCTTCCCCGGCGCCGGCGGCGTCGAGCTGTACGCGCGATCGTGGCGGCCCGCCAACGAGCCGCGGGCGACGCTGATCATCATGCACGGCCTGCGCGACCACGGCGATCACTACGCCGAGGTCGCCGCGGCGCTGGTCGCGCGCGGCTACGCGGTCCACGCCTTCGACCTGCGCGGCCACGGCCGGTCCGCCGGCCGCCGCGTCACCGTCGACGACTTCGCCACCTACGTCGCCGACCTCGACGCCTTCGTCGCGCGGGTGCGCGACCGCGAGCCGGGCCGGCCGCTGTTCGTCTTCGGCCACAGCATGGGCGGCGCGATCGTCGCCCGCTGGGCCGAGCTGCACGGCGGTGACGTCGCCGGCGTGATCCTGTCGGGCCCGGCGATCCGGATCGACGTCGCCCCGGTCCAGGCCGCGGTGATCCGGCTGCTCGGCGCGCTGGCCCCGAACCTCCGCGCCCTCGCCACCGACAACCGCTACTTCTCGAGCGACCCGGCGGTCGAGGCCGACATGGCGCGCGACCCGCTGATCTACGGCCCCGGCGGCCCGGTCCACACCGCCGCCGGGCTGGTCGACACGATCGAGCGCATCTGGGCCGACGTCGATCGCCTGACCATGCCGCTGCTGCTGCTGCACGGCACCGGCGATCGCCTGACCGCGCCGGCCGGCAGCCGCGAGCTGTACGCGCGAGCGCCGTCGCCCGACAAGCAGCTGCGCCTGTACGACGGCTTCTATCACGACCTCGTCCACGAGCCGGGCCGCCAGCAGGTCGTCGACGACGTCGCCGCCTGGCTCGACGCCCACACCGGCGGTGCCGCGGTGACGTGGGCGCCGCCGGCCGCGGGCGCGCTGCGCGGCGACGGCGCCCGGCCCGCGGTCGCGGTCGCGATCGCCCGCGATCGGCCGGCGCGGCACCGACGACGGCGCCGCCACCGCCGCGGGCGCGGCGCTGCGCGCGCGGTTCGTCCGCGGCCACCGCCTGTGGGCTGGGCGCTCGGCGTCGACGCCGAGGTCACCGGCGGCGACGGCCTCGCCTACCGCGCGGTCGCGTACCCGGTGGGCGTCGCGGCGGTGACCGCGCGCGGCCACACCGTCGGGCTGACCGCCGGCTTGGGCGCGTCGGGGCGCGGCGGCGACGACGCCCTCGAGCTGCCCGTCGGCCTCGACGCCGAGCTCCAGCTCGGCCCGGTGCGGCTGCTGGCGTGGGGCCGGATCGCGTGGCTGGTCGGCGCCCAGGCCCGCGCCGGTGGCGCGCCGCTCGGCGACGAGCTCCACGCCGGCGCCGCGCTGCGCCTGGGCCGCGATCACCGCTACTGGGGCACCGCCAACGCCGGGGTCGGCCCGTTCCTCGGCGTCACCGTCGATCGCGCCGGCGACGCCACCGCGGTCGGCGTCGCGCTCGGGCTCCACCTGTGGGGCGGCTCGTAGCGCCGCGTCGGCGCGACGTCGCTAGCTCAGGCGCGGCACGATCGCGGCGAGCAGCTCGTCGTGGTACTCGCCGAGCGCGCGCTCGTAGCCGTCGAGCGCCTCGGCGCCGGCGAGGTCCAGCACGACGCCCAGCATCGTGGCCAGCGCCGCCTGCGGCTGCCCGGCCGAGTGCAACGCCAGGCCCAGGAACGCCTGCAGCGCCGGGTAGTCGGGGTAGTCGCGCACCGCCTCGGCCAGCACCGCGACCGCGTCGTCGGTCCGGCCGACGTTGCGCAGGGTCGAGCCGTAGCCGACCACGAAGCGCTTGCGCTGGGACGCGGGCACGCCCAGGCGCCACGCGCGGTCGTAGTGACGGATCGCGCCGTGCTCGTCGCCCGCGCGATCGAGCGCGTACGCGGCCTCGATCGCGGCGGTGACGTCGTCGTCCTCGGTCATCGGCGCACTATACGTCGTCGGGCGACGCCACCGGGCCGTCGTCCTCGACGCCGTCGTCGCGGCCGGTGCCGCTGTCATCGTCGTCGGGGACCTCGATGGCGGCCCGGGGCTCCGCCTTCGGCGACGCCTTGGCGTCCTGCTTCGCGTCGGTCTTCTTGGCGTCCGTCTTGGCGTCCGCCTTCTTGGCGTCCGCCTTCTTCGCGTCCGCCTTCTTCGCGTCCGCCTGCTTCGCGTCCGCCTGCTTCGCGTCCGCCTTCTTCGCGTCCGCCTTGGCATCCTGCTTCGCGTCCGCCTTCTTCGCGTCCGCCTTCTTCGCGTCCGCCTTCTTCGCGTCCGCCTTCTTCGCGTCCGCCTTCTTCGCGTCCGCCTGCTTGCTGCCCTTGTCGTCGTCGTCGCCATCATCGGCCGCGGCGGTCTGCTTGCCCTTCTTGCCGCGCTTGCTCTTGGGCGTCTTCTTCCACTGCTTCTTGGCCCGGTCCGAGCGGTCCTTGTCGACCACCTGGTAGACGATGATCGTCTCGCCCTTGTCGAGCACGGTCGTGTGCGAGCGCCGGTTGATCCGCGACAGGTCGCGCGCGGTCAGGCCGAACTGCTTGGCGATGCTCTCGAACGACTCCTTGCCCTTGGCCGTGTACTCGAGCCGGACCCGGCCGACCCGCGCCTCGGCGAGATCGAGGTGCTCCTTGGAGCCGCGCGTGACCACCAGGATGCGGCTGGGATCGAGCAGCGCGACGTGCTCGGCGTCCTCGTCGTAGCTCTCGGCGACCCACGCCTGCAGGACCATGCGCGGGTGCAGCTCGGCGTCGGCCTCGACCCCGTTCCAGGTCGCCAGCTGCGAGGTCCGGACGTCGAGCGCGCGGGCGATGTCGCCGAGCGTGTCGCCGGCGACGACCCGGTAGAACACCCGCTTGCGGCCGGCGATCTCGGCGTCCTTGTCGGGCACCGGCACCAGCAGCGGCTCGCCGGGGCGCTGGTCGACGCCCGACGAGTACAGGCTCTCGCGCGCCTTGATCAGGTTCTTCTGGCGGGTCGCCTCGCTGATGTGCGGCACCACCAGCAGGCTGCCGCCGGCGACGTCGCCCTCGTGCTCGAGCTCGTTGAGCTTGCGCAGCCTGGCCGGCGAGATCCCGAACTGGGTCGCGACGTCCTCGAAGCGCTCGCCGTGCGCCATCACGTAGGCGTCGTAGTCGTCCCAGTCGCCGCGCAGCTGCGGGAACGCGCGCGCGAACTTGTCGCCGCCGCCCACCGGCACCCGGATGACGTACTTGCGCCCGGCCGGGGTCCGGTTGCGGCGCACCTGCGGGTTGAGCCGCTTGAGGTCGTCGACCGAGCAGCCGGCGGCGTGGGCGATCACGCTCAGCGCCACCGACTTGGGCACCTCGACGTCGTCCCACGCCTCGGCCGGGCGCGGCTTGACGTCGCCGAAGCCGAACAGCTCGCGGTTGTGGCCGACGATCGCCGCGGCGATCGCCTTGGGCACGTAGATCGACGACTCCCACGGCAGCGCGTTCTCGTACTCGAGCAGCTGCCAGAAGTCGTTGGTGTTGTAGCGGGCGATCGACCGCAGCACCGCGCCGTAGCCCGCGTTGTACGCGGCCAGCGCCAGGTGCCAGTCGCCGAAGCGCTGGTACAGGTCCTTGAAGTAGTCGAGGACCGCGATCGTCGAGCGGACCGGATCGTTGCGCTCGTCGATCCAGCGGTCGATCTCGAGGCCGTAGATCTTGCCGCCCGCGGGCATGAACTGCCACAGCCCGCTCGCGCCGGCCCGCGAGTACGTGTACGGGTCGTACGACGACTCGATCATCGAGACGTAGAGCAGGTCCTGGGGCAGGCCGGCGTCCTTGAGGTAGCCGACGATCATGTCCTTGAAGCGGCCCTGATCCTCGAGCCAGCCCTGCATGATGTCGTGGCCGCGCCGGTCCTCCTTGTAGAAGACCAGGTAGTCGATGACCCGGCGGTCCCAGCGCACCGGCAGGTCCGGCAGCTCGAGATCGTCGAGCCACGGCAGGTCCGGCCGCAGCTCGCTGGGCCGGGTGACCGCGGCCGCCGGCGGCGCCGGCTCGACCAGGCTGCCGGGCGCGGCGTCGTCGCCGTGGATCCACGGATCGCCGCCCGGCGGAAACGCCTCGAGCTCGAACTCGCGCAGGCGCTCGTGGCCCGGCCGGCAGTCGTGGTCGACCGGGCAGCCGCGGACCGCGCGGCGACCGCCGTCGTCCTGCTGCAGCACCGGGGTCGGTGACGGCGGGCCCGGCGGATCGGCCTGCACGCCGGGCTTGCGGGCGTGGTCGGGCCCGGCGTGGACGATCGCCGGGATCGTCGCGGCGAGGAGCACGGTGCAGAGCTGAACGAGCGGCCGCATGGTGCCGACAATAGGGGCTGACCGCCAGGCGGACCAGTTTTCTGGACCCGGCGCCGACGCGAGCCCAGATCCCGAGCGGATCCGAGAAGTTCGCCGTCAGGCCAAGGTTGCCCCGACAGCCTTGGCCAGCGCGTCGGCGTGGGAGTAGAGTGTGCGCTGATCTTCCAGGAGTTTCCCGATGCCCGGAATGGGCGAGCTCATCATCATCCTGCTCATCGTGTTGCTGGTGTTCGGCGCAGGCAAGCTGCCCGCCATCGGCGATTCGCTCGGTCGCAGCATCCGCAACTTCAAGCGCGCCTCGTCCGGTGACGACGAGATCGAGGTGTCCAAGAAGAAGGAGCTCGGCGGCAAGAAGGCCAAGGAGCTCGACGACGGCGACGACGACGACGTCGAGGACGCGGACGTGGTGGCGTCGCGGCGCAAGGCCGCGAAGAAGGAAGCCTGACCGCCCCGCTGGCCGCCCCGGTCGCCTTCCGCGGCGGCACGGTGTGCGGCAACCACCTCGCGCTGGCCCCGCTGACCAACGGCCAGAGCGAGGACGACGGCGTCCTGGGCGACGACGAGCTGCGCTGGCTGACCCGGCGCGCCGCCGGCGGCTTCGGGCTGGTCGAGACCTGCGCCGCGCACGTCGCCGAGGACGGCAAGGCGTTCGACGGCCAGCTCGGCGTGTGGAGCGACCGTCACCTGCCCGGCCTGACCCGGCTGGCCACGGCGATCGCCGGCCACGGCGCGCTCGGCGTGGTCCAGCTCCACCACGGCGGCGTCCGCGCGCCGTCGCGGCTCACCGGCGTCCAGCCGTGGAGCGCCAGCGCGTTCACCGAGGACAAGCCGGGCTTCGAGCCGCCGCGCGCCGCCACCGACGACGACCTCGCGCGGGTCATCGGCCAGTTCCGCGACGCCGCGGCGCGGTCGCGCCAGGCCGGCTTCGCCGGCGTCGAGCTGCACGGCGCCCACGGCTACCTGCTGTCGCAGTTCCTCAGCCGCACGATGAACCTGCGCACCGATCGCTGGGGCGCCGGCCTCGACGGCCGCGCCCGGTTGCTCCGCGAGGTCACCCGCGCGGTGCGCGCGGTGGCGCCGCCGCCGTTCGTGCTCGGCGTGCGCATCTCGGCCGAGGACTTCGGCCAGGCCCACGGCCTCGATCTCGACGAGAGCCTGCAGGTCGCCAGCTGGCTCGCCGACGACGGCATCGACTACCTGCACCTGTCGCTGTGGGACGTCGAGCGGCCCACCGCCAAGCGGCCCGACGAGCTGGCGCTGCCGCTGTTCCGCGCCCAGCTGCCCGCCGACGTCCGCATCATGGTCGCCGGCAAGGTGTGGACCCGCGCCGACGCCGAGCGCCAGCTCGAGCGCGGCGCCGATCTGATCGCCGTCGGCCGCGCCGCGATCGTCGATCCCGACTGGCCGCGCCACGTCGCGTTCGGCAGCGACGAGCCGCGCCGGCCGCCGCTGACCCGCGACGAGCTGCGCGCCGTCGACGTCGGCGAGAAGTTCGTGACCTACCTGCAGAACTTCCGCGGCATGGTCGCGGCGTAGCCCGCGGCGCGCGGTCGGCGGTCAGCCGTCGCCGCGCGCCGGCCGCCGGGCCGCCGCCAGCAGCTCGGCGGCGTGCAGGCGCAGGACGTCGGGCAGGTTGACGTCGGCGGCGATCGCCGCCAGGTCGAGGCGCCGCAGGGTCGTGCTGATCCGGATCGCGACGTTCGCCGGCGTGTACGGGTTGAGGACCACCGCGCGCTTGACCAGGTAGCGGGTCGACCACCGCGGGTGCTCGGCGACCTTGACCAGCGCCGGCGGCGCCGCCGGGCGCAGCGCCGCGATCGCGACGACGTCGCGCTCGGTGAGGTGCGGGTTGTCGAGGAGCACCGCGACGACGTCGGGGTGGGGATCGCGGACCAGCGCGATCAGGATGTCGCGCCGCGACGTCCGCGCCGCCGCCTTGCGCTCGCCCAGGGTCAGCGGCCGGCCTCGCGGCTGCAGCGGCCGCTCGGGCTCGAGCGCGCGCTCGAGCTCGCGGGCGTTGGCGGTGGCCGGCGAGGCGTCGAGGAACAGCCGGGCCACCGCGCCGCGGCCGACCTGGCGGGCCTCGGTGTACAGCGCCTCGCGCGCGCGGTAGCTGAGGCGGGGCACCGCGACCGCCTGGGTCAGGCACTCGACGATGGCCTGGGCGTCGGCGTCGTCGGTCCGGGCGGCCAGCCCGATCAGGGCGTCGAGCACCTCGACCCACACCGCGGGATCGCCGGCCTCGAGCAGCCCCGCCAGGTGGATCCGGCGCAGCTCGGGCTCTCGAATCGCCTTCAGACGCAGGATCAGACCGCGTGCGGTCACGCGGGAATCATGCCACGGACGGCGCCTCCGACCGGCCGGTCTGGTTGCCGTCCTGCCGCGCCGCGTGATACCCAGGAATCAAGGGGGTTCCCGTGGAGTTCGGTCACTGTAGACCACCCGGGAGCGTCCGCGTCCTCGATGAGGAAACCATGACCGAGCCGCGGATCATCAAGCGCTACGCCAACCGCAAGCTCTACGACACGCAGCACAGCCGCTATGTGACGCTGGACCAGATCTCCGAGATGATCCGCCTCGGCGACGAGGTCAAGATCATCGACAACAAGACCAAGGAAGATCTCACCTCGGTCACGTTGGCCCAGATCATCTTCGAGGAGGAGAAGAAGCAGCGCAGCTTCCTCCCCCTCACCGCGATGCGGAACATCATCCAGAACGGCGGCGAGTGGTTCGCGGAGGCGCAGCGGCGGGTCACCAGCATCCTGCCGTTCAAGGACCGCGAGGACGGCGACGAGGAGCCCGAGGGCGAGGAGGAGGCCGCCGCGGTCGCCGACGACGACCTCGACGTCGACGAGGACGCCACCTACGGCGGCCTGCCCCGGCGCAAGGACGAGCTGGCCGCGCTGCGCCAGATCCGCGACTGGGTCCAGCAGAGCCAGAAGGCCCTCGACGACTGGCAGCACCGCGTCGACGGCAAGATCCGCCACGCCGTCGAGAGCATCTCGCCGTTCGCGGGGGTCCAGAAGGACATCAAGCACCTCGCCGAGCGCATCGCCGAGCTCGAGTCCAAGCTGATCCAGATCGGCGACGGCCAGGAGCCCGAGCCCAAGGAGTAGGCGCCGGCGCGGCTCCGCGTCGAGCCGCCGCGCTACCCCGACCCGATCGCGGCCAGCGCCGCGACCGCCGCGACGATCGCCGCCACGGTCGCGGCCGGCGACGCCGGATCGATCGTCCACGCCCGGCGCCACGGCGCCGCGGCGGCGCCGGCGGCGGCGTCGCCCGGCCCCGACAACTCGACCGCGCCGAGCGGCCCCGCGGGCCAGGCGAAGCGCGCGGTCACCCACACGGTCCGCGGCCCGACCTCGCAGCGGAAGCTGGCGCCGGCGTCGAGCGGCGCGATGCCGGCCGCGAGGTCCTCCCAGTGCCCCACCGTGAGATCACGCGCGACGGGCGACACCGGCCAGCGCGCGGCCAGCGCCGCGTGCAGCGCCTCGAGCGGCGCCAGCGCCGGATTCGGCGACGGTGATGGATCCGGGACGCGCCGCATGGGCCGGTGGGGAGGGTACTCCGGCCGGTGTGGGCTGGAGCCGTCAGTCGAACCCGGGTCATGCCCCCGGCCCCCGGTACGTGAGCCCGGTGACCGGCGAAGCGCCGTGTGTCGTCGGGCACTTGGCCCCGGGATGGTGCTAGGCGCAGATGTGGTCCGCGGTTAGCATCGCTGGGCCAGAAGGAGGATCCCGATGAAGAGACTTGCCCTTGGATTTGCGTTGGCGTTGATGTGCGCGTGCGGTGGCGACGACGGCGGTGGCGGATCGCCCGACGCCGCGACCAGCGGCCCGGACGCGGCGCCGCTCGAGGTCGCCAGCGTCGACTGCGGCTCGGTGACCCCGGACCAGACCATCACGACGTCCGGCTTCATGTACTCGCCGATGTCGGTGACGATCACGACCGGCCAGGTCGTCATGTTCACGCCGGCGTCGTCCCACGACGTGGCGTCGGACGACGGCAAGTTCAGCGTGCCGCTGGGCGGCACCGGCTGCTTCCGGTTCAACCAGGCTGGCACCTACGGCTTCCACTGCACGCCGCACGGCTTCACCGGCTCGGTGGTGGTGCAGTGAAGCACCTCGCCCTGGTCGCGCTGTGCGTGGCCGCGCCGCTGGCGCTGACCGGGTGCGGCGACGACGAGAGCACCGTCGACGCCGCGGCGATCGACGCCCCGCGCCCCGACGCCGCGGCGACGATCGACGCCGACACCAGCGCGCCCGACGCCGACACCAGCGGCCCCGACGCGATGCCGGCGCCGGACGCGGCGCCGTCGAACGTACAGGTCGTCGACTGCGCCGGCCTGCCGACCACCGACTTGACGACGTCCGGGTTCAACTTCAGCCCCATGGGCGATATCACGATCGCCGTCGACGGCGTCATCAAATTCATTCCGCAGGCGCAGAACTTCCACAACTTCGCATCAGCGAGCGGCGCCCCGGCCGACAAGCAGTTTCGCAGCGGCGCGGTGGGTCACAGCAACACCGTCTGCCTCAAGTTCACCGTTGCAGGAAGCTACCCGTTCGTCTGTGAGGCCCACCCGACCATGATGAACGGGAACGTCGTCGTGCAGTAGGTCGCGCAACGCACGCTAGCGAAGCACGTATGCTGCACCGCTGTCCGCGGCCGTGTCATCCGCCTGGTTTCCGTCGATTCCAGGCGAGCCACCGTCCTCGTACCAAGCGCCGCAGGCAATGGTGTCTTCGCCAACGGCCACCACCGCCCCGAACGTGTCGCCGCCGCTCGTGTTCGAAGACTTCAGCCTGGCAACCTGATCCCAGGAGCCGGCGGCGGCCCGGAAGACATAGGATGCACCGCTGTCGGCGCTCGTGCCCGCGGATGTCGGATCCACGCCCATTCCATCCGTACCGTCGGAAGGGGCGCCGACCAGAAGGACATCGCCGGCAAGAGAAAGCACCGTACCAAACGCATTTGGAAGCACGGTGTCGGGCTTGAGATACGCCTCCTGCGCCCATGCGCCGCCAGAGCGGCGGAAGATGTAGACAGCTCCGCTTCCCGGTGCACCGCCACTCTCTCCCGGTGCGCCAACGGCGACCGCGTCACCAGACACGCCCACGCAGTTGCCGAAGAACGCAAACGTGCTCGGGTTGGATGCCTTCAGAAAGGCCTCCTGTGACCAGACGCCGGCCACACGCCGAAACAAGTACGCGGCTCCGGACTGCGATGACAGTTCGTTCGGCGTGCCATCGACGCCGGTGACGTTGCTGTCTTCGCCAAGCGCCCCGGCGACGACAAGGTCCTGGGAGATCGCGACGGAGTAGCCCAGCGAGTCCCCTGGTCCAGGATTCCCCGCCCTGACGATGCCTTCTTGAGACCATGCCGTGCCGTTTCTGCGGAAGACATACGCGGCACCGGCGTCCTGGCTGCTGTTGGACGGACCATCCTCGAAGGGCGCACCGACGACGATCGAATCGCCACTAATCGCAACCGCGAACCCGAAGTTGTCCCCCATCCCGCTGTTACTCGGCTTGAGGTAGGCCCGCTGACTCCAAGTCGTCCCTACCCTACCGAACACGTAGGCAGCACCGGAATTGAAGTCTACCGAAACATCTCCGCTCGACCCGTTCACCACGACGGCATCGCTATCCTCTGCCGGCGCACCCACGACGATCGTATCGCCGGAGATCGCTACGGCGGACCCGAAGTGGTCTTGCCCCCCCCGGTTCGAGGCCTTCAGATACGCTTCCTGATGCCACACGGGGCCCGTCCGACGGAAGACATACACGGCGCCACTGTCCGGGCTGTTGTCGTTGCCCTGGTCGCCGTTCACGCCGGTCGCCGACGAATCCTCGTTCGGAGCACCAACGACCAGCGTGTCGCCAGAGATCGCGACCGCCCCGAAATGGTCGCCATCGCCGACGTTGGAGGCCTTGGCGTATGCAAAGTGCTCGATTGCCTCCGAGCCACGATTGACCGTTAGTTCATAGCTCCTCGATAGAGTGCCGACGCGAACATCGATATTGAAAGCATTATCACCGGGCGCGAGCGCGTACGGCGCAGTGACCGTACCGCTCGACGCAAGGGCGCCCCCAATGCGTATCTCCGTCGCATCAGGAGCCACGACGGTGAGCCTCGTCTGCTGAGCGAGCCACGACACACCCACGGTCTGCTGCAGTTCATCTGGCGTGAAGGTCCAAGGCGTGGGGAGAGACAGAGAGACCTCGACGCTCGGTCCGCTGCAGGTGACCTCTACGCGATCGACATCGCCGTTGATCGTGCCGTCGCCGGCTGCAACGACGCACTCATGGGCCACTGGCTCAGTGGCGATCGTGACCGTGTAGGGAGCGCCAGCCTCAAGTACGTCAGGGAACTGAAAGGAGCCGCTGTGGTCGACGTCGAGTGTCGTGTCGAGTTGGCCAGCCTGCAGCCGAAGCTGGATGCTCGCGCCATCCCACATCCCGACCAGCGTGCCCCCGACGCGGCCCTGCACCGGGGCCGCATCCCATTCCACGTCAGCTGGCTTCTCGAAGCAGCCGCCAACGGAACAGGTCACGATGACGATGACCGCGCGGAACGCGTTTCTCTCCATGGCTCACCCTATCGTCTGCCGTTGATACTGTTGCGTGACACGCGACCCAGCCGGGGCATAATGCAGGGCCGCCGGGGGAGCCGCTGGCGGGAGTGTAGCGAATCCGGGACGCTGGCTGACTACCGCCGCCGCCGGCCGCTCAGGCCTTGCGCGCGATGACCAGCAGCGAGTCGCCCTGGTCGAGCCGCGCCGCCGGCGCGGTGATCGCGCTGGTCAGCGCCCACGCGCCGGTGCGCACGACGCGGCGCACGGCGCGACGAGCCATGCGGGTCACCGGGCTGACCCCGACCGGCGGCGCCGACCGCAGCGGCGGCGGCTCGACGTCGGTGCGGGCGTCGTCGGCGGTGGGCCGGCCGCGCTTGCCCTTGAGCGCGTCCATCAGCACCTCCTCGAGGGCGCCGACGGTGTGATCGAGCGGGATCGCCTCGGTGCGGCTGTGCACCATCGTGAAGCCGCCGCGGCGCAGCGCCTCGGCGAGGGTCTTCTTGCCGAACTGGTAGATGTGGCCGGGCGGGCCGGGGTGCTCCCAGGCGCCGACGGTGCGGCCGAACAGCTGCCAGGTCACCCGCGGCAGCAGGCCGTCGATGTTGGGCGTGGTCAGCACGACGACGCCGTCGTCGGCGAGCAGGCGACGGACCGCGCGCAGCGCCGTCATCGGGCTCGGCATGTGCTCGATGCTGTCGAACATCGTCACCGCGGCGTAGCCCCCGGGCTCCAGGTCGTTGTCCTCGAGGGTGCCGTGGTGGACGTCGAAGCCGCGGGCCCGGGCCTGCTCGACCGACGGCCGGCTGATGTCGAGCCCGGTGACCTGCCAGCCGCCGTCGCGCGCCACGCCCATGAACCAGCCGGTGCTGCAGCCGACGTCGAGCAGCTTGCCGCGCGCCGGCTGGGCGTCGTCGAGCAGCGCCAGCCGGGCCAGCGCCTCGCGCCGCCAGCGGGTGTCGTGCTCGGTGTCGTCGGCGCGGGTCGCCTGATGCTCCTGGTAGGTGTCGCCCTCGTACAGCGCGGCGAGGCCCCCCGGCTTGAGGCGGGGGCTGACGTAGACCAGGTCGCAGGCGCGGCAGCGCACGACCCGGTAGCCGTGCTTGGTGATCAGCGGGACCGGGTCGTCCTGCCCGCAGACGTCACAGGGGACAGCCTCGAGGACCGTGGCGCTCATCCCGGCATCATCGAGAGCAGCGCCAGCGCTGTCAACGCGGGGGCGGGCGGGTCGCGCCGACCGCCGGACCTTGCCGCCGGCGCGACGACGTAGTCCTGTCCGGACCAGGCACCGCCCGGTCGCCTGCGGCGACCCGGCGCGCGTGCCGCAAGGAGGCCCCGATGACGATCGCCACCCTCACCACCGTCGCCACCACCACGGTCGCCGTCGAGCTGCCGACCTGGATCGACGAGCCCCTCGACCGGCTCCGGGCGTGGGCCCCCGACCTGATCGCGGCGGTGCTGACGCTCGCCGCCTTCTACCTGCTGTGGCGGATCGTGTCCCGCGGCCTGACCCTGACCTTCCGCGGCATCCACCTCGACCCGACCGCGGCGTCGTTCCTGCAGCTGCTGGCGCGCTACGCGATCATGATCGGCGGCGGCGTCACCGCGCTGGCCCGGGTCGGCGTCGACGTCGGCGCGCTGCTGGCCAGCCTCGGCATCGTCGGGCTGTCGCTGGGCTTCGCGGCGCGGGACTCGCTGTCGAACCTGATCTCCGGGCTGTTCATCTTCTGGGACCGACCGTTCGTCATCGGCGACCTCATCGAGGTCGGCGGCTTCTACGGCCGGGTCGCGCAGATCACGCTGCGCTCGACCCGCGTCGTGACCCCGGACGGCAAGATGCTCGCGGTCCCCAACACGATGGTCGTCAACTCGATCGTCGCCTCGTACAGCAACTTCCCCCACCTGCGGCTCGACGTCCGGCTGACGATCGGCACCGGCGAGGATCTGACCCGGGTGCGGCGCCTGCTGCTCGACCTGATCGCGCGCGACGACGCCTACCTCCAGGAGCCCGCGCCGGTGGTCGTGGTCACCGCGGTCCACGACTACAACGTCGAGATCGAGCTGCAGGCCTGGCTCGCCGACGAGAAGCAGCACATCCCGGCGCGCCTCGAGCTGCGCGAGCGGATGTACGAGTGCCTACGTCGGGCGCAGGTCGAGATGCCGCTCGAGACCCTGGCCCTGCGGGTCGCCACCACCGACGCCGCGCCGCCGTCCCGGTCCGCCGCCGGCGCGGCGTAGGGCGCGAGAGGCCGGGTCGGCGCCCTGGCCCCGCGCCGCCCCGCGGGCTAGCCTGCCGCCGTGCTGCGGCTGTTCTATGCCCCGTTCGCGACCGGGCGGCTGGCCCTCGGGCTGGCGGTGATCCGGGTCCTGGCCGGCGTCGCGCTGGCGTTCCACGGCTGGACCAAGATCCAGAACCCGCTGCACTGGATGGACGGCATGCACGACGCCGCGATCGGCCCGCTGCAGGCGGCGGCCGCGGCCTCCGAGTTTGCCGGAGGGATCGGGCTCGCGGTCGGCCTGCTGACACCGCTCTGTTGCCTGGGGATCATCGGGACGATGGCGGTCGCGATGTACCACCACATCGGACGTGGCGACGCGTTCGTCCGCCCCGGCAAGCCGTCGTGGGAGCTGGCGTCGGTGTACGCCAGCGTCGCCGTCGGCGTGCTGCTGGCCGGGCCGGGCCGGTGGTCGATCGACTTCTTGCTCGTCGGGCGGCGCCGCGGCGAGCTGCCGCCGCAGTGACGCCGCCTCGACGACGACGCGGCGACGACGCGGTGTAGGACAACGCGTCCGGCGACCGGACACGAGTGACGCGCGGGTGACACGTCGTCGCGTGTTCGACACACCTCGATTTTCGTGAGCTTCGCTGCGAACGCCGAGCCCCGTTGATCAATCCGTTCAGCGAGCGCACAAAGAGAAGGCAACGCGAGATCGCCGTGACGTGACGTGACGGAGCCTCCCGCTCTCCCCGCCGCGCGCCCCGGCCTCGCGCACGAGAGTCCACCGTGCACGCCTCCCCCAAGTCCGCCTCCCATCCCGGCGCCGCGCCGCGCGCGCGCAAGTCGACCCTCGAGACGTTGCCGCCCGGGACCCGGTTCGGCCGCTACGAGCTGCTGCGGCGGCTCGCCGTCGGCGGCATGGCCGAGCTGTACCTGGCCCGCGCCACCGGCATCGAGGGCTTCGAGAAGCTGGTCGCGCTCAAGCGGATCCTGCCGCAGAACGCCGAGAACGACGACTTCGTGCGGATGTTCCTCGACGAGGCGCGGCTGTCGGCGACGATCCAGCACGCCAACGTCGCCCAGGTCTACGACATCGGTCGCTGCGACGACGGCCTGTTCTTCACGATGGAGTACGTCCACGGCGAGGACCTGCGCACGCTGATGCAGACGCTGGCCAAGCGCGGCCGCTCGTTCCCGCTCGAGCACGCGCTGGCGGCGGTGATCGGCGCGTGCGCCGGGCTCCACGCCGCGCACGAGCGGCGCGGCCCCGACGGCCGCCCGCTCGGCATCGTCCACCGCGACGTGTCGCCGTCGAACGTGCTCGTGTCGTACGACGGCTGCGTCAAGCTGATCGACTTCGGCATCGCCAAGGCGCAGCGCCGCCAGACCGAGACCCGGGCCGGCACGCTCAAGGGCAAGATCGCCTACATGTCGCCCGAGCAGTGCATGGGCGTCGACCTCGATCGCCGCAGCGACGTCTTCTCGCTGGGCGTCGTCCTCTACGAGCTCACCACCGGGGTCCGCCTGTTCCCGGTCGAGAACGAGTACGCGGCGCTGCGCCAGATCGTCGACCAGGACGCGCCGCCGCCGTCGCGGCGCAAGCAGGGCTACCCGCCCGAGCTCGAGCAGATCGTCCTGCGCGCGCTGCGCCGCGACCGCGCCGAGCGCTACGCCTCGGCCGAGGAGCTGCAGCTCGACCTCGAGCAGTTCGTGCGCACCCGGGGCCTGGCGGTGTCGTCGGCGCAGCTCGGCTACTTCATGCGCGAGCTGTTCCCGGCGCGCGCGCTCGAGCAGCCGACCGCGCCGCCGCCGGCGCACGGCCCGCCGCCGATGGCGGTGCCGGTGTCGCCGATCGTCGCGCCCGCCGGCGCGGTCGACCTGCGCATGCTGCCGCTGCCGCCGCCGCGCAGACGCCGCCGGCGCGGTCAGGCCGATCCGCTGCCGCTCGACGCGCTGCCGGCGCAGGCGCCCACGGTCGGGCCGGGGCTCGACGGCGACGAGCTGGCGCTGCCCAGCGAGGCCCGGTCGGGACCTGGATGTTCCGCGCCGACGGCGCCAGCGCGGCGGCGATGGCGGGGCGGGCGCCGCGATCGGCGGCGACAGCCCTCGATCCAGATCGAGCGACCGTCGGTGGTCGGCCGCGGCTCCGGCTCGGCGTCGTCGATCGTCGATCCGGCGCTGCTGAGCCGGCAGCGCCGCCTGCACGTCGTGATCGCCGCCGGCGTCGCCGCGTCGATCTCGGCGGTGGTGGCGGCGGTGATCGTGATGCTGACCCGACCGGCGGCGGCGCCCGAGCCAGCGGCGCCGCCGCCGTGGCGCCGGCCACCGACAGCGCCCGCGCCCGGCCGCGACGCCGCGCCCCGCCAGCGCGCCGGCGACGCCCGACGCGCCGACGCGCCCGACGCGCCCGACGCGCCCAGCGCGCCGGCGCGATCGACGCCAGGCGCTGACGCCGCCCGCCGCCGCGCCGACCGAGGTCGCGCCCGACGCCGAGCGCCGACGCCGACGCCGACGTCGCGATCGAGGTCCCGCGCCGCCGCCGCGGCGCCGACGCGCGCGACCAAGCGCACCGACGCCGCGCCCGCCCGCCCGCCGCCACCGACGACGGCGGCCGGAGCCACGCCGCGCCGTCGCGCGCGACCAAGCGCACCGACGCCGCGCCCCGCAAGCGCGCCGCCAAGCCCAAGCGCACCTGGAACCCGGACTCGGCGCTGCCGCCGATGTGACCGAGGAGGTCCCCGTTGCCCTCACCCGTCTCCGCTCGCTCGCTCGCCGCCGCCGTCGTCGCGGCCGCCGCCCTGCTGGTGCCCGGTCGCGCCAGCCTCGCCGATCCGGACCGGCCGCCGCCGCCGGACAGCCGCGACCGGGCCGCGCCGGCCACGCCCACCACCGCCGACGACTGGCTGCGGCTCGGCCTGCAGCGCTACGACGCCGGCGACTTCAAGGGCGCGGTCGAGGCCTTCCACCGCGGCAACGACCTCGATCCGCGCGCCGCGTTCCTGTTCGCGATCGCCCAGGCCGAGCGCCGCCGCGGCGACTGCGCCACCGCGATCGTCTTCTACGAGCGCTTCCTGGCGGCGTCGCCGCCCGAGGAGCAGAGCCGCGGCCGCCCGCGAGCAGCGCGATCGCTGCGAGCGCAGTCGGCTCCCACGCCGAGGCCGCGGCGGTGCCGCCGGCCGCCGAGCCGACGCCGCGCCCGGCGCCCTCGTCCGCAGCCGCGCCCGCCGCGCCGCGCGGCGACACGGCGCGCCGCGCCGGCAGCGCCACGCTCACGATGACCGCGGCCGCGCCGCTGGCGACGCCGCGCCGTGGTGGCGCGATCCGGTCACCGTCGGCGCCGGCGGCACCGCCGCAGTCCTCACCCTGACCGCGACCGCGCTGCTGGTCAGCGCCGACGCCGCGGCGTCGGCCGCCGCGACCGCCGACAGCTACGACGATCACGTGACGCTGCGCCAGCGTGCCGAGGCCCGCCACACCGCCGGCTGGGTCACGCTGACCGCCGGCCTCGCCGCCGGCGGCTGGGCGGCGTGGCGGATCGTCCGCCACGGTCGCCACGATCGCCGCGGCGTCGCCGAGCACCGCGACCGCGGCGCCCACCTCGACGTCACCGCGACGCCGCACGCCGCCGCGGTCGTGCTGGGAGGGACGTTCTGATGCGCGCCCGGACCGCCACGTCGTTGGCCGCCGCGCTCGCCGCCGCGGCCGCCGCCGCGACCCTGCTCGCCGGCTGCCTCGACGTGCCGCCGTTCTCGTGCGACACCGACGAGCAGTGCGGCACCGGCGGGCGCTGCGAGGACGACCACGCCTGCTCGTTCGCCGATCCCGGCTGCCACGCCGGCCGCCGCTACGGTGGCGAGGACGATCCGATGCGCGCCAACGTGTGCGTCGGCGATCTGTCGGGCGCGATCGCGCAGGTCGCCGCCGGCAGCGACCACGCCTGCGCCCGCGGCGACGACGGCCGCCTGTGGTGCTGGGGCGACAACCAGGAGGGCGGCCTCGGCCGCATCGACGTCACCGCCGCCGGCACGCCGGCGCCGGTCGCCGGCCTGCCCGCGGTCACCGACGTCGACGGCGGCGAGTACCACACCTGCGCGGTCGCCGGCGGCCGGGTCTGGTGCTGGGGCTTCGGCGGCGACGGCGAGCTCGGCGACGGCACGACCAACAGCCGCGCCACCCCCGGCCAGGTCCCCGACCTCGACGGCATCGTCGAGGTCGCGCTCGGCGAGCAGCACAGCTGCGCCCGCGACGGCGCCGGCGCGGTGTGGTGCTGGGGCCGCAACGCCGATCGCGAGACCGGCAAGGCCGGCATGCCGACGGTCACCGAGCCAGGCAGGTCGACGGCATCCCGGCCGCCGACGCCCTGTTCGCCGGCGGCCAGGTCGGCTGCGTGCTCGGCGGCGGCGAGACCTGGTGCTGGGGCAAGAACACCCACGGCCAGATCGGCGTCGGCAACACCCAGCCCATCAACATGCCGGTGCGGGTCGACGGCCTGGCCGGCGCCACCCAGCTGGCGATCGGCGGCGAGCACGTCTGCGGCTGATGGCCGACGGCACCGTCCGGTGCACCGGACAGAACGACGCCGGCCAGCTCGGCGACGGCACCGGCACCAGCAGACCTCGCCGGTCGCGGTCGCCGGCCTCGACGGCGTGGTCGAGCTGGTCGCGCTCGACTGGTCGACCTGCGCGCGCGACGCCGAGGGCACGGTGACGTGCTGGGGCGAGGGCGGCGACGGCCAGCTCGGCAGCGGCGACGACGACCGGCTGAAGCCCGAGGATCCGGTGACGCTGCCGCGCCCGGCGGTGTCGCTGGCCGCCGGCGAGAACCACGCCTGCGCCCAGACCGACGACGGCTGCGTGTGGTGCTGGGGCAGCGACGCCAAGGGCCAGCTCGGCGACGGTCGCGGCGACGACAGCGGCGCGGTCCAGCCGACGCTGCTGAGCTGCTTCTAGCAGGCCGACGACGAACACCGCGCGGCGGTGTCCGTCTCGGCCTCCGCTCGTGCCCGTGCCCGTGCCCGAAGCCGCGCCACGGGCGCCCGCTACGGCGCCGAACCGTAGCGGCCGAACGTCCAGCGGATCGTGCCGGTGGCGCGGTCGTGGGCCTCGAGGACGCCCCACCGCGACACCAGGACGAGGTCCGCGGTCGCGGACAGGCCCTCGAACGGGCTGTCACCGATCTCGAGGTCCCAGCGACGGGCGCCGTCGGCGAGCGCGAAGCACGCGACGTGGAGCGGCGCCGCCACCGACGTCGCGTAGTACGCCAGGCAGACGTCGTCGGCGCCGACCAGCACCATCTCGGGCTCGCGCTCGGCGGCGGCCAGCGGGTCGAGCGGGATCTCGACCCGCCAGCGCTCGCCGCGATCGGCGTCGAGGCCGACCACCGTCGGCACCCGGGTGCCCTGGCCGCGGCCCGCGATCAGCACCTCGCCGCCCGGGCCCGCCACCAGATCGCCGCCGCTCAGGCCCAGGGCGCGGGCCAGCGCCGAGCCGGCCCGGTCCCGGCCGCGCCAGCCGCCGTCCGCGTCGCCGGGCAGCGGCCGACACGCCGGCGCCGGCGGCGCTTCGCGGCGCGCCCGGGCCGGGCCGCGGGCTCGGCCTCGGCGGGCCCGCCGCCGTCGAGCACCGCGCCGTCGGCGCTGGCGAGCGCCCGCACGACGTCGTCGACGCCGACCACCAGCACGCGGCCGTCGGCGTCGCCGTCGCAGAAGCTGCGGACCTTGTCGGGCAGCTGGACCGTCCAGCGGGTGGCGCCGTCGGTCCGCGCCATCGCGGTGACCCGCCCGCGCGGCGACGCGAACAGCACCAGCTCGGCGCTGACCGCCACCAGGCCGGCGTTGGTGTCGTTGAGGTTGCCCAGCGCCTCGCCCTCCCAGCGCATCGCGCCGGTCTTGCCGTCGAGCGCGACCACGTGCACCTGATCACCGTCGGTCATGTGCCGGCTGCGGCCGAGGACGTCGTCGACGCCGTCGCCGTCGAGATCGACCGCGACCGCCGGGCCCAGGCCCAGCCAGGTCGGCGGCGGCGGCGCTGGCCGCCGCGCCGGGGTCGCGCTGCCGGCGCTGCCCGTGGTCGCGGGCGAGGTCGACGGCGCCCGGCGCGGCGACCGCGTCATCGCGATCGTGCCGCCGAGCGCGATCACCGCGGCGGCCACGCCCACGGTCACCACCGGCGCGGCGCTGCGACGCTGCACCGCGAGGCGCGCCGCGCCGCCGCCGGCGTCGCGCGGCGGCTGGACCCGCTCGAGGAAGCGGGTGCGGCGCGCGATCTGCGCGGTGGTCCCGCAGTAGTCGCAGCGGACGTCGGCGCGCCCTCCCTCGACGCGCAGCGCGGCGCCACACTGCGGGCAGGTCACCGAGATCGCGCGCATGCGCCATGTTCGCCCGCGGACCCGCCGGCGCGCCACCCGGCGGCGACGGAAGCGGTCGCAGGTGCCGCCCGGCGACCTCACCGCGACCGCCGCCGGGCAGCGCCGAAAAGTGCGGCGCCGACCCAAGCGACAGATCGAACCCGGGGTCGGCGCGTACCAGGGGGCAGCCGCCCAAGGAGCCCCCATGCGCCGCGTCCCCGCCCTGCTCGCCTTCGCGTTCCTCTCCGTGCCGCTGCCGGCGCTGGCCGACGACGTCCGCGCGCCGCCGGAGGACGTCGTCACCACCGCCGACGACGGCGCCGCCGGCGTCGCCACCGACGACGCCACCGCCGACGCGCCCGCGCCCGCGACCACGCTCACCGCCACCGAGCCGACGCCGACGCTCGCGGTCGAGCCCGCCGTCGGTCACACCTACGACGCCGAGGGCATCTCGCTGTCCAGCGGTCAGATGATGGGCTCGGCGCGATCGAACAGCTCGAACTGGCTGATCCTGCCCCGCGGCTGGGAGGCCACCGGCGAGCTCCGCCTGCTCACCGCCGACGCCATGCCGCTCGCCGGCGGCCCGGCCCAGCCGATGCGCCTCACCGACGTCGCGATCACGCGCGCCGCGGTCCGGCGATCGCTCGCGGGCAAGGCCGAGATCACCGGCGGCATCGATCTGCTGCCCAAGCAGACCAGCTACACCGACGAGCTGGTGTGGCAGGGCGCCGACGTCGGCGCCCGCTTCGGCATCCGCCAGCACTACGCCGAGTGGGTCGACCTCGCGGTCGGCCCGATGACCGCCGACCAGGGCTACTGGGCCAGCGCCTCGACCGGGGTCCAGCGCCGCGCCCGGGTCCACCAGACGCTGTCGTTCCAGACCGCGCTCGGCGGCAGCGTCACGCCGCTGCGCTTCGACGGCGGCGCCGAGATGGCGTGGCTCGCCGAGGTCGTCGCCCGCGGCCAGGCCCTGTTCATGGCCCAGGACATGTTCGGCCTGTGGCTGTCGGCCGACTTCGGCTTCCCGGTCGCCCACGGCGGCGAGCTGCCGGGCGGCGCCTTCGATCCGACCAGCCGCGTCGACGTCGGGATCGGCGCGGTCTACTCGGTGGTCGACGACTGGGACGTCTACGCCGAGCTCAGCGTCGTCGATCGCGGCGACGCCGGCGCGCCCGCCACCCAGCTGCCGATCCTGCAGGGCGGCTTCGACCAGCGCGTGCTGAGCGTCGGCATCACCCGGCACTACGGCCAGGGCGATCACGGCTACGGCGGAGATCTCAACCTGGCCTACTGAGCGACCGCGCGGCGCCGCGCGGCGCCGCGCCGTCGGCCGCTACGCGCCGGCGGCGAGGCCGGTCACGGCCTCGTCGAGCTCGTCGAAGGTGGCCTGGGCCTCCTCCATCGGGATCTCGAACGCCGCGGCGATCTGGCTCAGGAAGCCGAGCTCGTCGTCGTGGACCTCGAGGTCGCACAGCGCGGTCACGCACGCCAGCTTGTAGGCGGTGCGCCGCGCCTCGGGATCGAGGCTGGCGGCCGCGGCGGTGAGGCGCGCGGTCGCGCCCTCGGCGGCGAGCTGGGCGCCGAGGTGCTCGAACAGCTTGATCAGGAACGCCTGGTCGAGCTCGGCCTGCAGCCACGCCGACAGGTTGGCCGCCAGGTGGTGGATCTCGGCGTCGGCGAGCTCGCCGTCGGCGGCGGCCGCGAGGTACGCGACCTCGAGCATCGTGTGCAGCTGCGCCGCCTCGGGGTCGGCCTGGTCGTCGCGCTGCAGCGCGGGGGCGGCGGCGCCGAGATCGTCGGGCAGCGTCGCGCCGAGGATGCGGCTGCGTTCGGAGCGGGTGGTGTCGTCCATGGGAATCTCCTGGCGGTCGGCGCCGCGTCGCGCGGCGCCCTGATCCGGTGCGTTCGCCGCCCGCGGATCTAGAAGTCGAGGCCGAGCGACGCGGTCAGGGTCGACTGCGCGCCGGCCTGATCGGTCGAGTCGCACGACGTCGTCGTCGAGTCGAGCATGCACGCGACGTCGGTGCCGCCGCGGTCGTCCACCGAGCTGCCCTTGAGCGCGAACGCCGCCTCGAGCGTGAGCTCGAAGACGTAGTACTGCATCTTGGCGCCGAAGAAGAACCGGTTGCGGATGATGTTGTCCTGGTCCTTGAAGACGAAGTTGAGCTGCGAGTCCTGCTCGTTGCCCGCCACCAGGCTGTCGACGCCGGGCGTGGCGTCGAGGACCTCGGAGCGCGGCACGATGAACAGGACGTTCCAGCCGCCGTACGGGGTCAGCGCCCAGGTCCCGGCGATGCCGAGCTGCTTCGAGATCTCGACGTCGAGCGAGGCCACGGTCAGGTCGAGCTGGTTCGAGCCCATCAGCCGCGACGCGCCGCCGCGCACCGACACCGACGGCACCGGCAGGTCGTGGTAGCCCTCGTGGATGCCGACCTTGGCGTAGGTCTGGGCCGCCCACATCGTGCTGTCCATCAGGTGCACGAAGCCGGCGCCGACCTCGACCGACGGGATCGGGAACCACATGCCCTTGCGCACGAACAGGCCGAGCGTCGGCATCGTGTTGCTGCCGTGCTCGACGCCGCCCATCGCGGTGGGATCCGGCGACGACGCCAGCGCCCGCCACCACGAGGCGTCGCTGGAGATGCTGGTGTAGCCGACGTCGGCGGAGAACTGGAAGCCGCCGAAGCCGAGCGTGTCCGACGGCGTCAAGAGGCGCGGCGCCAGGACCACGCCGAGCTCCGAGACCAGCGACCGGAACTCGAGGTTCTGGCCGGCGACCGCGACCGGATCGCCGTTGAGGTCGTTGGAGATCTTGCCCAGCCGGGTGAGCACGAGGTCGTTGTCGCCGGCGAAGGCCGGCGTCGCCGACAGCGCGGCGGCGGCGGTGGCCGCGACGATCAGAGCCCCGGTGACGGCAGGACGGCGCATCGCCTGCGAGCGTACGGCGCCGGTGCCGACCGGCGCAAGTGCCGGCCCTACTTGCCCTTCCACACCGGGGCGCGCTTCTGCAGGAACGCCGTGATGCCCTCGCGGGCGTCCTCCAGCGCCAGCACCCGGGCCAGCTCGCCCTCCAGGTAGCGCAGCCCGGGCTCCAGCTCCATGTCGGCGGAGCGGTAGAACGCCCGCAGGCCCAGCGCCACCGCCGCCGGCGACCGCGCCGCGATCTCGCCGGCCAGCTTCATGGTCTCGGCCTCGAGGTCGGCGGCCGGCACGACCCGGGTCACCAGGCCGCACGCCAGGGCCTCGGCGGCGTCGAGCTTGCGACCGGTCAGCATCAGCTCGAGGGTCTTCTTGCGGCCGATGTTCCGGGTGATCTCGGCGGTGATCATCATCGGCCACAGCCCGACCGCGATCTCGGTGGTGCCGAACACCGCGGTGTCGGCGGCGACCACGACGTCGCACGCGACCATCAGGCCCATGCCGCCGGCCAGGGCCGGGCCGTTGACCATGGCGATCACCGGCTTGCCCAGGTCGTGCATGGTCGTGAACAGCTTGACCAGCGACGCCGGCGGCACGCCGTCGCCGGCGCCGGCCCCGCCCTGCATCGCCGACAGATCGCCTCCGGCCGAGAACGCCGACCCCGCGCCGGTGAGCACGATCACGTGGACCGCGGGGTCGTGGCGCAGCTGATCGAGCGCGTGGACCAGCTCGCCGCAGGTCGCGGGGCCGATGGGGTTGCGCTTCTCGGGACGGTTGAGGGTGACGCGCGCCACCGGGCCGGTGGCGTCGAGCAGGAGGGTGGCGTAGCCGGACATGGCCTGTTGGTACCACGACCCCGCACAGGTGCCGGGAATGGTTCCCATTGTCCGAAGGGTCTGCTAAAGCGGAGCCCCCGATGGAGGTAGTCTGGACCGCACACCCGGCCCGGCGACGGCCCCAGGACATCTTCCTGGTGGTGGCCGTCGTGATGGTCTCGGCGTGGGCGGTGCTGGTGACCCTGGGCTCGGCGCTGCTGGCCGGCCTCGCGGTGCTGATCCTCACCGTGTCGGTGGCGCCGTTCCTGTTCCCGACCCGGTACCGGCTCGACGACGACGGCGTCGAGGAGCGCCGGCCGTGGGGGCGCAAGCGCCGGGCCTGGCGCGACCTGCGCCGGGTCCAGGTCGGCCCCGGCGCCGCGCTGGTGTCGCCGTTCGCGCGCAAGAGCTTCCTCGATCGCCAGCGCGGCGTCCTGGTCTACTTCGACGGCCTCGACGCCGCCGGTCGCGACCGCGTGATCGCGCTGCTGCGCGCCCGGATCGGCGCGCCCGGCGACGCCGCGGCGCCGGCCCCCGAGGCGGCGGCGTGAGCCTCGACGCCGAGCAGCAGGTCCAGCGCCTCGAGGAGGCCCTGTCCGACGACGACCGCGCCCTGCTCGACTCGCTGGCCGACGGCATCGCCAAGCGCCGGCTGACCCCGGCCGCGGTGTTCTTCCTCGAGTCGGTCAAGCCGCTGGGCTGGATCGGCAGCCAGCTGCTCTTGTTCCTGCGCCCGATCGTGGCGGTGGTCTGGCACGACCCCGTCCGCTGGGATCGCCTGCAGACCATCCTCGAGAAGCGGGGCTCGGTCGAGCTGCTGCTGCGTCGCCTGGAGGCTCGCTACTGATGTCGCACGCCGTCGACCCCCACCGGCCCAAGATCGATCCGGACGCGATCCGCTCGGTGATCGCCACCGACTGTGGCTCGACCACGACCAAGGCGATCCTGATCGAGCGCAACGACGCCGGCGAGTACCGGCTGACCTGCCGCGGCGAGGCGCCGACCACGGTCGAGGCCCCGGTCGAGGACGTCACCCGCGGTGTCCTCAACGCGGTCCGCGAGATCCAGGAGCTGCGCGGCCGCCGCTTCCTCGACGCCGCCGCCGAGGCCGGCGGCGACGGCCGGATCCTCAGCCCGCAGACCGGCGACGACGGCACCGACCTCTACATCTCGACGTCGTCGGCCGGCGGCGGCCTGCAGATGATGGTCGCCGGCGTGGTCAAGAAGATGACCGCCGAGAGCGCGGCCCGCGCCGCCCTCGGCGCCGGCGCGATCGTCATGGACACGATCGCCACCAACGACAAGCGCCTGCCGCACGAGAAGATCGAGCGGATCCGGCAGCTCCGCCCCGACATGATCCTGATGGCCGGCGGCACCGACGGCGGCACCGAGAAGCACGTCGTCGCGCTGGCCGAGCTCCTGCGCGCGGCCCAGCCCCGGCCCCGCCTCGGCACCGGCTACGACCTGCCGGTGATCTTCGCCGGCAACAAGAAGGTCCGGGTCCAGATCGAGGAGATGCTGGGCGGCCAGTGCTCGCTGCAGTTCGTCGCCAACGTGCGGCCCACCCTCGAGGAGGAGAACCTGGGGCCGGCCCGCGACGCGATCCACGAGCTGTTCATGGAGCACGTCATGGCCCAGGCGCCGGGCTACGCCAAGCTCATGACCTGGACCGGGGTGCCGATCATGCCGACGCCGGGCGCGATGGGCCTGATGATCAAGACCCTGGCCGAGCGCACCGGCAAGCACGTCGTCGGCGTCGACATCGGCGGCGCCACGACCGACGTCTTCAGCGTCTTCGACGGCATCTTCAACCGCACGGTCTCGGCCAACCTGGGCATGAGCTACTCGGTGTCGAACGTGCTGGCCGAGGCCGGCATCGGCGACATCCAGCGCTGGGTCCCGTTCGACCTCGACGAGGCCGAGCTCCGCGATCGCATCGGCAACAAGATGATCCGGCCGACGACGATCCCGCAGACCCTCGACGAGCTCAAGATCGAGCAGGCGATCGCGCGCGAGGCGCTGCGGCTGTCGTTCGTCCAGCACAAGCAGTTCGCGGTCAAGCTGCGCGGCACCCAGACCGAGCGCACGATCTCCGACGCCTTCACCCAGGACGGCAGCGGCACGCTGGTCGACATGATGCGGCTCGACCTGCTGGTCGGGTCGGGCGGGGTGCTGTCGCACGCGCCGCGCCGGACCCAGTCGATGATGATGATGATCGACGCGTTCGGCGTCGAGGGCGTCACCGAGCTCGCGGTCGACTCGATCTTCATGATGCCGCACCTCGGCGTGCTGTCGACGGTGCACCCGGCCGCCGCCACCGAGGTCTTCGAGAAGGACTGCCTGGTCCGGCTCGGCACCTGCGTCGCGCCGGTCGGCAAGCCCCGCGGCGGCACGCTGTGCGAGGTGGTGCTGGAGCTGCCCGAGGGCGAGCGCAAGCAGCTGACGATCGCCGCCGGCGATCTGGTGTTCCTGCGGCTCGGCGTCGACGACGTCGCCCGCGCCACGCTGACCCCGGCGCGCGGCGTCGACGTCGGCGCCGGCCCCGGCCAGCCGGTGCAGCGCGACCTGCGCGGCGGCGTCTGCGGGCTGGTCTTCGACGGTCGCGGCCGTCGGCCCCTGGTCGTGCCCGCCGAGCGCGCCGCCCGCGTCGAGGCGGCGGCGAAGTGGAGCCGCGCCCTCGATCTGTACCCCTGACCGCACTATCTTGCACCACCCATGGGCGACGCCTACACCCCCGGACTCACCGTCACGCGGTCCACGACCGTGCGGAAGACCCGGCGTCTGCCGCTGGCCGGCACCGTGCTCAAGCAGGTCGGCGACCGCGTCGCCGCGCTCGACGTCGTGGCCTCCACCGACCTGCCCGGCAAGGTCCACCTCATCAACCTCAGCAACATGCTCGGGGTCCTGCCCGACGAGCTGATCGACACGCTCAAGATCGAGATCGGCGGCTCGATCAAGAAGAAGCAGCTGATCGCCGAGGCCCGCAGCTTCTTCGGCCTGCTGCGGTCGACCGCGCTGGCGCCGTGCGACGGCACGCTCGAGAGCGTCTCCAAGGTCACCGGCATGGCGGTCGTGCGCGAGCCGCCGGTGCCGGTCCAGGTCACGGCCTACGTCGACGGCGAGGTCGTCGAGATCCTCCCCGACGAGGGCGTCGTGGTCGAGGCCCGGGGCGCGCTGGTCCAGGGCATCTTCGGGCTGTCCGGCGAGGTCACCGCGCCGCTGGTCGTGGTCGCCAAGGGCCCCGATCAGGTGCTCGAGCCCGAGCACCTGTCCGCCGAGCACGCCGGCAAGGCCGTGGTCGGCGGCGCCCGCGCCACGCTGGCGGCGCTGCGCCGCGCGATGGAGCTGAAGATCGCCGCGGTCGTGTGCGGCGGCTTCGCCTACCAGGACGTCAAGGAGCTGCTCGGCTACGACGTCGGCGTCGCGATCACCGGCACCGAGGGCCTCGCCACCACGCTGGTCGTCACCGAGGGCTTCGGCGACATCGCGATGGCGCGCGGCACGTTCGAGCTGCTGGGCTCGCTCGACGGCAAGCGCGCGTCGATCAACGGCGCCACCCAGATCCGCGCCGGCGTGATCCGCCCCGAGGTCGTCGTGCCCGACGCCGGCGAGGCCTCGACCGCCGACGCCGACGGCGGCGCGCTCGGCCTCGAGGTCGGCGCCCCGGTGCGCTGCATCCGCGCGCCCTACTTCGGCCGCATCGGCAAGGTCTCCAACATGCCGGTCGACCTCGCGGTCATGCCGTCCGAGACCAAGGTCCGGGTCCTCGAGGTCGACTTCGGCGACGACAAGGTGATCGTGCCGCGCGCCAACGTGGAGGTGATCGAGCGATGAGACGTTCGACGACGGGGCCGGCGCCGCGGCGCACGGCGATGACGGTGGCGGTGGCGACGACGCTGGCGGCCACGCTGGCGCTCGGCGGCCTGGCCGCCGGGGTCGCCCGGGCCAGCTCGATCGCGACCAGCGCCACGCCGTTCGCGACGCTGGAGGTCACCGCGCCGCCCAACGACAGCGGCCAGCACCTCAGCGTGGCGTGGAGCACCGCGCCGCTCGACGGCCACCTGTGCGCGGTCATCCGCCACGACGCGGTGCCCGGCGTGGTCGCGCCGCGCGCGCTCGACCTGCCCGCCGCCGGCGGCCCGCCCAAGCCGCCGTTCGACGTCGGCGACGGCTGGACCCTGGTCTACATCGGCGACGCCGACAGCGGCTTCGACGACGAGGTCGCGGCCGACGGCCGCTACGTCTACGCCGGCGCCGTCGTCGCCAAGACCGCCGACGCGGTCGACGCGCCCTACCAGGGCGAGGTCGCGATCGTCAGCCAGCCGGCGGCGCCCCGCGCCGCGTGGTTCAACACCGACCGCTGGTTCTACCTGCTGCTGATCGTCGTCACCGCCGGCGCGTTCCTGCTCTACCTCGGCTACGCCAAGCGCAACGCCAAGGACATCTTCATCCGCCGCATGCCCGGCGTCGACGCCATCGAGGACGCGATCGGCCGCTCCACCGAGATGGGCCGGCCGGTGCTGTACGTCACCGGCGTCGAGGAGATCCAGGACATCCAGACCATCGCCGGCCTGCTGATCCTGGGCCACGTCTCGGAGCTGACCGCGACCTACGACACCGAGCTCAAGGTCGCCAACACCTACCCGATGACGATGGTCGTGGCCGAGGAGATCGTCCGCCAGGGCTACGCCAACGCGGGCCGGCTCGACGCCCACAAGCCCGAGAACGTCATGTTCATCACCTCGGAGCAGTTCGCGTTCGCGGCGGCCGTCAACGGCATGATCCTGCGCGACCGCCCGGCCACCAACATCTACTTCGGCCGGTTCTTCGCCGAGTCGCTGCTCCTGTCCGAGACCGGCTTTCTCACCGGCGCGGTGCAGATCGCCGGCACCGCCGAGTTCACCCAGCTGCCGTTCTTCATCGCGGCCTGCGACTACACGCTCCTCGGCGAGGAGCTCTACGCCACCGGCGCCTACCTGTCGCGCGAGCCCACCCTGCTCGCGCAGCTCAAGGCCGGTGACGTCATCAAGCTCGCGATCATGGCGCTCATCGTGGTGGGCATGATCCTCGCCACGGTGTGGGGCTGGCACCTCGGGACCTGGTTGATGCCCCAATGAAGAAGGAAGTCCCCCTCGCGATCGGCCTGCTGGTCGGGCTGTTCGCGGTCATCGAGTTCTACATCCCGCACCACGCGGTCGGGACGATCCGCGACCACCTGCTCGACTGGGCGCTGGTGCTCGCCGCCGGCGCCTACGTGCTGGGCGCGATCAACCTGCTGCAGGTCAACGTGCCGCGGGTCCGGCGCCGCGAGGAGGACTGGCAGTACAAGGTCGTGCTGATCGCCGGCGCCGCGGTCATGGGCCTGGTCGGCATCCAGTGGCACACCTTCGGCGGCGACCCGCCGACCAAGGTCACGGTCACCCGGGTCGACGACGCCAGCGCCTACGCGGTGCCCGCCGGCATGGCGTCGGTGATCATCGAGACCGGCGAGGACGACGCGCTGGTCAAGGTCGGCCCCGCCGCCGAGCAGCCGGCGACCCCGCCCGGCAAGGGCGTCGTCGCGGTCGACGTCCCGCCCGGCAAGCACGGCGTCAAGATCTACATGCGCGCCGCCGGCTACACCGAGCTCACCGGCGAGATCGAGGTCGCCGCCGGCGACGTCGTCCGCGTCGCCGGCACGCCGACGATGACCTGGGGCCCCACCGGCCGGGTCTACGTCTGGCTCTACGACCACATCTTCGCGCCCTGCAACGCGACGATGTTCGCGCTGCTGGCGTTCTTCGTGGCGTCGGCGGCGTTCCGCGCGTTCCGCGCCCGCAACGTCGACGCCGCGCTGCTGCTGGGCTCGGCGATCATCATCCTGATCGGCCGCGCCCCCATCGGCCGCACGATCTCGCCGATCCTCCCCGAGATCTCGGACTGGATCCTCGACATCCCCAACAACGCGGGCCGCCGCGCCATCATGATGGGCGCGGCGATCGGCGCCATCGCCACCGGGCTCCGGGTCATCCTCGGCCTCGAGCGCTCGCACCTGGGGTCCGACTGATGGCCGCCGCCAAGCACTGGACGCAGCGGCTGCAGAGCTTCGATCGCCGCTGGCTGTTCCTGGCCATGGGCCTGGCGATCACGCTGCCGCTGATCTTCCCGATCAACACGCCGATCAAGCCGTCGCCGATGGTGCAGTCGGCGTACTACACGGTCGACGCCCTGCCCGACGGAGACCCCGCCGACAGCAGCAAGGGCGCGACCGTCTTCATCTCGCTCGACGTCGACCCGGCGTCGACCCCCGAGCTCGAGCCGTACTTCCGCGCCGTCCTGCTCCAGCTCAAGGCCAAGAACGTCAAGCTGGTGATGGCGACGACCTGGTACTCGGCGCCGCCGCTGATCGAGCGATGGATCCGCGAGATGGTCGAGCAGCCGCTGGCGCCCGCCGGCACCCCCGGCTACGACGGCCCGCCCGATCGCGCCTACAAGAAGAACGTCGACTACGTGTGGCTGGGCTTCCGCGAGGGCAAGCAGGCCGTGATCTCGGCGTTCGGCAGCGACCTGCGCGGCACCTTCGACGGCCGCGCCGCCGACGGCACGCCGCTCGACCAGATCCCGATGATGTCGGGCAAGAAGCAGCTCAAGGACTTCGACCTGATGATCCTGGTGTCGGCCGGGTTCCCGGGCGCCAAGGAGTACGTCCAGCTGGTGCAGTCGCGCTACGACCTCAAGATGGTCGCCGCCTGCACCGCGGTGTCGACCACCGACCTGACGCCGTACTTCCAGGCCGGCCAGCTGCTGGGCCTGGTCGGCGGCCTCGCGGCGTCGGCCGAGTACGAGACGATGGTCGGCAAGAAGGGCCTGGGCACCCAGGCCGCCGACGTCCTCAACATCGGCCACCTGGTCGTCATCCTGGCGATCATCTTCGGCAACATCATCTTCTTCGCCGGGCGCGCCCACCGCCGCCGGCAGGGGCTCTGAGCCATGCAGGAGCTCTACACGATCGACGTCGTGGGTGCCTGGCTGGGCATCTTCCTGACCTTCGCGATCCTGTCCTTCCTCTACAAGGACAACCCGTTCTACAAGCTCGCCGAGCACCTGTTCGTCGGCGTCTCGCTGGGCTACGTCGTGACCCAGCAGTACTACAACACGCTGCGGCCCAAGCTGGTGGTGTCGCTGGCCGACGGCCACCTGCTCGCGATCATCCCGCTGCTCCTGTTCATCGCGCTGCTGGTCAAGGCGATGTCGAAGCGCCTGGCCTGGGTCGGGCGCTACCCGCTGGCCTTCGTGGTCGCGCTGTTCGCCGGCATCCAGATCAACGCGGTGGCCCAGGCCGAGCTCGGTGCCCAGATCAAGCGCGCCGCGTTCGACCTCGACGCGCCCAAGGTCGACGTCACCCGCGCCTCCGAGAAGGAGCTCGGCCAGCTCCCCGGCGTCATCCCGTCGACCGCGCACAAGATCGTGCTGCACCGCGACGGCGACCCCGCGACCGGCGCCCCGGGGCAGGCCCTGACCAGCATCGACGAGATGGCGCACCTGCCCGAGCTGACCGACGCCGAGCGCGCGCTGATGGCCGGCGAGCGCGGCTCGATCCACGGCCTCGACGCCCGCGCCTCCGCCGGCGACGGCGGCACGTACTGGTTCGGCCTGCTGTCGAACATCCTGCTGCTCGCCGGCACGCTGGCGTCGCTGCTCTACTTCTACTTCTCGGTCGCCCACAAGGGCGTGATCGGCCGGGTGTCCCGGTTCGGCGTCTGGGTCCTGATGATCGGCTTCGGCGCCAGCTTCGGCTACACCGTGCAGGGTCGGATCGCGCTGGCGATCGGCCGCGCCCAGGACGTCATGGGCACGCGGCTCAGCGCGTCGGACGCGCGCCAGGTCCAGGGGCCGTGGGCGGCGCTGGTCTCGGTCGCGATCATCATCGCCGGCATCGCGTTCTGGGAGCTCCGCAACAAGCGGCGGGCGGCCGGCGGCGGCCCGCCCGCGGGCGGGGGCGGCCCGAGCGACGACGCGGCGGCTGGCACGGCCGGCGCCGGCGGGTCACAGTAGGCGAAACGTGGCGTACGAGCTGCAGATGGGCTGGCGGTACCTGTACGCAGGTCGCCGCAACCGCACGATGCTGCTGCTCGCCGCGCTCAGCGCGCTGCTCGCGGTGAGCGGCGTCGCGGTCGCGGTGACCTCGTCGGGGCACTCGGGCGTGGGCGTGCTGATGCTGGTCCCCGGCATGGTCGCCACGGTCGTGTGCCTGCTGCTGGCGTTCTTCTCGGTCTTCACCAGCGTGTCGATCCTCGGCGTCGTCTTCGGCGTCGCCGCGTTGACCGTCGTGCTCGCCGTGACCACCGGCTTCCAGCAGCAGTTCCGCGAGAAGGTGCTGGGCGTCAACGCCCACGTCATCATCATGAAGAGCTCGGCGGACTTCTACGAGTACGAGGACGTCATGCAGACCGCCCTCGACATCGACCCCGACGTCATCGCGGTCCAGCCGTTCATCTTCGCCGAGATGCTGGTGACCCGCGGCCGCGGCGAGCTGTCCGGCGTCGCGATCAAGGGCGTCGATCCCGAGCGCGTCACCAAGGTGCTCGACATCGAGAAGCACATGGAGAAGGGCTCGGTCGACAGCCTGCGCCACGAGCCCGGCCCCGGCGAGCTGCCGCCGATCCTGATGGGCCGCGAGCTGGCCCGCAAGCTCAAGGCCGACATCGGCGACGACGTCACCGTCGTCGTGCCGCTGTCCAACCTCGACCTCGACACGCTGCGCGCCAAGAGCGCGGCGCCGCGGACCCGCAAGTTCCGGGTCACCGGCATCTTCTACAGCGGCTTCGACGAGTACGACCGGCGGCTGATGTACACCAGCCTCGAGGAGACCCAGCAGCTGGTCGGCCGCGGCAACCAGGTCATGGGCGTCGAGCTCAAGGTCAAGGACGTCGACCGCGCCGCCGAGATCGCCGACAAGCTGGGCAAGCGGCTGCGCGAGCCGCCCTACCAGGTCCAGGACTGGTACGAGCTCAACCACAACCTGTTCGACGCGCTGATGCTGCAGAAGCTGGTGCTGGTGATCGTCCTGACCCTGATCATCATCGTCGCCGCGTTCAACATGGTGTCGGCGCTGATCATGATGGTCACCGACAAGACCCGCGAGATCGCGATCCTCAAGTCGATGGGCTCGACCTCGACCAGCGTCGCCTGGGTGTTCCAGGTGGTCGGCCTGTGCATCGGCGGCGTCGGCACCGTGCTCGGGATCGGCATCGGCCTGACCACGTGCTGGGCGCTGTCGCGCTACGGCTACCACCTCGATCCCAAGGTCTACCTGATCGACCGGCTGCCGATCAGCGTCCAGTGGAAGGAGGTCGCGCTGGTCGCGGCCATCACGATGCTGGTCGCGATGGTGTCGTCGCTGTTCCCGGCGCTCAAGGCGTCGGCGCTGCGGCCCGTCGAGGGCCTGCGCTACGACTGACCGGCGCGGCGACGAAAAGGCCGCCGCCGCCCGCGCACGTCCGCTGTCAGTTGCTGCTCGCAGCGGTCGGAGGGGAGCCGTGTGCGCAGACGGCGGCGGCGAACCTCAGTCGACGGTGGGGGTCACGGCGTCGACGGCGACCGACAGGTCGGAGAAGGTTACCAGGCCGTTGAGCCGGTGCACCTCGCCCGAGCGGCCGGTGTCGACCTGGGCGCTCAGGTTGCCGTCGTCGTCGAGGACGACCGCGACCGTGAAGTCCATCGCGCCCATCTTCTGGGTCGCGAGCGGCCAGGCGCCGCCGTCCTCCGAGGTCACCAGCGACCAGTCGAGGAGCAGGTCGGCGTCGCCGGCGCCCCAGGCGGCGCGGCCGTCGCCGCTGTAGTACGGCTCGGCCGCGAGCTGGGTGCCGAGGCGCAGCTCGACGTCGGTGAGGTCGACCGCGTCGGGGCCGAGCTCGCCGGGCGGGATGCGCACGTCGGCGAGCTGGACCTCGAGGTCCTCGACCAGCAGCCAGCCGTCGTCAGTGGTGCGCAGGACCGCGCGGCCGCCGACGACCTGGGGCTCGACGTACGGCATGACCTCGCCGTCGGCGTCGGTCGCGACCACGCCGACGTGGCTGGTCGGCGCCAGGTCGAGGAAGACGCGGCCGTGCAGCCGGGCCTCGACCTCGGGCTGGTCGGTGACGCCGGCCTCGTCGAACGCGCAGGCGCCGACGCCGGAGGCCAGCAGGGCCGCACCGAAGAGCGAGAGGGGGAGCTTGATGTTCATGGGGGTCTCCTTGTTCAGGCGGAGTGAAATCGGGGGGCCTACGCGGCGGTAGGCGTGGGAGCCGGCGGCGCCGGGGACGGCGCGGCGGCACGGCTCACGAAGTCGAGGATCGAGGCGAGCCGCTCCTCGTCGAGCTCGCCGAGGTCGCGGTCCTGCCAGGCCAGCTTGGCGCACCACTCGTCGCGGCCGAGGTGCCACGCGACGCACAGGTCGAGGATCGTCACCAGCAGGTGGCGCGGATCGAGGTCGGCGCGCAGGCCGCCCGCGGCCTTGGCGTCCTCGACCCGGCGAACCATGCGGGCGAACAGGGCGCGGGTGACCTCGAGCTGGGCGACGTCGCCGGCGAAGCGGCGCATCGCCATGGTCCAGCCGACCAGGCGGACCAGCTCGGGGTGGCGACCGAGGAACCGGAAGAACGCCTCGGTGCCCTGGCGCAGGCCATCGACGTCGAGGCTGCGGGTCTCGAGGAACGCCAGGTGCTGCTCGAGCAGCTCGGCCAGCGGCCGGGCCAGGACCTGCTCGAACAGCGCCTCCTTGGTCTTGAAGTAGTGGTAGATGAGGCCGCGCGCGACCCCGGCCTTGCGCGAGACGTCGTCGAGGCTGGCGCCGCTGGGCCCGAGCGCCATGAACAGATCCGTGGCGGCGCGGACGATGCGGGCCTTGGTCCGCTCGGCGTCGCGCTGACGGTCGTGGCCGTCATCGGTCTTGGCTCGGGGCCGTCTCGCCATGCCCCATTAATTGGTCATTCCGTCAAAACAAGTCAAGAATGACTCGCCGAGTTGAACGTTAATCCTATGATTTTCATTAAGAAACAAAGTGAAAATAGTTTCATGAAATGGGGTCACTCCCGTTGGAATCACCGTCAACTTGGTGCGCCAACCCACCCTCTCAGGCAGGACAGCGGAGGTCAGCGGGGGGCGCCGCCGGGGGCCCGGCTGGCCCACGGGTCAGCGTGCTAGCGTCGCGCGCGGGAGCCCGGAAGCCACTCGTACGCCAGGAGTCCGCGATGTCACGTCCTCGCCTCGCCTCTGCCTCCATCCTCGCCGCGTGCCTGGTCGCGCTCGCCGCCTGCGGCGGCGATCCTCAGAACAACGACGACGACGGCAGCCCCGACGCCGCGATGGAGTGCGCCAGCGGCGCCACGCAGTGCGCGGGCAACACCTTCCAGTCGTGCGACGGCGGCCAGTGGACGACCACCGCGCAATGCCCGGCACTGTGTGACAACGACCTCGGCTGCGTGCAGTGCGTGCACGACACCCGGTTCTGCATGGACGACTCGGTCTACCAGTGCAACCCGCAGGGCACCGGCTCGACGGTGTCGGAGACCTGCAGCGGCGGCGCCCACTGCTCGGGCGGCGCCTGCGTCGATCTGTGCGCCGACGCCGCCGAGAGCAAGAGCTACCTCGGCTGCGACTACTACGCGGTCGACCTCGACAACGCGATCGAGGTCATCAACCCGTCGTTCCTCGGCTGCGCCTTCGAGGTCCCGGGCTCGCTCTCGACCACCAACATCGACGTGTGCTGGGACGCCGCCAACGGCGTCGCCGCCGGCCTGTGCGACGCCAACAGCACCTGCCCCACCGGCATGACCTGCCAGCACCCGCCGAGCGCGGTGTGCCTGCTCGACGCCGCCCACTCGCCGTTCGCGGTGGTGGTGTCGAACCCGCAGAGCTTCGCGGTGAACGTCACGATCGCCAACGCCACCGGCACGACCCAGCAGGTCTCGGTCGCCGCCGGCCAGGTCCAGTCGCTGTTCCCGCAGATGATGGGCTTCGCCGACCAGTCGCTCGACCAGTCGATGCAGGGCAAGGCCGCGTACCACATCTCGTCGGACGCGCCGATCGTCGCCTACCAGTTCAACCCCCTCGACAACGTCGGCGTGTTCTCCAACGACGGCTCGCTGCTGCTGCCGACCACCACCTGGGACACCGACTACTACGTCCTGAGCTGGCCGACCCTGACCCGGCGCCCCGACACCAACGACTACAACTCGTACCTGACCGTCGTCGCCTACCAGGACGGCACGATGGTCGAGGTCACGCCGTCGGCGAACACCCGCGCCAACGGCGCGATCGCGGCGATCACCGCCGGTACGCCGACGACGTTCACCCTCGACGCCTTCGACGTCCTCAACCTCGAGGCGATCGCCGACGGTGACCTCACCGGGTCGCGGGTCCGCACCACGGACGCCAAGCCGATCGGCGTCTTCGGCGGCCACGAGGCGATCGTCGTCGAGCAGACCCCGGCGCCCAACGCCCAGTACCCCAACGGGCCGTGCTGCGCCGACCACATCGAGGAGATGATGTTCCCGACCTCGACGTGGGGGAAGAGCTTCGCGGTGGCGCGGTCGTTCACCCGCAACAGCGACGCCGACCACCTGCGGATCATGGCGCAGACCGCCGGCACCGCGGTCACGTTCATGCCGGCGCCGCAGACCGTGTCGGGCAACTGCGGCAACCTCGGCCCGGGTCAGTTCTGCGAGGTCAAGATCACCGCCGACACCGCGATCACCTCGACCGAGCCGATCCTGGTCGGCCAGTACCTCGAGTCGACGATCTGGCAGGACTTCCTCGGCACCGCCTCGATCGGCAGCGGCGACCCGTCGCTGGCGGTCGCGGTCCCGACCGAGCAGTTCCGCGAGGACTACACGATCCTGGTGCCGAGCCAGTACGACGTCGACTACGTCGCGCTGTCGACGACGATGACCGGCGCGGTCACGGTCGACGGCAACGACGTCACCGGGCAACTCGCGGCATTCGGTGGCACCTACCGCGGCGGCCGCATCACCGTCGCCGCCGGCCAGCACACGATCCACTGCAGCGCCGGCTGCGGCGTCACCGTGATGGGCTACTCCGACGCCGTCTCGTACCTGTTCGCCGGCGGCCTCGACCTCAAGCAGATCGTCGTCAACTGACCTCGGCGGCGACGACCGCGTGCTAGGTTCCGGGCGTGATCACTCCGCCCGCGCACTGGACGCTGCACCACGGCACCCACCTGGTCACGCTGTATCCGCCCGGCGGCGGCGGCCGCATCCGCGTCTACGAGCGGATCCGGCCGGTCCGCCGGCTGTCGGAGCTCGTCGCGTACGTCGTCGAGCGCGATCCGGCGTTCCGGATCACCGGGCTGCGCGACGCCACCGAGGTGATCACCACCGAGGGCGAGCACGGCGCGTGGGTGCGCGTCGTCGGTCGGCGTGACGACGTGCCGGCGGTGCGCTTCGTCGGCGCGGTCTTCGCCGACGAGTTCGCGCTGGCGATCGACACGCTGGTCGCGGTCCGCGACCGCTCGTCGCTGCTCGAGGCCACCAGCCGCGAGCTGCTGCTCGGGACGTCGCTGCGGCTCGGCGTGCGGCGGCGGCGCTACCGCTACACGCCGCCCGCCGACTGGTCGGTGATCCCCAGCGGCCTGACCGCCAACTGGTACCCGCCCGACTTCCCCGGCAACCAGACCAACCTCGTGGTCCATCCCGCCGAGCCCAGCACCGACGAGCCCGACGTGATCTTCGATCGCTTCCTGGCCGCCGAGCGCGACCGCGGCCTGGTCGGCGAGGGCGCGATCGACGAGTCGGCGCTGGTCTCGGTCGGCGGCCTGTCGGGGCGGCGGTGGAGCTTCCAGGGCACGCTGGCCAGCAAGCAGGTGCCGATGCACTGCGAGCTGGTCGCGTTCACCGCGGCGCCCTACGTCTACGCGATGCGCCTCGAGAGCACCGCGCTGGAGCGGGTCGCCGAGCACCGCGAGCTGCTGTCGGCGGTCGCCCGCTCGGCGCTGCCGGTGCCCAAGCCCGGCAGCCAGGCCGGCTTCGGCACGATGCCCCCGCCGGTCGATCTGTTCGGCCACTGGTTCGACTGACGCCCGCCGCCCAGGACCTCCCATGCGCCTCACGCTCAACGTTCCCCCCGCCTGGGCCGCCGTCGACCGCGGCGGCCTGTCGATGGCCACGATCCCCGGCGAGCCCGGCGAGCCCGAGCTGTCGCTGCGCTGGAGCGGGCTCGAGATCCTCCCCGACGACCAGAAGGCCTGGGTCCAGCGCAACCTGACCTCGGGCGCCGCCGCGGCGCGGCTCGACGTCGTCCGCGACGAGATGACGACGACGACCTCGGGCTGGCCGCTGCGCGTCGTCGAGACCAAGCTGGTCGGCGGCGACGGCAAGGTGCTCGAGTGGCGGCTCGCCGGCTTCTACGCGTTCTTCGAGCACGGCGCCGTCGCGATCGCCCGCTGCGCCGCCGAGGCGCCGCTGCGACGCCACGCCGCCGGGCTGCAGGAGATCTTCCGCGCCGCGCGGCCGCACTGGAGCGACGAGGTCGCGGCGCTGTCGCAGCTGTGGGACGTCCAGACCCGCCAGGCCGCGGTCGCGACGCCGGCGGCGGCCGCCGCGCCGGCGCCCGACCCGCCGCGATCCGCGCCGCGCTCGACGCCGAGCTCGCCGAGCTCGACGCCGCGCTCGCCGCCGCGCCGACCGCCGCGGGCCAGGTCCAGCGCGGCCGGATCCTGCGCGACCTCGGCCAGCTCGACGCCTCGCTCGCCGCGTGCCAGGCCGCGATCGCGCTCGACCCCGCGCTCGCCGACGCCCACCGCGGCGCCGGCCTGACCCTGGCCCGCATGGGGCGCGACGTCGACGCGATCGCCGCGTGGGAGGCGGCGGCCGCCGCCGACCCGGCCGACGTCGACGCGCTCTACAACGCCGGCCAGGCCCACTACAACCGCAAGGCCTACGCCGACGCGCTGCGCTGCTGGCAGCGCGCGCTCGAGCGCGACGCCCGGGACTTCGGCCTGGTCAAGAAGGTGATCCAGGCCCAGCACGCGCTCGGCCACCACGACGACGCGGCCTCGACCACCGAGCTCTTGCGCGAGCTGTGGCGGACCAGCACCAGCGCCGCGGTCCGCCTCGCCGACGAGGCCATCGTCGATCAGTTCGAGGTCGCCGACGTCCCGGTGATGGTGGCGTTGACCCTGCGGCCGCCCGATCCCCGCTCGTACGCGATCTACGCGTTCCGCGCCCCGGCCACCGCCAAGACCCCGGCGGTGTGCGTGCGCATCGAGACCAGCGACTACGCCCGCGAGCGCGGCGTGCCGTTCGTGCTCAGCGTCCAGCGCGGCCGCGACTACAAGGCGCTGGGCACCAGCGAGCACCTGCCGGCGTACCCGGACCTGCGCACGACCGCGATCCGGCTGATCACCGAGGCGTTCGGCAAGCCCGACCCGGTCGCGTCCTGACCCGGCGCCCGCGCCGGCTCGGGTCCGCGCGCGAGAAGGTTCCATCCTCACGCGCTCTGTCGATCAGCCAGGGACGAGGTAGGCGCCGACGGCCTGCCACAGGGCGTCGAAGCGGCGTCGGTCGAAGCCGCTGCGGGTCACCAGCCAGTCGACGTGCGGCGGCTCGGTGCGCGGATCGGTGAAGTGCCCGATGACGTCGAGGTGATCGGCCCACGCCGCGTAGATGACGTCGCCGTGGACCTGTGACAGCGTCGGCACGATCGCGTCGTTGGCGGTGGCGTCCGGCACGTCGCCGTAGGCGGCGGTCAGCGCGGCCCGCTGCGCCGGCGCCAGCGGCGGCAGCGCCGCCGCCGGCATCGTCGACGCCAGCTCGTACAGGGCGCGGTAGAGGGCGTAGGTGGCGTGGGCGGACGGCGACAGGCCGAGGTCGAGCGCGGTCCGCCACGCCGGCGGCCGGCCGCGCGCGATCACCGCGCCGTAGCGGGTGCCCGGCCGGATCGCGGTCGCGGCGTTGAACAGGTCCATGCCGTCGGGCGACAGCTGGGACAGCAGCGCCGGGCTGTCGCCGGCCGCCGTGAAGAAGGCCTCGATCTCGCGCTGGCGATCGACGTCGAAGTCGCGGAGCAGCTGGCGGTAGATCTGGTCGAGGATGCTGGTGATCGGGCCCTGGGCCCGGGTCGCGCGCGGCAGCGCGCCAGCCAGCGCGACCAGCGCCGGCAGCGGCACCGAGCCGAGCCGCAGGCCGTGCAAAGTCAGCATCGACAGGACCCGGAGCAGGCGCTGCCCGACGACGCTGGTCATCGTCGTGACCTGCGGCGTGCCGTGGTGAGGCGACGCGATCGTCACGACGGTGCGGACCCGCGCCGCCAGCGGCTCGATCGCGACCGGGCACGGCAGCGACACGCCGGGCGACGCGAACAGGCGCGCGTCGACGCCGCCCGCCGAGTGGCCGACCAGGTGCAGCGGGCCGTCGTCGGTGGCGGTCGCCGCGATCGTCTCGGCGAGCTGGGCGGCGCGGCGCCGCAGCGACGCGGTGGGCAGCGTGCGCACGTAGTGGATCTCGGCGGCGACGCCGCGCCGCGCCAGCACCGCGCCCAGCTCCTCGCGGACGTGGGCGAAGTACTTGAGGTCGCCGAGGTTGGCGAAGCCGAAGAAGCCCGGGATCAGGTAGATGCGCTGCGGCGACGGCACCGCGCCCACCGTACCACGTCCGGCGCACCGGACCGTCCGCCGGACCGGACGGTCCGGCTTCCGGACATCATGGGCGCCGCGTGGCGCGTCGGCGCGACGCTAGCGGGTCGGGATCGGCAGCGGCGCGGACCGCAGCGTCACCGCCGCGGACCACGGCTGCGCCGGCTTCGGCAGGGTCGAGCCGTCGGCGAGCGCCATCGGCGTGGTCGCGTGATCGCCGGGGAAGTACTGCAGCTCGAAGACCGCCTGGGTCGGCGTCCCCGGCAGCGGCCGGACCTCGCCGTAGGCCAGCCACGACTTCAGCGGCAGATCGACCTCGGCGGAGCCCGTCAGCGTGGCGCCGGCGTCGAGCGGCCGGACCCCGGGGACGTACTCGTAGTTGACCCGCGAGTGCGGCAGGACGTGGCCGCGCACGAACCGCACCGTGTCGGCCTGCGCGTCGGGCAACGTCGACACCGCGTCGGGCAGCGCGATCAGCTTGCCGTCCTTGGTGGTGACGATCTGATCCCACAGCAGGATCGGGCTCCCCGAGCCGTTGGTGACCGTGTAGTCGAGGTGCAGCCGCCCGCCGGCGGTCACCGAGAGCGCGACCTCCATCGCCACCGGGCTGGTCGTGGGGCTGGCGGCGTCGACCACCGTCGGCGCCGCCGGGTTCACGCCGCCGTCACTGTGCGCTTCGCTCATGGGAGCTCCCTTGGTCTTGGCTTCTCGCGCCGGGTTGGCCTCGCGCGAGGTCCTGGGCGCGGGGTCGCACGCGGCGACCACCGCCACCAGGCCGAGCAGTCCGTTCACCAGCAGGTCGTTCACGCGGGCCTCAGTAGAAGTCACGGTGGGCCATCCCGACGTCGCCGGGCTGGACGCCGCTGCCGCCACCGGCGCCGATCAGCGCGCGCTCGGCGCGGTACGCATTCTCGCTGACCGCGTTGCCCGCGTACAGCCCGAGCCCGGCGGCCTGGTGCTCGTAGCGCATCGGCTGGCTCTGGGTCGCGCCCGGCCCGTCGGTGGTCTGCACCGGCGTGTTGTCGGTCGTGCCCTGGGTGTCGTGGTAGGCGTGGGTCAGCTCGTGCATCAGGATCGTGTCGCTGCGCGCCGGCCACCACGGATCGGTGGCGCCGACCGGCGACACGTTGAGGCCCGGGTTGTAGCGGACGCGGGTGTCGGTGCCGGTGCCGTTGGTCGTGTTGACCTCGCCGGGCAGCCCCATCAGCCCGTTGCCCGCGGCGTCGATCGGCATCTCGTCGGAGTTGGTCGTGTCGGGGTTGCCGCTGGCGTCGAGGAACGACCGCAGCGTCGTGGTGTGGTGGACCGGATCACCGTTGGCGTCGACCTCGCCCGCGGTGTTGTTGGCCAGGGTGCCGAGCAGCTGCCGACCCGACGGCGTCTGCAGCAGGTTGGCCATGTCGCCCATCGCGCCGTCCCGGTACGCCTGGTCGGTGCTGGCGTCGAACTGGATGTCGCTGCGACCCATGCGGATGTCGCTGAAGGTGTGGGCCTGCTGCTCGAACTCGGCCTGGGTGACCTGGTTGGGCAGGCGCGGGCCGACGAAGTCGTCGGGCACGACGTCGAAGCGGCTGGCCAGCTCGCGCTGCGCGGCCTGGCGATCCATCATGCCCGACGGATCGAGCAGGCCGCCGACGCCCTCCTGCATGAGACCGCGGCCGAGGTCGCCGAGGCCCTGCCCCATCTGGGCGAACACGCTCGTCGGCTCCGCCGGGTGCTGCCCCACCGCCGGCGCGCCGTTGGCGTAGACCGACGGGTCGTTGGTCAAGCCACCGAAGAACTGCCCACCTGCCTCTACGATCTCGTCGAACATGCGCTCTCCCGCGTCGTTGGATCGAAGTCCCGTGTCGCACTCTACGGGCGGCGCGCGCCGAGGTTCCCTCGCCGAGGTGGCAAAGTGCTTTCGTCGCACGCGACCTGTGGGGCGCGATACCGGCGGCGTCGACGAAGCGTGCGCGCGACGTCAGCGCGCTTAGCGTTCCGGAACACGCAGGTCGTGGCGAGCGTCGGCACCGCCAGCCGCTGGCGTCGGCGCCGCCTGGTGACGACTCGGTCAGGTGCAGCCGGCGCGCGCAACGGCCCTGCCCAGCGCGAGGTCCGCGGCGCGGTCGCCCCCCGGGATCTGGCGGGGCCGGGGGTCACCTCCGGCGGCCCCGTCCGCGCCCCCGCCCGGTCCGGTCCCGACCCGCGCAGCTGATCCGGCCGCCGACCCGGCTCGTACCCCTGGCACAGCGCTGCCCGCGGCCTGCCCCATGAGCGTCCCCGACGACCCCGAACTGGCGATCCTGCTGCCCATCCACGCCCTGGGCGCCCTCGACGACGCCGACGCCGCGCGGGTCGCCCGGGCCGTCGCCGCCGACCCGGCGGTGGGCGCCGAGCTGGCGGTCTGGCGAGCGGTCGCGGCGACGCTGGGGACGACCCTGGCGCCGGTGGCGCCGGCGATGCTGACGCGGGCGCGGCTGCTGGCGCGGCTGCGCGACGGCGCCGACCGCGTCGCCGAGCGGCTGGCCCGCCTGTTCGACCTCCCGTTCGCCGACGCTCGCGCGGCGCTCGCCGCGGTCGACGACGACGCGCGCTGGGCCCGGACCCTGCCCGGCATCGACCTGCTGCAGGTGGCCGCCGGGCCCGCCGCCGCCGGCGCCGACTGCGGCCTGCTGCGGATCGCGGCCGGCACCCGCTTCCCGTGGCACGCCCACGTCGGCGAGGAGACCACGCTCGTCCTGCGCGGCGGCGCGATCCTGTCCGACGGCCGGCGCATGACGCCCGGCGACGAGCTCGTCGCCGGCCCCGGCGACGAGCACGACTTCGTCGTCGACGACGGCGAGGCCTGCGTGCTCGCGGTCCGCGCCCGCGGCGTCCGGTTCAAGCGCCGGCCCGCCGGCCATGACGCCGACCCGGCCGGCGCAGATTGACAGGTCCCGGCGCCTGGGCGATGACCCGGGGATGCTGAGCATCGATCTGACGGGCAAGCGCGCCCTGGTGGCCGGCGTCGCCGACGACGGCGGCTTCGGGTTCGCGATCGCCAAGGCGCTGGGCGAGGCGGGCGCCTCGGTGTGCGTCGCGACCTGGCCGCCCGCCCTGGGCATCTTCAAGACCCTGCTCGAGCGCGGCAAGTTCGACGCGTCGCTGGCCCTGGCCGACGGCGGCAAGCTCGGCTTCGAGAAGATCTACCCGCTCGACGCCGAGTTCGACGCCCTCGACGACGCGCCCGCCGAGCTGCGCGACAGCCGCCGCTACCGCGACTGCGGCGACTTCTCGATCGCCGGCCTGGCCCGCGCGATCGCCGCCGACTTCGGCGACGACGGCCTCGACATCGTCGTCCACAGCCTGGCCAACGGCAGCGAGGTCAAGAACCCGCTGCTGCAGACCAGCCGCAAGGGCTACCTGAGCGCGATCGGCGCCTCGGCGTACTCGAACGTGTCGATGGTGCAGCGCCTGGGCCCGCTGGTCCGCCGCGGCGGCGCGTTCCTGTCGCTGTCGTACCTGGCCTCCGAGCGCGCGGTCCCCGGCTACGGCGGCGGCATGTCGAGCGCCAAGGCCGCGCTCGAGTCCGACACCCGCCTGCTCGCCTACGAGGCCGGCCGGCAGTGGGGCCACCGGGTCAACGTGATCTCGGCGGGGCCCTACGCGTCGCGCGCCGCCTCGGCGATCGGCTTCATCGATCAGATGGTGGACTACGCGCGCCGCAACGCGCCGCTGCCCGAGCCAATCACCGCGCGCGAGGTCGGCACCACCGCGGCGTTCCTGTGCAGCCCCCTGGCCTCCGGGATCACCGGCGCCACCGTCTATGTCGACAAGGGCTTCCACGCCATGGGCGTCGCCGTCGATCGCGAAGGCGCGGTCGCCACCGGCGAGTAGGGCCGGCGGCCCGCACGCCGCGAGGGCCACAGCCCTGCGCGGCGTGCCGCGGCGGTCACCGCACCAGCCCGTACAGCAGCGCGCGCAGCCGATCGAGGGGCACCTCGACCGCGGCGCGCTCGGCCTCGGTGATGTAGCGCTTGGCGACCGCGATCCGCAGCGCGACCGTGACCTCGCTGGCGCTGCCGCTGGCGATCTCGTAGTGGCGCCGGCGGTCGCCGTCCTTGCGCCGCCGGCCCTCGGCGAGGTTGAGCGCGACGCTCTCCGACGCGTCGGCGAGCTGGCCGGCCAGCGACCGGCTCTTCAGGCGGATCCGGCCCTCGACGGCGGCGAGCCGTTCCAGGACCACGAGGGACATCTCGAGCGCGTAGAACATGGTTTCTCCTCTACCGTTTGGCCCACCGCCCCGTGCGGCAGGGCTCTCGCCCGCCGGCGCCGCACCCGCGCACGGGGCGTGACGAGCGCGCCCTCCACCGCCCGCGCTCACCCGACTGCCACAACCCTGGGGTTCACCGCCCGCGCGATCTCCACCGCTCACCGCGCTCGGCGCGACCCGGTGCGCGGAGCGGCGCCAGGGCGAGCCCTGCCGCACGGGGCAGCGGGCGGCGAGCAACCCCACCACGCGCCGAGCTCCCTCGCCGGAACAACCACCGCCCCCGAGACCCGCACGCCGCACGCCGCACGCCGCCCCCCGCACGCCGCCGCCGCCGCCGCCGCCCGCCGCCCTACCCGACCAGACTCCGCGCCGCGTCCTCGATCGCCTGCGCCATCGCCGCCGCCGACGCATACCGCTCCCCCGGATGCTTCGCCAGCGCCCGCTGCGCCACCGCCTCCAGCGCCGGCGTCACATCCACCGCCTCCGGGTGCAGCTCCCGCACCGGCGGCGGCGTCACCGTCAGGTGCTGGTTGACCAGCTCGAAGTCGTCCCCGCCCGCGAACGGCGCCGCGCCGCACACCAGCTCGTAGAAGATGACGCCCATCGCGTACAGATCCGACCGCTCGTCGCCGGGCTCACCGCGCAGCCGCTCCGGCGCCATGTAGGTCAGGCTGCCGACGACGTGGCCCTGCTGGGTCAGCTTCGACGAGCCCTCGAGCGCCGCGAACCCGAAGTCGATCACGACGACCCGCTCGATCGGGCCCTCCGACGGCTCCAGCATCAGGTTCGCCGGCTTGAGATCGCGGTGCAGGATGCCGGTGGCGTGGACCGCGCCCAGGCCCTGCAGCGCCTGCCACGTGTAGCTGGCGGCCCGCCGCGCCGACACCCGGCCCTCGGTCTTGACCACCGTGCGCAACGACTTGCCGCGCAGCAGCTCCAGCACCAGGAACGGCTCGCCGGCGTCGGTGACGCCGCCGCCGTACAGGGCCGCGACGTTGCGGTGGCGGACCAGCCCCTGGGCCTGGGCCTCGCGCTCGAAGCGGGCCACCGCCTCGGGGTCGCTGCGCAGCGACTGGCGCAGGATCTTGACCGCGACCCCGCCGCCGCCGCCGCCCTGATCGACCGCCCGGTAGACGTCGGCCATGGCGCCACGCCCGATCAGCCGCACCAGCTGGTAGCGGCCGGCGACCAGCTGCCCGGCGCGATCGGCAGGCTTCACCCCCCGACGATACACCGGCCCTTGACCCCGCGGGGGCGGCGCGTTAAGCGAGCATCGTGGATCGGCACTCTCCCCCGCTGGCCGACCGGCGCGTCCTCGCCGACGCCGCCGACGTGGCGCGGATGGTGCGGCGCCTGGCCCTGGAGATCGTCGAGCGCCACCGCGGCGTCGGCGGCATCGCGCTGGTCGGCATCCGCACCGGCGGCCTGCACGTCGCCGAGCGCCTGCGCGCGGTGATCGCCGAGGTCGAGGGCACGGCGCCGCCGCTGGGCGCGATCGACATCGCGCTGTACCGCGACGACGTCGGCTTCGACGACGCCGGCCGGCCGCGCGCGGTCAAGCCGGTGATCGGCGCCACCGAGCTGCCGTTCGCGCTCGACGGCCTGCGCGTGGTCCTGGTCGACGACGTCCTCTACACCGGGCGCACCGTGCGCGCCGCGCTCGACGCGCTGATGGACTACGGTCGGCCCCGCGCGGTCGAGCTCGCGGTCCTGGTCGATCGCGGCCTCCGCGAGCTGCCGATCCGCGCCGACTACACCGGCACCAGCATCGACAGCCGCCCCGAGGAGCGGGTCCTGGTCACGTTGCGCGAGCGCGGCGACGCCGACCAGATCGTCATCGGCCGGGTCCCCGGCGCCGGAGCCACCCCATGACCGAGACGGCGTTCCCCCACCGCCACCTGCTCGGCATCGCCGACCTGTCGGCGGCCGACATCGTCCAGGTCCTCGACCTCGGCGACACCTTCCTCGAGATCGGCGAGCGGCCGATCAAGAAGGTGCCGACGCTGCGCGGCCGCACCGTCATCAACCTGTTCTTCGAGAACTCGACCCGGACCCGCACCTCGTTCGAGATCGCCGCCAAGCGGATGAGCGCCGACGCGGTCAACATCAGCGCCGCGGCGTCGTCGACGACCAAGGGCGAGACCCTGATCGACACCGCCCGCAACCTGATGGCGATGCGCCCCGACGTCATCGTCGTCCGCCACGCCATGGGCGGCGCCGCCCACATGCTGGCCCGCAGCGTCGACTGCGCGGTGGTCAACGCCGGCGACGGCCAGCACGAGCACCCGACCCAGGCCCTGCTCGACGCCGCGACGATCCGCCGCCACAAGGGCCGGCGCGACGCCCCGCCCGACCAGCAGCTCGCCGGCCTCACCGTCGCGATCGTCGGCGACATCGCCCACAGCCGGGTCGCGCGCTCGAACCTGCTGGCGCTGACCAGGCTCGGCGCCCAGGTCCGGCTGTGCGCGCCGTGGACGCTGATCCCGCGCGGCATCGAGGACCTCGGCGGCGCCGAGACCCGCGCGCGGTGCCGGGTCGTGCCCCAGCTGGCCGAGGCGCTCGACGGCGTCGACGTCGTCATGATGCTGCGGGTCCAGAACGAGCGCACCGGCGGCGAGGCGCCGCGGTTCGCCAACACCCGCGAGTTCAGCCGCACCTACGGGCTGTCGCCCCGGACCCTGGGGTTCGCGAAGCCGGACGCGATCGTCATGCACCCGGGGCCGATCAACCGCGGCGTCGAGCTCGCGCCCGAGGTCGCCGACGGCGACCGCGCGGTGATCCTCGAGCAGGTGACCTGGGGCGTCGCGACCCGGATGGCGGTGCTGTACCTGCTGGGCGGCGTGCGCGGCGGCGAGGCGGCGGCGGCGTGATGGACTACGCGGTCCGCGTCACCGGGATCACCAAGCGGTTCGGCAACCACAAGGCGGTCGCCGACCTGTCGTTCGAGGTCCCGCCCGGCGTGATCTACGGCGTCCTGGGCCCCAACGGCGCCGGCAAGTCGACGACGCTGCGCATGGTCAACGACATCATCGCGCCCGACGAGGGCGAGATCCGGCTGCTCGGCGGCCTCCACGCCGGCCGCGAGGCGGCCGCCCACGTCGGGTTCCTGCCCGAGGAGCGTGGCCTCTATCCCAAGATGAGGGTCGCCGAGATGATCGCGTTCATGGGCGAGCTGCGCGGCATGCCGGCGCGCGACGCCGCCCGCGCCGCGGCCGGCTGGCTCGAGCGCCTCGGCCTGGGCGAGTGGACCCGCAACAAGGTCCAGGACCTGTCCAAGGGCATGCAGCAGAAGGTGCAGTTCGCGGCGACGATGATCCACGAGCCCGAGCTGGTGATCCTCGACGAGCCGTGGAGCGGCCTCGACCCGATCAACGCCGACGTCCTGCGCGAGGTCGTGCGCGACCAGACCCGGTCCGGGCGCACGGTCCTGTTCTCGACCCACCTGATGGAGCAGGCCGAGCAGATCTGCGACCAGATCTGCATCATCGCCCGCGGCAAGAAGGTGCTCGACGGCAAGCTCGCCGACATCAAGCGCGCCGCCGCCGAGGAGGGCCTGGTCGCGCTCGGCTTCGTCGACGACGCCGCGCGCGCGCGCGCCGAGGCCGGGCCGCTGGCCGACGCCGCGATCGTCGCCGGGACCCGGCCGCCGCGCCCCGGCGACACCGCCGACCTCGAGGTCGAGCTGGCCGGCGGCGCCGATCCCGGGCGCCTGCTCGCCGCCCTCGTCGAGGCCGGCGTCGCGGTGCGGCGCTTCGAGCGGGTGACGCCGACGCTGCACCAGATCTTCGTCGACCGCGTCGGCGTCGAGAACGCCACGATGGCCGCGCGCGACGCCGGGGAGGCGGCGTGAGCGGGGCGCGCCCCACCGGGGCCCCGACGCCGCGGCCGCGCCGCGGCCTGCCCGACTGGCTGGTGATCGCGCGGCGCGAGCTGCTCGAGCGGGTCCGCACCTGGTGGTTCGTCGCGGTGACGCTGCTGGGGCCGATCCTGATGGTCGCGCTGATCGTCGTGCCGGCGGTGCTGGCGTCGACCACCGGCAAGGAGGGCGTCCGGATCCGGATCGTCGACCACACCGGCCAGCTCGGCGCGCCGCTGTCGACGGTCATGGCCAAGATCGGGTGGAAGGCCGAGATCGTCGACGTCGACACACCCGAGGTCACGCTGCTCCACGCGATCCGCGACGACCAGATCGACGGCTTCCTGACCATCCCGGCGTCGGTGCTGGCCGAGGCGCCGGCGGCGCGCGGCTCGGTGATCTACCAGGGCGACAACGCCACCAACCAGATCGTCGTGCTGACCCTCAACCAGCTGGTCAACCAGGCCGTGCTGACGGTGCGGTTCGAGGATCTGGTGGCGCCCGAGCGCCTGGCCGCGATGATCACGCCGGTCGGATTCTCGCCCCGGCACACCACCGGCGAGACCTCGGGGACCTCGGGCGGCGCGGTCTTCATCGTCGGCTACGCCGTGATGATGCTCTTGTACCTGGCGATCGCGCTGTACGCGGTCAACGTCATGCGCAGCGTGGTCCAGGAGAAGTCCAACCGCGTGGTCGAGATCATGGTCGCCGCCGCCAAGCCGCGGGCGCTGATGATGGGCAAGATCCTCGGCGTCGGCGCCGTCGGCCTGGTCCAGATCGCGGTGTGGGTCGGCATGGCCCTGGTCACGATGACCTACAAGGCCGAGATCCTCGGCGTCTTCGGGATCCACGCCGGCGGCTGGAGCCTGCCGCCGATGGGCCTCGACGTCGTCGCCGTGGTCCTGTCGTACTTCGTGCTGGGCTACTTCTTCTACGCCGCGCTGTTCGCGGCGATCGGCGCGATGGTGTCGAGCGAGCAGGAGGCGCAGCAGGCCCAGACCCCGGTGATGATGCTGCTGATCGTGCCGATGATGTGCATCACGCTGGTCAGCAACGATCCGCGCGGCGGCGCCGCCGAGGTCCTGACCATGATCCCGTTCTCGTCGCCGATCCTGATGCCGATGCGCTACGTCCTCGACGGCGCCAGCGGCGCCGGCGTCGTGGTGTCGCTGGCGATCCTGGCGGCCTCGACCTGGGTGGTGGCCTGGCTGGCCGGCCGGATCTACCGGGTCGGGATCCTGCTCTACGGCAAGCGGCCGTCGCTGCGCGAGCTGGGCCGCTGGATCAAGTACGGCTAGCGAACAGCGGGCCGCCGCCCTGCTCGTGCGCCAGCAGCCACCGCTTCGCCGGCAGGCCGCCGCCGTAGCCGGTGAGCGAGCCATCGGCGCCGATCACCCGATGGCACGGCACGATGATCGAGATCGGGTTCTGGCCGTTGGCGGCGCCGACGGCGCGGGCGGCGTGGGGCCGGCCGAGGCGGCGGGCCAGCGCGCCGTAGCTCTCGGTCGCCCCGTAGGGGATCGCGAGCAAGGCGTCCCACACCGCGAGCTGGAACGGGGTGCCCGCGGGCGCCAGCGGGACGTCGAAGGCGCGCCGCGCCCCGTCGAGGTAGGCCGCGAGCTGGGCGCGGACGTCGCGCAGCAGCGGATCGTCGGGGGCGGCGTCGTCGTCGGACGCCGCCGGGGCGACGGCGCCGTCGGGGCCGGGCAGCAGCAGCGCGGTGAGCGCGCCGGCGCGGGCGCGCAGGCGGAGGGGCCCGATCGGGCTGGGCATCGTGCAGGTCTGGGAGCGCATGAGAACCTCGGCGCCGTCACGGCGCCAGCGACGACCACAGGTGAAGGACGGCGTAGGCGCGCCACGGCCGCCACGCCTCGGCGCGCCGCGCGGCCTCGGTGGCGGTGACCGGCGCGCCGGCGACGCCGAGCGCCTTGCGGACGCCGAGGTCGCCGGCGGGGAAGGCGTCGGGCCAGCGCAGCGCGCGCATCGCGACGTAGGCCGCGGTCCACGGCCCGATGCCGGGCAGCGCCTCGAGCGCGGCGACCCGCGCCGCGACGTCGTCGCCGTGCACCGGCGCGCGATCGAGGACGACGGCGCCGTCCGCGACCGCGGCGGCGAGCGCGATCAGGGCGCGGGCGCGGGCGCCAGGCAGGCCGATCGCGGCGACCTCGTCGGGCGACGCTGCGGCCAGGCGCGCCGCGCCTGGGAAGCCGCGGTCGAGCGTGGCGGCGGGCCCGGCGGGCGCGGCGGGCGCGGCTGGCCTGGCGTCGCCGAGCCGTGCGACCAGCCGACCCGCCAGCGTCGTCGCGCCGCGGACCGAGACCTGCTGGCCGAGCACGGCGCGGACCGCGAGCTCGAACGGATCGAACGCGCCGGGGACCCGTAGCCCGGGCCGGCGCCGCAGCGACCGCCGCAGCGCCGGCTCGACCGCGAGCGCGGCCTCGATCGCGTCGGGGCGGGCGTCGAGATCGAAGACCGCGCGCAGCCGGGTAGCGAGCGACCGGGCCGCGGGCGCCAGCGCCACCGGCACGGTCGCGACCAGCGCGGCGCGGTCGGGATCGTCGGTGACGGCGACGACGCCGGCGACGTCGCCGACGACGACGCGGCGCCGCCAGGTCGCGCCGTCGACGGCCTCGACGCCGGGGATCGCGCGCGGTCCCAGGTACGCGAGCAGCCCGGCCCAGTCGAGCGGCGGCCGGTAGCCGAGGCGCAGCGTGAACGTGCCCGCCGGGGCCGCCCGGGCTGCGCCGCGCGCGCCGCGCAGCGCCCGCGGCGGCTCGCCGAAGCGATCGCGGAACGCGGCGTTGAAGCGGCGCACGCTGCCGAAGCCGGCGGCGAACCCGATCTCGGCGAGGCCGAGGTCGCTGTCGTGGAGCAGCTGCTTCGCCATCGCCAGCCGCCGGGTCTGCGCCAGCTCCAGCGGCGACACCCCGAGCTCGTCGTGGACGACCCGGCGCAGGTGGCGCGCCGCGACCCCGAGCTCGCGCGCGAGGTCGTCGACCGAGCCGTCGTCGAGCGCGCCGGCGTCGATGCGCGCCACCGCGGCGGCGACCAGGCGGGACCGGGCGTCGACCGGCGCGCCGCCGGGCGCGAGCTCGGGCCGGCACTGGAAGCAGGCGCGGAACCCGGCGCGCTCGGCGGCGGCCGCGCTGTCGTAGAAGGTGCAGCGATCGCGGCGCGGCGTCCGCGCCGTGCACACCGGCCGGCAGTAGATGCCGGTGGTCGCGACGCCGACGAAGAACAGGCCGTCGAAGCGGCGGTCCTTCGCGGTCAGCGCCCGGTAGCAGCGGTCGGCGTCGAGGTCCACGCCCCGGGTGATAGCGCGCGGCGCCGGCGCTGTCTGGCCGTTTCCGGACGTGGCGGCAACCCGACCGGGATCGGCGGCGCGGGCGCTACGCGTCCCGGCCCGGCGGCAGCTTGCGGACCTCGGCGGTCGGCAGGCCGCGGCGCTCGGCGCGGCGCAGCAGGCGGCGCTCGCGGCGGCTCCGCCGCCGCGCCTGGCGCGCCGACTCGCCGGGCAGGCGGGTCTCGATCGACACCCCGCCCATGACCGCGAGGCCGGTGATGCGCAGCATCGGGCGGCCCGGGTCCGGCGTGCCGCGGCCGCGGTTCATCTCCTCGAAGCCGCCCATGATCGCGGACGCGTCGCAGTCGACCGACAGCCACGGCGGCACGATCAGGTGGGCGCCGCCCATGACGCACGTGATGTGCAGCTCGGTGACGCCGGGCGCGAAGTCGGCGTCGCGGAAGTCGAGCTGGGCGCCGCCGAAGACCGTCACCAGGCGCAGCTGGCTCGGCACGGTCCAGCGGCCCTCACGCTGAACGCCGCTGAAGATCGCGAGGTAGCGCTTGCGCGCCGGCCAGCCCGCGGGCGCGATCTCGGCGGCGGGCCGCGGCGCCAGCGCGGTGGTCGGCGTCGTCGCCAGCCCCAGGTCGGCGACCAGCGCGTCGAGCTCGGCGATCGACCGGGCCTGGTGGGCGAGATCGAGCCGGCGCTCCAGCTCGTCGACCTCGAAGACGTCGCTCGCGAACTGCTCGCTGAGGATCGCGATGATCTCGTCGCGGCGGTCGCGCACCGCCACCAGGTTCAGGCGCGGCGCCGGCGGTGCGGCGACCGGCGGCGGCTCGTCGTCGGGGGGCGGTGCCATACGCGAGGAGGGTACCCACGGGCCCGCGCGCCGTCGAGCCGCGCGCGTGCTACGTTGCGGCCCTTGCGCGTCGAGCTCCACTGTCATTCGACCTGCTCCGACGGCAGCGACCCCGCCGCGGAGGTCGGGCGCCGCGCGGCGTCGCGTGATCTCGGCGTGTTCTGCCTCACGGATCACGACACCTGCGCCGGCTACGCCGACGCCGCCGCCGCGGTGCCCGAGCTCGCGATCCGCGGCGTCGAGGTGTCGTGCACCGAGGACGGCCGCACCGTCCACGTGCTGTGCTACGACGCCGCCGGCGACGCCCGCTGGGCCGCGGTCGAGGCCCGGCTCGCCGAGCTCGCCGAGGCGCGGATGCACCGGGTCCGGGTCATCGGCGCCAACCTGCGCATGCACTTCGGCCTCGACGTCGACGTCGCGCCGATCGTCGCCGCCGCCGCGCACCGCGTGGTCGGCCGGCCCGACGTCGCCGCCGCGCTGATCGCCCAGGGCCTGGTCGGCTCGCGCGACGAGGCGTTCCGCCGCTACCTCAAGGACGGCGGGCCCGGCGATCCGCCGCACCGCCGGGTCAGCATCGCCGAGCTGCTCGAGCTGGTGCGCGGCGCCGGCGGCCGCGCCGCCCTCGCCCACCCGCACCTGTACGCCGACCGCGCCGCGACCTGGTTCGAGCGCCACCGCGACGCCGGCCTCGACGGCCTCGAGGCCCACTACGGCCACTACGGCGCCGACGATCGCGCCCGCTGGCGCGACTTCGCGCGCGCCCGCGACCTGGTCGCCACCGGCGGCTCCGACTGGCACGGCCCGGGCACCGCGCCCGACCTCGGCGTCGAGATCCCCGACGACGACGCCGCGCGCCTGCTGACCTGGCTGGGCCGCTGAGGAGCGAGCCCCGCGTCGGTGGACGGGTCGGAACGCGACACGGCGACCACGGTGCGCCCCGCCGCTCACCCCGAGCGCTCGGGGTGAGCGATGGCCGCCGCCACCCACGCGCGCGCTCCTCGGCGTGAGCGATGACCCGCCGCCACCCGCGCGCGCGCTGCTCGGCGTGAGCGATGACCCGCCGCCACCCGCGCGGGGGACGCGATGGCCCGCCGCCAGCCGCGCGGGCTACCGCCGGCGCGGCTTGCCGTAGACGACGTCGACGGTGACGCGCTTGCCGTCGCGCAGGACCGTGACCTTGGCGGTGTCGCCGGGGCGCGCGGTGGTCAGGACGTACATGAAGTCCTGGATGCCGTGGATCTCCATCGGGCCGATCTGGACCAGGCGATCGCCGCCGCGCAGCCCGGCCTTGGCCGCCGGGCCGTCGGGGACGACGTCGGAGATCAGCACGCCGGGGGGCGCGTGCTCCTCCTCGGCGTACGACGGGATCGTGCCCATCGAGGCGCCGCGCGCCCGCAGGTCGCCGCCCTGCGGCGGCGGCGCGACCTTCTGGTACGCGACCGCCTCGGCGCGCGTCGAGGTCGCGAGCGCGACCGCCGCCACCACCGAGGCGACCTGGGCGCCGCCGATCGCGTTGATCAGCGGCGCGTCGTCGGAGGTCTTGTGGTAGTCGAGGTGGCCACCGGTGAAGAAGTGCAGGACCGGCGAGCCGGCGACGTAGAACGGCATGTGGTCGCTGGGGCCGTAGCCGGAGCCCGACTCCTGGCAGTCGATCCCCGCCGCCGCGCACGCCGGCTCGACCAGCGCCTTCCAGTCCGGTGACGACTCGGCGCCCAGCACCTGCAGCCGGTTGCCGCGCATGCGCCCGACCATGTCCATGTTGAGCATCGCGGTCACCGGCGCCGCGAACGGCAGGTGCTTGACGAAGTGGGTCGAGCCCAGCACGCCCATCTCCTCGCCCGAGAACGCGACGACGTAGACCGGGCGATCGAGCTCGTCCTGGTGCGCGACCAGGATGCGCGCGACCTCCAGCAGCGCCGCGACGCCGGAGGCGTTGTCGTCGGCGCCGTTGTGGATGCCGGGCTTGGCCTCGAGCGAGTCGCGCCCGCCCATGCCGAGGTGGTCGTAGTGGGCGCCGACCACGATCACGCCCTTGTCCTTGGAGCGGGCGCCGCCGATCACGCCGACCACGTTGTTGGTCGTGGTCTTGATCGGCGCGATCTCGACCGCGAGCGCGACCGCGTGGCGGCCCCGGGTCAGGGCCTCGCCGGCGGCGCGGGTGATCGCGATCGCGGGCAGGCCGAGATCCTGCTCGCCGAGGTCGAGCGCGGGCAGCGGCGCCTCGTCGACGCCGTCGGCGGGGACGTCGACGACGATCATCCCGATCGCGCCCTGGAGCCGGGCCGTGATCGCCTTGGTGTGGAGGTCGCCGTCGCGGCGCCGGGTCGCCTCGTCGTCGTAGGGCTTGCCGTCGGGGACGAAGCGTCGGACCACGACGATCTTGCCCTTGACGTTCTTGCCCTTGTAGTCGTGGACCTTGATCGTGGCGTCCTCGACGCCGTAGCCGACGTAGACGGTCTTGCCGGCGACCGCGCCGTTGCTCGAGAACGTCAGCGGCACGAACGCGTCGGCGGCGACCGCGGCCTTGTCGACGGTCAGCGTGGTCCCGGCCTTGCGGTCGACCGCGGTCGTGACGTCGAACGGCTGCAGGAAGCTGCCGTCGGCCATGCCGCCGGCGACCCCGGCCTCGCGCAGGCGCTCCTCGATCCAGCGGGTCGACGCCGCCAGCCCGGCGGTGCCGACGCCGCGGCCCTCGCGGGCGTCGTCGGCGAGCCAGGTCACGGCGTCCTCGAAGCGATCGGCGGCGCTGGGCGCGTCGACCACCGGCGCGCTGTCGACCCAGCGCGCGACGAAGACGTTGGTGTCGCCCTCCTTGGCGTTGTGGCGGTTCGACGAGAACGCCAGGCGGGTGCCGTCCGGCGAGAACATCGGGAAGCCGTCGAAGCCGGGGCTGTAGGTGATGCGCTCGAGGTCGGTGCCGTCGGTGTCGACCGCCCACAGATCGAACTCGCGGCCCTGCGGGTCGCCGTAGTTGGACGAGAAGATGACGCGATCGCTCGACGGGAAGAAGTACGGCGCGAACGACGCCGCGTTCAGGTACGTGATCTGCCGGGCGTCGGTGCCGTCGGCGTTGCCGACGTAGATCTCGAGCTGGGTCGGCCGCACCAGGTGGTCGGCGAGCAGCTTCTGGTAGTCGACCAGGGCGTCGCCGGTGGGCCGCGACGCCCGCCACACCAGCTTGGTGCAGTCGGCGTTGAAGAACGCGCCGCCGTCGTAGCCGGGCGTGTGGGTCAGCCGCACCACGTTCTTGCCGTCGGCGTCCATCCGGTACAGCTCGAGGTCGCCGTCGCGATCCGAGGTGAAGACGATCGAGCCGTCGACCGGGCACACCGTGGCCTCGGCGTCGTAGCCGGGCAGATCGGTCAGCTTGTGCGGCGCCGAGCCGTCGACGCCGCCGCGGTAGATGTTGTAGCCGTACAGCGCCCAGACGTAGCCGAGCGAGCGATCCGGCGGCGGCGGGCACGCCGCGTCGACCTCGTGGGTCGAGGCGTAGATGACCTCCTGGTCGCCCTTCAAGAAGTACGAGCAGGTGGTGCGGCCCTGGCCGGTCGACACCAGCACCGGATCGGCGGAGCCGTCGGCGGGCATCCGCATGATCTGATCGCAGGCGTAGGGATCGCGGGTGGTCTGGAAGATCAGCTGGGTGCCGTCGAACGACCAGTAGGCCTCGGCGTTCTCGCCGCCGTTGGACAGCTGGATCAGGCTGCCGAGGTGGGCCTCGCGCGGATCGCGCAGCTCGACCGGCGGCGGCGCGGCGGTGCCGACGCCGTCACCGCCGCCGCGCGGGGTGTGGGCGGGGGGCGAGCAGGCCGCGAGCGCGACGGTGGACAGGGCGCCGCACAGGGCGCCGGGGGAGACGGGGGCACGCATCGGGCGCGAGGGTACCGCGATCCCGCGGCGCGAGCGCGGCGGCCGGCGCGCGGCTACCGGTACGCGGTCGCCAGGCCCAGCGCCTCGCGCGCGACCTGGGCGACGCCGGCGTCGCCGCCGCCGATCAGCGCCTCGACCGCGCCGCGGGTGGCGCCGCGGGCCAGGTCGCCGAGCTCGCGGCGGGCGTCGTCGACGCGGCCGCACCGGACCAGCAGGCGGGCGCGCAGGACCCCGAGGTCGCGGCGCAGCGCGGTGGCGGCGCCGGCGCGCGGCAGGCCGCGCTCGACGTGGGCCAGCGCCTCGGCGGGCGCGCCGCCGAGCTCGGCGATGCGACCGCGGGCGTACGCGACCACCGGCGACGTGCCGGCGCGGGCGCCCAGCGCGGCCTCGACCAGGCGCGCCTGGGGCAGCCGGCCCAGCTCGGCCAGCGCCAGCGCCCGCAGCGCGTCGGCGACGACGTCGGCGTGGGCCCGGGTCGCCGCGTCGGCGGCGAGGAAGTCGACGACGGCGTCGGCGTGGCGCAGCTCGCCGTGCTCGGCCAGCGCGATCAGCAGGGTCCGCGCGGTGGCGGGCGTGCGCATGCTGCCGGCGCGCCGCTCGCGGTGGAACTGGTGCTCGAGCGCGCGCAGCCGCGCCCGGGTCGCCGTCGTCGGCTGGATCATCCCGTGCCAGCCCAGCTGGCGCCGCGAGAACCCGAAGTAGTCGACCGACAGCGCGGCGCCGATCAGCACGACCAGCGCGGCGATCATCGGCGGCAGCACCACGTGGATGGACGTCAGCTCGCCGCCGACGACGGAGGTCGCCACGATGACCAGCGCGGCGATCGCGTAGGTCCGCCAGGACGTCATGATCGGTGATCCACCGTAGCGCACCCCCTGCGGCCCCGGAAGCGCCGCCTGCGCGGCGGCGCCCGCCTACATCGACGCACGCGCGGCCCCCGTCCATACTCGGCCCCGATGCTGTCCGTCACCGAGGCCTCCGCCCGCGTCCGCGCGCGGGTCCCCCGCCTGCCCACCGAGCCGGTGTCGATCTGGGCCGCCCGCGGCCGGATCCTCGCCGCGCCGTGGCGCGCCGGCCGGCCCCTGCCCCCCTGGACCAACTCCGCGATGGACGGCTTCGCGTGCCGCGCCGCCGACCTGCCCGGCGAGCTCCCCGTGGTCGGCGAGGTCCCCGCCGGTCACCCCCGCGTCGAGCCGGTGCCGCCCGGCGCCGCGGTCCGCATCATGACCGGGGCGCCGCTGCCGCCCGGCGCCGACACGATCGTCATGTTCGAGGACGCCCGCGCCGACGGCGACCGGGTCGTGCTGCCGGCGGCGAAGCTCGGCGACCACGTCCGCCGCGCCGGCGAGGACGTCGCGGTCGGCGACGTCGTGGTCGCCGCCGGGGCCCGGCTCGACGCCGCCGCGCTGGCGCTGATCGCGGCGCTCGGCGGCGCCGAGGTCGAGGTCGGGCGCGCGCCGCGGGTCGCGATCCTGTCGACCGGCGACGAGCTGGTCGACGTCGCGACGCCGCCGGGGCCGGGGCAGATCGTCGACTCCAGCGCCCACGCCCTGGCCGCGATGTGCCGCGACGCCGGCGCCGCCCCGACCTACCTGGGCCGGGTCGGCGACGAGCTCGCCGCCACCACCGCGGCGCTGACCGCCGCGCTCGGCTACGACGCGGTGATCACCACCGGCGGCGTCTCGGCCGGCGATCACGACCACGTCCGCACCGCGCTCGACGGCGCCGGCGTCGAGCTGGCGTTCTGGAAGGTCGCGATGAAGCCGGGCAAGCCGCTGGCGTTCGGCGTCCGCGGCGCGACCCCGGTCTTCGGCCTGCCCGGCAACCCGGTGTCGACGGTGATCGCCTTCGAGCTGTTCGTGCGCCCCGCGCTGCTCGCGATGCAGGGCGCCGCCGAGGTCGACCGGCCGCGCGCGCCGGTGGTGCTGCCGGCCGGCTACCGCAAGCCGGCGGGTCGCGCCCACTTCCTGCGCGCCCGGCTCGACCGCGACGGCGAGCGCCTGGTCGCGCGCCTGCACCCGCGGCAGGGATCGGCGATGATGTCGTCGATGATCGGCTGCCACGCCCTGGTCGAGATCCCCGCCGACGCCGAGGCGGTCGCGCCCGGCGCGACCGTCGCGGCGATCCTGCTGGAGGCGCGATGAGCGACGCCGACGCGCCCGGCGCGCTCGCCCTGGTGGTCACCGCCGACGAGGTCGGCCGCGTCGATCACGTCCTCGGCAAGCGCTTCCCCGACGCCAGCCGCCGCCGCCTCGCCGAGCTGTTCGCCGACGGCGCGGTCCGGATCCGCGGCAAGCTCGCGCGCAAGGGCGACCGGGTCGCCGCCGGCGACGAGATCACGCTGGCCCGGGCGCCGGCCCGCGCCGACGACCTGCGCGCCACCGCCGATCCCGAGGCCGCGGCCCGGCTGACCGTGCTGTACCAGGACGACGACGTCGTCGTGGTCGACAAGCCGGCCGGCATGCCGTCGCAGCCGCTGCGCCCCGGCGAGCTCGGCACCGCCGCCGGCGGCGTCGTCCACCTGTTCGCCACCACCGGCGCGGTCGCCGACGATCCGCGCGACGGCGGCCTGGTCCACCGCCTCGACATCGGCACCTCCGGCGTGCTGATCGCGGCGCGCCACCGCGACGCCTGGGTCCGGCTGCGCGCCGCGTTCGGCGCCGGCGAGGTCGACAAGGACTACCTGGCGCTGGTCGAGACCGCGCCGGTGTCGCGCGAGTGCGACGCGCCGCTGGCGCAGCGCGGCCGCCGCGCCGTCGTCGATCTGGTCGACGGCCTGGAGGCCCACACCAGCTGGCACGAGGAGGCCCGCTACGGCGCCCGCCGCCTGCTGCGCTGCCGCGCCACCACCGGCCGGATGCACCAGGTCCGCGCCCACCTCGCCCACGTCGGCGCGCCGCTCGTCGGTGACGAGCTCTACGGCGGCCAGCCCTACCCCGGGCTGGTCGGCTTCTTCCTCCACGCCGCGACGATCACGTTCCCGGGGCGCGGCGGCCGGATCACCGTCGAGGCGCCGCTGTCCGCCGATCGCGCCGCGGTGATCGCCAGCCTCACCCCGAGGTGACGCGGACGTCGTCGGGGAACGCCGCCGGGCTGAACATCGACGTGCCCAGCAGCAGGCGCGCCGCCTCCTGCACGCCCTCGGTGACCGCCGGGTGCGGGTGCATGCAGCGCTCGAGCTCCTCGAGGGTGCCGCCGCGCTCGATCAGCAGCGCGACGCCCTGGATCGCGCTCGACGCCTGGGGCCCGACCATGCGCAGCCCGAGCAGCCGGCCGTCGGGCCGGGCCAGCAGCTTGACGAAGCCGGCGGTGGCGCGCATCGCGCCGAAGCGGCGGATCAGCCGGTTGGCGACGGTGGCGGCGCGGTAGGGCACGCCGCGCTGGCGCGCCAGCTGCTCGCCGAGCCCGACGGTCGCGACCTCGGGGCGCAGGAACAGGATCGCGCTCTGCGCGTCGTAGCGCAGCGGCGGCGGCGCGTGCCCGAACATGTCCTCGACCGCGTGGCGACCCTCGAGCTCGGCGACGTTGGCCAGCATGAGATCGGCGGTGACGTCGCCGGCGGCCCACACGTGCGGCGCGGTGGTGCGGGTGTGATCGTCGGCGGCGGTGACGATGCTGCCGCGGGCGTCGCGCGCGACGCCGGCGAGCTCGAGGCCGAGGTCGTCGGTGGCGGGGACCCGGCCGATCGACAGCAGCACGCGGTCGACCCGGCGCCGGGTCACCGCGTCGCCCTGGCGGATCGTCAGCGTGACGCCGTCGTCGTCGACCGCGAGGTCGTCGAGCCGGGCCTCGCGGTGGACCAGCACGCCGAGCCCCTCGAAGCTGGCGGTGATCGCCGCCGACACGTCCTCGTCCTCGAACGGCAAGATCCGTGGCGCGCGATCGATCAGCTCGACCGCGGTGGCGCCGAAGCTGGCCAGCACGGTGGCGTACTCGCAGCCGACGACGCCGGCGCCGACGATCGCGACCCGCGCCGGCGGCGGCCCGCAGCGCTCGATCTGATCGCTGGTGACGACGCGGTCGCCGTCGACGACGACGCCGTCGAGGGCGCGCGGCCGCGACCCGGTCGCGATCAGGAACCGTGCCGCCTCGAGCCGGCGCGGCGCCGCGCCGCCGTCGTCGCGGACCTCGATCGCGTCGGCCGCGACGAAGCGGCCGCGACCGCGCACGACCTCGACCCGCCCGACGCCGCCCGGGCCGGGCCCGGCGAGGAAGGCCAGCTCGTGGGCGACCAGCGCCTCGGCCTCGCCGCAGGCGCCGGCGACCTGGGCGCAGACGTCGTCCCACACCAGCGCGAGATCGCCGCCCCGGTAGCCGCGATCGCCGCGCCGCGCCCGGGCGTAGTCCATCGCCAGGTGCCACAGCGTCTTCGACGACAGCGCGCCGTTCCACACCCCGGCGCCGCCGAGCGGCCCCGCGACCACCAGCGCGACCGAGCGGCCGAGGTCGTGGGCGCGGACCGCCGCGGCGATGCCCGCCGAGCCGCCGCCGAGGATGCACAGGTCGTAGCGCGCCATCGCCGCGAGCATAGATCGGCGGCGGCGCGGCGCGGCGGTCGCGGGCGGGCTACGGCGCGATCGCGATCGGCGGCGTGCAGTCGCCGGCGCCGTCGTGGCCGGCGGCGTCGCGCAGGACGACACAGAAGATCACCTCGCCGTCGACCGGCGCCGCGACGCCGAGCGCGGCGCACGCCGGCGGCGCCACGGCGTCGCGGGCGACGTCGCCGACGTCGGCGACCCACAGCTCGAGCTCGCCGCTGATCGGCACGCCGGCCGCGACCGCCTCGGCCGAGGCGATCGCCGGCAGCTCGAGCGAGGTCACGACGCCGTCGGCGCGGCAGTCGTGGATCGCGGCGACGCCGCCGCCGAGGTCGGCGTCGCCGTCGTGGTACGCGACCCGGATCGCGAGGTCGTCGCGGGTGTCGTCGCCGGTGTGCAGGCTGTCGGGCGTGGCGGCGAGGACGACGACGTCGGGCTCGGGCGCGGGGTCGGCGCAGCCGGCGGCGGCGACCGCCGCGACGAGCGCGGCGGCGAGCACGGCGACCGGGCGGCGGGGGGCGAGGGGCGTCGGCATGGGGCCTCCTACTGGATCCGGATCGGCTGGCCGATCGCGAACGCCGCGATGCCGCCGGGGTAGGCGTCGAGGTAGACCGCGATCGGCGTGACCACCAGGCCGCTCGCCGTCACCGGGGTGCGGGTGTCGGTGGCCTCGTCGTACAGCTCGAGCGGATCGGTGACGGTCCAGTCGCGCCGGAAGTCGAGCTGGTCGCCGGCGCCCATCGGGCCGGCGGCGTCGTACGCGGTCGCGCCGACGTGCGGCCCGTCGGTGGCGGCGGGCGCGAGGACGACGTCGCGGCCGTCGGGCGCGGCCAGGAAGAACGCCGCGAACGGGATCGCGGCGTCGGCGGTCTCGAAGTCGTGGGCGCTGTGGCGCAGCGTCACGGTCTGGCCGACGACGACGTCGGCGCCGGCCGGGCCATCGAGGCGCGCGCCGCCGGCGTCGAAGACGCCGATCTCCGGCGGCGCCGGCGGCTCGTCGAGCACCGGCGCCTCGACGGCGCCGGGTCGGCGCCGGCCACCGTCCGCGATCCAGGCCTCGAGCGCGCGGACGTCGGCCTCGGCCAGCGGCTCGGCGCCCAGCGGCATCCGGGTCGCGACGTCGCGGCCGCGCAGCTTGTCGATCAGCACGCTGGCGTCGGGGTCGCCGGGCGCGACGCGGTAGCGATCGGGCTTCTCGAGCGACGGCCGCCGCACCAGGTACGCGTACGCCAGCGACGGCGTCGACAGGTTGGGCTCGAACTGGCCGTTGTGGCACAGCCCGGGCTGGCCGGAGCAGCGCGGCGCCAGGATGCGCCGGTGCAGGTCGTCGAAGCTGCCGTCGGCGGGGACCTCGTCGATCGCCAGCGGATCGTCGTCGACGCCGCCGTCGACGGCGCGGCCGCCGGCGTCCAGCGGCTCGGCGCAGCCGCCCAGCCCGGCCGCCGCCGCCGCCACCGTCGCCGCGGCCAGCGCCGCCGCCGCGAGCCCGCGCGCGCGCCCGCTCATCGCAGCACCTCCTCGATCACCAGCCCGGGGCGGGCGCCGCCGAGCGCCAGCTCGCTGGCCATGACGTCGCCGTGGCCGAGCAGCGTCATCGCGGTCATGACCGCGTCGATGGTCTCGTAGCGGCCCGAGCTGCGCCCGCTCTGGGTCACGCCGGTCGGCGCCACGACGGTGCCGGCGGCGACGTCGGGCCCGAGCGCGAGCATCCAGACGTCGCGATCGCCGTCGTCGCCCTGGCCGTGGTCGATCCCGGAGCGGCCGTAGCTGTCGGGGTGCTGGCCGTTGCCGAACAGGTGGCGGCCGTGCTCGGGCAGGACGATCATCGTGGTCTCGTCGCGCAGGCCGTCGGTCGACTGGATGAAGCGCCACAGGTGGGCGACGCAGGCGTCGGCGATCTGCTGGCCGCGCAGGTAGCCGTTGAAGCTGTCGTGGCAGGCGTCGATGTCGAGCAGCGTCAGCGCCAGCACGCTGGGCTGGAACTTCGCGAGCACCCGCTCGGCGTGGAAGACGGTCAGCGCGTCGGCGGTGGCGTCGACGCCACCGTCGTCGGCGCGCACGCCGATGCCGAACGCGTCGGGGAAGAACGCCTGGTAGGTCGGATCGGCGAAGATCTCGGCGAGGTGATCGTGGATCGCCGCGACGTCGGCCTCGTCGGCGCGTACCGTGACGCCGTCGGCGGGGTAGCGCGGGAAGTTGCCGTCGAGCACCGCGGTCAGGCCGCGCGCCGCGGCGTCCTCGGCGGGATCGCGCGGGATCGTCGGCAGCGTGAAGCCGTTGCTGACGTCGAGATCGCGCACGCCGGTGGCGGCGATCGACACCAGCGGCGACAGCAGCGCCGGCGGGCTCAGGTAGGCGCCGGCGTAGGTCGGGCCGTAGCCGGGCGCGCCCGACGACGACAGCGCCCGGTAGAAGCCGCCCGGCACGTTGAGGTACCAGGCGTCGGTCGCCGGCGCGCCCGCGGCCTTGCGGTGCAGCTCGAAGATCGTCGGCACCGGCAGGCGGGCGTCGGCGCGGTTCTCGAGCTGGTTGTACGCGCCCGACACCAGGCAGGCGTGGCCCTGCAGGTGGCCGGGCGGGCCCTCGGCGTAGCGCAGGTTGGTCACCAGCGCGCCGTCGGCGTGCAGCGGCGTCGCGCGCGGCGGCGGCAGCACCAGCGCCGGCGCCGCGGCCGCGTACTCGGGGGCGATCACCGGGTCGCCGGCGTCGCCGCTGCCGAAGCCGCCGATCAGCGGCACCCGGCCGAACAGGTTGGGCATGGTCGCGCCCTCGGCCATGCCGAGGGCCTCGCGGGTGCGCAGGCCGCCGCCGATGCCGACGATGACGATCCGCCGGGTCGCGTTGCCACCGCCCCAGGCGCGGCGGGTCCGGACCAGCGGCGCGATCGCGGCGGCGGCGGTGGCGGCGCCGAGGCCGCCGAGGAACTTGCGTCGAGACAGCGTCATGGCGTCCTCCTCAGCGGCTCTGGTACTCGCGCGACGCCACGATCGCGCGGATGACGGTGCGCGGCGTGACCGCGGGGTCGTCGCGCCAGGCGGTGACGAACGCCCCCAGCTCGTAGGTGTTGGGCTCGCGACCGAGCAGGAGCCGGAACTGGTCGGTGACGAACGCGGCCGGATCGTCGACGTCGGCCCGGGCCGGCACGCCGGCCTCGGGCGAGGCCAGCATCGCGGTGACGACCAGGTCGCGCACCGGCCGCGGATCGCCGACCGCGTCCATCGCGCCGACCGCGAGGGCCTGCTCGTCGAGCGGGATCCGCGCCAGCTCGGCGCCGCCCTGCGTGATCGTGAAGTCGGCGACCTCGGGGGTGCGCCCCAGCAGGTCGGCGTAGATCGCGCCGACGAACTGCGCCGAGCTGCGCGGCACCGGCGTCCGGCCGCCGGACTCGTCGCCGACGCCGAGGTCGTCGAACTCGTAGGTCGTCGTGCACGCGGCGACCAGCGCCGCACCGGCCAGCGCGAGCGCGGCGGCGACGGCGACGGCGCGGCGGCGCGCGTGGTGGGGCCCGGGCGTCATCGCGTCCTCCTCATTGCTCGAAGTACTCGCGCGACGACACCACCGCGAGGATCACGTCGCGGACGTCGGGGTCGTCGGGATCGAGGCCGGCGGCGAAGTGGCCGAGCTCGGCGGCGGTGGGCCGCCGGCCCAGGTAGCGCTCGAACACCGCGCCGACCGCGGCCTCGCGGTAGACCTCGGAGCCGAAGACGATGTCGAGCAGATCGGCGTAGTCGGCGCCGTGGCGGTGGTAGAGCAGCCCGGCCGGCGACCCGGCGATCAGCGCGCCCTGCACCATCGCGGCGGCGTTGCGGCGCTCCTCGAGCTGCGGGGCGTGGCCGAGGAAGCCGTCGAACAGGGCCTGCGCGACCCCGTCCGGGCTCGCCAGCGCGCGGAACGGCGACGCCTCGACGTAGCGGCGCTCGATCGACGACGTCGTCGCGCCCGCGGCCAGGTCGTCGACGGCGGTGCGCAGCGCGGCGCGCTCGGCGACGTAGCCGGCGAGCGGCGCGCAGCTGCAGGTGCCGCAGGCGTCGCCGTCGGCGGGCGGCGCGCACGCGTCGCAGGCCGGGTCGGTGGTGCGGACGATGCCGCACAGCAGGCCGTAGCGGGCCTCGACGGTGTCGCCGCCGTAGGCGCGGCCCTCGACCTCGTCGACGTAGACCGCGGCGAACGCGGGCGCGTCGATCAGCGCCTGCGCGATCGCGCGCCGGGTCGCGGCGTCGTCGACCTCGCCGAGGCGGGCCACCGCGTCGGCGACGAAGTCGTCGTCGGGGCTGCCGCCGGTGAGATCGAGGTGGAGCCGGCGCGCGAAGCGCTCGGTCTCGGCCTGCGACGGCTGGTCGCCCCCGACCGGCAGGTTGCCGTCGACGGTGCGATCGCACGCGGCGAGGAGGGCCAGCCAGGCCACCCCGCCGAGGATGGGGACGCGCATGGTCGTCCCATCTCATCACACCGCGTGCCAGGCGGGCCGGGGCGCGAACCGCCCGGAACCACGTGGGAGCGCCGGCGCCGGTGTCGGCTTCTACCCCGCCTCGCCGTCGGCGACGGCGTCGCTGTGGGAATCCGCGACGGACCGGGGCCGGGCCCCGGTCGCGCGCGGCTCACATGCGGGACGTGAGGTCCTTGATGACCTTGGTGGTCTCGCCGGCCTCGATCGTCACCCGCACCTGCTCCTTGATCTTGTGCTCCTTGTTCACGAGCGTGATCGTGTGCTTGCCGGCGGACAGCTTCATCGCCGCCTGCGGGGTGACCTTGCCGGTCTTCTTGCCGTCGACGTAGATGTCGCACGGCGGCTTGGCGCCGATCTTCAGGGTGCCGCTGCTGCCGCTGCTGCGGGCCGGCTCGGCGGCCGCGGTGCGCTTGCTGCTGCGCGCCGAGGACGCGCGCTTGTGGCTCGACGGAGCGCGGTCGTGCTTGACCGCGGGCTCGGCCTGGGCGACCGGCGCGGCCGCGACCTGCGGCGCGGCCTGCGCGGCCGGCGCCGGCGCCGGCATCGCGACCACGGTGGGCGACCCGCCGTCGGCGGCGACCATGCTGGCGGCGATCGTCGTCGCGACGGCGGGATCGACCGGCAGGATCACCGAGGCGTGACCCTCGAGGGTGTACATGACCTCGTAGCGCTTGTCGGGCTCGACCGAGAACTGCAGCGGGGTCTGGCCCAGCGGCGTGGTCTGGCCGCCGTCGATCAGCACCACCGTGGCGCCCGGCGGCACCGAGGTGAACGTCATCGCGACCAGGGTGGTGACCGGCGCGGCGGCGGGCGCCGCCAGCAGCGCCTGCTCGTCGGCGGTCAGCGGCGGGTCGGCGGCGACCGCGCCGCCGGGATCGACCGCGGCGGGGTCCGCGGCGGCCTGATCCGGCGCGGCCACGGGCGTGACCACCGGCGCGGGCGTCACCACCGGCGCCGACGCGACCTCGGCCTCAGGCGCGGGCGGCGTCGCCGGCAGGGCGACCGCGGCGGCGGCCGGCGCCGCCGGCGCCTTGGGCGCGGCGTTGCCGGGCCAGAACAGCAGGGCCGCGATGCCGAGGCCCAGCGTGAACGCGGCGGCGACATACCAGATCGCCGGCGAGCGGCCGCGGCGCGCGACGCCCTCGGTGCCGACGTAGACCTGATCGATCTCGCTGCGATCCTGGCGCACGACGGCGGGGCTCGACTCGAACCAGCCGTCCTCGAAGCCCTGGAACGCCGCCGACGAGGCGGCGGGGACCGGCGGCGCGGGCAAGCGCGGCGCCTCGGCGCGGACCGGGGGAGGCAGCTGCGGCGCCGGCGCGGGCGCGGCGGCGCGGGCGGTCGGGGCGGGCGCCAGCGCGGGCGCGGGCGTGGCCTGGACGGTCGGGGCCGCGTCCAGGTCGTCGTCGATCTCGAAGGGCCCGGTCGCGAGGTCGTCGGTGGAGCTGTCGGGGATCGCGACCTGCGGTACGGGCGGCGGGACGGCGGCACGCTGCTGGGACGGACGGGCCGGCACCGGCGGCGGGACCGCGTTGAGCTGCTGGGTCCCGGACGGGCGGCGCGCCGGGGGCGGCGGCATGGACAGCAGCTCCGGGGCGGGCGTGCCGCCGGCGGTGCGGAAGGGCGGCGGCAGCGGGGTCCGGCCAGGGGCGCTGACGGCGCGGCGGGCCACGTCGCGGGCCTGCCGGGCGGTGCCCTCCACGAACAGGTCGTCCAGGTCGACGTCGACATCGAGAGGCTTCTGACCAGCCAGTTCGACCAGCCGGTTGACGGCCGTGTTTTCCGCTTGCGCCATCGTCACTTCCTCCGGGTGATGAGTCCGTACCAGGGTCCCCTGCCCGATTGCGGAAACGTAGGTTTTGGGCGGCCGGACTGTAAAGGATGGCCTTCTGTCAGGCTTGAACATGATCAGTCGCCCCACGGCAGCAGTACGGGGAGATGCGACATGTAGTCACGGCGCCATCCCGCGGCCTTCCGCCTCCACGGTTCGTCGTTGACCGTGAGCGACCATACATCTATGGTATGGCCACGCATGGAAGGGGGCGGTCACGTGGACAGCTTCCTCGCCCTGCAGCGGCTGGCCCGCAGCTTTGGCGAGCGTCGCGCCGCGCGCGCGACCCGGGATCGCGAGCTGCGGGACGTCGCCGCCGCGCTCGGTCCGGTGGCGCTGCCGCTGTGCCTGCGCGAGCTGCGCTCGCTGGATCCGCGGCGCCGGCAGTGGGCCGAGACCCTGCTGCGGACGATCGGCGCGCGCCACCGTGACCGCGTGGTCGCGGCGCTGCGCGACCTCGCCGAGGGCGACGCCGCGACGATCTCCGACGAGCTCAAGTGCGCGGCGCTGACCCTGCTGTCGGATCTCGACGAGCCGGCGCTGCGCGCCCACTTCACCGATCCCGACGCGATCCACCGGCGCTCGCTGGGCCAGCTCGCCGAGCTGCTGTCGTCGACCGCCGACGTCGCGATGGCCGCCGATCTGCTGGTCACCCAGCTCGACGGCGATCCGCTGCTCGAGCTGGTCGACGCGCTGACCCAGGCCGAGCCGGCGCGCGCCCGCCACCTGATCGAGGAGCTGCTGGTCCGCAGCGATCTCGACGCCGCGATCCGCGGCGAGCTCCGCCGCATCGGCGCGCCGCTGGCGCTGATCGCGCCGGCGCCGCTGGCGGAGCCGCGCCGCGGTCCGGCCCGGCTCGAGGTGCTGCGCCACCCCGCCGGCCGCGCCGTCGTGCTGGTCAGCCGCCGCTCGATCGACGGGGCGTGGCGATGCCTGGCCGTGCTGATCGACGCCGACGGCCGCCTCGGCGACGCGATCTACCGCGACGGCGCGACCCCGGCGGCGGTCGCCGCGCAGATCATCGACCCGCTGGTCGCCGACGGCTTCACCCGCGCGATCGGCCGGGTCGACGCCGCGCGCGCCGAGGTCGCCGCCGCCGCCCGCCGCGCGGTCGAGGCCGGCGAGGCGCTGCCGTCCGGCTACTTCCTCGGCCGCGATCTGCTCGACCTCGGCGACGCCCACCTGCCGCCCGGCGTCGAGCCCGACGTCCACGCCACGCTGCTCGGCCGCGCCGTCGATCTGATGGCGGCCGGCGAGCCGGAGCGGGCCCGGCCGCTGCTCGAGCGCTGCGTCGCGGCCGCGCCCGACGACGCCGAGGCCGCGGCGAGCTACGGGCTGTGCCTGATGTCGAACGGCGATCTCGCCGGCGCCGCGCTCCACCTCGAGCGGGCGATCGAGCTCGAGCCCGGCTGGCCGGCGCACCTGTGGAACCTCGCGGCGGTCCGCCACCGCCAGGATCGCCTCGCCGCCTGCTACCTGGCGCTGCGCCGCTTCGTCGGCGACGCCGAGCGCGCGCCGGCGCTGGCCCGCGACCAGGACCTGCCGGTGCAGCTCGCCCTCGCCCACCGCTTCCTCGCCGACTACGAGCGCATGGTCCACCTCGACCGGCCCGGGGTCGACGTGCCGCGGGTCGCCCGCGCCGCCGAGCGCGCGGTCGCCGGCCCGGCGGCGTCACGGCCGCGTCGCCGCGACGCCCGGGTCAGTGGGCGTCGTCGTCGGTCAGCTCCTCGACGGTCGCCAGCACGTCCTTGACGTCGAGCAGGCGCAGCCGGTCGTCCCACGGCACCCGGACCCCGGCGCCCTTGCGGAACAGGACCCGGGACCCGAGCGGCACGCCCGAGACGTTCTCGGCGACGTCGTCGCTGGTCGGCCGGTCGCGCGCGACCTCGATGATCTCGCCGTAGAGCGCCTCGTCCTGGGCCTCCTTGGCGCCGGCCGGCAGGTACAGGCCGGTGTCGGTGCGATCTTCTTCCTTGAGGACGCTGACCAGCACGCGCATGCCGAGCGGCAGGATCAGGCGGTGCGGGGGCTTGCCGGGCGGACGCTCCATCGGCGCAGCCGACTACAGATCGGTCTCGAAGACCAGCCCGCCGTGCGGTTCCTGACAGCGCAGCGATCTCGCCCCGGCGTCGTGCAGCGGCGCGACCTGCTGGGCCAGGACCTCGTGCATCGCGGTGTCCCCGCACAGCGACGACTCGACGACGATCTCGGTGCCGTCGTGGCTGACCTTCGACCACAGCCGCTCGGTCCGCAGGGCCTCGGACAGGTCGCGGATCGCGCCGGCCAGGGGATCGGCTGCGGCGGCGCCGCCGCCGGTCTGGGTCGCGGGGGGCAGCTCGGGCAGGTCGTCGACGTCGTCGGCCCTGGTGCCACCGGTGCGATCGTCGGCACGGTCGGCACGGTCGTCGCGGTCGTCCGACGGCGCGCGGGCGCCGCCGCGATCCCCGCCGCGGCGGGTCATGACCACGACGGCGACGATCAGGCCCAGGACCACGACGCCGATCAGCGCCAGGCCACGGTAGCCCCCCGACGGCTCCACCGAGGTGCCGCCGGTCAGGAGCTCGTCGCGCGCGGTCGCGCGCCGGCTGCGCGCCGGCTGCGGCAGCGCGGCGTGGCACTTGGGGCAGCGCGGGTAGCCGATCGCCACCGCGACCCCGCAGCCGGGACAGGTCACCGTCCGCATCAGGCTCGCGGGCGTGCTGTCCGGCGCTCCGTCGTCTGCGGGCGGCTGGCGACCCTCCATGCGGCGAGAATACCGTGGCGCTCTCGGCGACGCGAACATTCGCACGCGCCCGGCGCGGGCCCGCCCCGGGCCGGCGCCGCCCGCGCGACCGGGCCGGCTACGGCACCAGCTTGTAACCGAAGCCGTACACGGTCAGGATGTGCTTGGGGTTCTTCTGGTCCTCCTCCAGCTTGCGCCGGAGCTTGACCACGAAGTTGTCGACGGTGCGGTTCGACGGCGACGGCTGCACGCCCCACACCTTCTCCAGCAGCTCGTCGCGCGCCACCGCCTCGTCGGCCCGCTCGCGCAGCAGCTTGAGGACCTCGAGCTCGTAGAAGGTCAGCCGCTTGGTGGTGCGGCCGCGGCTCATCGTGTGCTTGCGCGAGTTGATCGTCCAGGTGCCGATCGGGAACGTCTCGTCGGTGGCGCCCAGCCGGGTCTGGCGGCGGAAGATCGCGTTGATCCGCGCGATCAGCTCGGCGATCGAGAACGGCTTGGTGACGTAGTCGTCGGCGCCGGCCTCGAGGCCGCGGACCTTGTCGGCCTCCTGCGCCTTGGCGGTCAGGATGATGATCGGCACCACCGGATCGCGGGCCCGCAGGGTCTCGCACACCCGGTAGCCGTTGTCGTCGGGCAGCATCAGGTCGAGCAGGACGCAGTCGGGCGTCCAGTCCATCGCCGCGCTCAGGCCCTCGGCGCCGGTGGAGCGGGCCTCGACGCAGAAGCCCTCGAACTCGAGGGCGTCGCGCAGCCCGCGGACGATGTCGGGCTCGTCCTCGATCACGAGGATCTTCTTCTGGCCTTCTTTCGGCTCGACGACGTCAGCCATTGCTAGCCTCGCGGCCGTCATACCACGAGTCAGGAGGTCTCCGCGTCGGGCACCGGGATCCACAGGCCGAAGGTGGCGCCGGCGCCGGGCTTGCTGTCGATCCAGACCCCGCCGCCGTGCGCCTTGGCGATGTGCTCGACCAGGGCCAGGCCGATGCCGGAGCCGCGGATCGGCTTGAGCCGCACCGCGCGGGCCCGGTAGAAGCGCTCGAAGATGCGATCGTGCTCGGCGGCGTCGATGCCGGGGCCGAAGTCCTTGACCTCGAGGACGACGCGGGCGCCGTCGCGGCGCAGCCGCACGACGATCCGCTTGCCGTCGGCGGCGTACTTGATCGCGTTGTCGACCAGGTTGAGCGTCGCCAGGGTCAGGGCGTTGCCGTCGAGCGAGACCGGCGGCAGGTCGGGCTCGATCTCGGTCTCGACGGTCATCTCGGCCTGCTGCAGGCGGTGCCCCGACAGCTCGACCGCGCGCAGCACGACCTCGGCGACGTCGCCCTCGGCGAACTCGTAGACGTCCTTGCCGCGCTCGATCTTGGCGAAGTCGAGGACGTTGTCGATCAGCCGGGCCAGACGCACGCTCTCGCGCCAGATGATGTCGGCGTACTCGTGGGCCTGCGCCGGGGTCTTGACCCGGCCGAGCGCGAGCATCTCGCCGAACATGCTGATGATCGACAGCGGGGTCTTGAGCTCGTGCGAGACGTTGGAGATGAACTCGCTCTTGAGCTCGTTGGCCTTGCGCTCGCGGCGGCTGGCCAGCAGCAGGACGGTGAGGCCGGCGACGATGCCGGTCAGCGCCAGGCCGATCAGCACGATGTCGATCAGCTTGCGGCGGCCGCGCGCGGTCTGGCTGCCGGTGTCGCGCTGCGCGACCCGCAGGCGCCAGCGATCGACGGTGTCGACGAACGGCAGCTCGACGACGACGCCGCCGGGCTCGCGGAACGGCGTGCCGTAGATGCCGTCGCCGTTCTCGTCGACGACCTGGTAGAGGCGCGGCGTGCGCGGGAAGAACTGCGGCAGCACCGAGAAGATGACGTGGACCAGGTCGGTCTCGAGCACGACGTAGTAGTCGCGGCCCAGCGCCCAGCGGTGCGAGAACGAGAACAGGTGCTCCTCGCCGTTCCACACCCCGTGGACGTGGCTGCGCTGGTTGAGCGGCAGGTCGCGCAGCGGCAGGGTCGGCAGGATCTGGGTGAGGAAGCGCTCGCGGAACGCGCTGGCCTCGGCGGCCGGCCGCTTGCTGAAGTAGCCGCTGGGGATGGGCTTGAGGTCGGCATCGAGCAGGAACACCGAGACCACCGGGGCCTGGACGTCCTTCACCACCTTGTCGACCTCGAACGGGCGGTCGATGTGGATGGCCGAGAACACCTTGTTGTCGGTGTCGACCAGCTGGCTCTCGATGCCGATGATCTTCTCCTCGGCGAGCTCCCGCATCGTGTCCTCGACCAGCGCGCGCTCGCGCGAGGACACCTCCGCGGTGTAGCTCCAGCCGTAGTAGGCGAGGGCCGCCGCGGATGCCAACACCGCAAAAACCAAGAGGTTTGCGACGATCAGGCGCCCCATTGAACAGGGGCATCGTAGCAGGAGATCGCACCTGCGAGCGAATCGGGAGCAGCTTGTAAGCCCGCAACGTTGCTCGCAATCGCTGGCTGTGTTAGGACGCTAACTAAGAGTTCACGGAAGTCCGGGGGAGCCGGAGACTCCGTGATGTCAACTAGTTACAGCGACTCACAGCCACAGGCATCGCCAGAGGCTCACGTCCAGAAGAGGCCGGGATGGACTCCATCTTCGATGAAGACGTGGACGAGGTCGGGGGAGAGATCGAGGCGTACTGTCCGTCGCCTCGATGCAAGGCAGACACGACCCACACGATTATCAGCATGTACGAGGACGAGGTTCGTCGCGTGCAATGCGTGGTGTGTGGCGATGTTCATGCCTACCGGAAGCCCAGGGGCGATGCCGAAGCGGAAGCCTCCGAACAGGCTCCGCGCCGCCGACTGTCCACCAAGCCGGCCTGGGATGAGGCCATGCAGCGGGCGTCGGATGGCGACCTCGCCAACTGTCGTCCCTACTCGATCCGCGACACCTACGAGGAAGGCGACCTGGTCTCGCACCCGGTCTTCGACGTCGGGATCGTGACCGAGCTGCTGCCCGACAACAAGGTGGAGATCACCTTCAAGGAAGGGCCGCGCATCCTGGTGCACAACCGTGGCGATCTGGCGTCGCGGATGCCCGGCATCAGCGAGACCCCGCCGCCGCGGGAGCAGAAGAAGAAGAAGCGGAGCAAGAAGAAGGACGAGCCGGCCGCGGCCAACCTTCCGCCCCGCCACACGCTGGTCGAGGCGCTCGATCTCGCGCGCCTCGCCGCGACGTCCAAGACCGACGGCGGTGCGCCGGCGACCAAGCCGGCGCCGGCCGCCAAGGGCAAGGCCGCCAAGGCCGAGCCGATCAAGGCGGCGGCGACCAAGCCGGCGCCCGTCGCCAAGGGCAAGGCCGCCAAGGCCGAGCCCGCCAAGGTGGCGGCGACCAAGCCAGCGCCGGCCGCCAAGGGCAAGGCCGCCAAGGCCGAGCCCGCCAAGGGCACGGTGAAGCTGGCGACCAAGAAGCCGGCCACGGCCAAGGCGCCGGCCAAGAAGGCCGTGCCCGCCAAGAAGGCCGCGCCCAAGAAGCCCGCGCCCAAGAAGCCCGCGCCCAAGAAGCCGGCCCCGAAGAAGGCCGCGCCCAAGAAGCCCGCGCCCAAGAAGGCCGCGCCCAAGAAGGCCGCGCCCAAGAAGCCGGCCCCGAAGAAGCCGGGCAAGAAGAAGTAGCGCCCCGGGGCGCCGCTTCGCGTCGGCTGCGCCACCTCCGCCGGAGGCGGCGCCGATGACGTCGCGTGGCGTGGACGCCTCGCGCGCTCGGAGGACATCACCCCGATGGCGCGGCGCGTGCGACCGCGCCGCGCTACCGGCACAGCGGCAGCAGCACGGTGAACTCGGTGAAGACGTTCTCCTCCGAGTCGACCGTGATCAGCCCGCCGTGCAGCTCGATCAGGCCGCGCGCGATGTAGAGGCCGAGCCCCGCCGAGTCCGGCCCCGACGACGTGTGGTGCTTGGCCGGCTGGACGTCGCTGAACGGCTCGAAGATGCGGTGGCGCAGGCTCTCGGGGATGCCGACGCCGTTGTCGCGAACCCGCAGCCGGGCCCAGTCGCCGGGGTAGACCTCGGGCGGCGCCTCGTCGACGACGACCGAGATCGTGCCGCCCTCCGGCGTGTAGCGGATCGCGTTGGACACCAGGTTGACGATGATCTGGTGGACCTTGTCGTGGTCGGCGTCGATGGGCCGGGCCGGGCGCAGCGCCGCCGACACGGTCTGGTGCTTGGCCTGGGCCAGCGGCCCCAGCTCGGTGATCGCGTCGCTGACGACGTCGCCGAGATCGACGGCGACCCGGCGCAGCGCGACCCGGCCGGCCTCGAGCCGGGACGCGTCGAGCATCTCGTCGGCGAGCCGGCGCAGGCGGTGGGCGTTGCGCTGCAGCGACCGGATCGGCCGCTGCATCGCCTCGGTGAGATCGCCGAAGCGATCCTCGCCGAGCATGTCGAGGTAGCCGACGATGCTGGTCAGCGGCGTGCGCAGCTCGTGGGCGACGATCGAGATGAACTCGGCCTTGAGCTTGCCCTGGCGCTCGAGCTCGGCGTTCTTCTGGCGGAGCTGGGCCTCGGACTCGGCCAGCGCCCGGGTCCGTTGCCGGACGATCTGATCGAGGTTGGCGGTCAGCGCGCGTAGCTCGCCGTTGGCGGCGGCCAGCGCGACCCGCTGCTCGTCGACCTCGCGGGTCCGCTGCTCGATCAGCTGCTCCATCCGCGCCGCGGCCTCGAACAGCTCGGCCTGGGTGGTGGCGGCGCGCTCGCGGCGCTCGACGCGATCGATCAGGACGTCGATCGTGCGCTGCGCCGCGGCCAGCTCGAGCTCGAGCTCGGCGATGCGCTCGGCGGCGCGCTCGGGCGCCGGCGCGTCGGCGGCGGCGGGCGGCGCCGGGGTGGCCTCGGCGGGCGGCGCCGGGTCGCCGTCGGGGTCACCGACGGCGCGCGCGTCGCGCCCAGGCGCGGCCCCGAGCTGCCGCGCCGCCGGCCGGGCTTGGCGGTGCGCTCAGCCATCGCCGCGACCTCCCAGCGCCAGGCCGGTGAGCGTGTGGTTGACCAGCAGCGCGCCGGTCTGCTCGCCGAAGCTGTGGAAGCCGACCAGCGGGACGCGGCCGTACAGCGCGGTCAGCGCCGGCCGGGTGCCGCGCGTGATCGACTCGTGGTGGCGGCCGCGGCACGAGAACGCGATGACGGCGCGCAGCTCGCCGCCGACCTCGGCCGCGGCGGTGGCGAACGCGGCCTCGGTCTCGCCGACCAGATCGCCGGGGCGCATCAGGCGCAGCACGCTCCCCGGATCGACCGCGCTCGCGAACACCAGCGTGTCGCCGTCGACGACGGCGACGCTGCGCACGTACGGCCGGTCGCCGACGTACAGCGCGAACGGGAAGCTCGACGCGATGACCGAGTCGAGGGGCGGCCCCCCGAGGCTCGCGATCAGGCTGGCGTAGCGCCGGGCGGCCGGGAAGCCGTCGAGCTCGAGGACGCGACGGTGCTCGGGATCGGCGGCGGTGACCACCACGCGGATGTCGGTCGGTTCCATGTGCTCGGACTCGATCACCGTGAACGGTAGATCGGTCTCGAGCAAGGCGACGACGCCGGCGTTGGCCCAGGCGCGGCCGTCGAAGAACACCCGCGCCCGGGTCGGCGCTCCGAGATCGTCGGAGGCCGAGCCGCCGACCATGCGCAGCTGCGGCACCGTGGCCGCCGAGCCGAGGCAGAAGCTCTCCTCGTAGCCGGAGCGCCCGTCGACCAGCGCGATCCCGACGTGGCGCGCCGGATCGAGCTGCTCCGGCGTCACCCCGAGCGCCGCCGCGGCGTCACCGACCGCGGCCCGGCTCGACCGCAGCGCCGAGCCCCGGAGATCGCGCGCCAGGCCGAGGCCGACCCGCAGCCCCGGCGACGTGATCGACATCGCCGCGATCGAGCCGCGGCGATCGCCGGCCGGGCCCAGCTCGCCCCACGACGTGCAGCCGATCAGGGGCACGCCGGGGAACGCCCCGGCCAGCGCGGCCGCGACCCGGTCGGGGTCGAGGCTCGACGACGCGAACGCGACGACGAGCGACGGTGCCGCGTCGAGCTCGGCGACCAGACCGGCCGCGGCCCGCTGCGGATCGTCGGTCTCGACGTGAGCCCGACGGACGATCGGATCGTCGCGATCCCCCACGTGGGCCGACTATACGCCGAAAAGTTGCCCCCGGAGCCGGTCGGCCCCTTCCATAACTGCATGGAGAAGCTCTGCACCGCGTGCGGCCAGTCGTTCCGTCCAGCGTTCGTCTACCAGGTCGCCGTGACCGGCGATGGCAGGCGTAACTACTTCTGCTCGCTCGAGTGCCGCAAGTCCGGCCTCGGCGACGAGGCGTTCCGGGCCCGGCGCGCCCGTCGGATCGCGATCCTCAACCAGAAGGGTGGCACCGGCAAGACCACGACCGCGGTCAACCTCGCGGCCGGCGTCGCCGAGCGCGGCCACAACGTCCTGCTGATCGACACCGACGCGCAGGGCAACGTCGGCGTGTCGCTCGGCGTCAACGGCGAGCAGTCGCTCTACCACGTGCTGGTCGAGGGCGTCGATCCCACCGACGTCGCGGTGCCGGTGCGGTCCAGCCTCGACGTCATCACCAGCGACGCCACGCTGGCCGCCGCCGAGATCTGGCTGGCCCGCCAGAACCCGGACAACCGGTCGCGGATCATGACCAAGCGCCTGAACCTGATGCAGGTGTCGCGGCGCTACGACTACGTCTTCGTCGACTGCGGCCCGTCGCTCAACCTGCTCAACCAGAACGCGCTGTCGTACGCCGACGAGGTCGTCATCCCGGTGACCTGCGACTACCTGGCGCTGGTCGGCGTCAAGCAGGTGCTGCGGACGATCAAGGACATCGAGCGCCACCTCCACCACGCGGTGCGGATCTCGGCGGTGCTGCCGACCTTCTACGACGGCCGCACCCGCCTGGCCCGCGAGGTCCTCGAGACCCTGCAGAGCCACTTCAAGACCAAGTGCCTCGAGCCGATCCGGCTCAACACCCGGCTCGCCGAGGCGCCGAGCCACCGCAAGAGCATCTTCGAGTACGCGCCGCAGTCCAACGGCGCCGCCGACTACAACCGCGTCGTCGACTGGGTCGTGGCGTCGAGCGCCGTCAAGGAGGCGCCGACCCCCACGATGTCCGCGGCCGAGGCGGTCACCACCACCCAGCCCGAGGCGCCGGCGCCGCGGGCCCAGGCCCTCTGACCAGCCAGGAGATCTGATGAAGGACGACAAGCTGCTCCAGAACGATCCCCTGAGCGAGGCCGAGCGGATCCTCAGCGAGGACTTCTACGGCCGTCCGCTCCGGGGCGAACGTGCCGGCACCGACCACGCGGCGGCGCCGCGGGCGCGGACCCGCCGCGCCAGCCCGCGGCCGACCCACTACAAGGTCATCTGCATCTCGATGTACACCCGCGACATCGAGGAGCTCGAGGCCAAGGTCGCCGAGCTCAAGCGGCGCGGCTGGACCAAGGCCAACAAGTCACAGCTCATCCGCATGGCGCTGTCGCAGATGGATCTCGACAAGCTCCGCGATCCGGAGCGCTAGGAGCGTGTAGCCGATAGCCCCCCGGACCGGGACGGCATCGTCCGCGGTCGGGTATCGCGTGCGGCCCGGGGCGGCCTACGCCGGCATGGTGCGCGGCGACTGCGCCCGGAAGAGCGTCAGGAGGTTGTGGACGAGGGCGACGAAGGCCCCTTCGCATCGGCGCTTGAAGAGGCCGCGGAAGGATCGTTGTCGGAAGCCGCGGGTTCGGATCTGTCCGAAGAGCGGGCGTAGATGGCGCGGCCGTGCGGCTGTTCGAGAGCGGTACGCATGGCGAGGTGGGCGGCGCTGGGTCGAGGGGAACGCGACGGCGACGCCGGTGTGCCGCCGCGGCGGAGCCTGCCGACCGAGAGGAGGGGCTCGGTCCCGAGGTGCTCGGCGAACTGGACGTTGGCGGCGGAGAAGGCGCGGGCCGCTTCGGTCTCCTTCGTCAGCGCGTCGAGGGCGGCGGTCATCTTCGCCATCTTCTCCTCGCGCAGCTGCACCTCCGCCCGTGGGTGATAGGGACCGTGCTCCGCGTCGTCCGCGTCGTCCTCGGCCTCGGCCTCGGCGCGCGCCAGCCAGCCCTCGACTTCGGCGCGCAGCCGCACCTGGTCCTTGACCATCCGGCCGTAGCTCTTCGACGGCGGCAACAGGAACGACTGCATCGGCGCGTACTGACGATAGGCCTTGACCCCGCCCTGCGATCCGCTCGCCGCGCTCGTGTCGATCCCTTCGTGTCCGACCGCGGTGGTGCCAGGCCACGCCGGCACGGGTGACGCGAGCGTGTGGGGGGCGGCCGACGGCGAGTTCCGCAGCGGGTCCGCGCCACCACGCGACGGCGTCACCGCCCGCGGCACCCCCACCGCCGGCGCTCTCGTCACCGCGAGGACTGTCTGAGCCGGAGGACGCCCCCCCGCGCTCGCGGCAGGACCCGGGCCGGCGGCCCGCGGTCAGGCGGGTATCCGCTACACGCTCCTGGCGGCCGGCCCGCGCGCGCCGCGGGCACGCGCCGCCGCGCCGCTACACCGGGGCCGTCAGCACCAGCTTGGCGGCGGCCTCGCGGACGATCTTGACGATCGCGTCGTTGATCGTGTCGCCGCGATCGATGCTCTCGAAGTAGTGGCCGGCGAGCTCGTGGTACTCGCGGTACGTCTCGGCGAACTCGGCGGCGTCGAGCTTCTTGATGAGCTTGCCCTTGAACTTGGCGAACGCGCCGACGTCGACCTGTTCGCCGACCTGGGCGTCGAACCGCTGCAAGTAGCTGTCGTACTCGGAGGCGAGATCCTCGGCCATCGCCGGGTGATCCTACACCAGCGGCGGCGGGCCAGAAGGGGCTAGAAGGTCTTGGCGACGCCGACGGTCAGCGCGTGGTCGGTGTCCTTGCGGGCCGCCGAGTCCGCGGCGTGGCCGCGCATCGACCCGGCCGCGACCCCGCTCCACTCGGTCTTCGACCAGGTGTAGGCGTAGCCGGCGTCGAGGGTCATGTCCTTCTTCCACTGGTAGCTGAGCACGACCCCGCCCCACAGCGCCTTGACGGTCGACACCGCGCCGTCCTCGAGGCCCTGGGTCTGGGTCCGCTTGCCCATGATGAGGTAGTCGGCCGAGGCCCGGGCGCCCACCTTCTCGGACAGCCGCGGCGCCTCGAAGCCGGCGCCGACGGTCGGGCCGGTGAGGTTCTCCGACGGCAGCCGCGCCAGGTTGGCGGTGAAGTCGCCGACGTTGGCGACCTGGAACATGCCGTAGTGGTAGCCGACGTGGGCCCAGGCCACGCCGCCCATCTTGTTCTTCATGTCGTAGCCGGCGATCGCGTGGAGGTCGATGTCGTGGCTGGTGAACGGGATGTCGACCGCGTTGGCGCCGTCCGAGTAGCGGATGCCGGGCGCCGACTTGCCGCCGGTGTACGCCAGCTCGCCGCCGATCAGGTACTGCTTGCCGTACTTCTGGACCATCGCGCCGCGCACCGTCAGCGACGCCGCGGCGGCCTGGAGGTCGTAGTTGGCGAGCGCGCCGGTGCCGGTCGAGCGGAAGACCTGGCCCATGCGGACGAAGCCGAGGCGGCCGTCCATGCTGAACGTGCGGAACTTGCGCGCGCCCTGCTCGTAGACGTCGTCGGCCTTGATCCAGCCCGAGTCGCCCTCCTCGGGGTCCTCGACCAGCATCCAGCCGTCCTTCTCCTCGATGACCACCAGGCGGCGGCCCTTCTTGACCTTGGCGTTCGACTTGCCCTTCTTGGGCTTGGCGTAGAGCTTGGTCTTGGCGACCGCGACCATGACGACGCGCTCCTGGGGCTCGGCCGGCTCCTCCTCGGCGTCCTCGTCGTCGAGGTCGTCGTCGTCGCCGTCGTCGTCGTCGTCGAAGTCCTCGTCGTCGTCGTCGTCGCGGACCCGCTTGGCCTTCTTGGCGGTCTTCTTCTTCTTGGACTTCTTGGGGCGGACGACCTCTTCCTCGTCGTCGCTGTCATCGGTGGCGTCGCCGCCGACCCGGTCGTCGGGCGCGTCGCCGCCCCAGCCGCGGCGGGTCGACCGGCCGTCCACGAACGGGCGCCGGCGCGTGTTGCGCGGCACCTCGCGGGCGCTGACGGTCTGGACGGTCGAGCGTGCGACCCACCCGGTCCGGCCGTTGACCCGGACCTTCATCCACCGCCCCTGCTTGGCGATGACGGTGAGGGTCCGGCCCGACTTGACCCGCGTGACGACCGCCGACTGCTCGCCCGGTCGCTTCATGACCTTGGTCGTGCGCGTGGTCTTGACGCGCTCGGCGCTGGCGAGCGGAGCGACCAGCACCATGAGCAGCCCGGCAATGGCCATGATGAGCAAGGTCTTGATCCGCATGTGACAGCCTAGATACACACGCCGTGCCGAACGCCTCCGATCCCGAAATCGTTGAGGTTCCGGGCCCGAGCACATCCTCCTACCGAACCTAAGTCCCCGAAACGTGGCTGACGGTGGGGACGATGGTCCAGCCTGGATCGGGGCTCGTCCCCCCAGATCGAGCCTCGACCCCCGGGGGGGAGGATCCGAGCCCTCACCCGCGTACAAGGGGGGCGGGAGCCAAGTACCATGGACTGCCTCACGAGCCCGGAGCCAGGATGACCACGCGACGCGCCTACACCACCGGCCACTTTGCGCTGGATATCGACGGAAACGCGCTGCGAACCGCTCACATCAAGTCGGTGGAGGGTGGCCACGTCAAGCTCAACTCGGTCGACGAGCAGATGGGCCAGGACAACCTGCGCATCAAGCACGGGACGTCGCTCGAGGTCGAGCCGCTGACCTGCGAGATCGGCCTGTCGCAGGCCAACTACCTCTTGTGGTGGATCAAGAAGTCGTGGCGCAAGGAGTTCGCCCGCCACAACGGCTCGATCACCCACGCCGACTTCCAGTACAAGGCGCAGTTCGTCCACCAGTTCTTCGACGCGCTGATCGAAGAGACCCAGTTCCCGACGCTCGACTCGCAGTCGAAGGACCCCGCCTACCTCAAGGTCAAGTTCCGGCCCGAGCGCGTCGACATGAAGCGCGGCGGCGGCGAGTCGGTGAGCGGCAGCTTCGGCGGCAAGCAGAAGCTGTGGCTGTCGTCGGCGTTCCGGCTGACGATCGACGGCGTCGACACCAGCAAGGTGTCCAAGATCGACGCGTTCTCGGTCAAGCAGGGCATCAAGCCGATCGCGTCGGGGCCGGCCCGCTTCCCCGAGCTGGTGCCGACCAAGATCGAGTTCCCGGATCTGTCGGTGACGATGTCGCTGCAGTACGCCGACCAGGTGCTGGACTGGTACCACCAGTACGTCATCGACGGGAAGATGAACCAGACCAAGGCCGAGAAGCAGGGCGCGCTCGAGTTCCTGACCCCCGACCGTCAGGAGGTCCTGTTCCGGATCAACCTCTACGACGTCGGGATCAAGAGCTTCCAGATCCCCAAGGTCGAGGCCAACCAGGATCAGATCAAGCGCTGCAAGTTCGAGCTGTACGTCGGGTACATGGACCTCGACAACGACGGCGCGCTCGGCCTCGAGTAGCGGGTCGCGCGTCGCGGTCAGCGCAGCGCGCGGACGCCGGCCAGGCCGAGCCAGGCCGCGGCGATGCCGGCGAGCACGGTGACGATCACGTAGAGCGCCGCCGAGCCGACCTGGCGGCGCTCGAGCATCGCGACGGTCTCGAACGCGAACGCCGAGAACGTCGTGAAGCCGCCCATGAACCCGGACGTGATCACGATCCGGGTCCGCGAGTCGGCGAGGCCGCGCGCCGCCAGCGCCGCGACGACGCCGCCGATCAGCAGCGCGCCGACGACGTTGACCGCCAGCGTGCCCCACGGCCAGCGCGGCCACTTCGCCATCCACACCGCGACCAGCCAGCGGCACAGCGAGCCGGCGGCGCCGGCCAGCGCGACCCCGACGGCGGTGGCGGCGTCGACCCGCGCGCTCATGGCCGCAGCACCAGGACCCAGAGGTCGTAGAGGGCGTGGGCGTAGACCGCGTGGGCCAGCGACCGGTAGTAGAAGATCAGCCCGAAGGCGACGCCGGCGAGGGCGCGGAACGCGAACAGCGAGCGGCTCCACGGATCGCCGAAAGGCCCGACGTGGTGGGCCAGCGAGAACAGCAGCGCCGAGCCGATCAGCGCGACCGCGATCGCGACCCGCGGCCGGGTCCCGGCGCGCATCAGCACGTACGCCGAGCCGGCCATCAGGCCGAGGCGGAAGACCAGCTCCTCGTGGACGCCGGCGCCCAGCGAGGTGACGACGCGCTCGCCGGTGGCGCCGAGGTGGGCGTCCTCGACGGCGAGCACGCCGACGGGGCCGAGGACGTGATCCATGACCAGCCGGATCAGCGCGCCCATCGACACCGCGTAGAGCGCGGCCTCGCCGATCAGCGGCAGCGCGACGTCGGTGCCGAGGCTGCGGCCGCGGCGGGCGTGGCGGACCCAGATCAGGAAGCCGCCGGCGATCACCGCGTGCAGCGCGAGGTAGCGGCCGCGGTCGTGGCCGCACAGCGCCCAGACGTGGCGCGACACGAAGTCGACGCCGTTGACCGCCGGCGCGAACAGGATGCCGATCGCGTACGCCAGGTAGAGCGGGAAGATCAGCACCAGGCTGGCCGCCAGATCGCCGCGGCCGAGCGGCCGGGGCGCGGGCGAGCGGGCGATCGGCGCGCGCGGCATCACGAGCTCCTGCGATCGCGGGTGTGGTGCGACGCCGGCCGCGGTCGCGGCGCCTTCTTGCGGACGCCGCGCGCGCGCTTGCGGGCGCCGTCGGTCTCGGCGGGCGGCCGCACCGTCGCGGTGACCGCGACGTCCCAGCGCAGGTAGGTCGCGGCGACGCGATCGACGTCGGCGGCGGTGACCGCGCGCAGGCGATCGGGGTAGTCCGCCCAGCCCTGCCAGCCCAGGCCGTAGGCGTCGTGGAACGCGAGCGCGTTGGCCATCGCGGCGCGGCGCTGCATCGCGACCGCGTGCGAGCCGGCGAGCGCGCGGGCGGTGCGGCGGACCTCGGCGGCGTCGACGCCGTCGGCGACCAGCGCGTCGATCTGGGCGCGGATCGCGGCGACCGCCTCGTCGACCTTGTCGGGGCTGCACGACACGTAGATCGCCAGGTAGCCGGGGTCGACGCCGTCGACCGCGAACGCCGACACCCGGTAGGCCAGGGCCCGACGCTCGCGCAGCTCGGCGAACAGGCGGCCGCCCTGGCCGCCCAGCACCGCGGCCAGGACCTCGACCGCGAAGCGGTCCTCGGCGGTGACGGTGGTGCCGGGGAAGCCGATGACGACGTGGGCCTGCTCGCGCGCCAGGTAGCCGTAGACCTCGCGATCCGCGGCCGGGCGATCCTCGAAGGTCTCGGCGGCGACCGTGACCTCGACCGGCGCGGCCGCGGTGACGTCGGCGAACCGGTCGCGGATCCGGCGCAGCACCTGCTCGGGATCGACGTCGCCGACGATCGCCAGCGTCATCGTCGACGCCGGGTAGTGATCGCGCCAGAACCCGCGCAGCGAGGTGCCGTCCATGGCCGCGACCGCGTCGGGCGAGCCCAGCGGATCGAGGCGGTACGGGTGGTGGCGGTACAGGGTCTCGGCGAACAGGCGGAACGCCTGGTGGCTGCCGCTGGTGGCGCGGGCGTCGAGGTCGTCGAGCAGCAGGCGGCGCTGCCGCGCCACCTCGTCGTCGTCGAGGCGCGGCGCCAGCGCGCAGTCGAGGAAGACGTCGAGGCCGTCGTCCCAGGTCCGCGCCAGCCACTCGGCGCGGACCCCGAAGCTGTTGCGACCGCCGACGCCGACGACGCCGCCGGCCAGCCGGTCGACGACGTCGGCGACCTCGGCGGCGTCGCGCGCGCCGCAGCCGCGGGTCACGGTCGAGGCCAGCAGCGCGGTCGTGCCGCTGGTGGCGTCGGTCTCGAGGCGGGTGCCGCCGGGCCAGACCGCGCGCATCGCGACCACCGGCACCGACGGGTCGCGCAGGATCAGGACGCGGGTGCCGGACGGCAGGACCTCGCGGACGACGGCGTCGTCGCGGCGCCGCGCGGCGGCGCGCCGCGACGCGGCGGTGGCGCGGGTCCGGTCGCGCCGCGGGTCGTGGTCGCGGCGCCGCCGGCGTCGGCGGTGCGGGGGCCGGGCCGCGGCGCGGTTGCAGGGCCGGCGCGCGGCGCGCGACCGGCGACGACGTCGACGCCTGCGACGCCGCCGCCGCCGCGACGGCCGGCGCCTTCGCCTTCGCCTTCGCCTTCGCCGGGGACGTGGCCGCGGGCGGCGACGCGGCGCCGCGGCGGGACCGCGCCGACGCCCGCAGGCCGGCCGCGACGCGCCCGACCAGGCGGCGCGCCGCGGCGGCGCGGCCGGCCGCGGGCGCCAGCGCGCGGCGCGGCGGCACCACCGCCGACACCGTGGCGTTGGCCAGGGTCAGGACCCGCGCCATCGCGGCGCGCACCTCCGGCGCCGACACCGTGCGGACGCGCTCGAGGTACTCGCGCTCGAAGCCGACGTCGCCGGCGTTGCCGTGGTGCCAGCCGTACTTGCGGGCCAGGCCCTCGGCGGTCTCGAGCTGGTACAGCTGCGCCGCCTCGATCGCGGTGCGCGCCTTGTCGAGCTCACGATCGTCGAGGTCGCGGGCGGCGCGCGCGACCTCGGCCACGATGGCCTGGGCGGCGACCTCGAGGCGACCGGGGCGCGCCGACGCCGACACCACGAACAGCCCGGGGTCGTGCAGCGCGTGCAGCTGCGCGACCACGCCGCTGACCAGCTCGCGATCGTCGCGCAGGCGCGCGGTCAGCCGCGACGACTCGCCCTGCCCCAGCGCCACCGCGGCCAGATCCAGCGCCGCGGTCGCGGGGTCGCGCAGCGGCGGCGCGTGGAAGCCGATCGCCAGCTGCGCCTCGGTGACGGCGTGGGTGACCACGACCCCGCGCGGCGCCACCTGGGTGGGCTCGACGGCGCGGCGGCGGTGCACCGGGCCGGCGCGCAGCCCGGCGAAGTGGCGCTCGACGCGGCGCCGGGTGTCGCCCGGATCGACGTCGCCGGCGACCACGATCGTGATGTTGCCGGCGACGTAGGCGCGGCGGTGGAACCCGACCAGATCGTCGCGACGCAGGCCGCGCACCGACGGGATCGAGCCGATCACCGGCCGGCGGTAGGGGTGGATGACGTACGACGTCGCGAACAGGGCCTGGGCCGCGGCCCGCCCGGGGTCGTCGAGGCCCTGGCGGATCTCCTCGACCACGACCTCGCGCTCGCGGGCCAGCTCGTCCTCGTCGAAGGTCGACGCGATCAACGCGTCGGCGAGGACGTCGAGAGCGACGTCGACGTCGCCGCCGCCGACCACCGCGTGATAGACGGTGTGGTCGAACGAGGTCCAGGCGTTGACGTCGCCGCCGGCGGCCTCGACCGCGCCGGTGATCTCGCCGACCCCGCGCCGCAGCGTGCCCTTGAACAGCATGTGCTCGGTCAGATGGGCGATGCCGGCGTGGCCGGGGGCCTCGTCGGCCGAGCCGGCGCCGACCCAGGCCTGGACCGCCGCCACCGGGGCGGAGCGGTGCGGGGTCACCAGCAGGGTCAGGCCGGAGTCGAGGCGGAGGTGGACCAGGTCGGGCACGGCGGGAGCGGCATCGAGGCGGGTTGCGGCGGCGGGCCGGGCCGGGGCGGTCGCCGCCACGGTGGCCAGGCCGATCACGATCGTCGACGTCACCGCGGCGGCACGGCCGCGGCGGGACGGAAGATCATAGGCACGGGTGTACGGCGAGGGCACGTTTCGGCTCGGCGGGGCCCGAGCGTAACCGGGTTCACGCGGCGCGCGCGACTTGACGCGGCTTCGGGTGCGCGTCCTCACGCGCGGCCCGAGGCGCCGCAGCTAGAATGGCGGCATGCGTCGAACCCTCCCGATCGTCCTGCTCGTCGGTGCCGCCACCCTCGCCGGGTGCGGCGGCACGGCCAACGTCGAAGGTGACTTCTCGATCAACGTCGCCAACCGCGAGAACGGCTGCGGCTTCGACAACTGGGACGGCAACACCGCCGCGAACATCCCGGTCGGCATCACCCAGGACGGCGAGTCGGCGACCGCCACGGTCGGTGGCCTCACCGCGACGTTCCTCGATCTGTGGCTGGGCGGCCACGTCTTCAACGGCAGCGTCGACGGCAGCCACCTCGAGCTGACCCTGACCGGGACCCGGGCCCAGTCGCAGGGCGCGTGCGCGTACACCTACGACGCCGTGATCGACGCCGACATCGACGGCGACGTCCTCACCGGCGAGATCCGGTACGAGGCCAAGACCAACGGCCAGGCCGACTGCGGCACCCTCAACGGGTGCGCCAGCGTGCAGGAGCTCAACGGCGCGCGCCCGCCGACGTGACCGGCCCGGTGCCCCAGCCGACGCTGCGGACGTCGCGGCTGCGGCTGCGCCCGCTGCGCGCCGCCGACGCCGCCGCGATCGTGACGCTGGCCGGCGACGCCCGGGTGTCGCGGTGGCTGCTGACGGTGCCGCACCCCTACCCCGCCGAGCTGGCGACGTCGTGGATCGCGCGGACCCACGACGAGTGGCGCGCCGGCACCGCGGTGACCTGGGCGATCGTCGAGGACGGCGCGCTGGTCGGCGCCATCAGCCTGCGCCTGGTGGCGCGCCACGACCACGCCGAGCTGGGCTACTGGCTGGGCGTGCCGGCGTGGGGCCGCGGCCTCGCCACCGAGGCGGCGCGGGCGGTGATCGGGCACGCGTTCCGGGTCCTGGGCCTGGTGCGGGTGTTCGCCCAGCACCTGGGCGGCAACCCGGCCTCGGGTCGGGTGCTGGTCAAGGTGGGGATGGCGCCCGAGGGGGTGCGGCGCCGGCACGTCCGCAAGCGCGGCCGCTACCACGACGCGCACCAGTACGCGGTGCTGCGGGAGGACTGGCGTCCCCGGGCCGCGCCACGCCCGCGCCCGCGCCGCTGACCCGGGCCGGTGGCGGGGCACGAGGATTGCTGCACGGCGAGCCGCTGCGGCACGGCCGTCGCGTTCCCGGGGGCTTGCGCCGGGGGCGCGTTGCCGAACGCAACGTCCGACCGAACCCGACGCCACCGACGCCACCGACGCCACCATGACCCAGCTCCGCCGCTCCGCTCCCGTCCTCGCGCTCGCCCTCGCCGGCGCCCTCGCCGCCTGCGGCGGCACCTCGCCGGCCGGCGACGACGACGTCGTCACCCCGGACGCCGCGGTCGGCCCCGGCGCCGACGCCTCGCCCGACGCCGAGCCGCCGGGCGGCTGCCCGGCCGGCCCGGCCGGGACCCCGTGCGTGATGGCGCTGCACGACGAGGTCGCGGCGTCGTGCGACGCCGACCGGCTCGCCGAGCTGACCGCGGCGCTCGAGGCCCGGCGCGGCACCTGGCCGCTGTGGCACGCCGGCCGCGCGCTGTTCGTCACCGACGCGCCGGCGACGGTGGCCGGCGAGTGGAACGGCTGGAGCACCAGCGACGCCGCGACCGCGGCGCTGTGCGGCGGCGCGCTGGCCACCGCGATGGTCGACGTCGCCACCGGGCGCTGGCCGTACAAGCTGGTGGTCGACGGCGCGTGGCAGCTCGACCCCGGCAACTGGTCGTTCGCGTTCGACGACTACGCCGGCAACGCCGACGGCAAGAACTCGATCCTCAACACCTACGACTCGGGGCTGGGCCAGCTGGTGCAGCCGCCCGAGCCGCTGTGCTCCGACGCGCTCGGCAACTGCCGGATGCTGACCACGTACCTGCCGCGCGGCTACGCCGATCCGGCGCAGGCGACCCGGCGCTACCCGGTCGTGTTCATGCACGACGGCCAGAACATCTTCGACGACCACGACTGCTGCTTCGGCCACACCGGCTGGGAGGTCAACGTCCAGCTCGACGCCGACATCGCCAGCGGCAAGGACGAGGAGGTGATCGTCGTCGGCGCCGATCACGGCGGCGTCGATCGCAACGACGAGTACGGCTGGTCGACGTCGGTCGGCGGCAAGCAGGAGACGTTCATGGCGTTCCAGGTCGACACGATCCAGCCGACCGCGGCGGCGCTGTGGCGGCTCGACCCCGCCCGCTACTACGTCGCCGGTTCGTCGCTGGGCGGCCTGATCTCGATGCGCCTGCTGCTGGCGTACCCCGACGTCTACGCCGGCGCGGCCTCGCTGTCGGGCGCGTTCTGGCCCGGCCAGGACACCGACACCGCGCTGCGCGACCTGCTGCCCGCGATCGGCAAGGTCGATCGGCCGGTCTACATCGATCACGGCGGCACCGCGCAGTCGGGCGCCGACGGCTACGCCGACAACGTCGAGGTCCGCGACCTGATGGTGACGATGGGCTGGAGCCTCGCCGACTCGCCGACCTGCGCGCCGGGCCCCGACGCGCTCTGCTACTTCCACGACGTCGGCGCCACCCACGACGAGCTGGCGTGGAAGGACCGCGCCTGGCGCTTCCTCCGGTTCTTCCTGGCGCGCTGACCGACGTCTCGGAGACCGCGGTCAGCCGGCATCCGGACGACCGACGTCTCGGAGACCGCGGTCGACCGGCCTGCGGACGACCGACGTCTCGGAGACCGCGGTCGACCGGCATCCGGACGACCGACGTCTCGGAGACCGCGGTCGACCGGGCTGGTGGGGGCGGCCTCCCCAGCTGGGGTCAGGATGTCGCGGGGACACGGGATCCAAGCCCCTGGATCTACGTGCTTTGCCGGGGCACGAAGGTTGCTACAGTCCGATGACATGCGGATCCCCTCGATCGTTTCCCTCGGCCTTGCCCTCGGCATGAGCTTCCTGGCCGGCGCCTGCACCGTCGGCGCGACCGGCCCCGGCACCGGTGACGACATCGTCGGCGACGACGACAACCCGCCCCCGGTCGGCGGCGAGATCTCGGGGCCCATCACCTCCGATCAGACCTGGCAGGACGCGGTCGTGATCGCCGGCGACGCCACGATCAACGCCGGCGTCACCGTCACGGTCGCGCCCGGCACCGCGATCACCGCCAAGGACGGCGTCACGCTGTTCGTCGAGGGCACGTTCGAGGCCGCCGGCACCGAGGCCGCGCCGATCTCGCTGACCCCGACCGCCGACGCCACCACCTGGTCGGGCATCGTCGCCCAGGCCGGCGGCTCGGTGCACCTGGCCTACGCCACCGGCACCGACGTCGCGATGATGCTGTACTGCCACGAGGGCGCGGTGCTCTGTCACTACGACCACGTCGAGTTCACGGGCGTGTCCAACGCGATCACCGCCGAGGGCCCCGCGCTGGTCGAGTCGTCCCGGATCTCCGACATCTCCAACGGCGGCATCACGGTCCGCAACAACGGCAACCTGACCGTCCGCGACACCTACATCCTGACCTCGAGCGGCGACCTGCTGGTGCAGAACGGCGGCACGCTGGTCGTCGAGTACTCGGAGATCGGCGACACCCTCGGCAGCTACGACCACTGCGACTTCCACATCGCGGGCGGCTCGGTGTCGATCACGCACACCAACATCATCAACGGCGTCGTCGGCATGATGCTCGGCGGCACCACCGGCGCGGTCATCCAGTACAACAACTGGATGGGCAACGACTCCGACCTCCAGGAGATCGGCGTCAACACCGGCGTCGACATGCAGTTCAACTACTGGGCCGCCGGCGCGCCCGCGCTGGGCGGCGCCTACGACGTCTCGAACGCCGCCGGCGCCCAGCTCACCGACGCCGGCCCGCGGCTCTGAGCCGCGCCCGCGCCGCTACCATCGAACGATCCGCCCGTCAGCCAGGCCGCCGCGCGACCATCTCGGTCTCGTGGCGGCCTTCTGCGTTCCAGCCCTCGCGCACGATCTCGACCTCGAGCCCGACCGCGCGCGCCCACGTCGCCAGCTCGCCCTCGGCGACCAGGTGCTCGGGCCCGGGCCGGGCGTGGCGCTCGAGGTTCGTCATCGTCGGCTGGATCGCCACCAGGACGCCACCCGGCGCCAGCGTCGCCGCGATCTCGTCGCGCCGCCCGCGGTGCAGGAAGTGGACGATGACGATCACGTCGAACGGGCCCGACGGCGCCGGCGCGTCGTCGAGATCGACCGCGACGACGTCGACCGTGACCCCCGCCGCGGCGGCGCGGGTCGCGGCGAGCGCGAGCCCGACCTCGGAGACGTCGAGCAGCGTCACCGCCAGGCCGCGCCGCGCCAGCCAGATCGCGTGGCGCCCGGCGCCGCCGGCGACGTCGAGCGCGCGGCCGGCGCGCGGCAGCCGGTCGGCGTGCTCGACCAGGAACCGCGCCGGCGCCGGCGCCAGCGCGTCCGCGGCAGCCCGCTGCCGCCACCGCGCGTCCCAGCGCTCGCGCTCGGCGGCGCTCACGGCGCGCGCGCCCGCGGGCTCAGCACCTGCTCCAGGATCGTCGCGTTCTCGGGCGGCCGCGGCGTGAGCATGTAGACGCCGACCAGCGTGCCGTCGCCGCCGTCGAACGCGACCCAGGTCTGGGTCCCGGCCGGCAGCTCCTGCTGCGCCGCGATCGCGGCGCGCGCCTCCTCGCTCGGCGGCGCCACCGCGCTGCGCTTCTCGACCAGCTGGTTGAAGCGCTCGCTGGTGAGCGCGTCGGTCGGGTAGCGCTCGAAGCGATCGAGGCGGACCGTGCGATCGCCGTCGAAGTACGCCACGACCCACGACTGGCCCTGCTCGACGCCGGGCACGTGGCACTTCTCGTAGACCTCGCGCGCCGACGGCGGCTCGTGGCCCGGACAGTACTCGAGCCGACGCAGCTCGCCGATCAGGCGATCGCGCGTGAGGCCGAGCGGCACGTCGAGCGGACGGTCGGCGCTGGCCCCGCCGCACGCGGCGAGCAGGACCAGCACCACGGCACCCCGGACGGTTCCCATGGGCCGGGAATCTAGCACCGACCGCGCCGGCGCCCTGTGCTAGCGTCCGCCGCCATGAGAACGGCCCTCCTCGCCCTCCTGGTGCTCCCGGCCTCCCTGATCGCGGCGTGCGGCGACAACGACATCCCGGCGCCGGCCGACACCGCCCCGCCGGCCCCGGTGCAGAACGATCCGCGGTTCGCGATCGACGGCGCCCGCCACTTCTACCTGGTCGGCAACGACCTCACGCCCGGGCAGGACGAGCTGACGATCCACGTCACCGCGCCGGCCGGCACCGCCTACGTCGACGCCTGGATCGACGGCAACCCCGGGGTCCGACTCGACGACGACGGCGCCGGCGGCTTCGCCCTGACCGCCGACATCGGCGGTCTCGCCGCCGGCGACCACGCGGTCCTGCTCGCCGCCGACAGCGCGCCCACCGCGTTCGCGCGGGTGCCGTTCGTCCGCACCCACCCGCTGTACTTCATGATGACCACCGACTGGGACTTCTCGGATCCCACGGCGGTGTCGACCGACTTCATGGATCAGCTCCACGACGATCACCCGTCGCTGCTGATCACCCACTTCGTCGGCCCCTACACGTTCACCGATCCGGCCGTCAGCGACGCGCGCGAGGCCGAGCTGGTCAGCTGGATCAAGGCGCAGCGCGACGACCACGGCGACGAGATCGGGCTGCACATCCACCCGTACTGCAACTTCGTCGAGTACGCCGGGCTGACCTGCAACATCGACGACTCGACGGTCTACAGCACCGACGCCACCGGCTACACCGTCCAGGTCGCGGCCTACGGCGACGCCGACTTCCGGACCCTGCTGGAGACCGCCGACCAGCTGTTCATGGAGCGCGGCCTCGGCAAGCCCATCACGTTCCGCGCCGGCGGCTGGACCGCGTCGATCGAGACGATGCGGGCGCTCGCCGCCACCGGCTACGTCGCCGACACGTCGGCCAACAACTGGGCGCGCATGGAGGAGTGGGACACGCCGCGCGGCGGCACGCTCTACGACTGGAACATGGAGCACTGGGCGTCGATCGGCGACACCAGCCAGCCCTACTACCCCAACCAGGACGACATCCTCGCCGACACCGCCCCGACGCTCGACATCCTCGAGGTGCCCGACAACGCGATCATGGTCGACTACGTCTCGGTCGACGAGATGGTCGAGATCTTCGACGAGAACTGGGACGGCGTCTCGGGGCTGACCCGCCCGACGTCATACATGATGGGCTTCCACCCGTCGGACCGGTTCACCGCCGACGAGCAGGATCGCGTCGACGGCATGGTCTCGCACGTCGAGGACTACCTCGCCGTCGACGGCAACGGGCCGGTGGTGTTCGCGCTGCTGCGCGACATGCCGCAGGTGTGGCGTCGCTGATTCCGCGCTGAACCGCACGACTGAGAATCGCCTGGATCGTATATTTTCTTCGCGGTGCTAGACTGCAATCCATCGCGGGCAGGTCTGCCCTGGATTCACCTTTTTCGGGTGAAGCAGGTTGTTAGGAACTGCCTTGCATGCATACTGGTCGTCGCGAATCAGGGATTCTCCACGTCGAGGACGCTATGAGTGATTTTCAGGCTCGGATCAACAAGCTCGTCGACGAGTTCGTCGCCCAGGTGACCGCCCTCGCCCGCCAGGCGGCGATGGACACCCTGACCTCGGCGCTGGGCTCGGCCGCAGCCGCGCGGCGCAAGGGGCTCGAGCCGACCGCGACCCGTCCCGCCGTGGCCGCCGCCGCGGCGCGCCGCCCCAAGGGCGCCAAGCGCCCGCAGGCCGAGATCGAGCAGACCCGTGGCCGCGTCCTCGACTTCATCCGCGCCAACCCGGGCCGCCGCATCGAGCAGATCAACGCCGAGCTCGGCACCCTGACCCGCGACCTGACCCTGCCGCTGCGCAAGCTGATCGCCGGCGGCCAGATCCGCACCGAGGGCGAGAAGCGCGCGACCACCTACTACCCGGCCGATGGCAAGGCGAGCCGCCCGGCCCCCGCCCCGGCCGCGCCGCGGCGCCGCAAGAAGAAGTAGCCGCGGCGGCCCGCGCCGCCCCCGCCGGCCGGGCTATCCTCCTCTCTCCACGACGGAGGTCTCGTGCCCGCCGACACGATCATCAGCCGGGCGCTGTCGCACGCCCGGACGCGCCCTTACCGGCCCGCCTACTATCAGAAGCAGGGGGGCCACTGGCGTCCCACCACCTGGAAGCAGTTCGCCGCGGAGATCCGCGCGGTGGCCCGCGGCCTGATCGCCCTCGGCTTCCCGCCGGGCGGCAAGGTCTGCATGCTCGGCTTCAACCGCCCCGAGTGGGTGATCTTCAACCACGCCGCGATGGCGGCGGGTGGCGCCGGCGCCGGCATCTACACGACGTGCTCGCCCGAGGAGGTGCAGTACATCGTCCACCACGCCGAGGCCTTCGCGGTGCTCGTCGAGGACGAGGGCCAGTGGCGCAAGATCCAGGCGCTGCGCGCCGAGATGCCGCTCTTGCGCCACGTCGTGACGATGCGCGGGGTCGCCGCCATCGACGATCCGCTGGTGCTGTCGTGGGACGACCTGATGGCGCGCGGCGCCGACGTCGCCGAGGCCGTGCTCGACGAGCGCCTCGAGGCCATCGAGCCTGACGCCCTCGCCACGATGATCTACACCTCGGGCACCACCGGGCCGCCCAAGGGCGTGATGCTGTCGCACCGCAACCTGGCGTGGACGGCACGCACGATGGTCGATCTCGGCAGCGGCCGCGACAGCGACTCGACGCTGTCGTACCTGCCGCTGTCGCACATCGCCGAGCAGATGGCGACGATCCACATGCCGGCGACCACCGGCGCGTCGGTCTACTTCGCCGAGTCGATCGACAAGGTCCCCGACAACCTCAAGGAGGTCCAGCCGACGATCTTCTTCGGCGTGCCGCGGATCTGGGAGAAGTTCCACGCCGGCGTCTCGGCCAAGCTGCGGCAGGCCACCGGCGCGCGCAAGGCCCTGGTCGACTGGACCCGCAAGGTCTGCACCGAGGTCAACGCGCTGCGCTGCCGCGGCCAGGCCCCGGGGCCGATGCTGGAGCTGCAGTACAAGCTGGCCGATCGCCTGGTCCTGTCCAAGCTCAAGCCGGCGCTCGGGCTCGGTCGCGCGCGCAACTGCATCAGCGGCGCCGCGCCGATCGCCCAGGACGTCATCGAGTTCTTCGCCAGCCTCGACATCCTGGTCCAGGAGATCTACGGCCAGTCCGAGGACAACGGCCCGACGACGTTCAACATGCCGGGCCGGACCAAGTTCGGCACGGTCGGCGTCCCGCTGCCCGGCGTCCAGGTCAAGATCGCCGAGGACGGCGAGATCATCGTCAAGGGCCCCAACGTGTTCCTCGGCTACTACAAGGAGCCCGAGGCCACCGCCGAGACGCTGATCGACGGCTGGCTGCACTCGGGCGACCTCGGCGAGTTCGACGCCGACGGCTTCCTGACCATCACCGGCCGCAAGAAGGACATCATCATCACGGCCGGCGGCAAGAACGTCGCGCCCAAGAACATCGAGGCCGCGATCAAGGAGTCGCCGCTGGTCAGCGAGGCGGTCGTGATCGGTGACCGGCGCAAGTATCTGGTCGCGCTGATCACCCTCGACGACGAGGCCGCGGCGGCCTGGCTGGCCACGCACGGCGGCGGCAACGGCGCCGCCGCGCACGACCGTCCCGAGATCGCGGCCGAGCTGCAGCGCGTGATCGACGGCGTCAACGCCAAGCTCGCGCGCGTCGAGCAGATCAAGAAGTTCAAGGTGCTGCCGCGTCCGTTCGGCATCGACACCGGCGAGCTGACGCCGACGCTCAAGGTCAAGCGCAAGGTCGTGAACCAGAACTTCGCGGCCGAGATCGAGTCGATGTACGCCGACGCGTGATCGGCGCGCCGCCCCACGGCGAGCGAAGCCGCGAGGGCGAGGCGGTGGGACGCGACCGGCTCTCCGTCGGTGATCGTCACGGCGGCCGCCCCCTCGACTACGGGTTCGCGGCTACGCCGCTCACCCTTCGCTCGGGGTGAGCGATGACATCCGCTGATACACTCCGGCGGAGGCGACCGCGGAGGGTCGATGTCGCGGAGGCCGAGGCCGAGGCCGAGGCCGAGGCCCAGGCGGAGGCGAAGGCCGAGGCGGAGGCCGAGGCGGAGGCGGAGGCCGAGGCGGGGGCGGAGGCGGAGGCCGAGGCGGGGGCGGAGGCCGAGGCGGGGGCGGGGGCGGAGGCGGAGGCGGAGGCCGAGGCGGAGGCGGGGGCGGAGGCCGAGGCGGAGGCCGAGGCGGGGGCGGGGGCGGAGGCCGAGGCGGGGGCGGTCACGGCCATCGGTCACGGCCATCGGTCACGGCCATCGGTCACGGCCATCGGTCACGGCCGCGGTCACGGCCGCGGTCACGGCCGCGGTCACGGCCATCGCCCGCCGCCCGCCGCCCGCCGCCGCCCGCGCGCTACCGCTGCGTGATCCGGTACACCAGCACCACCGACGTGCACGCCGGCGTCGCCTTGCCGTCGACCTCGTACGCCCGGTACCGCCAGCTCCGCATCTCGCGCAGCAGCTTGGCGTCGTACTCCGGGTACCCGGTCGACCGCTTCACGCTCGCCTGATCGACCCGCCCGGCGGTGTCGATGCACAGCAGCACCGCGGCGGTCACCTGCTGCTTGCCCTCGTGCATCATCGTCAGCCGGACCGCGTCGGGCGCCACGATCTGATCGTTTCCGGAGATGCGCAGCCCCGACGCGATGTTCGGCGCGACGGTGACCCGCTTGCGCGGCGCGCAGGCGTCGCCCTCGCACGGCGGCTTGACCTTGCGCGTGTCGGTCCCGGTGCCGGTGCCGCAGTCGTCGCCGGTGCAGCCGCTGCCGGTCGGCGGCAGCCGGCCGCGGCCGTCGCCGCCGGTGCCGTTGCCGGGCACGTCGCTGCCCAGGCCGGTCCCGTCCAGCGCGACGACGTCGGCGGCCTCGACCACCGGCTTGACCTCGGTCTCGACCTTCGCAACCGGCTGGATCGTGTCCCGCGGGATCACCTTGGGCGGCGGGGTCTTGGCGCGCAGCGGCGTTGCAGGCCGCGGCGCGCCTCCCCCGCCCGAGTCGCCGGGCACCACGACGGCGGCCAGCGACACCGGCGTCCGCACGGACTCCACCTTCTCGATCTTCCACATGCCGGCGACGATCAGCCCGACCGCGACCACGCCGTGGACCACGAGCGAGGTGCCGATCAGGAGCGTCCGCAGGCGACGGCGCGGGGCGGGACGGACCAGGGCGTCGAACATGGGGCTGGCAACGCGCCCGCCCCGGCGCCGGTCTGGCGCCCGGGATCACACGCGCTCGCCGGCCTCTCGGCCGGTGTCGACCCGGCGTATCGTCTGCGACGTGGTCGCCCCGCTGGTCGTCTTCTGCGTGACCTACCTGGTCATCGCCAGCCGCCAGCTGGCGGTCCTGAAGCTCGACCGCCCGGCCGGCGCCCTCACCGGCGCGGTCGCGATGGTCGCGGTCGGCGGCCTGTCGGCGGCCCAGGCCTACGCCGCGATCGACCTCGGCGTCATCACGCTGCTGCTCGGCGTCCTCTTGATCGCGGCCTACCTCGAGGAGGCGCGGTTCTTCCGGCTGTGCGCGTGGCTGGTCGTGACCCGGGCCCGCTCGGCGCGGCAGCTGGTGTGGGGGCTGACCTTCGTCGCCGGCGCGCTGTCGGCGCTGCTGGTCAACGACACCGTCTGCATCGTCCTGACCCCGCTGGTGGTCCGGGTCGCGATCGAGGCCCGGCTGCCGCCGCTGCCGTACCTGCTGGCGCTGGCCTCGGCGACCAACCTCGGCGGCGTGGTCGCGTTCAGCGGCAACCCGCAGAACATGATCGTCGGCGCCGCCGCCGCCGGCCACCCGGGCTTCGCCGCCTACCTCGCGGTGTCGGTGCTGCCCGGCGCCCTGTGCCTGGCAGCCAACGCCGCGGCGCTGAGCTGGCTGTTCCGCGCCGAGCTGCCGACCGGCCCGCTCGACGACCGCGACGCGCCCCGGCCCGGCTTCGATCGCGCGCTCGCGATCAAGGGCCTGATCGCGCTGGCCCTGTTCGCCGGGCTCGCCGCCGCCGGCGTCGCCCTGCCCGGCGCCGCGGTGTTCGCCGCGGTCGCGCTGATCGTCGCGGCCCGGGTGCCGCCGGGCCGCGCCTTCGACCACGTCGACTGGTCGCTGCTCTTGTTCTTCGCCGGGCTGTTCGTCGTCGTCGAGGGCCTGGCCCACACCGGCGCCCTCGATCGCCTGTTCGCGCAGGTCGCGCCGCTGATCGGGCGCGGCGACGCCGCCGGCGACGCCGCGTTCGTCGGCCTGACCGTCGTGGCGTCGAACCTGGTGTCCAACGTCCCCGCGGTGCTGGTCGCGCGCCACTGGGTGCCGCACATGCCGGATCCGACCTGGGGCTGGATCATGCTGGCGTGGGCGTCGACGCTGGCCGGCAACCTGACCCTGTTCGGCTCGGTCGCCAACATCATCGTCATGGAGAGCGCCGGGCCGCGCGGCGAGATCGGCTTCTGGCGCTTCCTCCGCTACGGCGTCGTGCTCACCGCGCTCAGCCTCGCGATCGGCTTCGGCGTGCTCGCGCTCGAGCGCGCGCTCGGCCTGTTCGCGCTGCTCGGCCTGTGAGCGCGCGCCTCAGACGTGCGGGGTCGCGGCGTCGTCGGCGAACCCGAAGGTCCACTGCAGCTCCATCGGGCCGCGCCCCTCCTGGCGCAGCGCCGCGACGTCGTCGAGCCGCGCCGCCTGGGCCTTGCGCAGCGCCGGGAAGTCGGGGCGCGCCGTCAACACCGCGCCCAGCCCGCTCAGCGCCGGCTCGTGGCCGACGACCACGACCTGGGCGCCGGCGTCGAGCTCGCGGATGCGGGCGGCGACGCCGCGCACGTCACCGTCGGGCGCGAGCGCGGGCACGGCCTCGATGACGCCGCCCCACGACAGGCCCGCGACCACCAGCTCGGCGGTCTGGATCGCCCGGGTCAGCGGGCTGGTCCACACCCGATCCGGCCAGCAGTCGATCCAGCTCAGCCGCAGCGCCAGCGCGCGCGCCGCGGCGCGGCCCTCGGCGGTGAGGTAGCGCGCGTGGTCGGGGGCGCCGGGCGCCTCGTCGACCGCGTGGCCGTGGCGAACCAGGAAGACGATCACGCGGCGCCTGCTCCTCGGGCGGTGGCGCCGCCTACTGCTTGCGGGTGACGGACCAGTCGCCGGTCTGGATCGCGCCCTGGTCGCCGATCTTGGTGGTGAACATGCCGGAGATCGTGTCGCCCTCGACGGTGCCGAGGAACTCGGTCTCGACCTGGCAGCTGCAGTTGGGATCCGTGTACGGATCGATCTTGCCGGACAGCTTGCCGCCCTCGACCTTGACGAACTCGATCTTGAGCGGCGTCGCGCCGCCCATCAGGACCGTGCCCTCGGCGGTGTGGCGGCCCAGCTGCAGCGAGAACTCGACCGGGCCGGACCGCCCCGACTCGTGACCGGTGTACGAGCCCTCCCAGTCGCCGGCGATCGCGGCGAGGTCGGCGTCGGGCCCCTTCATCTCGACCTCCTTCTGGCTGCCGCCGCAGGCGGCGACGACGGCGGAGGAGGGGACGACGAGGGCGGCGATCAAGAACAGGCGGGCGAGGCGCATGGGCGACGAAGCTCCTTGGATCGTGGAGCCGTCACGGTACCACGAGCGCGCGCGCCGAAAAGAGCGGCGGCTCGCCGCGGCCGGGAGGAAGTGAGGCCGCGACGAGCCGAGAGGGACTGGAGGGTGCGAGGCGCGGAAACGGTCGTGGGCTGGACCACCGCCGTTGCGCCGGCGCCGAGGTAGGTGCGTGAGCTTCTCAGATCGGCTGCAGGCCGAGCGTCACCACGACGCGGGCGTCGTCGCCGGTCAAGAGCAGCTGGACCTCGCGGCGCCAGCCCAGCTCGAACGGCGCGACCAGGACCTCGTCGCCGATGTTGTCGTCAGGGTTCAAGAAGCCGTCCTGGTCTCTGAGACTCGCGTGCAGGCGGATCTGGTTGCCTGGCTGCGGCGTGACGTGGACGATTCCTTCGCTGATGAAGCCGCCGTTGGGCCACGCCTCGCCCTGCCGGATCGTCACGTGGTCGTCCCCACCCTTCGAGAACAGCGTGAGGCTGTCGTCGCCGCTGTCGGCCCAGATCGTCCCGTACAGCTCGAGATCGTCGCCGGCGTCGCCGCCGGCGTCCTCGACCCGGATGCGCTCGAGCGTGACCTTGACCTGCTGGCTGACCCGCTCGCACTCCTTGACCCGGTAGTCGGTGGTCAGCGACAGCCGGCCCGGCGAGTTGTCCGACAGGTAATGGAGCTTGTAGGCGATGGGCGCGCCCGGCGAGTCCTTGGAGTAGTTACCGCCCTGCTTGATGAAGTCGATCAGCGCGTCGTAGCTGTCGATGGTCTGGGCCGCGTCGCCGCCCGAGCCGCCCAGGATGAACGCCGTGATCTTCGACTTCGAGATGATGTCCTTGTAGGTCACCGAGACGTCGCCCGAGACGTCGACGCCGCCCGAGTACGCGAACTCGAGCGCGGCGTTGAGCTCCTCGCCGGAGTACTCCGACTCGAACGTGAAGACCACCATGCGGCCGTAGGTGATCGACGCGACGTACAGCGGCGGGTCGCCGGCCTCCATGACGCCCTGGACGTCGCCGAGGGTGACCTCGTCGCCGAGGAAGTCGCTGGGCCGGCCCGGCGCGTCGACGTCGACGGTGTAGTAGGCCTGGGTGTACTTGACCAGGTAGCGGCTGCGGACGTCCTGCTTCGAGAAGTCGAAGGACGCCGCGATGCTCGCCGACGAGCCCAGCCACGACACCCGCGCGCCCAGCGCCAGGGCCAGCTGCTGCTCGGTGTGGACCTGCTCGATCTCGGAGTAGATGTTGGCCGGGGTCGCGCCGTCGACCTCGCTGTCGAGGATGCCGCTGACCGCGTCCCGGAACGACGACAGGCTCGGCGACGCCAGCGTCGCCGACTTGCCGCCGGCGAGGTTCTCGAGGCTGACCGAGATGGTCTCGGGCTTGCGCGGCAGCACGACCTGGGTGAACAGGCCGTCGTAGACCGAGCCGCCCGCGACCATCGCGCCCGGCCACAGCGAGTCGGAGTTGGCCGCGTAGGCGACGATCTTGTCGTACTGGCGGGTCTCGCTCAGATCCTGGGTCACGCACTGGTAGTCGCCCTCGCGCGCCGGGTCGCTGACCGCGCCCTCGACCACCTGGGGGTCGCTGGTCGGCAGGTACGGCAGGCTGCGCACGTAGGCGTCGATCAGGGACGCCTCGTCGGGGCCGACGTCGGGCTGGGCGCCGACGTCGGCGACGCAGCCGGCGGCGAGCACGCCACAGGTCAGGACGGATGCGAGCTCGAGCTTCATGGACTGGTCAGACAGCAAGGGTCCGGCCAAGTCGAAGGTCGGGTCGGCGCGCCGGCTTCCGCACACTTGCCCCGGCCGGCGCCGGGGACTGAAGAGGCTTTGGGGACGACCGACCCGACGAACAGTTGACCCCACCGGCAGATCGGGTAGCCATCAGCGGGTGCGGCCCCCGGCGATCCTGCTCCACGGCTTCGCCGGGACCCCGGCGGTCTGGGACCGGGTGCTGGCGGCGTGGCCGGACCCGGCCCGGCCGGTGGCGATCGCCCTGCCCGGCCACGGCCCGGCGCCGACGGAGGCGCCGCGCGACTGGCGCGACGCCCTCGACCAGACCCGCGCCCACATCGAGGCCGCGGGCGGCGCCGGCGTGCCGGTGATCGGCTACTCGCTGGGCGCCCGCCTCGCCCTCGGGCTGTGGGCGCGGGGCGACGTGCCCGCCGCCGTGCTGGTGTCGGTCAACCCCGGGCTCGACGACGCCCTCCGCGCCGCGCGCCGCGCCGACGACGCCGCCTGGGCGGCGCTGCTGCGCGACCAGGGCACCGCCGCGTTCGTGGCCCGGTGGGAGGCCCAGCCCCTGTTCGCGAGCCAGCGCGACGCCGACCCCGCCGAGGTCGCGCGCCGCCGCGCCGCCCGCGCCGGGCTCGACGCGCGCGGCCTGGCCGGCTGCCTCGAGGCCATGGGCCTGGCCGCGATGCCCGACTACCGCGACCGGCTGAGCGCGGCACCGTCGACGGTCCACCTGCTGGTCGGCGACCGCGACGCCAAGTTCCGCGCCCTCGGCGAGGCGCTCGCCGCCGCCGCGCCCGGGCTGCGGGTCGAGGTCGTCGCCGGCAGCGGACATGACCCTACCCTCGACGCCCCCGTGCCGACCGCGGCGGCGCTGGCCCGGGCCCTGGCGCGCGTGGCCGCGTAGTTCCCGCGGTCGATTGACGTCACAAACCGCCCCTCGTACCGTCGATCGGGGGGAACACATGGCCATCACGCTCAAGCTCGGCACGTCGAGCACCCGTCTCGACGCCACCCGCAACCGTACCTTCGCCGGCCGCGATCCAAGCGCGTGTGGCCTGGCGTTCCTCGATCCGGGGCTGTCGCGACGCCACGCCGAGATCTGGCTCGAGAACGGACAGACGTTCATCCGGGATCTCGGGTCGTCGAACGGCACCTGGGTCGACGGCCAGCTGGTCGGCCACTTCCCGGTGCAGCTGCAGGCCGGCCAGCGCGTCTTCCTCGGCACGGTGCCGCTGGGCTGCGAGTGGGAGGCGGCGTTCGGCGGCGGCGCCACCCAGATGGTGGCGATGCCCGAGGAGCTCAAGCGGCTCGTCGAGCTGCGCAAGCAGCAGCTCGCCGCCGGCGCGTCGGCGTCGATGTCGCAGATGCCGATGGCGCAGGCGGCGCCGCCGCAGCCGCTGATGCAGCAGCCGATGATGCCGCCGCAGCAGATGATGGGGCAGCAGCCCATGATGGGCCAGCAGCCCATGATGGGGCAGCAGCCCATGATGGGCCAGCCCATGATGGGCCAGCAGCCCATGGCCCCCGCCGGCGGCAACGTCCTCGGCGTCGGCGGCCAGATGGCGCCGGTGCCGTCCGAGCTCGCGTACCGGCGCCAGGGCTCCAACAACAACGGCGTCCTGCTGATCGCGCTGCCCGGCGACACCTTCTCCAACGCCGCCGTGATCAACGGCTTCGTCGAGTTCACCGCCACCGACAACGAGAACGTCGCGTCGATCTCGGTCGAGCTGGTCGAGTTCCACAAGCGCGGCCACGGCGACGGCCACGTCTGGGATCGCGTCCTGGTCCGCCAGGGGCCGTGGAAGACCCGCAAGGGCGACGTCCTGCCGCTGCCGTTCCAGCTGCGCGTGCCGCCCGGCACCTCGATCAGCAGCCGCGAGTGCGTCTGGGAGATCCGCGGCCTGGTCGACATCAACTGGGCGGTCGACATCCACTGCACGGTCGAGATCACGATGCGCAACGCCGACATCGAGCGCATCCGCGACGCCCTCGGCTCGCTCGACTACCGGATCGTCGACCTGACGTCGTCCCCGCTGGGCCAGCAGTTCCACGGCAAGTTCACGCCGCCGGCCAACCTGCGCTCGCAGTGGGGCATCAACGAGATCGACGTCCACGTCGAGTACCTGGGGGCCAACCTCCAGGTCCACATGCACATCGACAAGAAGGGCATCTTCACCCGCGACCGCGACGTCAAGCAGGTCTTCGAGCTGGCCCGGCTGCGCGCCGCGCCGATGCCCGAGGTGGTCGCGCACATCAAGCGGCAGATCGACGAGGTCATGCAGAAGTAGCGGCCGCGCCGGGCGCGGCGCCGCTACTTGCAGCTCGTCGGCTTGACGTTGTCGCGGTAGCCGCCGTCGACGTTGCCGGGCGGGTCGTAGTTGCAGACCCAGACGTCGAGGCCGTCGCACTGCGACATGCCGCAGCCGACCGCGGTGGTCTCGGCCCACACCACCTGCGTGAAGTGGCCGGTCTTGCCGGAGAAGCCGCCGCGCGCGAAGTCGTAGGCGTCGCGCTCGCGGTACCACATCGCGACGACGTCGGCGGGCGGCAGCGCGCCCGTGGTCCCGGCGGCCAGGTTCTCGCCGTAGCGCGTGCGCGAGTGCTCGAAAGCGCAGCCGTCGTCGCGGAGGTGGTCGGCCCAGGCCTGGGCCACCCCGGCCAGCTTGTCCGACCAGGTCAGCGCCGGCGCGCAGTGCGCGGCGCGGTAGCGGTTGTGCTCGGCGAGCATCGCGCCGGCGTCGCCGCCGGGGCCGCCGGCCGTGGTCGTCGGCGGCGGCGGCGCCGGGCCGTCGTCGCCGAAGCTGCCGGCGCCGTCGTCGCCGAAGCTGCCCGCGCCGTCGTCGCCGAAGCTGCCCGCGCCGTCGTCACCGGACGTGCCCGCGCCGTCGTCGCCGCCGGACGAGATCACCCTGCCGCCGCCGCCGCCGCCGCCGCCGGGCGTCGCCGGCGCGGGATCGACGGGCCCGCAGGCCGCGACGAGGAACAGACCGAGGACACCGGTGCCGAGCGCGCGCATCGACGCCAGCATGCCACGGAGTCAGGGCGCCTGGGGCAGCATGACCAGGAACGCCGCGCCGCCCAGCGCGCTCGCGGTCAGCTCGATCGACCCGCCGATGCGGTGCAGGGTCCCGACCACCGCGGCGAGGCCGAGGCCGCGCGCGGCGCCGCGCCGGGTCGAGGTGCCGGCGACGAAGATGCGCGGCGCCAGCGCCGGCGCGATGCCGGGCCCGTCGTCGTCGACGACGATCTCGATCTGGCGACCCGCGCCCTGTCGGACGCTGACGTGGACGCGGCCGGGGCCGGTCATCGCGTCGCGCGCGTTGAGCACCAGGTTGAGCACCGTGCGCTCGATGGCGCGGCGGTGGCCGAGCACCCACGGGGTCCGGGGCGCCAGGTCCAGGGTGAGGTGACGATCGCGGCCCAGCGCGGCGTCGAGCAGCGGCTGGATCTCGATCAGCAGCGCCGCGAGATCGACCGGAACCGGCGCGCCGTCGTCCGCGCCGTGGCTCAGCTCCCGGGCCCGGCGCAGCAGCGCGCCGGCCTGGCCCAGCGCCAGGCGCGCGACCTCGACGCCGTCGTCGCCGTCGCCGAGGCGGCCGACCATCGACAGCGTGGCGTCGGCCACGGTCAGCGCGTTGGCGAGATCGTGGATCAACGTCGGGGTCAGGCGGGTCAGGAGCAGGACGCCGAGCTGCGCCGGATCGACGGTCGCGGCCACCGCGTCGAGCACGGCGCAGCGATCGACGCAGCCGACGAACGCGCCGTGGTCCTCGACCGGGACGATCTCGAGCGGGTGGTCCTGATCGAGGACGACGTCGATCTCGTCGCCGGCCGCGACGGCGGTCGCGAGGTGCAGCGGCACGTCGATCAGCCGCCGGGTCGCCGGGTAGCCGAGCACGACCCGGGGCAGGATCGCCTGCCAGCCATCGCCGCCGCGGACGAACACCCCCGCGTCGCGGGCCAGCGCGGCCGCGGCGTCGGCCACGGTCGCGTCGTCACCCAGCACGGTCGCCGGCTGCAAGAAGTCGCGGACGAGCATGGCGCTCCCCTGCGGTTCGGAGGTTTACAGCTCGAAGCTCTCGCGGATCAGCACCTCGAGATCGATCTCGAAGTGCAGCGTGTCGGACGCGGTCATGAAGCCCTCGGCGTGGCGGAGCAGCACCGGCAGCAGGCGCGCCGCCGGGACCCGACGCAGGTGGGCCTCGCGGATCAGCACGGCCTCGACCAGCGGGTGCTCGACCTCGAAGCGCTGGAAGGCGTGCGGCATCATCTCGTCGAGCGCCTTGCCGATCGCGCGCGACCCGATGCTGGCCTGCTTGCCCACGACCAGCGCCGACTGCACCGGCGGCAGGTTGAACCGCGACAGGCGGATCCGCATGTCGACGCGCGCGTTGTGCGTGGCGTCGTCGATCGACGACATCGCCGGCGGTAGGTCGCTCATCGGTGGCGCAGCATACCACGGCGCCGGCGCGCAAGCCGGCGCGCCACCGGCTCACACCAGCCCGAACGCGGCCCGCACGTCGTCGGGGATGCGCCGCGGTCGCCCGCTCGCCAGGTCGATGAACGCCCACTGCGTGGTGGCGCGCGCGACGATCGCCTGGTCGCGGACCCGGCGCATCGCGGTGCGCCGCACCGACGACGCCGCCTTCCACGACGGCACCCAGGTCGTGAGCTCGACGTCGTCGCCGAGCACCACCGGGATCCGGTACTCGATCTCGTGACGCCGCACCACGAAGATGGCGCCCAGCGCGCGGTACTCGGGGTGGCCCCAGCCGACCGCGTGGGTATGCGCCATCGCGACGTCCTGCACCCACCGCACGTAGACCAGGTTGGAGACGTGATCGAGCTCGTCGATGTCGTCGGGCTGCGCGGTGACGGTGATGCGGTGGGTGGGCGCACCGGGCGGCGGCACGTCGTCGAGGTCGCTCATGGCGCGGCATCCTAGCGCGCGGTCGCGGCGGGATCGCGCGGGTTGCCGGCCCGCCTGCTTGAGCGGTGGCGGCCAGTCCGCGTACGATGACCGCACGGGCCGCCCCGGGGGGGAGCCGTCGCCAACGTCCGAGCACGTTCGAGGAGCGTCATGAAAGCCATCAAGTTCGTGATCCTGGGGGCGGGCCTGCTCGGCCTGCTGTCCTTCTTCCTGCCGCTGGTCAAGGGCACCATCAACGGCGAGACCCTGTCGTTCTCCGCCGGCGACGTCATGAAGGGCGTCGATCTCGCCCAGCAGGGCGTCAAGCAGGTCAAGGACAGCGTCACCGACGACATCAGCGAGGTCGCCCCCGACGCCAAGCAGAGCCTCAAGGATCTCGACGACGCCCTCGACACCATCAAGGGCATCGTCATCCTGTTCTTCGCGCCGTCGTTCTTCCTGTTCGTGATCGGCGGCGTCGGCGCCCTGCGCAAGAAGCTGGGCCGGCTCGGCGGCGTCGGCGCCCTGCTGATCGGCGCGCTCGGCGCCGCGATGAGCGGCTTCGTGATCGCCGTGCTCTCCGACCCCGGCGTCAAGGAGGTCGGCTTCGGCCCCGGCCTGGCGCTGTACCTGCTGATGGTGGGCGACGTCGCCGCGGTCGTGTGCGGCCTGCTGACGCTGATCAAGCCCGATCGCGGCGGCAAGTTCGCCTGACCCGCGGACCGCGCCCGCCGGCGCGAGCTCAGCCGGCGGCGGCCGCGGTGGCCGCCGCCGCCGCCGCCAGGACCTCGTCGACGACGAGGTCGGCCTCGGCCAGCCCGGTGCGCGCGCCGAGGAAGCACGGCCGCAGCGCCAGCTTGCCGCCGATCCGGGTCGTCGACAGCACGACCCGGCCACGGGCCCGGACCCGTCGCGCCAGCAGCTCGTTGGCGCGATCGATCTCGCCGGAGGCCCGCACCGACGGCGGCCGCCACCGGAACGCGCAGATCGACAGCACCGGCTCGGCGAGCAGCTCGAGCTCGGGCGCGTGGCGGACCCGCTCGGCGACCCGACGCGCGCAGTCGAGGTGGCGAGCGACCCGGGCGGCGACGCCGGCGCGGCCGAGCTCGCGCAGCGCCGCCCACACCACCAGGCCGCGCGCCGGCGCCGAGTGCTCGACGGTGTGCGCCGGCGAGCCCTCGCCGAGCTCGTCGAACGGCGACGCCGGATCGCCGTCGCCGCGGCGGACCACGCGCAGGTAGGGCGCGGCCTCGACCGCCAGCGCGCCCTCGAGCGCGGCGCGGTCGCGGACCAGGACCGCGCCGCAGCCGGCCGGCACCGCCAGCCACTTGTGCGGGTCGACGACGAACGAGTCGATCACGCGCGGATCGCCGAACCGGGCCCGGACCCGCGGGTCGAGCGCGGCGAAGCCGCCGTAGGCGCCGTCGACGTGGAGCCAGGCGTCGTGGCGACGCGCCTCGGCGGCCAGCTCGTCGACCGGATCGATCGCGCCCACCGACGCGTCTCCGGCGGTCGCGACCACCGCGATCGCGGTGACGCCGGCGGCGCGGTCGGCGTCCATCGCGGCGCGCAGCGCGGCGACGTCCATGCCGTGGCCGCGCTCGACCGGGATGCGGCGCAGGGCGTTGCGGCCGAGGCCGAGGATCGCGCAGGCGCGGCCGATGACGTGGTGGGCGTCCTCCGACGCGTAGACCCGGGCCGGGCCCAGCGCGGCGACGCCGTCGGCGGCGACGTCGAGGCCACGGCGCGCGCCGGCGCGCTGCCGCGCCGCCGCCAGCGCGACCAGGTTGGCGACCGCGCCGCCCGACACCAGCGCGCCCGGCAGCGCGCCGACGCCCGACCAGCTCGCCGAGCCAGCCCAGCGCGATCTTCTCGAGCGCGTTGCCCGGGTGCACCCACCACCGCTGCGGCGCCGCCACCGCGCCGACCAGCTGCGCCACCGCCGGCACCACCGTCGGCGCGGTCGCGACCCAGCCACAGAAGCCCGCCGCGCCCACCGGCAGCGCCGCGCCGGCGACCACCTCGGCGAGCTCGGCGAGGACCTCGTCGGCAGGCGCGCCGTCGGCCGGCAGCGGCCGGTCGAGGCGCGGTCGCCACCGCGACCGCGCGGCGGCAGCGTCGCCCGGCGCGTCGAGCGCCGGCGCGATCCGCGCCAGCGCCGCGGCCAGGCCGTCGACCCGGGCTCGCTCGCGGCGCGGGGGCGTGGCCGTCGTCGTCGTCGTCGCGACCGCTCACGGGCCGGTGGCCGGCGCCGCGACCGTCAGCGTGCCGTCGCCGCCGCAGCTCACGGTCAGGCCGGCGTCACCGTCGGCGAGCCGCGGCCCGACGTCGGCGCAGACCGCGTCGAACCGCCACGCCGGCGGCGTCAGCGCCGGCACCTCGCCGCCGCGCCCGGCCGCGCCCGACAGCAGGAACTGCGGCGACGACAGCAGCGCGCCGCACAGCACCCGCAGGCGCGCCTCGAGGTCGGTCACGTCGGACGCCGGCCGATCGAGCGCGCCGCCGAAGACGGTGGCCAGCGTCGCCCGCTCCGACGGCGAGCCGCCGTCGTCGACGAACGGCTCGCCGATCAGCCGGTCCTTGAGCGCGACGATCGCGTCCTCGACGGTCGAGGTCGGCGCCGCGGCGGCGGCGGCGACGATGTCGTCGACGGCGTCGCCGGTGACGCCGGCGGGCGGCGTGCAGGCGCCGAACCGATCCTCCCAGACCAGCCGGGCCTGGAAGTCGAGGCCGCGGAAGCCGCGCTCGCCGTTCTTCATGAACGCGCCGACGCCGGTCTGGAACGCCAGCTCGTCGTCGGTGCCGCCGCCGACGCACTGGCTCTGGTAGGTGTCGCAGCAGAAGCCCTGGTTGCAGGCCTGGTTGAGCTGGCCGCAGGTCAGGCCGGCGCAGAAGCCGCCGTCGCTGCCGGCCGGGAAGTCGATCGCCTCGGGCACCGGCCAGCTCAGCGCCTCGTAGGCGGTGCGCATCAGGGTGCGGGCGCTGATCGCGGCGATCGCGTCGCCGGGGCCGTTGTGGCGCTTGGCCTCGTCGCCGTCGCTGATGACCCAGGGGTCGTAGATGTTGGGGTACAGGTACGGGGTCGCGCCGCAGCCGTCCTCGGGCAGGCGCCGGCTGAAGAAGTCGCTCGACACGATCGCGACCAGCAGGTCGCGCAGCGAGTAGCCGCTGGCGACGAACCGATCGGTCAGGCCCTGCAGGGTGTCGCGCATGGCCTGGTTGCGCGGGAAGTAGTTGGCGATGGTCAGCCCGGTGCCGACGACCTCCTTCCACACGCCCTCGACGATCGTCGCCGCGGTCAGGTACGCGAAGGCGTCGGGCGGCGGCATCGTGCCGTCGGCGCCGGGCGCGAGGGCGCCGTCGCGGAGGTCGTCGAAGCCGGTGCGCAGCATCGCGTCGAGGTCGTAGACGGTCAGCCGCCGCCCGGTGAGATCGCCGAACTTGCCGTCGACCGCCGCCGGATCGTCGCCGACGCTGCCGGCGAAGACGCCGCAGGCGTCGCTCCAGCCCCACGGTCGCCGGCTGCCGTCGCCGAACGGCCCGCCGACCAGGCCGTCGACGCGGAACATCGCGTGGGCGCGGGCGTGGTCGATGCCGTCGGACGCGCCGTACAGCGACTTCTCGAACAGGCCCGCCATCGGCCAGTGGCGATCGATCGCCGGGTCCGGGTTGTCGGTGACCGAGAACTCGCTGTTGTGGCACTGCATGCACACGAGGTCGCGGTTCAGGTACGCCGAGTCGAAGACCGCGCCGAAGTCCTCGCGCCGGGCCAGCTCGGCCTCGACCGGCGGCACGTTGGCCGCCGGGATCGGGAAGTTGACCAGCGCGAACGGGTGGGCCCGGTAGATCGGCGTGACGTCGTCCAGTTCGAGCGACGACTCGACCAGATCGCGCAGCGTGAACCGGCCGACGCCGGCGGCGGTCGCGGCGTTGTCGCGGACGTAGGTCGCGAGCGTCGGGCTGACCGACGCCTGCTCCCGATCGTCGTAGCACGACGCCATGTTCTGCTCGTCGAGCCGCGCCACCCGCAGGGCGTCGAGGAAGTGCGACGTCCAGCGGTCGCGGTAGCCGGGCTCGTCGGCCATGGCGCGGGCCACGACCTCGCGCGGATCGGCGGTGGTCTCGCCGGCCTCGACCAGCGCCGCGATCTGATCGTAGATCGCGACGTAGACGTCGACCTCGGCCTGGCCGTGCGGCCGGTGGCCGACGATCGCCAGGTACGCGTTGCGGACCCAGGCGTCGACGTCGCTGTCGCAGTCGGCGTAGGTGACGGGCGCGGCGTCGACGCCGCCGTCGCCGTCCTCGCCGGGATCGCTGCAGCCGCCGCAGCCGCCCAGGGCCGAGGCCGCCAGCGCCGCCGCCGCGACCAGCGCCGCGCGTCGCGTCGCGGCGATCACAGCGTCACCCCCAGCACGTGCGCCAGGGCCATCTCGGCGGCCTCCTCCTCGGTGGAGGCGCCGGCGACGTCGGACACCGCGAACGCCTCGGGCGAGAACGGCCAGATGCCGAGGCCGAGCAGCGCGCCGACCCGGTTCTCGCTGGGCGTGATGTGGGTGCCGGCCAGGCCGCTGTTGCGGATGTTGCCGTAGATGCCGGCCTCGGCGCTGGTGATCGGGCCGCCGATGAAGGCGGTGACGTAGCCGTAGGGGTGGTGGTTGCGCCCGCTCTGGCCCTGCGCGTACGGGGTCCGCCCGAACTCGGTGTTGAGGATGATCAGCGTGTCGTCGAGGCTGATCTTCTGCGGGTCGTGCTCGTCGGGGCCGTTGATGATGCCGAGCAGGTTGCGCAGCATGTTGTCGAGGTTCATCGCGGTGTCGGTCGAGTTGGCGTCGTGGGTGTCGTAGCCGCCGCCGCCCGAGGCCTCGTACAGGCCGACGTCGGAGACGCACACGTACGACGCCGGCTCGGTCGGGTGGGTCAGGAGGTGGCGGGCGGCCTCGAGGCTGACGCCCGGGATGTCGAAGCCGCGGCTCTGGCCGCACGCGGCCCCGGCGCGGGCGTCGAACAGGTTCGGGTCGAGGACGCCGGCGATGGCGTCGGTGTTCTTGACCGTGCGGTGGGCCAGCGCCAGATCGGTGGCGCGCGCCGACCGGACCTGCTCGCCGTCGCCCTGCCAGCGCAGCCGGCGCTGGTACTGCTCGACGTAGCTGTCCATCAAGGCGTCGTAGTCGGCGCGGCTGGCGCCGACCGTCGGCCGGCCCAGCAGCTCGACCAGGCGATCGGCGTTGTCGACCTTGACCAGCAGCGGCCGGGCCGCGCCCGGGTGCGCGCCGGTCGACGCCGCCGCTGACACGTTGTCGCCGGAGATGCCGCCGGTGGCGAAGACGTAGGCGTAGGGCGACTTGCGCGCGGCGTCGCCGCGGTCGACGAAGTAGCGCTGGACGTGGGTGCCGAGGCCGGCGGCGGCGGGCTGACCGACCGGTCGTCCGGTCAGCGCCTGCGGCACCGCGGCCTCGTGGGGCTCGAGCGCGTGCTTCTGGACCACCAGCCGCATGCGCGCGGTGACGTCGGGGCGGTTCCACAGCCGCCACGCGAACGGCCCGAGCTTGACGTCGTGGCCGTCGGCGTCCTGGGCGAAGAACTGGCCGCGATCGGGGCCGGTGAGGCCGCAGTTCTGGGCGACGCCGAGCACGTTGGAGAACGTGTACGACTGCTCGTTGGGGTAGTCCGGATCGGTGGGCTGGCCGAACTCCTCGACCAGGTACAGGGTCTCCCACGGCGACAGGCCGCCGTAGAGGAAGACCTCGAGGACGCGGCGGGCCCGGCGGCCCTCGGGCAGCAGCGCGCCGGAGCCCGACGGGAAGTCGCCGAACCCGGCGGCGTAGCTGCGCCCCCGGAAGTAGGGACCGACCACCGCGACGCCGGCGGCCGCCGCGGACAGCGAGAGGAACGTTCTGCGGCGCATGGGACCCGCGAATCCTAGCGGCGGCCCGACGGTCGGTCGCCCGGCCCCACCTGACACCCGCTGCCGGGTGCGCGGTGTGGGTGCAGCAACCGCGCGACACGCGACGCATCCGAAGTGCGCGACCTCACGGCACCTGGCGACGGCGCACGGCGCGGGCGCCCGGCAATTCTGCGCCGCGGGAGGTGCGCCCGGCGCAAGAAACGCGACCCCCCTGCCCCGTGCTGCCGATGTCACGCGGACACGCGCTGGCACCGGCGTTGCTACCTGAGAGTCGCAGGAGGATCCATGGTCGCCCACCGCCATCCCGAGGAGCGCCGCCGCGGAGCGCCGCCGCCCGCCCACGCCCACGCCGACTGGCATCGTGCGCCGCTCGACCAGCTGTGCCGCCACATCGTCGATCACCACCACGAGCGGACCCGGGATCTGTTGACCCGCGCCCAGCACATCCTCGGCGAGATGGTCGCCGGCTACCCCGATCGTCCCGAGCTGGGCGAGCTCAAGGCGATGTTCGAGATCCTCGAGGACGACCTGGTCCGCCACATGCTGGTCGAGGAGATGGTGCTGTTCCCGTACGTCGACCGGCTGGTCGCGACCGCGGCCGGCCGCCCGGTCGAGGACGCGCCGCCGACCCACGCCGAGGGCTCGGTCAACGTCGCCCGCAACGACCACGAGAACGCGACCGTGCTGCTGGCCGGCATCCGCCGCCTCGCCGACCAGCTGGCGGCACGCGGCGACGAGGACATGACCCGCATGCTCGAGGCGCTGGCCCAGCTCGAGGGCGATCTCGACGCCCACTCCGGCCTCGAGGACAACGTCCTGTTCCCGCGGCTGCGCGAGCTCGAGGAGCTGATCGAGGCCGCCGAACGGCCTTCGCGTGATACCACCGGGCGGTGAACGCCCCCGCCCCCGAGCCTCGCCGCGCCACCCCCGCCCGCATCGTCGCCGACGGCGAGGTCGCGGTCGGGCGCTTCGACCGGCCGTTCCCGACCGCCAACCTCGACGAGGCGCCGGCGCGCCACCTGCTGTCGCGGCTGCGCGGCGGCCCGCTGAGCCCGCTCGAGCAGGCGTGGAAGCGGCTGCGCCTCAAGCAGTGGCACTACGCGTCGGTCGCCGGCCCCGGGCTGTTCCTGGGCGCGGTCGTCTTCGACGCCGGCTACGTCGGCGTCGGCTTCGCCTACGTCGTCGATCGCGCCAGCGGCGCGGTCCGCGAGTGGTCGAAGATGGTGCCGCTGGCCCGCGGCATCGCGATCGCGCCCAACTCCACCGACGGCACGTCGCGGTTCGCGGCGCGCGGTTTCGGCGAGATCACCTTCGGCAACGACGGCGCCAGCGGCCGACGCACGCTGCGCATCGATCTCGCGGCGCGCGGCGCGACGCCGGCGCTCGAGGTCGACCTGGTCATGGACGAGGCGCCGGGCGCGATCGAGCCGGTGATCGCGGTGGGCGAGCTCGAGCCCGGGCGCTGGCTGTACACCCACAAGGCCTACGGCCTGCCCGCCGGCGGCACGATCCGCGCCGGCGACTGGAGCGCGCGGTGGAGCCCGGGCGAGGCGATGGCCGGCCTCGACTGGAACCGCGGCTTCCGGCTCACCGAGACCTACTGGAACTGGGCCGCGGCGGCCGGCCGCGATCGCAAGGGCCGGCCGGTGGGCTTCACGTTCACCTCGCACGTGCCGCCGCCGGGCAGCCGCTACCCGACGCCGTCGCACGACAGCGCCAACGACAGCGCGGTGTGGCTCGACGGCAAGGTCGCCGATCTCGCCAACGTCCACTTCCACTACGACCCCGGCAACATCATGGCGCCGTGGCGGATCTACACCGACGACGGCACCGTCGAGCTCGAGTTCCAGCCGCTCGGCGAGCGGGTCGAGGATCTCGACCTCAAGCTGATCGTCAGCCGCTTCCACCAGCCGTTCGGCCGCTTCCGCGGCACCCTGCGCGGCGCCGGCGGCGAGGTCCACGAGCTCGACGACGTCTTCGGCGTCACCGAGGAGCACTTCGCGCGCTGGTGAGGCGCGCGCCGGCTCAGCGCTTGCGCGGGTTGAGGTCGAGGCCGGCGACCCGCTCGCCGGGGACGATCAGCGCGGGGCCGTCGCGGGGCTCGAGCTCGACGCGGACGATGTAGCGCAGGTTGAGCAGGTTGATCGTGAAGTGCGCGACGATCGGCGCGCCGAGGTTGTCGGTCGCCACCGCGACGTAGCCGAGCGCGACGCCGAGGACGAACGCCGACACGGTCCACGGCAGGAACCGGCGACCCGGGCCGACGTGGAGCAGCGCGAACACCGCGGCCTGCGGCCACACGCCGATCCACGGCAGCAGCGTGCCGCGGAACAGCAGCTCCTCGCCGATCGAGCTGGCGACCGCGAGGATGATGATCTCGCGGACGCCCACCGGGCCGAGCAGCTCGCGGAAGTCGCGGTGCAGCGTGCGCGCCCAGGCGTAGCGCCGGGTGACCAGCCGGGTCAGCCCGACCACCGCCAGGCCGATCAGGAGGCCCAGCACCGGCGACAGCGCCAGCCAGGTCAGCGTGACGCCGTCGTCGAGCCGGTACGGGTCGGGGTCGCCGCGCCCGGCCGAGACCAGCACCGCCAGCAGCGCCAGGGCGCCGTACAGCCCGATGACGAGCTGCGCTCGGCCCAGCGGCGGCTCGGTGCGGTAGCGATCGGGCGACATCCCCAGCGGATACTATGCCCCAGGTTACCGGCGTAACCACGGGTCCTCCTCGGCTTTCGCCGCCGCCGCCAGGGCCGCGCCGCGGTAAGACGGCGAAAGATGCGGCCGGCGTGCCGCGGCGCCGCCGATCGACGCCCGCCGGACGCCGACCCGACGCCGACCCGACCCGCGGCGGCCGGACCTCGGACCGCCGCGCCGCCTGATCGCGTCTGGTCGCCCCCTAGTCGCCCCCTAGTCGCCGCCGAGCATGGCGCGGGCCCGCGCCGCCGCCGCCGGCACCGCGCCCTTGCGGCCGCGGGCGTCGAACCCGAAGTAGACCTTGGGCCCGCGCGGGCTGCCGGCCAGGGTCAGCTTGTAGTCGAAGACCGGATCGGCGGGCGTGCGCTCGAGCGTGAAGCGGGTCTTGTAGGTCTTGTTCTCGTCGAGGAAGCGGACCCGCAGCTCGTCGCCCTCGACGAAGTAGGTCAGCATCTCGTAGCTGCCCTTGTAGGCGTTGCCGACGAAGTAGACGCCCTCGCCGCGGGCGAACGCCCACAGGTGGATGACGTCGGTCTCGTGGGTCGGCGCGCGATCGAGCCACGGCGACGCCTCGAGGATCGCCAGCGCGTCGCGCTCGTCGGTGATGACCTGGGCGGGACGGTGGTGGTCACGACCACAGCTCGCGGCTCCCGCCACCGCGAGCACGACCAGACACAGGGCCAGCTTCCGCATGGACGTGAGCCTAGCACCGGCGGCGCCGCGGGTCGGCGCGAACGCCCAGGGGCGGTCCCTGGTCAGGGCCCCCCCTGGATATCTCGTTCCGTCCGTCCCGCGCTTCGCGACTCCGACGCCGCGCGCGGCGCGCGCCGTCGGGCTCCGCGCGGTCGAGACCAGGAGCGTGTAGCGGATACCCGCCTGTGCGAGCGATGGGGAGACCGCGGGCCGCCGGCCCGGGTCCTGCCGCGAGCGCGGGGGGGCGTCCTCCGGCTCGGACATCCTCGCGGTGACAAGACCGCGGGCGGTGGGGGTGCCGCGGGCGGTGACGCCGTCGCGTGGTGGCACGGGCCCGCTGCGGAACTCGCCGTCGGCCGCCCCCCACACGCTCGCGTCACCCGTGCCGGCGTGGCCTGGCACCACCGCGGTCGGGGACGAAGGGATCGACACCAGCGCGCCGAGCGGATCGAATGGCGGGGTGAAGGCCTACCGTCCGTACGCGCCGATGCAGTCGTTCCTGTTGCCCCCGTCGCCGCGTGCGTGGCTGCCGGCGTCGCACCGCCCACCTCGCCATGCGTACCGCCCTCGAACAGCCGCACGGCCGCGCCATCTACGGCCGCCGCAAGACCAACACGCTCCTAGCGCAGCGCCAGCACCAGCGCGAAGCCGAGCCCGATCGCGATCACGAACACCACCAGCAGCGGCCACGGCGATCGCTTGCGGCGGCGCCGCTTGCCCGGCGCGGTCGGCACGTCGCCCGCCGGCGGCCGCGGCGTCGCGCGCGGCGCCGGCTCGAGGGTCCTGGTCTCGGCGTCCATCTGGGCGCGCACGCCCGACGGCCGCGGCGTCCCCGGCGTCGCCACCGCGCCGCCGCCGGCGACGGCGCCGCCCGGGCTCGGCGACACCACGTAGGTCGCACCGTCGGGGTTGGCGAGCAGGGCGTGGGCGCCGCTGCTGCGGTGGGCGCGGCGCGGCGCCTCGGCCGGGAAGCGCGCGGCGAGCAGCTCCTCGAGCAGCTCGCCGCCGCGCGCGCTGGCGCTGGTGGTGCGCAGCAGCGCCTCGAAGGCGTCGCGCGCGCTGGCGAAGCGGTGGTTGCGGTCGGGCGCCAGCATCATCAGCGTCGCCTGGGCGACGTCCCACGGCAGCTCCGGGCGCAGCACGCTCGGCGCGACCAGCGGCCGCCAGCCGCGCGCCACCTGGATCACGTCGGTGAGGATCTCCTCGTTGGTGTGGCCCTGGTAGAGCCGCCGTCCGGTGAGCAGCTCGTAGCACATCACGCCGGTGGCGAAGATGTCGGCGCGGTGATCGAGGCTGTCGGGCGCCAGCACCTGCTCCGGCGCCATGTACATCGGCTTGCCCTTGATCGATCCCGAGCGCCCGGCGCCCGACGCCAGCATCGCCTTGGCGATGCCGAAGTCGGAGACCTTGACGCCGCCGTCCCACGACAGCAGCACGTTGTGGGGCGACACGTCGCGGTGGACGATGCCCAGGGGCCGGCCGTCCGGCGTCGTCATCTCGTGGGCGTGGGCGAGGCCGCGCAGGACCTCGGAGATCAGGTGCACCACCACCGGCACCGGCACCGGGCCGGCGGCGGCGAGGTCGTCGAGGTCCTTGCCCTCGATCAGCTCCATCACCAGGAACAGCCGGCCCTCACCGTCGCGATCGAAATCGAGGACCTGGACGATGTTGGGGTGGCGCAGCATCGCCGACAGCCGCGCCTCGTTGACGAACATCTGCGCGAACTGCGGGTCGCCGGAGAAGCTCGGCAGGACCCGCTTGATCGCGACCGGGCGCGAGAAGCCCTCGGCACCGACGGTGGTGCCGAGGAAGACCTCGGCCATGCCACCGCCACCGAGGCGCCGCTGATACCTGTACTTGCCGGTGCCCTGGCTCACGAGCGCGCCCAGTTTCCGTGAGCGGCCTCACCACCGCAAGGGCGAAGCGCACCTCGCGCGGTCAGGGGACCCGGCCCAGGCTGACGTCGTCGGTGGTGCCGTTGTGGTGGTACTCGATGCCGAGCACGCCGCGCGCCGGATCGATCTCGTAGGCCAGGACGTCGGGGCGGGTCTGCATGATCACCCGGTAGGTGTGATCGTCGGCGCCGGCCTCGACCCGCCAGCAGTACGGCGAGTCCGGGTCGGGGCAGACCTCGTCGCCATCCCTGGGCGGCCAGCGCAGCCAGGCGTCGTCGGGCTCGCCGCGACGCGGCCCCGGCGCGCCCGCCGGCCGCGTCGCCAGGTACATCACGCCGCCGTCGAGCAGGAGCCAGGTGTCGACCTCGGGATCGCCGGGCTCGTGCTCGACCGCGTCGGTCGGCCAGCCGTGCAGCCGCCACCGCGGCCGGCCGTCGACGACGTCGGCGGCCTCGACGGTGGTGGTGATCGCGATCAGGTGCTCGACGTCGGTGCCGGCGGCGTCGTCCCAGCCGGTCGCGCTGCCCTGGAACTTCCACGCCGCGCCGGCCTCGAGCCCGAGCGGCGGGCGCACGGTCGGGCGCGTCCGGGGCGGATCGGCGGCGCCGGAGTGCGCGCGGTCGGCCGGCCCCGCCGGGCGCGGGTGCGTCGCGGGCCGCCGCACGCCCACGCGCCGCCGAGCGCCGCGACCGCGGTCGCGAGCCCGACCCCGCGGCGCCGCGGCTCAGTGGCCGGCATCGACGTCCGCGCCCTCCATCGGGTAGCCCTGGTTGTGCCAGAAGTTGATGCCCTCGTCGATCACCGCGGTGTGCTCGAAGCCGCGCTTGCGCAGCTCGTCGACGACGATGCCGGAGGCGTGGTGCGGGCACGCGCAGTACGCGAGCACCCAGGTGCCGTCGTCGGGCACGACGTCGAGCAGCGCGAGGTCGTAGTACGGCGCCGAGATCGCGCCGGGGATGTGGCCGCGCTGCCAGTCTGCCGGGGTGCGGGCGTCGACGATGATCAGCCGGCGCTTCTGGTCGAGCGCGGCCTTGACGTCGGCGGCGGCGACGAAGCGGTCCTCCTTGAGCGTGAAGTTCGGCGCCTTGCCGTCGGGGTTGAGCACGACCTTGCCGGCGGCCACCGGCGGCGGCTGCGACGACACCGGCGCCGCCGGCTCGGGCGCCCAGGTGCGGACGTAGGCGATGACGTCGTCGATGGCCTGGGCGTCGAGGGTGGCGCCGAACGGCTTCATCTCGGTGTCGGCGCGGCCGTTGACGATCGCGTGGCGCAGGAACGCGTCGCTGGCGCTGGCCAGGAACACCGGGTTGGCCAGGTACGGCGCCTTGCCCCGGGCCGCGGGATCGCCGTGGCACTCCTTGCACGTCGACGTGTACGTCGCCTTGCCACGGGTGGCGTCGCCGGCGGTCGCGGTCGCCGCCGCCGGCATCGGCTCGGGCTTGCCGGCGCGCAGGAACGCGATCACCGCGTCGACGTCGCCGTCGGACAGCGGGCCGCCGCGAGCCCGCCCGTACGCGCCCATCGCGGTGCCGGGCCGACCCTCGACGATGCCGGTGCGCAGGAACGCGTCGCTGGCGCTGGCCAGGAACGACTCGCTGACCAGCGACGGCGCGTTGTCGGCGACGTAGCCGCGGCCGTCGGGGCCGTGGCACAGCGCGCACAGGTTGGCGAACAGCTTCTGGCCCAGCTGGACCCGCGCCTCGGTCGGCGACGGCACCGGTCGCGGCGTCGGCTTGACCACGTCGGGCGGCGGCGGCGGCGGTGGCGTCGCGCTGCCGCGCCCGCAGGCGGCGACCGCGAGGCACACCAGGACGGCGAAGGCTCGTGAAGATCGGATGCGCACGACCCGGGGACCATAGCACCGGGCTCGGCGTCGCCGTCACTGGGCGCGGGCGCCGCGGTGACGCGACGCGACCCGCCGACGCAGCGTCAGCGATCCCTGGCCGCCGAGCCCGACCGCCCGGCCGCTGTCGCCGACCCGCGCGTAGTACGAGCGCGCGACCGCCACGGACACGCCGAGGTCGTAGCCGCGCAGCGGGCGGGACAGCGACAGCTCGCCGCCACCCGACCGGGTGCCGACGCCCGGCGCGTCGCGCTCGGTGAAGGTCAGGGTGCGCGCGACGAAGCCGCGGGCGGTCCACGCGCTGGCGCCGCGGGCCCAGCGCAGCTCGGCGCTGAGGCGATCGTCGACCGACAGATCGCCGTCGAGCCAGACCACCAGCGAGCGCCGGGCCTGGACGTCGACGTCGACGCCGCCGCCGCGGTGGGCGAGCGCGACGTCGTAGAGGCCGGCGGCGACGTCGGGGACGCCGTCGGTGTCGATCACGCTGACCACCTCACCGTCGACCGACGTCGTCATCGTGCCGGTGCCGCCGACGCCGGCCGCGACGTCGAGGTAGGCGCCGTCGCCGACCGCGACGCCCCGGACCCGCACCGGCCAGAACGTGCCGACCGCGAGGTCGTGGTCGCCGGCGACGCCGGTCATGTCGAACGCGACGACGTCGAGGCAGCGCTCCGGGGCGTCGCCGCCGCGCCGCCGGCAGGTCCGCACGATCGCGGCCTCGGCGAGATCCTCGCGCAGGTAGCGCCCGTCCTGCCAGGTCGCGCCGCTGCCGATCCGGATCGGCAGCAGGTCGAAGCGGCGGCGGCCGTCGCCGTAGCGGATCCCGACCTCGAACCAGTCGCGGACCCGGGTGTACGGCAGCGCGCCGAGGCCGGGCCGCGCCGCGAGCGCGGGCAGGACGCCGACCTCGACCTCGCCGTGCAGCGCGTACGGCCACAGCGCGCCGCACTCGCGGTCGTCGACGCACACGGTCAGGTCGACGTCGCCCTCGCCGCGCGCGGTCACGAGCGGCGAGCCGCCGCCGCCGGCGACCGCGACGTCGAGCGTGCCGGTGGCGCGCGGCGCCGCGCCCCAGCCGGCGTCGACGGTCGCGGTGACGCCGGCCGAGCCGACGGCGACGCCGTCGCGATCGCCGGCGCGGCCGTCGACCGCGGTGTAGAGGTCGACGTCGACCGCGCTGTCGAAGCCCCCGAGCCCGGCGACCACGCGCGAGACGTCGGCGGCCGCGGCCGCGGCGACGCTGGTGGTCGCGTCGAGGTCGAGCACGGCGCCGGTGCCCCCGGCGTCGTCGGCGGCGGCGTAGCTCCCGGCATCGGCATCGGCATCGGCATCGGCGTCAGCGTCGGCGTCCGCGGCGGCGCCAGCGTCGGCGTCCGCGCGCGCCGCTGACGGCGCGGCGGCGACCAGCCCGGCGATCACGATCCCGACGCGAGACAGGCGGGTGGCCCGGGGTAGGCGCGGCAGCTCGATCATGGCCGGCCCCTGCTGCAAGGGTCCGACCACTCCGGAAGCCTTGTAACCGTGACGGGTTACGCGGTGCGACAGGTGTCAGGGGTGTCGGGACTTCGACGGCCCGTCACCACTCAGACCGGCTGCCAGCGCGCCGCGGGCAGCAGCGCGTTGACGCAGGCGGGCTCGCCGATCAGCGCGCCCTCGGTGAGCCGGACCTCGGCGGCCAGGCCGAAGCGGGCCAGGCGGCGCTCCGCGGCGGCGACGAACCGCTCGGCGGCCTCGAGGACCTGCTTGCGCAGGCGCTCCTCGTCGAGCTGCCGGCACATGAGGGTGACCTCGTCGAGCCCGGGCTCGATCGCGGGCAGCGGCAGGACGAACACCGGGCGCCGGTTGGGGCGAACCACCGCGAGGAAGCCACGATCGATGAAGCAGCTCACCGCCAGGGTGGCCAGCTCCGACAGCCCCTCGACCACCAGCCCGGGCGCGAGCGCGACGCGCTCGACGGCGCCGATCGTGACGCCGAGGGCGGGCACGTGGCCGTCGAGCATGCGGCTGGCGACCCGCACCTCGGTCCGCTCCAGCAGCTGCTCGAGCACCAGCGAGGCCAGCGACGACTCCAGGCGCTCGAGCCGCGGCGCGGGCTCGAGCTCGAGGGTGGCGTCGGTCTGCGACCTCATCCGGCGGGAGACTGCACGGGACGTACCATCCGTGGTGCTCATGACCTGGCCTACTTGCGCCGTTGGGAGCCGGCGCGCCCGAGGTGTCGGGGTCTCAGTCCCGAGGGTGGTGGCCCTTGGACTGGCTGATGGCGTGGCCAGTGACGTGTCGTCGATCGCACCGACCGGCACGGCGCGGGCGTCGAGTCCCCGACACCTGCCACGCCGCCGGGCCGCCGTGGCGGCCGTGGCGGGGGCCATCGCGACGGCACCGCGTTTGAATGAGGGGGCGTCGAGGAGACTTCCATGCGCCGCCTTCCATCGTCGCTCGCCGCCGGCGTGACCACCGTCGCGCTCGCGCTCGCTCTGCCCGCCTGCCTCCTCTACGGCGACGACCCGCCGCCCGAGGTCACGATCACCAGCCCGACCGACGGCGCCCTGATCGACGACCGCGGCACGATCGAGCTCGACGTCGACGTCGTCGCCGACGAGCTCGACACCCTCGAGCTGCTGCTCGACGGCGCCGCCGTGGCCGGGCCGCCGACGATCACGCCCGCGCCCACGGACGCCCAGGACTGCCGCGACGGCTGCACGTTCCACCTCAGCTGGGACAGCCGCGAGGCGCGCGAGGGCGGCCACTCGCTCGCGGTGCGCGCGCTGGCCCGCGACGGGCGCGCCGGCGCCGACGGCGTCGCGCTGCGGTTCGAGGACGTGCCCGCGGCCCGCATCGACAGCCCGACCGGCGACGATCTGCAGGGCGCCGGCACGGTCGCGCTGACCTACGTGATCGAGGATCGCGGCGACGTCACCGCCGAGCTGTGGATCGACGACGTGTCGCAGGGCGTGGTCAGCCCCGGCGACTGCCGCCGCGGTTGCCTCGCCAGCTGGGACTGGGACACCGCCGGCTACGCCAGCGGCACCCACCAGATCGCGTTGATCGCGCGCGACGCCCTCGGCCACGAGGTCGGCGACGGTCGCGTCGTCACCGTCGGCGACCTGCTCTGGGTCAGCTCGATCGAGGTCACCGGCGAGACCGACGGCCTCGGCAGCCTGCTCGAGGTCGAGGTCCACCTGTTCGACGCCGACAGCGGCGCGTTCCTCGGCTGCGCCGGCCAGGGCCAGGGCCTCGAGGACGTCGATCTCGACGACGTCGTCTACGACGTCTTCGCGCCGCTGGTGACGCCGGCGGGCCGCCGGCTCGACGCCGCCGACCTCGCCGGCCGCAACCTCCGGCTCGAGGTCATCGAGGACGATCAGCTGCCGTGCCTGGCGCCGCCCGGCCCGGCCGACGATCCGATCGGCACGCTCGGGCCGGTCACCGTCGACGACCTGACCGCGGGCGAGCTGGCGTTCGGCAACGTCCTGCACCTCGAGCTCGGCGCCGGGCGCCCGTTCGATCTCTGACCGGCGCCGCGGCGGTGCTACCGTCGCGGCCATGCGGTGGATCTCGAAGGTGGGCGTGACCGCGGCGATCGCCGCGATCGCCGGCTGCGGCGGACCCCGCGTCGATCCCGGCGCGCCTGCGCCGAGCGCGCCGCGCGACGCCGCCGCGCCTGCGACGCCACCGCCGCCCCGCGACGCCGCGCCCCGGCGCCGCCCGACGCCGCGCCGCCCGACGCCGCGCCGCCCGACGCCGCGCCGCCGATCGCGATCCCCGAGGGCCACCCGGTGCCGACCGGCGAGCGCTTCACGCTGGTCGAGGGCGGGCGCCACCGGAGCCGCGCCGGCGTCACGGTGGCGTGGCCGACCCAGGGCCACAAGCACGCCGCGGGCGGCGCCACCACCGCGATCTACGGGCTCGAGCTGCGGCGGGGCGGCAAGCACGCCGAGATCGAGCTGCGCAGCGACGACGACGTCCTCGAGGCGGAGGTCGACGCGCTGGGCACGCTGCTGTGGATCTCGGGCACCTACGATCAGCTCACGATCGTCGTCGCCGCCAGGAAGACGCCGCGGCCGCTCGACGAGGACGTCGCGGTCGAGCAGCTGCAGGCCGCGGCCGCGGCCGCGGCGCTGCCCGAGGGCGACCAGGCGTGGTCGATCGAGCAGGGCGTCGTCGCGCTGACCACGCGCGCCGGCGATCGCGTGCTGTGGCAGGGCCGGTGCGGCCTGTACACGCGGCGGATCTGGTTCCTGCCGCCGTAGGCGGCGGCGGTCACGGCGCGGGCGCCGGGGTCGGCGCGGCGGCGCCGTCGGGTGCCGGCGGCCCGGCCGGCGCGCACGCGCCGCGGGTCGGCGTCGCGACCAGCTCGGGCCCGACCGCGACCTCGACGCGGGCCCGGCTGCCCAGCTCGCGCTCGACCACGGCTCGCGTCGTGGTCAGCGCCGGGTCCTCGGGCGCCCCGACGACGCGGCCCCGCCGATCGCGCGGCGGCGGCGCCGGCACGGTCACGCACAGCCGGACGCCCTGGGTCATCGCGACCCGGTCGGCGAGCCGCAGCGCCGGGCCCAGCCAGGCCAGCGCGTCGGTCGCCGCCGCGGTGACCGGCTGCAGCGCCTCCTCGTCGACGACCAGCGCCTCGGTCGTCGATACCGCGCGCGCCAGCAGGGCCCGCCCGGTGTCGCCCAGCGGCGCGCCGAGGTGCACGACCCGGATCCGGGTGGTGTCGCCGAAGTCGACCCAGGTCGCGATCAGCTCGCCGGCGCTGCCGGCCGGCCACGCGTCGCGCACCGCGGAGCCCAGGCGATCGGCGAGCTCGCGGCTGACCTCCTCGGGCGGCCGCACCGGGGCAGGGATCGGGATCGCGCCCAGGCGATCGGCGAGCGAGCTGACCTCGGAGGCGTCGGGCACCGCCCACACCGAGACCTTCGGCGACGCCACGCCGAGCTCGGCCAGGCGCTCGCGCAGCAGCCGCTCGGTGTCGAGCGCGGCGTCGGCGTCGCCGACGACGATCGCCCGCACGACCACCTCCTTGGCGGTGATGTCGAGCGACGACTGCACGACCCGGCGGCTGTCGTCGGCGAGGATCGCGCCGACCTCGCGCCGGACCTCGGCGCGCTGGGCCATGTCGCCGACGGCGCGGCGCAGCGGCAGGTAGATCGCGGCGAACAGCGCCAGCGGCAGCACCAGCCGGGCGCTGAAGCCGAGGCGGCTGGCGGCGTGGCGCGACCAGCGCCGCCCCAGGTAGACCGCGACGCCCTGGCGGCTGGCGTCGTCGAGCGCCTTCTCCTCCTCGCCGACGTCGACCTGGCCGAAGCCGGCGACCACGAACGCCAGGCTGGCGACGCCGAGGATGCCGGTGATGTTGGCGGTGAACAGCAGCGCGGCGCCGCTGGCCATGACGTTGTCGCCGGTGGCGAGGCCGTAGCCCGCGGTGCACAGCGGCGGCACCAGCGAGATGCCGATGCTGGTGCCGGCCGCGGTCGACGCGACGTCGCTGGCCGAGCACATCGTGGCGTAGCCGGCGGCGAGCGCGCAGGCCGCGGCGACGAACAGATCGATCAGGCTCGGCGCGGTGCGCGCCAGCAGCTCGCGGGTCGGCTCGTGGAACGGCAGCGTCTTGGTGATGAGCGCCGCGCCCAGCACCACCAGGCCGACGCTCCACGCGGTGCGGGCGCCGGCGCGCAGGGTCAGCGGCGCCGAGCCGGTGCCCAGCCCCATCGACAGCTCGACGATCGGCTTCATCAGCGGCGCGATCAGCATCGCGCCGATGACGACCGCGGTGCTGTCGAGCGCCAGCCCCAGGGTCGCCAGCAGCGTCGCGATGCCCAGCTGCAGCCAGTATCCCATCGCCGAGCCGCTGCGGGGCTCGACCATGCCGCGGACGATCACGACGCGCTGCGCGGGCGTGACGCCGAGCCACGCCGCGACCCGATCCTCGCTGGCGCGCAGCAGCTTCTGCAGGCTCCGGGTGGCGCGACCCATGGGGCTCGTGGATACCACGGCGCCCCTACCCCAGCCCTACCTTGCGGCCGGCGACCACGATCGGAGATCCTGCGCCCCGTGCCCCACCCGTCCGCCGGGAACCGCGTCCCCCACCGCGCCGAGACCATGCTCGGCTGCGTCGTCGGCGTGGTCGCGCTCGGGGTGGTCGACTACGCGACCGGCTACGAGCTGCGGTTCTCGCCGCTGTACTACCTGCCGGTGAGCCTGGCGGCGTGGCGCCTCGGCCGCGCCGCCGCGGTCGCGATCGCGACGCTCAGCGCGGCGAGCTGGCTGATCGCCAACCAGCTGGCCGGCCAGCAGTACTCGCACGTCGCGGTGTGGGCGGTGAACACGGTCATGCAGGGCGGCTCGTTCGTGCTGGTCGGGCTGATCGTCGCCGCGATGCGCGCCGCCCGCGACCGCGAGGCCGCGCTGAGCCGCACCGACGAGCTCACCGGGCTGCTCAACGCCCGCGCCTTCGTCGAGCACGCCGAGCGCCTGGTGGCGCTGGCCCACCGCCAGCAGCGGCCGCTGACCGTCGCCTACATCGATCTCGACAACTTCAAGGCGGTCAACGACACCCACGGCCACGCCCGCGGCGACGCGGTCCTGATCGCGGTCGCCGACGTCCTGCGACGCACGACCCGGGCCAGCGACGTCGTCGCCCGCATGGGCGGCGACGAGTTCGTCGTGCTGCTGCCCGACGCCAGCGGCGCCGCCGCGCGCGGCATCCTCGAGCGGCTGCGCGCCGAGGCCGCGCGCCACCTGGTCAACGTCGCCGGCGGCGTCGCGGTGACGACCAGCGTCGGCGGCGTCACCTTCGACGTGCCCCCCGAGGATCTCGACGCGCTGATCCGGCGCGCCGATCACGTCATGTACGCGGCCAAGGCCGCCGGCAAGGATCAGGTCGTGCTCGAGGAGACGGCCTGAGCGATCCGCGCGGCGCGACCGCTCAGTACGGCGTGCCGTCCTTGCGGTGCGGGTGGAGGTCGCCGTCGCGCGCGATCCACTGCAGGTCGTCGTCGGGGTAGTGGGCGAGATCGGCGTCGCGGCGGCTGCCGACCTCGAGGTAGCGGGCGGGCGCGGCGCCGCGGTTGACCAGCTGGTGGGCGTCGCGATCGCCGCCGGGGAAGCCGACGACGTCGCCGGGCCGCACCGCCTGCTCGCCGGCGTCGGTGATCAGCACCAGCTCGCCCTCGAGCACGTAGATCAGCTCGTCCTCCTCGGTGTGCCAGTGGCGCAACGACGACTGACCGCCGGGCCCCAGCGTGACCAGGTTGACGCCGAACTGGGTCAGCCCGAAGGCGTCGCCGAGGCGGCGCTTGACGCGATCGCCCATGCGGGCCAGCAGCGGCGGCGGGTACGCCGAGGACCGGACCTCGGGCAGCTCGGTGGCGGGGACGGCGCGGTGGATCGACATGGCGCGATGCTAGCGGAACGAGGGCCGGTAGGCGTCCCGGCGCGCGGCCGCCCGCGTCGCGGGCGCGCGTGCTACCACCGGGCGTGCCGCCCGCCGCCGCCCCGCTCCCCCGCGTCGACGCGCGCCACGTCCGCGCCGCGTACCGCCGCGGCAGCTCGTGGCCGGTCCGGGTCGACACCGACGCCGGCGCCTACGTCGTCAAGCTGCGCGGCGCCGCCCAGGGCGTCGCCGCGCTCACCGCCGAGATCGTCGTCGCCGAGCTCGCCGAGGCGATCGGCCTCGACGTGCCGGCGCGGGCGCTGGTCCGCCTCGACGGCGACGTCGCCACCGACGATCGCCACGAGGAGCTGCGCCACCTGCTCGCCGCCAGCGCCGGCTGGAACCTCGGGCTGCGCCACCTCGACGGCGCCACCGACGTCACCGCCGCCGACCTCGCGACGATCGACGCCGATCGCGCGTCGCGGATCGCGTGGCTCGACGGCCTGGCGATGAACGTCGACCGCACCGCCGCCAACCCCAACCTGCTGCGCTGGCGCGACCGGCTGTGGCTGATCGATCACGGCGCGGCGCTGCCGTTCGCCCACGACTGGGCCCACGTCACCGAGGCCCACCCGCGCCGGCCGTGGCCGCTCGATCGCCACGCCCTCGCCGCCCGCGCCACCCGGCTGCGCGCCCTCGACGCCGAGCTGGCGGCGCGCCTCGACCGCGACGTCGTCGCCGCCGCGATCGCGCGGGTCCCCGACGAGCTGCTGGCGCCGTCGGGCGGGCTCACCGAGCCGGCGCGGCTGCGCGCCGCGTACCACGCGTTCCTGTGGAAGCGGCTGCGGGCGCCGCGGCCGTGGCTGCCGCCGGGCTGAGCGGCGCGCGCGCCGGCCGGGCCGGGCCGCTCAGGCCGCCCGGGTGCCGGCGAAGGTGTCGTAGTAGGTCGAGATCGTCGCCGGCGTGCCGCTGATGTAGACGACGTCGTCGGCCGCGATCCGGAAGCCCTGCTCGAACTCGACGACGACGTCGTCGCCACGCTCGACCGCGATCACCAGGCAGCCGGTGCGCTCGCGGATCCGCGCGCCCAGCAGCTCCTCGCCGGCGAGCGCGCCGGCCGCGGTCTTGACCAGCTTGATCTCGGGCTGCAGGCGGACCGCCTCCTCGCCGAGCAGCTGGAACGACAGCAGCTGGCCGGCGACCTGGCCGATCGACAGGACGAAGTCGGCGCCGGCCTTGTGGACGCGGGCGACGTGGTCGGCGTTGTCGACGCTGGCGATGATCGCGGCGTCGCTGACCAGGCCGCGCACGACCGCGGCGGCAAACGTGGTCTCGCTGTCGCTCTCCATCACCAGCAGGATCGCCTGGGCCTCGGCGACCCCGGCCTGCTGCAGCAGCTCGGGATCGAGGCGATCGCCGACGAACATGACGCCGTCGCCGGGCGCGTTGTGGATGACCCGCACCTCCTCGCCGGCGTCGGTCAGGAACTGCGCGACCTTGCGGCCGGCCTCCTCGTAGCCGAGCACGACGAAGTGGCCGTGGCGCGCGACCGGCGTGGTCAGCTCGCCGAGCCGGGCCATGGCCTCGCGGCTGCCGGCGGCGACCAGGATCGTGCCGACCTCGAGCGCCTGGGTCGGCGACGGCGGCGCGTCGAGCTCGCCGTTGATCCACTTGCCGATGATCGTCGCGCCGGTCTTGCCGCGGACGTCGGCGGCGGCGAGGGTCTTGCCGACCAGCGCGCTGCCGCGGTGGACCCGCAGCTCCGCGATCTCGAGCGCCTTGCCGAGGCGGCGCTCGCCGCTGACCCGCGGGCTGATCGCCACCGACGCCTTGGCGGCGATCGCCGCCGCCAGCGCGTGGCGCGGCGTGAACACCGCGGTGGCGCCGGCGCGCATCATCGGGGCGCGCCGGCTGGGCTGCTCGACCAGCGCGACGATCGGGCCGGTGAAGCCGCGCTGGCGCGCGATCAGCGTCAGCACCGCGTTGGCGTGATCGGCGCCGTTGGCGACGATGCCGCGCAGCCCGGTCAGGTCGCCGAGGACCTCGTCGTCCTCCTCGAGATCGCCGTGGACGACGGTGCGCCCGCGATCGTGGAGGCGGCGCGCGGTGGCCAGGTTCTCCTCGAGGATCACCACCGGGATGGCCTCGCGCTCGAGCTCCTCGACCAGCGTCGCGACCGCCGGCCCCCACCGGTAGATCAGGATGTGGCCCTTGCCGCGTGGCACCCGGTTGGGCAGCCGGCCCTCGAAGCGCTCCTCGAAGAACGGGATGAGGAAGATCGGGAACACCAGGAACGCCATGACCACGCCGACGAACTGGACGGCGATGACGTAGACCTGCATCACCGGGTGGGTCCAGCTCGAGTCGGCGCCGTACCCGGTGGTGGTGACGGTCTCGCCGGCCCACGCCAGCGCCTGCCAGAACGTGCGCGGCTTGTCCTCGAGGTGGGCCATGCCGACCTGATAGAGGATCGCCAGCACCACCAGCGTCGCGGGCAGCGCCGCGACCATCAGCAGCAGGCGTCGGCTGGACCGGCGCATGGTCCCAGCGTAGTCGTTCCCGGGGCCGGAATCTCGGCCGCGCGCGCCGATCCGGGGGGCGGCGCGCGGCGCGCCGCCTCACGTCAGTCGGTCGGCACCGCCAGGTTGCGGGCCCGGGTGATGTCCTCGAAGCGGCGCCGCGCCATCTCGAGCACGTCGTACCGGTTCTGCAGGCGCTGCTTGTAGTCGCGGTGATCGGTCCGCCCGATCTCGACCCGCAGCCCGGACAGGTTGACCTCCAGCAGGTCCAGCAGGGCGTCGACCTCGGCGCCGCTCATCTCGATGACCGTCATCGGTGTGCCTTTCCGCCCGCCGTCGCCGGCCTCGCGGCGGCGACGGACATGGATACCGTACCGCGTCTCACGGCATCGTCGATTCGGCCGGGGCGTGGGCGCGCAGGTCGAGGGCGAGGTCGCCGTGCACGACCAGCCCGCCCCACCGCCAATCGACCTCGTGGCTGGCGCCGACCAGCGTCATCCGGAGCTGATCGCCGACGTGGGTGACGCCCATCGTCAGATCGACCGGCCCGATGACGCGGCTGTCGAGCGCGACGTCGCGCCCGCCGACGCCGAGCGTCCAGTCGACCGCGAGCACCGTGGCGTCGGCGCAGCTCATGGCCTCGCCGTCGGTTGCCCAGGCGGCGCCGCACGTCATCGGCACCATCAGGTGCATCTTGACGTGCCGCAGCTCGAGCGCGAACGGGAAGATGTCGGTCGGCAGCTCGACCGGCGCGAACTCCATCGTGAAGTCGTCGAGGCTCATCGCCTCGGCGCGCGCCACCGTGGCGAGGGTGCCGACGTCGATCGGCAGCTCGACCCAGATCAGCTCCTCCTCGCCCTGGTACGTGAACCGCTCGCGCAGGACCACGTACGACGGCTCCGGCTGGATCTCGAAGCTGGCGGGCGCCGACAGCTGCTCGCGCGCGGTGATCCGCGCCGCGTCCTCGTCGTCGCCACACCCCGATACCGCGAGCACGAGGCCGACCCCCAGGATGCCGATGCCCTTGCCCAGGATCCCGCCGTGGCCAGTCCGCCCGCCGCACACGCTCGCGTACGTCGTCATGGGGCACCTCCTTCGTGCGTTCCTACGGCGTGCATCCGCCACGCCACCACAACGGCTCAGGATCGCTCACCCGTCGACGCGCTGCGACGCAAGCCGTGCGCTGACGCGTCCTCGGCCCCGCACGACTCGCGACCTCGCGGCGGCGCCGGCGTTCTCCGACGACGATGCGATGCCGCGGCGAGCGTCCGCGCGAGGCGGGCTCGCTGGCGGCGCGGCGAGCCTGGCTCCGGGCGAGCTCGCCGATCGGCGCCGCGGCGGCCGGCGCCCCGGGTCACGGTCGACGCTCCATCTGCTCGAGATCACGTCGTAATTCCATCCTGGAGTCACGGGATTCCAGATTGGACTGCCTTCCGGCGCCGCCCGCGTAACGTTCCGGTCTGGACGACGTACGTTCCATCCATGCGCGCTGCGGATCTCGATCTGGTGGAGCTGCTCGACTTCGTCCCGGCCGAGGGCCGGATCAGCCTCCGCGACCAGCGGATGCTGCTGTGGGACGCCGACGCGTTCGGCAACCTGCGCCGCGAGCTGATCGACAACCTCGGCCTCGACGCCGCGCGCGGCATCCTGCGCCGGTTCGGCTTCGCCAACGGCTACCGGGACGCGCTGACCACCCGCGAGATGTTCTCGTTCCCCAGCGACGCCGAGTGGTGGCTGACCTGCCCGGCGCTGCAGGGCCACGAGGGCAAGGTCAAGGCGCAGGTCCAGCGGCTCGAGGTCGATCGTCCGCGCGGCCACTTCCTGCTCGAGGTCCACTGGGACAACTCCTACGAGGCGGCGCAGCACCTGCGGGTCAAGGGCCCGGCCGACGGCACCGCGTGCTGGACCCTCGCCGGCTACGCCTCGGGCTTCGCCAGCGCGGTCATGGGCGAGGAGGTCTTCGTCGTCGAGCAGACGTGCGCCGCCGCCGGCGCCAGCCCGTGCCGCGTCGTCGGTCGCACCCGGCGCGAGTGGGGCGCCCAGGCCGAGCGGATCGCCGCCGAGTACAAGGCGCCGGCGCTGGCGCAGGAGCTCGAGGCCCGGGAGGAGGAGCTGCGGCGCACCTCGCGGCGCCTGCAGCGCCGCGAGCGCGAGCTGCGCCGCCTGCGCGGCGAGGACGACGTCCAGGATCCCGACCTGACCCGCAACCCGCGCATGCACAAGGTCTACGAGCTGGTCGCCAAGGTCGCGCAGGTCGACGCCACCGTGCTGATCAGCGGCGAGAGCGGCGTCGGCAAGGAGCGCATCGCGCGGATGCTGCACGACCGGTCGCCGCGGGCCCGCGGCGAGCTGATCGCGATCAACTGCGGCGCGCTGCCCGAGCCGCTGCTCGAGAGCGAGCTGTTCGGCCACGTCCGCGGCGCGTTCACCGGCGCGACCACCGACAAGAAGGGCCTGTTCGAGGCCGCCCGCGGCGGCACGATCTTCCTCGACGAGATCGGCGAGATGTCGGGGGCCACCCAGGTCAAGCTGCTGCGCGTGCTCCAGGAGCGCGAGGTCCGCCCGGTCGGCGCCACCGCGTCGGTGCCGGTCGACGTCCGCGTCGTCGCGGCGACCCATCGCAACCTCGCCGACATGGTCGCCGCCGGCGAGTTTCGCCACGACCTCTACTACCGGCTCAAGGTGATCAGCGTCGACGTGCCGCCGCTGCGCCAGCGCAAGGAGGACGTGCTGCCGCTGGCCCGCCAGTTCGTGATCAAGACCTGCGCGAGGTACCGGATCGCCACCAAGACGCTGTCGGCGGCGGCCGCCGCGGCGATCAACGCCCACGACTGGCCCGGCAACGTCCGCGAGCTCGAGCACGCGATCGAGCACGCGGTCGTGATGGCCGGCGACGCCGCGAAGATCAGCCCCGAGCACCTGCCCGCCGAGCTCGAGCCCGGCGGCGCGACCTCGACGGCGCGGCTGCTCGACGAGACGCTGACGCTCGAGGAGCTGGAGCGCCGCTACACGCTGATGGTCCTCGAGCGCCACCGCGGCAGCCGCAGCGCCACCGCGAAGGCGCTGCACATCGGCACCAACACGCTGTGGCGCAAGCTCAAGCGCTGGGGCGTGCAGCCCGCGCTCGACTGATCGATAGAATTACACGCGCTGAGCCGAGCGTCTGCGCGAGGCGGTCTCCGTGCAGGCGCTGCGAGCCCGTCTGCGGGCGAGCGAGCCGATCGACAGAGCGGGTGAGGATGAAATCCTCACACGCGCCGAGCCGAGCGTCTGCGCGAGGCGGTCTCCGTGCAGGCGCTGCGAGCCCGTCTGCGGGCGAGCGAGCCGATCGACAGAGCGGGTGAGGATGAAATCCTCACACGCGCCGAGCCGAGCGTCTGCGCGAGGCGGTCTCCGTGCAGGCGCTGCGAGCCCGTCTGCGGGCGAGCGAGCCGATCGACAGAGCGGGTGAGGATGAAATCCTCACACGCGCTGCGCCGAGCGTCTGCGCGAGGCGGTCTCCGTGCAGGCGCTGCGAGCCCGTCTGCGGGCGAGCGAGCCGATCGACAGAGCGGGTGAGGATGAAATCCTCACACGCGCGGAGCCGAGCGTCTGCGCGAGGCGGTCTCCGTGCAGGCGCTGCGAGCCCGTCTGCGGGCGAGCGAGCCGATCGACAGAGCGGGTGAGGATGAAATCCTCACACGCGCCGAGCCGAGCGTCTGCGCGAGGCGGTCTCCGTGCAGGCGCTGCGAGCCCGTCTGCGGGCGAGCGAGCCGATCGACAGAGCGGGTGAGGATGAAATCCTCGTACGCTCTGATCGGTCGTGCAACGACCTCGTGCCGTGCCGGCAGGTCCGACGTTCCTCGTCGGACCCGCCGATCCTTCAGCGAGCGTCCTCGCGCGGCGGTCCCGGTGCCGGCCCGGCGTCGCCGGCTCACCCGTCTCGGCGGCGGAACGCGTCGAGCAGCGCGGCCTCGCGCGCGGCCGACGGCCCGGGCTCGTCGTGGCCGATCGCGTGGAGCAGCGCGACGGTGGCACGCAGCTGGCGGGCGGCGCGGCGGCAGGCGCCGCACATCAGCAGGTGGACCCGCAGGGCCAGCCGCTGGCGCACCGACGGCGTGCCGCCGAGCTGATGGCTGGCCAGGGCGGTGGCGTCGCGACAGGTCATCATGGCGTGGGGGCCTCCGGGTGGGTCAACGCGATCTCGAGCGAGGCGCGCAGGCGGGCGCGCGCGCGGTGCAGCAGCACGCGCTGGTTGGTCTCGGTCAGGTCGAGCGCGTTACAGACCTCCTCGGACGACCAGCCGTCGAGATCGCGCAGGACGACGACCTGCCGCTGCCGCGGCGGCAGGGTCTCGAGCGCCTGATCGATCACCGCGCGGAGCTGGCGACGCTCGATCAGGCGGGCCGGATCGTCGTCGGGCCAGGTCGCGGGCGGGATCGCCCACGCGCCCTCGGCGGTGAAGTGGTCGTCGAGGTCGGGGCCGTCGTCGCCGTCGCCGAGGCTCGACATCGGCACCAGCCGGGCGTCGCGCCGCGCGGTGGTGCGGGCGCGGTTCATCAGGATCCGGCACACCCAGGTCCGGAACGAGGACCGGCCCTCGAAGGCGTCCAGGCCGCGGAGCACGCCGACCCAGGTGTCCTGGATGACCTCGTCGGCCTGGGCCGCGGTCCGCACGAAGGTCCGGGCCAGGCGGCGCAGCATCGGGTCGAGGCGTCGGACCGCGTCGAGGAACGCGCGCTCGTCGCCGGCGCGCAGGGCCTCGACCAGCGCCAGGTCAGGTCCGCCCGGCGGCGCCTCGCTTGCCATCGTGATCGGCATCGGCGGACCCAGGAGCAAGAACCGGGCGCAGCCGGCGCGCCGCGGTCAGGCCCGTGGTTCGGGGCACCTGCGCCGACGCGCCGACGACGACCGGCCGCGCGCCTTCCACGATGGAACGCCCCCCGACGACGCCCGGGTGTGTAACGCTCGGGCGCCCCGAGCGTACAGGTCGGCAACCGGGAACGGTCGTCCGAGCCTGGAACCGCTGGCCCTCGGCGTCGCCGCCACCAGCGTCGTCAATCGTCAAGGAGATCCGAGTCATGAACCTGAAGCTGAAGCATGGAGCCCTGATCGCGATGGCCGCCGGCAGCCTGTTCGCCTCCGCCTGCAAGAAGGACGAAGCCAAGTCCGAGCAAGCGCCCGCCAAGACCCAGCCCGCCGACAAGGCGGACACCGCGGCCAAGAAGGACATGCCGGCCGCGCACGACGACAAGGCGATGGCCGGGATGGGCGAGCAGACCGCCAAGGTCCACTGCTCCGGCATCAACGAGTGCAAGGGCCACGGCGCGTGCAAGACCGCCAACAACGCGTGCGCCGGGCAGAACGGCTGCAAGGGCCAGAGCTTCGTGAACGTCGAGTCCGAGCAGGACTGCAAGGACAAGGGCGGCACGGTCATGGCGTCGAACTGAGCCGGCGCCCCGTGTTCCCCCGACTGGGCCACGGCCTCGGCCTTCGCACCGCGCACTACCCGCGGGTGACCGCCGAGCCGTGCCCGGGCGTCGACTGGTTCGAGGTCATCTCGGAGAACTTCATGGTCGCCGGCGGCAACCCCCGCCGCGTCCTGCGCGCCGTGCGCGAGCGCTACCCGGTGGTGATGCACGGCGTGTCGCTGTCGATCGGCACGACCGATCCGCTCGACGACGCCTACCTCGGCGCGCTGCGCGCGCTGTGCGACGAGATCGAGCCCGCGATCGTGTCCGACCACCTGTGCTGGTCGTCGCTGGGCGGCCACACCGTCCACGACCTGTGGCCGGTGCCGTACACCGAGCAGGCGCTGGCCCACGTGGTCGGCCGCGTCGAGCAGGTCCAGGACCGCCTCGGGCGGCGCATCTTGCTCGAGAACCCGTCGACGTACGCCGTGTTCCGCGACGGCGACCTCGACGAGGCCGCGTTCCTCGCCGAGGTCGCGCGCCGCGCCGACTGCGGCATCCTGCTCGACGTCAACAACGTCCACGTGTCGTGCCACAACCACGGCTGGGACCGGCAGGCCTACCTGGCCGCGCTGCCGGTCGAGCGCGTCGGCCAGATCCACCTCGCCGGCCACAGCGTCGACGGCGCGCTGCTGATCGACACCCACGATCACCCGGTGTGCGACGACGTGTGGCGCCTGTACGGCGACGCGATCCGGCGCTTCGGCGCCGTCGCGACCTGCATCGAGCGCGACGATCACATCCCGCCGTTCGACGAGCTGGTGGCCGAGCTCGGCGACGCCCGACGCACCGCGGCGGCCGCACGGGAGGAGCGCCATGGCTGACCTCACCGCGCTGCTCGCGTTGTTCCACGACCTCGCCACCGGTCGCGCGCCGACCTCGGCGGCCCGCGACCTGCTGCGCGACGACGGCGTCGATCCCGCGGTCCGGGCCGGCGTCTACGCCCACGCCTACGTCGTCCGCATCCGCGACGCGATCGCCGCCGAGTACCCCAAGGTCGCGGCGGCGCTCGGCGACGCGACCTTCACGCGCATGGTCCGCGGCTACCTGGACGCGTTCCCGACGCGCCGCCCGTCGCTGCGCGACGCCGGCGAGTTTCTCCACCGCTACCTCGCGGACGGCGGCTGGTCCGACGGCCCCGCGTGGCTCGCCGACCTGGCGGCGCTCGAACGCGCCCGCACCGACGCCTTCGACGGGCCCGACGCCGACGCGCTGACCCGCGCCGACCTCGCCGAGCTGCCGCCGACCGCGTTCCCGCAGCTGCGGCTGCGCCTGGTGCCGACGGCGACGCTGCTGGCGCTGACCCACAACGCCGACGACGCCTGGGCCGCGCTCGAGGCCGAGGCGCCGCCGCCACCGGCCCGCGAGGTCACGCGCACCGTCGCGGTGTGGCGACGCGACCTGGTCGTCATCCACCGCACCCTCGCCGACGACGAGGCCGCCGCGCTGCGCGCGGTCGTCGCGGGCGCGCCGCTGGGCGACGCCTTCGAGGTCCTCGCCGGCGCCGACGACCCCGCGGCGCGCGCGGTCGAGCTGGTCACGACCTGGCTCGACGGCGCGCTGATCGCGGCCTGACCGCGCGCCCGGCGACGCGCGACCGCGGCCGGGCGAGCCACGCGCCGACGCCCCGCGCCGAAAACGCGACGAGCCGTCCGGTCGGACGGCTCGTCGACGTGGCGACACGCGGGGGGACGCGCCGCCGGTGAGAGGGGGGCTACTTCTTGCCGCCGCAGCCGTCCTTGCCGCCGCAGGCGCTCTTGTCCTTGCTCTTGTCGGCGCCCTTGTCGGCGCCCTTGTCGGCGCCCTTGTCGGCGCCCTTGCAGCCGTCCTTGCCGGAGCACGAGCTCTTGTCCTTGTCGGCGGGCTTGTCCTTGTCGGCGGCCTTGTCCTTGGTGTCACCCATCCGCTGCGCGGCGGTGTCGTCCGACGACGTGACGGGGCTGGCGTGCGAGACCGCCGGCGCGGCGGCGAGGGCGCCGGTGAGGGCGGCGGCGACGAGGAGGTGCTTCGAGAGGTTCATGGGAAGTTCCTTTGCTGAGTTGCTGGAGGTCTGGTCTCGGCGGGGGCCGCGTCCGTTACGTCGGTCGATCGATCGTTCACGTCGCGGCGGGCGCCGCCGTCGTACCCTCGAGCTGCAGCGCGGGCACGAGGCGCACGATCACGTGATCCAGCGACGCCGCGCCGCCGCCCTTGACCACCAGCTGCACGAATGCCAGCAGGTAGATCACCTCGAGGCTGCCGACCACGTCGGTCCAGCTCGCCGCGTCCGGCCAGATCGCCGTGTAGATCGCCACCGCCATCACGCCGGTCAGCAGCAGCGACGCGTACCGCGTCGCCAGCCCCAGCAGGACCAGCACGCCGCCGACGAGCTCCACCGTCGCCACGAACGGCGCCTGGATCCCCGGCGCCGGGATGTGCAGCGACGCGAAGTACTGCTCCACCTGGGCCAGGTGGTGCAGCTTGCCCCAGCCCGACAGGATGAAGGTGATGCCCAGCGCGATCCGGATCGTCACCGGCGGCAGCCACTCGAGCCGGCCCGTCACGTCGTGGATCCGGTGGTTCATGCGTGCGAAGACAGAATCGGTGCTCATCGTTGGCTCCTCGGAGGTGGGGGGTGCTGGCCTCGATACGCCCGTGCGCGACGCCGGCTACAGCGTGGGACCACGGCGGTCACACGCGGCGGCGTCGGGCTCGGCCTCGCACAGCCAGCCCCGACGCATCCAGCGCTGGAACCACGCGGTCACCCGCGCCGCGGCGTCGCGGCGCGGCAGGACGCCGGCCTCGGCGACCCGCGCCATCGCGGCGTCGAGCGATCCGGTCCCGGCGATCGCGGTGAGGATCGCGTACGCGCCGACGTGGACGCGCTCGAGCGTCGGCACCAGGTCGTCGCGGAAGACCACGACGTGGCGCGACGGCGTCGGCGACGGCGGCGCGACGCGGCCGCGCGGCCGCCCGGCGTCGGCGCGTCGCCACAGCGTGTCGGCGGCGGTGCGCAGCGCCAGCGGCTGCACGTGCGGCTGCAGCGCCAGGCGGAGGTCGCCGAGCCGCTCGGGCGCCACCGCCGGCCGCGCGCCGGCCTCGAACGCCAGGCACAGCGCGTACTCGAGCCGCGCCAGGTCCTCGGCGTGGACCGGGTGGCGGACGCGCTCCGGGTGCGCGGCGACGAAGTCGGCGAGCCCGGCGCCGAGGTGGCGGAGCGTGAAGCTGCGCGACGGCGTCGCCTCCAGGTAGGCCTCGACCAGGTCCCAGAAGCCGACGCGGCCCAGCGCCCGGCGCAGCGCCGGGAAGTCCTCGGCGATCGAGTCGAGGAGCCGGTACCAGTACTGCCGGTGGTAGAGCTCGAGGCGCTCGACCGCGGTCAGCGCCGACGACGGCGTGAAGAGGTCGTTCGCGGTCGCGACGAAGGCGGCCGACGCCGCGACGTCGCGCGGCGGCAGGTCGGTGCGCGCGCGGCTGGCGCCGCCGATCGGCTCGCGCAGCGCGGCGACGACCCGGCGCTGCAGCGCCGCCAGCGCGCCGTCACCCGGCACGCGCGAGCTCCGCGCCGCGGCCGGCGTGAGCCGCCGCCTTGCGCGCCTCGGCGTGGACCTCGGCGAACGACGGCAACCGGGCGTCCCACTCCAGCAGCGTCGGCGTCGCGCCGCACCGCGCGATCGCCGCGGCGTAGAGGTCCCAGACCGGGTCCGCGACCGGGTGATCGTGGGTGTCGATGATGAAGGCGTCGTGGCGGGCGTGACCGGCGACGTGGATCTGCGCGACCCGCTCGGCCGGGATCCCGGCGAGGTAGGCGAGCGGATCGAAGCCGTGGTTGACCGCCGACACGTAGACGTTGTTGACGTCGAGCAGGATGCCGCAGTCGGCCTGCTCGGCGACCTCGGTGACGAACTGCCACTCGGTCATCGTCGACTCGCGGTAGGCGGCGTACGACGACACGTTCTCGAACGCGAACGGGACCTCGAGGGTGTCCTGGATGATCCGGATCGACCGCGCGCAGTGCCGCGCGACCTCGGCGGTGTACGGCAGCGGCAGCAGATCGTGGCTGAAGGTGCCGTCGACGCTGCCCCAGCACAGGTGATCGGTGAGCCACGGCGTGCCGGTGCGGCGGACCAGGTCCTTGACCCGGGCCAGGTGGGCGCGCGACGGCCCGGTGGCGTCGCCGAGGTACAGGCCGACGCCGTGCTGGACCACGGGGTAGCGCTCGCGGATGCGATCGAGCGTGTGCAGCGGCCGGCCGCCGTCGACGAGGAAGTTCTCCGAGATGATCTCGAACCAGGCGACGTCGGGGCGCCGGGTCACGACGTGCGCGACGTGCGGCGCGCGCAGGCCGACGCCGATGCCGAGCGTCGAGAAGCCGTTGAAGCGGTTGCCGGTCACGTCAGCCCTCGCCTCGGGTCGCCCGCGCGGTCGAGTACAGCGACACCAGGAACGGCACCGCGTACGACAGCCCGGCCTTGAGGAAGAAGTGGTGGCACACCGGCTCGCGGCACAGGTGGTCGCCGTGGTTGATGAGGACCAGGGCGGTCCCGACGACCACCGCGACGAGCGAGGCGCGCCGGTAGGCGGCGGGATCGAGGGGCGGCGGGACGTCCACGCGCCTGTGGAAAGCACGTCGCGGACCATCCGCTATCCTGGCGGAATCACCCGGCCACGACGCGGCCACGGTTCCAGACTGGAGCCCGTCGGTCCACGGCGGAATGATCGCGACGCGACGCCCCGCGCCAGGCTCGCCGCCGGGTCCCGGCGTAAGATCGGAGCGTGGCCCCACCGTGCTGTTCGGTCGCCGATCTCCGCGCCCTGATCCTGGGCACGTTCGACGACCCCGGGCTCGCGGTGCTCGCCGCCCACCTCGAGCGCGTCGAGGTGGCCGCCGGCTCCGTGGTCGTCGCCGAGGGTGACGTCGACCGCGCGCTGTACTTCGTGCTCGCCGGCGAGGCCCGGTTCCTGCGCGGCGACCTCCAGGTCGGCCGGGTCGCCGCCGGGGGCTGGTTCGGCGAGCTGGCCCTGATCCTGGGCCGCCCGCGCGCCGCCACCGTCGAGGCCACCGCGCCCCTGACGCTGGCGCGCCTCGATCGCCCGGCCTACGAGCGGCTGCGCGACGCCGAGCCGGCGCTGGCGCTGCGCCTGGTCGAGACCCTGCTCGCCGGGGTCGCCGACCGCCTGGTCGACATGACCACCAGCGTCGGCGTCCTGCTGCGCGATCGGTCGTTCCCGCGCCGCATCGACGTCCCGGTGCGGCTACGCGGCGGCATCACCGTGGTCCGCACCGGCACGCCGCTGGGCGAGCTGCTGCCGGCGCGGATCGACGGCAAGCTCGTGGTCGGAGGCCTGATCGATCGTCGCGCCACGTCGCTGCGCTGGCCGATCACCTCGACCTGCTCGATCGAGCCGCTGACCACCGCCCACCCCGAGGGCGAGCGCCTGCTGCGCCGCAGCGCCGCGCTGCTGATGCTGGAGGCCGCGGCCCGGCTCGATCCGCCGGTGACCCTGCGCATGGGCCACTCGGTCGGCGTCGGCCAGCGGGTCGAGGTCGCCGGCGTCGAGGGCTCGCTGGCGACGCTGGCGGCGCGCCTCGAGGACGGCATGCGCGCCCTCACCGAGGCGGCGACGCCGCTCCACGAGGAGTGGTGGACCGTCGACGAGGCCCGCGAGCACCTGCGCGAGCGCGGCTGGACCGACGCCGCCGACCTGCTCGACACCTGGCACGAGCGCACGGTGCCGCTGTGCAGCTTCGGCCGGGTCCAGGCCCTGGCGCTCGGCCCCCTGGTCGCCAGCGCCGCGGCGATCACCGGCTTCCGCGTCCTCGGCGACGGCGGCGGCGCGATGGTGCTGACCTACCCCGAGGAGGCGCGGCCGGCACGCCCCGACGGCGTCACCGAGACGCTCGCCGACATCGTGTCGCAGAACCGCGCGCTGGTCGACCCGACCGATCGCTGGCTCGCGACGCTCGGCGTCGAGAGCGTCGGCGCGTTCAACCGCGCCTGCGTCAGCGGCCGGATCACGACGCTGATCCGGGTCGCCGAGGGCTTCCACGAGAAGCGGGTGTCGCAGGTCGCCGACGCGATCCTCGCCCGCGGTCGCGGCGCCCGGGTCGTCGGCATCGCCGGGCCGTCGTCGTCGGGCAAGACCACGTTCATCCAGCGCCTCGAGGTCCAGCTCCAGGTCGTCGGCCTCGAGCCGGTGCGGATCTCGCTCGACGACTACTACGTCGATCGCGACGCCAGCCCGCGCGCCGACAACGGCGACCACGACTACGAGGCGCTCGAGGCGCTGCGGCTCGACCTGCTCGGCGACCACGTCGCCCGCCTGCTCGCCGGCGAGGAGGTGCAGACCGCGCACTACGACTTCCGCGCCGGCGTCAGCCACCCGACCGGCGGCCCGCGGCTGCGCCTGCGCGACGACCAGGTGCTGATGCTCGAGGGCATCCACGCCCTCAACCCGGCGATGCTGCCGGCGCTGCCCCGCGATCAGAGCTTCTCGGTCTTCGTGTGCCCGCTGGCGCAGCTGCCGTTCGACCGGCTGTGGCGGGTCATGGCCTCCGACGTCCGCCTGATCCGCCGCATCGTCCGCGACCGCCACGGCCGCAACCACGACGCCGCGGCGACGATCCGCCGCTGGCCGTCGGTCCGCGACGGCGAGCGCCGCCACATCTTCCCGTTCCAGCACCGCGCCGACGCCGTCGTCGACACCTCGCTGGTCTACGAGCTCAGCGTGCTCAAGGTCTACGCCCAGCGCTACCTGCTCGAGGTCCCGCGCGACGACCCGGCGTGGACGACCGCGGCGCGGCTGCTGCAGCTGCTCGATCGCTTCGTCACGATCTACCCCGAGCACGTGCCGCCGACGTCGATCCTGCGCGAGTTCATCGGCGGCTGATCCGCGACGCCGGGCGCCGCCGGTCAGTGCGCGAGCGCGGCGCGCCCGGCGCGACGCCGCCACGGCGGGCTGGGCTGGGTCGGGACGTCGTCCCAGCCGGCGCGCAGGCGCGGCGCCGTCGCCGCGCCCGAGACCGGCGCCGCGCGCAGCGCGTCGCGCAGCGCCGCCACCGAGGCGAAGCGATCCTCGGGACGCCGCGCCAGCGCCTTCAGCACCAGCGCGTCGAGCGCCGGCGCGATCGGGGTCAGGACCCGCCGTGACACCGGCACGACGTCGTCGTCGAGGACGCGCCGCGCGATCTCGCGGGCGTCGCGGCCGCCGAACGGCGGCGCCCCGGTCAGGAGCTCGTACAGCATCGCGCCGAGGGCGTAGACGTCGGACGCCACGCTGCGGCTGGCGCCGTCGATCAGCTCGGGCGCCATGTACTCGGGCGTGCCGAAGACGTGGGGCCGCGCCCCGGCCGCCGCGTCGTCGTCCACCACCGCCAGCCCGAAGTCGATCAGCGCGACCGCGTCGCCGCCGACCAGGATCGCGTTGCCGGGCTTGAGGTCGCCGTGGACGACGCCGAGGCCGTGGATGCGCTCGACGACGTCGAGCAGCTGGGCGAACGTGGCCAGGCCGCACGCGGTCGGGCACGCCGCGGCGACGCAGGCGTCGAACGACGGGCCCCACAGCCGCTCGAGCACCAGGTAGCGCAGGCCGTCGCGACCGACGCCCTCGTCGACCAGGTGCGCCACCGGCGCGGCGGCGAGGCGGCGCAGCGCGCCGGCCTCGACCTGGTAGTGCGCGTCGACCCGCGCGTCGCCGCGCAAGCGGCTGCGCATGCACTTGACCGCGACGGTGGCGCCGCCGCGCAGGTCCACCGCCTCGAAGACGTCGGCGACGCCGCCGGTGCCGAGCCACGCCGTGCACCGGAACCGACCCGCGACCACGGTCCCCGCCGCGAGCGATCGCCCACCCACCGGACACGCGTCGCCGCGCTGACAGGGAGGACGTGATCGCGGCGTGGAACGGCTCATGGCGGCGACGAAGCTGCATCGGTCATGCCGTGGGCATGCCTACGCTTTCCGGGCAGCTAGGGCCGTGCGACGCGGGGCGATCTGCCCCAACGGCCGCGCCCGAGGCACCTCGCCCCAACCTGGCAAGCCCCGACACCGACCCACACCACGAAGTTCGCGCCGCGCGCTCCGCAGCGTCAGCGCGCGCGCTTCTTCGCGCCGCCGCCGCCGCCGCCGCCGCCCGCGAAGTACACCGTGGCGCGCTTGGCGCCCTTGGTCGTCACCTTGCGCTCGGCGATGAGCTTGCGGAGCGGGAGCGCCAGCTCCTTGGTGGTCGTGCCGAGTTGCGCATTGATCTGTTCGATTCGCAGGCCCGGATTCTGCGCGATGAACGTGGCGACTCGCTGCTTGGTCTCGTCGATCTCGCTCGCCGGCCGCTTGGCGCCCTTGCGCGCCGCCGCCGGGCCCTTGCGGCGCAGCGTGTTGGCGCCGGCGTCGCCCAGGGCCTGCGACAGCGACTGCATCGCGGCTTCTCGCGCCAGCGTGGTGATCGTGGCGATGAACTCGGCGATGACTCGGTCCAAGTGTGCTTGCACGTCTCTCATGATTCGTCACGTGTATCAGAACACGAATCCACCCCCCTTGGGTGATTCAGGTCCCGATTGCGAGGGATCCCCGACGTTTCGAGTCCAAACTGGTCACAGCACGTCGAGATTCCGAGTCATCGGCCCGAACTCCCCTCCTCGCCCGATCGGCGGGACGGCCGGAACCGGAGCACGTAGCCGGTTCCCGGGCGGGCCCTGCCGCGTGGCCGAGATCGCGAATGCCACTGCAGCAGCGCGACGCCGCCGGTCCGGGCTCGCCCCGATCATCGTACCGGACGGCCGCCGGCCGCGCGCCGTCAGTAGTCGATGCCGGCGCCGAGCGTGACGCTGACCGGGCTGCTGCCGCCGGTGATCTCGAGCGTGCCGCCGACCGCCGCGTCCTCGAACCGGACCGTCGCGGTGCGGCCGTCCGCGAGCTGCAGCCGGACGCCGTGCTGGGACCCGGCGTCGCTGGCCGTCGACGAGGTCACGCTGCCGTCCACCGCCAGGACGTGGAGGAAGCGCTGATCGCCGCCCGCGACGGTGTCGTCGAGGCGGTAGCCGCCGTGGACGTCGCCGTCGCCGGACCAGTCGGACACCGCCATCGTGGCGCCGGCGGGCAGCAGCCGCTCGACCTCGAGCGTGTGGCCGCCGGTCGAGATCGTGGCGCGGGCGCCCGACACGCTGGGCTGCCCCGGGGTGTTGAGCTGCCAGACCTGCTGGGTGCCGGTCGCGGTGCTGACGCGGTCGAAGACCACGACCGTGTCGGGCTCGATGAAGACGAGCTCGCGGACGACGCCGTCGACCGACGCGTTGCCGTTGTAGGCGGCGGTGACGTCGCCGGCCCAGTGGACCCAGCCGGCGCCGCGGTGCAGCGCGGTGGTCGCCGAGGTCGTGCCCTCGCGCTGGCGGATCGTCGAGCCGCCCTGGACCAGGCGGACGACGTTGTGCAGCTCCTCCTCGGGGCGGATGCCGCTGTTCGACGCCACGCCGGCGTCGTAGGCCAGCCAGGTGCCCTTGTAGAGCATCAGCGAGCCCTGGTCGTGGTGGGCGTGCGACTCGGTGTACGGACCGGCGATCGCGTTCAGCCAGGTGCCGTCGGCGTCCCAGCTCGACCGCGCGAAGGTGTGGCCGGTCCCGGGGCCGTAGTAGACGCGCTTCAGATCGTCGGGCGCGGTCGGGGTCATCGCCTGGTCGCCGTACAGGAAGTCGTACGGCGCCATGTACGTCTGCTCCATCGCCGGCACCGACGAGTTGTCGATCACCCAGCGGGCGTGCGGCGCCAGCGCGTCGTCGCGGAACAGGTAGGCCAGCTCCTGGAGGTAGTTGCGGTGGTAGTCGAACAGCGACGCGCTGGAGTCGCGCGACTGGTCGCCGATCGGCGCGAAGCGATCGAGGGTCGGGACGATCGCGTGCATCAGGTACAGCATCGACGCCCGGGTGTGGGTGGTCTGCCGCGCCAGATCCTCGCCGGTCGAGCCCTCCCAGAGATCGTACAGCTCCCACAGCCGGTGCATCGAGGTGCCGTAGCCGGTGCCCTCGCGCGAGCCGCCGCCGGTGAGGTCACCCTCGAACGTCGGCACCAGCTGGTCCTGGAACTTCTGCTCGCGGAAGAAGTCGAGCCAGCCGGCGGCGTCGGGGTGCTCGTCGTGCGCCGCCAGCCCGAACAGCATCGTCGCGCGCAGGAACGAGTAGTAGTAGTTGTTCGACGGGTTGTCGGTCGACCACCCCGACCAGCTCGCGGCGCGGCCGCCCCAGGTCGCCTGCGACGGGTGCCACACGTTCCACACCGCCTGCGCGGCGTAGGCGAGCCAGCGCTCGCGCTGCGACGCCGAGGTGGCGTCGTAGCACCAGTCGTAGGTCAGCATGACGTCGCCGACCAGCGGGCCGACCTCGAGGTAGCTGTCGAAGGCGGCGCCGGGGTTCTGGCCGTTCGCGATCGCGGCCTCCTCGGAGGCGACGAAGTCGTCGATGTAGCCGACCGCGTACGTGCAGTAACGATCGTCGCCGGTGAGCTGGCCGAGCAGCCCCGCGAACCACGCCTGGAAGTTGTACGTGTCGGCGCCGCCCAGCTGGGCGTCGACGACCTGGCGGAACCGCGCGACGCCGGGCGCGTTGGCGTCGAGCGCCGCGGTCAGGCGATCGCGGTTGCGCTCGAGGTAGATGCGCGGGTGCTGCGCCGAGTAGTCGGGATCCTGTGGGCCGATCGGCGTGTCAGGATCGCTGGGATCCGTGGTGTCGTCGTCGCCACCGGGGCCGCCCGGACCGCCGGGGTTGGTGATGTCGCCGGTGCACGCCGCGAGGGAGGCGAGCGCGCCGAGGAGGAGCACGTTGAAGCTGCGCACGTGGCGAACAGCGTGGCGGCGTCGTCGTCGAGGATCAAGGATCCGGACGAAAAAGAATTGCGCCCGAGTTTTCCGCAGCGTCGGGAAAGTGTGCGTGGCCTCGCGATCGAGCGCGATCGCGATCGACAACTCGACGCCGCGCCACGCGTTCGCGACGCGCACGATCGCGACGCACACGCGCGCCCGCTGTCGGTGCCGTTCACACGGACGGCACCAACTCTTCGAACACCAACCGTGCTGCGGCTGACGGTTCCCCGATGAGGTGCTGGACCGTAGCACGCGGACCGCGATCGTCGACGCGGCCGCGGCACCGACCGCGGGGTGCCGATCACGTGACCCTCGAGAGGGATCGGACTACGATGCGAACCCTCGATCCAGGACCATCATGAGCCACCATCACGGACGCCGCGCGCGCCGCGGCCCGAGCCTCCTGGCCGGGTCCGCGCTCGCATTCTTCGCCCTGCTCGGCCTCGGCGCGCTCGTCACCGGGTGCCAGGTCACGAACTCGAACTACTGCTGCTCGAACGCGGCGTCGTGCGGCGATGGCAACGCGGTCAGCGCGTGCGCCGATCCGGCCCGGCCGTACTGCGACGACAGCGGCGCGTATGGCCCGTCCCACACGTGCATCGCCGATCCGCAGGCCACCGACTGCGGCGGCCCCGACGACTGCACCGCCGAGCGCCCGTTCTGCACCGACGGCACCTGCGTCCAGTGCGAGGGCAACGACGACTGTGACGACGCGACCCCGGTGTGCGGCGACGCCCACCTGTGCACGGTGTGCGGCGGCGACGACGACTGCACCGGCCGCGTCGGCGCCACTCGCTGCCTGCTCGACACCGGCGCGTGCGTCGCGTGCCTGGCCGCCACCGACTGCGTCGACGCGACCTCGCCGGTGTGCGACGAGGACAGCCACGCGTGCCGCGGCTGCGCCGCCGACAGCGAGTGCGACAGCCAGGTGTGCAACACCGGCACCGGCGCCTGCGTCGACGAGGCCGACGTCATCTACCTGTCGGCGTCCGGCCAGGGCAGCGGCACGTGCACCCGCGGCGCGCCCTGCAACACCTTCGCCCTGGGCCTGGCCCAGGTCACCGGCGGCCGCAACGTCATCAAGGCCGCGCCCGGCAGCTACACCGGCGCGATCACGATCGACGGCCTGACCGTGTCGATCCTCGCCGACGGTGCCACCGTGCAGCCGAGCCCGTCCACGGTGCCGGTCCTGACCATCAGCAACGGCGCCGACGTCACGCTCGAGGGCATCACCCTCACCGGCGTGATCGGCAGCGGCCTGACCGTCGCCGCGTCGTGCTCGCAGTCGACGCTGACGATGCACCGCTCGACGCTGATCGCCAACACCGGCGGCGGCGGCCTGCTGATCACCGGCTGCGAGTTCTCGCTGGTCAACAACGTGATCGCGCTCAACGGCGGCCTGACCAGCACGTTCGGCGGCATGCGCATCACCGACATCACGACGGTCGGCACCCACGAGCTGCGGTTCAACACGATCACCGCCAACGGCAGCGTCTCCAACACCGTGTCCGGCGTCGAGTGCACGTCGATCGCGACGCCGCTGGTCTTCGAGAACAACATCGTCTACGCCAACGTGGTCCAGGGCAGTGGCACCCAGATCGGCGACGACGCCGACTGCAGCTGGCGCTACTCGGACATCGGCCCGCAGACCGTCGCCGGCACCGGCAACATCAACGCCGATCCGCTGTTCGTCGACCCCGCGACCCGGGACTTCCACCTGATGGCCGGCTCGCCGGCCCAGGACGTGGCCGATCCCGCGGCCACCGACACCGTCGACATCGACGGCGACGCCCGGCCCCAGGGCGATCGCGCCGACATGGGCGCGGACGAGATCACGCCGTAGGCGGGCGCTCGAGCCTCGCGCCGTTCCAGGTCGCCGGCGGCCACGTCTGGGCCAGCGCCGGCGTCTGCAACACCTTCGATCGCGCACCGGTGCCCGTCCTCGATGGCGCGACCCTGCCGCCCTGGTCGTTCGAGACGTCGAGCTCACGACGTCGACCACCGACACCCGCGCCGGCCGGCCGTGCCGTGGTGGGCGGGGCTCCGGGAGCTCCGCGTCCTCTATATATCCGCTTGCAGTTATATAACGAATGATCTATATACAGGGCGTGCCCTCGACGCCGACCCTCGATGCGACCCTGTCGGCCCTCGCGGATCCGACCCGGCGCGCGATCCTCGCCCGCCTCGCCCAGGGCGAGGCCACGGTCAACGAGCTGGCCGCGCCGTTCCCGATCTCGCAGCCGGCGATCTCGCGCCACCTCAAGGTGCTGACCGACGCCGGCCTCATCGTCCGCCGCGTCGAGGGCACGACCCGGCCGTGCCGGCTCGCGCCCGGCGGGCTCGCCGAGCTCGACGCGTACCTGGCGCGGCTCCGCGACGCGCTCGAGCACAACTACCGCCGCCTCGATCGCCTGCTGGCGACCCCACCGAGGACCAGAAAGGACCGTGACCCGTGAGCAACTCGAGCAACCTGACCCTGGCGACCGAGGGCGATCGCACCATCGTGGTGACGCGGCGGTTCGCCGCGCCCCCCGACGCCGTCTATCGCGCCCACACCGATCCCGAGCTCGTGCAGCAGTGGCTGCTCGGCCCCGAGGGCTGGACCATGCCGGTCTGCCGCATCGAGGCCCGCCCCGGCGGCGCGATCCGGTACGAGTGGGCGGACGGCAAGGGCCACGGCTTCTACCTCACCGGCGAGCTCGTCGAGCTCGATCCGCCGCACCGGATCGTCCACGTCGAGCGGATGCACCTGCCCGATCCGACCCCCGACAACCACGTCGTGACCACGTTCGTCGCCGACGGCGACGGCACGATGATGACGATGCGCATGAGCCTGCCCGACCCCGAGACCCGCAAGGCGATGCTCGCGACCGGCATGGAGCACGGCATGGAGGCGTCGTACCAGCGCCTGGAGCGCCAGCGCGGCTGGGGCGACGCGCCGTGACCCGCGACGCCCGCGACGCGGCCCGGACCCGGGTCCACGTCAGCATCGACGTCCCGGACCTCGACGCCGGCCTGCGGTTCTACGGCGACGTCTTCGGCTTCGTCGAGACCGCGCGCCCGTTCCCGACGATGGCGATCGTCGACGCCAACAACGTCATCGTCTGCATGCACGCCAAGCCCGCCGGCACCCGCAGCTCGCTCGCCGGCGCCGACGAGCGCCGCTACGCCCGCCACTGGACCCCGGTGCACCTCGATCTCCACGTCGCCGACCTCGACGCCGTGCTCGACCGCGTCCGCGCCGGCGGCGGCGCCGTCGAGCAGGAGTTCCGGACCCAGGGCCCGATGCCGACCGCGTTCTGCAGCGATCCCTTCGGCAACGGCTTCTGCGTCATCGAGGAGTGAGCGCCGCCGCGGCGCGCGCGACACCGTCCCGGCGCGCGTCTCAGCGGGCTGCGCGCAGCGTGGCGACCAGGACCTGACGCTGGTCGCGCAGCGGCGTCGGCGAGCGCGAGCACGGCGGAGCTGGCGCCGCGGGCCTCGCCGTCGAGGATCGGCGTCGCGGCCGGCGCCGCTCGGGGGCGCAGGCGCACCGCTCGAGCTCGAAGCCCACCGAGGTCACCGCCGCCTCGCGCCACCGCACCGCGAGCCCCGCCGGTCGCCGAGCCCTCGTCGTCGGGCAGCGCGGCGCGCCACCCCGGCAGCCGCGCCACCAGGGCAGCCAGCCGCACGCGTGGCACTCGGTCGCCGCCGCCCGCGGTCGCCCGCTGCGCGCGCACGATCGCGAGCGTCTCGACGCGCGCGCTCACGCCGGGCACCGAGCGGTGGCCACGCCCACCGTCGGCGCGGCGCCGCGTTCGTTCGCGCTCACGCTTGAACGACGACCGCGGCGCCTCGGCCGGAGCACGCGACATCCGGCCGCAGCCGGGGCCGGCGTGGTGCCGCGACGAACGGAGCAGCTACGGACAGGCCACGAACGACAGGCGCCGGTCCACGAACTCGCACCGCAGACACCCGGTCCCTCGCCACGCGCGCGCGGTCGCCGCCCCGCCGAGGAAGACGCCGCCGTCGTCGTACTCGACGGCGACCGACTCGAGCGTGACGTCGACACCGTCGCAGCCGGCCTCCGGCGCCGCCGCGCAGCTCGCCGCGCACGCCCCGAAGCCGATCCAGATCTCGTCCGCGACGGTCCCGTCGCGGATCGTCTCGAGATGGATCAGGGGCGCCGCGGCGGCGCGCTCGACGTCCGGGTACGCCAGCTCGATCGGCGTCGGGTCGGACCTCACGGCCCCGTCCACGCGCAGCTCGATACCCGGCTGCGCGCCGACGCCGATCGAGTACGCGACCGGCGGGTCGGTGAACGGCGCCTCCGACGCGCCGTCCGTCGCGCACGCGCCCAAGCCGAGCAGCAGCATCGCCATCGACAGCCCAGCAGCCTTCGACACGGTCAGCCTCCGTTCGAGACCATTCTAGAGATCGCGGGCGCGCCGCGGCCGAGCGTCTTTTCCGTGGCAAGGCCGTCCATCACGCGATCCCGTCCTCATCGCCGCTGTCATCGAGTAGCCTCCGCGGGCGATGCGAATCGAGACCAGGCAGCTGTCCGATGGTCCCGAACACCGGACCACCGTCGGGTCGTGGATCTGGGAGCAGCGGTGGCAACGGCGCACGCCAACGCCGACGCTCGTGATCGACCTGCTCCGCACGCACTCGGTCCGCGGATCGCGTGCCGTACACGGTCGTCGGGCTGGCGGACGGCGTCCCCGTCGCGAGTTGCTCGGTCATCGAGAACGACTGCGCTCACCGTCCGCAGTACTCACCATGGGTCGCCGCGGTCTACGTCACGCCGTCGCACCGCAGGCGAGGCGTCGCGTCGGCGATCTTGCAGGAGGCCGCGCGCATCGCCTCGCGCGGGGGCATCACCGGCCTCTACATCGACTGTCTCGCCGTGACCGCGCCCGCGTACGAGCGGAACGGCTGGACGATCATCGAGCGCGAAGTCGGCGACAAGGACTCGGTCGTGATGCTCGGCCGCCTGTCCGCGTGAGTCGCCGTCGTCGCCGCGTGCTTCGGGAAGTCCGCGACCCAGCCCGCACGTGAGGCGAGCTGGTGCCAGGCGCTCGTGCACCAGGCGACGGGTCGTGGCCGGCGTCGGGAGGCATGGCCGTGACGATGGTGCGACGAGGGAACCCCACGGTGGACGATTCCCGCTGCATGCGTCACGGCTGGCCGCCGCGGAAGCGCCGCACCGCGCGGCCGACGTCGTCATCCGGCACCGTCAGCGGCGGCGGATCGCCATCCGGCGGCGGGAGGCCGAGCGAGCACGCGATCCGGAACGGAAGGTGCGTTTCGTCTGAAAGCGGCCAGCGGTAGCCACACAGGAGCGCGATCGCCTCGAGATCGTCCTGCCACATGGCGTGGCCGCCACGAAGGGACCGTCCTTCGTCGTCGCTCACGAGCTCCCCGACCTCGCTCATGAGGAGGTTGCCCACGCCGAAGCCATTGGGCTTGCCGAAGTCCAGATCGGGAATCTTGCGCGGCGCCAGGGGCAGCGCGGCAGGCGACACGCCGACCCAGGGGGTCGCGCCACCCTCGCGCGCGACCCACTCCCACTCGTCGGCCGTGGGCAGGCGCGCGTGGTGCGCGCGCAGGTGCTCCTCGATGAACCCCAGGGGGTGGTTCCAGGGCTCGTCCTCGAAGCGCGCGGGGCCTTCGTCACCCCACTGCTGCGCGGCGCAGAGAAACGGAGCGACGCGAGCGATGCGAGGGGACGCCAGGGCTACCTCGCGACGAATCTCGTCCCACCGCGCCACGGAGCCATCTCCCAGGTGCACGAACAGCGTGTAGAGGTCGGCGTCGGTGAGCCCAGCCCGGTAGACGCCTCCGGGAATCGCGACCAACGTGACGCCGCTGCCGTGGCGGAGTGCCCGAAATCTGGCGGTGCCAACCGGGTCTTCCTCGGGAAGGCCGGTCTTGTCGGCGAGCGCGATCCCGACCGCGGCGCGCTGCTCGGCGCTCGCCGCGCGCCATGCCTCGAGCGTGGCCAGGGGTCCAAGATCGTGCATGGGATTCTCGGTCGGTCGGTCGATCGATCATCGTCAATCCGGTCGCGCCGCACAAGGCACCTGCGCCCCGCGGCTGCGCAGCGCGGGGCGTCACGCGCCGGCCACCGTGGGCCGGCCGCCTGTAAGCCGCCCCCAGGTGCTGCGTTCTCCACCGTGCGCTCGTTCTCGTTGCTGTTCATGATCGCCGCGGTGGGCTGTGGATCGGTGCCGTCGCAGACGACGCTCGACACCCACAACCAGCGCTCGTACGACGACGCGGTCGCGCGCGCCGAGCAGGGTTTCGGCGGCGAGACGTTCACGCCGGTGCGCTACACGATGTGGCCAGGCGGCGACGCCGCCGCTGCGGAGTCCGGCGACGCCACCGCGGAGTCGCCGGCGCCGCCAGCCGCGGTGGCCGACCGGGTCCGCGGCCAGGGTGACGGTGATCAGCTGTACCGGATGCCGGGCGGCAACCTCGGCATGGCCAGCCAGGGCTGCCTGGTCGGCAGCGCGTGCGGCTGCGACGTCAGCCTGAGCTACCTCTACCTGCGGCGCGCCGACGGGCACGTCGCGGTGGTGCGCCTGCGACCGACGATCAAGACCTACCGCAAGAAGGTCGAGGCCTGCGGCTACGGCTGCGGGGTGCCGGCGCCGCCCGAGGCCACCGTGATCGCCGACCTCGGCGTGACCGACCCGGCGCTGGTCGAGGTGATCGAGGCGCCGTTCCGGCGCGAGGAGGTGGTCGAGTACTGCGACCACCCGACGCCACGGCCCTGATGGCAGCGGCGCGCCGAGGCCTTCCGCGCCGCGGTCACGCGGGCCGCTCGGGCGGCCGCGCGCGGCGCGCGCGCGACGGCGCCGGCGGACCTCCGACGGTGAAAATCCGCCCCGGAACGGTGTACACGAGAGCGGCATGACACGCTGCAGGCACGCGCTCTGCCAGCTCGTCGGCGACGGGTGCAGCCTCGCCACCGGGGTGTCGCGCGGATGCCGGACGGGGCCGCGCGTGGCCGCACCCTTCGAGGCCGAGCTCGTCGACGAGGTGAGCGCGCTGCTCGCGCAGCTCGCCCCGCCACCGCCCGGCGACACCGGGGCCATGGCGCGTCAACGGGCCGCGGCGACGCGCCTGGCGTTCCTGTTCCGCCGCGAGGCGCGCAGCGACCGCAACCTGCTCGTGCTCGCCGCCGAGGGCGAGGGCGAGCTCGAGCCCGAGCTGGGCGCGCGCCTGGAGGCGCTGTGCCGCAACCGCGGGTGACCGGCGCAGCCGGCCGCGATCCGGCGGCACACTTCGACGACCTCGATCAGCGTGCGCGCGGGTTGGCCAGCCAGGTCTCGACTCACCGAACGCTCCGGCCACGAGAGCCGCCGCCCGGCGACGCTCCGAGACGCGCCCGGCGACACGTGAGCGCGCCCTGCTTCGTCAGCTCACAGGTACCGCCCCTCCACGGTCACGTCCTCCTGCGGATCGCAGAGGAAGCCGCGACTCAGCGTGGCCAGCGCACCAGCAACCAGCTTCGCAGCCGCGATCTCGTCCGCATCGTGGCACGTGAGGGTCATGTCCATGTCGCAGGTACTGAGGATCGTCAGGTGGTCATCGTCGGGCTCACCGAGCCTCGCGAGCGTCGCCTTGTGGCGCGCGACATCTTCGCCGGTGATCGGTGAGCGCCAGACCTCGAAGCCGCTCCGCCGGCCTGCCACCTCGACCGGGAAGAACCCCTCGGCCTGACGGATATCGGCCCCAGGGAGGATCCGGACCGGCGGGGAGCAGCCTTCCAGCTCAGCCGCGAGACGCGACGGATCGGGAAGCTGGTCGCCGCGTACGTACACGATGAAGTCGTAGGACATGGTCGGCGGCCGCAACCATGCCACGCGCTGCGTCCACGATGCTGGCGCCCAGCGCTCCGAGCTGTCCGGCGGTCATCGCCTGCCACGAGCGTGGCCTTGGGGCTCTCGCGGCGGCCTCCTCCGCTGCCCTTCTCGAGTATCCGAAGCAGCTCGCGACCTTCGTCGATCGCGCGAGATCCCGGACCGAAGCGGCGCCAGATCCAGAGGTGAACGAGTGGCCGATGCACTGCTGGCGCAGGTCAGCCATTCAGATCCTGCTCGATGAGTACGCCGACACGGCGGTCGCTAGCACGATCGATCTCGACTCGGTGGATGAGCTCGATGGGGAACTGCGACGTCTCGGACTCGACGCACCCCCGGTTCCGCGGGACGAGATCCCGAACGTGCCACACAGTCACTGGTGGTGGCGCTACCCGGAGACCGCGGCCAGCTGACGAGAGCGATCGACAGCCTTCTGGCCGACAGGGCCTACCATCCAACAAGCTCGGTACCCCAAGCGGCCCGGGCACGACCTACTCGGCGTGCCGGTCCAGGATGGGGCGCGCTACTCGCGGACGGGCTCCACTCTCGTGTCCGGCGATGGTCCGCACGCCGCATGTCATCCGAGGTAGCTCACCTCGAGGGGGCTGGGACGTCGGCCGGGACTTCGGCGCTGGCCTGGTAGGCGTCGAGCAGCGCGAGCACGTCCTGGTCGCCACGGGCCGCGATGCCTAGGAGCCTGTGTCGAACCAGACAGGGACCCCGCCTTCCCAAGATCGGCTCGAACTCACCCTGCAGCAGTCGGTCGACCCAACAAGGGGAACGCCATCGAAGGTGGCGACGCCCCATCACCGCTTGCAGGATCTGCTAGCGCCAGCTGGCCTCACGTTTCGCCAGGGTCACTGACACGTCGACGTGGTGGCCACTCGTAGGGGTTGTCGTCGTCGCTGCCTTCACCATCGAGCGGGCGTAAGTGCGAGAAGTAGCCTCCCTCGCACAGAACACGCACGGCCCTTTCCATCGTCTCGCGCGTCAGCGTGCGCAGCACGATCATGCCCGGATCCGCGACCAGGCCGCCGTCGGTGTCCTCTTCGACGTCCTGAGCGACTCTGACTGCGTCGTAGAACGTCACCGGGAACAGCTGCCCGTCGGTTGTCTCGACAAGTACGTGGCTGAGGTATCCGCGATCCTTCGCCAGTTCGAGGATGTCGTCGTCGGACTCCTGCGCGAACAGCAGTTGACCATGTCGCAGGTCGCCGCGATCGCCTGCCTGGTCGGTAGCGGCGGTCCCGAGATTGCGAGCAAGTAGTAGTCTTCTGAATCCTGACATTCGCAACCGTCCAGAAGTCGCCGTGACGCCGTCGCCGGTGCTCACCGTAATCGGCCTCCGCGACAACGCTGGCGGCACGGCCATGTCGCTTCGGTCCCGAGTCATCCGAGATAGCGCACCTCGAGGGCATCGTGGGCACCCTCGAGCAACGCATCGGGCAGCGCGTCGATCCGCTGGCGACCGAGCACGGGGCGACCGGTCACGTGGTCGCGTCCGCGCTCGGCCACACCAGCTACAACACGACCCGCAAGCACTACGTGCAGCCCGGGACCGTGGAACGGGTGGCCCGGCGGATGGTGGCCGAGCTCGTGGTCGAGCCCGCGGACGACCCTGACGAGCCGTCCGAAGCAGGGGGATCCGGTGGGGAACTCGTCCCGTTCCCCGTTCCCCAATCCGGCGGCTCCCGGAGCCGCCGCGCCCGCCCAACCGACCGTCTTCTTTAGTGCGACGAGGGGGACTCGAACCCCCACGGTTTTACCCACTAGCCCCTCAAACTAGCGCGTCTACCAATTCCGCCATCGTCGCAAGATGTTTGGAGATCGAGGGGAAGCAATGGCTACCGGATCGCCCCGGCGATGTCAAGGCTCGGTGCCGGCTCCGCGAGAGAACCGACGGGCCGCCCGGGTAGCGCGACGGGGACGCGGTGAGGCATGATGTCGCGTCCCGAACGTATGCTGCGTCACGCCCGGGGGGGCGGACGCTGAGTTCACCTGTGGAGGAACCCATGTCGCGTCTCGGTATGTTCGCGCTGGTCGGCGCGGTCGCGCTCGCCGGCTGCAGCAAGAAGGATGACAAGAAGGAGCCCGCCAAGGCCGGCTCCGCCAGCGATCCCAAGAAGGTCGAGCACGGCAAGGCCGAGGGGAAGGGCACCGGCGGCGGCGAGAAGACGGCCACCGGCTCCAAGGATGGCAAGGAGCACAGCGGCAAGGCGCCCGCCGATCCCAAGGTCATCGAGCGCGGCAAGTACGTCGCCAACCTCGGCGGCTGCGCGGCCTGCCACACGCCGATGGGCCCGACCGGCCCCGACATGTCCAAGCTGTTCGGCGGCGGCCTGGAGATGGAAGAAAAGCTGCCCGACGGCTCCACCTTCAAGTGGCGCACGCCGAACATCACCAACCACGACACCGGCATCGGCAAGTGGAGCGACGACCAGGTGATCGCCGCGATCCGCGAGGGCGCCCTGCCCGACGGCCGCAAGGTCGGACCGCCCATGGCGGTCGCGTTCTACAACCGGATCACCGACGACGACGCCAAGGCGCTGGTCGCGTACCTGCGCTCGGTGCCGCCGGTCGACAACAAGGTCGAGCCCATCGACAACACCAAGATGGCCGAGATGATGGGGCCGATCCCGAAGGCCAAGAACGAGCCGGTGCCCGACGATCCGGTCGGCAAGGGCGCGTACGTCGCGTCGATCATGCACTGCGCGATGTGCCACACGCCGATGACCGACAAGGGCCCGGACATGAGCCGGCCGTTCGCCGGCGGCATGCCGTTCGAGATGCCGCCCATGTTCGGCACCGGCGTGCTCTACGCGGCCAACATCACGCCCGATCCCGAGACCGGCATCGGCAAGTACTCCGAGGACGACATCGCCAAGGCGGTGCGCAGCGGCGTGAGGATCGACGGCAGCCCGATCCTGGGCCCGATGTCCTTCTACCTGCCGCTGTGGAGCAACCTCAGCGACGACGACGCCAAGGCGCTGGCCGCGTTCCTCAAGTCGGTCCCGCCGGTCGTGAACAAGGTCCCGGCCTCGACGTTCAAGCCCGCCGGTCCGCCGCCGGCCCAGTGACGCCGCCGCCCGACGACGACCGCGACGGCGACGACGGCGCGGCGGCGGTGCCGGAGGTGGTCGAGCTCGCCATCACCGACGAGCTCGACCTCCACCACTTCCGCCCCGCCGACGTCGCCGACCTCGTCGACGAGTACCTGCGCGAGGCCCGCGCCCGCGGGCTGCGCCGGGTCCGGCTCATCCACGGCAAGGGCACGGGCACGCTGCGCCGGACCGTGCACGCGGTCCTGGGCCGGCACCCCGACGTCGCGGGCTTCGCGCTCGCCGACGAGCGCGCCGGCAGCTGGGGCGCGACGCTCGTCGACCTGCACCCGCCGTGATCCGGGGGCGGGGCCGCCCGGCCCCGCCAGCGCCGCCGCGAGGGCCGTTTTCTTGCCCCCCGCCGGCGCCGGTCCCTAGCCTCGTCCCATGATCCGACGAAGCCTCGCCGCCGTCGCCGCGGCCGCGGCGGCGCTGTGCCTCGCGCCCGCCGCCCACGCCGACGAGACCTCGTCCGGCGACAAGCTGCGCATCCTCTACTCCAACCGGTTCACGTTCACCGACGACGGCCTGCCGCTGGTCACCGTCGAGATCGTCGGCGGCCGCGACACCGTCACGCTCGCGGCCAAGGGCGGCCTCGTGGTCCGGCCCGACGGCGGCGGCGGCAGCGCGGTCGAGACCCGCGACGGCGCCACCTGGACGATCCGCGCCGAGGACACCCAGCCCGCCGAGATCGAGGAGTGGGTGGTCGTGGCCCGGCTCGCCCCCGACGACGCCACCGGCGCCCAGGCCGAGCGCAAGCGCTGGAAGGAGCGCGGCTACGCGCCTCGCACCTTCGAGGTCGGCGCGGTGTTCGGCGTCGACGGCGAGGTCATCGACACCCGCGAGATGCTGATCGCGGTCGACGGCGGCGCCGCGCCCGGCGGCGCCGCGCGCGCCGCCAAGATCGCCAGGAAGTACGGCGTCGCCGCGACGGTGCACCGCGACCTGGTGCGCCGCCCCACCGGCACGATCATCGCCGAGAGCGGCGGCACCGTCGTGCGCAACCCCTCGGTCCTTTGGTTCCAGCCCCGCGACGCCACCGAGACCGTCGCGGTCGACGACGTCCCGGTCGGCGCCGGCGGCTCGCAGGCGGTGACCCGCAGCGAGACCCGCCGCTACTGGGGCAGCGTCTACGTCACGCTCGACGCCGACGGCCACCTGGTCGCGGTCAACGCGGTGCCCGAGGACAAGCTGCTCGACGGCCTGGTCCCCGCCGAGATCTTCCCCGACGCCCCGGCCGAGGCGCTGCAGGCCCAGGCCATCGCGGCGCGCACCGAGCTGCTCGAGAAGATCGGCCACCGCAACACCACCGACCCGTTCCTCTTGTGCTCGACCCAGCAGTGCCAGGTCTACGCCGGCGCCGGCCACGAGGACCCACGCACCACCCGCGCGGTCGAACAGACCCGCGGCATCGTCATCCTGCGCGACGGCGGCGGCCTGGCCGACATCCGCTACAGCGCCTCGTGTGGCGGCCACGGCGAGGACAACGATCGCATCTGGGGCGGCGACGCCGATCCGTCGCTGCGCGGCCACACCGACGCCACCGGCAAGACCCGGTTCGCCAGCGTCGACGCCGACAACCTCGACGCGTTCCTGGACGACGACGCCGACCACTACTGGTGCGGGCGGACCAAGAAGGCCAAGGGCCGGTTCCGCTGGAGCGTGACCGTGTCCGCCAAGGACCTCGACGCCCTGGTGGCCAAGCAGTACCCCGAGGTCGGCCGGGTCCGCGCGCTGACCCCGACCGAGCGCGGGACGTCGGGACGGATCGGCAAGCTCGAGATCCGGGGGTCCAAGGGCACGGTGGTGGCCGAGGGTGATCTCCACATCCGGCGCCTGCTCGGGGGCCTCAAGTCGACCCTGTTCGCGATCCGCGTCGACGGCCCGGCCGACGCACCGAAGTCGTTCACCTTCGACGGCGCCGGCTTCGGCCACGGCGTCGGTATGTGTCAGGTCGGCGCGATCGGCATGGCCGAGGCCGGCAAGAGCCACGACGACATCCTCGATCACTACTACCGCGGCACCCACCTGCACCGGCTGTACTGATCGGGTCGGGTGCGGACGCGCAGAAAGATCCGCATCCGGCGCGGTCGGCCACCGCGAAATCCAGCCCCGCCGCAACATTGCACCGCGGATCCCGTTTTTCAGAATGGCCCGTTGAGCGGTGCTGCCAGGCATGATTCAACGGAATGGCCAGCTGTTGGTACGGAGCTGGTGGGACCTAGAGACGGGGAGGAAGTAACGATGGCCAACGGACACGTGAAGTGGTTCAACGACGCGAAAGGCTACGGGTTCATTACCCGCGCTGAAGACGGCAAGGACGTCTTCGTCCACTACACCTCGATCATGGGCGAAGGTTTCCGCACCCTGACCCAGGGCCAACCGGTCGAATACGAGTGCGTCGAGGGTCCCAAGGGCCTGTTCGCCGCCAAGGTTTCCAAGGCGCCTACCGCCTAGTTCAACAGTTCCATACGCTTCCGGAGGTCCCGCCTGCTCGGGGGGGACCTGGTAGGGCTTCCGGCGAGCGAACCGACCCACCGCCAACGGGGGAAACCGGCGGTGGGTTTTTTTTGTCCGGAGATCGTCCTCCCGGTGGGGGGATGACCCGACGCGGCCGCCCATGGACGCCGGCCCGGGCCGTCGAGGGCGCCCGCAGCGGGCGTGGACGGGCCCCGGTGACGCGCCCACGAGCCGCGCGTCACGGCGCGGGACCGCGGCGGGGTGGCCCGAACCGAGCCCGCCCTGGCTAGCGCAGGATCGCGTTGGCGCGGTAGTCGCCGGACTTGGTCCGGACCAGGACGATCCCGAAGGTGTCCTTCTTCGTTGTCACCAGGACGACAGTCGCGCTCTCGGGCAGCTGCACCGGGCTGCCGGTGCGCGCCGCGAAGTCCGCGGGCGTGACCACCGACCAGTCGCGCAGCGCGCCGGCCTCGACGATCAGCGCCTCGTAGACCTGGCGCAGCTCCGGGGCCGACTCGGCGGCGACGTCGACGCCGCCGTAGAACGGCACGGCGCTGACCTTGAGCATGCGGTCGACGCTGGCGCTGGCGAACCCGGCGACCCACATGTTGGCGGCGTACTTGACCTCGCGATCGCCGATGTCGCCGCCGGCGTGGCCGCCGTCGCCGCCGTCGCCGGCGACCGGCTCCGGGGTCACGGGCGTGTCGCCCGCGCCGCCGGCGGTGCCGCCGCCGCCACCCTCGGTGCCGGCCTCGAGCGGCACGATGCCGCCGGGGATGTCGGTGAGGATGTACGGCTCGACGTTGAACGTGCCGCACTGGCGCCAGTTCCGGTAGAAGCCCCAGCGCATGTAGACGCGCTGGTCGACCGACCGGATGTTCTCGGGCGTGGCCTCGTACGGGCCGCCCTGCATGACGGTGTCGAGCGCGGCGACGTCGAACTCGAGCAGGCCCGAGGGGTGCGCGATCATCGTCTTGTAGATGCTGCCGTCGGGGTTGAGCGAGATCTCGATCGACACGTAGAGGTCGAAGTCGTTGAGCGCGTCGCTCGACGGCTTCTTGTCGAGATCCTCGAGGAAGCCGAAGCCCCACAGCTCGTGGATGCGGCGGTGCATCCGGGCGATGTAGATCGCGAACGGGTTGGCGCGGGTCTTGAGCGCGGTCTGGTTGCCGGGCCGGATGTCGGGCGTGAAGTTCTCGAGCGCGCTCTTGATGGCCTCGAGGCGGCGGGTGTAGCGGCCCTTCTTGTGCGAGCTCTTGCGGCGGGCCAGCGCCCGCTCCTCCTCGGCCTTGTCGGTGCCGACGATGCGCTCGTAGTCGTCGAACTCGAGCTGGAGCTTGACGCCCTTCTTGCCCTTCTTGCCCTCGCGCTTGCCGTCGCCGCCCTGCTGGGCGACGCCGCCGCGGCCCTCGATGTCGCGCATCGCCATGACGCCGGGCTCGGTCTTCTCGCCCTTGCCGTCGTCGCCGCCGTCACCCTCGTCGCCGGTGATCGCGCCGCTGGCGGTCTCCTCGGTGCCGGAGTGATCGCTGGCCTCGACGCGCTCGTCGGTCTGGGCCTCGGTGTCCTCGTTCTGGTGGATCTGGTCGTCGGGACCGCCGATCTCCTCGCTGGTGGTGTCGTCGCTCTCCTTCGACGCCACCGCCTCGCCCTTCATCTCCTTGTCGAGGTTGGTCTCGGTGGCCCGGGTCTCCTCGGCCACGTCGCGGTTCTTGTCGGACAGGTGGGTCGCGTCGTCGGGCGCCTTGTCGACCTCGTTCTCGTCGGGGACCTCGACCATCCGCATGTTCGACGGCGGCGGCGGCTGGACCGGCTCCGGCGGCTTGACGGCCTCGGGCTCGGGCGGCTTGGGCGGCGGCAGCAGCTCCGGCGGCAGCGGCGGCACGACCGCGACCTCGAGCGCCTGGTCCTCGAGCTTCTCGGCGTCGATCTCCTCGGGCTTGGGCGGCACCGGCAGCGGCGGCGGCAGCTCGATCTGGTCGACCGGCAGCGGCTCCTCGACCATCGCGACGTCGACCTCGTCGGGCTGCTCGCCGAAGCGCGCCGACACCTTCTGGGTGGCGTCGAGGGTGATGCGGCAGCGCAGGACGTCGCCGTCGAGCGGCTCGCAGCCGTCCCAGCCCTCGAAGGTCGAGTGCTCGCCCGGCATGGCGTCGAGGGTGAGCTCGGTGCCGCGCGCGACCTCGAAGCGGCAGGCGCGCCAGTCGCCGTCGCAGGTGCCCATGCGACGGCCGTGGACGTCGCTGATGAGGACGACGTCGGTGCCGCGGGGCGCGGCGGCGTCGAGCTTGACGGTCAGGTGCGGCGGCGGCACCGGCTTGAGCGCCTGGTACGCCGCCAGCGCGCCCCCCTGCAAGGCGGCCGAGAACGCCAGGGTGGGCACGAGGACCCAGCCCTGTCGGTATCTACGGTTGCGGGGCACGCGGGCTCAGTGTGGCACGGGAGATAGTACGTGCGCAGGCCCCCGAAGGTTGCCCGGTGATTTCTCTCTCCGGCTGTCTCCCCCGACGGGGACCGCCGGCCGCGGTCGCACGCCGCGGGCGCGCCGGGTCGCACCCGGGTCCGGGCCGCGACGGGCAGGATCGTGACCCGCCCCACCCCACGCCGCGCGCCGCCACCCCGGTCACCGGGCCGCCGGCGATGCGCCGCCGGGTCGACCAGGCGGCGGCGCGCCCCGCTGCGGGGCGCGGCCTACAGCTTGCGATAGACCCCGACGACGATGCCGATGATGTCGACCTGCTTGAAGTCCGCCTTGTTGACGATGATCGGCCGCATGTTGGCGTTGGCCGGCTGGAACCGGACGTGGTCGCCCTCGGGGTAGTAGCGCTTGACCGTGGCCTCGCCCTCGATCATCGCCACCACGATCTCGCCGTTGCGCGCCACCGGGGTCTTCTTCACGAAGACGTAGTCGCCGTCGAAGATCCCGTCGTCGATCATCGATTCTCCGACGATCCGCAGGCCGAAGACCTCGCGGTGACCGCCGACCATGACGCGGTCGATGCGCACCGTGTCCTGGACGTTCTCGACCGCCAGGATGGGCTGGCCGGCGGCGACCCGGCCGAGGATGGGAATGTCGACCAGGTCGTCGTCGTTGCTCTGCAGCATCTCGACGTTGCCCACCGCGCCCATGGTCCCGGTGCCGCGCGCCAGCTTGCGGTCGATGGGGATGACGTCGGCGCCCGCTCCCGCGGACGACGGCAGCATGGAGGTCGGGCGCATGGCCCGCGACTTGAGGTCCTCCCGCCGCAGGTGCCCCTTCTTCTCCAGCGCCTTGAGGTGATCGTTGACGCCGTTGGTGGACCGGATCCCGAAGTGCTCTCCGATCTCGCGGAGCGTCGGCGGGTAGCCGCGCTCGTTGATGGAAGCCGTAATGAAATCGAGGATCTCGCGCTGGCGATCGGTGAGTGCGTCGGGCATGGCCACCTTCCTGGAGGTACCTGAACGGTTGAACGGTACTGAACGCGCACTCACCCTGTCAATTTTTTCGCCCCCAAAATCGCGCGCGATGTCGTGGTGATGGGCTAGAGGACACCTGCCACCTTGAGCGCCGCCGTCCTGCCTCTGCTCGCGACCGTCCTGTCGGGCCCGGCCACGGGTGTGGTCGGCGCCCACGACCGCGGCGACCTCGACGAGGTCGGCCGCCGCGCCCGGGCCGCCGGCGCCGCCGCGGTCGCCGAGCTGCTGCGCGACGACGATCGCGCCCACGTCGTGGCCGGCATCGCCGCGGCGCCGCTGGTCCCCGACGCCTGGGAGCTGCTCGACGAGCTCGCGGTGTGGGCCGGCGGCTGGGACCGGTCGCTGGCGGCGCCCGCCGCGCTGGCCGCGGTCCGCATCGCCCGTGACTTCGACGGCGACGCCGCGATCGCCCACGAGGTCGCCGACGACGTCCTCGCGTTCGCCCACGGCGCGTGGCTCGCGGTCGCGGCCCGCCCCGATCGCTGGGCCGACGTCCGGGTCCACGCGCTCGAGACCGCGGCCCACCTCGCCGCCACCCGCGGCGCCACCGCCGACGAGGATCCCGGCGCCGGCTACGACCTGCCGGCCTACCTCGCCGACGCCGATCCCGAGGTCCGCCGCGCCGCCGCCGAGCTGGCGCCGCAGCCGGCGCCGTCGATCTGGCGCGGCGCGCTCGGCGACGCGATCGCCGGCGACGCCGACCCCGCGGTCGCGCTGGCCGCGGCCCAGGCGCTGTGCTCGCAGCTGGCGTTCGACACCGCGCCCGCCACGGTGGCGACGATCACCGGCGTCCTCGGCGACGCCGGTGCCACCCGGCTGCGCGCGATCTTCCGCGGCCCGCTGCCGGCGGTGCCCGAGGGCGCGCTGGTCGACGCCGCCCGCTGCCTCGCCGCCGGCGGCGGCAAGGACGACCACGCCGCGCTGCGCGCGCTGGCGCCGCGCGCCGGCGCCGCGCGGCGCTGGATCGAGCGCCTCGATCGGCAAGGCCTGCGGTGAGCGCCGCCAAGCCGCGCCTGGGTCGCGCCGCCGGCCTGATCTCGCTGGCGACGATGCTGTCGCGCCTGCTCGGCCTGGTCCGCGAGCAGCTGTTCGCGGCCCTGCTGGGCGCCGGCCGCATGGCCGACGCGTTCAACGTCGCGTTCCGGATCCCCAACCTGCTGCGCGACCTGTTCGCCGAGGGCGCGCTGTCGGCGGCGTTCGTGCCGGCGTTCAAGGCCGCGCTCAAGCGCGACGGCCGCGACGGCGCGTGGCGGCTCGGCAACCGGGTCGCCGGCAACCTGCTGGTGATCACCGGGCTGGTCGTGCTGGTCGGCGCGCTGTTCGCGCCGCAGATCGTCGACGCCATGGCGGGCGACTTCCGCGACACCCCGGGCAAGCACGAGCTGACCGTGCAGCTGACCCGGATCATGCTGCCGTTCCTGGTCATCGTGTCGCAGTCGGCGGTGACGATGGGCATGCTCAACGCCCAGGACCGCTACGCCGCGCCGGCGCTGGCCCCGGCGCTGTTCAACGTCGCGTCGATCAGCGTCGGCGTCGCGCTGTGGGCCAGCGGCGTCGACGGCCGCTGGGTCGCGATCGGCTGGAGCGCCGGCACCGTGCTCGGCGGCCTGGCCCAGCTGTCGATCCAGCTGCCCGGGCTGTGGCGGCTGGGCTGGCGGCCGCGCCTCGGCCTCGATCTCGCGCTCAAGGATCCCGACGTCCGCCGGGTCGCGCTGGTCATGGCGCCGGCGATCGTCGGCGTCGCGGCGGTGCAGGTGAACGTCTTCGTCAACACGATGTTCGCGTCGTCGGAGCCGGGCGCGGTGTCGTGGCTCAACTACGCGTTCCGGTTCCTGCAGCTGCCGATCGGCGTCTTCGGCGTCGCGATCGGCACGGTCTCGACCACCCGCTACGCCGACGCCGCCGCCGACGAGGATCCCGCGGCGATGTCGCGGCACCTGGTCGAGGGCCTGCGCCTGGTCGCGTTCCTGACCGTGCCGGCCACCGTCGGGCTGCTGTTCCTCGACGTCCCGATCATCCGGCTCATCTACCAGCACGGTCGCTTCGCCGCGTCCGACACCGCCGCCACCGCGGCGGCGCTCGACTTCTTCGTCATCGGCCTGGTCGCCTACGCCGCGGTCAAGGTGATCGCGCCGGCGTTCTACGCGGCGCGGCTGACCCGCATCGCGGTGACCGCGTCGGTGGTGGCGGTGATCGGCAACGTGACGTCGAACGCGATCCTGCACCCGATCTACGGCTACCGGGTCCTGGCCCTGGGCACCGCGCTGGCCGCGGTCCTCAACTTCTCGATCCTGTACACGATGTTCCACCGGCGCATCGCCGCGGTCCCGCACGGCCACCTGATCGCGTTCCTGCTGCGGATCGTGATCGCGGCGGCGATCATGGGCGCCGCGGTGTGGGGCAGCGCCCACGGCCTCGACCACGTCGTCGGCCACCGCGGCACCCTCGCCCGCGTCATCGAGACCATGGGCTCGGTCGCGGTCGGCGCCGTGGTCTATGCGGTGGCGTGCCAGCTCCTCGGCATCGAGGAGCTGCACGCGATCACGCGGCGGCTGTCGAAGCGCCTGCGCGGCTAGAGCGCATCTCACAACCTCGCTCACCCCGAGCGGAGGGGGAGCGGCGGAGCCGCGACCCCGAAGTCGAGGGGTCGGGCGCCGAGACGGTCCGCCATCGCCGACGGGGTTCCCGCCGCTGCCCGCCGCCTCGACTGCGCCCTCGCGGCTTCGCCGCTCGGGCTCCGCTCGGCGTGAGCGAAGCGTGCGGCGCGACCTGGTTGTGAGATGCGCTGTAGCCAGCCGCGCGCCGCGGCCGTCGCTCAGACCTGGAAGATCGCGCTGCCCCAGGTGAAGCCGGCGCCGAAGACGGTGGCCAGGACGCGGTCGCCCTTCTTGACCTTGCCCTCCTTGCGCCAGTGGTCGATCGTCAGCGGCACCGTCGCGGCGGTGGTGTTGCCGTAGAACTGGATCGTGTTGAGGACCTTCTCGGGCGGGATGCCGGCGACCTCGACGACCTTCTCGTTGATGCGCAGGTTGGCCTGGTGGGGCACGAACCAGTCGATATCGTCCCAGGTCAGGCCGCTGCGCGCCAGCGCCTGCTGCGACGACACCACCATGTTGCGGACCGCGTGCAGGAAGACCCGCTTGCCGTCCATCTGGGGGTGGACGTCCTTGTAGAACTCGGGGTCGCGGGTGTCGTAGCCGAGGTACGGCGCCTTCTTGATGTCGAAGATCTTGAGGTAGAGGTTCCACGCCCCGCTGCCGTCGGCGCGGCAGTCGGTGTAGAGCACGCCGGCGCGGGCGTCGTCGGTCTCCTGGGGGCCGAGCACGACCGCGGCGGCGCCGTCGCCGAACAGCACCATGACGTCGCGGCCGCGGGTCGAGAAGTCCAGCGAGTGGCTGTGGGTCTCGGCGCCGACCAGCAGGACGCGCTTGTACATCCCGGCCTTGATGAAGGCGTCGGCCATCTGCAGGCCGTAGACGAAGCCCGAGCACTGCTGGCGGATGTCGTAGCAGGCGCACGACGTGCCCTTGCCCTCGCCGGCGATGCCGAGCTTGTCCTGCAGGAACACCGCGGTGCCCGGGAAGTGGATGTCGGGCGACAGCGTGCCGAGGATGATGCAGTCGACGTCCTTGGCGTCGACGCCGGCGTCGGCGAGGGCGCGCTTCGACGCCTCGAGGGCCAGGTCGCTGGTGCCGACCGAGCCGTCGTTGGGGACGTAGCGGCGCTCGCGGATGCCGGTGCGCTGCTGGATCCAGGCGTCGTTGGTCTCGGTCAGCACCTCCTCCTGGAGGACGTGCTTGCTGTCCATGTGGCGCAGGTCGTCGTTGGTGACGACGCGATCGGGGACGTACGAGCCGAGGCCGAGGACTGCGGTGCGGATCATGGAGCTCCTGCTGGCGCCCCCAACGGGCGACCGGGTATCGGCCTTCCTATCCCGACTGGGCCGATAAAGGAAGGGGGGCCGGGCCCCCGGGCGGCTGGCGTTCGGGAGGGCTCTGAGGCACCTTTCGCCCGTGCGCAGCATCCACGCCGTCGCGGCGGCGCTCGTCGCGAGCGCCGCGCTGGCCACGGTCGTCGCCGAGGCGGCGCCGCGCCCGCCGTCACCACCGGTCGCGACCGCGACGGTCGCGCCGCGGGTCGCCGCCCGCGACCTGCCGGGCTGGCGGCTCTACGACCAGCGCTGCCTGCCCTGCCACGGCGCCGCCGGCGACGGCCACGGCCCCGCCGCGCCGTGGCTGTGGCCGCGGCCGCGCGATCTCACCGCCGCCGCCTACAAGTGGCGCTCGACCGATCTCGGCGACGACGCCACCG